>NZ_JAVHUY010000014.1 GCF_031085175.1 Phytohabitans maris
TTCTACTATTTGGCGACGACGACGTGGAACAACACGGTGACGATGCGTCGTTCGCGGACGTTGGGTGGGTTGGCGTCGGCGGTGGATACGGTGTTGTTCACGTTGAGTCGGCCGAATGGTGCGGGGACGATGTGGGCGCCGGAGTTTCATTTGTTGGATGGTCCGAGTGGTCGGCGGTGGTATTTCTATTACACGGCGGGGCGGGAGCCGTTTGATCTGGGTTCGCAGCGGATTCATGTGTTGGAGAGTGCGGGGTTGGATCCGATGGGTCCGTATTCGTTCAAGGCGGACATGTTGGATCCGGTGTCGGACAATACGTGGGAGTTGGATCCGGGGATTCTGCGGTTGAATGGGAGTTGTATTTGTTGGGGACGTTTTACAACGGGTCGCAGCCGATGTTCATCCGGCCGTTGAGTAATCCGTGGACGGCGTCGGGGACGCGGCGGGTGTTGACGACGCCGACGTTGTCGTGGGAGACGGTGGGTGGTGCGGTGGCTGAGGGTGGTGAGGTGTTGCAGCGTAATGGGCGTACGTTCATCGTGTATTCGGCTTCGCATTGTTCGACGCCGGATTACAAGTTGGGGATGTTGGAGTATGTGGGTGGGGATCCGTTGAGTTCGTCGTCGTGGCGGAAGTTTCCGAATCCGGTGTTTCAGCGTAGTAACGCGAATGGTGTGTACGGTCCGGGGCACAACGGGTTCTTCACGTCGCCGGACGGGACGGAGGATTGGATCGTGTATCACGCGAACAGCTCGGCTGGTGGTGGGTGTGACATGAACCGGTCGACGCGGGCGCAGAAGTTCACGTGGAACGCGGACGGCACGCCCAACTTCGGCACGCCGGTGCCGCTGGGGGCGCAGCTGGCCGTGCCCTCCGGCGAGTAGCCGGACACCCGGTGTTCGACAGGAGTTCCACCTGAGTGGATCTTGCGTTCGCGGCCGCCCACCTACGATGGCATTCACTGTTTCCGATCGATGTACGGGGTGAGGAAGCTTTGACGGCCGAGGAGAATCCGGTGTTCACGCGGCGCCGGCTGCTGGGGGCGGGCGCCGCCACCGGGGGCGCGGCGCTGGGGATGAGCGTGTTGCCGCCCAACGTCCAAAAGGCACTGGCGTCCCCGCCGCCGAGCGGGCGGCCGTCGCTGGGCGACATCGAGCACGTCGTGCTGCTCATGCAGGAGAACCGGAGCTTCGACCACTACTTCGGGACCATGTCGGGTGTGGCGGGCTTCTCGGATCCGGACGCGATCCGGCTCCCCACCGGCCGTAGCGTCTTCCACCAGCCCACCGACAAGAACCCGCACGGCTACGTGCTCCCGTTCCACCTCGACAGTCGTACGACGGCGGCGCAGGGGATGCCGACCGCCGGCGACTACGCGTGGGACCCGTCCCACATGGCGTGGAACGGCGGCAAGATGGACCAGTGGCTGCCGGCCAGCTACCGCTACTTCCAAGGCAACAAGGACAACATCCCGTTGCTCATGGGGTATTTCGACGAGCCGGACATCCCGTTCCACCGGGCGCTCGCCGACGCGTTCACGATCTGCGACCACTACTTCTGCTCGGTGCTCGGCTCCACCACACCGAACAGGGTCATGTGGGAAACCGGCACGATCGATCCCAACGGCACCGGCGGTGGCCCGATTCTCATCAACCGGATGAACGTCAACACCTGGCGGACGTACGCGGAGAACCTCACCGACGCCGGCGTGAGCTGGAAGTTCTACTGGGAGGAAGGGGGTATGAGGAGCCAGGCGTACCCGTACTTCCAGGGGTACCGGGACGCGCCCCCGACCTCGCCCCTGTACCTCAACACCCGCACACCGTCCGCTCCCGGCCAGTTCGAGTACGACGCGCTCAACGACCGGCTTCCCACCGTGAGCTGGCTGTTCCCGCCGACCGGACAGAACGAGCACCCCAACCAGTCCATGCCGGCGGCCGGGGCGCAGTACATCGCATCGAAGATCGACGCGATCGCCGCCAACCCCGACGTGTGGGCCAAGACCGTGTTCATCCTGGTCTGGGACGAGAACGGCGGCATGTTCGACCACGTCCCGCCGCCGACCCCGCCGCCCGGTACGCCCGACGAGTTCGTGACGCTGACCTCACCCGGCGGCGTCGACGGCGGCGGTCTTCCGGTGGGGGCGGGCTTCCGGGTCGGCTGTATCGTCGTCTCGCCCTGGACGGCGGGGGGCTGGGTGTGCAGCGAGCCGTTCGACCACACCTCCAACCTCCGGTTGCTGGAGCGGGTGACCGGCGTGGAGTGCACGAACATCAGCGCCTGGCGGCGGCGGACCTTCGGCGACCTCACCTCCGCGTTCCGCTTCCGCGGCAGGCCGGCCGACCCGCCGACCATGCCCAGCACGGCCGGAAACCTGGCGCTGGCCCGATACGAGGTGGCGAACCTGCCCCCGCCGGCACCGCCCACCGGCCGGCAGGTCCCGCCGCGCCAGGCCCCCGGACGGCGACCCGTCGTCCCGCCGCACCACGGCCGGTGACGGCCGGCCCGCACGGGCTGTGATCGAAGCTCCCGTCAAGTCGTTCCAGCGACCTGAGGGGAGCTTCGATCACGGACGTGGGGAAGGCGGGGGCCGGTCGAGTCGCGGACGACGAGGCGGCACGGCTGGCGCACCACGCCCGAGGTGGGCTGCCCGTCGAGGGCGGCGAAGAGGTGCCGGACCGCGGTCTCGCCGATCTGCTGCAGGTTGAGGTCCACAGTGGTCAGTGGCGGCTGGCAGTCCGCCGCGAACTCGTGCCAGTTGTCGTACCCGACGATGGAGACGTCGTCGGGTACGCGGCGGCCCATCTCCCGGACGGCGCCGGCGGCGCCGGCGGCGATCTGGTCGTTGCCGCAGGAGATGGCGTCGATCTCCGGGTGGGTCGACAGCAGCATCCGGGTCGCGTTTCGCCCCCACCGCTGCGACCACTCGCCGTACAGCGGGTCGCCGCCGACCAGCGGCAGGCCGGCGGAGGCGAGCACCTTGCGCAGGCTGGCGACCCGGTCCCGGGCGGCGCGGTAGCTCTGCGGGCCGGTGATGTGCGCGATCTGCCGGCGCCCCAGCGACACCAGGTGCTCGGTGGCGAGGCGGGCGCCGTGCTCGTCGTCGGCGAGCACGGACAGGTCGCGCGGGTCGTCGGACTCGCCGTACACGTAGACCACCGGGACCGGGATCTGGCGGGTGAGTGACGGGCGCAGGTCGTTGGAGTCGCCGAGCACCACGAAGCCGTCGACCTGGCGGGCGATGAGCGTGCGGATGTAGTGCTGGCGCCGGATCGCGTCACCGCGCGCGTCGCAGAGCAGGACCGACATCTGGCCGTTGGCGAGGGTGTTCTCCACGCCGAGCAGGATCGGGATGGAGAACCGGTGGGCCAGCTCGTCGGTCAGCAGGCCGATGGTGCGGGTGCGGCCGGTCAGCAGGCCGCGGGCCAGCACGTTCGGCTGGAAGGAGAGCTCCTCGGCGGCTTCGAGAACCCGCTGGCGGGTCTCCGGAGCGACCTCGTCCCGCGCGTTGAGCGCCTTCGACGCCGTGGCCACCGACACCCCGGCCAGCCGCGCGACGTCGGTCAACGTGACCGTCCGGGACCGCTGCCTGCCCACCGAAATCCTTTCGAAAGATGTTTCGGAGCGAAAGCCTACCCCACCGGGCCCGCGGCCGGTGATCGAAGCTCCCTCCAAGTCGCTAGAACTACTTGAGGGGAGCTTCGATCACCGTGCCCTCTTGACGCGGGCGTAACCGCGTGGCTACATTGCCGAAAAGGTTTTCGGCCACCGGGCGGCCAACGGTCCCGCGCGTTCGAGGGGTGACCATGATCGGACCGGTGCTTCCGTCCGCCGGCGCGCTGCGCCCGCTCGGCCTCGACCAGGTGCGCCTGGCCGGCGGCTTCTGGGGCGAGCGGCAGGAGCGCAACGCCAGAGCCACCATCCCGCACGCCCGCCACTGGCTGGAGGAGACCGGCTGGCTCGGCAACTTCCGCCTCGCCGCCACCGACGACCTCGCCCCGCACCGCCGGCGCGGCCGCGAGTTCTCCGACTCCGAGGTGTACAAGCTCGCCGAGGCGATGGCCTGGGAGGTCGCCCGCGGCGGCAGCGCCCCCCTCGACGAGCTGTCCACTGTGGTCGCCGCCGCGCAGGAGCCGGGTGGCTACCTCAACACGATGTTCGGCCGGCCGGGGCAGCGGCCGCGCTACAGCGACCTCACCTGGGGGCACGAGCTGTACTGCTACGGCCACCTGATCCAGGCCGGCGTCGCCCGGCTGCGCGGCGGCGTACGGGACGCGCTCACCAACGCCGCCATCCGCGCCGCCGACCACGTCTGCGTCGAGTTCGGCCCCACCGGGCGGCAGGCGCTCTGCGGCCACCCGGAGATCGAGATGGCGCTCGTCGAGCTGTACCGGGCCACTGGCACCGCTCGCTACCTCGACCAGGCCCGCCTCTTCCTCGACCGCCGCGGCCAGGCCACCCTGCCCGACATCGAGCTCGGCCGGGCGTACTTCCAGGACGACGTGCCGGTCCGCGAGCGCACCGCCTTCGCCGGCCACGCCGTACGCGCCCTCTACCTCGCCTGCGGCGCCGTCGACGTCGCGGTCGAGACCGGCGACGACAAGCTGCTCGCCGCGGTGGTGCGGCAGTGGGAGCGGACCGTCGCCACCCGCACCTACCTCACCGGCGGGATGGGCTCGCGCCACGAGGGGGAGGCGTTCGGCGAAGACTTCGAGCTGCCGCCCGACCGCGCCTACGTCGAGACCTGCGCCGCCGTCGCCTCCGTCATGCTCTGCTGGCGGCTGCTGCTGGCCACCGGCGAGGCCCGCTTCGCCGACCTGGCCGAGCGCACCCTCTACAACGTCGTCGCCGCGTCGACCTCGCTGGACGGCCGCGCGTTCTTCTACACCAACCCGCTGCAGCAGCGCGGCTCCGGACCGCTCCTGGACCGCTCCCGGCCGTGGCCGCGGGCCGCCTCCAGCGAACGCGCGCCGTGGCGCGACGTCTCCTGCTGCCCGACGAACGTGGCCCGCACCCTCGCCTCCCTCGGCGGCTACATCGCCACAGTGGACGGTGGCGGGATCCAGCTCCACCAGTACGCGAGCGGCACGGTAACCGACGGCGACACCGCGCTGACCGTCGCCACCGGCTACCCGTGGAGCGGCGGCGTCCGGATCCGGGTCGACCGCACCGGCGACGCGCCCTGGCGGCTGTCGCTGCGGGTGCCCGCCTGGGCCGGCGAGGCGACGCTGGTCACCCCAGAGGGCGCCCGCCGGGTCGGCCCCGGGTACGCGGTCGTCTCGCGCGCCTGGCGGGCCGGCGACCAGATCCGGCTGAAGCTGCCGGTCGCTCCACGCTGGACCGAACCCGATCCGCGGATCGACGCGGTCCGCGGCTGCGCCGCCGTCGAGCGCGGCCCCCTGGTGTACTGCGCCGAGTCGGTCGACCACGACCCGGCGGTGGCGCTGGACGCGGTCGACGTCGACCGCTCCGCGCCGGTCACCGAGCGCCCCCTGCCGGCACTCGGCCGGGACGTGGTCGCGCTCACCGTAGCGGGCGACCGGGGCGCGCTCCCGGTCGCCGCGGCCGGCGCCGGCTGGCCGTACGGAACACCCAGCACAGTGGAACCAGAGCCGGGCGACCTCACCCTCGTTCCCTACCACCTGTGGGCCAACCGCGGTCCGGCGACCATGCGGGTCTGGCTCCCGGTGATGTCCACACAGGACAGGAGGTAACCCGTGTCCCTCTCCCGCCGTACCGTGCTCCGCGCCGGAGCCGCGGGCGCCGTCGCCGCCGCCGGCGTCACCGCCCTGAAGCCCACCCCCGCCGTGGCCGCCCGCCCGGACACCGGAGTATCGGCGTACGCGTTTCCGCTCTCCGCCGTCACCCTGCTCGCCGGCCCGTTCCAGGCCAACATGGGACGCACCCACAGCTACCTCGGCTTCCTCGACGCCGACCGGCTGCTGCACACGTTCCGGCTGAACGTCGGCCTGCCGTCGTCCGCCGCCGCGATGGGCGGCTGGGAGACACCCACCACCGAGCTGCGCGGCCACTCCACCGGCCACGTGCTCTCCGCGCTCGCCCAGGGGTACGCCAACGGCGGCCCGGCCGCGTTCAAGACCAAGGGCGACTACCTCGTCGCCGAGCTGGCCAAGTGCCAGGACCGGGCCACCGCCGCCGGGTTCAACACCGGCTACCTGTCGGCGTACCCGGAGAGTTTCATCGACCGGGTCGAGGCCCGCCAGTCGGTGTGGGCGCCGTACTACACGCTCCACAAGATCATGGCGGGCCTGCTCGACATGCACCTGCTCGCCGGCAACGCCCAGGCGCTCACCGTGCTGACCCGGATGGCGGCCTGGGTGAAGCTCCGCAACGACCGGCTCACCCTCACCCAGCGGCAGAACATGCTGGACACCGAGTTCGGCGGGATGAACGAGGTGCTCACCAACCTCTACCAGCTCACCGCCGACCCCAACCACCTGGCCGCGGCCCAGCACTTCGACCACGCCGAGATCTTCGACCCGCTGGCGTCCAACGTGGACGCGCTGAACAACTACCACGCCAACACGCAGATCCCCAAGGTCCTCGGCGCCATCCGCGAGTACCACGCCACCGGCACCATCCGCTACCGCGACATCGCCGTCAACTTCTGGGACATCGTGACCGGGCGGCACTCGTACGCGATCGGCGGCAACTCCAACGGCGAGTACTTCAAGGCGCCGAACCGGATCGCCAGTGAGCTCTCCGACACCACCTGCGAGTGCTGCAACACGTACAACATGCTGAAGCTGACCCGGCAGCTCTTCTTCACCAACCCGGCCCGCGCCGACTACATGGACTACTACGAGAAGGCGCTCTACAACCACATTCTCGGCGCCCAGAACCCCAGCTCCTCGCATGGCTTCCACTGCTACTACGTGCCGCTGCGGCCGGGCGGCATCAAGACGTACAGCAACGACTACGACAACTGGACCTGCTGCCACGGCACCGGCATGGAGAGCAACACCAAGTACGCCGACAGCATCTACTTCCACAGTGGAGACACGCTCTACGTCAACCTCTTCGTCGCCTCGGTGCTCACCTGGCCGGGGCGGGGCATCACGGTACGGCAGGAGACCACGTTTCCCGAGGCCGCGTCGACCCGGCTCACCGTCACCGGCTCCGGCGCGTTCACGCTGCGGGTGCGGATCCCGTCGTGGACCAGCGGGGCGCAGCTCCGGCTCAACGGCGCGGTGCAGAGCGTGGCGGCCACCCCCGGCACGTACGCGACGATGAGCCGGACCTGGACGTCGGGTGACGTCGTCGAGGTGAGCCTGCCCATGTCCCTGGCCCGGGAGTCCACACCGGACAACGCCGCCGTCCAGGCGGTGCGGTACGGCCCGGTCGTCCTCGCCGGCGCCTACGGCACCAGCAACCTGTCCAGCATGCCCACGCTCAACCCGGCGACGCTCGCCGCGACGTCGACGCCGTTGCAGTTCACCGGGACCGCCAGCACCGGGGCGGTGACGCTGCTGCCGTTCTACAAGACGCACGGCCAGCGGTACACCGTCTACTGGAACGTCAACACCACGCCGCCGCCGGCCCCGTTCGTCGCGCACTACCGCTTCGACGAGACCTCGGGCACGGCGGCGGCCGACGCGACCGGCAACGGGCGCACCGCGACCCTCGGCGGCGGCGCCGGGTGGACCGGCGGGCGCACCGGGGGAGCGGTCGACCTCAACGGCACCAGCGGGTACGTGTCGCTGCCGGCCGGCATCCTGGCCGGCGCCACCGCCTGCACGGTCGCGGCGTGGGTGCGGCTCGACACCGTCGCGAACTGGTCCCGGCTGTTCGACCTCGGCTCCGGCTCGACCGCCAGCATGTTCCTGACGCCGCGCAGCAGCGCGGGCACCGCCCGGTTCGCGATCACCACCTCCGGGTCCGGCGGCGAGCAGCGGATCAACGCCCCGGCCGCGCTCCCCACCGGCGCGTGGACGCACGTCGCGGTCACCCTCTCCGGCGGCCTCGGGGTGCTCTACCTGAACGGCGCCGAGGTGGCCCGCAACGCCGCCCTGACCCTCCGCCCCGCCGACCTCGGCAGCACCACGCAGAACTGGATCGGCCGCTCCCAGTACGGCGGCGACCCGTACCTGGACGGTGCCGTGGACGGCTTCCGCCTCTACAGCCGCGCGCTGACCGCGGCCGAGGTCGCCGACCTCCACGCCACCGGGCAGTAACGCCCACGGTCCCCGGCTGGTGGCTCGACCTGCGCCCGGCTCGTCGGGCCGCCAGCCGGCCTCACCCCTCGCGCCACCCGCCCGTGATCGAAGCTCCCCTCACGTCGCTAGAACGACATGACGGGAGCTTCGATCACGGGCAGCCCTCTAGTGCAACAGCATCTCGTCCGGTACCTCCTCGAATACCAGCTGGGTCTGGGTGTTGCGGACCCCGGGGATGGACTGGATCTCGTCCAGGATGAGCGCGCGCAGGTGCGCCTGGTCGGGCACCCGGGCCAGCGCGATGATGTCGAACGCGCCGCCGGTCAGCGCGAAGTGCTGGATCGCCGGCAGCCGGGTGAGCCGTTCGCGGACGTCGCGCCACGCGTTCTGCTCGATCTGCATCGTCACGTAGACGGCGGTGGTGAGCCCCACCTGGGCCGGGTCGAGGCGCACCGAGAAACCGCGGATGACCCGGTCGCGGACCAGCCGGGCGAGCCGGCTGTACGCGTTCGCGCGGGAGATGTGCAGCCGCTCGGCGAGGGTGCGCACCGCCATCCGGCCGTCCTTGACCAGCTCGGCGACCATCCGGCGGTCCAGGTCGTCGAGCGGCGCCGGCTGTCTCGCCGGCGGGGCCGGTGCCGCCTCCGGCGTGCCAGTTTGTCTCTCCATCCCGCCCTCCGGTTCGCATCTGTCTCGGAGATCTTCCAGTCTATGGACAGCTGCCCAAGATCGAACGCATCGTAGCGGGCAAGCGCGGACATCGTGCCGGGCGAGCGCGGGCACAGCGCGGGCACAGCGCGGGCGAGGGAGGTCGAGGTGGCGACGAGGTCGAAGGCGGCCGGGGCGCGGCTGCTCCCCTCCGCGGAGCCGGTGCGGTTCATCGAGGCGGACGGCACGCCGGTCGCCCGGCGCGGGCTGCCCGGCGGCCCCGAACTGCGCGCCGCGTACCGGGCGCTGGTGCTCGGGCGCAGGTTCGAGCAGCAGGCGACCGCCCTGGTCAAGCAGGGACAGCTCGCCGTGTACCCGTCGGCGCACGGCCAGGAGGCGGCCGAGGTCGGTGCCGTCCTCGCGCTGCGCTCCACCGACTGGATCTTCCCGACGTACCGGGACAGCGTCGCGCTGCTCACCCGCGGCGTCGACCCGGTCGAGATCCTCACCCTGCTGCGCGGCGAGTGGCACTGCGGCTACGACCCGTACACCCACCACGCCGCCCCGCAGTGCACCCCGCTGGCCACCCAGGCCCCGCACGCGGTCGGCCTGGCCTTCGCCGCGCAGGCCAGGGGCGAGGAGACGGTCGCGCTCGCGTTCGTCGGCGACGGCGCGACCAGCGAGGGCGACTTCCACGAGGCGCTCAACTTCGCCGCCGTCTTCCACCTGCCGGTCGTCTTCTTCGTGCAGAACAACCAGTACGCCATCTCGGTCCCGGTCCGCCGCCAGACGGCGGCGCCGTCGCTGGCGCACAAAGCCATCGGGTACGGCATGCCGGGCGTCCTGGTCGACGGCAACGACGCCGCCGCGGTGCTCTCCGTGGTCGGCGCGGCGGCCCGGCGGGCGCGCGAGGGGGAGGGGCCGACCCTCGTGGAGGCGGTGACGTACCGGATCGACGCGCACACCAACGCCGACGACGCCACCCGGTACCGCCCCGACGAGGAGGTCACCGGCTGGCTGGCCCGCGACCCGCTGGCCCGCCTCACCGCGTACCTGACGAACTCCGGTCAGCTCAACGTCGACGTCGAGGCGGCCGTCGCGGCCGAGGCGGAGGAGCTCGCCGCCGATCTGCGCACCCGCCTCGTGGCCGAGGTGCCGCCACCGCCGCGGGAGCTGTTCGCGCACGTGTACCACCGCCCCACCCAGCGCCTGCGCGACCAGGCCGAGCTGCTGCGGGCCGAGTCCACCGCACCCGAGGGGAGCTGACCGTGGCCACCACCTCGATGGCGCAGGCGATCAACCAGGCGCTCGCCGACGCGCTCGCGGAGGACGAACGGGTGCTGGTCTTCGGCGAGGATGTCGGCACCCTCGGCGGCGTCTTCCGGATCACCGACGGGCTGGCCGCCAAGTACGGCGAGCGGCGCTGCTTCGACACCCCGCTGGCCGAGTCCGGCATCGTCGGCATGGCGGTCGGCATGGCCATGCACGGGCTGCGGCCGGTGGTGGAGATGCAGTTCGACGCGTTCGCCTACCCCGCGTTCGAGCAGATCGTCAGCCACGTCGCCAAGATGCGCAACCGCACCCGGGGCCGGGTGAGCCTGCCGATGGTGATCCGCGCCCCGTACGGCGGCGGCATCGGCGGGGTCGAGCACCACAGCGACTCCTCCGAGGCGTACTACGCGCACACGCCCGGGCTCACGGTGGTCGCGCCGGCGACGGTCGCGGACGCGTACAGCCTGCTGCGCGCGGCGGTCGCCTGGCCCGACCCGGTGATCTTCCTGGAGCCCAAGCGCCTCTACTGGAGCAAGGAGGAGGTCACCCTCCCGGTGCACGCCGAGCCGATCGGCCGCGCCGTGGTGCGCCGCGGCGGCACCGACGCCACCCTCGTCGCGTACGGCCCGAGCGTCCGGGTCGCCCTCGCCGCCGCCGAGGCCGCCCGCGAGGAGGGCTGGGACCTCGAGGTCGTCGACGTGCGCAGCATCGTGCCGCTGGACGAGGAGACGCTGGTCGCGAGCGTACGCCGGACCGGCCGCGCGGTGGTCGTCGCGGAGGCGCCCGGCTTCGCCAGCGTGGCCTCGGAGCTCACGGCCCTGCTCGCCGAGCGCTGCTTCCACGCGCTGGCCGCGCCGGTGCTGCGGGTGACCGGCTTCGACATCCCGTACCCGTCGCCGAAGCTGGAGCACCACCACCTGCCGGACGTCGAACGCGTCCTGGACGCCGTCGCCGCGCTGCAGTGGGAGGACGCGTGACCACCCGGCAGTTCCGCCTGCCCGACCTCGGCGAGGGGCTGACCGAGGCGGAGGTGCTGCGCTGGCTGGTCGCGGTCGGCGACCCGGTCGCGGTCGACCAGCCGGTGGTCGAGGTGGAGACCGCCAAGGCCAGCGTCGAGGTCCCGTCCCCGTACGCCGGGGTGGTGGCCGAGCTGCACGCCGCCGAGGGCCGGACGGTGGACGTCGGCGCCCCGCTCATCTCCATCGCCGCCCCTTCGGCGCGGGCGCCGCTCGCCGGGCCATCCGCGCCGGCGTCCGTTCCGCCGGGGCCGGGCGCCGCTGCCCCCGCGCCGGGCGCCGATCCGTCCGTGCCGGGCGCCGACGCGTCCGGGGGCGAGGGGTCGGGCAACGTCCTGGTGGGCTACGGCACGGCCGAGGCGCGCCGCGGCCGCCGTGGCCGGCGCCGCCCGGCTGCCGCGCCGCCGGCACCCGGCACCCGCCCATTGGTGATCTCACCGATCGTGCGCCGGCTGGCCCGCGACCACCACGTCGACCTGGCCGCGCTGACCGGCACCGCGCCGGGCGGCGTGATCGCCCGCCGCGACGTCGAGCGGGCCATCGAAGCCGCCTCCGCGCCCCCGGCACCGCCCGCCCCGCCGCTCGCGGTGCGCGACCGGGTACCGCTGCGTGGCGTCCGCCGGACCGTGGCGGACCGGCTCACCCGCAGCCGCCAGGAGATCCCGGACGCCACCACCTGGGTCGACGTCGACGCCACCGACCTCGTCGAGACCCGCCGGCAGATGCTCGCCCGCGACCCGGACAGCCCGGTCGGCGTCCTGGCGTTCATCGCCCGGTTCGTGGTGGCCGGGCTGGCCCGCTACCCCGACCTGAACAGCCGCGTCGACCCGGCCGCCGGCGAGATCGTCCGCCTCGCCGGCGTCAACCTGGGGATCGCCGCCCAGGGCGAGCGCGGCCTGCTGGTGCCGGTCGTCCACGACGCGCACGAGCGCAACGTCCGCGAGCTGCACGGCGAGATCGCCCGCCTCGCCACGGCCGCCCGCGCCGGCGAGCTGGGCGTGGCCGACCTCACCGGCGGGACGTTCACCCTCAACAACTACGGCGTGTTCAACGTGGACGGTGCCACCCCGATCATCAACCACCCGGAGACCGCGCTGCTCGGCGTCGGGCGGATCCTGGACCGCCCGTGGGTGGTCGACGGGGAGATCGTGCCGCGGAAGATCGCCCAGTTCTCGCTGACCTTCGACCACCGGGTCTGCGACGGCGCCACGGCCGCCGGCTTCCTCCGCTTCGTCGTCGACTGCGTCGAACGCCCCGCCGACGCCCTCGCGCTCATATAGGCGCCCTCGCCCTCGTTCAGGGACGAGCGGCGGCACCCGCGTGCACGGGAGCTCTCGAGCTGCCCGCACAGACGGGGCAGCCCCAGAGCCTCCCGCACGCACCACGTCGGCCGAACGCCCCGATCGCCCCGCGACACCCTGCCCGCCGGCCGCATCGGCGCTGCCCAGGCGAAGTGTTGATATCGCCAGTCGCAATGGTGTAGCGTTCAGCGCAACGATAAAGATCGGCTGGAGGTACCCCGTCATGCGCCCACGTGCCCTTCGGTGCATTCGATGCGGGACCGAGGGGTCGCCCACCGGGCCGTTCAAGGGCTGCCCGGTCTGCGCCGCGGACGGAAAGCCGACCAACGTGCAGGTCGTCTACGACGACGCCGAGCTGCTGCCGGCGTTGCGCCGGGTCGCGGGGCGGGGCCGGTCGCCGCGGGACATGTGGCACTACCGCGAGGTGTTGCCGGTCTCCGACGACGCGATCGTCAGCCTGGGGGAGGGGGCGACCCCCCTGCTGCCCGCCCCGCGGCTCGGCGCCAAGCTCGGCATTCCCAAGCTGCACCTCAAGGACGAGAGCCGCAACCCCACCGGTTCGTTCAAGGACCGCCTGGCCGCCGCGGCGGTCTCGGCCGCGCGCGGGCTCGGCCGCCGGGTCATCGTCGGCTCCTCGTCCGGAAACGCCGGCGCGGCCGTCGCCGCGATGTCGGCGCGGGCCGGGCTGCCGTGCGTGATGTTCACGACGCAGAAGTTTCCGCTCGCCATGAAGACGCAGATGGCCGTCTACGGCACCTACCTGCTGGCCGCGCCGACCGTGCAGGACCGGTGGAGCCTGATGGAGACCGGCGTCGACCGGCTCGGCTGGTTTCCGGTCACGGTGTTCGGCTACCCGTTCTTCGGCAGCAACTGCTACGGCATCGAGGGCTACAAGACCATCGGGTACGAGATCGTCGACCAGCTCGACGCCGTACCCGACCACGTCGTCTTCCCGGTGGGGGCGGGCGACGCGTTCTCCGGGGCGTTCAAGGCGATCGACGAGTACCACCGGGCCGGCGTGATCGACCGGCTGCCGGTGATGCACGCGGCCGAGGTGTACGGCCCGCTGGAGCGGACCCTCGCCAGCGGCGCCGACGTGGTCGAGGCGGTCGAGGTGACCGAGCCGACGGTCGCCGTCTCGGTCGGCTCCAACCTCTCCACGTACCAGGCCCTGGACGTGCTGCGCCGCACCGGCGGGTCGGCCCGCAGCGCCAGCAACCAGGAGATGCTCCAGGCGCAGCGCGACCTGGGCGCCCTCGAAGGGATCTGGGTGGAGACCTCGTCCGCGCTCTCCGTCGCCGCGCTGCCCCGGCTGGTCGCCGACGGCGCGGTCGACCCGGACTCGGTCGTCGTCGCGGTGCTCACCTCCGACGGCCTCAAGGACCCGGAGACCACGGCGGCCGCGCTGCCGCCGATCCCGGACTGCGCGGCCGAGTTCGACTCGGCGCTCGGCACCTTGGCGGCGAGCTACGGCTTCGACGCACGCGAACACGCGGTACCGGCCACCCGCCGGGCCGAAGGAAGGGGATGACACATGTCCGTCAACGTCGCTCGTGCCACGGCCCTCATGCGGGCGGAGGGTGTGGATGGCATCGTCTCCGCCACGCTCGAAAACAACTTCTACCTCTCCGGCGTGTGGGACGACGGGCAGGAGCTCTTCCCCCTGGACAGCGAGTTCTACACGGTCGCCACCGCGGACGCGCCGGACGCCGGCATCGTGGTCTGCTCGATCGGCGCCGCCGACCTCACCCTCGGCGGGTACCCCTCGCTCAAGGACGTGGTCACGTTCGGCACGTTCTTCCGGGACATCGTGGACGGTGTGTCGCTCGACCCCGACGAGCAGCGGGTGCGGGCCATCACCGAGGCGCACGAGGTCGGCCGGGCGTCGGTCGACGCGCTCGCCGAGGCGATCACCCGGCTCGGCCTCGCCGAGGGCGTCGTCGCCGTCGACGAGCGCGGCCCCAAGCGCGACCTGCTCGCCGCGCTCGCCGAGAAGCTCCCGAAGGCCCAGTTCCGGCCGGCCTCCGGGCTCTTGCGCAACATCCGCGCGGTCAAGATGCCCGACGAGATCGAGCGCATCACCGAAGCCTTGCGCATCACCGAGAACGGGCTGCGCGCCGCGTTCGCCGAGTTCCGGGAGGGCGTCAGCGAGAAGGACGTGCAGAACGCGTTCGAGCGGGCGGTGACCGCCGAGGGCGGGCGGACCGGGTTCTGCCTCGTGCGCTTCGGCAAGGGCCTCGCGCTCGGCCAGGTGCCGGCCTCCCCGGACATCAAGCTCGGCGCCAACGACTTCGCCTTCTTCGACGTCGGCATCAAGTACCGCGGCTACCGGTCCGACATCGGCCGCCTGGTCTCCTTCGGCGAGCCCTCCGACGAGCTGCGCTTCCTCTTCGACGCCTCGAAGACCGGCCAGCAGACGGCGATCGACATGATGCGCCCCGGCGTGGTCGCCAAGGACGTCTTCACCGCCGCCGTGCAGGCGGTCCGGGACGCCGGCATCCCCAGCTACAAGCGGCAGCACGTCGGGCACGGCATCGGCATCGAGTACTACGATCTGCCGGTGCTCACCCCGAACGCGGAGACGGTGCTCGAGCCGGGCATGGTCTTCGAGGTGGAGACGCCGTACTACCGGCTCGGGGTCGGCGGCTCCTTCATCGAGGACACCGTCGTGGTCACCGACTCCGGTTCGTCGATCATCACCACGCTCAGCCGGGACCTGACCGTACTCTGAGGTCCGCCAGTCACGAAGGAGCCCGGATGAAGTTCGGCATCAGCATCCCCACCTGCGTGGAGGGGATGGCGTATCCCATCCGGTTCGCCGACCAGCACGAGGTGGTCGCGCTCGGCGTCGAGGCGGAGGAGCTCGGGTTCGACTCGGTGCTCGTCAACGACCACTTCAGCACGATGCCGTACGTGCGGGCCCAGTTCCCCGACCCGCCGCGCTTCTACGAGCCGCTGGTCACCCTCGGCTACCTGGCCGCCCGCACCGAGCGGATCCGGATGATGACCGGCGTCGTGGTGATGCCGATGCGCGAGCCGGTGCTGCTGGCCAAGCAGGCGGCCACCCTCGACCAGCTCAGCGACGGCCGGCTGATCCTCGGCATCGGCGTCGGGGCGTACCGGGCGGAGTTCGAGTCGGTCCACCCCGAGCTGGCCGGCGCGCCCCGCGGCGAGCTGGTGGCCGAGGGGATCGAGGCGCTCACCGCGCTGTTCACCCAGCGGGTCGCCGGGTACGAGGGCAGGCACTACCGCTTCACCGACGTCGAGCTGTACCCGAAGCCGAAACAGGACCCGTTCCCGATGTTCTCCTGCGGCAACGCGGACGGCACCATCCAGCGGGCCGCCCGCTGGTGCGCCGGGTGGATGCCCGCCGGGATGCCGGCCGACCGGCTCGCCACCGGCGTGGAGCGGCTGCGCGGGCTGGCCGCCGAGGCCGGCCGCGACGGCGCCGCCATCGAGGTCGCGCCGCAGCTCGTGCTCTGCGTCGACCGCGACGCCGAGCGGGCGATGGAGCGGTTCACCGCGTCCCAGGCGTACGAGCACCTGGTGAGCCTGCGCCGCTCCACGCTCAAGGGCATCGACCTGGACAGCTACACCTCACAAAACCTCATCGGCACCGTCGACGAGATCGTCGAGCGGGTGCGGCGGCTCAGGGACGCCGGCGCCACCCAGCTGGCCGGCATGATCGTGGTCGCCAACTCGACCGGCGAGATGCGCGAGCAGATGCGCCTGTTCGCGGCCGAGGTCCTGCCCGCGTTCCAGGAGGCGTGAAGCACCGTGCCCACTCCCGAAGAGCGACTGGCCGAGCTCGGCCTGACCCTGCCCGCGCCGTTCCCGCCCGCCGCCGCATACGTATCCGTGCGGGTGGACGGCGGCCTCGCCTACGTCGCCGGGCACGGGCCGATGCGCGACGGCAAGGCGGTCTACACCGGCAAGCTCGGCTCCGATGTGGACATCGAGACCGGCAAGCTCTCGGCCCAGCTGACCGCGCTCAACATCCTCGCCTCGCTCAAGGCCGAACTGGGCGAGCTGAGCCGGGTCACCGGCTTCCTCAAGCTGCTCGTGCTCGTCAACGCCACCCCCGACTTCACCCAGCCGCACCTGGTCGCCGACGGCGCCAGCGACCTCGTCCACGCGCTCTACGGCCCGGCCAGCCGGCACGCCCGTTCCGCGATCGGCGTCGCCTCCCTGCCGCTCGGCATCGCCACCGAGATCGAGGCCGTCGTCACCGTCTCCTGAGGCCCGCGCGCCGCGCGCCGCCCCACGCCCGTCTCCTTCCAGAGCGCCTCCTGCTCGGTGCCCCAGCCGGAGCGCTCCGGTACCGTCGACGATCATCGCGTCGCGCGGGACGAGCCGGTCGTCGGGGCCCTCGCCGACGTCGCGGGGGAGCCCGGCGTGCGAGTTCGCGTCAATGTTGCGCTTGACGCTATCGTGTTGCGTCTGAGATGGCTATGCTGATGGGGTGACTCTCCGTACCCTCGATCGCGCCGCGGTCGTCATCGTCGACATGCAGAACGGGTTCTGCCACCCGGACGGCTCGTTCGGCCGGGCCGGCGCCGACGTCTCCGGCTGCGGCGCGGCCGCCCCGGCGTGCGAGGAGCTGGTCAAGATCGGTCACGACGCCGGCATCCCGGTGGTCTGGACCCGCGCGATCCACGAAGACGACCTCTCCGACTGGCGGATGCTCACCGAGGTCCCGATGTACAAGGGGCTGATCGGGATCGGCAGCTGCGTCGAGGGCACCTGGGACGCGGAGTTCTTCGCCCCGCTCGCCCCGGCCGACGGCGACCTGGTGGTGAGCAAGTCCCGGTTCAGCCCGTTCGTGGAGACCGACATCGCCGACCGGCTGCGCGCCCTCGGCGTGGAAAACCTGCTGGTCGGCGGCGTCGGCACCAGCGCCTGCGTGGAGAGCACCGTGCGCGACGCCAGCCAGCGCGACTTCCGCACCTACGTGGTCTCCGAGGCGACCGGCGACATCTCCCCGGCCGCGCACGAGCACTCGCTGCACGTGATGGGCTCGCTTTTCGGATGGACGGTCTCGATCGAGGATGTGCGCGCCGCCGCGGCGTGACCGTCCCCCCGGCCGGTCTGGTCGCCGGCCTGGTCAGGCACCCCCTGGCCGGCGGCCAGGCCTCACCCGCCGCGGTGGTCACGGCGTGCGGAGTCGCAGCGAAGATCAGCTGTCGGTGTCGGCGCCGGAGGCGCGGACCAGGCGCTCGATGCGGCGAACGCAGTCCTGCAGCTCGCGCGGCAGGATCCGGCCCAGCCCCTCGGTCTCCGGGAAGCCCAGGTAGTCGACGGAGAGCGCGAGGATCGGCGAGCCGTCCTGATCGCAGAGGGCGACCGCGACCGTGTTGACGCCCGGGCTGTACCGCCCCTGGCTCTCGCCGAAGCCACGCTCGCGGATCGCGGCGAAGTCGGCCCGCACCTCGTCGATGTCCGGGAACTGCCGGATCGAGCCGCCCGCCTGCCGCCGCCGCGCGACGATCTGGTCGGCCTTGACCGGCGGCAGGAACGCCAGCAGCGTGCGCCCGGTCGTCGTGTGCTCGGCGATCAGCCGGCTGCCCGGGTCCATGTACAGGTTGATCGGGCCCGGCCCGCGGATCGTGGAGATGACCACGACGTCGCCGCCGTCGAGCTGCGCCAGGTACGCCGTCGCGTACGGGTGCGCTGCGATCATCCGGGTGAGCTCCTTCTCGGCCACGTCCTTGAGCAGCTGGCCGGCGAGGTAGCGCTGGCCCAGCTCCCAGATCCGCAGCCCCACCCGGTACCGGCGGGAGACCGGGTCCTGCTCGATGAAGCGGCGCGCGACCAGCGTCGACAGGATGCGGTGGATGACGCTCTTGTCGAGGTCGAGCTGGCGGGACAGCTCCAGCACGCCGATCTGGCTCTCCTCGCCGAGGAACGCCTCCAGCACGCGCAGCGCGCGGTCCACCGTCGAGTTTCGCGCCTCGCCGGACGGCTCGGACGCGACGGTCGGGTGCCGGGAATCGGTGCGGGCCACGGCCGCCCGCGGCCCCACCGGCGAACGCCTCGCCATGCTCGCACTCCCGTCGCTCATCGATCCGCTCCGCCCGGCGTCAGCGGAGACACTACATCCTGGGCGATCCGGCGGGCGAGCGCGGCCGTCGATGCCCCCGCGGGCGGGAACAGCACGAACGACACGTGGTCGATCCCGCAGTCGCGGATCGCCCGGAGCCGCTCGCGGACCCGTTCCGGCGTGCCGTGCACGGCGAACGCGTCGACGATGTGGTCGGGCAGCAGCCGGGCCGCCTCCCGCGGCGTCTCCGTCGGGTACCGCCAGCCGCGCGCGTCCAGGTGGTCGCGGAGCGAGGACGGCAGCTCGATGCCGATGCGGTCCAGGATCGGCCGGCTGGTGATCAGCGAGGCGAGCACGATCTTGCTGACCGCGGTGCGGGCGGCGGCCGGGTCGTCGTCGACCGAGACGTACAGCCAGGACATCACGTCGACGTCGGACCGGCTGCGGCCGGCCCGCTCGATGCCCCGCCCGACCATGTCCAGCGCGTACTTCAGGCCGCCCGGCTCGGCGAAGCCGCCGATGATCGCGCCGTCCGCGACCTCGCCGGCCAGCCGCAGGATGCGCGGCCCGCGCGCGGCCAGGTACACCGGGATCCGGCGCAGCGGCCCGAAGTCGATCTGGGTGCCGCGCAGCGAGAACGCCTCGCCCTCGAAGCTCACCGTCTCGCCCTGGAAGAGCAGGTGCGCGATCCGCACCGCCTCGCGCAGCGCGCGGACCGGGTTGTCCCGCTTGACGCCGTACGCGTCGAGGCCGCCGCCGGCGCCGTACGCGAGCGTGGCCCGCCCGCCGGAGAGCTCGTCGATGGTGGCGATCGCGGCCGCCGTGTGCGCCGGGTGCCGGGTGTACGGATTGGTGACCGCCGGCCCCATCCCGATCCGCGTGGTGGCCGTGGCGATCGTCGCGAGGCTCACGTACACGTTGCGGAGCAGGCGCTCGTCCGGCACCCAGACGTCGCTGAAGCCGAGCGCCTCGTACTCCCGGGCGCGCGTGGCGAGCTCCGGCATGGGCTGCTCGACGAGCGACGCCACCCCCCAACGAAACGGCCGACGCTCTCCGGGCGATACCGGCCGACGATCCTCAGACATGCGAGAAGGTTACATGAGAAAAGACAGTGTTGCGCCCAGCGCTATACTCCTGCGAAAAGATCAAGCTCGGAGGTGGCCATGGCGAGGACCCTGCTGACCGGTGCCCGCATCTTCGACGGGACCGGCGCGGACCTGCGCGCGCAGGACCTCGTGATCGACGGCGAGACGCTCCGGCTCGGCGCCGGCGAAGGGGCCGAGGAGACCGTCGACCTCACCGGACTCACCGTACTGCCCGGCTTCGTCGACGCGCACGTACACGTCTGCCTCAGCAACCTGGACCTGATGGCCAACCTGGGGTACCCGTTCTCGTACCAGTTCTTCCTCGCCGAGCGGAACCTGCGCCGCACCCTCGACGCCGGGGTCACCACCGTGCGCGACGCCTCCGGCGCCGACCTGGGCATCCAGCGGGCGGTGGACGACGGCCTGATCGACGGCCCGGCCCTGCGCATCTCGATCATCGCGCTCAGCCAGACCGGCGGGCACGGCGACCACTGGCTGCCCAGCGGCAACGCCCCGGAGATCCTGCTGGAACACCCGGGCCGCCCGTCCGGCATCGTCGACGGCCCGGACGAGGCCCGCAAGCGGGTGCGCGAGCTGATCCGCGACGGCGCCAACTTCATCAAGGTGAACACCTCCGGTGGCGTCTTCTCGCCCCGCGACAACCCGGCGCACGCCCACTTCACCCAGGAGGAGCTGGACGCCATCGTCGGCGAGGCGGCCCGGGTGGACGTACCGGCGATGGCGCACGCCCACGGCTCGGCCGGCATCAAGGCCGCGATCCGGGCCGGCGTCCGCTCCGTCGAGCACGGCACCGACCTGGACGACGAGGCGATCACGCTGATGCTGGAGCGGGGCACGTGGCTGGTGCCGACGCTCGGGGTCAGCCAGTTCATCGTGGACCGGATCGACCAGGGCGCCGCGGTCGCGCCCGGCATCGCCGAGAAGGCCCGGGCCAACCACGCGATGCGCGCCGACTCGTTCAAGCGGGCCGTGGAGGCCGGCGTGCGCATCGCGATGGGCTCCGACGCGGCCGCCGAGATGCACGGCCGGAACCTGGTCGAGCTGCGGCTGATGGCCGAGGGCGGGCTCGCGCCGCTGGCCGTGCTGGAGGCGGCCACCCGCTCCGCGGCGCAGCTGCTCGGCATCGCCGACCGGGTCGGCACGATCGCCGACGGCAAGCAGGCGGACCTGGTGGTGGTCGCCGGCGATCCGCTGGACTTCGCCGCCTACCCGGAGAACATCGTTCGCGTGTACCGGAAGGGAAAACTGGTCCGGCGGCGGACTCCGCCGTCCGGCCAGGCTGTGTAACTCCCTGGTTAAGATTCCGCTTCCGGATCAAGTTTTTCCGTCTGACGCAATAGCATAGCGCTCAACGCAACACTCTCCGGAGGCCTGGCAATGAGAAGACCACAGCTTCTGGCCGCGGCGGGCCTCGCGCTCGCCCTGGCGGCCACCTCGGCGTGCTCGGATAGCGACGACGGCGGCGGCTCGGGCGCGAACGGGAACTTCGCCAGCGGCGGCACGTTCACCTTCGCAGTCGCGGGCGACCCCGGCACCCTCAACCCGCTGAACAACACCGCGACGACGGCCAACTGGCTGTTCCGCTTCCTGTACCAGCCGCTCGTCGTCCGCGAGGAGGACGGCTCGGTCGGGCCCGGCCTCGCCACGAAGTGGGACTTCGACGGCACCAAGGCCGTCTTCACGATCGACCCGAACGCGACCTGTTCGGACGGCAGCAAGATCACGCCGAGCGTCATCGCGAAGAACTTCGCCTGGGTCAAGGAGCCGAAGAACACCTCGACCGTCATCGGGGCGACGCTGCCCAACCGCGACTTCACGTTTGCGGCCGACGACGCGGCGGGCACCTTCACGCTCACCCTCAACGGCCCCTTCAGCAACCTGCTCCCCTCGCTGTCGTTCATGCACCAGGCCTGCGGCGCCGGCGCCGACAACCCGGCCGGCCTCACCACGAGCAGCAGCGGCTCCGGCCCGTTCGTGCTGAAGACCGCGACGCCCAACAGCGAGTACGTGATGACCAAGCGGGACGGCTTCCCCGGCAACGACGCGGCCGGCGTGCCCGACCAGGTGGTCATGAAGATCGTCGACAGCGAGTCGACGGCGGCCAACCTGCTGCTCTCCGGCGCGATCAACGCGGCGGTCGTCAACGGCCAGGACCGGGCGCGGCTGACCGCGGCCGGCGCCACCGAGAAGACGTACACCAGCGGCGGCGTGGTCGTCTCGTTCAACCACCGGGAGGGGCGGATCACCGCGGACAAGGCGGTCCGGGTCGCGCTCACCCAGGCGCTCGACCGGGGCCCGGTGGCCAAGGTCGTCACCCAGGGGCTGCTGCCCGAGGCCGGTACCAGCGTGTCGGCCGCGCAGCCGCAGATCTGCGACGACTCCTCGGCCGCCGCGGCGATCCCGAGCTTCGACACGGCCGCCGCCGAGGCGACGCTGACCGCCGACGGCTGGACCAAGGGCGGCGACGGCGTGCTGACCAAGGGCGGCAAGCAGCTCACGTTCCAGCTCGGCTACAGCACCGCGACGCCGGGTGCGGCCGCGGCGGCGGAGCTGATGGCGGACGCGTTCGGCAAGATCGGCGCCAAGGCCACGATCTCCCCGTTCGCCCAGGCCGACTACACTCAGCGGGTCTTCTCCACCGGTGACTACGACGTGATGCTCCAGCAGTTCAGCAACCCGTTCCCGTCCACGCTCATCGGGCTGCTCGCCGGCCCGTTCCCGCCGGACGGCACCAACGCGGGGCACGTGGCCAACAAGACGTACGCCGACGCGGTCGCCGCCGCGCGGACCGCGACCACCCAGGAAGCGGCCTGCCAGAACTGGACCGCGGCGTCGAAGGCGCTCTTCGAGGAGGCGGACATGATCCCGATCGCGAGCTGGCCCACCAACTGGGTGGTCAAGAACGCCGTGATGGAGACGCTGGGCGGGCGCCCGATCGCCGAGAGCGTCCGGCTCCTGCAGCCGAAGTGACGACGAGCACGGCGGAGGTCGGCAAGCGCCCGGCCTCCGCCGGCCGCCGCGTCCGCCCCACCGAGGGGCGGAAGACCCCAGGCTGGGTACGGGGCCTCGCCTGGAAACTGCTCCGCCTGGTCATCTCGATCTGGGCGGTGCTCACGCTGACGTTCCTGATGATCCAGTTCATCCCCGGCGACCCGGTGCGGCTGGCCCTCGGGCCGGACGCGCCGGCGAGCCTGGTCGAGGAGCGGCGCCAGCAGCTCGGCCTCGACCAGCCCTTGATCGTGCAGTACTTCGACTACTGGGGGCGGATGCTCACCGGCGACTTCGGCGACTCGCTACTCACCCAGCAGCCGGTCAGCCTGCTCGTCGAGGCCCGGATCGGCAACACCGCCACGATCGTGGCGCTGTCGCTGGTGGCCACCTCGGTCGTCGCCATCCTCGGCGGCCTGCTCGTCGGCATCGCCACCCACCGCGGCCGGCGGCCGACGCTGCGGACCGGGTTCACCCTGGCCACCGGCATCGCCGCCGCGCTGCCCGACTTCCTCGTCGCGGTCGGGCTCGTCTTCCTGTTCGCGGTGACGTTCACGATCTTCCCGGTGGCCGGCGCCGCCGGCGCCGACTCCTTCGTCCTGCCCACCCTCGCGATCACCCTGGGCTCCGCGGCCACGATGATGCGCGTGGTGCGTTCCTCCACCGCCGTGGTACTCGACCAGGACTACCTGCTCGTCGCCCGCGCGAAGCGGCTGCCGGCCACCCGCGTGTACCTGCGGCACGGCCTGCCCAACCTGCTCACCGCCGCGCTCACCCTCGGCGGCCTGCAGCTCGGCACGGTGGTGACCGGCACCATCGTCGTGGAGAACGTCTTCGCGATCCCCGGCCTCGGCACCGCGCTCGTGCAGGCGCTCATCACCCGCGACTACCCGGTCGTGCAGACCATCATGGTGCTGCTCGCCGGCACGGTGCTCATCCTCAACCTGCTGATCGACGTCGCCCTCGGCGCGCTCGACCCGCGCTCCAAGCGGCAGAGGAGCTGACCCCGATGCGCCGACAGCTCCGCACCGTCTTCTCCACCGTCACCGGCAGCGTCGCGGCGGTACTGCTGCTCCTGCTCGTCCTGCTCGCGATCTTCGGCCCGATCATCTGGTCCGGCAAGGCGAACGCGATCGACGTCGCCAAGGCGTGGCAGCCGCCGAGCGGCGAGCACTGGTTCGGCACCGACGAGCTCGGCCGCGACATGTTCGCCCGGAGCCTGGTCGCCACCCGCCTCTCCCTGCTCAGCGCGGTCGCCGCCAGCGGCATCGCGATCGTCGTCGGCGTACCGGTCGGGCTGCTCGCCGCCATGTTCGGGCCGCGGCTGACCAGCGCCTTCCAGTCGGTCGTCAACGTCTCGATCGCGTTCCCCGCGCTGCTCACCGCGATGTTCGTCGGCACCGTCATCGGCATCGGCGTACCCGGCGCGATCCTCGGCGTCGGCATCGCCATGGCGCCGATGTTCGCCCGGCTCACCCAGACCCTCACCGCCTCGGTGATCTCGCTGGACTACGTCGCCGCCGCGCGCACCATGGGCGTACCGCTGCGCCGGCTCGTCGGCCGGCACGTGCTGGCCAACGTCGCCGAGCCGCTCGTCATCACCGCCACCACCTCGGTCGGCACCTCGCTGCTCGGCATCTCCGCGCTCAGCTTCCTCGGCCTCGGCGCGCGCCCCCCGCAGTACGACTGGGGCGGCCTGCTCAGCACCGGCCTCAAGGCCATCTACACCAGCCCGATGGCGGCGATCGGGCCGGGCACGCTGATCGCCCTCTCCGGCATCGTGTTCAGCCTCCTCGGCGAGGTGATCGCCGGCGCGTTCGGCGACAACCAGTCCAACCGCCGGTTCGGCCGGGTCGCCCGGGCGATGGCCGCGGCGGCCCGGCGCCTTTCGGCCAAGCCCGCCTCCCCGTCCGACGCCCTGCTGGACGTGGCGAACCTCCGGGTCGGCTTCCCCTCCGAAAACGGCGAGCTGCCCGCCGTACGGGGCGTGTCGCTGCGGGTCGCCGCCGGCGAGCGGGTCGGCATCGTGGGGGAGTCCGGCTCCGGCAAGAGCGTCAGCGTGATGGCGATCGCCCAGCTCGTCGAGCACCCGGCCGTGGTCACCGCCGACCGGCTCCGGTTCCTCGGCACCGAACTGTCCACGATGGCCCCCGCCGCCCGCCGCCGCTTCCTCGGCACCAACCTGGCCATGGTCTTCCAAAACCCGATGAGCAGCCTCAACCCGGCGATGCGGATCGGCACCCAGCTCGCCGAGGTGGCCCAGGTCCACTCCGGACTGTCCGCTTCGGACGCCCGCACCCGGGCCGCGGACCGGCTCGCCGAGGTGGGGATCGCCGACGCCGGCCACCGGCTGCGGCAGTACCCGCACGAGTTCTCCGGCGGCATGCGGCAGCGGGCGATGATCGCGATGGGGCTGATGGAGACCCCCCGCCTCATCATCGCGGACGAGCCGACCACCGCCCTCGACGTCACCGTGCAGCGGCAGATCCTCGACCTGCTGCTGGCCATCAACCGCGACGCCGGCGCCGCGATCCTGCTCATCTCCCACGACATCTCGGTCATCGCCAACGTCTGCGAACGGGTCGTCGTCATGTACGCCGGTGTCGTCGTGGAGGACCTGCCGGTGGCGAGCCTGCTGCGGGCGGCCGCACACCCGTACACCCGGGCGCTGATCGCCTCGGTGCCGGACATGACCACCGACCGCGACGCCGACCTCGCCACGATCCCCGGGCGCCCACCCGCGCTGGACGACCTGCCCACCGGGTGCCCGTTCGCGAGCCGGTGCGCGTTCGCCACCGACGAGTGCGTGGCCCAGATGCCGCCGCTGGCCCCGATGGCCGACGGCCACCTGGCGGCGTGCTGGCACCCCCAGGGAGGTGCGTTATGAGTGGTGGACTGGTGGTCCGCGGGCTGACGGTCCGGTATGGCGGGCGGACGGTCGTGGACGGCGTGGACCTCGACGTGGTCGACGGGCGCGTGCTCGGCCTGGTCGGCGAGTCCGGATCCGGCAAGTCCACCATCGCCCGCGCCGTGCTCGGCCTGGCCCCGGTGCACGCCGGCGCGATCACCGTCGGCGGGCAGGAGGTCCGCCGGCTCTCCGCCCGCGAACGGGCCCGCCGGGTGCAGATGGTCTTCCAGGACCCGTTCGGCTCGCTCAACCCGCGGATGTCCGTCGGCGGCATCATCCGCGAGGGCCTGGAGGCGCTCGGCGACCTTCCCGCCCGCGAACGCGCCGCCGAGGTCACCCGCCTGCTGGAGCTCGTGTCACTCTCACCCGACCTGGCCCAGCGCCTGCCCCGCCGCCTCTCCGGCGGCCAGCGGCAGCGGGTCGCGATCGCCCGCGCCCTCGCCGCCCGCCCCGGCGTGCTGATCGCCGACGAGATCACCTCCGCGCTCGACGTGTCGGTCCAGGCCCAGGTGCTCAACGTGCTGCGCGGCATCCTCGCCGCCGAACGCTTCTCGATGCTGTTCATCTCGCACAACCTCGCCGTCGTCCGCTACATCAGCGACGACATCGCCGTGATGCGCGACGGCGTCATCGTCGAGACCGGCCCGGTCGACGAGGTGCTCGCCGCACCCCGCCACCCGTACACCCGCGAGCTCCTGGACGCCATCCCCCAACTCCACCCCACCGCCTGACCGGCGCCTGTAGACCCTAGGGGTCGCCTCAGGGGCCGTCCGGATGTCGCCGGCGCGGGTGCGGCGTCCAGGATGGTCGTCGTGAAAGCTCGTGGTCCCGCCGCCGTCCTCGCCGGTATGCTCGCCGCCGCGCCCGCGTCGGCGTCCGCGCCACCGATCGCCTGGCATCCGTGCGCCGACGACCTGCCGGGCGTGCCGGTCGATCCGGCCGTCGGCTGCGCCACGCTGACGCTGCCGGTCGACTGGGCCGAGCCGCGCGGCGCCACGTTCGAGCTGTCGGTGGCCCGCCGGCCGGCCCGCAAGCCGGCGCAGCGGGTGGGCAAGCTGGTCTTCGGCCCGGGCGGCCCCGGCGACTCGGGGGTGGAACGGGTCCGCCGCGGCGACCGGTTCAGCGACGAGCTGCTCGACCGGTTCGACATCGTCAGCTTCGACCCGCGCGGGGTCGCCCGCAGCGCCGCCCCGCGCTGCGCCCCCGACCCGACCGTGCCGCCCCCGCCCAAGCTGCTGACCAGCCAGGCCGACTTCGACGCCACGGTCGCCTAAAACCGGGCGCTCTGGGCGGCCTGCCGCCCGACCAGCCCGGTCTTCGACCACGCCGACACCCTCAGCACCGTGTACGACCTGGACGCGCTGCGCCGGGCCCTCGGCGAGCGGCGCCTGACGTTCCACGGCAGCTCGTACGGCACGCTGCTCGGCGCGCAGTACGCCGAACGCTTCCCCGGCCGGGTGCGGGCCGTCGTGCTGGAAGGCGTCTTCGACCACAGCCTCGGCGTGCGCCCGTTCGTCCGCACCCAGGCGGCGACGCTGCAGGACTCCTTCGACGAGTTCGTCGCCTGGTGCGACCGCGCGACCGACTGCGTCCTGCACGGCGCAGTCGGTCCAGGAGGCGCCGGTCGCCGTGCTGTCGCCGGAGCCCGCCGGCCGTCCGGCGCGCGGTGGGCCGCGAACGCGACCGATGGTGGCGCGGACGTTACGCATGGGTGCCCTCGCGCGTTGAGCGAGCGGGGACCTGGAGGTGAGCGGTGAGGGGACACCGTGCGCATGGCGCGCTGGCCGCCGAGGTCGTGGCGGCCCTCGGGGCCGCGCAGGCACCACTCAGCCCGACCGAGGTGCAGGCGGCACTGGGGTCGGAGCAGGGCGAAGAGAAGGTGCGCGCGACGCTTGTGCGGCTGTGGGAGATGGGGGTGGTGGCCCGCCGGCCCGAGGAGGGGCGGGGCCACGTGTACTGGCCGATGCGGGACGCGGCGGCCGATGCCGCGAGTCGCATGCGGTCCGCGCTGGCGGCGCGCAGGCCCAGACGGGCGGCGCTGCGCCAGTTCGTGGCGGGGCTGAGGGTGGCCGACGTCGAGGTGCTGCGGGCGTTGCTGGTCCGGTCGGGGCCATGAGCCTCGCCGTGCCGCTGCCCGTCGCGCTGTCGCTGCTGCTGTCGATACTGGCGCCCCGGGCGGTGCGGCGCACGGCGCCCGCGGCCGCCGCCCGCGGCCTGATGGTCGCGGCGGTGGTGACGTCCGGCGCGTACGCGGTCTGCCTGCTGATGCTCGCCTCCACGCTGGTCGAGGACCTGCTGCCGCTGTCTACTGAGGACAGTGGCGCCGGCCCGCTCGCCGCGGTCGCCGCGGTGCTGCTGGCCTGGGGGCTGTGGCGGCTGGCCGGCGACCTGACCGTGCGCCGGGCCATGCGCCGCCGCCTGCGCGGCGTCGGGCGCCCGCGCGGCGGCGGCCTGGTCGTGGCCGAGTGGGACGAGCCGCACGCGTTCGCCGTGCCCGGCCGGCCGGGCCACGTCCTGGTCACCACCGGCATGCTGCGGGCGCTGGACGCGGGCGAGCGGCGGGCGATGCTCGCCCACGAACGCGCCCACCTGGCCCGCCACCACGACCGGCTGGTGTCCTGGGCGGCGGCCGCCGCGGCGGTCGACCCGTTCCTGGCGCCGGTCCGCGAGGAGGTCGCCCACCAGGCCGAACGGTGGGCCGACGAGGAGGCCGCCGTCGTGGTCGGCGACCGCGCCCTGGTCGCCCGCGCCCTCGCCCGCGCCGCGCTCGCGGGCCGGCGGCCGCCGCCGGCGCCCTCCGGCTCGGGCGGGTCCGGCGTGGTCCATCGGGTACGGGCGCTGGGTCACCCCGCCCCGGACGGTGAGCGGGGGCTCGTGCTCCTGCTCACGCTCGCCGCGGTCGCGCTGGCCGAGGTCGCCGTCGTCGCGGTCGCCTGGCTGGCCTGACCCGTGCGGGAAAGGCCGGGCACGGCCGTGCGGGACTGTCCACTGGGGACGGAAATTGATCTTCTCGCACCGGCTGTGCGACGGCTCAGCCGAGCGATGGTCCAGGATGGAGCCGAGGTTGACCAGGGGGGAGTGGATGGGCGTGCACGAGGACGAACCGGACGACGACGGCGAGGTCGAGGCGTTCCCGTTTCGGCTGGGTCCACCCAACCGGGGCCGGCACCGGGATCCGATGCCGCAGGCGCACGGGCTCGGGCGGCACCGCACCGTCACGGCGCGGCACGAGGGCCGCGGCGGCAACGACCGGGGCTGAGCCTGGCCGGGCGGCCGGAAAATCGTCCGGAACCCATGCCCGGCGGCGGCCGACTACCTCCATGTCGTACCCGCGGCGGCGTCCGGGCCGCCCGAGAGACCTGGAGCCCCCGTGTCCGTCACCACCCGCCCGCTGCCCGCGGCCGGCACCGCCGCCCCGCGCGAGCGCCGGTCGCTCGGCCCGCTCGTGCTGCGGCTGCACTTCTACGCCGGCGTGCTCGTGGCGCCGTTCCTGGTCGTCGCCGCGCTGACCGGCCTCGCGTTCGTCTTCTCGCCGCAGCTGGACCGCCTCGTCTACGCCCACGAGCTGAGCGCCGACCCGGGCGCCGGTCCGCCCCGCCCGCTGGCCGAGCAGGTGGCCGCCGCGCGTACCGCCCACCCCGGCGGTGACCTCGCCTCGGTCTTCCCGCCGGTCGAGGCGACCGATACGACCCGGGTGGTCTTCTCCCTGCCGGAGCTGGGGGAGAAGCAGCACACCGTGTACGTGGACCCGTACACGAACGAGGTCCGCGGCACCCTCACCACCTGGTTCGGCGAGACGCCGCTGATGACCTGGCTGGACGACCTGCACCGCAACCTGCACCTGGGCGTGGTGGGGCGGCACTACTCGGAGGTCGCGGCGAGCTGGCTGTGGGTCGTCGTCCTGGGTGGACTGTGGCTGTGGCTGCGTCGACAGTGGACCGGCCGGCGCCGCCTGCGCCGTACCGTGCTGCCCGACCTGGCCGCCGGCGTCGGCGTACGCCGCACGAGGAGCTGGCACGCCGCGACCGGTGTCTGGCTCGCGGTCGGCCTGCTCGCCCTCTCCGCGACCGGCCTGACCTGGTCCCGGTACGCCGGCGGCAACTTCGATGTGCTCCAGGAGGGCCTGAACGCGCACAGCCCCGCCCTGGAGACCGCGCTGCCCGGCGGCGCGGCCGAGGGCGGCGGGCACCACGCCGACCCGGTCGCCGGTGGCGGCGGCGCCGATCCGTCCCATGTGGACCGGGTGACGATCGCCGCCCGGCGGGCCGGACTGACCGGTGTCGTCGAGGTCACGTTCCCGGCCGAGCCGGGCGCCGCGTGGGTGGTCGCCCAGGACGACCCGAGCTGGCCGACCGGGTGGGACCGGGCCGCAATCGACCCGGCCACCGGTGCGGTCGTGGCGCGCAGCGACTTCGCCGACTGGCCGCTGCTCGCCCAGCTCGCCAAGCTGGGCGTCGCCTTCCACATGGGATTCCTCTTCGGCCTTCTCAACCAGCTGCTGCTGGCCGCCCTGGCGATCGGACTGCTCTGCGTGATCGTCTGGGGGTACCGGATGTGGTGGCAGCGCCGCCCGACCCGCGCCGACCGCGCCGCGCTCCTCGGCACCCCACCGGCTCGCGGCGCCTGGCGCCGGACCCACCCGGCCGCCGCGGTCGCGGCGCTGCTGGTGGCGGTCGCGGTGGGCTGGGCGCTGCCGATGCTCGGCGTCACGCTCGCCGCGTTCCTGCTGGTCGACCTGATCCTCGGCGCGGCCCGGCGGCGGCGCGCGGGCCGCGCGGTCCCGACCTCCCCACCTCTGTGATCGAAGCTCCCGGCAAGTCGTTAGAAAGACTTGACGGGAGCGTCGATCACGGCCCGGCACCGGCCCCCCCGCCCCGCCGACCCACCCCCTGCCCGGCCCCCCCCACCACGGCCCGTCACCGTCCGCCGGCTCAGCCGGGCGGCCGCGGGTGGAGGCCGGCGCGCAGGAACGCGCCGGCCTGCGCGACCGCGGCCCGGGCGGCCGGCGTGTCGTGCAGCGCGTTGAGCATGACGAAGTCGTGGATGATCCCGCCGTACCGCACCGCCGTCGTGGGGACGCCCGCCGCTCTCAGCTTCGCCGCGTACGCCTCGCCCTCGTCGCGCAGCACGTCCGCCTCGGCGGTGACGACCAGGGCCGGCGGCAGGTCGCGCAGCTGGTCCAGGGTGGCCCGCAGCGGCGAGGCGGTGACCTGGGCGCGCTCGGCCTCGTCGGTCGTGTACTGGTCCCAGAACCAGCGCATCCCCTCCAGCGTCAGGAAGTAGCCCTCGGCGAAGCGCCGGTACGACTCGGTGTCGAAGGACGCGTCGGTGACCGGGTAGAAGAGCACCTGGCGCACGAACGACACGTCGCCGCGCTCCTTGGCCAGCAGGGTCAGCGCGGCGGACATGTTGCCGCCGACCGAGTCGCCGGCGACCGCCAGGCGGGACGGGTCGAGCCCGGCGGCGGCACCCTCGCGGGCCACCCAGGCGGCCACCGCGTAGCACTGTTCGAGGGCCACCGGGTAGCGGGCCTCGGGGGAGCGGTCGTACTCGGGGAAGACGACCGCGGCGTGCGCGCCGACCGCGAGGTCGCGGACCAGCCGGTCGTGGGTGTGCGCGTTGCCGAAGACCCAGCCGGCGCCGTGCGCGTACAGGATGACCGGCAGCGTCCCCGCGGCGCCGGCCGGCCGGACCACGCGGACCCGGACCTGGCCGGTCGGTCCACCCTCCACAGTGGTCCACTCGTCGTTCACGTCGGGTTTGGCGATCGGGCTGTCCTGCACCTCGTCGACGGCCTTGCGCCCCTCGGCGGGTGGCAGCTGGTACAGGAACGGCGGGCTGGCGGTCGCCTCGGCGAACGCCAGCGCGGCCGGCTCGAGCGACAGCTGGTGCGGGTTGGCGGGCATGGCGGTACCTCCGGGGGTCAGCTCGGCAGGTGGGTCCGGACGAAGGTGAGCGCGGTCGTGGCCACCTCCGGCCAGCCGTCGTCGATGGTCAGCGAGTGGCCGCGGTCGGGGATCTCGACGATCTCGGTGACGCCGGGGTTGCGCTCCTGCCGCTTGAACGCCGCGTGCGTGACCGACCAGGGGATGGTGTGGTCCTTCTCGCCGGAGATCAGCAGCAGCGGCCCGCGCTCCGGGTTCTTGCTGTCCACCCGCACCTCGGTGAACGGGTTGAGGTTGGCCGCCACCGCCTGGAAGATCGGCACACCGGCCGCGGCGACGTGGAACTCCTCGTACAGCCGCTTCGCCTCCGGCTCGCCCAGCGCGTTCGCCCAGCCGTAGGTGAACTGCTCGAAGGTGAGCGTGACCGCCCGGTTGATGTTGGCGGGGTTGGCCAGCACCGCCGCCGACGACCGGATCGACGAGGGCGGCACGGGCAGTACCCCGCGGAACGGCGCCGGGTCGATCGCCACGGTCACCGCCGCCGCCCCCTCCCCGGCGATCTTCTGGGCGATGAGCCCGCCGAACGAGTGCCCGACCACCGCCGGCTTGGCGGTCAGCCGGCCGATCGCGTCCAGGTAGTGGTCGGTGACCTGCCGCACCATCTTGTGCGCGAACACGTCCGGGTCGCGCCGCGCCTCGGCCACCGTCTCCGGGTCGTCCGGCCAGCCCGGGGCGATCGTGGCCAGGCCCTCGCTCTCGTACATCCGGCGCCAGCGGTCCCAGCTGCTGGAGAGCAGCCAGAGGCCGTGTACGAACACGACCGGGGTCCGGCCGGAGGAGTTGGCCGACTCGATCTCGTCGAGCTCGCGCGCGGTGAGCATGGTCCCTCCCTGGTTCTGGTGACAACCGGGGACGCTAGGCGGGGCCGGTGGCCGCGGTCATGTACGGGCGTGCACAGAAGCTGGTCCAGCCCGCATCGCTCGGCCGACCGATTGTCGCGGCGCGGGGCCGCGTGGGAGCGTGCTCGCATGACGTCCCGCCAGCTGGCGACCGCCATCAGCACCGCCGGACTGCCCCCGCCGCACCGCGCCGAGGCGGTCCGTTCCCTGGTCTGGGAGTCGGTCGTCAAGGTCGAGATCGACCACCACGAGCCGCCCGAGCGGATCGCCGTCGACCTGCGCCTGGGCAGCCTCGGATCGCTGGGCGTCTGCGCGGTGCGGGCCACCTCCACGACCGTGCGCCGCACCGCGCGGCTGGCCCGCCGCGACGACGACCCGCCGATCTTCCTCGGGCTGCAGATGTCCGGCACCAGCATGGTCGTCCAGGACGGGCGAGAGGCGGTGCTGCACCCCGGCGACTTCGCGCTCTACGACACCGCCGGGGCGTACAGCCTGCTCTTCGGCGGCGGCATGGACGCGGTCTTCTTCCGCATCCCGCGCGCCACGCTGGGGCTGACCGCCCGCCAGCTGCACGACGTGACGGCGGTCGCGCTCGGCTCCGCCAGCGCGGTGGCCGAGCTGACCTCCGCGTACCTGACCCGGCTGGCCGTCACCGAGGCGCTGCCCTACGGCCGGCACGGCGTGCTGGTCGCCGAGCCCACGATAGACCTGGTCTGCGCCAGCGTCGCCGCCCACCTGGACGACCCGGACCTGCGTGGCGCGGCGGCGGCCAGCACGCTCCCGTTTCAGATCATGAGCTTTCTCCGCGCGCACCTGGCCGACCCGGAGCTGAGCCCGGCGACCGTCGCCGCCGCGCACCACATCTCGGTCCGGTACCTCTACCAGATCCTGGCCCGCTGCGGCGTGCGCTTCGGCGAGTGGGTGCGCCAGGCCCGACTGGAGGGCGCCCGCAAGGACCTCGCCCGCCCGGCCTACCGGTCCCTGACCATCGCGTCGGTCGGCCGCCGCTGGGGCTTCACCGACTCCAGCCACTTCAGCAAGGCATTCAAGCAGGAGTACGGCATGTCGCCGCGGGCTTGGCGCGAAGCCACCTTCAGTCTATCGGTCGCACAACCCCCTCCGAATCGCCCCGAATGCTGATTTCTCGGCCCTGACCTGGGCATACGCTCGCCGGGACGCCAATCGCGCAGGGACCCGGGGGAGCACTGTGCCCGACGCCAGAACGCAGGAGATCGCCGCCGAACAGCGGGTCGTCGACCGGGTGTACGCCCGGCTCGACGGGATGCGGGAGCGGGCGAAGGCGCTCGCCGCGGAAGGCCACGGCCGGGCGGCGGCCGGCACGCTGACCGGCCTCGTGGAGCGGGACGCGATGGTCCACCGGGCCGCCGCGCGGCTGCGCTCGGTCGACGCCGAGGCGGAAGGGCTGGTGTTCGGCCGGCTCGACCTCGACGACGGGGAGACCTACCACATCGGACGGCTGGGCGTGCGCGACGACGACCGCGAACCGCTCCTGGTCGACTGGCGGGCGCCGGCCGCCGCGCCGTTCTACCGCGCCACCTCCGGGCAGCCGCTCGGCGTGGTGCGCCGCCGGGTCATCATCTGCCGGGGCCAGCGGGTGGTCGACCTCGACGACGACGTGCTCAGCCCGGACCGGGCCGGCGAGCTCCAGGTGCTCGGCGAGGGCGCGCTGCTGGCCGCCCTGCGCCGCTCGCGCGGCGCGCACATGCGCGACATCGTCACCACCATCCAGCGCGAGCAGGACGAGGCCATCCGGGCGCCCGCGCGCGGCGTCACCCTGGTCACCGGCGGCCCGGGTACCGGCAAGACGCAGGTCGCGCTGCACCGGGCGGCGTACCTGCTCTACACCGACCGGGGCCGGTTCACCGACGGCCGCATCCTGGTGGTCGGGCCGTCCACGGTGTTCACCAGCTACATCAGCCGGGTCCTGCCCTCCCTCGGCGAGGAGAGCGTGCACCTGCGCGCCCTCGGCGAGCTCGTCGACGGGGTGACCGCCACCCGCCGCGACCCCGCCGCGCTCGCCGAGATCAAGGGCGGCGAGCGCATGTGCGGCGTCCTGGCCGAGCTCATGTGGCAGGCACCGCCGGCGGCACCGGACCGGCTGCGCCTGGTGTACGCGGGCCAGGTGCTCACCCTCGACGCCGCCGACCTGGCGGCCGCCCGCCGCCGGGTACGCCAGCGCTGCGCGGCGACGCGGACCCCGCCCAACGCGGCCCGCCCGCAGGCCGTGGCGGTCCTCCTGGACGCGCTCTGGTCCAAGGTGGACGGTGCGCACGTCGACCGTGGCCTGTTCGTCGAGGACGCCGGCGACCGGCCCGAGCTGCACCGGTTCCTGCGGGCCTGGTGGCCGCCGCTGACCCCGGCGGGCGTGCTGTCCTGGCTGGCCGACCCGGCCCGGGTGGTGGGGCTGCCGGCGCAGGCCGCCGCCCTGCTCGCCGCCTCCTACTCCGCCGGGCGCGGCGACCGGTCCGCTGCCTCCTCCGACGGCGGGCGCGACTGGTCGGTGGACGACGTGCCGTTGCTGGACGAACTCGCCGAGCTGCTCGGCGAGCCCCCGGCCGCACCGAGGGCGCCCGAGCCCGAATGGCGGCTGCGCGAGCTGACCACCGGCACCCGGACGGTGGACGACTTCGTGATCAGCTGCGGGCTGCGCGACGGCTGGGAGCTCTACGCGCCCGGACACCCCACGCCGATCGCCGCCGCCGGGCAGGCCATCGACAACGACGCGATCGTCGCCGCCCAGCGCTGGGCCGAGGCTCTCATCCTCCGCGAGGGGCACCGGGTGGTGGGCTGGAAGGACGGGTTCGACCCGCACGGCGAGGACGCGTACAAGGCGGTGCTGGCCGAGCCGCTGCCGGTCCAGGAGCCCGACGACGAGCCGCCCGCCGAGGACCGGTACCTCCACGTGATCCTGGACGAGGCCCAGGACCTGTCGCCGATGGAGTGCCGGATGGTCGCCCGCCGCGCCGAGTACGCCTCGATGACCGTGGTCGGCGACCTCGGCCAGGCCACCCATCCGCTCGCCGCCGGCTCCTGGCCGGAGCTGCTCGGCCGCCTCGGCAAGCGCGAGGTCCGGACCCTGGAGCTGCGCACCGGGTACCGGGTGCCGCGGGCGATCGCCGACTACGCCGCCCGCGCCCTCGCGCCTGGGATCGCGCCGACCCGCTCGTACCGCCCGGGCGGCACCCTGTCCGTGCGCCGGGTCGACGACCTGCGCGCCGCGGTCGGCGAGGAGGTGCGCCGGGCCCCGCGGGACGCGACCGTGGCGGTCGTCGTCGCCGACGCGTTCGCCCCGCGGGTCGACGCGCCGGGCGTCGCCGTGGTGCCGGCCAGCCTGGTGAAGGGCCTGGAGTACGACCACGTCGTCGTGGTCGAGCCGGCCGACATCGTGGACGCCGAGCCGCGCGGTCTCAACCGCCTGTACGTGGCGCTGACCCGCGCCGTCGCCGGCCTGGTTGTCCTGCACCACAAGCCGCTGCCCGCCGTGCTGCGCGGGTGAGGCGTCCGGCGCGGGTCGGCCCGTGACGGGACCCGCGGGTCAGACCGCGACCGGTACGGCGGCGCCGAGGGCTTGGCCGGCCTCCCGCGCGGCGTCGAGGGCCTGGGCGTGCATCTCGGCCGCGTCGTCGGTGAAGGCGTCGAGCGCCGGGTTGACCCCGACCAGGGTGAACTCCCGCTCCACGACGGTGAGGTCGGCTCCCCACATGTCGGCGATGACCCGGCGCAGGAAGGGCGTGGAGTGGTCCCAGCCGGCCCGCGGGGTGCCCGCGCCGTACGCGCCGCCGCGCACGGTGGCGAGCACGACCGGCTTGCCGGCCAGGAACGGGACGTCCTGGCTGAGCACGCGCGGGTCGGTCTGCAGCAGGTCGACGTACGTCTTGAAGTGCTGCGACACCCCGTAGTTGTAGAGCGGGACCGCGAAGAGGATCGCGTCGGCGGCGAGCAGTTCGTCCGCGAGGGTCCGGGCCAGCGCGATCGCGTCGCGCTGCGCGGCGGTGCGCTGGTCTTCCGGGGTGGCGCCACCCTGCACGGCGGCCGCCCAGGCGGTGGCCGGCAGCGGCTCGATGCCGACGTGACGCTGCACGACCGGGTCGCCGGGGTGGGTGGCGGTCCACTCCCGCTCGACGATGTCGGCGATCTCGCGGCTGGCCGAGCCGTGCGTACGGATGCTGGCGTCCAGGCGGAACAGGCCCACGAAGAGCTCCTCTCGATGTTCAAGGTTGAAGTCAGGCTAGCAGGCCCGGTTCAAGGTTGAACATAGGACCTGGGTCACGCCCGTTCAGGGCCGGCGGCCCCGGGGTCGTACGCTCGTGCCATGCCGGACGACGTGCGGTGGCTCACGGACAAGGAGCGGGTGGCCTGGCTGGCCCTGGCCGACCTCATGCTCCGGCTGCCCGCCGCGCTCGACGCCCAGCTGCTGCGCGACAGCGGCATCACGCTGTACGACTACTTCGTGCTCAGCAACCTGTCGATGCACCCCGAGCGCACCATGCGCCTCAGCGAGCTGGCGAGGATCACCAGCAGCTCCCTGTCCCGCCTCTCCAACGTGGTGAAGCGGCTCGAGCAGCGCGGCCTGCTGCGCCGCGAGCCCGACCCGGACAACGGCCGCTACACCAACGCGATCCTCACCGGCGCGGGCTGGGACCTGGTGGTCGCCGCCGCCCCGGCACACGTGGGTGCCGTGCGCGACTACGTCATCGACGGCCTCACCGACGAGCAGATCGAGACGCTCCGCTCCGTCGCCTGCCACGTGACCGAGCGGGTCCGCGAAAACGGCGCCTGCTAGGCCACCTCGCGGACGCTTCCGGACGGCCGGGGGCCGTGACCAGGGTAGGGTGGGGGCGGCGCGCCGGGAAGTCTGGTCGGCACTCGTTGCTGGCGTGACCCCGGAAAGGCGTATCTCGATGGTCGCTGCGCGTCGCCCTTCTTCCCGGCTGTTTCGGCCCGGCTCCTGGGTCGAGGCCCGCCGGATCGCCGCCATCCTGCGCCAGGAGACGATCGGCGGCGCGCTGCTGCTCGGCGCCGCCCTGCTCGGCATGCTCTGGGCCAACTCGCCCTGGTCGTCCGGGTACGAGACGCTGCGCGACCGGCACGTCGGACCGGCCGCCGCGCACCTCGACCTCAGCGTCGCCGCCTGGGCCGCCGACGGGCTGCTCGCCATCTTCTTCTTCGTGGCCGGGCTGGAGCTCAAGCGCGAGTTCGTCGCCGGCGACCTGCGCGACCCGCGCCGGGCGGCGGTACCGGTCGCGGCGGCGTTCGGCGGCGTGGCGGTACCCGCCCTGCTTTACCTGCTGGTCGCCGGCGGATCCGGGGAGGGCGCCGCCCGCGGCTGGGCGGTGCCGACCGCGACGGACATCGCGTTCGCCCTCGCGGTGCTGGCCGTGGTCGGCCGGCACCTGCCGGGCGCGCTGCGCACGTTCATGCTGACCCTGGCCGTGGTCGACGACCTGATCGCCATCATGATCATCGCGGTCTTCTACACCGCGGACCTCGCGGTGCTGCCGCTGCTCGGCGCGCTGCTCCCGCTCGCCGCCTTCGCCCTGCTCGTCCGGCGGCAGGTGCGCTCGTGGTGGCTGCTGCTGCCGCTCGCCGCCGCCACCTGGGTCCTGGTCCACGAGTCGGGGGTGCACGCCACGGTCGCGGCGGTGCTGCTCGCGTTCACCGTGCCGGCCCGCGGCGGGCTCGCCGAGCACTTCGAGCACCGCTTCCGGCCGCTCTCGGCGGGTGTGGCGGTACCCGTGTTCGCGTTCCTGACCGCCGGGGTGACCATCGGCGGGCTGGACGGCCTCGCGGACGCCCTCACCGACCCGGTCGCGATGGGGGTGGTCGCCGGGCTGGTCGCCGGCAAGGCGGTCGGCATCACCGCCGCCACCTGGCTGGTCGCCCGCTTCACCCGGGCCAGCCTCGCCGAAGGGCTCGGCTGGGCGGACGTGGCCGGGCTGGGGCTGCTCGGCGGCATCGGGTTCACCGTGTCGCTGCTGATCGGCGAGCTCGCCTTCGGGCCCGGCTCCGCCCGGGCCGAGGTGGTCACCATCGCGGTGCTGGCCGGCTCCGTCGGGGCCGCGCTGCTGGCCGCCGTCGTGCTCCGGCTCCGCGACCGCGCGCACCGCCGCCTCCAGGCGGCCGAGGCCCGGGACGAGGACCGCGACGGGGTACCGGACGCGTACCAGACGGACCGCCGGCGCTGAGCCCCGTTCGCCGAGCCGCCGCTCGGTCACCGGGCGTCGGATAGCCGACTGACCCCGTCCGGCCACACCGCTCGTACCGACAATGCCGGGAAGCCGATCAGCTGGGGGCGATTGTCGTGGCGGTGGGCGCGGTGGCGCGGGCGGTGCTGTGGACGGCCGTCGCGGCCCACCTTCTGCTGGTGGAGTACCTGTTCGTCCGCTACGGCCAGGGCAAGAACTCGCTGCTCACCGCCGGCAAGTTCTGCGGACTCCACCTCGCGTCGGTCATGATGCTGCAGCTCGTGCTGGTGGCCCGGCTGCCGTGGCTCGACCGCCGGATCGGGATGGACCGGCTGACCGTGTGGCACCGGTGGATCGGATTCGGGTTGGTCTGGACCCTCACCCTCCACTTCACGTTCATCGTCGCCGGGTACGCCGACCTCGCCGCGCTGTCGCCCTGGGACACTTTCCTCAGCCTGGCCGGCGTCACCGCCTCTCTGCTCGGCATGGTGGCGGCCGCCATCATCGTGGTGGTCGCCTCGATCTCCGTCCGGTACGTGCGGCGCCGCCTGCCGTACGAGGCGTGGCACGCCCTCCACCTGCTGATCTACGTGGCGCTCGGCATCGGCCTCGTGCACCAGGCCATGGAAGGCACGACGTTCGACTCGACCGGGGCCACCGCGTACTGGTGGGCGGTGTGGGCGCTCGTGCTCGCCGCGCTGCTCACCGGCCGGGTGGTGCTGCCGCTGTGGCGCAACCTCTACCACAGGTTCAGGGTCGCGGCGGTGGTACCCGAGTCGGACGACGTCGTCTCCGTGCACGTCACCGGGCGGCACCTCGACCGGCTGCCGGCCCGGGCCGGCCAGTTCTTCATCTGGCGGTTTCCCGGCCACCACGGCTGGTGGCGGGCCAACCCGTTCTCGCTCTCGGCCGCGCCCAACGGCCGCTCCCTGCGCCTGACCGCGAAGGCCGTCGGCCGGGGCAGCGCCGGGCTGCGCGCCGTGCCGGTCGGCAGCCGGGTCTTCGCCGAGGGGCCGTACGGCGCGTTCACCACCATCCACCAGAGCCGCCCGGCGTCGCTGCTCATCGCCGGCGGCGTCGGCGTCACGCCGATCCGCGCCCTGCTGGAGGAGCCGGGCGGGCCGACCACCGTCCTGTACCGCGTGCACACCGCCGCGGACGCCGTGCTCCTGCCCGAGCTGCGGGCCCTCGCCAAGGCGCGCGGTGCCCAGCTCCACGTGCTCACCGGCCGCACCGGCGCCGGCGACCCGCCCAACGTCCCCTTCGCGCCGGCCAACCTCGCCGCCGCCATCCCGGACATCGTGCGGCGGGACGTCTTCGTCTGCGGCCCGCCGGCCATGACCGACGCGGTCGTCCACAGCCTCCGCGCGCTCGGCGTCCCCCGGCGGCAGGTACACGCCGAGAAGTTCAGCCTGGCCTGATCCCGGCCCGACCTCGTCTTCGTGGGCGGTCGCTCCCGGCCCGGTGGACGGGCGGGAGGTCCACCGACGACGCGATGGCCCAGGCGGTGTCGTTCGCGGGCGCCGCGCGTTCACCGGCTGGTGGTCACGGCGAGCGGCCCCCGGCAGGCCGGAGCGGGAGCCCGCACCGCCACGCTCAGCCAGATCAGCGACCCGCCCGCGAGCACGTGCACCGCGCTGGTCACCGGCGAGTCGGGCAGCGAGGCGAGCAGGGCCAGCAGCGTGAACGCGGCGCCGTACCCGGCCGCCGGCAGTGCCGGGAGCACCCGGGCGCGCAGCATCGACACGCTGAACAGGACCGTGCCGGCCACGAAGACCAGCGCGCCGCCGAGCACCGCGAACCGGGTCGGGCCGGCCAGCACCTCGTCGGCGACCGCCTCGTCGACGTAGAAGAGCACCAGGTTGAGGGCGAACGCGACGCCGGCGAACAGGCCCAGACCGATCAGGTTCACCGCGTACGCGACCGCGCCGAAGCGGCCCGACTCGGCGCGTTGGCGCAGGTAGAGGGCGGTCAGCGCGGGTGCGCCGAAGGCCGCGCCGACGCCGATCACGAAGCTGGTCGCGGCGGTCTCGCCGGTGAACGCCTCGACGAGCCCGGGCACGGCTGTGGACAGCCCGAGGACCACGCCGCAGGCGGCCCCGAAGCGCAGGAGCCAGGTTGTGGACATCGCCAGCACCTTCCTTTCCGGTACGTGTATTTGCGGAGACCGTAGGTGTGGACGGTGACCTGAGGTAAGTGCCAGGAAGCCAGCCGGACGGCACGTGCGGAACGGCCAGAATCCGGTCTCGGGTGGTCCGGATCCGGGCGTCCGGCCGTAGCCTGCTTGTGCGGAGGCGGCGGAAGGAGTACCGGATGGACCGTCCCCGGCGACCCGTCCCCTGGGCGGTGTCCGTGGTGTACGGCGCCGTCCTCGCCGGCGGCGTCTACTGGGCGCTGGTCGGCGAGGGCCTCGACCGGCCGGGCCGGCTCGCCGGCTTCGTGTTCGTGCTCGCCCTGCTCTTCGGCATCGAGCTGCTCCAGTGGCGTCGCCCGGGGGCGCCCGGGGCGAGCGGCCGCGCGGGGAGACCAGCCGCTGGCGCGCCCGCGCCGAGCGACCGCGCCGCACGACCAGCCGCCGGAGGCGCGGGGGGCAGCGGGGTGGCGCCGGCGGCCGCGTTCCTCGCCGCGCGGGTGGGGCTCTTCGCCGCGGCCGCCCTGCTCGACGGGTCCGGCACGTCGCGGGCGCTCTTCGTGCTGGTGCCGTTCGTGGCGTACTTCGCGTTCGGCCGGACCGCCAGCGTCGCGCTCGCCGCCGCCTGCCTGGCCCTGATCGTCACCGGCTTCAGCGTGTCCACACCGGACTGGTACCGCACCGCCGAGTACGTGTCGGACCTGCTCATGTTCGGCATCGGGCTGGTGCTGGCGGTCTGCATGGCCGCGGTCGCGAGCGCCGAGCGGGACGCCCGCGCCCGCCTGGAGAGCACGCTGGACCGGGTCGCCGAGCTCTCCGCCGCGATGGAGCGCAACCGGGTCGCGCGAGACATCCACGACAGCCTCGGCCACCACCTCACCGCGATCGCGATCCAGCTGGAGAAGGCGACCGCGTTCGCCGACCGTGACCCGGCGGTCGCCGCCCGGGCCGTCGCCGACGCGCGGGGTTCGGCCCGGGACGCCCTCGCCGACGTACGCCGTTCGGTGCACGCCCTGCGCGAGCAGCCGCCGCCGTTCTCGCTCCGGGACGCCCTCGCCGACCTGGCCCGCGACGCGGGGGAGCCGGCGGTGACCGTCACCGTCACCGGCGAGCCCGAGCGGTACGACGCGGCCACGCTCACCGCCCTCTACCGCGCCGCGCAGGAAGGGCTGACCAACGCCCGCCGCCACGCCGGGGCTAGCGCGGTGACCGTGTCGGCCGCCTTCGACGAGGCGGGCGCGCGGCTGGTCGTGGCGGACGACGGGCGGGGGTTCGCGGTGCCGGGCGAGGGGTTCGGGCTGCTCGGCATGCGCGAGCGGGTGGAGCTCGCCGGCGGCGAGGTGAGTGTCGACAGTGGACCCGGCGCCGGGACGGTCGTCACGGTGACCATCCCGCACACCCCCGCCTGGAGTGCGGCGTGAGCGGGGACGGCACCAGCGGCGCCGGTGGCGGCCAGGTGCGGGTGCTCGTCGTGGACGACCAGCGGCTCGTGCGGGACGGCATCGCGTCGATGCTCGGCATCCAGTCGGGCATCGCCGTCGTCGGCACCGCGGCGGACGGGAAGGCCGCCGTCGACGCGGCCGTCGAGCTGGCCCCGCACGTCGTGCTGATGGACGTGCGCATGCCGGAGATGGACGGTGTCGAGGCGGCGGCGATCCTGCGCCGGCGGGCGCCGGAGGTGCGGGTCATCATGCTGACCACGTTCGACGACGAGGAGTACGTGCTGCGGGCGCTGCGTGCCGGCGCGAGCGGCTACCTGCTGAAGGACCTGCCCGCCGCCGACCTCGCCCAGGCGGTGCGGCTGGCCAACGCGGGCGTCGCGCAGCTCGACTCCTCGGTCACCGCGAGCCTCGCCGCCGCCCTCGCCCGCGGTGGCGCCCGCCCGGTCGCGCCGCCGCCCGCGCCCCGCCCGGACGAGGTGCTCACCGCCCGCGAGATCGACATCCTGCGCCTGGTCGCGACCGGCTGCACCAACCGGGAGATCGCCGGCCGGCTTTTCCTGAGTGAGGGCACAGTCAAGAACCACATCTCGCGCATCCTCGGCCGGCTCGGCCTCCGCGACCGCACCCAGGCCGCCGTCTACGCCCACGACCACGGCCTGCTCTCCGGTGAGCCGCCCGCCGCGGGTACCGGCGACGGACGCTGAGCGGCCGGGGCGGGGTGACCACCACAGCCGCTCCACAAGGGATGGTCAGCCGAACGCGAGCGCCTGCCACCGCCCGACGTCGGCGGCGGACAGGGCCGACGGGAAGACGGCCATCCGGTCCACCTCGCCGGTCAGCCGCTGCCCGCCGCCCTGGTCGGCGGCGAACCGCAGCTCGCGGGTGTTGCAGCCGAAGATGGCCGGTCCGACCCGAGCGGTCGCCGCCACCTGCCCGTCCAGGTAGACGGTCAGGTCGCCGTCGTCGAGCGTGACCACCACGTCGACCCACCGCCCGGGCGGCACGACCGCGCCGGTGGTGACGCCCTGCCCGGCGCCGATGAAGCGGACCTGGTTGGACGGGGTCAGGTCGATCAGCACGCCGTCGGTACCCGGGTCGCCGCCCGGCTGGGAGTCGAAGAGCCGGCGGTAGGTGCCGCTCGTCGTCGCCTTCACCTCGGCCGCGAACGTGGCCTTCGGCAGGTACCCCAGCGTCGTCGGCGCGGTGCGCAGGTAGCGGTCGCCGTCGAGCACCAGCGCGCTGGGCGTCGGCCCGCCGGCCGTGTACGCGGCTCCACCCTGGACGGTGGCGTCCCGCCGGTACGGCGAGGCGTCCGGCACCGTGTCGCCGCTCGCCGGGTCCCAGGCGACGAGTGGCCGCGCCGGGTCGGGGACCGGGCAGGGCGGTGGCACCGGCAGGTGGACGGTGGCGTATCCGGCGGCGCGCCAGCCGGGTCCGGCGAGCCGGGCGGCCAGCCGCGACGGTCCCGGCGCGGCGGAGGACGTCACGTCGACGGTGAACCGGTACACCTGCGAGTCGCCGGCCTCGAGCCGCGGCACCCGCACCGTGCCGGGCCGGACCGTCCACCCCTCGGGCACGGCGAGTCGCAGGGTCGACGGCGGTACGTTCGCGGCGGCGGCGACCGTCACGGTCACCGGGGCCGAGCCGCCGACCTCCAGAGTGGAGGGTGCCGCCACGGCCACGCCCACGTCGGCGGTGGCGACGTACCGGTGGCCCTGGCGCGCGGTGAACCTGACCCGCTCACCGCTCCCCTCGGGCCGCACGGTGCGACCGGTGGTGGCGTCGACCAGCGTGTACGGGCCGGCGAACAGCGGGCTGCGCAGCTTGACCTCGCCGGTGGAGCCGGCGGTCACCGCGATCTCCCGGGCCGCGCCGCTGGCCCAGCGGGTGTCGACGGTGAGGTCGCCGCGGGCGCGCAGCCCGTCGACCGAGCCGTCCGGCCACGCCCCGGGCAGCGCCGGCAGCACGTGTACCTCGCCGGTGTGGCTCTGCAGCAGCATCTCCGCGACGCCCGCGGTGGCGCCGAAGTTGCCGTCGATCTGGAACGGCGGGTGCGTGTCCCACAGGTTGGCCAGCGTGCTGAACCGCAGCTGCTCGCTGAGCATCTTGTGGGCGTGGTCGCCGTCCAGCAGCCGGGACCAGAAGTTGATCTTCCAGGCCTTGCTCCAGCCGGTGCCGCCGTCGCCGCGGGCGGTCAGCGAGACCTCGGCGGCGGCCGCGTACTCCGGGTCGGTCAGCGGGGCGATCTGGTTGCCCGGGTGGAGCGCGAACAGGTGCGACACGTGCCGGTGCTGGTCGGTGGGGCTGTCCCAGTCGCCCTTCCACTCCTGGAGCTGGCCCCACGAGCCGATCCGGGTGCCGGGGTCGAGCCGGGCCAGCGCCGCCTCGACGGTGCCGCGGAACGGCCCGTCGCCGCCGAGCACCCTGCCCGCCTCCAGCAGGTTGCTGAACAGGCTCCACACGATCTGCTGCGACATCGAGGCGCCCGCGGTGAACTCGCCGTTCTCCGGGGAGAAGCTCGGCGAGACGACGAGCGTGCCGTCGCGGGGGTCGACGGCGAGCTCGTCCAGCCAGAACTCGGCCAGCTCCCGCATCAGCGGGTACGCCCGCTGCCGCAGGAACGCGGTGTCCTTCGTGAACTGGTAGTGCTCCCAGTAGTGCAGGGCCAGCCACGCGCCCGCCTCCGGAAACCAGAACGACTGCGGGTAGCTGTGCAGGCCGGTGAAGCCGTACGGGTTGGTCTCGTTGTTGACCACCCAGCCGCGGTTGCCGTAGACGTACCGCGCGGTGTGGCGGCCGGGCGGGACCATCGCGTCCACGTAGTCGAAGAGCGGTCCGGTGGTCTCGGAGAGGTTGGTGGTCTCGGCCGGCCAGTAGTTCATCTGCAGGTTGATGTTGACGTGGTAGTCGGCGTCCCACGCCGGGTTCGTCGAGTTGTTCCAGACGCCCTGCAGGTTGGCCGGGAGCGAGCCGTCCCGGGACGAGGCGATGAGCAGGTAACGCCCGTACTGGAAGAAGAGCGCCTCCAAGGCCCTGTCCGCCGGGCTGGTGCCGTCCACGTAGGACGAGAGCAGCTCGTCGGTGGGTACGTCCGGCATGGACTGTCCGATGTCGAGCGACACCCGGTCGAAGAGCTCCCGGTAGTCGGCGCGGTGGGCGGCGAGCAGCTCGTCGTACGGCTTCGCGGCGGCCGCGTCGACGGTGGCCGTGACGGCGGCGTGCGGGTCGGGGCCGCGGTAGGACGGGTACCGGTCGGCGTAGTCGGTGCCCGCGCCCAGCACGACCACGGCCGCGTCCGCACCGCTCACCGTCACGGTGCCGTCGGCGTTGTCGGTGCGCGCGCCGCCCTCGTTGCGTACCTGGATCTGGCTCTCGAACCGGAGCTTGTTGTCGTCGAGCGCGCCGGCGAACGTGATCCGCCCGCCCGCGGCGGTGGTGGTCCGGGAGCGGTTGCCGGGCGCGGTGACCGCCGCGGTGAAGCCCACCTTGCCCGGCTGGTCGGCGCTGACCCGCACGACGAGCACGCCGTCCGGCCGGCTGGCGAAGTACTCGCGGGTGTAGCGCACGCCGCCGTCCACGTAGGACACCCGGGCGACCGCGCCGGCGATGTCGAGCTCGCGGCGGTACTCCTGGACCGCGCCCGGGTCGGCGGGCAGGCGCAGGGTCAGGTCGCCGAACGTGTTGTACGACCCGAAGCCGCTCTTGGGCTGCCCGAGCCGGTCGGCCACCTCCTGCGGCGGGATCCGCAGCCGGGCGTCGAGGTCGCGCCGCACCTGCTCGATGGCGCCGGGGCGGGGCGAGGTCCAGTTGCCGAAGTCGTACCCCTGGGCGGAGCCGGGGCCGCCGGTCCACAGTGTCTTCTCGTTGAACTGGACGGTCTCGGTGGCCACGCCGCCGAAGACCATGCCGCCCAGCGCGCCGTTGCCGATCGGCAGCGCCTGGGTCTCCCAGTCGGCGGCGGGCTCGTCGTACCAGAGGGTGAGCGGGTCTCCGGCGGCGGGACCGGCCGGGGCGGCCGAGGTGGGGGACGGGCCGCCCCAGGCCGGGGCGACCGTCACGAGGGTGGCGGCGACGCCGGTGGCCAGCAGGCGCCGCAGCCGATCGTGGGGGAGGACGGACATGAGGCAACTCCTGTCATCCGATGTTTCCTGCGTGACGTTACGGACGACATCGATCTGAAACAAGACCGTGGGGCGACACCTCCGATGTATGTCCCCGCATTGACATGCAGCCGAACGGCTGCCTATTGTCAAAGGCAGCCAGATGGCTGCCTAACGGACGGCGAAGATGGACGACGTATTCAAGGCACTCGCGGACCCCAGCCGCCGCCGCCTGCTCGACCGGCTCAACGAGCGCAACGGCCAGACCCTGCAGGAGCTCTGCGCGGGCCTGGCGATGGCGCGGCAGTCGGTGAGCAAGCACCTCGCGGTGCTGGAGGCGGCCGGCCTGGTCGCCACCGAGCGTCGCGGGCGGGAAAAGCTGCACTTTCTCGACGCCGGGCCGATCAACGCCATCGCCGACCGGTGGATGACCCGGTACGACCGGGCGCGGGCGGCCGCCCTCACCGATCTCAAGCACGCCTTGGAGGAGCAGACGATGGACGACAGGTTCGTCTACACCACGTACATCAGGTCCACACCGGAGCGCACCTGGGAGGCGCTCACCGACCCCGCGTTCACGAAGCGGTACTGGGGCGTCGCCCTCCGGTCGGACTGGCGGGTGGGCAGCACGATCACCTGGGAGCTGGAGAAGGTGACCGTCGCCGACGGCGGATCGGTGGTGCTCGCCGCGGAGCCGCCGCGCACGCTCAGCTACACGTGGCACACGGTCACGCCGGAGTTCGTCGCGGTGTACGGCGACGACCAGGAGTTCCTCCGCAAGGCGTCGGCGGAGCGCCGGTCGAAGGTCACGTTCGACATCGAGCCCCACGGCGACCTGGTCAAGCTCACCGTGACCCACGACGACTTCGACCCGGGCAGCGTCGTGCTCGGCGGCGTCACCGAGGGTTGGCCGCCGATCCTCTCCAGCCTCAAGTCGCTGCTGGAGACCGGTGAGCCCCTGCCGGTCGGCTGACCCGCCAGGAAAGGGCACGCGGCCGAAAGGGCGCGGCCATCAGCGGCCGCGCCTTTCCACCGGCCGCTGTCAGCGGGGGTCCCACACCCCGGTCGCGGCGGCGGCGCGGACGTAGTCGCGGAAGTCGCGGGCCGGGTGGCCGGTCACCCGCTTCACGTCGTCGGTGACGTGGGCGTTGCGGCCGTCCAGGACGCGGGCGAACAGGTCGGTCAGCGCCTCCGCCTCCTCCGCCGGCACGCCGCCGGCGACCATCCGGGCCGTGCACTCCTCCGGCGTGACCCGCGTGAAGCGCACCGGGCGCCCCGAGGCGGCCGAGATCTCCGCCGCCGCCTCGGCGAACGTCACCAGCCGCGGGCCGGTCAGCTCGTACACCTGGCCGTGGTGCCCCGGCTCGGTGAGCGCGGCCACCACCACGTCGGCGACGTCCTCCAGGTCGACGAAGGGTTCGGGCACGTCGGTGGGGAGGGCGATCTCGCCGGCCAGCACCGGCGGGAGCAGGAAGTGCTCGTCGAAGTCCTGGGCGAACCAGGTCGCCCGGACCACCGTCCACTCCGCGGCGACCTGGCGCACCCCCAGCTCGCTGACCGCGGCCTCCTCCTCGCCGCGGCCGGAGAGCAGCACCAGCCGGCGTACCCCGGCGGCGGTGGCCCGCTCCGCGAAGGCCCGCAGCGACCGCGCGGCGCCGGGGAAGGCGAGGTCGGGGTAGTAGGTGACGTAGGCGGCGGTGACGCCCTCGAACAGCGGGACCCAGGTGTCCGGGTCGGCGGTCCAGTCGAACGGCGGCCGCCCCGAACGCGAGCCGACGCGCACCGGCAGGCCGCGGGCGGTGAGACGGTCGTCGACCCGGCGGCCGGTCTTGCCGGTGCCGCCGATCAGCAGGTAAGTCATGCCTCCATCAGACCGGCGGGGCGCGCCGCGAGCCATGGCCGGCGAGCGCACCCGCATACGCGATCGTCTACGCTGGGCGGGTGGACGCGCTCGCCGGCCTGCTCGACGGTCCCCGGGCGCGCGGGGCGTTCCTGCTCCGCGTGGTGCTCGACCCGCCGTGGTCGATGCGGATCCAGGACCGGGCCGCGCTGGCCGTGGTCGCGGTGACCCGGGGCGGCGCGTGGATCCTCGCGGACGGTGGCGAGCCGGTCGAGGTGCGGGCCGGCGACGTGCTGGTGGCCCGCGGCCCCGACCCGTACACGGTGGCCGACGACCCCGCCACGCCGCCGCAGGTGGTCATCCACCCGGACGAGCGCTGCACGACGCTGTACGGCGAGGACCTGAGCGTCGCGATGGACCGGGGCGTGCGCACCTGGGGAAACACCGACGACGGCGCGACCGTGATGCTCGTCGGCACCTACCAGAGCGCCGGCGAGATCAGCGACCGGCTGCTGCGCGCGCTGCCGCCCCTGCTCCGGATCGGCCGCGACGAGTGGGACAGCCCGCTCGTGCCGCTGCTCGCCGCCGAGATCGGCAAGGACGACCAGGGCCAGTCCGCGGTCCTCGACCGGCTGCTCGACCTGCTGCTGATCGCGGTGCTGCGGGCCTGGTTCGCGCGGGCCGAGTCGACGCCGGGATGGTTTCGGGCGCAGGCCGACCCGGTGGTCGGGCGGGCGCTGCGCCTGCTGCACAACGATCCGGGCCACCCGTGGACGGTCGCCGCCCTCGCCGGCCGGCTCGGCGTGTCCCGGGCCGCCCTCGCCCGGCGCTTCACCGACCTGGTCGGCGAGCCGCCGATGGGATACCTGACCTCGTGGCGCCTCGCCCTCGCCGCCGACCTGCTCCGCGAGCCGGACGCGACGCTCGGGGCGGTGGCCCGGCAGGTGGGGTACGGGAGCCCGTTCGCGCTGAGCGCCGCGTTCAAGCGCGTGCGCGGGGTGAGCCCGCAGGAGTACCGCGCGGTGGCCCGGTCCACGATGGACCGGGCCACCGTCCAAAGGGGCTGACCGGCCGCTCAGGAGAGCCGGAGGCTGAGCGGCGGGTCGGGAGTCACTGGCCTTCCCAGACCGCCTTGGCGCCGGAGTCGCCGGTGCGCACGACGTAGTACAGCGCGGCCGCGGCGGCCAGCACCGACAGCGCGCTCAGCGCCACCGACACCGCGCGGGTGCCGCCCGGGCCGGCCGCGGCGGCGGTCGGGCGGACGAAGTACACCAGCGCCAGCGTCACCACGCCCAGCGCGAGCGAGGCCCACAGCGTCATCTCGCCGAAGTCCTGGTGCCGCTCGATGACCGGGACGAACCCCTCGGTCACCCGGTCGCGCTCCCGCATCCGCTCGAAGAACGCGTCGCCGGAGAGCTTGGCCAGCAGCGCCGAGACCGGGCCGACGACCGCCAGGCCGGCCAGCACGAGCCGGATGTGCGGGCGCAGGAACGGCAGGATCGCGTACCCCACCGCGGCCAGGGCGAGCAGCGGCACGAACACCACGGCCGCGTGGATCAGCAGGGGATGGGCGGGAATCCCCATGAACTCCTCGAACAACGGATGCCTCCTCGGTGTGGGCTGCGCGTAGCGTACGGGTACCACGCGCCAGGAGCCCAGGTGGTTCAATCCTCAACCAAGATAGGCGTACGGGTGACCGGCCGGCCCCGGCCGCGGGCCAGGCGGGCGAAGGCGGCGGCGTCGCGCACGGCGGCGCAGCCCGGGTCGTTGTTGAAGTAGACGTAGGTGTCGACGTCGCGGTCGAGGCGGTCGAGCCAGGAGCTCAGCGCGGCCCGCCCGTAGCGGGGTCGGGGGTCGGCCCGCCCCTCGTGCAGGCGCAGGTAGCCGAAGTCCGCCGTACGCCACAGTGGAGTGACCGGGCGCCCCTCGCGGTCGGCCCAGCAGAGCGCCGCGTTGTGTCCTTTGAGGACGGACTCGGTCTCGGCGCTCCACCACGAGGCGTGCCGCGGCTCGACCGCCACCCGTACGTGCCGGGGGAAGCGGGCCAGCGTCGCGTCCCGGTACTGCCAGCCGGACGTGCCCACGAGGATCATCGCCAGCCCAGTATCCCGCCGCCGGCGCGCCCCCGCAGCGGGACGCTAGTGCAGGGTGACCTCCGCGGTGAGCTGCCGGTCGGTGCCGACCGTGCGCTCGGCGCCGACGAGCCGGAGGCCGACGGTGTGCGCCACGTCCGCGCTGGAGCGGGAGATCCGCAGCTCCAGCGCGCCCGGCTCGACGACCCGGGTGCCGGCGCGGCCGGTGAACGCGGACAGGTCGGCGTGCACCCGGAGGTCGACGCGGCGGGACTGGCCGGGGGCGAGCGCCACCCGCGCGTACCCGATCAGCCGGACCACGGGGCGGGTGACCTGCGCGACCGGGTCGTGGAGGTAGAGCTGGACCACGTCGGCGCCGGAGCGGTCGCCGATGTTGTGGACGGTGACCGAGACGGTGACCGCGCCGTCGGTCGGCACCTCGACCGGCCGCTCGGGGTCGGGCAGCGCGCCGTCGACGCGGACGCCGTCCCACGCGAAGGCGGTGTACGACAGGCCGTGCCCGAACGGGTACAGCGGGGTCGGGTCGACCGACGTGACCGAGGTGGCGTGCGCGAGCGGCGGGCCGAGGTAGGTGGCCGGGCCGCCGCCGGGGCCGCGGGGCACGCTGACCGGGAGGCGGCCGGACGGGCAGACCCGGCCGGACAGCACGCCGGCGACCGCGGGCGCGCCCTCCTCGCCGGGGAAGAAGGCCTGCACGACGGCGGCGAGCCGGTCGGCGTAGGCGCCCAGCGCGTACGGCCGGCCGGACAGCAGCACCGCGACCACCGGCTTTCCGGTGTCGAGCAGCTCTTCCAGCAGCGCGCCCTGCACGCCGGGCAGGTCGAGGCTCTCCGCGTCGCAGCCCTCGCCGGAGGTGTTGGAGTGGGCGAAGATGCCCGCCCGGTCGCCGAGGACGGCGACCACCACGTCGGCGGCCTCCGCGGTGGCCACGGCCGCGGCGAAGCCGGCGGTGGCGGGGCCGCTCACGTCGCATCCGGGTACGTGGGTGAGGGTCGCCCCGGGCAGCTCGGCGCGGAGCGCCTCGAGCGGGCTGGGGATGGCCACGCCGGCCGGCAGCTCGGGGTGGTGGATGCCCACGTGCGCCGGGAACGTGTAGCAGCCGAGCATCCCGGTCGCGCCCTCGGCGAGCGGGCCGACCACGGCGATCCGGGCGTCCGGGCGCAGCGGGAGGGCGCCGCCATCGTTGGCCAGCAGCACCACGGACTCCTCGGCGACCTCGCGGGCGAGCGCCCGGCCGGCCGGCGGGTCCAGGTCGATCAGCCCCTCGATCGCGGCGTCCGCGTCCGCGACGTCGGCCAGCCCGGCCGGGACCGGGCTCCAGTCGAGGTCGAGCAGGCCGAGCTCGACCTTCTGCCGCAGCACGCGGGCGGCGGCCCGGTCGACCAGGGACTCCGGGACGGTGCCGGCGCGTACCGCTTCGACGAAGGGCGGGCCGAAGCACCGTACCGCCGGAAGCTCCACGTCGACCCCGGCGGCGAGCGCGACGGCCGCGGCCTCGACCGGGCCGTCGGCCAGGCCGTGGTGCAGCTCCAGGAAGGAGACGCCGAAGTAGTCGGCCACGACGGTGCCGGTGAACCCCCACTCGTCGCGGAGCAGGTCGGTCAGCAGCGCCGGGTTGGCCGCGGCGGGCAGGCCGTCGATCTCGATGTACGCGTGCATCACCGACCGCGCGCCGCCGTCGCGGACCGCCATCTCGAACGGGAGCAGCAGCACGTCGGCGAGCTCGCGCGGGCCCATGTGCACGGGTCCGAAGTTGCGCCCGGCGCGGGAAGCGGAGTATCCGACGAAGTGCTTGAGGGTGGTCACCACGCCGGCCGACTCCAGCCCCCGCACGTACGCCGTGGCGAGCGTGGCGACCAGGTACGGATCCTCGCCGATCGTCTCCTCGGTGCGGCCCCACCGGGCGTCCCGGGTCACGTCGAGCACCGGGGCGAGCCCCTGGTGCACGCCGAGCCGGCGCATGTCGCCGCCGATCCGCGCGGCCATCCGCTCCACCAGCGCCGGGTCGAACGTCGCGCCCCAGGCCAGCGGCGTCGGATAGACGGTGGCACCCCAGGTCATCACCCCGGTCAGGCACTCCTCGTGGGCGACGGCCGGGATCCCGAACCGGCCGGCGGCCACGATCTCACCCTGCACGCGGGCCAGCGCGCGGGCGCCGAGGGCCGGGTCGACCGGCGCGGTGCCGAACGGGCGGGCCAGCTGCCCCAGGCCGGTCCGGATCAGCCCGGCCCAGTCCAGCGACTCCTCGACCAGCTCGTGCTGCTGCGGCGCCATGTCGTCCGGCGTGGCGTTGGCCCCGAGCCAGACGCTGTACAGCTGGGCGACCTTCTCCTCGAGCGTCATCCGGCCGAGCAGGTCGGCGACCCGCTTCTCCGGCGGGAGGCTGGGGTCCTGCCAAGGCTCGGGGATGGTCACCGCGTCCGGCGCCGCGGCGCTCCGATCACTCATCGAAGAGTGCTCCTGTCATCTGCATCACGGTTGTTTCGGGCATGTTCCGGTATCCGCCAGCGCCTCCGATGCCGGGCTTCCGGGCTGCTCGGAACTTCTTCCGAGATGTTTCCGGAACATCTTTCGCACGTCTAGCGGCCTAGGTTGCCTTACGGTAACGCTTGCGTCCGCTCAGCGATAGGGCTTGACCGGTAGTTCACGCCGTCGTAGCGTGCGCCACATCACCTTGAATTATCGGGCCGACGCCGAAAACTTCCGGGCACCCCAGGCGACGGCTCCGTGACTGGCCTGCGGACCACCACGGCCGGAGCGACGCCGTTACGCTCCGGTCCACCCGAAGGGATGGACATGAACACCCCCACATACTTCTCGCGCAGATCGGTCCTGGGCCTCGCCGGCCTGGGCGCCGGCGCGGCGCTGCTCGGCGGCTGTGGCGACGACGGGTCCGGCGACTCCGGCGACGGTGGCGGGTCGGCCACGATCGACTGGTGGCACATCTCGAACGTCGACCCGATGCTGACCACCTGGGCCAACCTGGCCAAGGACTTCCAGACTGCCAACTCCGGCGTGGAAATCAAGATCACCCCGCTGGAGAACGAGGCCTTCAAGGCGAAGCTGACCACCGTCACCCAGGCGGGCACCCCGCCGGACATCTTCCACTCCTGGGGCGGCGGCGTGCTCAAGCAGCAGGTGGAGGCGGGCCTGGTCAAGGAGCTCGACCTCGGCGACGCGGCCGCCGACATCAACAAGAACGGCCTGGACATCTACAAGGTCGACGGCAAGCAGTACGGCGTACCGTTCGACCTCGGCATGGTCGGCTTCTGGTACAACAAGGAGCTCTTCGAGAAGGCCAAGATCGCGTCACCGCCGGCGACCTGGGGTGAGTTCGTCACCGCCGTCGGCAAGCTGAAGGCCGCCGGCGTCACGCCGATCGCGCTCGCCGGCTCGGAGAGCTGGACCGCCCACTTCTACTGGGCGTACCTGGCGATCCGCATCGCCGGCGTCGACGGCCTCGCCGCGGCCGCCGCGGACGGCTCGTTCGACCAGCCCGACTTCGTGGCCGCCGGCGCCCGCTTCAAGGAGCTCATCGACCTCGACCCGTTCCAGAAGGGCTTCCTCGGCGCGAAGTACTCGGCGACCGACGGCCAGTCCGCGATCATGGGCAACGGCCAGGCCGCGATCGAGCTGATGGGGCAGTGGGCGCCGACCACCGAGGCCGCGTACTCCACCACGAAGAAGGGCATCGGCGACAAGCTCGGCTTCTTCCCGTTCCCCGCGGTCGACGGCGGCAAGGGCTCGGTCGAGGACGCGTTCGGCGGCGGCAACGGCTTCGCGCTCGGCAAGGACGCCCCGCCGCAGGCGACCGAGTTCATCAAGTTCCTGCTCACCGCGGACAGCCAGCGCAAGGGCGCGTCCAGCGACTCGATCCTGCCGGTGACCAAGGGCGCCGAGGACGCGCTCAAGGACGCCAACCTCAAGTCGGTGCACGCGGCCATCGCCAAGGCGCCGAAGTTCCAGCTCTACCTCGACCAGGCGTACCCGCCGGCGGTCGGCACGCAGGTCAACGACAGCGTCGCCGAGCTGGTGGCGAAGAAGGCGACGCCGGAGAAGGTCGCGCAGGACATCGCCAAGGTCGCGAAGAACCAGTAGGTGCATGAAAACGACGACGCAGGGGCCGGAAGGACAGCTTCCGGCCCCCTCCTCCCACCGGACTCCCACCCGCGGCGCGGCTCGCCCGGGGCTCGGCCCTGAGCGCGTCAGGCCGCGGGTGGAGGGTTCGCTGCGCCGGCGCCGCCGCCTGGACAAGCTCACCGTCGCGCTGTTCCTCGCGCCCGCGCTGCTGCTGTTCGTCGTACTGGTCGTCGGCCCGATCGTGCTGGCGATGTACACCAGCCTGTTCAAGTGGAACGGCTTCGGCGGGCTGCCGCAGGACTTCGTCGGCCTGGACAACTTCCGGCGCCTGTTCGAGGACGAGGTCTTCATCGGCGACCTCGAGCGCGGCCTGATCCTGGTGCTGCTGTCGGTCTTCGTGCAGCTGCCGGTCGCCCTCGGCCTCGCGCTGCTGCTCAACCAGCCGCTGCGCGGGCGGGCCTTCTACCGGCTGGTGTTCTTCGCGCCGTACGTGCTCTCCGAGGTCATCACGGCCGTCCTCTTCACGATGGTCTTCTCGCCCAACCAGGGGCTGGCCAACCAGGTGATGTCGGCGATCGGCCTGGAAAACCTCCAGCAGGAGTGGCTCGCCAACACCTCGACCGTGCTGTACGCGCTGTTCTTCGTGATCAGCTGGAAGTACTTCGGCCTGCACATGATCCTCTACCTCGCCGGCCGGCAGGGCATCCCCAAGGAGCTGACCGAGGCGGCGCTGACCGACGGCGCCGGCACCTGGCAGGTCTTCCGCCACGTCACGCTGCCGCTGCTCGGCCCGACGATCCGGATCAGCGTCTTCCTGTCGATCATCGGGGCCATCCAGCTCTTCGACATGGTGTGGGTGCTCACCGGCGGCGGCCCGATCCACTCGTCGGAGACCATGGCGGTCACCATGTTCCAGTACGGCTTCCGCCGCTCCGAGGTCGGCTACGCCAGCGCGATCAGCGTCGCGATGTTCCTCATCAGCCTCGTGTTCGCGCTGCTCTACCAGCGGTTCGTCATGCGCCGGGACATCGAGGGCGCCATCACCACCATGCGGGAGAAACGATGAGTGAGCGGGCATGGGCGGCGCTCGCCCGCGGCGGCGCGAAGCGATCCGGCCGGGAGGCGCTGTGAGCACCCGTAGGGACACGAAAGTGCGGCACTTCTGGCTGCACGTGGTCGCGATCGCCGTCGGCCTGGGCATCATCGTGCCGGTCGCGTTCGGCGTGCTCGGCGGCTTCAAGGACAACGGGCAGCTCTCCACCAACCCGTTCGGGCTGCCCGACCCGTGGGTGCCGGAAAACTACACGATCATCCTCGGGTCCAGCGGGTTCTGGCGGCCGATGTTCAACAGCACGCTGATCGCGCTGACCACCGTCGTGGTCCTGGTGCTCGTGGCGTCGATGGCGGCGTACGTCTTCGCCCGCTTCAACTTCCGCGGCCGCGAGGTCCTCTACACCCTCTTCGCCGCCGGCCTGATGTTTCCGTTCACGGTGGCGATCCTGCCGCTGTTCGTGCTGCTGCGGGAGCTGAGCCTGCTCAACAGCCCGCTCGGCGTGATCCTGCCGCAGGTGGCGTTCGGCCTGCCGATGACCGTCATCATCCTGAGGTCGTTCTTCCGCACGATCCCCGGGGAGGTCGAGGAGGCGGCGATCCTGGACGGCTGCACCCCGTTCGGCTTCTTCTGGCGGATCCTGCTGCCGATGGCCCGCCCCGCGCTGGCGACCGTGTCGGTGCTGTCGGTCGTGGCCAGCTGGAACAACTTCATGCTCCCGCTGGTCGTCTTCACCGACCCGAGCTGGTGGACGCTGCCCGTGGCGGTGCAGCAGTTCCAGGGCCAGTACGCGGACGACACCGCGCGCGTCCTGGCGTACGTGGTCCTCGCCATGCTCCCGGCCCTGGCCTTCTACGCGGTCGCCGAGCGCCAGCTCGTCGGCGGCCTCGCCTCCGGCGCGACGAAGGGCTGAGCCCCCAGCGACTGTGCATCACGGACGACCGGGACGGTCCCACGATCGGCACTGCGATCCGCACGAGCCAGCCGAGCCCCGACGCCGGTCAAGCGGCGCACGGACCCAGACCCCGAGTTCAGGGCTCAACAGCGGACCGTCCCGGCAGATCGTGGTACGGATCCGCCCCGCCTGGGGCACGGTTGAAACAGGGCGCTCCCGCGGTCTCGCAATCCGCCGCCGGCCCGCGGCGCCGGTGACGCGCGGTCGAACGATGACCCAAGCCGGCCATCGTTCTCATGATCGGCGCTTTGAGGTTGGCCCGAGCCGGAGATCGTGGTACATGAGTGCCCCTGGAGGGGCAGCTGTGTACCACGATCTGCCGGCAGCCGGCCGGCGTTGACACCGATCAAGGGAAAGCAGCGGACGGTTGGCCCGGACAGCGAGCGACCTCCGGTTCGGGTCGGGTTGGGTTGCGGACCGTGGAGGGGGGCCGCGGGAACGCACCCCAAGAAACGCTCCGCTGCGCTCCACGTTTCCCCGGGGGGCCCGCGCAACGGTCTGGACCACCGCGGACGTCGCGGTAGCTCAGATCTTCTTCGGCTTGGGACCGATCCGCTACGGGTCGCCGTCGGGTTCGTAGGCTAGCCAGTCGAAGCGGACCGTGCCCACCGTCGCGTACATGCCGATGACCCGGCCGGTGAAGCCGCCCGCGACCTGGGTGGACAGGTAGCGGCCGTCGAGCTCGTCGAGGACCACGAAGCGGCCGGTGGGGGTCTCGTAGCCGAGGCGGACCACGTCGGGCTCCTGCCTCGGGTGGTCGGGGCTGGGGCCGGAGGGCTGGGTCTCCACCCGGAGCACGACCGGGCCGTCCGGGATCGGGCGGGACGAGCGCCAGTGTTCGAGGGCGCCGACCCGGGCCCGCACGCCGATCTCGCCGCCGCCGGCCTCGACCTCGTAGTGGTGCTGCTCGTCCAGGCGTACCGCCAGGCCGCCGTGCCCCTCCGTCGCGTCGACCAGCGCGCGGACCCGGCAGGCGTGGTGCTGCTGGCGGCGGCCGACGAACGACACGGACGGGTCGTCCAGCGAGCCGTCCTGGGCGTGCAGGGTGAGCCAGCCGGGGCGGTCCTTGAGCGACCAGGCGTGCGCCGGCCGGGAGCGTACCGAGATCCAGCACGGGCGCAGGTCGGCGCCGTCGAAGTCGTCGCGGGCCGGCGGCACCGGCACCGGGCGGCGGGGGAGGCCACCGGTCATCGTGGTCGCCACCTCGCCGACGACCGGCCAGCCGCCGACCCAGGTGACCGGGGCGAGGAACGTCTCCCGGCCGAGCACGTGCCAGCCGGGCGAGCCGCCGCGCGGGCGGGTGCCGAGGAAGACCAGCCACCACGAGCCGTCGGCCGCCTGGACCAGGTCGCCGTGGCCGGTGTTCTGGACCGGGTGGTCGGTGCCGCGGTGGCTGAGGATCGGGTTGTGCGGGCACGGCTCGAAGGGTCCGTCCGGCGCCGGGCCGCGGGCCACCGAGACGCCGTGGCCGGCGTCGGTGCCGCCCTCGGCGATCAGCAGGTACCAGGTGCCGTCGACCTCGTAGAGGTGCGGGGCCTCGGGCCAGAGCGCGCCCGGGGTGCCCGACCAGATCGTGCGGGTCCCGCCCAGCGCGGCGCCGGTCGCGAGGTCGACCCGGACCTGCCGGATGCCCGCGTACGTGCACCAGGCGGTGCCGTCCGCGTCCCAGGCCAGGTCGGGGTCGATCCCGACGTCCGGCAGCCACACCGGGTCGGACCACGGGCCGGCCGGGTCGGTGCTGGTCACCACCATCGTGCCGGCGTGCGGGACGACCGAGGTGATCAGGTGGAACCGGCCGTCGTGGTGGCGGAGCGTGGGCGCGTACACGCCGCCGGAGGAGGGCGTGCTCGGCGGCAGGTCGAGCTGGGTGGTGCGGTCCAGCGCGTTGCCGATCTGCTCCCAGTGGACCAGGTCCTGGCTGCGGAAGATCGGTACGCCGGGGAAGTACTCGAAGCTGGAGCAGGCGAGGTAGTAATGCCCCCCGACCCGGCAGACGCTCGGGTCGGGGTGCATACCGGGGATCACGGGGTTGGCGAAGGTGCCGATCGGATCCTCCCGTCCGGTGCGTCACGCGGCACCCCGTGGGGTGGGTGCCTCCTCGCTAGTCTGGCCTCCCGGCTTTCAGCCGGCCAGGGCCAGGGTCTGGCTTACCGCCTGGTAGGCCGGCTTCTGGCCGAAGTTCTCGTCCAGCAGGTTGGCCGCGCCCTGACCTTCGAAGAAGCCAGGTACCCACGAGTACTTGTCGGTGAACCCCCACACCGTGAACGACGTGCAGCGCTTGGCGAGCAGGCAGGCGCGCAGCAGGATGCCGTACCCGTTGGCCTGGGCGTGCAGCTTGGGGTTGTCGGAGGGCATGACCATGCGGACGTCGACCTCGGTGAATGAGGTCTCCAGGCCGAGCGCCTCGAAGCGCTGCACGTTGGCCAGGGCCCGGCCGTCGAAGCCGAACTGCACGCCGAGGTGGCCCTGCATGCCGAAGCCGTGGATCGGCACCCGGTCCGCCTTCAGCTGCTTGACCAGCTCGTAGTACGCGTCGGCCTTCGCGTTGAGCCCCTCCACGTTGTAGTCGTTGATGTACAGCTTGGCCTTCGGGTCGGCCTGGTGCGCCCAGCGGAAGACGTCGGCGATGTAGCCGGGGCCGAGCTTCTGCAGCCAGATCGTGTCGCGGAGGTTGCCGTTGTCGTCGATCACCTCGTTGGCGACGTCCCACTGGTAGAGCTTGCCGCGGAAGTGGCCGGCGACGTCGAAGACGTGCCGCTTGAGGAGCTGGCGCAGCTCGGCCGCGTCGATGTCGCCGGAGGCGACGCCGTCGGTGAGCCAGGCCGGGAGCTGGCTGTGCCACAGCAGGGTGTGCCCGCGCACGCTCTGGCCGTTCGCCTTCGCGAACGCGACGAGCCGGTCGGCCGGGCCGAAGTTGAGCGTGCCCCGGGTGGGCTCGAGCTCCGACCACTTCATGACGTTCTCGGCGGTCACGCTGTTGAACTCGGCCGCCACCCGCTCGGCGTACGTGGCGTCGTTCTCCAGGGCCGCCATGTCGACGGCCGTACCGATCTTCATTCCGGTGCGCTTGGCGAGCGCCCGGAGGGTGTCGGCGCCGCCACCGGCTTGGGCGGCGGTGAGCTCGGCGGCACCCGGAACGGCCGCCGGGACGGGGGCGACCGAAGCGACGGGCGCGGCCGGCGCGCCCGTCGCGTTGAGAGAGACGAGGACGGCCGCGGCCACGGCGGCGCCGGCGACCACGCGAGTCACCTTCATGGATATCCCTTTCGGAGTAAGCTTCCGGAACACTTCCGTAACTTGTTCGGAACGCTATGCGCGTCTATGCGGGGCGTCAAGCCCTGGAAGTGCGGCAAGATAGGCGACGGAAGCCCGCCGGAGGGTCGAGTTCGGCTCGGAAGTGTTTCGGTCGTAGGCTGGCCTCCTTGAGACGAAGGAGCGAAACGTGACGGTCGACGAGGGGCGCAGGATCACCATCACGGCGATCGCGCGCGAGGCCGGCGTGTCGGTGCCGACCGTCTCGCGCGTGCTCAACGGGCGCTCGGACGTGGCGCCGCAGACCCGCGAGCGGGTCGAGGAGCTGCTGCGCCGGCACGGGTACCGGCGCCGCGCGGCCCGGCCGCGGGTCAGCGCCAGCCTGATCGACCTGGTCTTCAACGACCTGGACAGCCCGTGGGCCGTGGAGATCATCCGCGGCGTGGAGGACGTGGCGCACGCGGCCGGCGTGGGCACGGTGGTCTCCGCCATCCACCGCCGCACCGCCTCCACCCGGCAGTGGCTGCAAAACCTGCGCACCCGCGCGACGGACGGCGTCGTACTGGTCGCCAGCGACCTCGCCCCGCCGGTGCACGCCGAGCTGCGCCGGCTGAACGTGCCGATGGTGCTGGTCGACCCGGCCGGCGTGCCGACGCTCGACATCCCGACGATCGGCGCCACCAACTGGACCGGCGGGCTGCGCGCCACCGAGCACCTGCTCTCGCTCGGCCACGAGCGGATCGGCTTCATCGCCGGCAACCCGCAGATGCTGTGCAGCCGGGCCCGGCTCGACGGGTACCGGGCCGCGCTGGAGGCGGCCGGCCTGCCGATGCACGAGGAGCTGATCCAGCCCGGCGACTTCTACCACGAGTCCGGCCTGGAGGGGGGCAAGGCGCTGCTCTCGCTCGACCACCCGCCGACCGCGATCTTCGCCTCCAGCGACCAGATGGCGTTCGGCGTCTTCGAGGCGGTGCGGCAGCGCGGGCTGCGGGTGCCCGACGACGTGAGCGTGGTCGGCTTCGACGACCTGCCCGAGGCGCGCTGGTCCTCGCCGCCGCTGACCACGATCCGCCAGCCGCTCGCCGAGATGGGGCTGCTCGCCGCGCGCACCGTGCTGCGGCTGGCCCAGGGCGAGGCGGTGGAGACCCCGCGGGTCGAGCTGGCGACCGATCTCGTGGTCCGCGACAGCACCAAGGCCCGATAGTTTCCGGGCCGGCTGGCGCCGCTGGTCCGCGCGCCCTGTCTCGGTAGACCCGGATCGATTTCCGGGAGATTACCGGTACATCATTGACGTGCGGTGGCGGGCCATCGATACTTGGGAACGCTTCCATTGATGTTGGTCGGCAGGGAGGGTTGCTCGCCATGGGCCGAACGCGCGCCACGCCCGCCGTCGCCGGCGCGGCGGCGGGGACCGGCACCTCGACCATCGGAAACGCGACGGCCACCCGGCCGGGCGGCGCGGCGACCGCGCGCGACGCCGGCTCCGGGTTCCGCGCCTCCTGACCGGGCACAGCGCGGCGGACTGCCCAGCTGCCGCGCTGTGCCCCCTTTCCCGCTCCCGCTCGCCTCCTGACCCCCAGGTCGGCCGCGCCCATATCGGATTTGCCGGTCTGAACCGGGCGCCGGCCACACGTTAGAAGTGCGTGTGGCCGGGTACTTCGGGGGCCCGGCACGAGGGTGACACGACAAAGGGGGCACCGATGCGACTCGACGACGACGACATCACCAGCAGCGGCGGCCGGGGCGAAGGCCCCGCGGACGGTGGCGCGAACCCGATGGGTCGCGACGGCGGCGCCGACGGTACCGCCGGCGGCGAGGGTCCCGCGGACGGCGGTGCCAACCCGATGGGGCGCGACGGCGGCGCGGACGGCAGCGCCGGCGAGGGCCCGGCGGACGGCGGCGCGAACCCGGCCGGCCGGGACGGCGGCGCCGACGGCAGCGCGACCGAGCTCTGATGGACACCCCGGCGACGGCCGGCGCGCCGGGCGGGACGTCCCGCCCGGCGCTCGCGCGCTGCGTTGCGGTCGAGCCCGCGAAGTTCGCCGGCGCGTACTGGGGCCGGGCGCCGCTGCTGTCCCGCGCCGCCGAGCTCGCCGGCCCGTGCGGCTTCCACGAGCTGCTGAGCCCCGCGGACGCGGACGAGCTGCTGAGCCGGCGCGGCCTGCGTACCCCGTTCCTGCGGGTGGCCAAGGAGGGCCAGGTGCTGCCGGCGGCCCGCTTCACCGGCGGGGGCGGCGCCGGCGCGGAGGTCGCTGACCAGGTGCTCGACGAGCGGGTGCTGGCCCTCTACGCGGACGGCGCCACCCTGGTCCTGCAGGGACTGCACCGGCTCTGGCCGCCGCTGGTCGAGTTCGCCCGCGAGCTCGGCGGCCAGCTGGGGCAGCCGCTACAGGTGAACGCCTACCTGACGCCGCCGGCCAGCCAGGGCTTCGCCACCCACTACGACACGCACGACGTCTTCGTGCTCCAGGTGGACGGCCGCAAGCGCTGGCGGGTGCACGAACCGGTCCTGCCGGACCCGCTGGAACGCCAGCCCTGGGGCGGCCACGCCGACGAGGTATCCGCGGTCGCGGACGGCCCGCCGGCGCTCGACGAGGTCCTCGCACCCGGCGACGCGCTCTACCTCCCGCGCGGCTGGCTGCACCGCGCCCAGGCCCAGGACGAGGCGTCGCTGCACCTCACGGTGGGCGTCAAGGCGCTGACCCGGTACGCGCTGGTGGAGGCGCTGCTGGAGCTCGCCGCCGAGGACCCGCGGCTGCGGGCCACCCTGCCGTACGGCCTGGACCTGGCCGACGCCGAGCAGGTCGAGCCCGAGCTGACCGAGACGGTCGAGGCCCTCCGCGACTGGCTGACCACCGCCGGCCCCGCCCCGGTCGCCGACAAGCTCCGCGCCCGGGTGTGGCCGGCCGCCCGCCCGGCCCCGATCCGCCCGCTCGCCCAGGCCCGGGCGATCGCCACCCTGACCCCGGACGACCGCGTCACGGTCCGCGCGGGGCTGCGCTGGCACCTGGCCCCGGACGGCGACGAACGCGTGGCGCTGCGGGTCTTCGACCGCACGCTGACGCTGCCGGCCGGGTGTGCGCTGGCGCTGCGCGCCCTCCTGTACGGCGGCGTGACCCGGGTCGGCGACCTGCCCGGCCTGGACAGCGACGAGGACCGGCTGGTCCTGACCCGCCGCCTCCTCCGCGAAGCCATCCTGACCCCGGTCGCGTAGTGATCGTGGTATTCCAGTGCCCCTCCGAGGGCACCTGAGTACCACGATCTCGGCGAACGACCTGGATCTGGACCGCGGACCGCGGGCGGAGTGGCGCTAGGTGAGCAGGTAGAGGGCGACCGTCGTGGCGAGGCCGGTGGTCAGTACGACGGTGATCGTGGTGGCGTCCAGCGACACGTGGCGGCGGTCGGCGACCACGCGGGCCGGCCACAGGCCGACGAACGGGGCCACCAGCGTCACGACCAGCGCCAGCACCGGCAGCCCCACGGCGAGGTCGCCGCCGTACGAGCGGCCGGCCCACAGCGCGGCCTCGCGGAGGGCGAACGCCACGGCGGCGCCGAGCGCGCTCAGCACGACCAGGGTCGGGAACGCGGCCTGCGGCATGCGGCCCGGCCGCCAGGTCTTGTCGAGCAGCTCGGACGCCATCGCGATCAGCTGGTCCGGGTCGTACTCCTCGTCGGTGTGCGGGTGGCCCGGCGGCGGTGCGGCGGCGTACCGGGCGGCGGGCGGGCCGAGGCGGCGTACCGTCGTGCGCCAGACCTCCTCGGCCTCGGCGTCGATCCGGGTGACCAGCTCGGTGGCCGTGTCCAGGGCCCGCTGCGCGGCCTCGACGGCGCCGGCGGCCTCGTCGACCGCGCGGGCGGCGGCGGCGACCTGGCGCTCGTACCACTCGTCGGCCTCGGTGCGCTGCGCGTCGACCTCGGTGTATGTGCGGGCCAGCTTGTCGATGGCGGTGTGGTAGGTCATCCGCCCAGTCCGTACGGGATGACGACCTCCGGGGTGCGGTGGCGGGCGCGGTCGAAGTAGAGGGCGCGCCACGGCCTCGGGTACCAGGCGGGGCCGCCCTGCTGGGGGAAGAAGCCGGTCAGGTCGGCGCCCTGCACGTCCAGCGCGACCCAGGCGCCGATCGCGTCGGTGCGGGAGCCGGTGCCGCCCAGGTCGTCGCGGAGCCGGTTGACGCTGCGCCACCAGCCCAGGACGTGGGTGCGGCGTTCCGGGCCGGTGTTGAGGACGCGGCGCAGGTGCTCGTGCCCGGTGCGGCCGCCCTCGCGGACGGCCAGCCGGGCCGCGGCGGCGTCGGCGGCGAAGACGACCAGGTAGTGCGGACGGGCGGTGCCCGACTCCAGCGACGGGTCGATCGAGGGGAGCAGGGCGGCCAGCCCTTCGGCGTCGTACCAGCCGGTGTCGGCGGGCAGGTCGGCCCGGAGCGCGGCGGCGGTGGCGGCGGCGTCCGGATCCAGGCAGGCGACCGAGAAGCGGGCGTCGCCGTCGGCGTGCTGGCGGGCCAGGGAGCGGGCGGCGGCGGCGAGGACCGCGCACGCCTCGTCGACGCGGGTGCCGAGCACGGCCAGGTTGCGGCCGGGCGAGCGGGTGAGCGGCAGCCGGGCGGAGCGGGCCTGTACGTCGATCGACTCGCCGAGCAGCGCCACCGGGTCGCGGACGTCCGGGCCGAGGGCCAGGAAGTCCGGCGAGGAGGCGAGCCGCGGCACCGCGTCGCCGTCGAAGAGGCGGGGCGGGCCGAGCCACGGCGGGCGGTCCTGCCAGAGCTTGTGCTGCAGTTCGCTCCACACGCGACGGTCGCTGGCCGCGGGGATGCGCACGACGCGGTTGGCGTCCGGGGCGCCGGAGTCGGCGTTGACCACGGCGTGGTGGCGGGGGAGCGTCTCGGCGGCGAGGTTCGCCTCGTGCAGGATGCGGCGGGCCTTGGGCAGGGCGATCCGGAGCGTGAACTGGGCGACCAGCGCCGGCCGCCCCCACAGCGCCTCGATCCCGGAGACGTCCTGCGAGGCGAGGATGAGGTGGATGCCCTGCGAGCGGCCGCGCCGGGCCAGGTCCTCCAGCAGCGTGGCCGCCTCCTGGGCGAGCGCGTCGCGGCCGGTGAGCAGGATCTGGAACTCGTCGATCACCGCCACGACCCGCGGCCAATGCCCCTCCGGGTCCTCGTGGCGCAGCTCGGAGAGCTTGGTGACCTCGTGCTCCTTGGCCGCGTCGGCCCGGCGGCGCAGCTCGCGGCCGAGGAAGCGGAGCAGCGCCAGCCCGAACTCGCGGTCGGTGTTGACGTTGACGCCGACCAGCCGTACGTGCGGCAGCCAGCTCGGGTCCCGCCGCCCCGGCGCGAACCGGGCGAACGACACCCCCTCCTTGAAGTCCAGCAGGTAGAAGGCGAGCTCCTCCGGGGAGTACCGGGCGGCGAGCGCGCCCATCCACGCGTAGATCAGGTTGGTCTTGCCGGTGCCGGAGGGGCCGGCGATCAGCGCGTGCGGCGGGTAGTCGGCGAGCGTGACGTCGACCGGCCGCCCCTCCGGGCTGTCGCCGACCGGGGCGGTGAGGCCGGCGGCGGAGTGCTCGGTCCAGAAGGCGTCCGGGATCAGGTTGGCGAAGACGGCCGGCGCCGGCCCGACCGACACCCGGTCGGCGATCTTGCGGCAGGTGGCGGTGACCAGCTCGGCCGGGGGCGGCGGGTCGAGCTGTACCGGCAGCGGCCCGCAGCCGGAGATCTCCGCGCGGTACCCGTTGACCCGGATGACCTCCACGGTCTCGTGCTCGGCCACCGCGATGCCGCGCACGATCAGGTGTACGCCGCAGGCCGCGCCGGTGCGCAGGATCCGGTCCAGCTGGGCCCGCTCGTGGCGGGACGGCTCGTCGCCGCCGAGCAGCACCGCGACCCGCCACGGCTCGGGGCGCCGGCCGGTACGGGCGGCCATCTCGGCCAACGAGGCGTAGTCGCCGGCCAGCACCGTCTCGTTGATCCGCCGGATGTGGTCGACCAGCCCGTCCAGCAGCGGGGTGAGCCCGCCCGGCCCGACGAACGTCAGCAGCCCGGCCGGGGCCAGCGGGGCGAAGCCGGCCAGGCCGCCGCCGAGCCGCTCCGGGTCGTACCCGGTGATGTCGATCTGGCCGTGCGCGGTGCGGCCGAGCGCGCGCAGCAGGAGGCTGGCCACGACGGCGTCGCCGCCCTGCTGGACGTTGTCGACGAGCGCGACGTGCCCGCGGTCGAGGAGCGGCACGAGCGCCGGGGCCGTGTCGAACGTGCCCGGCCGGGGCCGCGGGCGGCCGGCGTCCGCGCGCGGGATCCGTATCTCGCCGACGCGCAGCAGGTCCGGCGGCTCGCCGCGGGCGGCCGGGGTGGGGTGCCAGGTGGCCCACGGCTCGCCGGCGGCGCCGGGGGCGCGCATCCCGCCGGCGAGGGAGGCGCGCCGGGCCAGGTCGGCGAGGGTGGCGGTGTGCCGCGCGTCGAGCTCGGCGAGGCGCCGGTCGCGTTCGGCGGCGGCGCGGGCCGGGCGCTGGGCGGCCGCCTGCCGGACCCGTTCCAGCCGGGCCTGGGTGGCGGCGAGGTCGGCCTTCGCCCCGTCCTGGTGGATCCGCGCGGCCGCGCGGGCGCGCGACAGGTAGGCACGGACCGTCTCGACGACCGATGTCCGGACGTCAGGCATGGGTCTCCGCGTCGGGTACCGGCTCGGGCGCCGCCGGGTCCAGCGAGTCCGGCTCGCGGTCGAGCAGCCGCAGGAGGATGCCGGTGACCACGCTGCCGGTCACCGCGAAGTCGGCCGGGTGCGGCGGCGGCTCGTCGCCGTCCCGGCGCTCGACCGGCACCCGGCAGATCCGCCGCAGCTGGATGTCGAGGATCTCCGGGGGCAGGCCGGGCAGCAGCTGCCGTACCCGCGGCTCGACCGCCTTGGTGAGCGCCGGCAGGTCTTCGGCGCGGGGCAGGTGGCGCAGCAGGTCGCTGGCGAGGCGGTACAGCACGGTCGGGGTGAGCGCGGACAGGCCCAGCCCGACCGGCGGCTCGACGCCACCCAGCTCGCGGTGGAGCCGGTCGCGGTCTTCGGCGCGCACGCCGGCGGCGACCCGGCGCAGCAGGTCGGGGCCCTCGGTGGCGGCCGAGTCGGCGCGCGGGGCGGGGCTGCCGTGGCCGGTCAGCTCGGCGACCCGTTCGGCCCACCACCGGCCGAGCGGCGGCGGGGCCGCGCCGGGCGCGGGGTGCGCCGGCCGCCCACCCTCCGGCTCCTCCAGGGCGGTGCGCCAGGTGCCGTCCGGACCGGCGGCGCCGTCGTGGGCGAGGCCGATCGAGGTCAGGTACGCCAGCAGCGCGTCCTGCGCGACCCGCAGCGCCTGGGCGGCCTGCTCGGCGTGCTCCATCGCGCCGGCCAGCCGCGGCACGCCGAGCGGGTCGACGGACTCCTGGCGTACCCACATCAGCAGCTCGCCGGCGGCGCGCAGCTTGTCGACGGCGACCGCGACCAGGCCGACCGGTAGGTCGTCCGATGTCGCGCGGACCTGGGCGCCGAGCTCCTGGACCAGGGACATGGCGTCGCTACAGCGCTGCGGAGTACTGCTGTGCCTGCTCCACCGCGGCCATCGTGGCGCCGAGGCAGTCCTCGAGCTCCTGCGTGGCCTGCTGCAGGGAGGCGCGGGCGGTGTTGACAGCGTCGTGGCCGCTGCCGTCCAGCGCGACGGCGAGGCTCTGCTGCGCCTCGTCGAGCTTCTCCTTCGCCGCGTGGACCGCTGCCTGCCCCTCGTTCACCTGTTGGATCGCGGCATCGATGGCCGACTTGACCTCGGCGACGCTGGCCACGGCGGGACCTCCTGGGGGGCGGGGGAGGACGCTATTCCATCACGGTAAACCGGATGCCCGCTTCGCGGCCCCCTACCGTTTTGCCGCTCAGCGCGAATGAACGACTACGCTGCGCCGATATTGGACGGGGTCGTCGCACGCCCTGTGTGATCTCTCCGCACGTGATCGGCTCGGCGGCCCAGGCCCCGCCGGTCGCGCGGCGTAGGCACGACCGGCCCCCGCGGCGGACGCGAATGAGCATGAGTGACCTAATACACCGGGCTTAGGCTGCGGGGGCCGCGGACCTCGGCGCCCAGGGCCGCGACGCGCTCGCGCAGCCCGCGGTCGGCGGTGACCACGACGGTGCGGCGGGGGCGGGCGGCGGCGACCAGGTCGACGATCGTGTCGTCGCCCGAGCCGGGGGCGGCGACGACCCGTACCCCGTCGGCGCTGGCCACGCCCCGCGCCCGCCCCTCCACCACGAGGACCACCTCCAGCGGGGCCGGCAGGTCGGGCAGGCCGCCGGCGGCGAGGGGGAGCAGGGCGTCGCGGAGGCGCACGGCGGCGCCGGCCCGGTCGCGCCACCAGCCATCCGGACGGGAGCCGACCACATTCGCGCCGTCGACGACCAGGAGCGGCGTCACGGCTCGACGCTCGGTGCCTCCAGGGCCAGCGCGGCAAGCAGTTCCTGCCGGTCGGCGAGGGTCGCCTCCTCGCGGGCCAGCAGCGCCGCGTACTCGGCGAGGGCGGCCGCGTCCGGCGTACCGGCGAAGCCCTCGACGAACCGCTCCATGTCCCGTACCGCCGCGGTGTGCCGCTGCGCCGCGCCCCGCGCCCGGCGCAGCGTGTCGTCGTCAGTCATGTCCACGTTGATATCCGATGCCGGCGCGGAACACACGGGTTTGGCGCGGTCGCCTGCCGGCAATGCGAAGCGGTGGGACGATGGAACCCTTGGGGGTGATCTTGTGGTGGACGACCGCGACCCGGCGCTGGACCGCTTCGCGCGCTGGTGGGACGGGGAGGCCGACGACGACGAGCGGGCCACGATCAAGGCGGCGGTGGCCGGCAGCTACCAGATACCGCTGGCGCTGGCGACCCGCCTCGCCGAGCTCGGCGCGCTCGTCTCGCTGCCCACGGGAGACCAGGACCCGCGGCTGCCCGACGCGTACGCGGACTACGCGATCAGCCATCCGGTCTAGGGGGTCCCGGGGGGGGGGGGGGCCCCCCCCCCCCCCCGCCCCGCCGGGGGGGGGGGGGGCCCCCCCCCCCCCCGGCCGGCTGGCTCTCAGGGGTTGCTGAAGCCGAGCGTGTAGCTGCCCGAGCCGCTGTACGCGTGCACGCGGTACCGGTAGTAGCCGGCCGTGCCGCTGTAGCTGACCGTCTCGTCCGGGTTGGGCGTGGTGCCGCTGGCGACGGTCGACCAGGCGCTGCCGTTCCACTTCTGCAGGTACAGGTCGAAGTCCACACCGGACGGACCGTCGAGGCAGGCCCGGTGGGTGCCGGAGGCGGACGAGTAGTAGTAGCCGCCGTCCGGCTGGTACCCGCTGGCGCCGCTTGCGAGCGAGCCGGCGCGGGTGAACTCGTACCCGCCGCACCCGGTCGGCGGCGGCTCACCCGGGCCACCTCCGCTGGTGGTGAGCGTCAGGCCGTACGCGGTGAGGATCTCGTTCACCGGCTGGAAGTACGTGGTGCCGCCGGAGGTGCAGTTGCCCGAGCCGCCCGAGGTGACGCCCTGCGCCTGCTGCCCGGACAGCCACGAGCCGCCCGAGTCGCCCGGCTCGGCGCAGGCGTTCGTGCGGGTGAGGCCGGTGACGGTGCCCTCCGCGTAGTTCACCGTCTGGTTCTTGGCCTGGATCGTGCCGCAGCGCCAGCCGGTGGTGGAGCCGGAGCGGCAGATCGACGCGCCCACGGCCGCCTCGGTGGAGCCGGCGACGGTGACGTTGCCGCCGGCGTAGTCGTTCACCCACGGCTGCGGCGTCCAGTTGGAGTTGACCTGCACCCAGGCGTAGTCGTTGCCGGGGAACGACGAGCCGCGGAACGTGCCCTGCGCGACCTGGTTGTACCCCTGGGTGGCGGTGCCGGGCGTGCCGCAGTGGCCGGCGGTGACGAAGCCGCCGGCGACCGAGAAGCCGACCGAGCAGCGCCCGCCCATGTAGTAGGCGTCGCCGCCGCGCACGTCGTACAGGGGCACCGGGGTCTCGCCGGTGGCGACCACCCGTACCGCGCCGGACCGCGCGGTGGCCGCGAAGGCGCGGGCCGCGGTGGCGTCGCCGCGGGCGAGCACGACGACGGTGTTGGTGACCACGTCGACGTACCAGCCGGGCACGGCGGCGGCCGGGGCCTTGGCGGCGTTGCGGTCCAGGGTGGACTTGACCGCGTCGAGCTGGGCCTGGCCGCGGGTGACCACCTTGGCGGTGGCGCCGGCCGCGGTGACCTTCGCGGCGTGCGCCGCGCCGGTGACCGCGACGACCAGTGAGGTGGCGCCGGCGGTCAGCCAGGCGCCGCCGTACGCGGCGCCGAGCTCCTCGCGCAGCCGCGCGTCGGTGCGGGCGGCGTCGTCTTCGCGGGCCAGCCGGGCCCGCGCCTCGTCCGCGGTGAGGCCGAGGTCGCGCTGCAGGGCGCCGAGCATCCGCGTCGAGGCGGCGCCGCCGGCGGGTGGTGTGCCGGGGCCGGGCGCGGCGGCCGCGGGGGCGGCCGGCAGCGCGACGGCGCCCGCCGGCAGCAGCAGCGCCGCCGCCAGCATGGCGAGTCTTCGCTTCATGGGGGCTCTCCTGGGGGTTTGGAGTGAGGTGGTACGGCGCGACCCTAACGGCCGTTCAATTGATCGCGGCAGATATCAGGTGGGTAATACCGCGCCGTACCGCTCCGGAGAGCCGGCTGTGTCCGGGGAGGTCAGATGGGGGCGACCTGCTGGGCGCCGAATGGGGGGTTGTCGGTGAGCCAGCGTTGGTAGAGGGGGTTGCGGCCGACCATGTCCTCGTAGGCGGCGACCGCGTGGCCGAGCACGTCGTCGGCGAACTTCGCCGCCAGCGACTCGGGGTGCCAGCCGAGCACCAGCCGCCAGCGCAGCGGCGCGCCGGCGATCGGGCGGGTGACCAGGCCGCTGACCGGGCGGAACGTGGCCTGGCACAGCGCCACCGCCTCGCCCGACTCGACCATGTCGATGCATCCGCGGATGTCCGTCTCGTACACCTTCCGGGGGGTGAAACCGGACCGCGCGCAGGCCGCGGCGAAACAGTCGGCGAAGCAGCCGTCGCCGGGCGCGGCGACCCACTGGGCCTCGGCGAGGTCGGCCAGGTCGACCTCGTCGCGGGTGGCCAGCGCGTGCGCGGTGGGCAGCATGACGAAGACCGCGTCGACCGCGACCACCCGCCAGGCCAGGCCGTGCGCCGCTGAGGGCGCGGCGTCGCCGCAGACCCCCACGAGTACGTAATCCAGCCGCCCGCCGAGCACCATCTGCGCCAGCTCGTCCGCGTACCACGAGGCATAGGTGCTGATCTGCGCCTCCGGCTGCGCGGCGGCGAGGCGGTGCACCAGGCCGCCGACGATCGGGCTGTTGGCCCCGCCGACCCGGTAGCGGGTCATCACGTCCCCCGTGCCGGCGAGCCGGGCCGCCTCGTCCTGCAGCCCTTTCATCGCCGGCAGCAACACCCGGGCCCGGGCCAGCACGAGCTCGCCGAGGGCCGTCGGGCGCGCGCCCCGCCGGTCGCGCTCGAAGAGCGGGCCGCCGAGGGTGCGTTCAATGCGCTGGAGCTGTGCCGTGAGTGCCGGTTGTGCCAGCCCCAGCTGCGAGGCAGCCTTGGTGACGCTGCCTGTCTCCGCGATCGCGACGACCACCTTGAGGTGCCGCAACTCCAGGTTCATAGCGTGACGGTAGGACCAACGTGGGATCCTCGGAAGACCTTCGGCTTGTGAAAGCTCACCCAAACGCCCGGCCGACTGTAACCGATTGGTTAACGGGATGATCAAAAGAGCCGACTCGCGTACCGGCGGGTAAGGTCTTCGGCCCGGGTGGGACGGCCGGTGACCGCGTCCCGGAGCCGGTCGAGGAGCCCGATCGCGGGATCGGTGATCTTGTTCCACGGCGCGGTGGCCGGCGTGCCCGGATGCGGCCGCGTCGGCGCGGCCTCCTCGGCGGTCTCGATCCGGTTGCCGAGCCGCACGAGGTCCTCGGCGGAGGCGACCGCGGCGAGCCGGTCGAGCAGGTCCGCGGTGGCGTAGGCGTGCCGGCGCAGCTTTCCCTCCGCGCCTTCCCCGGCGCGCAGGGCCGCGAGCAGGTCGCGCGTCGCGGCGACCTCCCGGTCCGCGAGGGCCGGCCCCTCATCGGGTACGGCGGAGCGGACGGCCGGGTAGAGGTACTGCGCCTCGGCGGACAGGTGCCGGGTGGCGGTCGCGGCCAGCACGTCGGCGAGGTCACGCCGGCGGCGGGGCGGCAGGTCCGGCTCGGCGAGGGCGGCGCAGAGCGCGGCGAGCCGCCGGTGCTCCTCGGCGAGCACGTCGGCGGCGCCGCGGCCGGCCGGTGAGCCCGGGGCCGGGGGCAGGGGCGGGAGGCCGAGTGCCACGCCGTCTGCGGTACCCGGTGCGGGGTTCCGGAAAACCGCCTGTTTTGCCAGGTCTCACCATTTTGTAGGGCTTTCGCTGAGACACGCCGCTTAACCATTGCCACCGATGTAACTCACAGATTACCGTCTGATCACCCCCTGCAACTTCGTCATCCCGCGTCCCGGAGGCTCACCCATGTCACTCCCGCGTCGCACCCTGCCCAGACTCCGCCCGCTGCCCCTGCTCGCGGCCACCGTGGCGGCCACCCTCGCCGCCACCCTGGTCGCCGCCGCGCCGGCCGCCGCCGCCGACCCGTACCCGTCCTCGATGGCGAGCACCGGCGACTCCATCACCCGCGGCTTCAACGCCTGCGGCTTCTACGTCGACTGCCCCTCGCGCTCGTTCAGCACCGGCACCGAGACCGGGGTCAACAGCCACTACCGGCGCGTCCTGGCCGCCAACCCGGCGGTCAGCGGGCGCAACTTCAACGACGCCGAGAGCGGCGCCACCGCCGCCGACCTGCCCGGCCAGATCGACCTCGCGGTCGGCCAGGGCGTCGACTACGTGACGGTGCTGATCGGCGCCAACGACGCGTGCGCCGGCTCCGAGGCGGGGATGACCCCGGTGGCCACGTACCGCGGGCACATCGACACCGCCCTGGCCCGGCTGAAGGCCGGCCGGCCCGGCGCCCGGGTGTTCGTCATGAGCATCCCCGACCTCAAGCGGCTGTGGGAGGTCGGCAAGGGCAACTTCCTGGCCCGCAGCGCCTGGTCCCTGCTCGGCATCTGCCAGTCGATGCTCGCCAACCCCACCTCGACCGCCGCCGCCGACGTCGCCCGACGCGACCGGGTGCGGCAGCGGGTCGCCGACTACAACGCCCAGCTCGCCGCCGCCTGCGCCGCGTACGGGTCGCTGTGCCGCTACGACGGCGGCGCGATCTTCAACTACCCGTTCACGCTGTCGCAGGTCTCCGGCTGGGACTACTTCCACCCGGACACCGACGGCCAGACCGTGCTCGCCGCGACGACCTGGGCCGCCGGCTTCGCCTGGACCCCGGCCCCGGTCTAGCGACCAGCCGTGATCGAAGCTCCCACCATGTCGTTGGAGCGACTTGACGGGAGCTTCGATCACCGGCGGGATCGCGCCGGTGCGGACGACCGCCGACGCCGTGGCGGAGGCGTCGCTGTGGCGGCGGTGGGATCGGCCGCGCCGCCTGGTATGAAAGGCGGATGAGCGAGCGCGGCGAGCGAGTCAGCGAAGCGAGCACGGCCATGGGCGACCCCGGAGACGAGGTCGTCGACATCTGCCGCGACCTGCTGCGCATCGACACGACCAACACCGGCGACAACGCCACCAGCGCCGGTGAGCGGGCCGCCGCCGAGTACGTGGCGGGCAAGCTCGGCGAGGTCGGCATCGCCGCCGAGATCTACGAGTCGGCGCCCGGCCGGGCCAGCGTCGTGGCCCGCCTCGAAGGGACCGACCCGAGCCGCGACGCGCTGCTGGTCCACGGCCACCTCGACGTCGTACCGGCGCAGGCCGACGAGTGGACGGCGCACCCGTTCGGCGGCGAGCTTCGCGACGGCTTCCTGTGGGGGCGCGGCGCGATCGACATGAAGGACTTCGACGCGATGGTCCTCGCCGTGGCCCGCGACTGGGCCCGCACCGGCGTACGGCCGCCGCGGGACATCGTGCTCGCCTTCACCGCCGACGAGGAGGCCGGCGGCGGGTACGGCGCGCACTTCCTCGTCGACAAGCACCGCGACCTGCTCGACGGCTGCACGGAGGCGGTCGGCGAGGTCGGCGGCTTCTCCTACACGGTCACCGAGGACCTGCGCCTCTACCTGGTCGAGACCGCCGAGAAGGGGATCAACTGGCTGCGGCTGCACGCCCGCGGCCGCCCCGGCCACGGCTCGATGGTGCACGACGACAACGCGGTCACCGCCGTCGCCGAGGCGGTCGCCCGGGTCGGCCGGCACCGCTTCCCGATGGTGATGACGCCGACCGTGCGGGCGTTCCTGGAGCACCTCTCCGACGCGCTCGGCGTCGACCTCGACCCGGACGACCCGGAGATCGCCATCGCCAAGCTCGGCCCGATCGCCAACCTGATCGGCGCCACCCTGCGCAACACCGCCAACCCGACCCGCCTCGAAGCCGGGTACAAGGACAACGTCATCCCCAGCCGCGCCTCGGCCACCATCGACTGCCGTACCCTGCCCGGCCAGGCCGAGCTCTTCCTGGAGCAGCTGCGCGAGGTGATCGGCCCGGACCTCGAGATCGAGCACGTGCAGCGGCAGCCGGCGCTGGAGACCACGTTCGACGGTGCGTTGGTCGACGCGATGGCCGCCGCGCTGCGGGCCGAGGACCCGGGCGCCCGCCCCGTGCCGTACATGCTCTCCGGCGGCACCGACGCCAAGGCCTTCCAGCGGCTCGGCATCCGCTGTTTCGGCTTCGCGCCGCTGCGGCTCCCGCCCGACCTGAACTTTTCCGCGCTGTTCCATGGCATTGACGAGCGGGTCCCGGTCGAGGGACTACAGTTCGGCGTGCGTGTACTCGACCGATTCCTACGCACCTCCTGACTGACCCGCTGAAGGGACCCTCCTCACCATGACCGACCAGCACGCGGAGCTGGACGCCGCTCTCGAGCGGGTGATCGAAGCCGCGCGCGGCCACCTCGCCGCCGTCAAGGCCGCCGAGGGCCGCATCGACGACGACGACGTCTGGCAGGCGTACGTCACGCTCAACAACGCCTCCTACGAGTACGACGAGCTGCTGCTCGACGCGTTCGGCGAGGTCACACCCTGGGACGTCGAGTCGATCGACCCGGACGAGGCCGACGAGCGGTTCGGCGTGGGCCTGGGCGGCGTCGACGGCACCGAGCCCGAAGACCCGCACCCGCACGTCGTCTCGGTACGCCAGCGCCGCGACTACCGCGTGCCCAGCGTGGCCGCCCTGGTCCGGGTGGCCGAGGCGGCCCGCCGATCCGGCCTGCCCGAGGACGAGGAGGACGCCGAGCCGGTGGAGACCGTCGGCGAGGCGGTGCTGGAGCTGCTCCAGGCCGGCGACGGTTCGCTGGGGGCGCTGGACATCCCCGAGCTCGACCCGCTCGACGGCGTGGTCATGGTCTCGGAGGTCGCCGCCCCGCTGGACCTGGAGTCGTACGGCGAGGAGGACGCCGCCGGCCCGTTCGCGCCCGCCGGCGAGGACCGCCTGGTCGGCCGGCTGGACGAGCACCCGTTCATGCCGCTCGACGACGAGGTGGAGCACTCCTCGTAGGGCCTTGGCCGCTGGCAGCCGCCCCACTCGCCGGCCGCGGGTGGGGCCGGCGGGGCGCTCAGTAGGAGAGGCCCGGCTGCGGCTCGCTCGCCATCCGCCGGCGGCGGAGCATCACCTGCCGGGTGCCGTCGCGGAAGAGCCGCACCCGGGCGAGCTCCCATCCGGAGAACTCCGCCTGGATCGCCAGTTGCGCCGCGGCGGCCAGCCGGTCGACATTCGGTGGTAACCGCAGCGGCGCGTATTCGTAGTCCATGCGACCCATCCTGCACATATTGCCTTAACGGCACCACCCTCTGAGCCCGCACTCGTGGCGTATGCGGTGGCGCGCCACTGGGCCGCGACCACGATGTCCCGCCGCCCACCCCTCGCGGCTGTCATGTCTCCTGCCGCGCGGCAGGCGGGCGGACCACGCTACCGAAGCAGCGGCGGCCGACGCGCCGCCATGCCGCGACCGCCCGGCGACCCTCGCCTAACGCACCCAGGACCACCTGGAGCGGCGCGATCGTCGCGACCATGACCAGCAGGAATGCCGCCAGCTGGCCCAGCGTCATCTGGCTCGCAGCACCGAGCGCGGCGCCGGCCACGAGCACGGCGGTCAACGCTACTCCCGCGGTCACCTCGCCGGCGGCCAGCGCGAGCGCCTTGATCCGCGAGGACCGTACCTGGCTGGCACGGCGGAGCCCGGCCGCGTGCTCGGCGCGGGCCTGCACCACGCGGCGTTCCTCGTCGGTGTGCGCCCACTGCGACCGCATGACCACTTCGGTGATCGCGGCGCGTACCTCGAGGCTCCGCCGCCGGATCGCGAAGAAGCCGCTGTGTGAGGATCGCCGGTAGATGTGGAGGCAGGCGAGGATCGGCAGGAGCGTGGTGGCGGCGACCGCAGTGAGCTTCCAGGAGTAGAGCACCATCACGACCAGCGCCACGGCGAGTTGGGCGGCGTTGGTCAGTAGCGACGGCCCGCCCCACCGGATGAAATGGCTCGCCCGCTCGATGTCGTCGACCATCCGTCGCGCCGTCTCAGGATGGGCGGGCGCGTCGGCCGGTTGCTCGGCCAGGTGGCGGAACGCCCGTACTCGGACGTCGTCGAGGAGCACCTCGCTGCGACGGACGAGACGGGAGGTCAGCAGGTACGCGCTCAGCGCCGAGACGGTCAGGACGAGCGCGGCGAGCGCGACGACCAAGCCGACGAGGCCGGCGTCCGATATGCCCGCCCCGGTCCGGTGGCGGTCGAGGAGCTGCTGGATCGCGACCGGTACGGCGATCGTGCCAGTCGCGGCCGAGGTGGCGACCAACACGGTGCCGACGGCACCGGCGACGCCCGCGCCGAGCCAGAGCAGCGGCGCGGCCCAGATGCCGCCGCTGTCACCCCGCCTGGAGCCGTGCCGGACACCCATCACGTCCCCGCCTTCGCGCCTATGGAGGTGGCGTTCGCAGTATGGTCGGGCGACCACATGTAGGACGCCGCTGCTTCGAGTTCCTCGACCGGACCGTGTCGCGTGATTGGCCACGCGCTCACCGGGGACAACGCGGCACGGGTGGCCGTCGCGCGCCGCGTCGGGCGAGGCCGGCCGGGCGTCGCGGAAGGCGTCCGGCGAAACATCTCCGCGTACGACGGCTCGTCCGTGATGAGTGACCGGTGGGTGCCGGCGGTGACCTCGCCCGAGGCGCGCACGTAGACGACGGTGTCAGCGGTCCGCAGCAGCGGCGGGGGGCCAGCCACGACGACGAGCGTGGTTTCCTTGGTCGCCCGGATCTCCGCCAAGGCGCCGGACCAGTAGCCCTCGGTCGGCAGCTCCAGCACCAGCAGCCCGGGCCGGCTGACCATCGCACGGGCCAGCGCGAGTGGGTAGCCGAGGTGCTCTAGCAGCGGACTGCGGATGTCAGTGTGCAGGCCGTCCGGCAGGCGGAGGTCCACGGCACGGGTGACGAGCCGCAGCGCACGCCAGAGTGCCTCCTCGCGGGCGTCTGGGCGTCCGGCGGCGAGGTAGTCCCTGAGCGAACCGGAGGGCGGGCCGGAGGTTCGCGGCACATAGGCGATCCTGGAGCTGATCGAGTCGCGGCTCGCCGCACGTATGTCCAAACCAGACACCGCCACGACGCCCCGCTCGGGGTCGACCAGGCGGGCGGCGAGCCGGCCGATGGCCGATGCCGCCGCCGCGGAGGGGCCGACGACCACGGCGAGGCTACCGGCCTGCACGTCCAGGCTCACCGACCGCAGGAGCATTCCCTTGCGCGGGGCGAAGTGGACGTCCTCGAAGCGGACCGTGGCCGCGCCGGCCTGGATCGCGCCCGGGCCGTAGGTCATGTCGCCGCGGACGTCGAAGATCCGCCGTACCCGCTCCCAGCCCTTTACGCCCCGGGGGACCTCGGCGAGCACCGAGCCCACGGCGAGGATCGGCCAGGAAAGCGAGGTGAAGAGGAAGACCGCGCTGACCAGGTCGGCAGTGTTGTCCGCGCTCGGCGGCCGGCCCAGGCTGGCGGCGAGCGCGGCCAGGGCGCCAATGGCGGGGAGCGCGTCTAGTACTGGGAGGAACGCGCCGCGCAGCCGTCGTACCCGGATCATCACCTCGCGGAGCTGCTCAGAGGTCGCGGTGAACGTGGGTACGACGTCGCGGGTAGGCGATCCGCTTCGGACCCCGGGACCCGGCGCGGCGAAGGTCTGCTGGGTGATCTCGAAGACCCGGTCGCGCAGCGTCTTGGCCAGGCGTACGTGTGGGCCGACGCGGCGCAGGAAGACCACGTTGACGGCGATGAGCGTGACCAGTAGGCCGACCCCGATGAGTGCAAATAGCCAGTCCAGCAGCCAGAGCCCCGCCGCAGCGGCGACGAGGAGCACAAGGCCGCCGACCGCGAGCGGGAGCGGGGCGAGCGGCCGCCAGGCTGCCTTGGTCGCCACGTCCGTTGTCGCCACGAGATGTTTCGGCGACTGCCGCTGGTGCCAGGTGACGGGGAGGCTCAGGAACCGGTCCAGCAGCGCGCGCTGGTGGGTAGCCTGGAGCCGTACCCGCATCGTGCGCACCGCCACTCTGTGCACGAACAGCCCACCGGCCCGGGCCGCGAACACACCGAGCGCGGTCACCGCCGTCATCGCGGCCGAGGATGGATCGATGTGCCCACTGGCGACGGCCGGCTGCCAGACGCCGCCGACTACGGCGTTGAGGACGCCGGCGATCGCGGCGGACGAGAGGCCGAACACCACCGCGCCGACGACGACCAGTGCGAAGGTCAGCGGCTCGCCCTTGACCGCCCGGCAGAGCAGCCGTACCCCGTCGACTAGGGGAGGGCGCGCGGCCCTTGCCGGCCGGGTCGGGGCGGGTGGCGCCGAGGCGACGGCGTCCTCCCCGGCGGCCCGCAGTGCCTCCCGCGCCGCGAGGACCGCCGCGCCCGACAGCCGGCGGCCGGTGGTGGGCAACCAGGCCGGGCGGCCGCGCCGCTCGGCGGCCGTTTCTAGGAACTCGCGGAGGGTGGCCCGCGCCTGCGCCTCGTAGTCGGGGTCGCGGGCGAGCTCGACCATGTCAGCGACCCCGACGTCCTGGTCACGCGGGTGCGGACTGGTCACGAGGCCGAGAGCGGTGAGGTAGGCGATGTAGCGGGCGTCATCGCCGCGGTCCATGGCCGCGGCGACCGCGCGGGCGGCCACGGCCGCGGGCGGGGAGTCCTGGCCGCGCCCACGAGGCCGGCGCTGGTCGACAACGTCGGGTGAATGTCCTGGTGTCATAGTTTCCTCGTTGGTCACGAATCCCCCCGCCTTCGCAGTTTTTCCCGCAGGCGCCGCAGCTTTCCCTCGACGGCCCTGGGCGTGGTGCCGAGCTTGTCGGCGATCTCTTCCTGCGTGTAGCCCTCGATCGTCAGTTCGGTGATAGTGGCCTGTACGCCACGGATGCCTCTCTCGTCCATGACCTCACGGAGCGCGCCGGGACGCTCCCCGACGTCGATTGTGGTGATGCCGGCCTGGTCCGGTATGGAATCCACCGGCGTCTCCTCCTTCGGCCGGCGGTGGTTGACCGCTTCCCGGTAGGCGTTGCTGAAGCACAACTTGCAGGTGTTGACGAAGTACGTCGCCATGCGGGTCTCGCCGCCGGGGCGCCACCCGTACCCCTCGAGCGCATTGCGGCGAAACAGCCTGAGCGCATGAGTGATGGTCAGCCCGACGAGATGTTCGATCTCGTCGCGGGTCATTTCGTGCAGCGTCTGGGTGAGCCCGGGCACCGGGCGGCCAACCTCTTGGAGCACGACATGGATGTGGCCGCTGTAGATGAAGCCGAGCAACACCTTGGCGCTGTGCTTGGCCAGCTCCGTCGCCACAGCCTCGTAGGTCCGGCCCGCGAAGCCTTCGTCCCGGACCTGGGCCCAGAGGGTGTGCTCCCTGCCGCCCTTCTCGTTGATGATCTGCGGAATCCGCATCACGTTGATGCGGACAGGGCCGGTCACCGGCGCGCCCGCGCCGCGTCGGCGGGAGAGTCACAGCTGTCCACGCGACACCCTTCGTGCTCATGAACATTCCGCAATGACGGCTGGGCGAGGGGAACCCGGCGGTGACGCGCACGGGTCTCGGAAACCCCGGAAGCGTCGGGAGATGCATGTCAGGCCTTAGGTGCCGGCCGTCGGCGCTAACCCACGGGTAGGGCCGAGAAGTGACGTGGGTCACGGTCAGAGCGTCCATTGTGACCTGTGCCACCCGGCGCGGGGGACGCGCCTCGCCGGTACCTAGATCTTGGGTGCACGACGACAATGCCGAACACCGCTCGACCATGGCGGTGCCGGCGTCCACCACAACCGATCGGAGAGCCCGAACCCATGGCCAAGATCTTGACCATCGCGCGCCGGCTGGGCCCGTCACCCAGATCGCGGGGCAGCATCGACGAGCACACCTGCCCCGACATCTTCGAGTTGGGCGACGGGCGCTTCGCCGTCATCGGCACCGACATGACCAGCGAGCTCGACGGCGCGCTGCCGGCGGATGCGGGCCGTGCCGACTACGAGCGGATCGTCGTGATCAGCCGCGACACGCTGGTGATGGCGCGGGCGGAGATCCCCTTCGCGTGACGAGCCAGCGGGGCGGGAGGTCAGGAGGCCGGTCCGCCCGCCCCGCGTTCGTACTCGGCGCACACGTCGTCGGCGATCCGCCCGATGCGCCACGGGTCGGTGCCTGGCACCTGGATTCGTCGCCGCGCCGAGGCCGGCGCGAGCCAGTACTCCCGCATGATCGGGTTGGCGAAGAGGTAGCGCAGAAGCTCCCTGACCTGTTCATCCGTGTAGCCGCCGACGACCATCGAGAGGGACATGTGCTGGAAGACCAGGTTGGCGTAAAGCAACTGCCGGCGGCGATCGTCGCCAGCGGTGTCCGGGTCGGGCCAAACGTCCGCAAGTATGGGGTCGTCGATGCTCATCTTGATCAGCTCGAAATGCAGCATCCGCATGCCAGCGTCGGCGCTGCGGCGCAGCTCCTCGCTGGACCGCTCGATCGCGTTCCGCTGCAGGTGCAGCTCGGTCCGTTGCAGATTGAGCTCGCGGTACTGGATCCAGAGCGTCGCCACTAGCGCGACGAAGGCCATGCCGGACAGGACACTGCTCAGCACCCCGAACGCGGCGCCGACGTCGGCCCATCGGCGCCAGACCTCGGGGCTCTCGATCGCCCCGGTCGCGGCGACCGCGATCACACCAGCCGCGAGGAGCGCGGCCATGAGGGTGACGGTGATGGCGGCTGCGGTCACCGCAGCGGCGGTCCGCATCCGTACTCGCCTGGGAGGGTCCGTGTCGTCGCTCATGGTGGTCGCCTCGCTACTGTTCGCGATATCGACCAGTGTGAGGACGAAGGGCAAGGGGGAAGCTAGCCCTCGCGTTCGGGATAACCCAGCGGAATCGCGGACACGTCGTCCAGGGCCTGGGTGATCTCGGCGGGGAGCGTCATCTGCTCCACCGCGAGGGCGCCCAGCAGCTGCCCGACCGTGCGGGCGCCGAGGATCGGGGCGACCACGCCGGGCCGGTCGCGCACCCAGGTCAGCGCCACCTCCAGCGGCGACACGCCGAGCCCGCCCGCGGCGGTGACCACCGCCTCGACGATGCTGGAGCAGCGCGGCTCCAGGTACGGCGCGACGAACGGCTCGAAGTGCGGGCTCGCCGCCCGGGAGTCGGCGGGGCGGCCGTTGCGGTACTTGCCGGTCAGCACCCCGCGCCCCAGCGGTGACCAGGGCAGCAGCCCCAGCCCGAGGGTGGCGGCGGCCGGCACGACCTCGCGCTCGACGCCGCGTTCCAGCAGCGAGTACTCCATCTGGGTGGCCACGATCGGGGCCCGGCCGGGGAACGCGGCCTGCCAGGTCGCGGCGCGGGCGGTCTGCCAGGCGGAGAAGTTGGAGACGCCGACGTACCGCACGCGGCCGCTGGAGACCGCGTGGTCCAGGGCGGTGAGCGTCTCCTCCAGGGGCGTCTCGGTGTCGTACCCGTGCACCTGCCACAGGTCGACGTGGTCGGTGCCGAGCCGGCGCAGCGACGCGTCGAGGCTGCCCAGCAGGTGGCCGCGGGAGCCGTCGCGGCGGCGGGCGGTGCCCGGGCGCAGGCCGGCCTTGGTGGCGATCAGCAGGTCCTCGCGGGCGACCAGCGAGCCGAGCAGCTCGCCGATCACCGCCTCGGCCTCGCCGTCCGCGTACACGTCGGCGGTGTCGACGAGGTTGCCCCCCGCGTCGAGGAAGCTTTTGAGCTGTGCGGCCGCGTCGTCGGCGTCGGTGTCCCGACCCCACGTCATGGTGCCGAGCGCGAGCCGGGACACCGCCAGCCCGCTGCGCCCGAGCGGTCGCTGCTGCATGGGTGAACCTTATTCAGTCCCGTGTCACTGTCCAGAGGCACCGGCTGATTGCGTACCCTGGTGCGACTTCGACGTTGGGGGCGCTGTGCGGTTAGGACTGACTCTCGGGTACCAGACGGCGTGGACGACGCCCGCCGACCACCTGGCCATGGCCCAGGCGGCCGAGCGGCTCGGCTACTCGGTGGTGTGGGCGGCCGAGGCCTACGGGTCCGACTCGCCCAGCACGCTGGCCTGGATCGCCGGGCAGACCACCACGATCGACGTGGGCAGCGCGGTCATGCAGATCCCGGCCCGGACCCCGGCGGCGACCGCGATGACCGCCGCCACGATCGACTCGCTCTCCGGCGGCCGGTTCCGCCTCGGCCTGGGCGTCTCCGGGCCGCAGGTGTCGGAGGGGTGGCACGGGGTGCGGTTCGCCAAGCCCCTGGCCCGCACCCGGGAGTACGTGGAGATCGTCAAGATGGCGATCGCCCGGCAGACCGTCTCGTACCAGGGCGGGCACTACACGCTGCCGCTGCCGGACGGCCCGGGCAAGGCGCTCAAGCTCGGCTTCCACCCGCCCCGCTCGCACATCCCGATCTACCTCGCCGCGGTCGGCCCGAAGAACCTGGAGCTGGCCGGCGAGATCGCCGACGGGTGGCTGGCCGTCTTCTTCGCCCCGGACGCCGCCGCCGAGCAGCTGGCCGCCGTGGCCGCCGGGCGGGCGAAGGCGGGGCTGGACCTCAAGGGCTTCGACGTGGTGCCCAGCGTGCCCGCGGCGGTCGGTGACGACGTCGCCTCCTGCGCCGAGCTGGTCCGCTGGTACGCGGCCCTCTACGTCGGCGGCATGGGCAGCCGGGAGACCAACTACTACAACCAGCTGGCCGCCCGGATGGGGTACCCGGACGAGGCGCGCGAGGTGCAGGACCTGTACCTGGCCAAGCGGCACCGGGACGCGGCCGCGGCGGTGCCGCTGGAGTTCATCGACCGCACCTCGCTGCTCGGGCCGAAGGAGCGGGTCGCCGAGCGGCTCGTGGCGTACGCGGAGGCCGGGGTGACCACCTTGTCCGTCTCGCTCTTCGCGGGTGACGCGGAGAGCGGCATCCAGACCCTCGAGACCGTCGCCGAGGCACTGGACCTGTCGGGGGTCGGCGAATGAGCGAGCGAATCACCAGGCTCAGCCCGATTGGTGCCTCGTGCCGGCCCGGAGCGAAGCGAGGACGGGCATGACCTGGGTCGAGGCGATCGTGCTGGGGATCGTGCAGGGGCTCACCGAGTTCCTGCCGATCAGCTCCTCGGCGCACCTGCGGATCACCTCCGCGCTCTTCTTCGACGAGGACGCCGGCGCGTCGTTCACCGCGGTCACCCAGCTCGGCACCGAGGCGGCCGTGCTGATCTACTTCGCCAAGGACATCTACCGGCTGGCAAGGACCTGGATCGTCGGGCTGTGGGACCGTTCGGTGCGCTCCACACTGGACTACCGCATGGCCTGGTACGTGATCATCGGCTCGATCCCGATCGGCATCTTCGGCTTCCTGTTCAAGGACCAGATCCGCTCCGCCGCGCGCAACCTGTACCTGGTCTCCACCACGCTCATCGTGTTCGCGCTGATCCTCGCGTTCGCCGAGTACTGGGGGCGCAAGACCCGCACGATCGAGCAGTTCACGATGAGGGACGGCGTCGTGATGGGCTTCGCCCAGGCGATGGCGCTGATCCCCGGCGTCTCCCGCTCGGGCGGGGTCGTCACCGCCGGCCTGCTGCTCAACCTGACCCGGGAGACCGCCACCCGCTACTCGTTCCTGCTGGCCATCCCGGCCGTGGTGATGTCCGGCGTCTTCTCCATCCCGGACGTCTTCGACAAAAGCGGGGAGGGGCTCACCCCGTCCGGGGCGCAGATGGTCGTGGCGACGCTGATCGCGTTCGTACTCGGGTACGCCTCGATCGCGTGGCTCCTGCGCTATGTCGCGCATCACACCCTGTACGCCTTCGTGCTGTACCGGGTGGCGCTCGGCAGCCTCGTCCTCTGCCTCCTCGCCGCCGGCACGATCACCGCTACGTAGCGCGCGACGGGTCGTAGGGTGGGGGATCGTGGCTACTGTGCTGCTGCTGCGCCACGGGCGCACGACGGCGAACGCGGACGGAGGGCTCGCCGGGCGCCGTCCCGTCGAGCTGGACGAGACCGGCCGGGCGCAGGCCGCCGCCGTGGGCCAGCGGCTCGAGGCGGTGCCGCTCGCCGCCGTCGTCAGCAGCCCGCTCGTCCGGTGCCGGCAGACCCTCGACATCGCGCTGCCCGCGGCGCAGGTCGCGGTCGAGGAGGGGTTGACCGAGTGCGGGTACGGGGAGTGGGAAGGCCAGCCCCTCAAACGGCTCGCCAAGGATCCACTGTGGCCGGTCGTGCAGCAGCACCCGAGCGCGGCCGTCTTCCCGGGCGGGGAGGCGATGGCCGCGATGGCGGCGCGGGCGGCCGCGGCGGTCCGCCGGTGGGACGCCCGGGTCAGCGCCGAGCACGGGCCGGACGCGCTCTGGCTGGCGTGCAGCCACGGCGACGTGATCAAGGCGATCGTGGCGGACGCGCTCGGCGTACACCTGGACCTGTTTCAACGGATCGTGGCCGACCCGGCCTCGCTGACCGCGATCAGCTTCACCCCGACGCGCCCGTTCCTGCTCCGCCTCAACGACACCGGCGGCGATCTGGCCGGCCTGGTCCCCCCGAAGCGGCGCCGGCCGCGCCGCGCCCGGCCGGCCGACTCGGACGCCGCCGTGGGCGGCCGGGCCGGTGGCTGAACGCACTGCACAGACCGACCGCCCTACGGATAGGGTCTTAGGTATGACCCACCAGGTGCACGCCTTCGAGCCGCCGGAGCGGTTCGTCGCTGGGACCGTGGGCCCGCCGGGGGAGCGGACGTTCTTCCTCCAGGCCCGCGGGGGTGGCCGGCTGGTCAGCGTCGCCCTGGAAAAGGTGCAGATGACGTTGCTGGCCGAAAAGCTGGAGGAGCTGCTGGCCGAGGCGCACCGCCGGTTCGGCGCGGAGCTGCCCGAGGCGCCCGCGGCCCTGTCCGACAACGAGCCGCTCGACACGCCGGTGGACGAGGAGTTCCGGGTCGGCACGCTCGGCCTCGCCTACGACGTCGACACCGCCACCGTGGTCATCGAGGCGATCGCGGCCGGCGAGTCGGAGGTCGAGCTGGAGCTCGGCGGCGGCGCGGAGCTGGCCGACGAGGACGAGGACGACGAGGACGACGACGAGGAGCCCGACGACGACCTCGACCGGCTGCGGGTGCGGCTGACACCGGCCGCCGCGCGGGCGTTCATCGACCGCGCCCGGCGGGTGCTCGCGGCCGGGCGGCCGCCCTGCCCGCTCTGCGGCCAGCCGCTCGACCCGCGCGGCCACCTCTGCCCGCGGCACAACGGCTACCACCGCTGAGTCGATGACCGAGCTGGACGTGCAGCCGGTGCTCGACGAGGCGGACGCGCTGCGGCTGCTGCGGCACGGCGAGTTCGAGCTGGAGGGGCGGCTGGTCGACGCCTCCAACACCACGCTGCGCGGCTTGCTCACCCTCGACGGGGTGACCGCCCGCTGCGTGTACAAGCCGGTCCGCGGCGAGCGGCCGCTCTGGGACTTCCCGGACGGCACCCTGGCCGGGCGGGAGGTCTCCGCCTACCTCGTCTCCCGCGCCACCGGCTGGCGCCTGGTCCCGCCCACCGTGCTGCGCGACGGGCCGCTCGGCGCCGGCGCCTGCCAGCTCTGGATCGACGAGCCGGAGGACGGCGAGCAGATGGTCGGCTTCGTGCCGGCGTTCGAGCTGCCGATCGGCTGGTTCCGGATCGCGTCGGCGCGCGACGAGGAGGGCAACGCCTACGCCCTGGCCCACGCCGACGACCCCCGCCTGGCCCGGATGGCCGTCTTCGACGCGGTCATCAACAACGGCGACCGCAAGGGCGGCCACGTCCTGGTCGGGGCGGACGGGCAGGTGTTCGGCGTCGACCACGGCGTGAGCTTCAACGTCGACGACAAGCTCCGCACCGTGCTGTGGGGCTGGACCGACGCCCGCCTGCCCGACGAGGCGGTCGAGGTGCTGGAGCGGCTCGGCCCGGCCCTCGACACCACGCTGGGTGAGCAACTCGCCGTCCACCTCACCCTCGCCGAGGTCCGCCGCACCCGCGAACGGGTCGGCACGCTGCTGGCCGCGGGGCGCTTCCCCGGCCCGTCCGAGGACTGGCCCGCCGTCCCCTGGCCCCCCATCTAGGCCCTCGCCGACTTCCCCGGCCTCCAGGTCAGGCGACTGTGCGCCACGCACGACCGGGACGGTGGCCTCCTCGATCGACAGCTCCAGGCACGCACGCGCGCCGATCCCGCCGCTACCGCGACGTCCGCGGTGGTCCGGGCGGTTGCGCGGGTGCGTTCTCGTGGCTTCGCCGTCTGTGGCTGGTGGTCCGGCCTGGTTGCCGCGGCGGGTTGGGTTCGGCGTCGGGTGGCGGATCGGATCGTGGTACCTGGGTGCCCTCAGGGGGGCAGTGGAATACCACGATCGCCGGCTGAAGTCGGGTTCGGGCCGCGCCGCAGGGGTGGCAGTGATCGTTCGCCCGTTCTCCGCGTGACTCGGTGGGCAGGACGCGGGTTTGGCGTTGGGTTCGGACCCGTCCGCGGACGTTGCGGTACCTGATGGCTTGGAATAGGTCATCTGGTACAGCCAAGCACCACGATCCGGTAGATCGTGGTACGGATCCGCCCACCCAGGGGCAACTGCGTACCACGATCTCGGCGGCCGCCCGGGCCGGTCGATGGGGTGGGGCGGGACCAGACGCGGAGGGTGAGGCTGCGGGAAAGCACCCCAAGAAAACGTGGAGCGCAGCGGAGCGTTCTCTTGGGGGCCCCGCGCGACGGTCCGGACCACGGCGGGCGTCGCGGTGGCTCGAAGAATCTCGGTCTCGGCTGTTCGGTTGGTTTGCGGTCGGCGGGACGTCGGTCGCGGCGGTGGCGGTCCCGCCGCTGGATAGGCTGGCCGGCATGGAATCTTGGACCGGCCACGAGGTGCCGCGGCTGCCCGGCAGCGGCCAGCCGCTCGCGTTGTTCGACTCGGCGCGGCAGGCCGTGCACTTCACCGGAGGCCCGTCCGGCGCGCGGACGATCTACGTGTGCGGCATCACACCGTACGACGCGACGCATCTGGGGCACGCGGCCACGATGATCACGTTCGACCTGGTGCAGCGGGCGTGGCGGGACGCGGGGCACGACGTCACCTATGTGCAGAACGTGACCGACATCGACGACCCCCTCCTGGAGCGGGCCGCCCGCGACGGCGAGGACTGGATCGTGCTCGCGATGCGCGAGACCGCCCTCTTCCGCGAAGACATGGAGTCGCTGCGGATGATCTCGCCGGCGCACTACGTGGGCGCGGTCGAGTCGATCCCGGCGATCGTGGAGAAGGTGGCCGCCCTGGTCGACCGCGGCGCCGCGTACCGCCTCGACGACGGCACCGGCGACGTCTACTTCGACGTGGCCGCGGCGCCCGACTTCGGGTACGAGTCCAACCTCTCCCGCGAGCAGATGCTCGCCTTCTTCGCCGAGCGCGGCGGCGACCCGGAGCGCCCCGGCAAGCGCGACCCGCTCGACCCGCTGCTGTGGCTCGGTGCCCGGGACGGCGAGCCGGCGTGGGCCGGCGGGCAGTTCGGGCCGGGGCGGCCGGGCTGGCACATCGAGTGCGCCTCGATCGCGCTGGACCTGCTCGGCCAGACCATCGACGTGCAGGGCGGCGGCAACGACCTGCTCTTCCCGCACCACGAGTGCTCGGCGGCGCACGCCGAAACGCTCACCGGCGTCGCCCCGTTCGCCCGCCACTACGTGCACGCCGGCATGATCGGTCTCGACGGCGAGAAGATGTCGAAGTCGCAGGGCAACCTGGTCTTCGTCTCCCGCCTGCGGGCCGACGGTGTCGACCCGATGGCGGTGCGCTTGGCGCTGGTGGCCGACCACTACCGCGCCGACCGGCAGTGGACCGACGACCTGCTCAAGACCGCACAGCAGCGCCTGGCCCGGTGGCGCGCGGCCGCCGCGGCGGCGTCCGGCCCGTCGGGGGCGGAGCTTCTGGCCGGGGTACGGGCGAGGGTCGCCGACGACCTCGACACTCCCGGTGCGCTGGCGCTGGTGGACGAGTGGGCCGACCGGGCGCTGGCCGGTGGCGGTTCCGCCGACGACGCGGACGCTGCGCAGCTGATGGCCCGCACGGTCGACGCGCTGCTCGGGGTGCGCCTCTAGCCGGCGCCCGCTTCGTGATCGAAGCTCCCCTCATGCCGTTCTAGCGACGTGGGGGGAGCTTCGATCACGAAAGGGGGTGGCGTCAGCCGAGCGCGAGGCCTGGATCGGGGTCGGGGTCGGGCGTGGGCGCCGGGATCCTGTACTCCTCGGTCAGCGTCGTCATCGGCCCCGGCCAGGTCGCCTGGGCCACCTCGACCGGCTTGTGCCGCTCGTCGAACGCCACGTGCAGCAGGTGCAGCACCGGCGTGTCCGGCCGGATCTGCAGGATCTCCGCCTCCTCGCGGCTGGGCTGGCGGGCGCTGATCGTGTCGCTCGCCGAGACGTACCGCCGGCCGGTCACCTCCTCGGCCTCCTGGTAGAGCGGCCGCCCGAACGCCTCCCGCCGTTCCAGGCTGGTGCCGCCCGCGTCGTCCACCCGGAACCAGGACGCGCCCACCTCGACCGGCACGTCGTCGGTGCGCACCACGTAGCGGCGCACGACGAGCTCGGTGCCGTCGCGCACCCCGAACGCGTCGGCCACCTCGGGCGGCGCCGGTGCCCGCCCCACGTCGGCGAGGTGCTGGCGGTACCGGGCGGCCAAGTCGGCGTGGTAGCCGCGGTGCACGCCGTAGCGGCCGCGGGAGAGGCGGTTGAGCCGGCGCCGGGTGCCCCGTACATAGGTGCCGGAGCCCGGCTTGGTGATCAGCAGCCCTTCCACCCGCAGCTGGTCCACGGTGCGCTGCACGGTCTGCTTCGCCACCCCGAACATCTCCGCGATGGCCGGGATGCTGGGCAGCCGCTCGCCGGGCGCCCAGTCGCCGCGCCGGATCCGCTCCCGCAGCTGCGCCGCGATCTGCCGATGCGGGAACTCCGCCGCCCCCGGGTTGATACTCATAGTTTCCTAGGATGCCTTACGGGTGTGCCGCGCCGCACGCGACACGCCAAGCGAGGACACAGGCTTCCGCCCGTGATCGAAGCTCCCCCCACGTCGCTAGAACGGCGTGGCGGGAGCTTCGATCACGAACGGGTGGGCGGGGCGACCCGGGGCCGGCCGTCGGGCCGGCGGAGCCGCCGCGGCGGCGCAGGTACTTTTCGAACTCCTGGGCGATCTCGTCGCCGGTCAGGGGCTGGATGCCGGCGTCGCCGACCCGCTCCTCGAGCTCGCGGACGTACTCGCCGAGCTCGGCGTCCTGCTCGGCGGCCGCGCGGACCCGCTGCTCCCACTCGGCGGCCTCCTCGGCCAGGTCGGCCATCGGGACCGGCAGGTCGAGGACGTCCTCGACCCGGTGCAGCAGCGCCTGGGTGGCCTTGGGGCAGGGCGGGTTGTTGGCGTAGTGCGGGACGTGCACCCAGAACGAGACGGCGTCGACCTCGGCGCGGGTGCAGGCGTCCTGCAGGACTCCGACGATGCCGGTGGGGCCGTCGTAGCGGGTGGGGGTGAGGCGGTAGCGCTCGGCGGCGTCCTTGTCGGAGGCGCTGCCGCTGATCGGCAGGGGCCGGGTGTACGGCACGTCGGCCAGCAGCGCGCCGAGCAGCACCACCCGCTCGATCTCCAGGCTGTGGCACAGCTCCAGCACCTGCTCGCAGAAGGTGCGCCAGCGCATGCTCGGCTCGATGCCGCGGATGAGCACGACGTCGCGCTCGGTGCCGGGGGGCTTGGCGACCATGAAGCGGGTGGTCGGCCACTCGATGCGGCGGGTCTCGCCGTCCGCCATGGTGATCGTGGGGCGGCTGACCTGGAAGTCGTAGAAGTCCTCCGGGTCCAGCGCCGCTATCTGCCTGGCCTCCCACACCTGTTCCAGGTGCTCGACCGCCGCCGTGGACGCGTCGGCGGCGTCGTTCCACCCCTCGAACGCGGCGATGGCCACGGGCGAGCGCAGCACCGGCAGGCCGTCAAACTCGGTCACATGTCTCAGACTACGTGTCGGAGCGTGCGCATACCCGATGGCGTGCCGTCCGGGCGGGTCGGGGGCCGCGCCGCCGGGCGGCCTGGGGCACTAACCTTGGACCGTGCCGAACTCGCTGCTTGACGCGCTCGCCGACCGCATCCTCATCGCCGATGGGGCGATGGGCACCATGCTGCAGGCCGCTGACCTGGACGTCGATGACGACTTCCAGGGTCTGGAGGGCTGTAACGAGGTGCTCAACGTGACCCGTCCGGACGTGGTGCGGGGGGTACACGAGGCATACTTCGCGGCCGGGTCCGACTGTGTCGAGACGAACACGTTCGGCGCCAACCTCGCGGCTCTCGGTGAATACGACATCCCGCACCGGATCTTCGAGCTGTCCGAGGCGGGGGCGCGGATCGCGCGGGAGGCGGCCGACCGCTTCTCGACGCCGGAGCGGCCGCGGTTCGTGCTCGGGTCGATCGGGCCGGGCACCAAGCTGCCGACGCTGGGCCACGCGCCGTACGCGGCGCTGCGCGACGCGTACCAGCAGAACGCGGCCGGGCTGATCGCCGGCGGCGCCGACGCGCTCATCGTGGAGACCTGCCAGGACCTGCTGCAGACCAAGGCGGCGGTGATCGGGGTACGGCGGGCCGCCGCGGAGGCCGGCCGGCACCTCCCGCTGATCTGCCACGTGACCGTGGAGACCACCGGCACGATGCTGCTGGGCAGCGAGATCGGGGCGGCGCTGACCGCGCTGGAGCCGCTCGGCGTCGACCTGATCGGCCTCAACTGCGCCACCGGCCCGGCGGAGATGACCGAGCACCTGCGCTACCTGTCGCAGCACGCGCGGGTGCCGCTGTCGGTGATGCCGAACGCCGGCCTGCCCGAGCTGACCGCCGACGGTGCCCGCTACCCGCTGACCCCGCGGGAGCTGGCGGAGGCCCTCGACAGGTTCGTCAACGAGTACGGCGTCTCCCTGATCGGCGGCTGTTGCGGCACCACGCCGGAGCACGTGCGGGTGGTGTCGGAGCGCCTGGCCGGGGCGCGCGCGGCGGCGCGGCGGCCGGCGGTCGAGGCGGGGGTGTCGTCGATCTACCACCACGTGCCGTTCGAGCAGGACGCGAGCGTGCTGATGGTCGGTGAGCGGACCAACGCGAACGGGTCGAAGGCGTTCCGCGAGGCGATGCTCGCCGGTGACTACCAGGCCTGCGTGGAGATCGCCCGGGGGCAGGCGCGGGACGGTTCGCACCTGCTCGACCTCTGCGTCGACTACGTGGGGCGCGACGGCGCCCGGGACATGCGGGAGCTGGCCGGCCGGTTCGCGACCGCCTCCACACTGCCGATCATGCTGGACTCGACCGAGCCGGCGGTGATCGAGGCGGGGCTGGAGATGCTCGGCGGCCGCTGCGTGGTCAACTCGGTCAACTTCGAAGACGGTGACGGGCCCGAGTCGCGGTACGCGCGGGTGATGCCGATCGTCAAGGAGCACGGCGCCGGTGTGGTGGCGCTCTGCATCGACGAGGAGGGGCAGGCGCGCACCGCGGAGTGGAAGGTGCGGGTCGCCTCCCGCCTGATCGACGACCTGACCGGCCGGTGGGGGCTGCCGGTCACGGACATCCTGGTCGACTGCCTGACGTTTCCGATCTCGACCGGGCAGGAGGAGACCCGCCGCGACGGCATCGAGACGATCGAGGCGATCCGGGAGATCGCCAAGCGGTACCCGGGGGTCAACTTCACCCTGGGTATCTCGAACGTCTCCTTCGGTCTCAACGCGGCCGCCCGGCAGGTGCTCAACTCGGTGTTCCTGAACGAGTGCGTCGAGGCGGGGCTGACCAGCGCGATCGTGCACGCCAGCAAGATCCTGCCGATGTCGAAGATCCCCGAGGAGCAGCGGTCGGTCGCGCTCGACCTGGTGTACGACCGGCGGCGCGAGGGGTACGACCCGCTGCAGCGGTTCATCGAGCTGTTCGAGGGCGTCGACGTGGCGTCCGCGCGGGCCAACCGGGCGCAGGAGCTGGCGGCGCTGCCGCTCGACGAGCGGCTCAAGCGGCGGATCATCGACGGCGAGCGCAACGGCCTGGAGGCCGACCTCGATCTCGCTTTGTCGGAGCGCTCGGCGTTGGTGATCATCAACGACATCCTGCTCGACGGGATGAAGGTGGTCGGCGAGCTGTTCGGGTCGGGGCAGATGCAGCTGCCGTTCGTGCTCCAGTCGGCCGAGGTGATGAAGACCGCGGTGGCTTACCTGGAGCCGCACATGGACAAGGCCGAGGACGGTGGCAAGGGGCGCATCGTGCTGGCCACGGTCCGCGGCGACGTGCACGACATCGGCAAGAACCTGGTCGACATCATCCTCTCCAACAACGGGTACGAGGTCGTCAACATCGGCATCAAGCAGCCGATCAACGCGATCCTCGACGCGGCCGAGCAGCACCAGGCGGACGCGATCGGCATGTCCGGGCTGCTGGTCAAGAGCACCGTGATCATGAAGGAAAACCTCCAGGAGATGGCCGCGCGCGGGGTCGCCGGCCGGTGGCCGGTGCTGCTGGGCGGTGCGGCGCTCACCCGCGCGTACGTGGAGGACGACCTCCGCTCGATGTTCGCCGGCGAGGTGCACTACGCGCGGGACGCGTTCGAGGGGCTGTCGCTGATGGAGCGGGTGATGGCGGCCAAGCGCGGCGAGGCGCCGATGGTCGACCCGGCCCGCGAGGCGGCGCTGGCCGCGCGGAAGGCGCGCCGGGAGCGGCAGCGGGCGGTGGTCAGCGAGTCGCTGCCGGAGCTGAGCGACGACTCGGTCCGCTCCGACGTGGCCAGCGACGTCGACGTGCCCACGCCGCCGTTCTTCGGCACCCGGGTCGTCCGCGGGGTGCCGCTGGCCGACTACGCGGCGCTGCTGGACGAGCGGGCGACGTTCCTGGGGCAGTGGGGGCTGCGCGGCTCCCGCGGCGGCTCCGGCCCCAGCTACGAGGAGCTCGTGGAGACCGAGGGGCGGCCGCGGCTGCGGTACTGGCTGGACCGGTTGATCTCCGACAAGGTGCTGGAGGCGGCCGTGGTGTACGGCTACTTCCCCGCCTATTCGGAGGGGAACGACCTGGTCGTCCTGGACGAAAACGGGCACGCCGAGCGGGCCCGGTTCTCGTTCCCGCGGCAGCGGCAGGAGCGGCGGCTCTGCCTGGCCGACTTCTTCCGCCCCCGCTCGGCGTCCGCTCCCGGCGACCTGGACGTCGTGGCGTTCCAGCTGGTCACGGTCGGGCACCCGATCAGCGAGTACACGGCGAAGCTGTTCGCCCGCAACGAGTACCGCGACTACCTGGAGGTGCACGGCCTGTCGGTGCAGCTGACCGAGGCGCTGGCCGAGCACTGGCACAAGCGCATCCGCACCGAGCTGGCGCTGCCGGGCGGCGGCACGGTCGCCGACAGCGACCCGACCGACCTGGCCGGCCTGCTGCGCACCGACTACCGCGGCTGCCGGTACGCGTTCGGCTATCCGGCCTGCCCCGACCTGGAGGACCGGGCGAAGGTCGTCGACCTGCTCGGCGCCGACCGGATCGGTGTGCAGCTGTCGGAGGAGTTCCAGCTCGTCCCGGAGCAGGCCACCGACGCGATCGTCGTCCACCACCCCGACGCCAACTACTTCAACGCCAAGTAGCGGGGGTTTGCTGGGGGCGGACCAGGCTGTACATGGCCATGTCGCGCCAGCGGCCGCCGCGAAACTGGGTGGCGCGTAGGACGCCTTCGCGGGCGAAGCCGGCCTTTTCCAGAGCGCGCTGCTCGGCGAGGTTCTCCACGTCGGTGTACGCCTCGACGCGGGGGGACGGGCTGGTGTCGAGCAGGTACGCGGCCAGGCGTTTCTGGGCCAGCGTGCCGACCCCCGCGCCGCGGTGCTCGGGGAGCAGGGCGATGCCGATGGTCCAGCACCACCAGTCCGGTGCGCCGTACCGCGTCTTGGTCCAGACGACGTTGCCGGCGGCGGCGCCGTCGTGTACGACGATGAGGCAGCCGCCGTCCGGGGTGATCAGGCCGTTTTCGTCGAAGCGGCGCCGGATGGCGTGGACGTCGCGAAAGCCCGACCAGTTGAAGTCGCCGCCCGCCTCGGGCTCCACCGCCTGCCGCTCGAACAGCCAGAAGTCGGCCGCGGTGGCCGGCCTGAGCAGCACCCGCGCCTCGTCCACGGGCACAGCGTAGACGCGCGGGCGGGGCTTGGCGGTTGCGGCGCGAGGGTACAAACGGGACCGTGACGATGCGGTGGGTGCGGCTGGGCGGCCTGGTGCTGGCGCTGTTCGCGGCGGCGTGTTTCGTGGGGACCGACGACGGGGGTGAGCCGCCGCCCGAGGCGCCGCCGGCGTCGGCGGGGACGCCGGGGCGGCAGGAGGACGGCACGATGACCGTCGAGGAGTTCCAGCGGGACATCGAGGGCGCGGTCGAGGTGGCCGAGGGGTACTGGGGGCAGCGGGTGCGCGGCTTCGAGCCGGTGCGGCGGATCGTGCCGTACCGGCAGGAGGGGGACGTCGCCTGTGGCGGCCAGCCGTTGACCCGTAACAACGCGGCGTACTGCTCGGCGGGGGACTTCATCGCGTACGACGTGAACTGGGCGGTCGGCGCCTTCCGCCAGATCGGTGACGCGTTCGTCTTCTACCTGCTCGGCCACGAGTACGCGCACGCGGTGCAGGCCCGGCTGGGCATCCAGAACCGGTTCACGATCCAGCAGGAGCTGCAGGCCGACTGCATGGCCGGCGCGTACATCGGTGACTCGGTGAAGGACGGCACCCTGACGCTTGACCGGGGTGACGTCGACGAGCTGCGGCAGGGGCTGCTGGCGGTGGGTGACGACCCGAGCCAGCCGTGGTTCGCGCCGGGCGCGCACGGCACGGCGCGGCAGCGCACGGACGCGTTCTTCGAGGGGTACGAGGGGTCGCTGGCCCCCTGCGACGTCGGCTGAGCCGGGCCGCGTCGGGTGAGGCGTCGGCCACAGCCGCCGGGTCGCCGCCGCCGTCCCGGCGGCGGATCGGGGAGGATCGTGGCTGTGACGCAGAGCAGGCCGGGGCTGGCCGCCGTGTTGTTCGACATGGACGGGACGCTCGTCGACAGCGAGCGGTTGTGGGACGTCGCCCTCCGCGAGCTGGCCGTCGAGTACGGCGGGAGCCTGTCCGACGCCGCCCGGGTGGCGATGGTGGGCGGGGACGCCACGACGTCGATGCGGATCCTGCACGCCGACCTCGGCCAGCAGTGGCGTGACCTGGCGACGAGCCAGGCGTGGGTCGCCCGGCGGATGGGCGAGCTGTTTCGCACCGGGCTGGTGTGGCGGCCGGGCGCGCTGGCGCTGCTGCTGGCGGTGCGGGCCGCCGACCTGCCGACCGCGCTCGTCACGTCGACGGCGCGGCCGCTGGTCGAGATCGCGCTGGAGACGCTGGGGCGCGACAACTTCGACGTGGTGGTCGCCGGTGACGAGGTGCGCGCCCCGAAGCCCGACCCGGAGCCGTACCTGCTGGCCGCGCGGCTGCTCGGCGTCCCGATCGAACGCTGCGTGGCCATCGAGGACTCGCGCGCCGGGGTGGCGAGCGCCCTGGCGTCGGGTGCGGCGGTGCTGGGCGTGCCGAGCGAGGTCCCGCTCGACCCGGTCGAGGGGCTGCACCTGCTGGAGACGCTGGCCGGTGTCGACCTGGCCCTGCTCGGCGACCTCCTCGCCCGCGCCGAGGCCGCCCGCCCCTGACCCGCGAGGAAGTCGATGTGATCGAAGCTCCCCTGAAGTCGTTAGAACGACTTCAGGGGAGCTTCGATCACCGGCGGGGTGCGGTCAGAGGACGAGGAAGTCGGGGTGGGGGTGGCGCAGGTAGTCGTGGTGGGAGATGTCCCAGCCGTACGCGCCGGCGTTGCCGAAGACCAGCACGTCCCCGACCCGCAGGCGGTCTACGCGCTGGGCGCGGGTGAGCACGTCGCGGGGGGTGCAGAGCTCCCCGACCGCGTCGACCTCGACGTCGCCGACCTCGGGGCGGGGGAAGTCGTACGGCCACGGGTCGCGGGGCAGGACGGTGAACGGGTGGCTGTAGCCCCAGGCGGCCGGTAGCCGGAAGTGGTGGGTGCCGCCGCGCAGGACGGCGAACCAGCGGCCGTGGGTGTGCTTGAGGTCGAGGACCTCGGCGGCGTACCAGCCGGCGCCGGCGGCCAGGAAGCGGCCCGGCTCGAACACCAGCCGTACGCCGGGCGGTGGTGGCTGGGCGCGCAGGCGGGGCAGCTCGAGAGCCGCTTGGGAGGTGTAGTCGATCCCGAGCCCGCCGCCGACGTTCACATAGGACAGTGGGATGCCGAGGCGCGCGGCGGCCGCCACCGACCAGTGGACGGCGTCGTCGACGAAGGCGGTGTGTGCGTCGGCGTCGAGGTTGTTGGAGACGGCGTGCAGGTGGAAGCCGACCACCCGCAGCCGGGGCAGGGTGGCGGCGAGGGCGGCGGCCGCGGGCAGCTGGGCCTCGTCGATGCCGAACGGGGTGGGCGCGCCGGTCATCCGGTGGGTGCCGCCGGGGGTGCCGCCGGCCCGGTTGACCCGTAGCGCGATGTCCAGCGGGGCGGTGGCGAGGGCGGCGAGGCGGCGCAGTTCGAGGACGCCCTCCACGTGCACGAGCGCGCCGGCCAGGATCGCGGCACGCAGTTCGTCGTCGGTCTTGGCCGGGCCGCCGAACGCGATCGTGCGGGCGCCGGCCGCCACCGCCTGGGCGAGCTCGCCGCCGGAGGCGACCTCCAGCCCGTCGCAGGCTCCGGCCAGCGCCGAGACGACGGCGGGGTGGCCGTTGGCCTTGATCGCGTACAGCAGGGTCGCGCCGGGCGGGAGTGCCGCGCGCAGGGCCGCGGCGGTGGCCCGCAGGGTGCCGGTGTCGTAGACGTACGCGCAGACCGGTGAGGGGCGGCCGGCGAGGGCGGCGTGGACGGGTTCAGGGAGCATGCAGCGGGTTCCGGACCGGGATGTACACGTCGCCGGCGCCGGTCAGCCGCATCCGGACCAGGGCCTTGTGCGGCACCCGCGGGGCGGTGAACGCGGCGTGGTCGGCGGCCGCGGCGCGGGCGGTGGCCGGGTCGGCGCGCAGCGGCTCGTACGTCTCGTCGACCACCTCGCGTACCGCCCGCCAGGCGGCCGCCTCGTCCAGCCCGTGGCGGGTCAGGGCGATGACGAGCTCGCCGAGGTGGGCTTGGAAGGCGGTGTAGCCGAGCTTGGCGCGCATCGTGTACAGGTCGTCGGTGCCGATCACCGAGCCGGGCCAGAGGGTGAGCTGGGCGCCGGTGGCGGCCAGGCGGGGGCGGTGCAGGCGCAGGCCGGCCAGGTCGCGCAGCACGAGCCGGTGCGGGACGCCGGCGACGAAGGTGGGCAGGCAGTTCTGCAGGTGGGCTTCGAGCGCGATGCCGTGGCGGGTGGCCAGGCGCAGCAGCGGCGGCAGCACCAGCCGGGCGTAGTCGGTGAGGAAGGCGAGCGGGCCGCCGCCGTGCTCGTCGAGCAGGTCGCCGGCGAGCAGGGGGAGGGCGCTGCCGGGGACGACGCGTTCGCCGCCGGCGAGGTGGGCGGTGAGGCCGTCGCGGAGGATCGCGGAGGCGTCGCGGCTGCCGTCGAGGGCGGCGCCGGCGGTCTCGGCGAGCAGCGTCACCCGTTCCTCGGCGGCGAGGAGGCGGGTCAGGAGGGTGGAGAGGGCGGGGCCGTTGTGGGTGCTGGCGACGGAGATGCTGCGCCGGCTGGAGGTGACCTGGATGTCGAGGGAGAGCTTGAGGTAGCGCCCGTCGGGCAGCAGCAGGGTGCGCAGGGCGGCGGTGGGTACGGCCGGGACGTCGCCGTCGAGGATCCGCACCTCGGGGTGGCGGCGGGCGAGGACGGCGTCGCGTTGCCAGGCGTGCACGGGTTGCGCGACGAAGCCGCGAGGAGCGTCGACCCCCAGCAACGCGCCCAGGTCGTCGCCGACGTGGGCGTCGCGGGGCAGGGCCACGAACCCGATTCTCGTGGTGCCGGCCTCCAGGTCGTGGGCGAGCACGTCGTCGACGTTCCAGCCGATCCGGGTGCGGCCGCAGGGGTGCAGGTTGTGGCCGTCGATCGCGAGCCGTTCCAGGGCCACGGCCTCGGCGTCGGGACCGTCGCCGGCGGGGTCCACCGAGGACCGGCGGGCGTAGGCGATCGCGAGGTTGGCGACCGCGTTGGCGAGCTCGGCGGCGAGCGTCCACCCGCGACCGTCCACGATGGAGGAGGGGAGCAGGTCGACCGGGTCGTCCGCCGGCACCGCCTCGAACTCGACCCGGTCGAACGCGTGCCGGTGACCGCGGCCGTCGTACCGGATGCGGGTGTCGGCGAAGTCCTCGCGCCAGAGCGCGCCGAGGAGCCGGCGCCCGACGGCGGCCGCGGCCTGTGGCAGCGCGGCCCGGAACGCCGCGCGGAGCTGGGGGGCGTGCACGGCCAGGTGGCTCTCGGTGTGGGCGGCCGCGTCGCGGACGGTGCCGGGCGAGTAAGCGCACACGGTCAGATCGGTCAACTCTTAACCTCTGCCATTGGGTTAACCAGCCATCGGGTTGGGGAGAGGCGCCCACACGTCGGTGAGTGGGTCGGTGGCCAGTCGCATCGCGGTGGTCGCCTTGACCGGCAGCGGGCCGTCGCGCAGCTCGGGGCGGGCGGCCCGGCTCCACAGTAGCGCCGGCGTGATCCCGTAGGCGCGGGAGAAGGCGGCCACCTGCTCGGCGAGCGCGCCGCTGACCGCGGCGGCCAGGAGCTTGGCGCGCAGGTCCCGCGGGTCGTCGGTGACCAGGTCGCCGAGGAGCGGCGGCGCCTCCAGGCCGTGGGCGCGCAGGGTGGCCGGGCTGATCCGCACGCCGCCGAAGTCCCGGTACACCAGCCGGGTCGGGTGGCCGTCGCGGAGCACGACGAGGCTGTTCTGGCCGTGGGCTTCCAGGGCGACGCCGCGGCGCAGCAGGTGCAGCAGCGGGTCGAGCAGCACGCCGGCGAGGGCGGTGAAGAAGCCGAGCGGGTCGGGCAGCGGGTGGCCGGCGCGCACCGCGGCGGCGAGCGCGGCGAGCGGGACGGCGACCTCCCCGGCGGCCAGGCGGGGGGCGCGGCGGCGCAGGTAGGCCAGGCTCCGGGACGGCTCCCCGTCGACCAGGACGGCGCCGGCCCGCTCCTCGGCCAGCACTTCGAGGCCGGGCGTGGCGAGGGCGCGTAGCAGCGCGGTCACCGCCGGCCCGTTGCGCACCGCGGCTGGCGACACGGTCCGCACCGCGGAGGTCATCCGCACGTCCACCGCCGTCTTCACCTGGTCGAAACCCCCCACCGGCGCCATCGTGCGCAGGCTCATCAGGGGCCGCGCCGGCACGCGTCCCACCGGCAGCAGCCACGGGTACGCGTCGAGCACGTGCTCGGCCTGCCAGGGGTGGACCAGCAGCAGGGGCGGACCGTCGCCCCACCACCGGGCCGGCGGCACCCGCACCACGTGCAGCCGGACGACCGGGCGGTGCTCGGGCGCGTAGCGGAGCACCTCCAGTGTGGACATGCCCAGGCGGGTGCGGCAGCAGGGGTGCAGGGGGTGTCCGTCCACGACGGACTGTTCCAGCCGCGGGAGGGTGCCGGTGAGGGTGGGCTCCGGTTGGGGGGCGGTGCGGGCCAGGGCGAGGTTGGCGACGCTGTTGTCGACCTCGACGGCGAACCCGGGGTGGCCCAGCGCCCGGGCCAGCGTGCCCGGGTCGGTGTGCGGTGTGGTGCCGAGGCGCAGGGTGAGGCCGTCGGGTGCCGGCGCGTACGCCTCGGCCGCCTCCGCCGGCCCGGCCAGCGCCCCGGCGGAGGTGTGGACGGTGAGGCGGCCGCCGGCGCGTTCGCGGCGCAGGACGCCGGGGATCGGCTCGCGGGCGTACGCGCCCCAGAGGCGGGCGAGCACCGCGGCCCGGGCGCCGGGCAGCGCCCGCTCGAACGGGGTGACCAGGTCCGGCCGGTCGCGGCGGAGCGCGGCCAGGGTGGCGGCCGGGTCGGGGGCGTGCACCCGCCCATTCTTCGGGGTGCCGCCACCGCGTCCCGCTCCGGGGCTCCACCTAGCATCCTAGGACGCCTTACGGGTTGTGCCTACCGTCACAGGGCAGGCGAGAGGCTGATCACCGGCAACCTGAGGCGCACGGGTAGCATCCGGCGGCGGCGCGCTCGCGGGGGCGGTGGCGTGCCTTCCGCGGCGCGACAGGGGAGGAGCGTCGGCGTGGACGGATCGGTACGCCTCGCGGTGGACCTGGGTACGACGCACACGGTGGCGGTGGTGCGGCGGGGTGGGCAGGAGCCGCGGGCGCTGCTGTTCGACGGCACGCCGCTGCTGTCATCGGGTGTGTTCGTGGACGCGGAGGGCGGGCTACACACCGGCCGGGACGGCACCCGGCTGGGCGGTGCGTCGCCGGAGCGGTTCGAGCCGCATCCCAAGCGCCGGGTCGACGAGGGCACGGTGCTGCTCGGCGAGCACGAGGTGCCGGTGGAGCAGCTGCTCGCGGCGAGCCTGCGGCGGGTGGCGGACGAGGCCCGTACGGCCGGGGTGTCGCCGGCGGGCGGGACGGTGCTCACCTGCCCGGCGGACTGGGGGCAGCCGCGGCGCAACGTGCTGCGCGCGGCGGCGTGGCGGGCCGGGTTGGGTCAGGTGACGCTGCTGGACGAGCCGATCGCGGCGGCGACGTACTGCGTGCAGGTGCTCGGTCAGCAGGTGCCGCCGGGTGGCTGCCTCGGGGTGTTCGACTTCGGCGGCGGCACGTTCGACGTGGCGGTGGTGCGAAGGGAGCCGGCCGGGCTGCGGGTGCTGGCGACCGGTGGCCTGGACGACCTGGGCGGTCTGGACGTGGACTCGGCGTTGGTGGCGCACCTGGGTCAGTTGGTGGCGGTGCGGGATCCGGAGCTGTGGCGGCGGCTGGAGCAGCCGGCGGACGGGGAGCAGCGGCGCGAGCGGCAGGCGTTCTGGTCGGAGGTGCGGGCGGCGAAGGAGATGCTGTCGCGTTCGTCGACGGCGCCGGTGCACGTGCCGGGGCGGGTGGAGCCGATGCATCTGACCCGGGACGAGCTGGAGCGGGTCGGTGGTCCGCTGGTGGCGCGGGCGGTGGACGAGACGCGGCGGGTGTTGCAGCGGGCGGGTGTGGAGCCGGCGCAGCTGGCGGGTCTGTTGCTGGTGGGTGGTTCGAGCCGGATGCCGCTGGTGGCGAGCCGGTTGCACGCGCGGTTGGGGGTGGCGCCGTCGGTGCCGGAGCAGCCGGAGCTGCCGGTGGCGTACGGGGCGCTGGTGTACGCGATGGCGGCCGCCGCGGCCACGGGCCCGGTGACGGGTACGGCGGGTGGTGCGGCGTTTCCGGTGTCCGGCCCGTTCGGGTCGCCGGCGGGGCCGTATCCGGTGTCGTCGCCGTTCCCGGTGGGTGTGGTGTCGGCGCCGATTCCGGCGTCGCCGGCGCCGGTCTTTCCCGCGTCTGCGCCGCCGGGTGGCGGTCCGGGGATGATGGCGCCGCCGCGGCCGCCGATGGGCCCGCCGGTGGTGAGGCCGGCGCCGCGCAGGCGGCGGCCGGTGCGCCGGGCGGTGTTCGCGGGTGTGGTGTTCGTGCTGGTCGGTGCGTTGGTGGCCGGTGTGGTGCAGGGCGGCAGGTGGCTGCGGCGCACGATCGACGGCGCGGGTGACGGGTTGGGCAGCGGGTTGCAGTTCGGGCAGCCGGGTGGCACGGCGGCGGGTGGCAAGGGGGAGTTGGTGACGGCGGCCGCGGTGCCGCTGTCGCAGCCGGGTGCGGCGGCGGTGGCGGTCTCCGGGCAGGACGTGGTGGTGGCCGCGGTGGGCAGTGGTTTCACCGAGGTGAAGGCGTTGCCGAGCGGTGGGGGAGAGGCGCGCTGGACGACGCGGGTGCCGGTCGAGCCGGAGGGGGTGAAGCTGACCGCGGTCGGTGACCTGATCGTGGTCGACGGCGACAACTCGGCGACGGACGGCGGTGACGACGTGCGGGCGGTGCTGGCGGCCGCCGGCGGGAAGCTGTTGTGGCGCAACGTGTGGGAGGGGCGCGTCGATGTCGCGTATCTGGGCACCGATGTGGTGGTGGACGTGGACGACTCGTTCGACGGGCATCAGTTGCTGCGGGTGGATCTGCGTACCGGGCGGCAGAAGTGGAAGCGGGTGCCGGGTAGTGAGCAGACGCTGACGATCGACGACCATCGGGTGGAGCCGGTGCGGCAGTGGGTGGGGGTCAAGGGTGGGGTGCTGCCGGGGGTGGACGGGGTGCTGTACGACGCGCTGACCGCCGGTACGGATTCGGTGGTGGAGTTGGAGGAGGGCGAGGGGACCGGTGCGGTGGTGAACGCCGTGACCGGCAAGCCGCGCTCGACCGGGCCGCTGCCGCTGCGGGACGACTTCTGGACGGTGTTCGGCGGTCAGGTGGTCGGTGTGCAGAACGAGGCGGTGGGCAAGGCGCGGGATGTGCTGGCGGGGTACAAGCTGTCGGGCTTCGGGTTGGCCTGGTCGATGCCGTTGCCGGCGGGGCAGGAGGTGGAGCGGGTCAAGCCGTGCGGGCAGTTCCTGGTGTGCGCGGCGATCGAGGCGGGGGAGCAGAGCCGGGTGGTGGCGGTGGACGTGCGTAGTGGCGAGGAGGCGTGGAAGGCGCCGGTGGAGTCGGGGGACGACGCGGGCTGGTACGTGACGGCGGCGGGGCTGGTGTTGGGGGAGGCGACGTTCGCGGCGGTGACGGAGGGGAGTGTTCTGGCTCCGGACGGTAAGGTGTTGTGGCCGTTGCCGGACGGGGCGTCGGTGGAGGCTGTCCACGGTGGACGGATGGCGCTGCGGGCGGCGGGGCTGAAGGGCACGGACGTGGCGTGGCAGGTGTTCGTGGCGGACGCGGGTGACGGTAAGGCGACCAGGGCGGTGGAGGTGGGCGCGGATCCGCCGGAGCAGTTGGCGCTGGCTGGTGACGTGCTGGGTGTGGTGACCAAGGACCGCCGGGTGTTGGTGTTACGGGTTCAGAGCGTTGAGTGACGACGCCCGTCCGGTTTACCGGGCTTGTGGTGGTTGGTCCGTGGGGTTTCCGGCTAGATCGTCGCCTGGGGTCACCGACGTTTGGATGATGCGAGTACTGTTCCGGATCGTTGCCTGACCCCTCCGGCGATCCGCCGGGCTCTCGGGGCAACGCGGCGGCGGGGTCGCCCCGTCGTACGTGCAGCAGAAGTCTGTCCACGGGAGGAAAGGACCCCTTCGTGACCACCCCTGTCTCGGCCCGTCCCCATCCGGGCACCGCAATGACCGACGAGCAGCGCGCCAACTTCGAGCGGGACGGTTTCATCGTCGTGCCCGGCGTGCTCTCCGAGGACGAGGTCGCCCACTACGCGGCCGCCGTTGACCGGGTCTACGAGGAGCACGCCGCCGCCGGCAAGCTCGCCGCCGACCGGTCGCTGCACAAGCTCAACGCGGTCGGCAGCTGCAACGACCTGGCGCCGCTGCTGGACCACCCGAAGGTGTTCGGCCTGGTGTGGTCGATGCTCGGCTGGAACGTGCACGTGTACCACTCGCACCTGGACGTGCACCCGCCGCTGACCGAGAAGAAGCCGTTCCGGTTCGAGTGGCACCAGGACGGCGGGCGGCAAAACCGCGAGATCGAGTCGGACCCGCGCCCGCGGATGTCGGTGAAGATCGCGTACTGGCTGTCGGACGTGTCCCAGGCCGGCCGGGGCAACTTCCAGGTCGTGCCGGGCAGCCACCTCACCAACTGGATCGCCGGGCCGCCGCGCCGCGACGTGGAGTGGCCCAACCCGGAGGGCGCGATCGAGGTGACCGCCAACCCCGGTGACGCGGTCTTCTTCGACCGGCGGATCTGGCACGCCCGGTCCAACAACTACTCGCAGATCACCCGCAAGGGCGTCTTCTTCGGGTACACGTACCGGTGGGTGCACACCCGGGAGACGACCGACGACCTGCCGGGTCTGACGCCGGTGCAGCGGCAGCTGATCGGGCTCGAGGACGGCGACGGTGACCACGCGTGGGGTCACTACCCGGAGCAGGTCCCGCTGTACGGGCTGCTGAAGGAGAACGACCTGCTCGACCCGAAGCACCCGCCGCTCAAGCCGTAGCGGCGCGCGTCTTCGCCGGGCCCGGCTTCCCCGTGTGGGGGCGCCGGGCCTTTCGCTGGCCTCCGCCCGCGCTCTAGTTGACATAATGTGCATTATCGAACACCTGGGTATCCGTCCCTTGTGGCGTGTCGACCGCGTGTCGGTGGACGTTGTCGTACGGGGCTGGTAGGAAGCTGTCATCAAACACGTGTACGGAAGAGGTTCGTGATGGCACCCGCGCGCTCGGCCGTTCGAGGACTGTCCACCGACGACCTGCAGTCGATCCGCGACACGCTCGCCGCGGGCCGCAAGCCGCGGGTGATGTTCACCGAGGCGGCCGGTCAGATCGCCGGGCAGATCGGGCAGGTGTTGGAGCTCACCGACCCGGAGCTGTCCGACGATTGGGTGGTGGTGCGGTTCGGCAAGGACGAGCTGCCCTTCTCCCCCACCGATTTGATCATCCCGCCCAAGGGTGCCAAGGCGGCACCGGCGAAGAAGGCGGCGCCGCCGCCCGAGCCCGCCGCTCCCCAGCCAGAGCTGAAGATCACGAGGTCGCCGGTGCCGGCGCCGCGCGAGGAGGCGAAAGTGACCACTGTGGACGAAGCACCCGCGGCGGCGGCGGTCGAGAAGCCCGCCACGCGCAAGACGGCCAAGGCGGCGAAGCCGAAGGCCCCGCCCGGCCTGACCGTGACCCTCTCCTACACCGAGGGCGAGTGGACGGTCGCGGCGACGCAGGGCGCCAAGTCGCTGGCGAAGCCGTACGTGGTGCGCCCGTCCGAGGCGCTGAAGATGGTGGCGCTGGTCGACGTGCCCGGGGTGCAGGAGGCGGTGGAGCAGATCCTGGCGGTGGAGCGCAGCGAGGCCGAGCAGCAGGCCGAAAAGCTGCGGGCCGAGCTCGCCGAGATCGAGGCGCGGCTGGCCGAGCTCCGCGACGTCGGCTGAGAAGGGGGGCGCGGTGGCCAGGTGGGAGGAGTTCGAGGGCGAGGCGCCGGAGCTGGCGGCGGCGGTGCGTCGGCTGCTCGACGCGCACCGGCACAAGACGATCGCCACGCTGCGCCGGGACGGCGGGCCGCGGATCAGCGGCATCGAGACCGAGTTCCGCGACGGCGACCTGTGGTTCGGCAGCATGTGGATGGCCCGCAAGGCGGTCGACCTGCTCCGCGACCCGCGGTTCGCGCTGCACAGCGGCAGCGAGGACCCGCCGGAGGGTGACCCGTCCACCTGGTCCGGCGACGCCAAGCTGTCCGGGCGCGCGGTGGAGTCCGGCCATCCGCCCGCGGGCGGCGATGAGCGCAGTCACCTGTTCCGCGCCGACATCGACGAGGTGGTCTGGACGAGGGTCGGCACTCCCGCCGACCACCTGCTGATCGACCTGTGGCGCGCCGGCGAGGGCCTGCGCCGCTTCAAACGCTGACCCCGCCTCCCGCCCCTTGGTGGGTGGCGGCTGGGGTGAGTGGGCAGTGTCCCCGACACTGCCCACTGCCTCGTCTGCCGCCCGCGGGCGGTGTCGGCACTCGACCCCGCGCCGCGGTGTGGGCGCCAGCTGCGCGATCGGTCGGGCACGCGGGCTTGGTCACCGCCCGTCTGCGTTCGGGCCAGGCCGAGCGCAGACGCTGAGGCCCGCGCCAACTCCATGATCGATGGCGACACACCGGGTCAGCCCGGTGATCGTGGTCGTCCGGTGCCCTTCCAGGGGCACCGAACCACCACGATCTCCCAACCACAGCATCGACCTTGGGATCCACGGATCCCGTGGCGAATCACTGCCCCAGGCGGGGCGGCTTTTCGCCACGGACGCGCCGCGATCCCGACGGACGCGTCGCGATCCCAGATCAAGGGAGAGCCAGCGGCCCGCGCGCGATCGCCCTCAGTGGTAGCCGTTGTCGGCGGTGGTGACGCGTTTGCGGAAGACCCAGTAGGTCCAGCCCTGGTAGAGCAGCACGAGCGGCGCGAAGATGGCCGCCACCCAGGTCATCAGGCGCAGCGTGTACGGGGACGAGGCCGCGTTGGTCACGGTGAGGTCGCCGGTCGGGAGCGTGGATGGGAGCACGGCCGGATACAGGGCGGTGAAGAGGGTCACCACGAGCAGCCCGATCGTCAGGGCGGTCCCGACGAAGGCCCATCCTTCGCGGCGGGCGCGGTTGGCGGCCAGCGCCCCGCACAGGGTTGCCACCGACGCGGCGGCGGCGACGGCCGCGGCCGGTGCGGAGCGGGTCGTGAGGGTCCACACGGCGAACGCGGCCAGCGCGGCCAGGGCGAGCGGGCCGACCCGGGTGGCGGCGCGGGCGGCGCGGGCGCGGATCGGGGCCTCGGTCTTCAGGGCCAGGAAGACGGCGCCGTGGGTGACGAAGAGGCTGAGGGTCACCACGCCGCCGAGCAGGGCGTACGGGTGGAGCAGGTCGAGCAGGCCGCCGGTGTAGTCGCCGTCCGGGGCCAGGGGCAGGCCGCGGGCGATGTTGGCGAAGGCGACGCCCCACAGGAAGGCGGGTGCGGTGGAGCCGAAGACGATGGCGGCGTCCCAGCGGGCGCGCCAGGTGGGGTGGTCGCGCATGCCGCGGTACTCGAAGGCGACGCCGCGCAGGATGAGGGCGAGCAGGATGAGCAGCAGGGGCAGGTAGAGGGCGGAGAAGAGGGTGGCGTACCAGGCGGGGAACGCGGCGAACATGGCTCCGCCGGCGGTGATCACCCAGACCTCGTTGCCGTCCCAGACCGGGCCGATGGTGCCCAGGAGCATGCGGCGTTGGGGTTCGTCGCGGCCGAGGACGGGTAGTAGCGCGCCGACGCCGAAGTCGAAGCCTTCCAGGACGAAGTAGCCGGTGAAGAGGGCGGCGACGAGGACGAACCAGACGGTGGTGAGTTCCATCAGGCGTGCTCCAGGACGCGGTCGGGTGCGGCCGGCAGGCCGGCGCGCGCGTAGCGGACGAGCAGCCGCACCTCGATGATCGCGAGCGCGGCGTAGACGAGGGTGAAGGCGGTGAACGAGGTGAGGACCTCGGTGAGTGAGACGCTGCGGGAGACGCCGTCGCGGGTGAGCATCTCGCCGAAGACGAGCCAGGGTTGGCGGCCCATCTCGGTGAAGATCCAGCCGAAGATGTTGGCGGCGAGGGGTAGCAGCGGCAGGGCGAGGCTGGCGCGGGCGAGCCATCTGGAGGTGGGGGTGCGGCCGCGGCGCTGGGACCAGAGGGCGACGAGCGCGACGAGGGCGGCGAGCATGCCGAGGCCGATCATCAGGCGGAAGCTCCAGTAGGTGACCGGGATGACCGGGTTGTAGGTGCCGGGGCCGAACTGGGCGGCGTACTGGGCCTGCAGGTCGTCGATCCCCTCGACGCGGCCGTGGGTGTCGCCGGTGCCGAGCCAGGACAGCAGGTAGGGGATCTTGATGGCGAAGACCTCCTGGCCGCCGTCGAGGGTGCCGATGGTCAGGACGGAGAACGCGGCGGGCTGTTCGGTCTGGTAGAGGGCTTCGGCGGCGGCCATCTTCATCGGCTGTACCTCGGTCATGATCTTGCCTTGGGTGTCGCCGGTGACGGCGACGGCGGCCGCGGCGGCGAGGGTGACCCAGGCGCCGAGGCGCAGCGCGGGGCGGAAGGTCTCGGTGCCGTGCTTGACCAGGTGCCAGAGGGCGACGGCGGTCATCAGGGCGCCGGCGACCAGGAAGCAGCCGGCGAGGGTGTGCGGGAACGTGACGAGCGTGACCTTGTTGGTGAGCACGGCGCCGAAGTCGGTGAGGCGGGCGCGGCCGGCGGCGTCGACCTGGTAGCCGACCGGGTTCTGCATCCAGGAGTTGGCGGCGAGGATGAAGTAGGCGCTGGCGGTGGAGCCGGCGGCGGCGATCCAGATGCAGGCGAGGTGGAGGCGGCGCGGGAGGCGTTCCCAGCCGAAGATCCACAGGCCGAGGAAGGTGGATTCGAGGAAGAAGGCGAAGAGGGCTTCGATGGCGAGGGGTACGCCGAAGACGTCGCCGACGAAGCGGGAGTAGTCGCTCCAGTTCATCCCGAACTGGAACTCCTGCACGATGCCGGTGACCACGCCCATGGCGAAGTTGACCAGGAAGAGTTTGCCGTAGAACCTGGTCAGGCGCAGGTAGCGTTCGTCGCCGGTGCGTACCCAGATGGTCTGGAGCACCGCGACGAGCACGGACAGGCCGATCGTGAGGGGGACGAACAGGAAGTGGTAGACGGTGGTGACACCGAACTGCCAGCGGGCGACGTCGAGCGCGTCCATGCGAGACCTCCATCATTACTACGTCCCGTAGTAGATCGTAGTTCGTGGTGGCCCTTCCTCCTGGGGGTCGCCCGAGTGGCGCTCGTCCCATTCACCCGGCTGCGCGTGTCGGGCCAGGTGCCGGCCGGCCCGGTCATCCTGGCCGCCAACCACGTCAGCCCGATCGACCCGGCCGTGCTGATGGCCGCCTGCCGGGCGCGGGGCGTCGTGCCGACGTTCCTGGCGGACACGGCGGTGTTCCGGATGCGCACGATCGGCTGGATCATGCGGCGGGCCGGGCACGTCCCGGTGGCCCGCGGCACCGCGACGGTCACCGCGGCCCTGGCGCACGCGGCCGCCGCGGTCGAGGCCGGCGCCGTCGTGCTGGTCTACCCGGAGGGGCGCATCGGCCTGGACCCCGGCCTCTGGCCGGAGAAAGGCAAGACCGGCACCGCGCGGCTCGCGTCCATGACCGGCGCCGCCGTGGTCCCGGTCGCCCAGTGGGGTACGCACGAGGTGGTCCCCTACTCGGCACCCAGTGGAGCCGCCCGTGGCCTGCTGCGGGCGCTGCTGCGCCGCCCGGCGGTCCACGTCCGCTTCGGCGCCCCGATCCGCGTCACCGGCACCCCGCGGCAGGCCACCGAGCAGATCATGTCCGCGATCACGGAAACCCTGGCGCCGCTGCGCGAGGACGAACCCGACCGTCCCCGGCACACCGACCCCACCCGCCCGATCTCCACGGCCCGCTCCCCGCGCCGTTGATCAGGGAGTTGATGGGCGGGTCGGACGGCGGGTCACGCCACGACGTCCCTGATCGACAGCGAGCGGGGCTAGCCGCGCTGGCGCAGGTAGGCCAGCACCGCCTCGCGGGTGGTGCGGACGCCGAGCAGGTCGCGGGCCTGGGCGATCCTGCGGTTGGCGGTGCGCAGGGAAAGGAACTCGGCCGCGGCGGCGGCGGCGATCGTCTCACCGTTCGCCAGGCGCTCCAGCAGGGCCCGCTGCTCCGGCACGAGCTGGCCGACCAGGTCGTCGCCGTCCGGCTCGGGCTCGGCGTCCGGGTCGGCGTAGACCGGGCCGAGCCGCCCCAGGTCGGCCACCAGGGCCCGGCCCAGCTCCCCCGCCGGGTCGGTGATCGCCACGATCCCGGTGCCCCGGGCGGCGGCCAGCACGGCCAGGTGCGCGGTCTCGGTGTCCGGTACGCGCCCGAACAGCACCAGCCGCGCCTCGGCCATGTCCCACGCCGCCTCGGCCAGCGCGAAGCCCTCCCGGGTGTGCCAGCCGGAGCGGGCCAGGCGGCGCAGCACGCTGGTCGCGTCCGCCGAGGTCGGCACCACGTACCGCGGGGTGTCGCTCATGCCCGTCCTCGCTTCGCCGCGGGCGGGCATGAGGCTCCGGGCGCGCTGTGCCGGATGATTCGCCCGCTCATGTCAGCTGGCCCAGCCGGGCGGCCGCCTCGGTGCGGGTGCGCGCCCCCAGCTTGCGCATGCCCGAGCGGATGTGGGTCTCCACGGTCTCGCCGGAGATGCCGAGCTGCCCGGCGATGCGGCGGGTCGGTTCGCCGGCGGCGACCAGGCGCAGCACGTCCCGTTCCCGGTCGGTGAGGTCGGTGCCGGCGCGGGGGCCGCGCTGGTCGCGGCGGACCGCGTGGCGGCGCAGCGCCCGCCGGGCCCGGCCGAGCAGCACGACGAGGCCGGCCTGCTCGGCGAGGCGTTCGGCGGCCAGCAGCGGCGGCACGGCCAGCGCCGGGTCGGTCTCGTGCAGGCCCTGGGCGAGCAGGCAGCGGACCTCCTCCCGCACGGCCAGGTCGTGCCAGGCGGCCGCGGCCCGGTCGAAGCCGCCGGCGGCGGTCCACGCCGCCAGGGTGGCGGCGACCGCGGCGGCCCGGTCGACGGCGGCCTTGCCCGGCGGCGGGGCGAGCCCCAGGTCGGCGCAGGCCCACCGGGCGGTGATCTCGTGCAGCCCGGCCACGAGCGCGCCGGCCCGGCCCAGGTCGGCGTGGGCCGGGCGCAGCGCCAGGTCGGGCTGCCCGTCCAGCCAGGCCGCCTCGCGGCCGACCCAGTCGAGCAGGACGCTGGGCGCGGAGACGCCGGCCAGCCGGGAACGGGCCGGGGCGAGCAGCCCGCCGTCGGCCTCCACGAGGCTGGCGGCCGCCGTCGCGTACCCGCAGGCCAGGGCCGGCAGGGTGCGGTCGGTGAGGTCGCCGGCGCGGCGGACCACGTCGTCGGTCGCGGCGCCGCGCAGCGCCACGCACCACAGCTCGGCGGCGAGGAACCGGGTCTGCCAGCTGTAGGCGAGGTCGGCGGCGCAGGCCTGGGCGGCGCTGCCCGCCGCCTGCGCGGCCTCGGTGAGGCGGCCGTCGGCGGCGAGGGTCTCCACCAGCAGCCAGGCGCTCCACCTGGCGGCGAGCAGGTCACCGGCGGCGCCCGCGGCGGCGGTCGCCGAGGCCAGGCCGTACTCCCAGCCGTCGGCGCGGGCGTGGGCCCGGACGGCGGCGAGGGCGGCGCGCAGGCCGGCGTGCGCGGGCGGGTCGCCGTGCCGGTCGGCGATCCGGGCGGCCGCGGCGGTCGCCTCGGCCGGGTCTTCGGCGAGGCGGGCCAGCAGCAGGATCCGGTCGCGGGCGGCGACGACGTCGCGGGCCGCGCCGTCCGGGACCGGGGCGGCGGCGGCCCGGGCGGCGGCCACGTCACCGACCTGCAGCAGCGCCTCGGCGCGCAGCACGGCCGCGTCGACGCCGAGCGGCGGCCCGCCGGTCAGCGCCTTCACCGCCGCGCGGGGCCGTCCACAGGCGAGGGCGGCGGAGGCGGCGGCCACCCGCACCTGCGGGTCGGGGTCGACGCCGGGCAGGTCGCAGGCGAGCAGCAGCAGCTCGGCACGCTCGCCGGCGGTGGTCATCCGGCCGGCCGCGGCGACGGCCACCTGGTACGCGGCCGGCCCGTCCCCGGCCGCCGCGAGGTGCCGGGCGGCCTCCCGGGGCGGTACCAGGCCGGCCAGCCGCCGGTGCAGCGCCTGCCGCCCCGGCGGGTCGAGCAGCCCCGCGGCCACCTCGGCCAGGTAGGCGGAGACCGGGGCGAGCTCCTCGTCCACGGCGGTGACCAGGCCGGCCTCGAGCAGCTCCTCGACGCCGGCGCCGAGCACCGCGGCGGTGGCCGGGCGGCCGAGCAGCCCCAGCGCCGCCATCGCGGTGCGGGCCGGGCGGGTCAGGTCGGCCAGGGCGGCGGCCACCGCGTACTCCACCTGGGCGGCGTCCTCGGCCACGTCGGCGGTACCCCGGGAAGCGGCGTGGCGGGCGAGGGTCTCGACCGCGAGGGGCACCCCACCGGCGCGGGCGACGACGGCCGTGACCGCCGCCGGGTCCAGGCCTGGCGCGACCCGGCGGGCCAGGTCGGCGGCGTCCCGGGCGGGCAGCGGCGGCACCGCCAGCCAGCCGGCCGCGGCCGCCCGCAGCGCCGCCACGGTGGCCGGCGGGAGCCGGTGCGGGGTGCGCAGCGCGACCGCGACGCGGCAGTGCGCGGCGATCGCCGGCAGGGCCGATAGGGTGGCCGGGTCGGCCCACTGCAGGTCGTCGAGGAGCAGCAGCCCGCCCCGCACCCGGGAGCGGACCGCCTCGGCGAGCAGCGCCGGGTCGGCGGCCGGCAGCCGCACCCGCACCGCGCGGGCCAGGGCGAACGCCGGCACGGCCTGGAGCATCGCCAGCCCGCCACCGGCCAGGACCGGGCCGCGGAAGGCGGCGCCGAGCTGGGCGAGCACCGTGGAGCGTCCGCTGCCCGGCCCGCCGGCGACGACGACCAGCGCGGGCGCGGCCAGCAGCGCGGTCGCCTCCTCGACGAGGGCGCCGGGCGCCGTGGCGGCGGGCGCGTGACGCAACTGGAGCCTCCCGCGTCAGACCGTGGCACGAACATGGGATCCTGCGCCGGCAGGATATTCATAGTGTGGATCCGGCAGGAGGGACACCGACACGATGAGCGAGCACGACCGCTGGAACCACGCCATTGTCGCCGACCGTACCGCCGGCTGACGAGTCATGGGACCAGGTCCGCTCAGTGCCCGGGTGGCAGCGCTGTGTGACGACGTCGGCCCGCGGGTGGGTCCCGCGGCCCAGACGCAGGTACTCGGCGTGCGCAGACGGCTCGACGAACCCCTCCGGGTGGCCATCGCCGGACGACTGAAAGCCGGAAAGTCGACACTTGTGAACGCGCTCATCGGCCGAAGGGTCGCCCCCACCGAAGTCGGCGAATGCACCCGAATCGTGACCCAGTTCCGGTACGGGACCGCGGACCGGGTCGACGTGGTCCGCCGCGACGGCTCCCGCTCCAGCCTGCCGCTGGACGAGTCCGGGATGATCCCGCAGCGGCTCGGCGTGCCCCGCCACGACATCTCGTACGTGGACGTCACCCTCACCAGCGACCACCTGCGCGAGCTGACCGTCGTCGACACCCCGGGCCTCTCCTCCACCAACACCTCGGTGAGCGCGGGGGCACGGCGCTTCCTGTTCAACGAGGCACCCATCGACGACGACATCGACGACGACTCGGTCGGCGCGATCTCCGGCGCCGAGGCCATCATCTACGTGTTCACCCAGTCGGTCCGCGACGACGACCTGCAGGCCCTGGAGGCGTTCCGGTCCATCTCCGCCCGGCTGGCCTCCAACCCGATCAACTCGCTGGGCCTGTTCAACAAGGTGGACAAGCTCGTCGCCGGCGTCGCCGACCCGTGGCCGGTCGCCGGGCCGCTCGCCGCCGACCAGACCAAGGTGCTGCGCCGGGTCGTCTCCGACGTCGTACCCGTGGTCGGGCTGCTCGCCGAGACCACCGAGGCCGGCCGGCTCACCGCCGCCGACTGCGAGGCCCTGCGCTCGCTGGCCCAGCTGCCGGAGACCGAGCGGCTCGTCCTGATGGCCTCGGTCGACCTGTTCACCTCCCGCGACTGCAAGGTCCCCCGCGAGCAGCGCGAACGGCTGCTGCGCCTGCTCGACCTGTACGGGATCGGGTTCGCCATGGCCCAGCTCGCCGCCCGCCCCCAGCTGGCCTCCGGCGACCTGGTCCGGATGCTGTTCCAGGCCTCCGGTTTCCCGCGGCTGCGGCACACCCTCGACCAGGCGTTCCGGTGGCGCACCGACGCCATCAAGGCCGGGTGGGCGCTGTCCAGCCTGGAGAAGGTCGCCAGCCACACCGAACGCCCCAACGACCGCGAGCTGCTGCGCGACGCGATCGAACGGGTCCTGCAGCAGCCCGACTACCACCGGCTGCGGCTGCTGGAGGTCGCCCAGCTGGTCAGCACCGGGTCGGTCGAGCTGCCCGAGCCGATGGAGCAGGAACTGACCCGCCTGGCCCTGTCCAACGATCCACAGTGGATCCTCAACCTGCCCACCGCCGGCACCGAGCAGCTGGTCAAGGCCGCCCTCGACGCCGCCACCCGATGGCGGGTGTACGCGGTCGCCGGGGCCAGCCCGTCCCAGTCCCGGGTCGCCCTGGTCGCGCACCGCGGCTTCTACCTGCTCAGCCAGAAAGTCCGGGGTACGGCATGAGCGAGCGGAGCGAGCGAATCGTCAGATACAGCGCGTTCTATGGCTCGCGGCCGCCCGCAGCGAAGCGAGGGCGGCCGTGAGTTCCCCCAATCCCGACGCGCTGCAGAAGCTGCTCACCGGGGCGGTCGACACGTCCCTGGCGTTCCTGCGCAAGACCGACCCGGACGCGGCCGCCGACCTGGACGCGGTCCGCCGCCGCGACGGTGGCCGCCCCGCCATCGTCGTCGTCGGCGAGACCAAGCGCGGCAAGAGCTCCCTGGTCAACGCCCTCATCGGCGTACCCGGGCTCTCGCCGGTCGACGCGGCCGTGGCCACCGCCGCCTACCTGGAGTTCAGCCACGGCGCCGAGCACGCCGCCAAGGCGTGGCTGCCCGGCCGGGAGGATCCGGTGCCGCTGCGCCAGGCCGACCTGCGTGACTGGGCCACCCCGTTCGGGCGGCTGCCGGACGGGGCCCGCCCGCCGCGGCGGATCGAGGTCACCCACTCGGCGCCGCTGCTGCAGTACCTGTCCCTCGTGGACACCCCCGGCACCGGCGGCCTCGACCCCGTGCACGCCGAGGTGGCCCTCGACGCGGTGGAGAAGGCGACCGCGCTGCTGTTCGTCGTCGACGCGGCCGCCCCGTTCGCCAAGCCGGAGCTGGAGTTCCTCATCGAGGCCTCCAAGCGGGTCAACTTCGTGGTGTTCGCGCTGACCAAGGTGGACGCCTACCCCGGCTGGCGCACCATCTGGGAGGACGACCGCGCGCAGCTGCAGGCGCACGCCCCGCGGTTCGGCTCGGCCCCCTGGTACCCGGTCTCGGCGCGGCTGGCCGAGCTGGCCATGACCCTGCCCCGCGAGGCCGCCCCGGAGCTGATCAAGGAGTCGCGGATCGCCGAGCTGCAGCACGCCCTCATCGACCTGGCCGGCAAGGGTCACCTGCTCGGCCAGGCCAACGTGCTGCGCGCGGTCCGCTCCGAGTACATCCGCCTCGACCTGCAGGTCGGCGACAGGATGAAGGCCACCGACCCGGACCCGCAGGACATGGCCAGGGCCAAGGCCGACCGGGCCGCGCTGGCCGCCCGCAAGCGCACCGAGTCCCGGCAGTGGAGCCTGGCGCTCAACACCGAGACCCAGCGGGCCCGGGTCGAGGCGACCGGACGGCTGCGCAACTACGTGACCGCGCTGCAGGAGGAGTACCTCAACAAGATCGAGAAGGCGAAGGGCGACGACATCAAGGCGCTGCCCCAGGAGGTCGACCGCGCCCTGCACGCCCTGTCCGTGCGGCTCTCGCACGACCTGGAGTTCCGCTTCCGCAAGGTCGCCGAGCGGACGCTGACCCAGGTGTTCGGGCCGCACGAGCTGCAGTACGTGCTGCGCCGCCTCAACGCCACCCTGCGCCACGCCCTGGCCACCAAGCCCCGCCGCGAGGGCGGCGGATCCGACAACGTGATGATCGCCATGTCCGCCGGTGGCATGGCGTTCATGGCCGGCCGCGGCGCCGTCGCCGGTGCCTCCGCGCTCGGCGCCGGCGCGATCATCGGCGGCGGGCTGCTCATCCCCGTCGCCGGCCTCGGCCTGGGCCTGGCCGCCGGCGCCTTCATCCTGTACCGGCGGCGCGTGCAGAACGACCGCCAGCAGGCCCGGATCTGGCTGCGCGAGGTGCTCGGCGAGGCCCGCGCCGCCCTCTCCGACGAGATCATGCACCGCTTCACCGACCTGCAGTACGCGCTGACGCTCGCCCTCGACGACGCCATCGAACGCCGCCTGCAGCAGCTCGACGCACACATCGCCGAGATCGACAAGGCCCTGGCCGAAGACAAGGCGAGCCGCGCCCGCCGCAAGGCGGCCCTGCAGACCGAACGCGACGGGCTACGCGCCCGGGTCAAACAGGTCGACGAGGTCCTGGCGAGGGCGCGTTCCCTCGCCCCGGCACGCCCCACCGAGGAGTAGGCATGAGCGAGCGAACCATCAGGCCCGGTCTGCTGGGAGTCTCGTGCCCGCCCGCAGCGAAGCGAGGACGGGCATGAGCGACCACGGCTGGGGCGGCGACTGGCCGGACGACCTGGACCCCGACTCGAGCGGCGACCTGGGCGGCGACACCTCCGACCCCGGTGCCGACTACGGCGCCGGCCTCGGCGCGGAGTACGGCCCGGATCCCGGCTCCGACTTCGGCTCGGACTTCGGCGAGGCCGAGACCGCCGACCTGGGCGCCTTCGACCACCACCCGGACCCGGATCCCACGGCCGACGCGCCGCTGGACCCGGCCGGCGACTCCACGGTCGACGGCGGCCCCGGTGACGGCCCGTTCGACGGCGCGGACGGCGGCGACACCGACCCCGGCGACGGGGACGCGCCCGAGCCGACCCCGGTCGGCGCCGACCCGGACGTCGACGCGCACGCCGACACCTGGACCGACCAGGCGTTCCCCGAGCCCCTCGACGTGGACGCCCCCGAACCGGTCGACGGCTTCCCCTGGACCGACCCGGCCACGCTGGGCGCCGCCCCGCTGCCCGACCCGGACGCCGGCTACCAGGGCGCCCCCGAGGCGAACGAGCTGGCCGCCTACGCCGGCGAGGAGCTGCCGCCCGGCACCGACCCGTGGACCGCCCTGGCCGCCTCCGAGGACCCGGCGACCAGCTCCCTGGCCCGCTGGTGGGCCCCCGACACCTGAGCCGCGGGCCGGAAACGACTACCGGCCGTTGCCGGTGCCGTCGTCGGCCAGCCTGCCGAGCATGTCGATGATCCGGTCGAGCTTGCCGTGCGCCGCCGTCAGCGACGCCTGGTGGCGGTCGAGCTTTTCGTTGTGCTGCGACTGGGTGATCGCGAGTGCCTGGATCGTGTGCTGCTGGGCGCGCAGCGTCTGCGCCATGTCGCCCAGATCCCGGTCGCCGCTGGCCCGCAGCCCGGACTCCACGCCAAGCCGCTCCTCGATCGCGGCGATCCGCCGCTCCAGCTCGTCCAGGCCGCTCATGCGGGCGAGTCTAGTCCCGGCATCTCACGTTCGGGGGCCGTGGTCCACGCGCACCTGAGCCGCCGGTCGCTGGCGTACCGCCGATATGATCCACAGCCGGGCGGCGGGGGCGGAAGGGGTACCGATGGCGGCGGGGCCGGTGGCGCGGCGCAGGCGGCGGGACGCGGCCGCGCTGTTGGTGGGGGTACTGCTGGTCGGGCTCGCCGGCCTGCTCGCCGCCGGGCTCGGCGGCAGCGGCGAGCGGATACCGCGGATGTGGGTCGCCGCGCGGCTGCTCGACGACGGGTCGGCCCAGGTCACCGAGGTCATCGACTACGACTTCGCCGGCGCGCGACGGCACGGGATCTACCGGACCGTGCCGCAGGACGCGCCCGGCGACGTGACCGGTGTCGCGGTCACGATGGACGGCGCGCCGGTGCCGTTCGACGTCCGCGCCGGCCGCTTCGCCCGGATCGTGATCGGCGACCCGGCCGCCACGGTGACCGGCGTCCACCGCTACCGGATCGACTACGGCCTGCCCCGGCTCGGCGACGACAGGTGGCTGGCCTGGGACGCCGTCGGCACCGACTGGGAGGTGCCGGTCGACCGGGTCGAGGTCCACGTCGCCGGCCCGCACGGCATCGGCTCGCCGACCTGCGTGGCCGGCTGGTCCCGCGCCGGCGACCCGTGCGCGGCGCTGGCGCAGCCCGTACCCGGGCAGCTGGACGCGGTCCACGACGGCCTGGACGCCGGGCAGGGCCTGACCCTGTACGGGCAGATCGCCCGCCCCGGCGGTGGCGGCGCCGCGCTGCCGCCGCCGCCCGGCGGTCCACCGCCGCCCGCCGCGCGCGGGGACGGCATCGTGACCGGCTGGCTCTGGGCCACCGGCGCCGCCCTCGCCGCGGCCCTGGTGGTCGCGGCGCTGCTCCGGCTCGCCGGCCGTGAACGGGTCCGGACCGAAGACGGCCGGATCCGGCGGATGGACATCGGCCGGCTGGCCCGCACCGTCCGACCCTCGCCGCTGCCGCCGGCCGGCCTCGGCCCCGCGCAGGGCGGCATCCTGCTGACCGACCAGGTGCGCAAGCGGCACCTGGTGGCGTGGCTGCTCGGCGCCGGCCTGGACCGGCACCTGCGGGTCACCGGGATCTCCCAGCCGGTGCTCCGCCTGCCGAAGGAGCGGCCGGACGGCGCCGACGAGCTGACCACGGAGGTGCTCGCCACCCTGTTCGCGCAGAACCCGAACGTGGCCCTGCGCAAGTACAACCGCAACTTCGCCGCCGCCTGGACGAAGCTGCGCCGCGGCCTGCGCGGCTGGCGCCGTTCCGGCGGCGACGGGCTGTGGGAGCGGCGCGGTGAGCCGCTGCGCCGGGCCGCCCTGGTCTGCGGGGCGCTGGCCACCGCCGCCGGGCTCGCCGTCCTGCTGCTCGCGGCCGGTGACGTCACCGCGCCGGGGGCGGGCTGGCGCACCCCGGTCACGGTCGGTGCGGCCCTGGCCGGTGCCGGGCTCGCGGCGCTGCTGCTGGCCTGGGAGCTGCGTACGCTCACCGTCCGCGGCAGCGACCTGTGGTGCCGGACCGAGGCGTACCGCCGGCACCTGGCCGGGCTCGACGCGTGGGACGGGCGCGACGAGGACGTGCACACCGCCTGGGCGGTCGCCCTCGGCGAGGCGCGGTCGTGGCTGGCGGCGGCGCAGCGGGCGGTGAAACCCCCGTCCGGCCGGCCGGCCACCACTCCCGCGTACGACCACGTGCGGTGGCAGCTCGCGCTGTACCTGCCGACCGCCACCGCCAGCGCCACCTCGTCGCCGGCCGTCGGCTCCGGGAGCTCCACGAGTTCGGGCGGGTACAGCGGCGGCGGTTCCAGCGGCGGTGTCGGCGGGGGTGACGGCGGCGGGGGCGGCGGCTCCTGGTAGACCCGGCCGGGGTCAGGAGGCCAGGACGATCAGCACCACCACGGCGATCAGGACCATGGCGCCGAGCGCGACCGTCCACACCAGAGCGGGCTCCTCGTACCAGGCGCGCCCGCGCGACCGGGGGGCCATCGCCGGCGGGCGGGGCGGGGCGACCGGTGCCGGCCGCGGCGGCTGCACATGCTGCTGCGGTGGGCGCGGGGAGACCGGGGTGGCGCTCACCGGCGGCGCCGGCGGGCGGGCGATCACCGGCGGCCGGGGCGGCGCGACCGGCGGGCGCGCGGCCGGGGCCATCGGCGGGCGGGAGACCGGCGCCGCGGGTGGGCGCCCCACCGGTGCCATCGGCGGCGCCATCACCGGCGGGCGGGCCGGCGGGGCCGGTGCCCGCGGCGGTGGGGCCACCGGGCGGGGCACTCCGGAGTGGACCGGGCCGGCCGCGGCCGCCGGCCCGCCGAAGAACAGGGCGCCCTCGGCGACCACCGTCTCCGGCTGCTCCAGGGTCGTCGGGGCGACGCCGAGCTCGGTGTGCAGCAGGTGCGCCGCCAGGGGGATGCGGCTGGAGCCGCCGACCAGGAAGATGCCGACCAGGTCCAGCGGGGCCAGCCGGGCCGCGGTGATGGTCTGGGCCAGGCAGTGGACGGTCTGCAGCATGTACGGGCGGATCAGCCCGTCGAACTCGTCCCGGGTGATGTGCGCGGAGATGTCCAGCGCGGGCAGGTGCACGTCGGCGCTGGTGGTCCGGGACAGCATCTCCTTGGCCCCGCGCACGTCGTCGTAGAGCAGGGCCCGCTGCCGCCGCTGGCCCGGGTCGGCGGGGGCGACCAGACTGTTCCACAGCATGGTGCGGGTCTCGGAGTAGCCGCGCCCCAGGTGCTCCACCAGCGCCTGGTCGAAGTCGAGCCCGCCCAGGTCGGACAGGCCCGCCTCGGCGAGCACCTCGAACCCGGTCGGGGTGCGCCGCACGACCGTCGCGTCGAACGTGCCGCCGCCCAGGTCGTAGATGGCCAGCGCCCGCCCCACCGGCATCGCGCTGCCCAGCACCGCCGTGTAGTACGAGGCCGCCGCGACCGGCTCGACGACCAGGCGGGGGGTGGGCAGGCCGGCGGCGCGGACCGACTCGACCAGCACCGCCCGGCGCCGCTCGCCCCAGCGGGCCGGATGGGTGACCCGGACCTCCTCGACCGGGCCGCCCAGGTGGCGGGCCGCCTCGGTGGCCAGCCGGCCGAGGACGGCGGCGATCACCCGGGGTACCGGCAGCTCCTGCTCGCCCAGCAGCACCACCCCGTCGTCGACGCGGCGCTTGGGGTTGGGCTCGAAGCGGGCCGGGTCGAGCCGCGCGGAGCGCTCGGCGTCCCGGCCGACCAGCAGCTTGCCGTCCGGGTTGAGGTAGACGGCCGACGGCAGCAGCGGCGAGCCGTCGAACAGCAGCGGCCGCGCCCGCCCGTCCGCGCCACGGACCATGGCGACCGTGTTGGACGTGCCGAAGTCGATGCCGAGCACCCGCATGGCCGTCACCCTACCGTCGCCATGTCCATGCATACTGCACGCCGTGAGCGCGAGGAGTGAGCTTCGACGGCCCGCCGCATGCCGACACGGCCGGCACGCGAGCCGCGCGGTCGCGAACGAAAGGCGGGCACCGTGAGCTACCTTGACGCGCCGGGGCCGCTGGCGTTCGCGCACCGGGGCGGCGCCGCCGAGGGCGACGAGAACACCGCTGAGGCGTTCGCGCGGGCCGTCGCGCTCGGTTACCGGTACGTGGAGACCGACGTGCACGCCACCACCGACGGCGTGGCCGTGGTCTTCCACGACGCCACCCTGGACCGGGTCGCCGGGCGGCCGGGGCGGGTCGACCAGATGACCTGGGCCGACCTGGCCACCGTGCGGGTGGGCGGCGCGGCGGCGGTACCCCGGCTCGACGAGATCCTCGCGGCGTGGCCGCAGATCCGGTTCAACATCGACGTGAAGGCCGGCAGCGGTGTCGCGCCCACGGTCGAGACGGTGACCCGCGCGGGTGCCGGTGACCGGGTGCTGCTGGCCTCCTTCAGCGACGCCCGGCTGGCCCGGCTGCGCACCCTGGCCGGGCCGAAGGTGGCCACGTCGCTGGGGATGCGGGCGGTGGCCCGGCTGCGGGTGGCGTCGCTGACCGGGCAGCGGCTGGTGCTGCCGACCTCGGTGGTGGCCGCGCAGGTCCCGGTCCGGTACGGGCGGCTGCCGGTGGTCGACCGCCGGTTCGTGCGGTACGCCCACAAGCTCGGCCTGCAGGTGCACGTGTGGACGATCGACGACCCCGCCGAAATGCACGCCTTACTTGATCTTGGTGTTGATGGCATCATGACGGATCGCGTCGACGTGCTACGCGAGGTCTATGTGAGCCGGGGCGTGTGGCACGACGAAGGGGACCAGTGACAACCACCGACACCGCCAGCACCGGTACGGGCGCCTACGCCACCCGCGGCGAGCGCCGAGGCTGGTACTTCTACGACTGGGCCAACTCCGCCTTCCAGACCACGGTCATCGCGGTCTTCCTCGGCCCGTTCCTGACCGCGGTCACCGAGCAGGCGGCCGGCTGCCCGCTCGGCGCCGACGAGTGCGACGCCGACGTGCACCCGCTCGGGCTCACCGTCGCGGCCGGCTCCTACTACCCGTACGTGGTGTCGCTGTCGGTCCTGCTCACCGTCTTCGTGCTGCCGGTCATGGGCGCGGTCGCCGACCGGTCGGCGCACAAGAAGCGGCTGCTGGCCGGGGCCGCGTTCCTCGGCGCGGCCGCCACCTGCGGGTTCGCGTTCGTGACCGGCGAACGCTACCTGCTGGGCGGCGCGCTGTTCCTGATCGCCAACATCTCGTTCGGGGCGAGCATCGTCGTCTACCACTCGTACCTGCCGCAGCTGTCCGGCCCCGACGAGCGCGACGACATCTCCAGCCGCGGCTGGGCGCTGGGCTACCTGGGCGGCTTCATCCTGCTCGCGCTCAACCTGGTCGCCGTGCAGATCTTCGGCATCGAGGACGACGACCAGCGCACCCTCGACATCGCCCGCTGGTCGATCGTCTCCGCCGGCGTCTGGTGGGCGCTTTTCACGCTGGTGCCGCTGAAGTGGATGCGCGAGTACCCGGCGCTGCACGCCAGCACCGGCGCCAACGTGGTCACCGACGGGTTCCGCCAGCTCGGCCGCACCGTCAAGGGCATGCGGGCGTACCCGCTCACGCTCTTCTTCCTGCTCGCCTTCCTGGTCTACAACGACGGCATCCAGACCGTGATCAACCTGGCCAGCCAGTTCGGCAGCGAGGAGCTGGGGCTGACCACCAACACCCTGATCATCACGATCCTGGTGGTGCAGCTGACCGCGTTCTTCGGCGCGCTCGCCCTCGGCCGCCTCGCCGCCCGGGTCGGCGCCCGCAACACCGTACTGCTCAGCCTCGTGCTCTGGACCGCCGTCGTGGTCGCCGCGTACTGGCTGCCCGGCGAGGCCCCGCTGCCGTTCATCGCCCTCGGCGCCGCCATCGGCATCGTGCTCGGCGGCAGCCAGGCGCTGAGCCGGTCGCTGTTCAGCCAGCTCATCCCGAAGGGCAAGGAAGGCGAGTACTACGGCTTCTACGAGATCAGCGACAAGGGCACCAGCTGGCTCGGCCCGCTCGCGTTCGGCCTCGTCTACCAGGTCACCAACAGCTACCGGGTGGGCATCGTCGCGCTGGTCGCGTTCTTCGCCGCCGGGTTCGTACTGCTGATGCTGGTGCCGCTGCGCCGCGCCATCCTGGCCGCCGGCAACCAACCACCACACGTTCTCTAACGGCCGTTAAGGTATTGGCGTGGACCGTTTCGTACAGGCCGTGCCGCCCCCCGCCGACCCCTACGCCGGCGACCCGCTGCTGCGCTCCTGGCTGGACCGCGTCCTCGGCCCGGCCGGCCACGCCGCCGCCAAAGACCGCCTCTCCACCCTCGCGGCCGACGTCGTGGACACCCTCCGCGCGGCACACGCGGACGCCGAGACACACCCGCCAACCCTCATCCGGTACGACGCGTGGGGCGGGCGGGTCGACCGGATCGAGACCAGCGCCGGATGGCAGCGGCAGCGGGCCGCCGCCGCCCGCCACGCGCTCGTCGCCCTGCCGTACCTGCCCGAGGCCCGGGCCACCTGGGGCGCCGCCGCCCGGGTGGTACAGCACGCGCTGCTGCACCTGTACGGCCCCGAGTCCGCCACCTTCTCCTGCCCGGTCGCCATGGCCGACGGCGCCGCCGCGCTGCTGTCCCGGCCCGAGGTCGACCCCGCCGTACGCGACGCGTGGCTGCCGAAGCTGGTCTCCACCGACCCGGCGGTCGCGGTCACCAGCGGGCAGTGGATGACCGAGTCGCAGGGCGGCTCCGACCTGTCCCGATCGTCCACAGTGGCCATCCTCGGCCCGTCCGGCTGGTCGCTGACCGGCGAGAAGTGGTTCTGCTCCGCCGCCGACTCCGCCGTCGCCGTGGCGCTGGCCCGCCCGGACGGCGCCGGACCGGGCAGCCGGGTCCTGGCCCCGTTCCTGGTCCCCCGCTACGGCCCCGACGGCGTCTCACCCGCCCCCGGCGTCCGCGTGCACCGGCTCAAGGACAAGCTCGGCACCCGCGCCCTGCCCACCGCCGAGATCGGCCTGCGCGCCGCGGCCGCCCTGCCGCTCGGCGACCCGACCGGCCCCGGCGGCCTGGCCCGCGCCATGACGCTCGTCGTGGTCACCCGCCTGCACAACGCCGCGGCCGCCGCCGGTGGCATGCGCCGCGGCCTCGCGTACGCGCTGGCGTTCGCCGCCAACCGCACGGTCGCCGGCGGCCCGCTGGCCGGCTCACCCCTGCACCGCGCCACCCTCGGCACCCTCGCCGTCGACGCCGCCGGCGCGTACGCCCTGGCCGCCCACGCGTTCGCGCTGCTCGGCCGGGTCGAGGTCGGCGCCGACCCGCGGGCCGCCGCCGAGCTGCGCATCGTCGCCCCGCTCGCCAAGCTCACGACCGGGAAACTGGCCGTGGCGTCGGCCAGCGAGTACGTGGAGAGCTTCGGCGGCGCCGGCTACGTCGAGGACACCGGCGTATCCCGCCTGCTCCGCGACGCCCAGGTCCTGCCGATCTGGGAAGGCACCACCAACGTCCTGGCCCTCGACGCCCTCCGCGCGGTGGTCCGCGACGACGCCGCCGGCCCGCTGCTGGCCCGCCTGGACGCCGCCCAGGACACCGCCCGCGGCATGTCACCGGCCCTCGCCGACCAGCTCGCCGCCGCGACCGCGTCGCTCCGCACCGACCTGCGCGACGTGGCCGCCGACCCGACCGCGCCCGCCGTGGTCGCCGGCGCCCGCGGCCTGGCCCTGCGTATGGGCCACACGCTCACCGCCGCGCTGCTGGTCGAGCACGCCACCGCCGGCGACGAGCAGGCCGAGGTCGCCGCCCGCCTTTGGGCCCGCCGCTGGCTCCGCCACGACGACATCGCCGTCGACGCCCACCACCACCTCGACGCCCTGGCCTGACCCGCGCGGGCCAGCCCGCCCACAGCGGCGGTGATCGTGGTATTTCAGTGCCCCTCTGTGGGCACCTAGATACCACGATCTGATTCCGGAGGGTGAGGGGCGCCGAGGGCGCGGCTCAGCGGAGGCGGCGCAGGACGACGACCGGGATGGTGCGGGTGGCGGCCTTGGCCTGGTGGTCGGCGAAGAACGGGTACCGCTCGACCACGCCGGCGAAGATCTCGTCGCGCTCGGCGCCGCGCGGGACCACGGCGGTGGCCTGGTACCTCTCGCCCTCGACCTCCACCGTGACCTCGGGGTGGGCGACCAGGTTGCGGTACCAGTCGGGGTGTTTCGGTGCGCCCGCGTTGGAGGCGATGACCAGCAGGTCGTCTCCGTGCGGAAGGAACATCATCGGGGCGGTGTGTGGCGTGCCGGTGCGGGCGCCGGTGGTGGTCAGCAGCAGCATCGGCCGGCCGTGCGCGCTGCCGCCGGCGGCCCGGAACTCCTCGATGACCTGGCGGTTGTGGGCCTTCATGTCGGCGGGAATGGTCATGCTTCCTCCGTGGTCATCCGGCTGGCGCGCAGGACCCCGAAACTAGCCGAGGTCCCTGACAGGGCGTGTCAGGGACCGGCCGGCGCCGCGCCGCTGGGATGATCTAGGCATGTATCCGGCTGTGCCACGGGTGGACATCGAGGTCGCCGCCGGCGGTCACGACTTCACCGAGGCGTGGCTGCGCAACCGGCGGCTCTCCGAGCACACCCGCGCCGCGTACCGCCGGGACATCGCCGGCTGGCTCGCCTGGTGCACGGCCCGCGACCTGGAGCCGCTGCGCGCGTCGTTCCTGGACGTCAACGCGTACGGCCGGGACCTGGAGGCGACCGTCGACCCGCGCAGCGGCCGCCCGCTCACTCCGGCCACCGTGGCGCGCAAGCTCTCCGCGCTGTCCAGCTGGTACGACTTCCTCACCAAGCTCCGCGCGGTCGAGGCCAACCCGGTCGCCGGCGCCGACCGCCCCAAGGTCGCCCGCGACCACTCCAGCACCGTCGGCCTCACCCCGGAGGAGGTGGACGCGCTGCTCGCGGCCGCGGACGCCGACACCGGGCCGCATGCGGCCCGCAACCGGGCCGCCGTCGCGCTCCTGGCCGACCTGGGGCTGCGGGTGGGTGAGCTGGTCAGCTTGGATCTTTCGGACATCGGGTACGAGCGGGGGCATCGCAGCGTCCGTTTCGTGGGCAAGGGCGGCAAGCCGCGCCGGCGGGCCCTGACCCCGGGCACGTCCGCCGCGCTCGATGCCTACCTGCGGGTGCGGCCCGGCCCGGGCGAGGGCGCGGTGTTCCTGACCGCCAGCGGTGCCCGCCTGGACCGGCACGCGGTGTTCCGCCTGGTGCGGCGCCTGGCCCGGCTGGCCGGGATCCCGGCGTGGGCGAAGCTGTCGCCGCACTCGCTGCGGCACGCGTTCGCCACGACCGCCCGCGCCGAGGGGGTGCCGCTGGAGGACGTGCAGGACGCGATGGGGCACGCCGACCCGCGCACGACCCGCCGCTACGACCGCGACCGGCACAACCTGGACCGCGACCCCGCGTACGCGATCTGGGCCGCCCGCGCCCGCCGCACCGCCCGCTGACCGGCCGCGGGTGCCCCGCCGGTGCGGGCAGCTCCAGAGCGTCGCGCACGCACAGCCCGGGTCCGGTCAGGTGTTGTCGAGGTGTCGCTCCAGCCGGTCGAGGCTTTGCGACCACAGCCGCCGGTAGGGGGCCAGCCACGTGTCGATCTCGGCGAGGGGCTCGGGGCGCAGCTCGTACCAGCGGCGCTGGGCGTCCTGCCGCACTCGCACCAGGCCGGCCTCGCGGAGCACCCGCAGGTGCTTGGAGGTGCCCGGCTGGGTCAGCCCGAGCCGCTCGACCAGCTCGCCGACCGGGCGGGGGCGCTCCAGCAGCAGGTCGAGGATGCGGCGGCGGGTCGGCTCGGCCAGGACGTCAAAGGTCGACAGCACCCATCGAATATAACCCGCCCCGCATATACCGGTCACGTCAGGCGTGGCCGCCCACGGTGACCTCGCCGAGCGTCAGCGTGGGGGTGGCTTCGAGGATCTCCCCCAGCCGCTCGACCTGCTCCCCCAGCGCCTTGAGCCGCGCCGGGCTGAGCGTGCCGAACGCCTCGACCGTCACCGCGATCCGCTTGCCGGAGCGGCGCTGGTGCCAGATCCCGGCGACCGTGCCGTCGACGAGCAGGACCGCGAAGTTGCCGGCCTGGCCGCGGTTGAGCGCCCGCTCGCCGGCGCGGCCGGGGAAGACCTTGTCGCGGGGGTGGCAGCCGATCGCGTACGCGTCGAAGTAGGGCAGCAGCCGCACCCCGCGCGGCCGCCCGGCGGGCATGTCCGTGTCGCCGGCCACCACCCAGGCGGGCGCGCCGTCGACGGTGACCTCCTCCAGTCCCGCGGCGGCGAACAGCTCCTGGGCGGTGCGCTGCCCGATCGCCAGCCACTTGGCGAAGTGGGCGGGCGTGGCCGGCCCGTACCCGTGCAGGTAGTGCCGGACCAGCGTGGACAGCGCCTGGTCCGGCGGCGCGGCCTGGAAGCCGGGCAGCCAGCGGGCCGGGCTGGTGTACGTGGTCTGCCGTCCCCGGTTGGGGCCGAAGCACATCGCCCCGCGCCGCGTGGCGACCTCCATCGCCTGCATCCACCGCGGCCACCGGTCCTGGAATGCCTCCATCACCCGTTCGCCGGCCCACGGCCCGCACCGGGCGACCACCTCGGCGGTCAGCTCCTCGCTGGTCAGCTCGGCGTCGGCGAGCGCCGCGCCGACCGCGGCGACGACCCGGTCGACCTGGGCGGGGGTCATGAGCGCGTTGGCGCCGGTCGCGTACGGCGGGGACGGCAGCGCGCCGAGCGCACCGGTCCACATCGGCAGGTCGGCGGTGGCGAGCAGGTGCACGGTGCCGCGCGGGCCGCGGGTCTTGACCAGCGTGCGCTCGGCCCACAGCGCCCGCCGCACGTCGAGGCGGGTGGCGCCGGCGACCCGTACCCCGATCGACGCCTCGGCGGCGGACATGACCTGGGCGTGCGCGCCGCACATCGCGCTCACCGCGGCGGGCAGGTCGGTGGCGGGGGCGGCCAGCCCGTGCCGTTCGAGGCGGCGGGCGACCACCTGCGCCCAGGTGAGCGCCTTCACCGCGCCACCGTGGCGGCGGGCGGCCGGGGGGGTACGGGCGAGGCGGTCGGGGATGTCGGTCCGCAAGGGCGTCATGCCCTCCACGGTAGGAGCGAGTTAGGACAGGTCCGGTCACGGTTGGCGCCGTGACCCGGCGCCGCGCTGGCCGGCCGGGGCACGCGGGCCGCCGGCGCGCTCGGCGGTCCGCAGGAGGTGCACTAGCAGCAGCCGCCGCCACAGCAGCCACCGCAGCAGTCCCGCTTGGTCATCACACGCTCACCTCCTCCCGCTCCGGTCCGCACCAGGTCCCCGGCGCCGGCGGCGGGCATTGCCGGGACGGCAGCGCTTCGACCATCGCCGCCATCTCCTCCCGCAGCGCGGAGAGCCGGGCCATCTCGGCGTCGACCTCGGCCAGCCGCCGGCGCAGCAGCTGCTCGGCCGGCTCGCACGGGCAGGTGCCGGTGTCGCGGATGGCGAGCAGGTCGGCGATGTCCCGCAGCCGCAGCCCGAGCCGCTGGCAGCCCTGGATGAACCTCAGCCGGTCCAGCGCGCCCCCGTCGTACGCGCGGTAGCCGCCGGCGGTGCGCCGCGGCGCCGGCAGCAGCCCGGCCCGCTCGTAGTACCGCACCGTGTCGGCCGGCACCCCGGCCACTTTCGCCAGCTCACCGACCCGCAGCCCGCGCAACGTCGTGGTCATGTGACCAACGTAAACCTTGGAGTATGGTCCAACGTCAAGCCCGAACCGGCAGACTCCTTGGAGACGGGACCGGACTGGCGGCGCGGGAGTGTGCGGGATGGACGACGGCATCGGCAGTGAGTGGCCGGCGACGCCGGCGTCGGCGCTGCAGCTGCTGGTGGAGGGAAACAAGCGGTTCGTGGCCGGCGAGCGGCTCCACCCCCACCAGGACGCCGACCACCGGGCGGCGCTCGCGCCGGCGCAGCGGCCGTTCGCGGTGCTGTTCGGGTGCAGCGACTCCCGGCTCGCCGCCGAGATCATCTTCGACCGCGGGCTGGGTGACCTCTTCGTCGTCCGCACCGCCGGGCAGGTGGTCGGGGCGGAGGTGCTGGGCAGCATCGAGTACGCGGTGGCGGCCCTGGACACGCCGCTGATCGCGGTGCTCGGGCACGACTCGTGCGGGGCGATCGCGGCCGCGTACGACGCGGTGCGGCACGGCACCACCCCGGACGGGTTCGTCCGGGACGTGGTGGAGCGGGTGATGCTGAGCGTGCTCGCGGTCCGCGGCCAGGCCCTCGCCGACGCCGACGCGGCCGTGGAGGAGCACATCCGGTACACGGTCGACCTGCTGGTCCGCCGCTCCCAGGTGATCGCCGACCGGCTCGCCGAGGGCCGCCTCGGCGTGGTCGGCCTCTCCTACGGCCTGGCCGAGGGGACGGTGCGCCGGGTCTCCGGTCACGGCGTCTGAAACCGTCGCAGCGCGTCCAGGCAGGCTTCGGCCAGCCCGGGGTGGCCGTCGCCGGCGTCGAGCAGCCCGTGCGCGTACGGCTCGATGTGCGGGTACATCACTCCCCCAATCTAACAGCGCTGTTACATTAGCCGGGTGACACCGGACCGCGACGCCGTGGGCACTCTGATGCGGCACGTGCTGGAGCTGCTCGACGGCGACGTGGCCGCCGTCTACCGCGACGCCGGCCTGCCCGACTACCGGCCGCGCTTCTCCCCGCCGATCCGCGCACTGGTCGCCGCCGGCCCGATGCCGATCCGCGACCTGGCCGCGGCGGTCGGCGTCACCCACTCGGCGGCCAGCCAGACGGTCGCCCAGATGACCCGCGCCGGCCTGGTCGAGCTGGCGCCCGGCACCGACGCGCGGCAGCGGATCGTGACGCTCACCGGCCGCGCCCGCTCGCTGCTGCCGGCGATCGAGGCCGAGTGGGCCGCCACCAGCGCCGCGATGCGCGAGCTCGACGCCGAGCTGCCGATGCCCGTGGCCGACCTGCTCACGGCCGTGCTCGCCGCACTGTCGCGGCGCCCGTTCCGGGAGCGGATCCGGGCCTTCGAAGGCACCCCGATCTGAGCTACCGCGACGCCCGCCGTGGTCCGGACCGTCGCTCCCGCGGCCTCACCCTCCGCCGTGGGCGATCTCACCCCGCCGGTCCCGCCCGGATCGCGACGTTCACGGCTCAGCACCGGACCGTCCCAGCAGATCGTGGTACGGATCCGCCCGCGCGGGGGCTGTTGCGTACCACGATCTCGACGGCCGCTCGCCCGCCCGGCGGTGCCGGGTCGTCCGGGGCGGGTCCTAGGCTGGCGGGGTGCGCCTGGTCATCACGTCGGACACCCACCTGCCGGCCCGGGCCCGCGACCTGCCCGCACCGCTGTGGGCCGCGGTCGACGCGGCCGACGTCGTCGTCCATGCCGGCGACTGGGTGTCGGTGGACGCGCTCGACACCCTGCGCAGCCGGGCCGCCCGGCTGATCGGCGTGTACGGCAACAACGACGGTCCCGCCCTGCGGGCCCGGCTGCCCGAGGTCGCCCGCGCCGACCTGGGCGGCCTGCGGCTGGCGGTGGTGCACGAGACCGGTCCCGCCGCCGGCCGGGAGGCACGCTGCGCGGCCCGCTTCCCCGATGTCGACGTGCTGGTCTTCGGCCACTCCCACATCCCGTGGGACACCGTCGCCCCGGGCGGCCCGCGGCTGCTCAACCCCGGCTCGCCGACGGACCGCCGCCGCCAGCCGTATGCGACATTCCTGACCGCGACGGTGCGGTCCGGTCTGCTCGGTGACGTCCAGCTGCACCGGATCGGTCAGTAGTAGCCCGTTTCCCCGTCGAGCAGCTCGCGGATCGCGTCGAGGTGCCCGGCGTGCCGCGCGGTCTCCTCGACCATGTGGATGAGCATCCACCGCAGCGTGGCCTGCGCCGACCGGAACCGCGGGTGGCGGCCCACCTCGTCCAGCGGGTGCGCGGCCACGATCTCGTTGGAGCGCTGGCACTGCCGGTCGTACTCGTCGAGCAGCTTCGCCAGGGACGCCCCGGCCTCGACGCGCATGTCGGCGTCCTCGGGCTCCTCCAGGTACTGCGGGTTGTCCGCGTACGACCCGCCGAGGAACAGCACCTCGAACCAGCCGTGCTCGGTCCACCGCAGGTGCGAGATCAGCCCGGCGACGGTCATCAGCGGCGAGGTGGGCAGCACGATCCGGTGGGCGTCCACCTCGGACAGTCCCGCGCACTTGTAGTGGACGATCGCGCGCTGCATGTCGAGCCAGCCGACGAGCTGGGTGCGCTCGTCCGCGACGAACGGCGGTCGATCTCTGGGTGGCGGCATGCCGGCGACCGTACCGGACCGGCGTGGCGCCGGGCACCGCATTTCCCGGCCGTGGCTCATGCTGGAGGGCGTGCTCGACCACGTCGGCGGAGTGTCCCGGCATCACACGCCGGAGTCGCTGCGCGCCCTGTTGCTGGCCCGCTCGACGCGGCGCCCGGACGGCTGCCTGATCGTGCGGGGCTACGGAAGCCAGCGCGGCGTCCACCAGAAGATCGCCGGGCGGGCCTGGGCGCACATAGTGGCGTACGCGGTCTTCGTCGGCCCGATCGACCCTCACCTCGAGGTCGACCACACCTGCGGGGTCAAGGACTGCGTCGAGCCCACCCACCTTCGCCAGGTCAGCCACGCGGAAAACTGCCGGTCCCGCGCGCAGGCCCCCACCTGCCGCAACGGTCACCAGCGCGAGCTCGACCCGTCGACCGGCCGGCTACGCCGGCAGTGCGGGGTCTGCAACGCCGAGGCCCAGCGGCGGTGGCGCGCCCGCCAGGCGGCCGAACGCGCCGCGTCCCAAACGCCCGAGGGTCTGGCCGAGTCGAAGGCCCGGTGGGACGCCCGCTGACGCCCCCGGCCGCGGCCAGCGGGTGAGCGATACGAGTCACGCACCCCGACTACTACACCAGCCTGAGTCTTTACGCTTCATAGCCGTCATTATGATGCGCGCCCCGCAACGCTCTATTTGGATTGTTGGATTACCGGTAATGGCAATGCGGTAATCCAAGAGCGGCGTTTGACGGACGGCACAGGGACGAACGCTCAGGCAACCGTCAGGTTGGTGGGCGGCGGACCGTCAGCCACCGGCGGTGCGATGGGGGCTCCTCGACCCACGACCACGGGAGTCCACCGCATGGCCGCATCGCTCTACCGGCTCGGTGCCTGGGCGCACCGGCGGCGCCGGCTCGTCCTGGTGGCCTGGCTGGCCGTCCTCGCCGCCGGCGCGCTCGCCGCCACCGCCGGCGGCTCGTACCAGGACGACTTCTCGATCCCCGGCTCGCGCGCCCAGCGGACCCTGGACACCGTCGACGAGCGGTTCCCGGCCACGGCCGGCACCTCGGCGCAGGTGGTGTTCGTCGCCCCCGCCGGCCAGCGGGTCGCGCGGCACCGGGCCGTCATTGAGCGAACCCTGGCCGCCGCCGCCAAGGTGCCGCAGGTGGCCGGGGTGGTGGACCCGTTCGCCGCCAACCTGGTCTCGCCGGACGGCCGGGTCGCCCTGGCCACGGTGGACTACCAGCGGGAGCGCGCCGACCTGGCGGACGGTTCCCTCGACGCGCTGCGGGAGGTGTTCGGGCCGGCCCGGGCGGCCGGGCTGCGGGTGGAGCTCGGCGGGCCGGCGTACACCGACGCCGAGGAGGGTCAGGGCACCGAGGCCGCCGGCCTGCTGATCGCGCTGGTCGTGCTGGTCATCACGTTCGGTTCGCTGGTGGCGGCCGGGCTGCCGCTGCTCACCGCGCTGCTCGGGGTGGGCGCGACGGTCGCCGGCCTGGCCGCGGTCACCGGCGTGCTGACGTTGCCGACGACCGCGCCGGCCCTGGCCCTGATGCTCGGGCTGGCGGTCGGCATCGACTACGCGCTGTTCATCGTCGCGCGGCACCGGTCGCAGCTGGCGTCCGGCCTGAGCGTGGCGCAGTCCGCGGCCCGCGCGGTCGGCACGGCCGGTACCGCCGTGGTCTTCGCCGGTCTCACCGTGGTCATCGCCCTGGCCGGGCTGGCCGTCGTCCGGATCCCGTTCCTGACCGCGATGGGACTGGCCGCGGCCGCCGCCGTGGTCGTCGCGGTGCTGGTCGCGGTCACCCTGATCCCGGCCGTGCTGGGGCTGGCCGGGGAGCGGCTGCGCCCGAAGCCCGGCTCGCGGACCGTCCGGCGCGAGGCCGCGGACGCCCGCCCCACGATGGGCGAACGCTGGGTCCGGCTGGTCACCCGCCGGCCGCTGGTCACCACCCTCGCCGTCGTCGCGGCGCTCGGCGTGCTGGCCGTACCGGCGGCGGGGTTGCGGCTCGCGCTGACCGACAACGGTTCGGCTCCGGCGGGCAGCACGCAGCGGCAGGCGTACGACCTGACGGCCGAGGCGTTCGGACCGGGCTTCAACGGCCCGCTGCTGGTCCTGGCCGACCTGGCGGACGAACCCGACAAGCGGGCCGCCGCCACGGCGCTGGCCGGCAAGCTCGGCGCGGTGGACGGGGTGGCCGCCACCGGACGCCCGCAGCTGTCGGCCGACGGCCGGTACGCGCTGCTGACGGTGATCCCGCGGACCGGGCCGCAGGACGAACGCACCGAACGGGTGGTGGCCGACCTGGAGGCCGCCGGCGGGCCGTCGGTGGGGGTGACCGGTGTGACCGCGATCGGCATCGACATCTCCGAGCTGCTGAGCGCGTCGCTCGTACCCTTCGCTCTGCTCGTCGTGGGTCTGGCGTTCCTGCTGCTGATGGTGGCCTTCCGGTCGCTGGTGGTGCCGCTGAAGGCGACGGCGGGTTTCCTGCTGTCGGTCGGCGCGACGCTCGGCGCGGTGGTCGCGGTGTTCCAGTGGGGCTGGTTCGCCGACGCGGTCGGGGTGCCGCGCACCGGGCCGGTGATCAGCTTCATGCCGATCATCCTGATGGCGGTGCTGTTCGGCCTGGCGATGGATTACGAGGTCTTCCTGGTCAGCCGGATGCACGAGGAGTACGCCCGGGGCGGCGACCCGGGACGCGCGGTCACCCGCGGGTTCCGGGCCTCGGCGCGGGTGGTCGCGGCCGCCGCCCTGATCATGGTCTCGGTCTTCGCGGGCTTCATCCCGGGTGGCGACGCCACGCTGAAGCCGATCGCCTTCGCGCTCACGGTGGGCGTGCTGCTGGACGCGTTCCTGATCCGGATGACGCTCGTACCGGCGGTGCTGGCGCTGGCCCGGCACGGCGGCTGGTGGCTGCCGCGGTGGCTCGACCGGCTGCTGCCCGACCTCGACGTGGAGGGTGCGCGGCTGGGCGGGCCGGCGCCCGCTACGGCGGAGAGCGTGATGGTGAGATAGGACGCGTGGACAGGATCCTGGTGGTGGACGACGATCCGGGGCTGCGCGAGCTGCTGCTGTCCGCGCTGCGGTTCGCCGGGTTCGAGGTCGAGGCGGCCGCCGACGTGCCGGCCGCCCTGGCCGCGATCCGGGCCCGCCCGCCCGACGCGGTCGTGCTGGACGTGATGCTGCCCGGCACGGACGGCTTCGACCTGCTGCACCTGCTGCGTACGCGCGGCGTCCACGTACCGGTGATGTTCCTGACCGCCCGCGACGAGCTCGACGACCGGGTACGCGGGCTGCGCCTGGGCGGCGACGACTACCTCACCAAGCCGTTCAACGTGGTGGAGGTCGCCGCGCGGCTGGAGGCGCTGCTGCGGCGGGCCCGGCGGGTGCCGCCGGAGGTACCGGAGGGGGTGCTGCGCTGCGGCGACCTGGAGATGGACGAGGCCCGGCACGTGGTGACCCGGGGCGGGCGTCCGGTCGAGCTGTCCCCCACCGAGTTCCGGCTGCTGCGCTACCTGCTGGCCAACAGCGGGCGGGTGGTCTCCAAGGCGCAGATCCTGGACCACGTCTGGCAGTACGACTTCGGCGGCGACGCGGGCGTGGTCGAGCGGTTCGTCTCCAACCTCCGCCGCAAGATCGACTTTGGTGGGCCGTCGCTGATCCACACCGTGCGGGGGTTCGGGTACAGCCTGCGGCCGGTGCCGCGATGAACCGTTCCTCGCGGTGGCGGCTGGCCTTGATCGCGCTGCTGGCCGGCCCGGAAGCCGCGGTCGCCGTGGCGGTCAAGCAGGCGTTCGACGCCCAGCGGCGGGCCGAGGAGCGGCTGCGCAGCTTCGTCGCCGACGCCAGCCACGAGCTGCGTACGCCGCTGACGACGATGCACGGCTGGATCGACCTGTACGTGCAGGGCGGCCTGCGCGACCCCGACCAGCTCGACCACGCCATGGAACGGATGCAGGCCGAGGTGGGCCGGATGCGGCTGCTCGTCAACGAACTGGCGCTGCTGGCCCACCTCGACGCGGCCCGGCCGCTGGACCGCGCTCCGGTCGACGTGGTCGCGCTGGCCGGCGAGGTGGTGGACGACGCCCGGGTGGTCAGCGCCGACCGCGCCATCACCCTGGACGGCGTCGCCGAGGCGGTCGTCGACGGGGACGGCCCGCGCATCCAGCAGGTGCTGCGCAACCTCGTCGGCAACGCGGTGCAGCACACCCCGCCCGGCACGCCGGTCACCGTCACCGTCACCGCCGGCGAGGGCGAGGGCGAGGTGGTCGTGGCGGTACGCGACGCGGGGGACGGGATCGCGGCGGAGCATCTGCCGCGCGTGTTCGAGCGTTTCTACCGCGCCGATCCCAGCCGCGGCCGTGACGGCGGCGGCTCGTCCGGTCTGGGGCTGGCGATCGTGGAGGCGATCGTGACCGCGCACGGCGGCACCGCCGGGGTCACCTCGGCGCCCGGGCGGGGCACCACCGTGCGGGTCACGTTCCCGCTGCCGGACCGCGGTCAGTAGTAGCCGGCGACGACCGCGCTGGCCTCGTCGTACAGGGCCGGGCCCTCCTGCGGCACCAGCGGCCAGCCGCCGCCGGGCTTGAGGGCGTCGAGCTGCTCGCCGGCCAGGGCGAACACGACCCGGCCCAGCCCGGACCGGACGATCGCGCCGCCGCACATCGGGCAGGGCTGGCAGCTGGTGTACATCGTGGTGGCCGCCGCCGTCTCCGCGTCGAGGTGCCGGGCGGCCCAGCGGGCGAGCTTGAGCTCGGGGTGGGCGGTGATGTCGTCGTCGGTGATGCTGGAGTTGCGCTCCTCGGCGAGCACCTCGCCGCCCGGCCCGACCAGCAGCGACCCGAACGGTGGGTCGCCGCCGCGCCGCGCCTCGGCGGCGAGGGCGATGGCGCGGCGCAGGAAGGCTTCGGCGTCGGGGGTCACGGGTCACTCCGTTCGGTCAGTTCGGTGAACGCGGCCAGCTCCCGCCCGTCGGCCGCGTAGGCGGTGAGCCGGCCGTGGGTGAGGTTGGCGCTGCGAAACGAGAACTCCCGCGGCCCGGGCGCCACCACCGCCAGCAGCGGGATCGTGCGGGCCGCCCCACACTCCCGCCGCCCCGCGCCCGACCACGCTGCCACCGTAGCGTCCTCTGGCCCCACCCGGGGTGAGGCCATACGGTCACGGCGTGGGAGACGGTGGGAGTACATGAAACGCGCCTTCGCCGTGGGATGCCGGCCTTGGCCGCGTTTCGGCACTAGACTGCGGGCCCGATGGACGCTCCTGTCGAGACCCGCCCCTGTACGCACTGCGGCAAGCCGGTGCCGCAGCGGGCCAGCGCCGGCCGGCCGTTCCGGTACTGCCGCGACAACGACGGCGCCTGCCAGAAGGCCTCCCGCAACGTCCGGATGCGGCACCGCAACGCGCCCGGCCTGGCCGGGCAGGTGTCCCGGGCCTGGGAGGTGGTCGACCGGCTCGACCAGGCGGTGGAGACGCTGACCGAGGCGCTGCACGCCGAGCTCTCCCCGGCCGGCGTCGACCGGCAGGTCGCCGAGGTGCGGGCGGAGGCGGCCGCCGAGATCGCCGCCGCCCAGGCCGAACGCGACGAGGCCCGCCGCGACGCCGACGGCGCCGCCGAGCGGCTCGCCCGGGCGCAGCAGGAGCGGGCCACCGCCGTACACGAGAAGGAGCGTGCCCGCACCGCGCAGGGCGAGGCGGCGCGGGCCGCCGCGACGGCGGGTGAGCTGGCCGCGGCGGCCGAGGCGGCACGGGAGCAGGCCCAGCGGGCGGCGACCGCGGCGGACGCGCTGCGGCTGCAGGCCGAGCGGGACCGGGACGCGGCCCGGGCGGAGGCGGCGACGCTACGGCAGGAACGTGACGTGGATCGCCACCAGCTCGCCGAGACCATCCGCGAGCGGGACGCGATGCGCGTCCACGCCGAGCAGGTGTCCCGGGCGGCGGCGGAGGCGGTGGAGCAGGCCGACGCGTTCCGGGCCGAGAGCGAGGCGGCGGCCGCGGCGGCCGGGCAGGCCCGCTCCGAGGCGCAGACGGCGCGGTCGGCGGCCGAGGGCTTCCGGGCCGAGGCGGAGGCCGCGAACGCCGCCGCCGAGCAGTCCCGCGCCCGCCTCGCCGCCGCCGAGGCGGAGAAAGACCGGATCTCCGCGCAGCTGCGGCTCATCCGCGACAAGGCCACCTCCGCCGAGGGGCGCGCCGCCGACCTGGGGGTACGCCTCACCGCCGCGCTCGCCGAGCGGGACGCCGCCCAGGCCCGGGCGACCCAACTGTCGGCCCAGGTGACCGACCTGGCCTCAGCGCTGGCCAACCTGGCCCCGGCGGGACCAGCCCCCGGCCCCATCAGCGGTTGATCAGGGACCTGGTGGGTGTGTCGCCCGGCGGTTCGCCCACGAACTCCCTGATCGACTCCCTCGAAGGGGTGCGCTGTAGAACGGGAAAATCGGACGAATAGGTCGTAGCTGTCCGAGCGTCACCGCGGTGTCGCTCAACACGAAGATCCACCCGCTACCCTCGATAGCGTTCACCGAGTCGAAACACCTGGGGGCCGGTCGGGAATCGTCCGACCGACCCCTGTCGTTACAAAAGTGAAGACCAGCACCACGACCGAGGGGAAAGCCGATCATGGGCGAGCGCATGCTGCGCGGGAGCCGTCTGGGAGCAGTCAGCTACGAGTCCGACCGCAACACCGAGCTGGCCCCGCGACAGACCCGCGAGTACCTCTGCGCCAAGGGACACCAGTTCGAGGTGCCCTTCGCCGTTGACGCCGAGGTCCCGATGACCTGGGAGTGCAAGTTCGACGGCAGCGTGGCACGCCTGGTGGACGGCAGTGAGCCGGAGCAGAAGAAGGCCAAGCCCCCGCGCACCCACTGGGACATGCTGCTGGAGCGGCGTTCGATCGCCGAGCTCGAGGACATCCTGGCCGAGCGCCTGGAGGAGGTCCGCGCCCGGCGCGGCCGTTCCGCCTGACGCCAACCGCGTCTAATGGCCCCCGCCACTGGCGGGGGCCATTTTCGTGCCATCCGGGCCGGCCCTTGTCACGCCGCTGCTCCCCTCGCTGCGGGACCTCGGTGCCGACCCCGCTGCGAGGCTGCGGACCCCGCTGCGAGGCAAGGAGACGCGCGCCCGGCGGGTCAGACGATCTCGCCTTCGATGGCGTCGTCGGTGTCCGGGGCGCCGCGCTGCACCTTGACCTTGCGCGGGCCGAACAGGTCGCCGGCGACCGCGGCGGAGACGCGCCGCTCGGTCCAGCGCTGCACGCCGCGCCGGGCGACCGAACGCGCCGGCGGGGTGAGCAGGAGCAGGCCGGCCAGGGCGGTCAGGAAGCCGGGCACGGTCAGCAGCACGCCGGCGCCCAGCCCGACGATGCCGTCGATGACCCGCTCGCCCGGGTGCTGGCCGGCGTTGGCGGCGGCGATGAAGCCCCGCCAGGCGCGCATGCCCTCGCGGCGCAGCAGCATCATGCCCAGGAACGAGGCGGCCAGCACCGCCAGCAGCGCCCAGCCGTAGCCGATCCCGGTGCCGACCAGGACGAAGACGACGATCTCCGCGATCGCCACCAGCGGCACGCCCAACGCGATTGCCCGTCCCATCCATCAAGGATGCCACGCTCCGCGCGCCGCGGCCGTCCCCGCGCGGCCGGCTGGCCGAGATCGGCGACGCCCGCGGCCGGTTCCCCACCGCCAACTCCCTGGCCTGCCTAGCCGGCGTGGCCCCGTCCACCCGCGAATCCGGCAGACAACGCATCGTCTCGTTCCGCTGGGCCGTCGACAAACAACTACGCGACGCCGTCTGCGACTTCGCCGGCGACAGCCGCCACGCCAACGCCTGGGCCGCCCAACTCTACGACCGCGCCCGCGCCCGCGGATGCGACCACCCCCACGCGGTCCGCATCCTCGCCCGCGCCTGGCTCGACGTGATCTGGAAATGCTGGACCACCAACACCGCCTACGACCCCGACCAACACCGCGCCCTCCAACACCTGATCAACCCAGACAAAACCAGCAAGACCAACAAGGGAGGTTGACACAGGGCAACTCCCGCGGCCTCACCCTCCGCACTCGGCAACCACACCCCCGGCCCGACGGGCCCGCCCGGGGCGTCAGGGCGGCAATGGCCGTCGATCAAGGACCGAGTCTCTGCTCAGCGGTACTGGAAGTACGTTATGAGGCCGCCATAACGTACTTCCAGTACCGCTGAGCGAACCCACCCTTGGAGTAGATCATCTAGAGGTACAGCGAAGTACATGATCTCCGCCTCGGGCCCATCTCGGCGAGCCGATCATGGGATCGTCCCGGTCGTTCGGGGTGCACACCGAGTGGCATTGGGCCTGGACCACCGCGGCCGCACCCTCCGCGGTTCGTATCCCGCGCCGGTCCGCTGCGGCCCGGGGGTTTCGACGTCGGGTCGCGGAAACGGCCGTGTCGGCCACGGGCCGCCGAACGGTGGCCAGCGAGGGTTCGGGCCATCCGTGGTAGGTCAGCTAGCGCGCCACGCGCGGTACCCGGTCCAGGGCCAGGCCGAAACGCTCCCGGTACGCGGCCAGGACCGCGGCGTCGCCGTCCAGGCGCTGCTCGTCGCGGCCGCCGGCGGGATCGGTGACGATGAGGCGGTCGCCGCTCAACGTCACCCGGCCGCCGTCCGGGGTGAGCATCGAGCAGGTCAGCGAGCGGGTGAAGTGCGCGTCCGGTGAGGTGGACTGCCACCAGCAGGTGGGGGCGAAGTCGGCCAGCTGGTACGGGCGCGGGTCGATCCGGTACTGCGGTTCGCCGTCCAGCACGACCTCGATGTCGCCGACGTCACGCTCGACGAACGTGAACGTCCCCGCCGGATCCAGCCAGGGCGCCGGCGACCGCCACACCATCGGGTAGTGCGCGAACCGGCCGAAGCCCACGTCCACCAGCCACGGCTCGGCCAGCTCCACCCGCAGCACCAGGTGGTCGAAGGGCGGCCCCCACCGGCCGCCGCCCCACACCCGGGCCGAGTGCAGCGTCACCCTGTACCCGAGGGCGGTCAGCAGCTGCGCGAACGCGCCGTTGAGCTCGTAGCAGAACCCGCCCCGCCGCCGCGCCACGATCTTGTCGGGCAGCGTGGCGAGGTCGATCGGCTCGCCGAGGTGGATGGAGAGGTTTTCGAACGGCACCGTCCCCAGGTGCGCCCGCTGCAACACCCGCAGCCCGTCGGCGTCCGGCACCGGGCGGGCGGCGCCGATCCGGGCCAGGTAGGCGTCCACAAGGGAGTCAGCCACGGCGCACCACGACCGCCCCGGCGAGCAACACGATCCCCAGCCCCACCAGCAGCACCTCCGGCCACACGCCCAGCCGGGTCGCGAGCGTGCGCGCGTCGGCGGTGCGCAGCTGGCGTACCACGACCTCCTGGGTGTTGAACCCGGTGTCCTGGTGCACCTTTCCGTCGGCGGTGACGAAGCCGGACACCCCGACGGTCGAGGCCATCAACGACTCCCGGCCGTGCTCGACCGCACGCAGCCGTACCATCGCCATCTGCTGGCGCGCCTCCGCGACGTCGAACGTCGCGTTGTTGGTCTGCACGGCCAGGATCCCGGCGCCGTTGGTGACGGTGTCCCGGACGATGCCGTCGTAGGCGACCTCGAAGCAGATGACGTCGCCGACCGCGACCGGCCCGGTCCGCACGACGCCGGGACGGTCGCCGGCCACCATGTCCGCCACCCGGTCGACCTCCTTGCTGACCAGGCGGGCGACGTCGCGCAGCGGCATGTACTCGGCGAACGGCACCGGATGCCGCTTCACGTACGTCTGGTCCAGGTCGGGGCCGGCGCCGGGCCGCCACAGGATGCCGACGTTGCGGACCTCGCCCGTGGCCGGGCCGCGCAGGATGCCGCCGACCAGGATCGGGGCGCGGATCGCGGCGGCGGCGTCGGAGATGCGGGCGGCGGCGGTGGCGTCGCGCAGCGGGTCGACGTCGCTGGCGTTCTCCGGCCAGACGACCAGGTCCGGCTGCGGCTCCTGCCCGGCGGCGACCCGCCCGGCGAGCGCGATGGTGGCGGTGACGTGGTTTTCCAGGACGGCGCGGCGCTGGGCGTTGAAGTCCAACCCCATCCGGGGCACGTTGCCCTGCACGATGGCGACGGTGACCGGGGCGCCGCCCGGCGTCGCGGTGGGTACGAGCAGCCCGGCGGCGGGCACCGCGACGGCGCCGGCGGCCAGCGCGGCGGCGGAGAGCACCAGCCGGCCGCGGGCCAGGCGGGCCGGCCACAGGTTCCACGGCCGCCAGGCGGCGGTGACCAGCAGCCCGCCGGCGAGCGCCACCCCGAACGTGACCAGCGGCGCCCCACCCAGCGCGGCCAGCCGCACCAGCGGGGAGCCGTCCTGGCTGAACGCGAGCCGCCCCCACGGGAAACCGCCGTACGGGGCGCGGTCGCGCAGCGCCTCCTGCGCCACCCACAGCAGCGCGGTCGCCGGCGGCCACGCCCAGCGGAAGCGGTCGACGAGCGGCGAGACGTAGGCGCCGGCGCCGCCGAGCAGCGCGACGAACGCGGCCTGCAGACCCGACAGCAGCAGCCACGGCGCCAGCCCGGTGTGCAGGTTGGTCCAGCTCAGCAGCATCAGGAACAGCACCAGCCCGGCGAGCGCCCCCAGCCCCAGCCCGGCCCGGAACCGGCGCCGGTGCACGGCCGCGGCCAGCAGCGCGACACCGGCCGGGGCCAGCCACCACACCCCGTAGGTGGGGAAGGACAGCAGCAGCGCCACCCCGGCCGCGACCGCCATCGCCGCGCCCGCGGCCAGCGGGAGGGGATGCGGGGCCTCCCGCCGCTGCGATTCGGGAGAGTCGGCCTCGGACGCCGCAGTCTCGGCGGGCTCCACCATGGTCACCTGCCGAAGCCTAGCGCCCGCGGGCGGCGGGAGCCGGTCGTGGGACGCTGGCGAGCGAAGCGAGCGGGACCAGCCCAGCCCCGCGGGCGGCGACCGCTGGTCCCGGGAACGACGCGACGGGGGCGGGCCGAGACGGAAAATCGGGGCGCCGCCGTAGCGGCACCCCGATGCTCCCAGGCCCTACCCGGGTCCGGTGCGACAGTTGATCTCCACGACCTTCGGACCGACGGGACGAATGCTGGCTGCCCCCGCGCCGCCGTTGTCTACTGGCCGCGGTCACCCCCCTGCCGTAGCACCGACTCAGCTCCTCGGCCGGTCCGCGCCGCCCCGCCGACCCCCGCCCGCTGGACCTGGTGTCGGCTTGCTTGGCCAGCTGGCGAAGGGACGAAGCGAACAACAGCCGCTCCCCGTTGTAGGACCTAAAGACGGTACGTGCCGCCCCCCGTGCGCTGTCAACCACTGCGGCGTGTCGACGCCCGGCGTGTTTCAGCGGTCACCCGCCGCACAGGTGATCATGCAGGAGAGCGAACGCGGCCGCCGGGTGGTCGGCCGCCAGCAGGCCCGCCGCCGCCAGCACACACTCCCGATCGACCACTGTGGCCGCTGCCCGCGGCAGCGGCCACCCGCCGCCGTGGTCGGACAAAACCGCATCGAGTACGCCGCGCGCGTCCCCGGCCGGCGAATGGCGAAGGACACCGCCCGAGCCGACCACCACGGACACCTCGCGCAGGTCCCGCCGCCCGAAGCCGCCCGCCTCCCCGCGCGCGTGCCGCCGCACCGCCACGGTCGCCGCGATGGTGGCGAGCCGCAGGTCCACGCCGGCCGCTGAGCCGCGACTCAAAGCTGACCCACCGCTCAGCGCTGAGCCGCCAGTCAGGCTTGAGCGGCCGGTCAGTGCTGACCCACCGCTCAGGCTCGGGTCACCGGCCGAGGTTGGGTCACCGGCCGGGGTTGATTCGGCGCTCAGGGTTGAGTCGCCGATCAGGGCCGGGTCGGCGGCGCGGAGCCGGGCGGCCTCGGCGAGCGCGGCGTCGTGCGGCAACTTCTCCGCCGCGGCGGCCGCCACGACGCCCGGCGCGCTCCACCGCACGCCCAGGTCCCCTTCGACGGTACGGGCCCGGGGGAGGGTGCCGGCCGCCTCGGCGGGCCGCTCCGCCCCCGGCGGCAGCGCCGAGTACACGTCGGTGGTGGCCCCGCCCACGTCGACCACGAGCAGCCCGCGGCCGGTGCGGTCGGCGAGCAGCTCCACGCCGGCCAGGACCGCGTCCGGGGTCGCCGCCCGCACCAGCCGCGCGAACCGCGCCCCGAACCGCCCGCCGATCACGTGCCGCAGGAACACCTCCCGGATCGCCGCCCGCGCCGGCCCCGCCCGCAGCACACCGATCCGCGGCAGCACATTGTCCACAATGCTCGCTCCACCGAGGACGGCCCCGACCTCGCCGGCGGCGTCCGCGTTGCCGGCCACCACCACCGGTACCCGCCACCGGCTACGGGCCAGCCGCCGCGCGTTGTGCACCAGCACCTCGGCGTCACCGCCGTCCGTACCACCGGCCAGCAGGACCACGTCGGGGCGGGCGGCACGCAGGTCCCGCACCCCCGCGGCGTCCAGCGGCCCGGCGGCGACGTGCACCACACGGGCCCCCGCCGACAGGCCCACCCGGTGTCCCGCCTCCGCGGTGACCAGCCGCTCGAAGCCCACCACCGCGAGCCGCAGACCGCCACCGGCGGACGAACACACGTACCAGGGAATCGACGCGGCCCGCAGCCCCGCGGTGGCGGCCCGGACCGCGGCGCCGAGCCCGGTCATGACATCGGGGACGGTCGTGGGGTGGGCGGCGGTCGCCACCAGCCGGCCGTCGCCGGCGTCGACGACGGCCACCTTCGTGTAGGTGGAGCCGACGTCCGCGCAGGCGACGACGCTCACGGCACGACGACGGTGCCCACGGCGGTGACCGCCACCACCGGCGGGTCGAGCACGGCCGCGCCGGACCCGCCGGACCCGCGGCAGACGACCACGCAGGAGAACTCGAGCGTGCGGCTGCGCGTGCCCACCCGGGTCACGGTGGCGGTGGCCTCCACGACGTCACCGGCCCGCACCGGAGCCCGGAACTGCACGTCCGAATAGGACGCGAACAGCCCCTCGTCGCCGTCCATCCGGATGCACACCTCGGTGGCGACGTCGCCGAAGAGCCCCAGCGCGTACGCCCCGTCGACCAGGTCACCGGCGTAGTGCGCGTTCGCGTACGGCACGTACCGCCGGTGGGTGACCGTCAGCCCGACGCTCACGCCGCCACCACCTTCTTCTCGGCTGCCTTCTTCTCGGCAGCCAGGGCGTGCACCAGGTAGCTGGCCACCTCCCGCGGGGTGGTGCCACGTCCGAAGATCCGATCCACACCCAGCTCCCCGGCCATCATCTCGTCGAAACGCGGCCCACCCGCCACCAGCAGCGGCCGCCGCCCGGCCGGGAACGCCTCACGGAACGCCGCCGACATCTCCCGCACGTTGTGCAGGTGCGCGTCCCGCTGCGTGACCACCTGTGAGACGAGCACCGCGTCGGCCCGCTCCACCCGGGCCGCCTCCACCAGCTCCGGCACCGTCACCTGGGCGCCGAGGTTGAGCACCCGCAGCTCCCGGTAGTACTCCAGACCCTTCTCACCGGCGATCCCCTTGACGTTGAGGATCGCGTCGATCCCCACCGTGTGCGCGTCCGTGCCGATACAGGCGCCGACCACGGACAGCTTGCGCCGCAGCCGCCGCTTCACCGCCGTGTTGACCTCCTTGGCCGACAGCAACGGATAGTCCCGCTCCGCCACCCGCACCGCCCCCAGGTCGACCAGGTGGTGCACCCGCCCGTACACGACGAAGAACGTGTAACCGTCCCCCATCTGCCGCGCGTGCACCAGCATCGCCGGATCCAGACCCATCTTCCCGGCCAACTGCAGCGCCGCCCCCTCGGCCCGCTTGTCGTGCGCCACCGGCAGCGTGAACGACACCTGCACCATCCCGTCCCCGGTCGTATCCCCGTACGGCCGCACGACCCGCCCAGTCACGCCGCCTCCAGAAGCTCGGTCGCCGGGTTGTAGTAGTCGGCCTCGTGGGCGGCCACCCCGTCCAGGCCCTTGCCCCGGTCCGCCGGGCGCTTCATGATGCCGAACGTCCCGTCCGCGATCGCGTCCAGCAGCGAACCCTCGGCGATCCGCCCCAGCAGCGCCACCGCCTCCCGCAACACCTCGTGCGCCCGCCGCTGGATGAACCCACCCGGCGCCGGCACGAAGTCCTCGTGCAAGCCACCGGCCGCGCCCAGCACGTAGCGCACGTTCTGCAGGGCGATGTCCCGGTCGGACAGCCACGGCGTCACCACCGCCTCCGTCATCATCCCCACCAGCAGGATCCCCTGCCCGGTCAGCGCACCCACCAGGTTGAAGAAGCCGTCCAGCAGGTTGCCCCGAAACACGTCACCGGTCATGTGCCGGGTCGGCGGCATCCACTTCAGCGGCGCGTCCGGGAACAGCTCCCGGGCCAGCAGCGCGTGCGCCAGCTCCAACCGGAACGACTCCGGCAGATCCGGGTCGATCTCGAACGCGTGCCCCAGCCCCAGCTGCCAGTCCGCCAACCCCGCCTCGTGCGCGAAGTACTCGTTCAACAACTGGCTGACCGTCACCGTGTGCGCCGCCTCGACCGCGTCCGCTGTCGTCAGGTAGTTGTCCTCACCGGTGTTGATGACGATCCCGGCCCGCGCGTGCACCTGCCGCGAGAAGCGCTGGTCCACGAACGTACGGACCGGGTTGATGTCACGAAACAGGATCCCGTACATCGAGTCGTTCAACATCATGTCCAGCCGCTCCAGCCCGGCCAGCACCGCCATCTCCGGCATGCACAGCCCCGACGCGTAGTTCGTCAGCCGCACGTACCGGCCCAGCTCCCGCGACGTCTCGTCCAGCGCCGCCCGCATCAGCCGGAAGTTCTCCCGCGTCGCATACGTGCCGGCGAACCCCTCCCGCGTCGCCCCCTCCGGCACGTAGTCCAGCAGCGACTGCCCCGTCGACCGGATCACCGCGATCACGTCCGCGCCCGCCCGGGCCGCCGCCTGCGCCTGCGGGATGTCCTCGAAGATGTCACCGGTCGCCACGATCAGGTAGATCCACGGCCGGCGCGGCGCGTCGCCGAGGCGCCTGACCAGCCGCTCCCGCTCGGCCCGCCGCCGGTCCACCAGACGCAGACCGGCCCGCACCTGCCGCAGCGCCGCCCGCCGGGACGCGGCGGCCCGGGCCGGCACCGCGAACCGCACCGAACCGGCCGCCGCCTTCTGCGCCAGCAGCGTCACGTCGTCCAGACCCTCGCGCAGCAGCGCGTCGAACACCGGCAACGCCACCCCGTGCCCCAACCCCACGTCGGCCGCGACCGCGTCGACCAGCCGGTTGACCCACGGGATCCCGTCCGGGTCGGCGCCGGTCACCCCCGCCAGCCGTAGCACCGCCCGCTCCACCGACACCGTCGTGTGCGAGCGCGCCAACTCCACCACGGGCCGCCCGACCTCCGCCGCGAGCGCCCGCGCCCGCGCCACGGTCACTGGATCGAGACCGAGCTTGCCCATGCCGCACCCTCCTGCCCGCTCCCCGGGCTCCGCCCGGAAGACCAGGCCCCTCGTCCGCAACCCGGAAGCGCCTGGTCCCCGGGCGAAGCCCGGGAACATCTCACTCCTCGTAGATGACCCGGCCGCGCAGCACCGTGCGGCGGCACACCGGCAGCTCGTCCAGCACCGGCAACCCGTGCGACAGCCCCGCCGGCACCGACCACACCGCGAACGTCGCCGGCGCACCCGGCACCAGCACCCCCTCCGAGCCCCGCTGGTCGCGACTGCGGGGCTCGCTCCTCGCGCCCTCGATGTCCCTGGGCAACGCCCGCCAACCACCCCGGGTATGCGCCGCGAACGCCGCCCGCACGCTCATCCGGTGCACCGGGTTGAAGTGCCGCACCGCCGCCCGCACACCGCCCCACGGATCCAGCGGCGTCACCGGCGAATCCGACCCGAACGCCAGCGCCACCCCCACCCCGTGCATCGCACCCATCGGGTTCGACTCCAGCGACCGGGCCACCCCCAGCCGCTGCGCGTACATCTGCGACTCCCCACCCCACAACCGGTCGAACGCCGGCTGCATGCTCGCCACGATCCCGTACTCGACGAAACCCGCGATCAGCCGCTTGTTGACGATCTCGGCGTGCTCGACCCGGTGACGGGCATCCCGCAGCCGCTCCACCCCCAGCTTTCGCGCCGCCTCCGCGAACCCGGCCAGCACCGTGCCGATCGCCGCGTCACCGATCGCGTGGAACCCGCCCTGCACCCCGTGCGCCGCGCAGTCCAGCAGATGGTCCCGGACCTGCTCGACGCTCACGTACCCGTGACCACACCCGTCCGTGTCCAGATAGGACTCCGACAGGTGCGCCGTCTGCGAACCCAACGCCCCGTCCGCGAACAGGTCACCCCCGGCACCGACCGCACCGAGCTCCTTCGCCTTCGCCGCCGACAGCAGCTCCCCCCAGTACCCGTACACCTCGGGAAACCCCTGACCGGACAGGGCGAGCAACCCGGTGAAATCCGCCTCCCCCGACGTGCCCGGTCCACCGCACTCGTGCACCGCCGCGATCCCCAACTCCGCCGCCCGCGCCAGCGCCACCCGCTGCGCCCGCCCCCGCTGGACCGCCGGGACCGAGCCGAGCGCCAGCTCCCGCACCACGTGGTGCGCCTCCCGCCGCACCCAACCGGACTCGTCGAAACCCGGCCTACCGCGCGCCGCCGCGAGCAGCGAAGGCGTACAGAGCGCCGAGTGGATCGAGGCCTGCGACAGGTACGCCCGGCGCCCACCCGCGGCCCGCTCCAGCGCCGCCGCCTCCGGCTTGGCCTGGTCGTCCCACGTCGTCTCGTCCCACCCGTGCCCCAGCACCACCGCGTCACCCGGCAGCTTGCCCGCGAACGCCGCCACCGCGGCCAACACCTCGCCCGCCGAACGCGCACCACTCAGGTCGAGCCCGGACAGCGCCAGCCCGGTATCGGTCAGATGCACGTGCGCGTCGACGAACGCCGGCGTGACCAGCGCACCGTCGAGATCCACGGTGACATCGGCGGAAGGGGCCTCGGCGTCCGGCCCGACCCACGCGATCACGCCGTCGCGCGCCAGCAGGGCGGTCGCCGTCGGGTCCGCGGGGCTGTAGACGGACCCGTTCCGGTACAAGGTGGAGTCGCTCATGCGCCCAGTCTGCCCTCGAACAACTCCCGCACGGCTGAGACTTCGCGCACCAGGTCGAGCGCGTACGCCGCGTGCCCCGGCACATACCCGTTGCCGATCAGCATCGTCACGTCCGCCGCCAGCCCCTCCGCGCCCAACGCCGCCGCCGCGAAGCTCGTCGCCATCGAGAAGAACACCACCGTGCCGCCGGCCGCGGTCGCCAGGATCGCCCCGTGCTCGCACCCCGGCACGTCCACGCAGACCACCGTCACGTCCACCGGCTCACCCACCGCCGCCGCGACCGCCACCGGGTCACGGGCGTCCGCGACGACCACCTCGTCGGCCAGGCCGGCACCGCGCAACAGCGCGGCCTCCGCCTCGTCCACGACCACAGCCGTGGTACGGGCAGCGCCCGCGGCCCGGGCCGCGGCCAGTGACAGCGAGCCACTCTTGCCCGCCCCGCCCAGCACCGCCACGGCTCCGCCGGGTCGCACCACCCGCGCCGTCAACGCCGGCGCCCCGCACACGTCCAGCACCGCCAGCGCCAGCCGGGAGTCCAGATCCTCCGGCAGCACCGCCGCCACCGAGCGGGCGAACAGGATCGCGTGCCCCGTACACGGCACCTGCTCACCGCCGCCGTCCCAGGTCGTACCGGCGATGTGCAGCGGGGTGAGCGTGAGCGAGACGAGCGTGGCCACCCGGTCACCGACCTTCAGCCCCAGCGGCGACGCCGGACCCACCTCGTCGACGGTGCCGATCAGCATCCCGCCCGACCCGGTCACCGGATTGTGCATCTTGCCCCGCCGCCCGACGATGTCGAGCACCTCGGCCCGCACCGCCGCACCGTCACCGCCGTGCTTCTCCCGCAGCTGGCGAAAGCTCGCCGCGTCCAGGTTGAGCCGCTCGACCGCGATCCGCACCTCGTCCGCGCCCACCTCCGCACGCGCGTCCAGCCGCTGCGCCGCCTGCGGGAGCACCCCCGCCGGCGCCAGCACGCGATGCAGCCCAACCGGTGAAGTAATCAACCTTGCCCTCTTCCACGGGAAATCTTACGGTAGATTAACTAGATCACAGGATGATTTCTAGCATGGGGGCCGAAGTGGGGCAGCCGTACGAGTACCGCCGCCGCGAGCTCGTGGAGCCCGACTGGGCCCGCTTCCCCGGCTGGCGCGACATCACCCGCGACCAGTGGGAATCCGCCCAATGGCAGCGCGCCCACTGCGTCAAAAATCCCCGACAGCTCCACGCCGTCCTCGGCGACCTGGTCCCCGACGCGTTCTACGACGACCTGGCCACCGACCAGACCCAGCGCGCCACCATGTCGATGCTCGTACCGCCCCAGATGCTCAACACGATGTCGACCGAAGACTTCTACGCCGACCCCATCCGGCGATACATGATCCCGGTCGCCTCCGACCGCCGCACCGACTGGCCCGCACACCCCCACGCCACCCGCGACTCCCTCCACGAGCACGACATGTGGGTCGCCGAAGGCCTCACCCACCGCTACCCCACCAAGGTCCTCGCCGAACTGCTCTCCACCTGCCCCCAGTACTGCGGCCACTGCACCCGCATGGACCTCGTCGGCAACTCCACACCCACCGTCGACAAGCTCAAACTCACCCTCAAACCCACCGACCGGTACGACGCCCACATCACCTACCTGCGCGCCCACCCCGGCGTCCGCGACGTCGTCGTCTCCGGCGGCGACGTCGCCAACATCCCCTGGCGACACCTCGAGTCGTACCTCATGCGCCTGCTCGACATCGAGACCATCCGCGACATCCGCCTCGCCACCAAGGCGCTCATGGGCCTACCGCAGCACTGGCTCCAGCCCGACGTCGTCGAAGGCCTCGAACGCGTCGCCCGCACCGCCGCCCGCCGCGGCGTCAACCTCGCCATCCACACCCACGTCAACCACGCCAACTCACTCACCCCGCTGGTCGCCCGCGCCGCGCAGACCGCACTCGAAGTGGGCGTACGCGACGTGCGCAACCAGGGCGTGCTCATGCGCGGCGTCAACGCCACCGGCGCCGACCTGCTCGACCTCTGCTTCGCGCTCCAGGGCGAGGCCGGCATCCTGCCCTACTACTTCTACATGTGCGACATGATCCCCAACGCCGAGCACTGGCGGGTACCGGTCTGGCAGGCCCAGGAGCTGCAGCACGACATCATGGGCTACCTGCCCGGCTACGCCACGCCCCGGATCGTCTGCGACGTGCCGCTGGTCGGCAAGCGCTGGGTCCACATGGTCACCGAGTACGACCGCGAGCACGGCATCTCGTACTGGACCAAGAACTACCGCACCTCCATCGAGCCCGAAGACGACGAGGCGCTGGCCCGCCGCTACCCGTACTACGACCCGATCGACACCCTGCCCGAGTCCGGCCAGAAATGGTGGCGCAAGCAGCAACAGGGCGCATAGCGACGCGGGGCGTCCGAAGTGGACACCCCGCGCGCGTCAGCTGGTGGGCTCAGCCCCGAAACGCGTCCCGCGCGTCCTGGCCGGCGTCCTTCACGTGCTCACCGGCCTGCTTGGCCCTGGCCGTCGCCCGCTCACCGGCGCCCTCGGCCCGCATGCTCTCGTTGTCCGTGGCGTCGCCGATGCGCTCCTTGACGGTGCCCTTCAGCTCCTCGGCCTTGTTACGCGCCTTATCCGCGAAGCTCATCGTCAGTCCTCCTAGGTAGTTCACCTCTGACCTTGAGGTGTCCTCTCCCCCGACGTTGAAGCCGGTCTTTGTGCGCGGTGGCACACCCCGTAAGGCATCCTAGGAAGCTAGGTACGGTCCGTAGGCGCGATCCAGGAGCAGGTCACATCCTGTAGGGCGTCCTAGGAGGCTAGGTGGTCAGGTGGCGGCGCCGGAGAAGGGGCTCTGGTTGACTGTGCGGGTGGGGGAAGTCGTTCTCGTGCGCCACGGGCAGACCGAGTGGAGCGCGGCGCACCGGCACACGTCGTACACGGACATCGACCTGACGCCCGACGGGGTGGAACAGGCCCGGGTCATCGGGCGCCGCCTCGCCGGCCGGGCGTTCGTGGCGGTGTTCTGCAGCCCGCGCAAGCGGGCCCTGCGCACCGCGGAGCTGGCCGGCCTCACCGTGAGCGAGGTGGACGCCGACCTGGTGGAGTGGGACTACGGGGAGTACGAGGGGATCACCACCGGCGAGATCCACCGCACCCGCGATCCACATTGGAACCTCTGGACCGACGGCTGCCCCGGCGGCGAGTCCCCCGACCAGGTGGGCGCGCGCCTGGACCGGGTCCTGGCCAAGGCGCGCGTGGCCGCCGAGCGGGGCGACGTGGCGCTGGTCGGGCACGGGCACGCGCTGCGGGTCGCCGGCGCGCGCTGGGTGGAGCTACCCCCGAGCGGGGGCGGCAAGCTGCGGCTGGACACCGCCACGGTCTCGGTCCTGGGATACGAGCACCGCCGCCCGGTCATCCACCACTGGAACTCGTGACCCGCGGCGGCCGCCCCTCGTAGGGGGTGGAGAGGACGACGGTGGTGCGGGTGGTGACGTTCGCCGCGGTGCGGATCTGCTGCAGCAGCCGCTCCAGCGCGGCCGGGCTGGCGACCCGCACCAGCAGCAGGTAGAAGTCCTCCCCCGCCACCGAGTAGCAGGAGTCGATCTCCGGCAGGTGGGCCAGCCGGTCCGGCGCGTCGTCGGGCTGCGACGGGTCGAGCGGGCGGATCGCGATGAACGCGGTCAGCGGCAGCTCCAGCGCCTCGTACGACACGCGGGCGCCGTAGCCCTTGATGACGCCGCGCTGCTCCAGCCGCCGCACCCGCTGGTGCACCGCCGACACCGACAGCCCCACCCGCTCCGCCAGGTCCGTGTACGACAGGCGGCCGTCAGCGGTCAACGCCGCGACGATGGCGCGGTCGATCTCCTCCACGGCGAGAAAACTACACCGCCGCGAGGTGTCGAACGGCCCGCGGCGCGCTTCGTCGACCCGACAGTCGCCGCGCGCCGAGGCGGCGGGACAGCAGCTCCCGTTCGGCCGGATTGGTGGCCAGCGCGAGCGCCCGCCGCGGTGCCCGCTGGCGCGGACCGGGGCACATCCGTCCGGGGTTACAGGGACTTGGCGACGACCAGGCGCTGGATCTGGTTGGTGCCCTCGACGATCTGCAGGACCTTGGCCTCGCGCATGTACCGCTCGACCGGGTGGTCCGCCACGTAGCCGTAGCCGCCCAGGACCTGGACGGCGTCGGTGGTGACGCGCATCGCGGTGTCGGTGGCGAAGAGCTTGGCCTTGGCGGCCTCGGCCGAGTACGGGCGGCCGGCGTCCTTGAGCCGCGCGGCGGCCAGGACCAGGGCCCGCGCGGCGGCGATGCCGGTCGCGGCGTCGGCCAGCATGAAGCGGATTCCCTGGAAGTCCAGGATGGACCTGCCGAACTGCTCGCGTTCGCGGGCGTAGGCCACGGCGTAGTCGAGCGCGCCCTGGGCCAGGCCGACCGCGCACGCCGCGATGCCGAGCCGGCCGGAGTCGAGCGCCTCCATAGCGATCTTGAAGCCACCACCCAACGGGCCGACCAGGCGGTCGGCGGGGACGGGGGCCGCGTCGAAGGCGATCTGGGCGACCGGCGACGAGCGCAGGCCCATGGTCTTCTCCGGCGCCTGCGGCGCGATGCCGGGCGTGGCCGCGTCGGCGAGCAGGCAGGAGATGCCGGCCGCGCCCGGGATGTACCTGATGGCGCCCGCTGCGCCCTCCTCGGACCGGCGGTCGCCGCCGTCCGGGACCCCGGTGCGGCAGAAGACGTTGTAGAAGTCGGCCGCCGCGGCGTGTGTGATCCAGGCCTTGGTGCCGGTGACCAGGTACGTCTCGCCGTCGAGGACCGCCTTCGTGGCCAGCGACGCGGCGTCGGAACCGCCCTGCGGCTCGCTCAGGCAGTACGCGCCGAGCAGCTCGCCGCCGAGCATGTCGGGCAGGAGCTTGCGCAGCTGCTCGCCGCCGTGCGCGTACACCGGATAGCAGGACAGCGTGTGCACGCTGACCGCCTCCGCGACGGCCAGCCACCGGCTGGCCAGCAGCTCGACCACCTGGAGGTAGACCTCGTACGGCTGGCCGGCGCCGCCGACCTCCTCCGGGTACGGCAGGCCGAGCAGGCCGGCGCGGCCGATCGTGCGGATCACCTCGCGCGGGAACTCGCCGCGCGCCTCGAAGTCGTCCACCCGCGGGGCCAGCTCGCCGTCGGCCAGCTCACGGGTGAGTTCCAGCAGCTCGTACGCCTCGGGGGTGGGTAGGAGACGATCCATGCCCACAAGCTTAACGGTCGTTAGGGTCACCGCTCCACAAACACGGGTCACGGCTCGACAAACGCGGGTTACAGCTCCACCACCGCGGGGCTACAGCTCCACCAACGCGGTGGAAAGCGTGTTGAGGCGCTCGACGCCGCCGGCCGTGCAGACCACGATGTCTTCGATCCGCGCCCCGTGCCGCCCGTCGAGGTAGATGCCGGGCTCCACCGAGAACGCCATGCCCGGCTCCAGCGGCAGCCCGTTGCCGGCCACGATGTACGGCTCCTCGTGCCCGTCCAGCCCGATCCCGTGGCCGGTGCGGTGCAGGAACGCCTCCCCGTACCCGGCCTCGGCGATCGGCGCGCGGGCCGCCGCGTCGACGGACCGCGCCGGCACGCCCGGGCGGACCGCGGCGACCGCCGCCCGCTGGGCCGCGTGCAGCACCTCGTAGTACGCGGCGAAGTCGGCCGGCGGCGAGCCCACGACGTAGGTCCTGGTCGAGTCGGAGCAGTAGCCGGAGGGCATCGTGCCGCCGATGTCGACGACCACCGGATCGCCCGGCGCGACCACCCGGTCGGAGGTGGCGTGGTGCGGGCTGGCGCCGTTCGGACCGGAGGCGACGATCACGAAGTCGACGGTCTCGTGGCCGGCCTCCCGGATCGCCCGCGCGATGTCCGCGCCCACCTCGGCCTCGGTGCGGCCGGCCCGCAGCCACTCGCCCATCCGGGCGTGCACCGCGTCGATCGCCGCGCCGGCCTCGCGCAGCGCCGCCACCTCCGCCGGCGTCTTGCGCATCCGCAGCGGCGCGAGGACCTCGCTGGCCAGCCGCTGCGCCGCCGCCGGCAGCGCCGCGCGCAGGGCCAGGACCTGCGCGGCCCACATCCGGTCCGCCAGGCCGACGGCACGTGCCGGTCCGCCGAGCGCCCGCTTCACCAGGGGGTACGGGTCGTCGCCGTCCTGGTGGTCGACGATGGCGACTCCCGTGCCGGGTGCCGGCGACGCCTCGGCCGCGGGGCGCTCCAGGCGCGGCACGATCAGCGTGGCCCGCCCCTGCGCCGGCAGCACGAGGCAGGTCAGCCGCTCCAGGGCGTGGGCGTGGTAGCCGGTCAGGTAGCGCAGGTCGGAGCCGGGGGTGAGCAGGAGCGCGTCGAGCCCCGCCGCGGCGACCGCCCGCTGGGCGTGGGCAAGGCGTTCCGGCGGGTACAGCGCGGGTGGGTAGAGCACGAGCCGAGCGTAATGTACGCTCCCTCCTACGCATCACGTGAGCGCGGCCGGGCGGCGTCGCTCACCACCGGTCTCGCACCGGTTCCGCCCGGTCCCCCTCGTAGGAGTCACACGATGCGCAAACCCCTCGCAGCGGGCGTGGTCGCCGTCGTTACGGCCGCGCTGTTGGCGTCTCCCGCCAGCGCCGCGCAGACGATCGGCCTACCCACCTTCTCCGGCCCCGCGGTCCCGCAGCCGCCGGTCGGATACAACAGCGGCAACATGATGCGGGCGATCTACGACGCCGAAGCCTCCGGCACCGACTTCTGGGTCGACCGGCTGCTGTCCCGCTCGGGCAGCGACCCGTCCGACGCCGACGGCGGCATCCTGATGACCCGCGGCCGCGGGGCGTTCATGAAGGTGCACTCCCCCTCGGTCATCGGCTTCGGCGGCCGGGTCGCGTACTTCGAGAGCATCAGCGACCAGAACGCGTACTCGGTCGCGGTCACCCCCGGCACGTTCACCGAGCAGGTGTCGCAGCGCTGGCAGGCGCCCAGCCACTGGAAGAGCGTGCACACCGCAGGCTCGATCCGGGTCAACCAGACCAAGTTCATCACCGACAACAACGTGCTGGTGACGAACCTGTCGATCACCAACACCGGCTCCGCCTCGACGACGCTGCAACTGCGGGCCACCTCGCCGTACGCCACCACGGCCAGCGGCAGCGAGCTCACCGGGCAGCGCGCCTCGTTCAACAGCCTGACCACGCTCTTCCCGCGGCTGAGCGGCGACAGCGGCTTCGCCGTCTCCAGCGGCGGCCTCAACCGGTCGGTGACCGTCGGCGCCGGGCAGACCGTCGAGGCCAAGGTGCAGCTGGGCTTCGTGACCGACGAGATCCCGGAGTCGCTGAGCGAGTACAACGCCTACCGCGGCTACACCAACGCCACCGCGTTCGCCACCCACGTGCGGGCGTACAACCGTTGGTGGGCCGACAACGTGCCGTACATCGACGTGCCCGAGGCGGCCATCAAGAAGAACGTCTACTACCGCTGGTGGCTGATGCGCTTCAACAACTTCGACGGCGACATCCCCGGGCAGACGTTCCAGTTCCCCACCTCGGTCGAGGGGGCGCTGGGCTACAACAACGCGATCGTGCTGACCCAGCCGATGCACATCGACGACCTGAAGTACCTGCGCGACCCGAAGTACGCGTACGGGAACTGGCTCAACGTCGGCACCGTCTCCCGCAACGGGCGGTACATGGACAACCCCGGTGACCCGGCGAACTGGAACAACTCCTACACCCAGTACATCTCCGAGGCCGGCTGGCGGGCGTACCAGATCCACGGTGGACAGCCGGCGATGCTGGCCAACTTCGCCCGGTACGCCGAGCAGGACGTCAAGGGTCAGCTCTCCTTCTACGACCACGACAACGACGGCGTCATCGAGTACGACTGGGGCGCGCTGACCGGCAACGACGCGGACGCCGTCTCGTTCCACTGGCGCTCGGGCTGGCTCGACCGGGCCGAGGGCGCGTACGTGTACAGCAACGCGCTCGCCGCCGTGCAGGCGTACACGATGCTCGGCAACACCGCCAAGGCGAACGAGATGCAGACGATCGCCAACCGGGTGCGCGACGGGATCATCAACCAGCTCTGGAACTCCTCCAGCCAGCTGCTGCAGCACCGGCACGTGGCCACCAACACGCTGGTGCCGTGGAAGGAGATCAACAACTACTACCCGTACGCGGTCGGGCTGATGCCGAACACCGACCAGTACCGGCAGGCGCTGCGCCTGTTCGACAGCCCCGCCGAGTACCCGATCTTCCCGTTCTACACCGCGAACCAGGTGGACAAGGCGGCGGCCGCCGCGGCCGGGCAGCCGGGCAGCAACAACTTCTCCACCATCAACTCGACCGTGCAGTTCCGGCTCTACTCGTCCGCGCTGCGCAACTACCCGAACCAGTGGATGACCGCCGACAACTACAAGCAGCTGCTCTACTGGAACGTCTGGGCGCAGTACGTCGGCGGCAACACCGCCTGGCCGGACGCGAACGAGTTCTGGGCCGACTGGAACGGCTCGTCCCGCACCATCCAGTACCGCTCGTGGATCCACCACAACATCCTGGGCAGCAGCAACTGGACGGTCATCGAGGACGTCGCCGGGCTGCGGCCGCGCAACGACGCGCAGGTCGAGCTCTGGCCGATCAACATCGGCTGGTCGTACTTCGCGGTCAACAACCTGCGGTACCGCGACAGCGACCTCTCCATCGTCTGGGACGACCCGGCCGACGGCGTCACCCGGTACGCGGGCGTGCCGCAGGGCTACTCGGTCTTCGTCAACGGGCAGCGGGCGTTCACCGTGGACCGGCTGACCCGGGTGGTCTACAACCCGGCGACCGGCGCGGTGTCGCTGCCGGCCGGCGGCTCGGTCAGCTTCAACACCACCGCGCCGGTGAAGGCGCCGAACGCGGTCGCGCAGGGCGGCACGCGGATCGTGGACATGTTCGCCAAGGCGGGCGTCGACCTCACCTCGACGCTGCCCAACCTGGCGCAGGGCGCGACCGCGACCGCGTCGTTCACCGCCTCGGGCACCTCGACCGGCGCGGCGGTCGACGGCTTCACCATCAACGACCCGATCTGGGGCGCGGCCGGCTCGCCGAACAGCCAGGACTGGTACGAGATCAACTTCGGTCAGGCGCGGACGGTGGACGAGCTGCGGCTCCACTTCCGCGACAGCCGCCCGCAGAACTCCACCTACCGGGCGCCCTCCTCCTACAACGTGCAGTACCTCTCCGGCAGCACCTGGACCAACGCCGGCTCGCAGGTGAAGTCGCCGGCCGCCCCGCGGGCCAACTACAACAACGTGCGGTTCGCGCCGGTGACCACGCAGCGGATCCGGGTGCAGCTCACCCACGCGTCCGGGTCGAAGGCCGGGCTGACCGAGGTGAAGGCGTACAACCGGGGCGGCACCGTGCCCGACCCCGACCCGGACCCGGACCCGCCGACCGGCAACCTCGCCGGCTCGGCGACGCCCTCCGCCTCGTACACGTCGTCGTGGGAGAGCGTCAACGCGATCAACGACGGCGTCGACCCGCCCTCCTCCAACGACACGGTCAACCCGCGCTGGGGCACCTGGCCGAACGAGGGCGAGCAGTGGGCCCAGCTCACCTGGCCCTCGGCGGTCTCGCTCAACCGGGCCGAGGTGTACTTCTTCGACGACGGCCAGGGCATCGACCTGCCCGCCTCGTGGAAGCTCCAGTACTGGAACGGCAGCGCGTTCGTCGACATCGCCGCGAGCTACCCGGTGGCGGCGAACCAGTACAACGCCGTCTCCTTCCCCACGGTGAGCACGACCCAGCTGCGGGTGGTGCTGCAGAGCGCGGCGGACTCGGTGGGCCTGCTCGAGGTGAAGGCGTTCGCACCCGCATAGGGTAGGCGCATGGACTACGCACGACTCGGCTCGACCGGCCTCAAGGTCTCGCGGATCTGTCTCGGCATGATGAGCTACAGCTCGCGGCCGTGGCGGGAGTGGACGCTCGACTACGAGGGGGCCGAGCCGATCGTGCGCCGCGCGGTCGAGCTCGGTGTGACCTTCTTCGACACCGCCGACATGTACTCGGTCGGCGGCAGCGAGGAGGTGACCGGCAAGCTGCTCGACACGTTCTTCGGCCGGCGCGACGACTACGTGCTCGCCACCAAGGTGTACAACCCGATGGGCGAGGGCCCCAACGACCGGGGCCTGTCCCGCAAGCACATCATGGCGTCGATCGACGACTCGCTGCGCCGGCTCGGCACCGACCACGTCGACCTGTACCAGATCCACCGCTGGGACTACGACACGCCGATCGAGGAGACGATGTCGGCGCTGCACGACGTCGTGAAGGCCGGCAAGGCCCGCTACCTCGGGGCGTCGAGCATGTGGGCGTGGCAGTTCGCCCGGGCCCAGGAGGTGGCCCGGGCGAACGGGTGGACCCCGTTCGTGGCGATGCAGAACCACTACAACCTGCTGTACCGGGAGGAGGAGCGGGAGATGCTCCCGCTCTGCCTCGACGAGGGCGTCGGCGTCATCCCGTGGAGCCCGCTCGCCCGCGGCCTGCTGGCCCGCGCCCGCACCGACGCCACCGCCCGCTCCGGCAGCGACCAGTACGCCCGCGAGCTCTACCAGTCCGCCACCGGCGCCGCCGACGCCGCGGTCGTCGACGCGGTCGCCGCCGTCGCGACCGCCCGCGGGGTACCGGCGGCCCAGGTCGCGCTCGCCTGGCTGCTGCGCCAGCCGGCGGTCACCGCACCGATCGTCGGCGCCACCAAGCTCCCGCACATCGAGGACGCGGTGGCCGCCGCCGACCTGGAGCTCACCGACGAGGAGGTCGCCACGCTGGAGGCGCCCTACGTCCCGCACGCCGTCGCCGGCCACGCCTGAGCCAACCGCCTGAAGAAGCGTCGCGGGGCCGGGCCCCCGGGGGGGGGGGGGGGGGCCCGGCCGGGGGGGGGGGGGGCGGGGCGGGGCGCCGGGGGGGTGGCGTCGCCGCCCACCCCTGCGCCAACCGCCTGAACACGCGGCGCGGGCCGCGCCCCTCGGTTCGCGGGGCGCGGCCCTTCCGGCGGCGCCGTGTCTACGGCAGGCGCCACTGCTGGTTGGCGCCGCCGAAGCAGTCCCAGATCTGCAGCCGGGTGCCGTCCGCCGAGCTGTTGCCGGTGGCGTCGAGGCACTTGTTGGACGCGGGGTTGCGCAGGGTCAGGTTGCTCTGCGCCTGCCACACCTGCGCGCCGGTGCCGTTGCAGTCGTAGAGCTGGACCACCGTGCCGTTGGCGGTGCCGGCCGCGGCCACGTCCATGCACTTGCCGAGCGCGCGGAGCGTCCCGTCGCCGCCGACCGTCCACTGTTGAGCGTTGGTGCCGTTGCAGGCGTAGAGCTGGACGGCCGTGCCGTTGGCCGAGCTGGCGCCGGCGACGTCGACGCACTTGCCGGCGATACCGGTGATCTGGCCGGTGCGGCCGCCCGGCGGCGGGGTGGTCGGGTTGCCGCCACCGCCCGTGGCCACCTCGTAGATGGCGCTGACCAGCGAGTTGGCGCCGGTGGCGTCCTGGGACAGCTCCCAGTTCATCATGCCGCCGCCGTTGGCCATCATGTACTGCGTCTTGCGCTTCACCGTCGGGATGCCGTTGTAGCACTGCTGCGCGCCGCCGGCGGTGGTGCAGTCGCGGTTGGCGTTGGCCGGGTCCATCGAGACCAGGTTCGCGTACGTGTAGTAGCCCGGCCGGCTGTAGAACGGCACGCCCATCACGGTCTTGCCGGCCGGCAGGCCGCGTGACTTCCACTCGTTGACGTTGCTGACCGCCCAGTCGTAGTTGGCGTGCGGGCTGCCGCCGTCGTAGGTCATGATGTTGAGCCAGTCGACGTACCCGAAGACGGCCGGCTGCACGCCCTGCGCGGTGCCGCCGCCGGAGACGACCGCCGCGGTGAGCAGCTTGCCGCGGCTGTGCATGGCGGTGCTGAGCTGCTGCATCAGCGCGGTGAAGTTGTTGCCCGAGGTGCCCGGGTCGGGGTACTCCCAGTCGATGTCGACACCGTCCAGGTTGTACTGGGTGACGAAGCTGACCAGGCTGTTGACGAACGTGGTCCGCCCGCCCGAGCTGGCCGCCAGCGCCTCGAACGCGGAGTCGTCGCCGTTGTTCCAGCCGCCGACCGCGATCAGCACCTTGACGTTGCCCGCGTGGCCGAGCGAGACGAGCTGCTGGAGCTTGGGGATGTTCTCCACCGGCTGGAGCGTGCCGTTGGCGTTCGGCAGCGCGAACGCGTAGTTGACGTGGGTCAGCTTCCCGTACTGGACGCTGCTCACGTTGCCGGACCAGGACGGCATGTAGCCGACGCTCTTGAACCCGTTCGGCAGCACGGCCGCGCTGGAGGCGGCCGGGTGGAGCACCGCGACGAGGGCGGCGGCCGCGACGGTCGCGACCGCGCCGAACGCGGCCGTGAGTCCCCTTCGTGACATCGACGATCCTTTCGGTAGTCGTCCGGTCGCGGGGCCGCCCGCCGACGGCGGAACCGCGCAGATGCACGAAGGTTAGGAAGGTTTACTATTAATAGTCAATACAAGCATTGAAATAAGTGAACGGAACTCTCAGCGGGAGCCGCCATCGGCGAGGAGCTTGGCGACCGGCAGCGTCGCCGCGCCCACCGAGACCGCGTCCGGGCCGAGCCGGCACAGCTCGATCGAGGCCTGCCCGTACGGGTGGCGCAGCGCGTGCGCGGCCGCCACCTCCCGGATCCGGGGCAGCAGCACATCGCCGAGCGCGAGCCCCGCCCAGCCGCCGAGCACGATCCGCTCCGGGTTGAACAGGTTGATCAGGTTGGCGATGCCGGCGCCGAGGTACCCGGCGGTCTCCTCCAGGACCCGCGCGGCGGACTCGGAGCGTTCGGCACCGGCGACCAGCGCGGCGATCCCGCTCTCCTCGTCCGGCCCCGGGACGCGCCCGCGCCGGGCCACCCGCCAGCGGTCGAGCACCGCCTCCGCCCCGACGTACGCCTCCAGGCAGCCCTCCGCGCCGCAGCGGCACCGGCGGCCGCCGTACACGATCGTGGTGTGCCCCCACTCGCTGGCGCTGCTGCTCACACCGCGGTAGCTGACGCCGTCGGTGAGCACGGCGGCGCCGACGCCGGAGCCGACCAGGGCGACCACCACGTGCCGGGCGCCGCGCCCCGCGCCGAACCACATCTCCGCGCGGCCGAGCGTCTTGGCGCCGTTGTCGAAGTAGAGGCTGGCGCCGGTGCCCGCGCGGAGCATCGCCTCCAGCGGCACCCCCTCCCAGCCGAGCGTCTGCGCGTGTACGACCGCCGAGGCGCCCTGCTCGACCACGCCGGGCACCCCGACGCCGACGCCGAGCAGCGCGTCGGGCGCGATCCCGGCCGCGGCGGTCACGGCGTCCAGGCCGGCGAGGATGTGCCGGACCACGGTCTCCGGGGCGGGCCGGGCCGACTCGATCGGGTGGTCCGCCTTGGCCAGACCGGTCATCGCCAGGTCGAACAGCTCCACCCGCACCCGGGTCTCGCCGACGTCGACGCCGACCACGTACGCGTACCCGGGGCGGACCCGCAGCAGCGTGCGCGGCCGGCCGCCGTCCGAGTCGACCGCGCCGGCCTCCTCGACCAGGCCCTGCTCCAGCATCTCGCCGACCAGGTTGCTGACGCTGGCCGCGCTCAGGCCGGTGACGCCGGTGAGCTCCTGCCGGCTCGACGGCCCGTCGTGGTACAGCCGCGACAGCAGCACCGCCCGGTTGCGGCGGCGCATGTCCCGGACCGTCGCTCGCTTCGCCTCCACCGACCCCGCACTTTCGTCACCCGCTGAAATAAGGGATCCAATCTAGCGCGGGCCTCAGCGCGGGCCTCAGCGCGGGGTGGCGTCGAGGAGGCGTTGCATCTGCTCGATCTGGGCGGTGCGGGACCGCTCGATCCGCCCGGCGAGGTCGACCAGGCGCGGGTCGGCGCCGCTGGCCAGCTCCATCTTGGCCAGCGCGATGGCGTCGCCCTGGTGGGCCATCATCGTGTTGAGGAAGCGCCGCTCGAACTCCGTACCGGTCGACGCGCGCAGCGCCGCGACCTGCTGCTCGCCGGTGCCGGGCAGGCCGCCGTGCGCGGCGTGCGGGTCCGGTCCGCCCGGCGGCGCGGGCGCGGACGCCGGTGCGCCCGAGTCGGCCAGGATGCCGGCCATCAGCTCGACCTCGTCCCGCTGGGTGGCCTCGATGGCGGCGGCGAGCTGGACCAGCTCGGCCCGGCCGCCCTTGGCCCGCCCGAGGCCGGCCAGCTCCACGCCCTGCCGGTGGTGCGGCAGGATCATCTGCAGGAACATCACGTCGGTGTTGCCGAGGCCGCCGCTCGCCGCCCCCGGGGTATCCACTGTGGAGGGCGCCGCCGGGCTCGCCGTGCAACCGGCCAGCAGCACCGCCATCAGCGCGACCGCGACGCGACGGGACATCGACACCCCCAACCGTTAAGACGATTAAGAGTAAAGCGCACATCTTCTCTTAACAATATTTACAGATAGCGTCGCACCGATGTAACCTCTCGCTACCCACGGCCGGAATCCCCTGTTTCCCCCACAAGGAGTGCCTGGATGAACCTACGACGAAAGGTGGCGGCGCTCGCCGGTGGCATCGCGGCCGTGCCGCTGGTGCTCATCGCGCTGCCGTCGAGCCCGGCCAGCGGGCACGGTTGGATCACCTCGCCCCCCAGCCGCCAGGACATGTGCGCCACCGGCCGGGTCGCCAACTGCGGCCCGATCCAGTACGAGCCGCAGAGCGTCGAAGGCCCCAAGGGGCAGCGCAACTGCAACGCCGGCCTCGCCCAGTTCGCGGTGCTCAACGACGCCTCCCGCTTCCCGGCCACCAGCACCGGCAGCACGGTCACCTTCAACTGGCGGCTCACCGTCAACCACCGCACCACCACGTGGGAGTACTGGCTGGGCAGCCGCCTGCTGGCCTCGTTCAACCAAAACAACCAGCAGCCGCCGATGACGCTGTCGCACACGGTCAGCGGCATCCCCAGCGGCCGCCAGACCGTCCTCGCGATCTGGAACATCGCCGACACCCCCATGGCGTTCTACGCCTGCGTCGACCTGCAGGTCGGCGGCGGCAACCCCAACCCCAACCCGACCACCCCGCCACCCAACCCCACGACCCCGCCGCCCAACCCGACCACGCCCCCGCCGCAGGGCGGCACCTGGGCGGCCGGCACGGCGTACGCGGTCGGCGCCCGCGTGACCTACGGCGGCCGCAGCTACCAGTGCCTCCAGGCCCACACCGCCATCCCCGGCTGGGAACCCCCGAACGTCCCCGCCCTCTGGCGCGCCCTGTAACCCCACGACCCGGGCCGGCACCGACGGCGATGGCCCCCGCCGGTGCCGGCCCGCCCCACGCGGGCGTCACGCGGTGGCGACCCGGTCGAGCAGGCGGTGGGCGGACGGGACGTCGTGCGGGATCTCCGTGGTGACCACGACGCTGCCGGTGTCGCCGTCGTCGGGGAGGCGCGCGGCCAGGTCGGCCACCACGGACGGCAGCGCCTCGGTACGGCGTACCAGGGTGCCGACCCGCCCCGGCGAGAACGTGACGACGAGCGCGTGGGCCGGCAGCACCGGCAGCAGCGCCGGCCCGAGGTCGAGCAGCAGCGTGACCGGCTCCCACCCGGTCCCGCCCGCGGAGGGCGGCACGTCGACGACCAGCACGATGAACTCGTCCGACAGGGGCGGACCGTCCTCGCCGCCGAGCTGGTACACGCCGCCGAGCAGCGAGGCCAGGTAGCCGGCGGTCACCGAACCCCGGCGCGGGTCGCCGCAGAGCGTGACGTCGGTCGGTGCGAGGACCGCCTCCGCCCAGGCCTCGACCACCGCGCGGACCAGCCGCGACGGCGGGCCGGCCAAGGGCATCCGCCGGTACAGGGCGAAGATGTCGTCGACCGTCCGCCGCAGCTCCCACCCCGCCCGAGCCCGGGCGTGCCCCAGCCGGGTGCCGGCCGGCCGCACGTCCTGACGGCGGGCGATGGCACGGGCAAGCGCCTCCACGGACGGGTGCCACCAATCCTCGGGGCGTACCCACCCCTGGTGCTCGACGGCCGCCCGCCAGGCGTCCCGGACCCCGCCGGCCGGCGTGCGGTGGCGGCGCAGCGACCGCGACCGCTGCTCGATGGCCGCCGCCGGTGGCCGGCGTACCGTGCCGTCGCCCATCCGCTCGTACCTCCCCCACTCACCACAACGCCCCGGACACCAGACGATGACGCGTTCCGCCCATACTGCCCGGTCCCGGCCACCCCCGCTGCCGGGGCGGGCGGTAACCCGCCCGCGGGCGGCGCGGGACGCCGGCGGGCGGGCGGTGCGGTGCCCGGGCCCGGCCGGCCCCGGGCACGGTGGCCCGGAGCGGCCGGCCCCCGAGGGCCCGGGCCCCCGCTCAGGGTGTGGCCAGCGCCTCCGTGGGTGGGAGGCGGGCCGCGCGGATCGCCGGGTACAGGCCGGCGATCGCGCCGATCACCAGCGTGGCCCCGATCCCGCCGGCCGCGGCCCACGGCGGTACCACCGCCGGCCAGTCCTGGGTCGCGGCGTAGAAGGCGGTCACGGCCGTGCCCAGTACCACGCCGCCGGCGCCGCCCAGGGCGGAGAGCAGCAGCGACTCGGCGAGGAACTGGACCCGCACCTGGCCGCGGGTGGCGCCCAGGGAGCGGCGCAGGCCGATCTCGGCGCGGCGTTCGAGCACCGAGATGACCATCGTGTTGGCCACCCCGACGCCGCCGACCAGCAGGGCCACCGCGCCCAGCCCCAGCAGCAGGCCGGTGAACGCGCGGTCCGCGGCCTGCTTGGCGGCCAGGGCATCGGACGGGCGGGAGACCTCGACCTCGCTCGGCGTCTCCGGGTTGGCCGTGGCCGCCAGCACCCCGCGCACGTCGGTGACGTACTCCTCGCGGGCCCGGGCGTACACGGTGGTCGGATGGCCGTCGAAGTCCAGATAGGACTCCGCCGCCGCCCAGCCGATCAGGGCCGCCGAGTCGAGCTCCGGGGCGAGTGGGGCCGGGTCGAGCACCCCGACCACGGTGAACCACTCGCCGCCGACGTAGACCCGTACGTCCTGGCCGGCCGCCCCGATGCCGAGCCGGTCGGCCGCCGCGCTGCCCAGTACCACCGCCGGGTAGCGCGCCGTCGCCTCGTTGAGCCAGGTGCCGCTCGCCACCGTGGCGCTCACCGTCGACAGCAGGTCCACCCGGGCGGCGAGGCAGAGCAGCCCGTTCGTCTCGATCTCCGGGATGCGGTCCGACCGGTACACCTTGGCGTCCGGCACCTTGCCCACCGCGGACGCCGCCGTGACCGGTCCGATCCGCCGGATCATCTCGACCGACCCGTCGGGGAGGGTGGCCGCGTCGCCGAAGATGTCGTTGCCCGGACCGGCGGTGAGCAGGTTGGTGCCGAGGCGGTCGAGGGTCTGCCGCAGGTCGGCGCGGCTGGACGTGGAGACGCCGACGACCGCGACCATCGCGGCGATGCCGATCGCGATGCCCAGCGCGGACAGGAACGCCCGCAGCGGCCGGGTACGCAGGCCGGCCCCGCCCACCATGAGGACGTCGGACGCCCGCATTCGGGCGGGGGCCAGCCGGTGGGTCGCCGCCGTCATACCGGCACCACCGCCGTCTCGACCTGGCCGTCGCGCATCCGCACCTGCCGGGGCACGCTCGCGGCGATCTCCAGGTCGTGGGTGATGACGACGATGGTGGTACCGGCCGCGTGCAGGTCGCGCAGCAGCGCCATCACCGCCGTGCCGGAGGCGGTGTCGAGGTTGCCGGTCGGCTCGTCCGCGAGCAGCAGCGCCGGCTCCCCCACCACCGCGCGGGCGATCGCCACCCGCTGCCGTTCGCCGCCGGAGAGCTCGTGCGGGCGGTGGTCGAGGCGGTGGCCGAGGCCGACCCGTTCCAGCGCGGCCGCGGCCCGCTTGCGCCGCTCCCGCCGCGACACGCCCGCGTAGAGCAGCCCGTCGGCGACGTTGTCCACCGCGCGCACGCCGGCCGCGAGGTGGAACTGCTGGAAGACGAACCCGATCCGGGACGCCCGCAGCGCGGAGAGCTCCCGGTCGGAGAGGCGGGCCACGTCGAAGCCGTCGACCCGCACGGTGCCGGTGGTGGGGCGGTCCAGCGTGCCGATCAGGTGCAGCATCGTCGACTTTCCGGAGCCGGAAGGGCCGACGATCGCCACCATCTCGCCGCGGAGGACGGCCAGCGACACGCCGCGCACGGCCGCGACGCCGCCCGGGTACGTCTTCGTGACCTCCGCCAGCTCCAGGACAGGCTGGTTCACGAGGCGACGCCCACGGTCATGCCCTCGGCGACGCCGTCACCGGAGACCTCGACCCGACCGCCGGAGAACATCCCGGTCTCCACCGGCACGATCCGGGTGGTCGTGCCCTCGACGACCTGCACGCCGTACCCGCCCTCGGCGAGGGCGAGCAGCGCGGCGACCGGCACGCTCAGCACGTTCTCCCGCTTCTGCGCGGTGAACGACACGTCCACCGCGGCCTGGTCGAGCGTGCCGAGCCCCTTCTGGTCGGCGAGCGACACGGTCACCTCGAGCTTGGTCTCCGGCTCCTGCTCCTGGCCGGTGCCGCCGCTGCCCAGCTCGATCACGGTCTCGACCGAGGCGACCTTCCCCTGGGCGGTACGCCCGTCGGGCAGCTCGACGCCGACCGCGGCTCCCGTGCCGGCCAGCCGCTGCTGGTCGACGTCGAGGTCGACGGTCACCACCCGGGTGGTACCGGTGTAGGAGAGCACCGCCTGCCCGCCGGCCGGGTCGCCGACCTGCCCGCGCACCTCGTAGATCCGCACGTCGCCGGCGGCGTACGCGACCCGGCCGACCTCGACGGTGCCGGTCTGCTCGATGCCGAGGTCCTCCTGCCACTCGCGGACCGCGTCGGCGGTGGAGTCGCTGTACTCCTCGTCGACGGTGAAGCCGTCGTAGCCGAGCGCGGCCAGGTTCTGCTCGAACTGCTTCACGTCCGCCCCCTCCACGCCCGGCGTCAGCGGCCGGTACAGCGGGAGCGTGCCGCGCAGCAGCACCACCGGCGTGTCGTCGACCCCGTAGAGCCGCCCGCCCCGCTTGATCGTGGAGCCGGCCGGCGGGAGCCAGGTGACCGTGCCGCGGAGGCGGGGCGTCACGGCGGTCTCGGTGCCGTACCCGAGCGTGCCGTCGACCGTCTCCGCGTCGACCAGGGTGGAGCGCTGGACCTGGGCGGTGGCCGGCGGCAGGGTGCTGCCGGCCGCGGTGCCGCTGTCGCCGCGGTCGAGGGCGACGGCCGCCGCCGTGCCACCCGCCGCGGCGACCGCGACCCCGGCCGCGAGGAGGACCCGGCCTCGTCTGCGCCGGCTCACGAACCACTCCCCGGCGGTACCGGACGCAGCTTCTCGCAGGTCTTCTGGGCGGCCTGGAACGCCGCGGAGTTCGGGTCGAGCCCGCTGTCCGGTCCGGCGCGGAGCATGAGGTTGCCGGTCTCCGGGTCCGGGTCGGGGAAGTTCGGCACGCCGTTCTCGCGCATGCACTTGGAGTACTGGCGGGCCTTCTCGATCCGTTCCGGGTCGGCCTTGGGCATCTCGCCGCCGTTCGGCATGAGGTGGCGGCACTTGGCCATGGCGGCCTCGGTCTTGGCCGGGTCGCCGCCGCGCAGCCGCAGCTGGACGCCGCCGCCCGGCTCGGGGTCCTCCATCTGGATGCCCTCGCCCCGCATGCACTCGGTGAACTCGAGCATCGCCTGGTAGTTGTCCTTGCTGGCCGAAGGGCTGGCGCCCGCCGCCGGCGCGGCCGTACCGCCCGCCGAGGCGATCCCGCCGTCGTCGCCGCCCCCGCCGCAGCCGGCGAGCGCGAGGGCGAACAGCGCCGCCGCGACCGCCCCTGCCATCCGTCGTCTCATCCATCACTCCCGTTTCGGCCGGCGAAAGGCGCCGGCGACCGGGGACGAGTCAACGCGCCGCCGCGTTACCCGGCGGTTTCCGCGGGCGTTAACGCGGAACGAACACGACCGTCGGCAATCATGGGGCGATGCGTGTACTGGTCGTCGAGGACGAGCGGCTGCTCGCCGACCTGATCGCCCGCTGGCTGCGGGGTGAGGCCCACGCGGTGGACGTCGCGTACGACGGCGACGCCGCGCTGGAACGGCTGGGCGTCAACGACTACGACGTGGTGGTGCTCGACCGCGACCTGCCGGTCGTGCACGGCGACGACGTGTGCCGGGCGCTGGTCGACTCCGGCGCGGAGGCCCGGGTGCTGATGCTCACCGCCGCGGCCGAGATCGGCGACCGGGTGGCCGGGCTCTCCCTCGGCGCGGACGACTACCTGCCCAAACCGTTCGCCTTCGCCGAGCTCGCCGCCCGCGTGCTGGCCCTGGGGCGGCGGGCCCGGCCGGCCGCGCCGCCGGTGCTCAGCCGCGCCGGCATCACGGTCGACCTGCCGCGGCGGGAGGTGCACCGCGACGGGCGGTACGTGTCGCTGTCCCGCAAGGAGTTCGCGACGCTGGCCGAGCTGATGCGGGCGGACGGGGCGGTGGTGAGCGCCGAGCACCTGCTGGAGAAGGTGTGGGACGAGCACGCCGACCCGTTCACGGCGGCGGTGCGGGTGACGATCCTCAAGCTGCGCCGCAAGCTCGGCGACCCGCCGGTCGTGGAGACCGTGCCCGGCGACGGGTACGTGATTCGATGATCAGCCGGCTGACGATCCGCGCGCGTCTCACCGTCCTCTACGGCGGGCTGCTCTTCGTCGCGGGCGTGGTGCTGCTCGCCGTCACGTACGTGCTCGTCGGCCAGCGGATGCCGACCGCCGTCCGGATCCTCGCGACCCACACCCGCGGGCCGAACGACGACCCGTCGGTGGCGCTGCCCAGCGGCGACCAGGTGTACCTGTCGGACCTGCCGGAGAAGCTGCGCGACGCCGCCCTGCAGGACATGCTCACCACCGGCACGATCGCGCTGGTGCTGGTCACGGTCGTGGCGGTGGGGTTCGGGTGGCTGCTGGCCGGGCGGGCGCTGCAGCCGCTGCACCGGATCACCGAGACCGCGCACCGGATCGCCGCCGCGCCCGCCGCCGACCGGGGGCTGCACGAGCGGATCGCGCTCGCCGGCCCGCGCGACGAGGTCAAGGAGCTGGCGGACACGTTCGACACGATGCTGGAACGGCTGGACCGCTCCTTCGACGGCCAGCGCCGCTTCGTGGCGAACGCCTCGCATGAGCTGCGCACCCCGCTGACGCTGAGCCGGGCGGTGCTGGAGTACGCGGCGCACCGCGACACCCTCCCGCCCGAGGTGCGGCAGCTGACCGAGCTGCTGCTCGACATCAACCTGCGGCACGAGCGGCTGATCAACGGGCTGCTGCTGCTCGCCCGTACCGACAACGAGATGCTCGACTCCAGCCCGGTCGACCTCGCCGACGTCGTCGCGCACACGGTCACCCATCTGGCGCCGGAGGCGGAGAAGGCGGGCGTGAGCGTCGGCGGCGAGCCCGCGCCCGCCCCCACGCTCGGCGACCCGGTCCTGCTGGAACGCCTCGTGCAGAACCTGGTCGAGAACGGCATCCGCCACAACACCGGCACCTCCGAGGGCTGGGTGCGGGTCGCCTGCCGCACCGTCCCGGGTGGCCTCGTCGAGCTCACCGTGAGCAACTCCGGGCCGGTCATCCCCCGGTACGAGATCCCCGGGCTGTTCGAGCCGTTCCGCCGGTACGGCTCCGAGCGGGTCGACCGGGACCGCGGCGCCGGGCTCGGCCTGTCGATCGTGCGGTCGGTCGCCCGGGCCCACGGCGGCGACGTCACGGCCGAGCCGCGCGACGGCGGTGGCCTGCTCGTACGCGTGACTCTGCCCCTCGCGACCGGGCCGGGCGTGGCATGATCGGCGGATGTCGCCCACTGTGGACGGGCAGCGGCGCCTCGACCTGTTCGCGGCCGGCATCGTCTACCTCGACATCATCTTCACCGGCCTGCCGGCGCTGCCCGCGCCCGGCACCGAGGTGTGGACGCTCGGCATGGGCTCCAGCCCCGGCGGCATCGCCAACCTGGCCGTCGCCGCCAGCCGGCTCGGCGTCCACACCGGGCTGAGCTCGCCGTTCAGCTCCGACGCGTACGGCGACTTCTGCTGGCAGATCCTGCACGGCGAGGAGAACGTCGACCTCTCCGCCTCCCGCCGCTTCGACGGCTGGCACTCGCCGGTGACGGTGTCGCTGGCGTACGAGCGGGACCGCAGCATGATCACGCACGGTCACCCCGCCCCGGCCACCGTCGAGGGCCTGGTCGGCGACCTGCCGGCGGCGCGCAGCGCGTACGTGAGCCTGGAGCGGGAGCCGATGCCCTGGGTACGCCGCGCCCACGCGGCCGGCACGATGGTCTTCGCCGACGCCGGCTGGGACGCCACCGGCTCCTGGTCCGCCGAGGCGCTGTCGGTGCTCGACCACTGCCACGCGTTCCTGCCCAACGCGGTCGAGGCGATGCGCTACACCCACACCGACACCCCGGCCGCCGCGCTGCGCGCCCTCGCCGCACGGGTGCCGGTCACCGTGGTCACCTGCGGCCCGGCCGGCGCGCTGGCGCTGGACGCCGGCACCGGCGAGGAGGCCTCCGTGCCCGGCGTCCCGGTCGAGGCCCTCGACCCGACCGGCGCCGGCGACGTCTTCGGCGCCGGCTTCATCGCCGGTACGCTCGCCGGCTGGCCCCTGACCGACCGGCTCGCCTTCGCCAACCTGGTGGCCGCGCTCTCGGTGCAGCACTTCGGCGGCTCGCTGTCGGCCCCCGGCTGGGGCGACATCGGCGACTGGTGGCGCGCCACGAAGGACCGCGCCGCCACCGGCCACGCCGACTCCACGGACGCCGAGGTCGCCCGCCGCTACGCCTTCCTCGACGACGCCATCCCCACTGGCCGGATCCGCCAGGTCCGCCGGGCAACGGCCACGATCGCCAAACTCTCCGACGCCCAGTAAGACCCTGTTTCGGGATACCGCGGCGTCCGGAGTGGCCCCGCCGGAGGCGGAGGGGTGACCGCGACCAGGCGCGGAGGGTGCGGCCGCGGGAGCGACGGTCTGGACCACGGCGGGCGTCGCGGTAGCTCGAATGTTTGGAATCGGGCGCGGACCCGCCGGTGGGTGGCTAGGCCGGCTGGAGGCGGAGGGTGTCTTCGGCTTCGCGGCGGATGGTCGCGGGGTCCCAGCGCATCGGGAGCAGCTCGCCGCGGCGCCAGGGGCCGAACTGGTCGGCGTAGTGGGCGCTGAAGGCGTGCCCTGAGTTTCCGCTCAGCTGCACCCAGCGCGACCCGTCCAGGTTGCCGAGGTCGACCACCATGCGCATGGACGGGACGGCGTCCACCTCGTAGCCGGCGGCGGCGTCCCAGCCGGTGGCGTTGACGATGGAGGAGCCGCCGGCGACCGGCTCGGGGCCCTCGTTGAAGAGCCACTCGACCGGGCCGACACCGGACTCGCCGAAGCTCTGGTTGCGCAGTTCGAGGGTGTGCAGGTCGCCCCAGCGCCAGCCGGACGGGTCGTCGCCGAGCCGGCCGGTCAGCTCGGCCGACGCGTCCGCGAGGGCGGCCGACAGGATCTGGTCCATGGTCTCCGCGGCGGGGGTCGAGCGGTCGTCCCACCACGGCGACGACGGCTTCTCCAGCAGGCCGCGGACCACCTCCCACCAGCGGTCGCCGCCGTCCGCCCGGTAGTCCTCCGGCAGCTCGTCGAACGTCCGGGCGAGCAGCGCCCGCCACACCGCGTTGAAGTACGCGGCCGGGGCCGAGTCGACCGGCTGCTGGTAGTCCCAGCCGCGGAGCAGGTCGACCGCGCGGGACGAGGAGGGTACGCGCAGCAGGTGCGGCACGAGCAGCGGCCCGAGCGCGTTGTACCCGTCCGTCTGCATCCGCCGCACGTCGTCCACGGTGACCATCCGGCCGGCCCGCTCGACGAGCTGGTTGATGCGTTCGGAGCGGTAGCCGTAGGACCAGTCGTGGGTGAGCGGGTACGGGTAGCCCGGGCCGACCACCGCCTGGTTGGCGGTCACGATGTACCCCTGGGCCGGGTTGAGCACGCTGGGCAGCGCGTCGAAGGGGATGTAGGAGCGCCAGTCGTACCCGGTGTCCCAGCCCGGCGCCGGATACCGCCCGTCGCCCTCGCCGCGCACCGGGATGCGCCCCGGCGCCTGGTAGCCGATGTTGCCGGCCACGTCCGCGTACACCAGGTTCTGCGCGGGCACCTCGAAGAGCGCGGCCGCCGCCCGGAAGCTCGCCCAGTCGCGGGCCCGGTTGAGCGCGAAGAGCGCGTCGATCGTGCGGCCCGGGTCGAGGGCGGTCCAGCGCAGCGCCACCGCGTACCGGTCGCCGGCGTCCCGCAGCTCGGCCGAGGCGTCGGAGAGCAGCGGCCCGTTCCGGCTGGCCCGGACGGTGACCGTCACCGGCCCGCCGCCGGCGACCTTGATGGTCTCGGTGCGTTTGTCGAGGTCCCGCCAGCCGTCGCCGACCCGGACCCGGTCGCCGGCGACCTCCTCCAGGTAGAGGTCGGTGACGTCCGGGCCCAGGTTGGTGAAGCCCCAGGCGATCGCGTCGTTGTGGCCGATCACCACGCCCGGCACCCCGGCGAACGTGAATCCGGACAGGTCGAACCCGCATTCGCAGTGCAGCCCGGCCTGAAACCAGATGCCCGGCATGCTCGGCGACAGGTGCGGGTCGTTGGCGAGCAGCGGCTTGCCGCCGGCGGTGCGGGTGCCGGCGATCACCCACGAGTTGGAGCCCAGGTCGGGGCCGGGCCGGCCGAGGAGGGCGGGCAGCCCCGCGAGCCCGTCGCGCACCGCGGCGAGCGCCGGCAGCCAGCCGCCTCCGGCGCCACCGGCGTCCGCGGCCACGAAGGCGCCGCCGGTCACCCGCCCGCCGCCGACGATCGGCCGGTTCAGACCCATCGGGTACGGCGGGAACAGCTCGTCGATCTCCGGACGGGTGAGCCCGCTGCCGGCGAGGATGGCCCGCTCGGTCTCGTCGGCCATGTTGCCGCGCAGGTCCCAGGCCATCGCCTTGAGCCAGGCGAGGCTGTCGACGGGGCTCCACCGTTCGATGCGGTAGCCGCGGTTGGTCAGCCCCAGCACCGTGTACTCCAGGCTGACCTCGCCGCTCGGGTCGCCGCCGCCGTGCTGGTCGAGCCAGGCGTTGACCCCGTCCGCGTACGCCTGCAGGAAGCCCCGGCTCTCCTCCGAGATGATCCCCCACTCCTGCTCGGCGACCCGGCGCCAGCCGAGCGTGCGCAGGTACGTGTCGGTCTCCAGCTGGTCGCGGCCGAACAGCTCGCTGAGCCGCCCGGCGGTCACGTGCCGGCGGAAGTCCATCTCCCAGAAGCGCTCCTGGGCGGTCACGTACCCCTGCGCGCGGAACAGGTCGGTGGAGCTGCCGGCGTAGATCTGCGGCACCCCGTACGCGTCGCGGTGCACGGTCACCTCGGCGGCGAGCCCGGGCAGCGTCAGCTCCCCGCCGTACTCGGCGAAGGAGCGGCGGACCGACCACACCCCGAGCAGCCCGCCCACGACGGCGAGGACGGTGAACCCGGCGAGCAGCGCGAGCGCGACCCGCCGGATCCGCCGCCACCCGATCCGCCCGCTCCGCTCGCCCATGGCGCCGCATCCTAGCCCGCGCGTCGCTCCCCGCCGGTGATCGAAGCTCCCCTCATGTCGTTCCAGCGACGTGGGAGGAGCTTCGATCACTCCGGCTCGCTAGGCGGCGCGGAGGACGGCGTCGAGGCGGCCGGCGAACGCCGGGACGTCCAGCCCGAACCCGCCGTGGTCGCCCGGGAACGTCGCCACCGGCACGCCGAGCAACCCGCCCACCGCGTACGCGGCCCGGGCCGGCGGCTCCCCCTCGGAGGCCGCCCCGGCCGCCGGCACCACGACCGTGGTGGCGCCCTTGAGCGCGTCGGCCGTCCGGCACGTACCCGGCGAACGCCGGCACCTCGAACTCCAGGAAGAACTCGTTGTTGACCGCGAACCGGGCCAGCATCGCCGCCGTCTCCGGGTCGAGCTCGGCGGGCGCCTCGCCCCCGCCCGGTACCCGGTCCACGCTCTCGCCGTCGCCTTCCGCGGTGGGCGACCCGCTCATGGCGAGGGCCGCGCCGAGCACCTGCCCGGCCGCCGCCGAACCGCCCTCCCGGTACGCGGCCTCGACCTCGCGGATGACGCCCCGCCAGTGGTCCCGCTCCGGCAGCAGCTCGAACAGGGGCGGCTCGTGCGCGACCAGCACCCGTACCAGCTCCGGGTGCCGCGCGGCCAGCTCGAGCCCGATGACCGCGCCCGAGCTGTTGCCGAATACGTATGCGGGCGCCCGCTCCGACACCCCGACCGCGGCCAGCACCCGGTACGCGTCGTCCCCGTGCTCGGCGATGCTCTGCGGTCCGGGCGCCCCGTCGAGCCGGCTGCGCGAGTTCCCCCGCTCGCCCCCGGCACGGCAACGGTCTTCGTCTCCATCACTCACTCCTCCTCAGCCGACCATCCACGACTACGGTTCCGTCTTTCTGACGGATCCGGAAAGGGAGTCGGAGCGGCGGACCGGTTCTCGACACCCGGCCGCGCTCGCGCGGCGATACGACCGTGAAAAGCGCCCTTCGACGGAGTTGTGCCCCGTTCGGGCGATAGTTGCCCGGAAGCGACGATCGCTAGAGTGAGCGCTCCCAACCACGCTGCGTAGCCATCTGGAAGGTGTGCCATGCCCACGCACCGGTTCAACCCGCCGCCTGGCTGGCCCGTGCCACCGCCCGGCTGGCAGCCGCCGGCGGGTTGGCACCCCGACCCGAGCTGGCCGCCCGCGCCGCCCGGCTGGCAGTTCTGGGTGGCGGAACCGGCGGCCACGACGCGCGGCGCGGCGGTTGTCCCGGTCGTCCCCGGCCACCAGCCCTCACCCGCCTCCGGATCCGCCCCGGTCGCTTTCCCGCCGGCGTCCGGCACGACCGGCCGAAACGGCGCGCTCGGTGGCCTCTTCGGCGGCAAGAAGCGCCTGGAGGACGAGAACGACGAGCTACGCCGCCAGCTCAACGCGCTGATGGGGATGGACGCCGCCGCGGTCGCGGCCGAGGCGGCGGCGCTGCGGGACCAACTGCACGCGCTGCGCGCCGAGCACGCGTCGCTGCAGGCCGAGCTGGCGACGGCGCGGGCCGAGCTGGTCCGCACGACGGACGAGGCCACGCTGCAGGAGGTCGGCATCTACCGGTACCAGCATCCGCTCGCGGACGCGGTGGCCTACAAAGCGAGGCTGGCGGACCTGTCCGACCGGATCAAGGCCATGGCGCGCGGCGGGACCGCGGTCCTCGCCAACACCGGCTGGACGGTGAACGGGTCGGCCGCGGAGGGCCGCAAGATGATCACGCAGTACTCGAAGCTGATGCTGCGGGCGTACAACGCGGAGGCGGACAGCTGCGTGGCGCGGGTCCAGCCGCACAAGGTGCACACGACCATCGAGCGGCTCGACAAGGTGGCCACGACGATCGCCCGCCTCGGCAACACGATGGGCATCCGCATCGGGCCGGACTACCACTGGCTGCGCGTACAGGAGATCACGCTCACCGCGGACTACCGGGCCAAGGTCGAGGAGGAGAAGGAGCGGGTCCGCGAGGAGCGGGAACGCCAGCGCGAGGAGCGGGCCGCGTTGCAGGAGTTCGAGCGGGAGAAGGCGCGGCTGGCCAAGGAACAGTCGCACTACCTCGCCGCGCTGGCGAAGCTCCAGGCCAAGGGTGACCTCACCGGTGCCGCCGACCTGGAGGCCAGGCTCGCCGAGATCGGTGAGGCGATCGCGGGCGTCGAGGCCCGGGAGGCGAACATCCGCGCCGGCTACGTCTACGTGATCTCCAACATCGGCGCCTTCGGCCCCAACATGGTCAAGATCGGCATGACGCGCCGCCTCGACCCGGAGGACCGGGTGCGCGAGCTCGGGGACGCGTCCGTCCCGTTCCGCTTCGACACGCACGCCCTGATCTTCAGCGACGACGCCGTGGGCCTGGAGGGGAAGCTGCACGCGGCTCTCGACAAGCAGCGGGTCAACAAGGTCAACGTCCGCCGCGAGTTCTTCTACGCCGACCCCGCCCAGGTGCGCGACCTGCTCCAGCAGATCGCCGGCCAGCACCTGCTGGAGTACCACGAGACGCCGCAGGCGCTGGAGTGGCGGGCCAGCGGCACGCACGAGCAGCAGACCCCGCCGCCGGCCGACGCCCCGCCGCCAGCCGTGGCCGCGGCGGCCTGAGGCCGGGAGGCCGGGCATGGGCTTCTACCTGGGTACGAGCCTCACCGCGGGCCCGTTCCGGCTCAACCTCTCGCCATCGGGCATCGGTATCTCCGCCGGCGTGCCGGGCTTCCGGATCGGAACCGGCCCGCGCGGCAACGTCGTACGCGTCAGCGGGCTGGGCACCTACTACTCGGGGCCACCGCGCCCTCTCGCGGCCGTACCGCACGAGCCGTACCCGCCCGCGCTGGCCCAGCCCGGCGACGTGGTCCTCCGGGAGCTGGACGGCGCCTCGGTCCAGCACCTCGTGGCGGTGCACCCGTCCGACATCGTGAGCCAGCTGCGGGCCGCGACCCGCCGGGTGCCCCTGTGGCCGTTCGCGGCGGGGGCGACGGCCCTGCTGGCGCTACTGACCATCCCCTTCGGACTGGCGCTGCTCGTGCCCGGCGTACCGGCCGTCGTGTGGCTGTACCTGCGCGACCGCGCCCGCCGTTCGGTGGTCGTCTTCTACCAGGTCGACGGCGAGCCGGCGGCGTGCTTCGAGCGGCTCGCGGCGGCGCACCAGTTCTCCGCCCAGGCGCATCGCGCCTGGCACGTCGAGGCGCGATCCGGCACGCTCACGCCGTACCAGCAGAAGGTCAACGCGGGCGCGCACACCGTCGTGCGCCACGTGCCCGGGCGCCTGACGACCGGTGGACCGCCGGTGCTGGTCACCAACGTGCTCGTCCCCAGCCTCCACACCCGGACGCGCTCGGTGTATTTCCTGCCGGACCGCGCGTTGCTGCGCCAGGGCAGCGAGTACGCGGAGCTGCCGTACGCGTCGCTGCGGGTGAGCGCGGCCCCGCAACGATTCATCGAGGGTGGGGCCGTGCCCCGCGACTCCCGTGTCGTCGACACCACCTGGCAGTACACGAACGTGCGAGGTGGCCCCGACCGGCGGTTCAAGAACAACCGCCAGCTGCCGGTGATGCTGTACGGGCGCCTGACCCTCAGCACGCCGCAGGGCTTCTACATGGCCTGGGACTTCTCCCGGCCGGAGGCCGCCGAGGCGCTCGCCGACGGCATCCGGCGGATGGCGCGGTGACCCGCGTCCGCTAGGAGTGCCGGGTGAGGGCGCGGCGGGCGGTGCGGTGGGCGCGGCGTAGCTGGAGGATCCGGGCGCTGCCCGGGACCGCCACGACCAGGGCGCCGGCCACGGCCGCGAGCAGCAGGGCCACGCCGAGCGGGACGGTGCTGTCGCCGCTGATGAAGGAGACCCGCACGTCCTGCAGGTTCTGCAGCACGAAGATCAGCAGCAGGATCAGCACGACCGCGCCGAGGACCAGGCCGACCCAGGCGCCGCCGGCGCGGGAACGGCCGGGTTTCGGTGGCGGCTCGGCCGGCTCGGTGTCCGCGGGGCGTGGCGGTGCTTCGCCTTCCCGTGGCTCCCCCATGTCGATCACCTACCCCTGTGCGACTTGCCCGTATCGTCCCACTACCCACTACCCACTCACCCCGTCCTCCAACCCGGACCGACTGCCCGGAGACCGCCCACCTCGCCCGGGAGACGGGCCGCCCCCTTGGAGGTAGCAGCAAAATCCCTGACTTTGCTGCTACGTCGACGGGTGGAAGCAGCAAAGTCAGGGATTTTGTCGAGATCTCCCCCGCGCGCCTAGCGCTCCGGCGGGCGTCCACCCAGCGGAATCGGCCGCGACCGGCGGGCCGCGCGCGGCGATAATCGTGATCATGGGGAAGGTTCACGAGCGTATCGACGGGCGGCTGCGGGAGTTCATCGAGGCGCAGCCGATGTTCTTCACGGCGACCGCGCCGCTGGCCGGCGACGGCACGGTCAACCTCTCGCCGAAGGGGCTGCGCGGGTCGTTCGCCGTGCTCGACGAGCTGACCGTCGCCTACCTGGACTTCGCCGGCAGCAACGCGGAGACCGTCGCCCACCTGCGGGAGAACGGGCGGATCACGCTCATGTGGTGCGCGTTCCAGGGGCCGCCCAACATCGTGCGGGTACACGGGCGGGGTGAGCCGGTCTTCCGCGACGACCCGCGCTGGGGCGACCTGGTGGCGCGCTTCCCGGACATCGACCCGAGCGTCCACGGGCTGCGCGCGATCATCGTGGTGCGGGCCGAGCTGATCCGCGACACCTGCGGCTACGGGGTGCCGTTCATGCGCTACGAGGAGGACCGCGACCTGCACGGCAAGCGGTTCGCGCGGGAGGACGACGCGTCGCTGAGCGCCTACTTCGAGAAGAAGGAGCACATCGCGACCAGCATCGACGGCCTGCCCGGCCTGCCGCTCCCCCTGCCGCCGACGCCGGCCACCACCCACTGAGCGACCACCCGCCGCCACGCTGACGGTCGCCGGGCCGAGGGGCCGGCGGCTAGGCGGGCACCGGGAGGCCGGCCGCCTCGGCGGCGAGGCGGAGCTGGCCCAGGAAGAGCGCGTCCCGCGCCTCGGGGTCCATCCAGGCGAAGTGGCCGTTGGCCTCCAGCGACGTGAACCCGTGCAGCGCCGCCCAGGCGTGCATCATCGCCTGGAAGTGGGCCGGGCCGACCGCGACCTCGTGCTGCTCGTGCTTGATCCGGGCGCAGAGCTCCACCGCCGGATGCACCTCGCGGATCCGCGGCGGCCCGAGCCGCCCCTGGTGGAGCGCCTCGACGAACAGGGACGACAGCTGGGCCATCGCCCGGCCGGCGGCCTCGCTGGTGCTGCCGTCCGGCGGCGCCGCGTAGTCGGGCAGCGGCATGCCGAGGATCAGCGCGAACTGCTGCGGCTCCTCGTGCGCCCACCGCCGGTACGCCTGGCCGGCGGCGACCCAGGCGGCCGCGATGTCGCCGGGCGGCGCCTCGGCGCGGGCCTTGGCGACGGCCTCACCGAGCCCCTCGTACGCGTCCTTGATGAGCGCGCTGACCAGCTCGTCGCGGTCGGCGAAGTAGCGGTAGAGCGCGGGCGGTGTCATGTCCATCACGCGGGCGATGTCGGTGAACCGCACCTCCACCGTCCCGCGCTCCCGCATGAGGGCGAGGGCGGTCTGCTTGATCTCGTCGATCGTGGCTGCTCGCGCCCGTTCGCGGCGGGGGGCGCTCCGCGGGTTCGGGCTCATGTTTCCTCCAGATTATGCGTTGCGTTAAGCATCGTTACAGACGTGAAGGCGCTTGACAAGTGACGAGCCATCGTGTTTGTTATGGAGCTTAACGAAGCTGAGTATCCATAACCCGGGGGAAGAGGATGAACGACGCAGGACCGCTGGGCCGGCTCGCCCGGCTCGCCTATCGCAACCGCGGCCGCACCGTGCTCGTGTGGCTGGCCGCCCTCATGCTCGCCGCCGGCCTCTCGGCGGCCTTCGGCGGTGACTTCGCCGCCGACTACTCGGCGCCCGGCTCCGACTCCAAGGCCGCGGAGCAGCTGCTGCGGGAGCGGTTCCCGGCCCAGTCCGGCGAGGTCGTCGACGTGGTGGTACGGGTCGACGGCGGCGTCGCGGCCGCGCGCGGCGACGTCCAGGCGCTGCTCGACGAGATGAAGGCCGTGCCGCACGTGGCGAGCGTCGACGACCCGTTCGCCTCCCCGGGCGGGATCTCGCCGGACGGCGGCACGCTCGTCGCCCACCTGCGCCTGGACGTCACCAACCCCAACGACATGCCGCACGCGGACAGCGAACGGCTCCTCGCCATCGCCGACGCCGCCGACCGGCCCGGCCTCGACGTCGCGCTCGGCGGCCAGTCGATCCAGCTCGCCGAGCAGGGCGAGATCGGCTCGGAGGGGATCGGCCTGCTCGCGGCCGCGGTGATCCTGCTGCTCACGTTCGGCTCGGTGGTCGCCGCCGGCCTGCCGATCCTCACCGCCGTCGCCGGGCTCGCCGTGAGCAGCACGCTCACCGGACTGGCGCTGCGCTTCGTGGACGCGCCCGACTGGTCCACCGCCCTCGCCACGATGATGGGCATCGGGATCGGCATCGACTACGTGCTGCTGATGGTCACCCGCTTCCGCGAGTGGCGGGCCGCCGGGCTGGCCCCGGAGGCGGCCACGGTCGCGACGCTCGACACCGCCGGCCGCGCGGTCATGGTCGCCGGCAGCACGGTCGTGGTGAGCATGCTCGGGCTGTTCGCGATGGGGCTGTCGTTCATGCGCGGCGCCGCGGTGGTCACGATCCTCGGCGTCCTGGTCGTGATGGCGGCGAGCGTCACGCTCTTCCCCGCCCTGCTCGGCTACCTCGGCAGGCACGTCGACCGGCTCCGCCTGCCGCTCGGCCGGCGCCGCCGGGCCGAGGTCGCGGTCGGCGGGCACATCGAGCCGGGCCGCGGCTGGCTGGCCTGGAGCCGCCTCGTGCAGCGCCACCGGGTGGTCGCGGCGCTCGCCGGCGTGGCCATCCTGCTCGCGCTCGCCTCGCCGTTCCTCGGCGTCCGCTACGGCTTCCCGGACGCGGGCAACAACCGGGAGGAGACCTCCACCCGCCAGGCGTACGACATGCAGGCCGCCGGCTTCGGTCCGGGTGCCAACGGCCCGCTCGTCCTGGCCGCGGAGCTGTCCCGGCCGGGCGACGCCGCCGCGCTCGACGGGCTCCGCGCGGCCGTCGCGGCCACCCAGGGCGTCGCCATGGTCGCGCCGCCGCAGCTCAACCCCGCCGGCGACACCGCGGTGCTCACCGTGCTGCCGGCCACCGGGCCGCAGGACGGCAAGACCGAGGACCTGGTACACCGCCTGCGTGACGAGACCATCCCGGCCGCGACCGCCGGTTCGGGTACGACGGTGCGGGTCGGCGGCGTCACGGCCGCCTCGATCGACAGCACCGAGAACACCGCCCGCCGCCTCCCGCTGCTCATCGCCGGCGTGGTGCTGCTGTCGATGGTGCTGCTGCTCGCGTCGTTCCGCAGCGTGGCGGTGGCGCTCAAGGCCGCCGCGATGAACCTGCTCTCCGTCGCCGCCGCCTACGGCGTGGTCGCGTACGTGCTCCAGGGCGGCTGGGCCGGCAAGCTGATCGGGATCGACACCGAGACGCCGCTGCCGTCGTTCGTGCCGGTGCTGATGTTCGCCGTCCTGTTCGGACTGTCGATGGACTACGAGGTGTTCCTGGTCAGCCGGATGCGCGAGGCGTGGACCCGCACGCGGGACAACAGCCGCGCGATCACCGAAGGGCTGGCCGGCACCGGGCGGGTGGTCACAGCCGCGGCGGCCATCATGATCGCGGTGTTCGCGGCCTTCGTACCCAGCCCCGACCTGGTACTCAAGGTGATCGGCATCGGCATGGCCGCCGCCATCCTCGTGGACGCGACCGTGGTACGCATGCTGCTGGTGCCCTCGGTCATGCACCTGCTCGGCCGCGCCAACTGGTGGATGCCGCGCTGGCTCGGCCGGCTCCTGCCCGAGCTGCACGTCGAGGGCGAGCCGGAGCGGCACCTGCCGGTCCCGCCCGAGCCCGAGCTGGAGCTGGCCGGCACCGCCGCCCGCTAGCCGCCGAGAGCACCCGGTGATCGTGGTACTTGAGTGCCTCTCTGGGGGCACTCGAGTACCACGATCTGATTCCGCGACACGATGCGGAGGCCGGGGATCTCGGCGAGCGCCAGCGAGCCGCCGGCCTCATACCTGAGCAAGCGCTTCCGGGTCCGCCACGGCGGACCCGGAAGCGGCACCGCACTAGGCGTAGGTCTCGTACTCGGCGACCCGCGGCGTGGCGCTGGAGCTGGTGATCTCGAACGTGATCTTCTTCAGCGAGGTCGCCGCGAACGTGATCACGCCCGCGCCGCTGCCGGTGGCCAGGACGGCGCCGTTGTCGGCGTTGACGACCCGCCACGAGCCGATGGCGCCGGTCGCGCCGGCCGCCTCGCGGATGTTGATCCGGGAGACCCTGGTGGCGGAGCCCCACTTGATCGAGATGGAGCCGGTCGCGCCCGCCGGTGACCAGTAGGTGCCCATGTCACCGTCGCGCACGTTGCCGTAGCTGGTCCCGCTGGCCTTGCTGGAGCCGTCCGCCCCGGCCCCGATGCTCAGGTTGGTACCGCTGGGCGGCGGGGTCGTCGGCGCGGGCGTGGTCGGCGCCGGCGTGGTGGGTCGCGGCGTGGAGGGCGTCGGGCTCGGCGCGCCGGTGGTCGGCGGGGTCTGCGGCACGCAGTTGCCGTTCGACACCTGCAGGCCCTTGTTGGCGCCGGCCGTCTGGCTCACCACGCTCGGCACGCAGCTCGCCCCGTCCAGCGTGTACGAGTACGGGATGCTGACGGTGGTGTTGGACTGCGGGTTGGGGCCGGCCGGCTGGTTGTCGTCGCCCGGCGCGGACCAGGTCACGTTGTCGAAGATGTTGCCGCTGACCTGCCAGTAGCCGGCCTGGTCGGTGTAGAAGGTGCCCAGGACGTCCTTGGAGTCGCGGAAGTAGTTGTTGTCCACCTTGGCCCGCCCGCCGGCCCGGGAGTTGATGCCGGACTCGTGCAGGCTCACGTAGTGGTTGTTGTAGATGTGGGCGATGCCCCCGCGCAGCAGCGGCGTGCGCGAGTCGATGTTCTCGTACAGGTTGTGGTGGAACGTGATGTAGCCGTTCGAGGTGTCGCTCTCGCTCGACCCGATGAGCCCGCCGCGGCCGGAGTTGCGCAGGATGGCGTAGGAGAGCGTGACGTACTGGACGTTGTCCTTCACGTCGAAGAGCCCGTCGAAGCCCTCCGACTCCCCGCCCGACGCCTCCAGGGTCACGTGGTCGACCCAGACGTTGCGGACGGTGCTCTCCATGCCGATCGCGTCGCCGCCGTTGGAGGTGGGCGAGCCGGACTTCTTGACGTTCCGGACCGTCACGTTCTGGATGATGATGTTGCTGGAGTCGCGGACGTGGATGCCGAGCTGGTCGAAGACGGCACCGCCGCCGACCCCGATGATCGTGACGTTGCTGATCTCCTTGAGCTCGATCTTGTCGGCGGCGGTGTTGCAGCTGTCGCCGGAGACCTTCGTCGTGTTGCCGTGGTTGATGGTCCCGGAGACCTCGATGATGATCGGGGTGCTGCTGCTGGCCCGGTTGCAGAGGGCGGTGTGGATCGCGGTGCCCGTGCTGGCGCGCACCGTCTGGCCGCCCGCGCCGCCGGTGGTCCCGCCGTTCTGGGTCGCGAAGCCGGTGACGCCGCCGACCGCCGCGGAGGCCTGGTGGGTCGGCAGCGCCAGCGCGATCGCGGCTCCGACGGCCGCCGTGGCCAGCGCCGCCAGTACGACTGGTCGTTTCATTCGTGTCTCACCTTCGTATTCGAATGCTCTGATCTCGCCGTCCGGGTGGACCCGGCGGTGAAAGTCCGGCAGAGCCGGCAGGAAAGCCCTGGTAACCGCGGGGAACGATCGCGGCGCGCGCCGGGACCGCCGGTGGCGGGCGGCGAAACCCGCGCACGGCGGCGCGCACCGCTGGTTGGGCATCGCCCGAAATGCCCTCGCCCGGCCCCAAAGCGAAACATCGACGGAACGCCATCGTAGGAAAGCGTTTTCCCCGAAGGCAAGGTCTACCGTTTGCAGGTTTGTTGCAGCGCCCCGGCCGCACCCCCTGGATCGCCACCCGCCGGCCGCCGCGCGCCCCGCCCGGCGTGGAACGCCCGGCGGCGATCTGAGAGTGGGTTGCAGCGCTCCGGCACCCCTCGCTCGTCTTCGAGGGTGAGGCGGTGAGGCGCAGTGAAGGCGAGGGGTCGTGGGTGATTCGGAGAGTGAGCAGTTCAAGCTTTTCGTCGCCGGCCGTGGCGACCAGATGTTTCGGGTGGCGCTGGCGCTGACCGGCGGGCACCACGCGGCCGAGGACCTGCTGCAGGACGCGCTGGCCCGCACGTACGCCCGGTGGCGGCACGTGCGCGGCGACCCGGAGGCGTACGTGCGCCGGGCCATGTACCACAGCCAGATCACCGCGTGGCGCCGCCGCGGCCGGCTCCGGGAGGTGCCGGCCAGCCACGTGCCGGACCGGGCGGACCCGCGCGACGAGGCCGACGCCAGCGAGCGGCGGCTCCAGCTGCGGCAGGCGCTGATGCGGCTGGGGCCGAGGCAGCGGGCGGTGCTGGTCGCCCGCTTCTTCGAGGACCTGTCCGACGTCGAAGCCGCCCAGGTCCTGGGCTGCTCGCCGAGCACCGTCCGCAGCCAGACACACCGCGCGCTGGCCCGGCTCCGGGAGATCGCGCCGGAGCTCGCCGGGCTCCACACCTTTCGGGAGAGTGTCCGATGAACAGCCTTCCAGACCTGCTACGGGAAAGCCTGACCGACCTGACCGACCCGGCCGAGATGCCCGCGGGGCTGGGGGAACGGGCGCTCGCGGCCGGTAGGCGCCGCCGCCGCTGGCGGACGACGACCGTCGGGGCGGCCGCGGTGGCCGCCGCCGCGGCGGTGGCGCTGCCCTTCACGCTCCTGGCCGGCGGGGAGCCGCCCACGCCGGCGACCGCCCGACCGCAGAACGCGGTCTTCGCGGTGCGGCACACCGAGTACCTGGCCCCGTCCGCGCGGGAGTCGGACGTGCACCGCTGGGAGGTGCTCGACCCGGCGACCGGCGACTACCGGGACGCGCTGGTCAAGACGGTCTCCGAGCCGACGAGCGACCTGCGGTACGCGGCGGTGCTCCCCAAGGGGGACGGCGCGCAGACCCAGGCCAAGCTCGGCCGGTACGAGACCACGACCGGGGCCATCCGCTGGTACGACATCCCGATCCGGCCCGACTACGCGACCATCTCCCCGGACGGGCGGTACGCCGCGGCCCGGGCTTGGAGCGACGCCGCACAGGCCGCCGACATCGTGGTCGTCGACCTGGAGACGGGCCAGGTACGGCGGTTCGACACCGCGAGCCTCTACGCGTCCCAGGAGCAGTCCACCCCGAAAGCCGAACCCCGGACGCCCGGACTGCCGCTGCTGCCCGTCGCCATGATGGACGAGCGGACGCCGGAGGTGGCCTTCGCCCCGGACAGCCGGCACCTGCTGTTCGGCACGGGCCTCACCGACTTCGACGGCCGCCTGGTCCGGACGCTGCCGCTGCCGGACGACACCGGGTTCGTGAGCGTCCACCGGGGCGGGGCCGGGATCCTGGTCCGGACCGGCCTCGCGACCACCGACTACGCGGTGGTGGACGAGACCGGCGCGATCCGGTACGGCACCGCGACGGGCGACCGGACCTGCGCGGAGACCCCGGCGCCCACCGCGGTCCCGCGGTGCCGCAAGCCGTGGGCGCGGTTCCTGAGCTGGCGCGGCACCGACCAGATCCTGGTACAGACCGCCCCGGACCCGTACGTGGCGCCCGGCTCGCCGTCGGCCTCCCCCGCACCGCCGCAGGAGGCCCGGTACATGGCGCTGGACCTGCGCACCGGCCGCCAGGAGGCGGTCGTCCCGCCGCACTTCGACGGCGACGGGCCGGCCGACGACGTGGCCCACTCGTTCGTGGTGGTCATCTCCGCGGAAGCGCTCTCCCCGTCGGTCCGCGAAAGGCTGGCGTTCTGACGACGTTCCGGCATGATGGTCGATACATGTCCATCTGTCGCTGGAGGACCGATGATCCCGGGGCGCCCGGTCGTCAGCTCGCTCGCTGCCTGCCTGGTCCTCCTCCCCCTCGCGCCGCCCGCCGCCGCGGCGGGCGGCGCGGAGGCCGCGGTGGGCGAGCGCGGGACGGCCGCGGCCGCGTGGGTGCCGCCGTTGAGCACCCGCGGGCGGTACATCGTGGACGCCAACGGTGACCGCTTCAAGCTGAGGTCCGGCAACTGGCACGGGGCCAGCGGCACCTGGACCGGCTCGGGCGACCCGGAGCAGGACGCCAACCACCACGCCGGGGAGAACTCGGGGCGGGTGCCGCTCGGCCTCGACCGGGCGCCGATCGCGGAGATCGTCGCCGGTTTCCGGGAGATCGGCCTCAACAGCGTCCGGCTCCCGTTCTCCAACGAGATGATCCGCGACACCCGCCCGGTCACCGACGCGGCCGTGGCGGCCAACCCGCACCTGCGCGGCCGGACGCCGCTGGAGGTGTACGACGCGGTGGTCGCCGCGCTCACCGCCGCCGACCTGGCGGTGATCCTCAACAACCACACCAACACCACCCGCTGGTGCTGCGGCGTCGACGGCAACGAACGGTGGAACGCCAGCCAGAGCGCCGCCGCCTGGGAGTCGGACTGGCTGTTCATGGCCCGCCGCTACCGCGCCAACCCGCGGGTGGTCGGCGCCGACCTCTACAACGAGGTACGCCGCTCGGTGTGGGACGACCCGAACTGGGGGCTCGGCGACGACCACGACTGGTTCGCCGCGTCGCAGCGGGCCGGCGAGCGGATCCTGGCCGAGGCCAACCCCGACCTGCTGATCGTCGTGGAAGGGATCAACTGGGTGGGGATCCCGGTCGACGGGTTCTTCCACGAGCGCCCGACGCTGGCGCCGGTACGGTGGCTCTCGCACACCCTGACCGCCTCCGGCAAGCTCGTCTACTCGGCCCACTTCTACGACTACACCGGCCCCAACCACAGCGGCGCGACCGGGGTCGGCGAGACCACCGACCCGCGCTACCGTGACCTGACCCGCGCCGAGCTGCACGACGTGCTGTACCGGCAGGCGATGTACGTGGCGGCCGAGGCCGAGCAGCACTTCACCGCGCCGGTCTGGGTCAGCGAGTTCGGCGTCGGCGGGCGGGCCGAGACCGGGGTGAAGCAGCGGGCCTGGTTCGCCAACTTCGTCGACTACCTCGTCCAGACCGACGCCGACTTCGCGTACTGGCCGCTGGTCGGCTGGCACGACGACCGCACCGGCAACGGCTGGGCGCTGCTGCACTGGGACCGGGCCGGCGGCCGGATGGGCCTCTACGACGGGGACGACTGGCGGGCCGCCGACTGGACCCGGCTGGTCGGTCACGCCGGCCGCACCGGGCACGTGGATCCGGTGCCGCGCTGGTCGATGCTGAGCCCGGACCACGGCGACTTCGTCCGGTCGGCGCGGATGCGGGCCCGGCCGGACTGGGACCCGGGCGCGCGCAAGGCCGCCTGCCCGGACGGGCAGCGGCTCGCCGGGCTGAGCCACACCGGCAACCGCGGACTCTGTACCGACACCGGCGCCGCCGGGCTCTGGCCACCCTCGGCCGGGTACGAGGTCGTCGTCGACGAGCGGCACGTGCCGCCGGGCGGCGACTGGGCCTCCGGCTACACGAAGCTGCAGTGCCCGCCGGGCGCCTTCCTCGTCGGGTACGCGGTCCGCGGCGCCGCCGTCTCCAGCGCGCTCTGCGCCGCGTCCGGCGGCGCGTTCCCGGCGGGCGGGCGCACGGTGTGGTTCGACCGCGGCGACAGCCGCCCGGCCGGCGCGCCCGGCGGCGACTTCGCGAACGGCCACTACAAGGGCCAGTGCGCCGGCGGCGAGTACGCGGCCGGGATCGCCTACACCGGCCGGCTCGGCTCCCGGAAGACGCCCGACGCGCTGTACTGCCGGCCGCTGCGCTGACCCGCGCCCTCGGCGCTACGCCTTGGTCGCGACGCCGACCAGGCCCGGTATCTCCGGCGCGCCGGCGTCGCCCGAACCGGCCGGCGGGCGCCACTGCAGCACCGGGACCACGCCCGGGTCCATCAGCCACCAGCCGGCGAACAGCGCCTCGACCTCGGCGCGGGTGCGAAAGGTCAGCGGCGCGGCGCTGGAGTTGTAGGTCTTCACGGTCTCCTTGACCTCGTCGGTCATCTTCGCCGGGTACGACATGTGCGAGATGACCAGGCCGCTGCCGCTCGGGACGGCGTCGCGGTAGGCCGCCAGGAAGCCGCACGGGTCGTCCGCGTCCGGGACGAAGTGCAGGACCGCGACCATCAGGACGCCGACCGGGCGGTCGAAGTCGATCAGCCGCCGGGTGACCGGGTCGCCGAGCACCGCCGCCGGGGCGCGCAGGTCGGCCTGGACCACGCCCACCCGGTCCGACACGTCGGCCACCAGGTGCCGGCTGTGGGTCACCGCCACCTGGTCCACGTCGACGTACACCACCCGCGCGTCCGAAGTGGCGCCGAGCGCGATGTCGTGCACGTTGCCCACGGTCGGGATGCCCGCGCCCAGGTCGATGAACTGCCGCACCCCCGCGTCCAGCAGCGCCTCGACCGCGCGCCCCAGGAAGCCGCGGTTGGCGGCCGCCCAGCGCCGCGCGTCGGGCTCGGTCGCCAGCATCCGCTCGGCCAGCGCGCGGTCGGAGGCGAAGTTGTGCCCGCCGCCGAGCAGGTAGTCGTACACGCGGGCCGGGCTGGGTCGGGAAAGGTCGATACCTTCCGCCCACGGCGGCTGGTCCATCGGCACCCCTGCCAAGGATCGGGGACGGCGCGGAAAAAGCGACGCCCAGCTTAGCCGGTCCGGCCGGGCGGCAGCGCCGCCGCCAGCATCACGACCACCACCAGCCGGAAACTGGACACTTGGCGTCCACCCCGCGCCGATAGCTTCCGGGAGCCACGTGCCAGACTCCCCGGGAGGGCCGCGAGATGAACCCGCTGGATCGCCGTCAGTTCCTCAAGATGGTCGGGGCGCCCGCGGTCGGCGCGGCGCTGCCGGCCGGCCTCGACAAGGCCCTGGCCATCCCGGCGCACCACCGCACCGGGTCGATCCGGGACGTCGAGCACGTCATCTTCCTGATGCAGGAGAACCGGTCGTTCGACCACTACTTCGGCACGATGCGCGGCGTGCGCGGCTTCGGCGACCCGCACCCGGTCGACCTGCCCTCCGGCAAGAGCGTGTGGCACCAGCCGGACGGCGACGGCGAGCTGCTGCCGTTCCGCCCCGAGGTGCCCGACCTGGGCCAGACCTTCCTGCCCGACCCGCCGCACGGCTGGAACGACGGCCACGCCGCCTGGAACGAGGGGCGCTTCGACAGGTGGGTGCCCAACAAGGGCGTCACCGCGATGACGTACCACACCCGCGGCGACCTGCCGTACCAGTTCGCGCTCGCCGACGCGTTCACCGTCTGCGACAACTACCACTGCTCGCTGATCGGCCCGACCGACCCCAACCGGTACCACATGTGGTCCGGCTGGGTCGGCAACGACGGGAAGGCCGGCGGCCCGGTCGTCACCAACGCCGAGCTCGGGTACGACTGGTCGACCTACCCCGAGCGGCTGGAGCGCAACGGCGTCTCGTGGAAGATCTACCAGGACGTCGGCCTCGGCCTCGACGCCGGCGGCTCGTGGGGCTGGACCGGCGACCCGTACATCGGCAACTACGGCGACAACTCGCTGCTCTACTTCCACCAGTACCAGAACGCGCGCCCCGGCGAGCCGCTGGCCGACAAGGCCAGGACCGGCACCGAGGTGAACGCGCTCGGCCGCGACCCGCTGGCCCTGCTCACCGACTTCCGCGAGGACGTGCGGCGCGGGCGGCTGCCCCAGGTGTCGTGGATCGTGGCCCCGGAGGCGTACACCGAGCACCCGAACTGGGAGCCCGGCTTCGGCGCCTGGTACGTCTCCCGGGTCATCGACATCCTCGCCGCCAACCCCGAGGTGTGGAGCAGGATGGCGCTGTTCGTCACGTACGACGAGGAGGGTGGCTTCTTCGACCACCTGCCGCCGCCCACGCCGCCGGCGACCCGGGCGCACGGCCTCTCCACGGTCCCGGTCACCAACGAGATCTTCCCCGGCCAGCCCGGCCTCGGCGCCGGACCCTACGGCCTCGGCATCCGGGTACCGATGATCGTCGTGTCGCCGTGGACCCGGGGCGGCTGGGTCAACTCGCAGCTGTTCGACCACACCTCGCTGATCAAGTTCCTTGAGGCGCGGTTCGGGCACCGCGGCCGGGACCTGGTGGAGTCCAACATCACCCCGTGGCGGCGCGCGGTCGTCGGCGACCTCACCTCGGCGTTCGACTTCGAAAACCCGAACCGCTCGCGCCCGGTCCGGCTCCCCGACACCGACGACCTCAAGCCGGACGACCTGGTCCGCTTCCCCGACGAGGTGCCGGTGCCCCCGGCCGACCAGGCGCTGCCGAAGCAGGAGCGGGGCGTCAAGCCCGCCCGCGCCCTCCCCTACGAGCTGCACGCCACCGCCCGCGCGGGCGCCGGCGCGGTGACCGTCGACTTCCGCAACACCGGCGCGGCCGCCGCGGTGTTTCAGGTCCGCGAGGCGCTCAGCACCGCGCCGCCGCGCGGCTACACCGTCGAGGCCGGCAAGCGCCTGACCGACACCTGGCCGTTCACCGACGGCTACGACCTGTCGGTACACGGCCCGAACGGCTTCTTCCGCCGCTTCCAGGGCGGCGCCGCCGCGCCCGACCTGGAGATCAAGCCGGGGTACGACCCACGCCACCTCGACCTGGCGCTGGAGTTTCGCAACCGGGCCGGCGAGCGGGTCTCCCTCACGGTCCGCGACGGCTACCGCGGCCGGCCGGTCACGCTCACGCTGCGCCCGGGCGAGATCCGGCGCCAGACCTGGTCGCTCGAGCGCACCCACGGCTGGTACGACCTGACCGTCACGGTGGCCGGCGGCGCCCACTTCCAGCACCGCTTCGCCGGCCACGTCGAGAACGGCGCGGACAGCATCACCGACCCGCTCCTCGGCGGCCTGCTCTAGAGTCCCGGCTTCCCGGGCCGCCCGCGGACGGCCCGGGAGGCGCCCCGGTCAGAGGGGTTCGAGCCAGATGTTACGGAACCTCGGGTTGGCGCCCGCGTCGCCGTGGTCCTGCAGGCGGATCGGGCCGGCGAGGGCGCTCTCCGCCGCGCCGCCGCCGGTCGGGCCGTCGACCGCGACGTCGTTGTGCACCACGAAGCCGTTCCAGACGATGGTCACCCGGGCCGGCGAGACCTTGTTGCCGGCGGCGTCGAAGCGGGCGGCGCGGAAGACCACCTCGTACGACTGCCACGTCTGCGGTGCGGTGGCCGCGTTGCGGTCGGCGGCCCGGCGGCTGTAGATCGAGCCCGCCTCGCTGTTGTCCAGCGTGGTGTCGCCGTACGAGTCGAGGACCTGCAGCTCGTACCGGTCCTGCAGGTAGACGCCGCTGTTGCCGCGCTGCTGCCCGGTCACGTCCGCCGGGTAGGTGGGCTCGTACCACTCGACGTGCAGCCGGAAGTCGCCGAACGACTGCCTCGTGCGGATGTCGCCGCCCAGCGTCTCCATGGAGCCGCCGGAGAGCGGCCAGGTCGCCGCGCCGCCGCTCGTGGTCTGCCAGGAGGCGAGGTCGTCGCCGTCGAAGAGCTGGATCCGCTGGCCGCTGCCGCCGGCCGCCCACCGCTGGCTGAGCACGCCGGCCGGCTCCCAGATGTGCGCCTGGGTGCGATCGGCGGTGCTGCCGCCGAGCACGTCCAGGAGCTTGCCGGACTGCGGGTTGAGCAGCGTGCCGTCGGGCTGCGGGCGCCACACCTGGGCGGCGCTGCCGTTGCAGGTGTACAGCTGCACCTTGGTGCCGTTGGCGGTGCCGCCGTTGTCCACGTCGAGGCACTTGCCCAGCGCCCGGTACGTCTCGCCGACCCGGCTCCACCGCTGCGCGGCGCTGCCGTTGCAGGTGTACAGCTGGATCCTGGTGTGGTCGGCGGTGCCGGCGTTGTCGACGTCGAGGCACTTGCCGCCGACGCCGAGGATCGGCCCGCCGCCGCCGGTCAGAGCCAGCGCGTCGAGGTTGACGTGGCCGGTGTCGCCGCTGTCGTACCGGTACCCGATGGTGTTGGACCCGGCGTCGAGCGCGACCGTCTCGACGGCGGTCGACCAGCTGTCCCAGTTGGCGGTGGCGCCGAGCGTGATCTGCCGCTGGCGGACCCCGTTGACGTACAGGCTGATCGTCTTCGCCCCGGCGGACGGGTTGGGGCCGTTGGAGTAGCGCAGCCCGGCCTGGTAGGCGCCGGCGGCCGGAGCGTCCACAGTGAACGTGGTGGTGGCGCCGACCGTCCCGTACCCGTCGACGAAGCCGGTGCCGGTGTATCCACTGTGGTCGGTGTTGACGTTCGCCCCGCCGCTGCGCGCCGCGCTCTCCGCCTGGTAGACGCCGTCGAGCGGGGGCGGCGCCTGGCCCGGGACGGCGTTCAGCGTGTACCAGGCCTCGGTGCTCCACAGTGACTGGTTGGTGCTCGACGTGAACGGCCGCGGCGAGCGCACGTACACCACCCGTCCCGCCTTGCGGCCGCCCACCGTCAGCGAGACCTTGCGGCCGTCGGCGGAGAGCGTGGCCGCGGTGACCGGGAGGGTCTCCTCGTCGAGCTTCGGGCCGCCGTACGCCGAGGTCGCCTCGTAGCGCCACTGCTTCACGGTGTACCGCGACGCGAGGCTCGCGGCGGTCGCGGCGGAGAGCGGCTGGGTGTACTCGAGCTCGAAGCCGGTGCCGGTCGCGCGCATCGCCAGGATGTCGAAGACGTTGGTGCCGTTGGGGGTGAGCTTCTGCAGCCCGTACGTGAGCTTGCCGGTCTGCCCCCAGTTGCCGCCGGCGCCCAACCCTCCGATGTAGACGGCGCCGTCCGGGCCGAGGCCGACCTCGGAGACGCCCGCCTCCAGGCCCTGGGTGAGGCGGAAGAGCGCACCCTGGTACTCGCCGTTCACCTTCTCCAGGAACGCCCGCTGCAGCCCCCCGTACGTCACGTCGCCGACCAGGAACTGCCCCGCGTACGGCCCGCTGGGCATCAGCAGCGGCGTGCTGGGCGAGTTGGCGATCTCGTTCTGCGGCATCCAGAGCACCGGCGGCGTGACCGGCACGTTGTCGAACGGCCCGGCCGGCGTGGTGTAGTGGTTGAAGAACCGCCCCTGCTTGATGTGCAGCAGCTTGGACGCCGGCAGCCACCCGCCCTGGTTGTCGGTGACGAAGAGCCCGCCCTCGGGCCCCCAGCCGATGCCGTGCGGCGTGCGCAGCCCACCGGCCACATAGGACACCTCGCCGGTGGCCCGGTTTACCTTGATGCTGGTGCCCCGGTTGGGCGCGGGCTGCGGCACGGTGGTGGCGCCGCCGTAGTCGATGGCGACCGAGAGGTTGAGGTAGAAGTACCCGTCCTGGTAGAGCAGGCCGAACGCGAACTCGTGGAAGTTGCCGCCCAGCGGCCAGGTCGCCACCGTGTCCAGGCGGTCGGCCACCTCGTCGCCGTTGGTGTCGACCAGGGCGGTGAGGCGCTGCTTCTCCGTGACGTAGACGGTGCCGTCGACCACCTTGAGCCCCATCGGCTCCTTGAGGCTGCCGGCGATCCGCTTGACCGTGACGGGGCCCGACCCGGTGTTGCCGAGGATGTAGACCTCGCCCGCCTGCGACGTACCGGACTGGTCGCTGCCACCCCAGGTGCAGATCACCAGGCGCCCGTCGGGCAGCCAGTCCATGCCGGTCACCTTCGGCTCGAACCCGGCAGGCCGCAGGTTGGTGAGCGTGAAGCCGGGGTGCACGCCGGTCAGCGGCAGCCCGTCACCGGGCGAGTCGCCGCCGCTCTCGCACTCCTTGCGCCCGGGCGCGGTCACCCGCACCACGCCGGCGTCGGTGCTGAGCGCCGAGGTCGGCACGACGGTGAACCCGGCCGCGCCCGGCGGCCGCCACTCCAGGGTGAGCTGCTGCCCGCCGTCGCGCTCGAAGTGCTCGACGCGCAGCGCGTGGTAACCCGCGGTGAGCGTGGCACTCCCCTCCTTCGCCGTCGCGCCGTGCAGGCCGTCGTGGTCGATCACCAGGGCGTCGTCGAGGTACAGCCGGGAGCCGTCGTCGCTGGTCAGCCGGAACGTGTATGCGCCGGCCGCCGCGACGTCGACGCCGCCGAGCACCTGGGCCAGGAAGTGGTCCTCGAACCCGAAGTCGGCGGCGCTGGTCCAGTTGACGGTCGGCATGAGCTTGTCGACGTTCGGCGTCTGGCCGGGCTTGAGCGTGCAGAGGCCGCTCAGCGGCACCTGCAGGTCGAAGACCCGCAGCGTGACGCCGGGCTCCTGCGGCGCCGGCGGCGCGGCGCCGGCCGGCGGCGACCATCCGGTGAACGCGAGGACGAGGACGAGCGCGCCGAGAAGGAACCGTCTGCCCATGGGGTGCCTCCAGGGATGGCCGGGGCCACCGACATTAGAGGACTTTCCAACAGACGTCCATATCTTTAGATGAATCGATCAGAAGTCACCCCGGTCCTGCCAGAAAGTCCGCCTCCCCACGTCCGTGATCGAAGCTCCCCTCAAGCCGGTCTAGCGACGTGGCGGGAGCGTCGATAAACGGGGGCGTCGGGGGTGGTGCCGGTGACGCTGGCGCCGGACCGGGTCACGTAGTAGGTGAGCGTGGTGCCGCTCCAGAAGTGGAACGTCAGCGTCACCCGCTGGCCGTCGTCGACCTCCGCGAAGAACTCCGGCTTGAGCGTGATGGTGCCGGCGCTGTAGTCCGGGGCGAACGCGACGTCGAACTCCTTGAACGAGGTCCAGTTGTGCGGGCCGGCGTTGCTGCCGTCGGCGTACCTGGCCTCCATCGTGGCGAGCTGGTCGCCGCGGAACTGGGTCGGCACGTTGAACGAGCCGGTCTGCCCGGTCGCGCCGGCGAGGATCGGCGGGTCGTACGTGATGACGCTGATCCGCCATGGCACGCCGGCCGAAAAGCGGGCCTGGATGTCGGCGTTGACGCCGTACGCGCGGCTGCCGACCAGCCGGGTGACGGCCGCGGCGGTGAGCGTGAGGGTGCCGCCGGAGACGGTGTAGTCGGTGCCGCCGGCCAGGTCGGCGCTCCCCTGCCGCAGCCCCTGGAACGTCAGCCCGTTGAGGTTGAGCGTCAGGCTCTTGGCGGTGATCGAGCCGGTGCGCGGCACGTACACCTGGTCGCTGGAGGCGGTGCCGGAGCGGGTGGTCCAGCTCGACTTGATCTGGGCGACCAGCTCCGGGTCGCTCCACTGGAACGACGTGCGGCCGAAGTGCTGGCCGTTGTCCCACAGCTGGGTGGTGAGCCGGCGCTGGCGGGCGTGGTAGCCGAGGTACTCGAAGAACTTGAGCTTCTCGCCCTGCTCGATCGTGCCGGTGTGCCGGTCGAAGCCGAGCAGGCCGTACTCGCCGACGACGACCGGGATGCCGCGCGCCACGAACGCGTTGTGGACGCGGTCGAACTGGTCGACCAGGTCCTGCTGGGCGGTGGCGTCGAAGCGGGTGCCGCCGGCGACGTTCACGCTGAAGGGCCAGTAGCCGTAGAAGTGGACGGTCGCGATGAGATTCGGGTCGTTCAATGTGTTGAACGTGTTCGAAAGCTCGTCGACCCTGGCCTGGTCGGCCGAGGTGTGCAGCGTGGGGAGGACGAGCAGCCGGGTCGCGTTGCCGCCGCCGGACTGGCGCACGATGCGGTGGAACGAGGTGTTGAGCTCCTCCAGCAGCTGGGCGTTCTGGGCGTCGCCGGAGCTGCCGGTGAACTGCGGCTCGTTCACGCTCTCGAAGGTCAGCCGCGGCGAGGCGTCCCGGAACGCGGCGGCGATCTGCGTCCACAGCGCGTTGTACCGGCCGAGCACGTTGGTGCGGTCGGTGGGCATCGTGTTGATCCACTGCCACGAGTCGTGGTGCAGGTTGATCATCACGTAGAAGCCGTCGGCGAGGGCCCAGTCGACCACCTCGCGTACCCGGGCGAGCCAGGCGGCGTCGATGGTGTAACCCGGCGCGGCGCCGTGGTGGTTGCTCCAGGTGACCGGGATGCGGATGCTGTTGAAGCCCTGCGCGCGGATGTTGTCCAGCAGGGCGGCGGTGACCCGCGGGTTGCCCCACGCGGTCTCGTCGGCGCCGACCGCGTCGAACGAGTTGCCCAGGTTCCAGCCGGGCTGCATCGCGGCGACGGCGGCCATCGCGTTGCCGGCCGGCGGCGGGCTGGTCGGCGGCCGGGTGGTGGGCGGCGGGCTCGTGGGCGGTCCGCTGGTCGGCGGGCTCGTCGGCGGCGTCGTGCCGACCGCGCCGGTGCAGGCCACGCCGTTGAGCGCGAACGAGGTGGGCGCGGTGTTGGTGCCGGTCCACGAGCCGTTGAAGCCGAACGAGACGGTCGCGTTGGTGGCGATCGCGCCGTTGTAGCCCACGTTGGTCGCGGTGACCTGGGCGCCGGCGGAGGTGACCGTCGCGTTCCACGCCTGGGTGACCCGCTGCCCGGACGGGAACGTCCAGACCAGGCTCCAGCCGTTGACCGGGTCGCCGAGGTTGGTGATGCCGACGGTGGCGGTGAACCCGCCGGGCCACTGGCTGCCGGCCGAGTACCCCACGCGGCAGCCGACCGCCGCCTGCGCGCTGGTGGCCAGGACGATGCCGGCCGCCGCGACGAGTCCGGCGGTGGCCGCCGCGACCAGTCCGAGCCGCCAACGGGTTCGCCTCATGGGTGCCCTCCAGAGAAGCACGACGCGCGGGAGGCCGGGCGCCACCCGCGCGTCGTGAACACTAAGTTGGAGCGTTAAACTTTGTCAATCGGCGGTTACCGATGTTGCCGGCTACCGGTAGGTGATGTCGGACGTGGCGTAGAAGCAGTTCGTGTTGTCCGCGCCGGTACCGACCTGGCTCGGCTCGTCGCCGCTGTTGTTGCCCCGGTATTTGCGGCAGATGACCATGGCGCGGGAGGAGTCGTTGACGATGGTGATCCCGCTGAAGCGGGCGGTGTCGCCGTAGTTGGTGTTGATGCCGGCGACCGTGTTGCCCGGCCTGGTCAACGTCACGTTCCGGATCACGACGTTGCGTTGGTGTTGGGTGGAGCAGTTGCCGCAGGAGCGGTAGAAGGTGCCGAAGTTGGTGGCTTGGAAGTTTTGGATGGTCAGGGTGCCGGGGCCGTTGTGTTGGAAGACTTTGTCGCTGGCGCTGCGGGCGCCGCCGCCGTCGACGAGGAAGGTGGGTGAGCCGCTGCCGCGGAAGGTGGCGGCGTCTTCGCCGACGTCTTCCCACCATACGTTGCGTAGGGTGCAGGGGCCGGAGCAGTGGACGCCGTCACCGGCGGGGGCGCCGATGATGACGTTTTGTAGGGTGGCGCCGGAGGAGAGTTCGAACATCGGGTCCTGGGATTCTTCTTGGCTGCCGTCGCCGATGCAGCAGTATCGGCGCATGCCGCCGTCGAAGACGCCGGAGACCGAGATCGTGCCGTCCACAGACGACTGACCGGTCGGCGTCGGCCAGCCACCGGTGGGCGGCGGAGTCGTCGGCGGGGTCCCGCCACCGCCCACGTTCACGAGCTGCCACTGCTGGTTCCACCCGTTCAGGTCGGTGTATTGGGCGATCGGCCCACCGTCCGCGGTGGACCACTCCCAGACGTCGAGCGCCTTGTTGCTGTGCCGGCTGATGAACCGCACGTACCCGCTGTCCGAGTCGACCAGCCGGAAGTGCTGGCGGGTGTTGTTGTTGTCGGTCATCTGCACGAGCCGGGCGCCGTCGGTGGCGTTCGGCAGCTCCAGGACCTTGCCGCTGTGCGCCGACCTGATCTTGTAGTAGCCGCCGCCCGCGTCGACGAAGCGCCACTGCTGGACGGCAAGGTCGTTGCGGGCGAACTGCACGATCGGGGCGCCGTCGTTCGTGGCCCACTCGTACAGGTCCATCGCCTTGCCGCTGTGCCGGTTGACGAAGACGTAGTTGACGCTGGTGCTGACGGTCGCCGCCGACGCGGTGGTGACGCCGACGGTCGTGATCGCACCGGCGGCGACGAGGGCCGTCGCGCCGGCGACGAGCGCCAGGCGGCGCCGGCTGCCGGCGCGTCTCAGTTGGATCATCGTGGGAGCTCCTCTGTGGTCACGGTGAGCAAGGCTGCCGCCGCGGGCTTCCGACGGCACCCCGGTAGATGCCCGAGGACACAGTAGATAACCAAAACCTTCGATCTGGGTACAGGAATACGCTTACCCCAGCGGTTTTGCAAGAGATAGTTGGTTGTCTTTACTTACTTACGTCGTTGTGTCACGATCGGTGCCGGCCCCGGGCGATCGGTAGTGAGCGGTGCAGTCATGACCCAGAGTGAGATCGAGGCGCCCCCTGACGTCACCGCGCTGGTGGTGCGCGCCCAGGCCGGCGACCGGGAGGCGCTCGACCAGCTCGTCGCCGCCCACCTGCCGGTGATCTACAACGTCGTCGGCCGCGCGCTCGGCGGCCACGCCGACGTGGACGACCTGGTGCAGGACACCATGATCAAGGTCATGCGGGGGCTGCCCGGCCTGCGCGAGCCGGACCGGTTCCGGGCCTGGGCGGTGACGATCGCGTACCGGCAGGTGCAGCGCCACCTGCGGGACCGCCGGCGGAGCCTGCTGCGGGTGAGGGCCGCGCCGGCCGAGCTGCCCGACCCGCGGGCCGACTTCGCCGACGAGGCGGTCAGCGCGCTCGCCCTGACCGGCCAGCGGCGCGAGCTGGCCCAGGCCACCCGCTGGCTCGACGACGGCGACCGGCGGCTGCTCACCCTCTGGTGGCAGGAGGCGGCCGGCGAGCTCACCCGCCAGGAGATGGCCAGCGCCCTCCGCGTCAACGCCAAGCACGCGGCGGTACGCCTGCAGCGGCTGCGCGAACGCCTCGACGCGGCCCGGGGCGTGGTCCGCGCGCTCGGCGCCCACCCGCGCTGCCCCGAGCTCGCCGGCCAGCTGCGCGGCTGGAACGGCGCCACCGCTCCCCTGTGGCGCAAGCGGCTGGTCCGGCACACCCGCGACTGCGCCCGCTGCACCGGCCACCGCGGCGAGCTCGTACCGGTGGAGCGGCTGCTGCTCGGCGCCGCCGCGCTGCCGGTACCGGTGGTGCCGGCCGAAAGAGGTCAGCACCGTCTACAGAGGATCCTGGACAGTCCACACGGGAGGGTGAGTGCGGCATGAAGCTTCTCACGGCGGTCGTCCTGGCGGCGGTGGGCACGGCGGCGCCGGCCGCCCCAGCCCCGCTCGAACCACAGCTCGTCACCAGCGTCGACACCAGCGCCGGCGGCACCGGGGCGCGGCTGCTGGTCGGCGACGTCAGCGGCGACGGGCGGCTCGACATCGTCACGATGCAGCCGACGTACTCGGCCGACGACCGGTACATCGGCCGGCAGGTGCAGGCCCTCGCCGCGTTCGACGTCGGCACCGGCGGCCAGCTCTGGCAGGTCGGCACGCCCGACCCCCGGGTCACCAACAACGGCACCGACATCCCGGCCGAGATCTACGACCTGGACGGCGACGGCGACAACGAGGTGCTCGCCGTGATGGAGGGCGAGTTCCGGGTCTTCGACGGGCGGACCGGGCAGCTGACCCGCGCGTTCCCGGTGCCCGGCCCGAACGCCTGGGACACCATCGTCGTGGCGAACACGCGCGGGCTGGACCGGCCGGCCGACATCGTGTTCAAGGACCGGTACGAGCAGGTGTGGGTCACCGACAGCGACGGCACGCTGCTCTGGACCCACCGCGGCACGGTCGGCCACCGGCCGTACCCGCACGACTTCGACGGCGACGGCCGGCAGGAGCTGCTCGCCGGGTACGACTTCGTCACCCCCGACGGCGCGCTGGTGTGGACCGCGAACATGGCCGACCACCCCGACTCCATCGCGGTCGGCGACATCGACGGCGACGGGAGCGAGGACATCGTCTTCGGCGGCGCCGGGCTGGGCGGCGACAGCACCAACGCGTACCGCTCGGACGGCACCCTGCTGTGGCAGAACCTCGACGCCGTCGAGGCGCAGCAGGTCGGCCTCGGCGACTTCCGCCCCGACCTGCCCGGCCTGGAGGTGGCCGGCCTCGACCGGGTGGACCGCACCGCCACCACCGGCAAGGACTCGCTCTACCTGGTCTCGGCGACCGGCCAGACGCTGTGGAAGGAGGAGCGGAGCACGCTGGGCTGCTGGGGCACCGTGCTGGAGCCGCTGCACAATTGGGACGGGACGTACCGGGACCTGCTGCTCGCCTGGAACCGCGGCTGCGGCGAGGTCGCCGGCATCTGGGACGGCGCCGGCCAGCGCGTGGCCACGTTCCCGGTCGACGGCCGCATGGTCCGCGCGGACGTCTGCGGCGACGACCGCACCGAGGTGGTCGACTACGTGATGGGCGAGCGCGCCTACGTGTACGCGAGCGGCCCGTGCGACCTGGCCGCGAAGGTGACCGGCCGGCCGCTGCCGCAGGCGAAGAGGCACTACAACTACAGCCGGTACACGGCCGAGGAGATCCCGGCCGACCACGCCGAGGGGCGGCGCTGGAGCCCGGCGGGACCCGGCTGGCGGGTCGACCTCGGCCGGCTGCGCGAGCTGACCGGCGTCACCGTCACCTTCGCCGCCCGCCGGCACACCGTCGACTACCGGGTGGAGACCTCAGTGGACGGTCGCGCGTGGACGGTGGCGGCGCGGGACACGACCGGCCGCTCCGGCACCGGCCGGGTGGAGTTCACCGGCCTCGGCCGCTACGTGCGGCTCTCCGTCGACCGCTGCGCCGGCCCCGCCCGCCTGACCGCGGCCGCCGTCCTCGGCACCCGCTAGGCGGGCTTTCCCGCAGGGGTCGGGTCGATCGGGGTGCCGTCGCCCTCGCCGTCCCCGTACCGCTCGCGCAGGTCGTCGAGGGCCGCCTCGACGAGCGCCCGGGCATCCGGGTCGAGGTAGCCGACCCGCCTGATCTCGATCTTCTCCACGCGGCCATCCTGCCCGGTCGGGCAGAGGGTGCCCAACCGGCGGGGCGCCGGCGCGCCGTCGGGCGCCGCGAGCTCCTCGTGGAAGAAGGGTGCCGGGCATAGCCGGGGTGGCCGGTGGGTAACCGTTCCCCATGAAGCTGGATGCCGCGGGCGCCGCCCTCGAGGCCGACCTGGCCATGCCACCGGAGCCGCGGGGGGTGGTGCTCTTCGCGCACGGCAGCGGGAGCTCGCGGATGAGCCCGCGCAACCGCCTGGTCGCCAGTCACCTGGGGGCGGCGGGCTTCGGCACGCTGCTGACCGACCTGCTCACGCCGGACGAGGAGCAGACCGACGCGGTCACCGGCGAGCTGCGGTTCGACGTGCGGCTCCTGGCCCGCCGGCTGACCGCGATCGTCGACCACCTGCCCGAGCTGCCCCAGGTGCGCCAGCTGCCGATCGGGCTCTTCGGGGCCAGCACCGGCGCGGCCGCCGCGCTGCTGGCCGCCGCCGCCCGGCCGCGGAACGTGCGCGCGGTCGTCTCCCGCGGCGGCCGCCCCGACCTGGCCGGCGACCACCTGCCCGGGGTGATCGCGCCGACGTTGCTGATCGTCGGCGAGCGGGACCCGGAGGTGATCGAGCTCAACCGGGCGGCGGCGACCCGGCTCGGCGGCGAGTGGGCGCTGCGGATCGTGGCCGGCGCCACCCACCTCTTCGAGGAGCCGCACGCGCTGGACGAGGTGGCGCGCGCGGCCGGCGCCTGGTTCGGCGTGCACCTCAGCGCGCGCGGCCGGGGCACCGAGGGCCCCTCCGGCGTGGTCATGGAGGGCGGCGGCCATGCGTGAGTCCCGGTTCGCGGACCGTGACGAGGCCGGCCGGCTCCTCGCCGGGGCGGTGGCCGCCCGGGCACCCGAGCTGGTCGGCCAGGGCACGCTGGTGCTCGGCCTGCCGCGTGGCGGGGTACCGGTGGCGCGGCACGTCGCGGACGCCCTCGACGGCGAGCTGGACGTGCTCGTCGCCCGCAAGATCGGCCTGCCCGGCGAGCCCGAGTTCGGCATCGGCGCGGTCACCGCCGGCGGTCCGGCGGTCTTCGACGAGCGCACGCTGTACCAGTTCGGGCTCGACGCCGAGCGCCTGGCGCCGGACGTGGCCCGGGAGCGGGCCGAGGCCGAGCGGCGGCTGCACCGGTACCGCGGCGACCGCCCGCCGCCCGTGGTGGCGAACCGGCCGGTCCTGGTCGTCGACGACGGCCTCGCCACCGGCGTCACCGCCCGGGCCGCGCTGCGCGACGTCCGCGCGCAGGGGCCCGCCCGGCTGGACTTCGCGGCGCCGGTCTGCGCCGCCCAGGCCGCGGACGTGCTGGCCGGGGAGGCCGACGGCGTCTACTGCGTGACCCGACCGGCGGACTTCACCGCGGTCGGCGCCTGGTACCGGGACTTCGCCCAGCTCACCGACGCGGACGTGGAGGAGGCGCTGGCCGCCGCCGCGTACCGTCCACGCCACTGACCCGCGGCTGGCCCGCCGGCCGGGCCGGCGGGCGCCACGGTGCGGCGGGCGGCTACTCGCGCAGGAAGCCCAGCAGCGCCGGGTTCACCTCCTCCGGGTGGGTCCAGCCGACGTTGTGCGGCCCGCCCTCGACCGGCACCAGGCGGACGTCCTTGAGCAGGGCGGGCAGCCGCTGGGCGGTGTTCGGGTACGGCAGGATCCGGTCCTCGGTGCCGTGCACGACCAGCACCGGTACGTCGATCTTCGGCAGGTCGGCCCGGAAGTCGGTCAGCCAGGTGTCCACGCAGACGTACGAGGCGTATGGCGAGCCGTCGGCGGCCACGTTGAAGCTGGCCTGCCACGCCTGCGGGCTGATCCGCTTCGAGTCCAGCTTGTCGGTGTTGTAGAAGTTGTCGAAGAAGTCCTTGAAGTACGCGTACCGGTCGGTGAGCACGGCCTTCTTGATGTCGTCGAACACCTTCTGGTCGACGCCCTCGGGGTTGTCGCCGGTCTTGAGCAGGAACGGCGGTATCGCGCCCAGCAGCGCCGCCTTGCGCACCCGCGCCGACCCGTAGTTGCCCAGGTAGCGGGCCACCTCGCCGGTGCCCATCGAGAAGCCGACCAGGACGGCGTCGGTGAGGTCGAGGTGCTCCATGAGCATGTTGAGGTCGCTGGCGAACGTGTCGTAGTCGTACCCGAGCGTGGGCCGGCTGGACTGGCCCCACCCGCGCCGGTCGTACGCGATCACCCGGTAGCCGGCGTCCAGCAGCTCGCGGTGCTGCCGCTCCCACGAGCGCCCGTTCAACGGGTACCCGTGGATGAGCACCACCGGCTGCCCCTGCCCGTGGTCCTCGTAGTAGATCTCGATGTCGGCGCCGTTCTCGGCGCCGACCTTCACTCGTGACATGACGGGTCTGCCTTTCTCGTGACGGCCTCCGCCCATCCTCTGTGCGAGCGCGTCCCGATTTCCGGCGTTTCACCGCCTTCGCGTATCGCCTGCGGCCCGCCCCCTCCGGAGGCGATACTGCGCGCCGCGGGCGCGGCTACGGCAGGGTCTTCTCGACCGCCGCCGGACCCTCCTCGGCCAGCCTGCGGCGCGCGTCCGCGAGGTTTTCCGGCGTGGGGTCCTTGCCCTCCGCGGCCACCAGGTCCTCCGGCTCCCAGGGCTGGTCCGACCCGGTCCGCGGCTGCTCCTCCCGGCGCCGTTCGTCATTGCGGTCCGTCATGGCGCTCACCCCCTTTTCCACACCCCGCATACCCCGGTGCCGGCGATCCACGCATCAGGGCGCGGCCCCGGCCGCCCGGCGTCCCACCGGCCAGGGACGACCACTGTGGACAGACGCCGGGAACGGGCGGCATGACGGACAAGCGCCAACTGTCCGGTTGACCAGCCCCGGCCGCCGCGACGCGACAACGGTGGTTGTCCATGGCCCAGGCGTGGCATAGCGTCCTCTCGTTGCCCGCGTGTCCGATCGGGTGCGTCGGGTGATTCGACCTCGTGCACCGACGCGCGTGGAAAGGGGAGGACGTTGCTACGTCGAAGATCCAGCGGGGGGACTATGTGGACAAGCAGGAGAAGACGGGCGCTCATCTCGATACCCGTGCTGGTCGTCGCCGTCGCCGGCGTATCGGTGACCTCGGCCGGTCCGGCGGCGGCTGACCGCCCCGCCAGATACATCCCGACCGACCGCGACTTCTACATCAACTACGTCGAGCCGAAGGTGGAACGCTCCTCGGACGGCAAAGAGGTCGTGACCACGGAGGGCAAGCGCAAGGTCAAGCGGAGCCAGCCGGACCCGGTGACCCGGTACGGCCGCAAGTTCTCCGAGGGTAACCCGGTCGCCGCCCGCGGGCTGGCCCGGACCGAGGCCGAGGCGATCCGCACCGGCAAGAACCCCCGGCAGATCCGCTACAAGCAGGCCGACCAGACCCAGACGGCCAAGCTGCTGACCATCCTGATCGAGTTCAACCCGAACGCCAACGACGACTTCTCCGGCGTGATGGTGCCGCAGGCGACGTTCGACGACGCCACCACCCCGCAGAACGAGCGCGACTGCGTGCCCGGCAACGTGCAGAACGGGCCGCTGCACAACAACATCCCCAACCCGGCCGAGGCGTCCCACCCGGACAACAACAGCTTCTGGGTGCCGGACTTCTCCCCCGACCTCTACAACGACATGCTCTACACCCGGGACGGCATCACCGAGCGGGTCCGCACCGACCTGCGCGGCCCGGACGGCAAGCCCGGCATCAACCTGCGCGGGTACACGATGCACAACATGTACCTGGAGATGTCGAAGGGCGCGTACACCGTGGACGGTGCGGCGACCCCGTGGGTGACGGTGCCGCACTCCGAGGCGTGGTACGGCGCGGACACCTGCACGCTCGTCGACGGCGTGTGGGAGGCCGGCCAGAGCCAGGACATGAACGGCCACCCGGACAACCCGGGCGGTCCGGCGACGCTCGGCGCCGACGCGGTCGACGTGCTGGCCGCGCAGGACCCGGACTTCCCGTGGGCCGACTACGACGTCGAGGACGTCTCCGACGCGGACGGCGACGGCAACCTCAACGAGCCGGACGGCGTCGTCGACCACCTCGTGCTGGTGCACGCCGGCGAGGACAAGTCGGGCGGCGGCGGCGCGCAGGGTCCGTACGCGATCTGGGCGCACTCCTCCACCATCGTGCCCGGCCACACCATCCCCGGCACCGACAAGATGATCGCCAACTACATCGTGCAGCCCGAGGACTCCGGCGTCGGCGTCTTCGCCCACGAGTACGGCCACGACCTCGGCCTGCCCGACCTGTACGACATCGCCTCCGGCGGCGACTCCGACGTCGACTTCTGGGACCTGATGTCGTCCGGCTCGCACACCGGGCCGATCTTCCAGGGCATCCCGACGCACATGGGGCTCTGGGACAAGTTCGTGCTCGGCTGGGCCGACCCGCTCATCCTCGACCCCGGCGACGACCCGACGAAGGTCAAGGTGGGCCAGACGTCCCGCACCCCGGTGGGCACCGAGGACGGCGTCCGGGTCAACCTGCCGACCAAGGAGGTCTCGCTCTCCACACCGCACAGCGGCGCGGGCCAGTGGTGGACCAACAACGACCAGGAGTGGGCGGACATCCGGCTGACCCGCGAGCTGGCCGTGCCGGCCGGCGGCGACGTGCGGTTCTGGCTGTGGAACCACTACCAGATCGAGGCGGACTGGGACTTCGGCTTCGTCGAGGTCTCCACCGACGGCGGCGCCACGTGGGCCGAGCAGAAGGTCTTCGACGAGGCCGGCCAGCTCGTCTCCACCGACGACGGCTACCCCGACCCGAACGGGCGCATGCACGACTTCGGCGACAAGAAGTACGGCCTCACCGGCGACACCGGCGGCGACTGGCGGCACGACTACGTCAGCCTGACCCCGTTCGCCGGGCAGACCGTCCAGCTGCGGCTGCGGTATGCGACCGACGAGGCGTTCGAGGACGTCGGCTGGTTCGCGGACGACTTCTCGGTCACCGCGGACGGCGCCACGACCTGGTCCGACGACGTCGAGAGCGGAAACAACGGCTGGACGCCGACGGTCACCTCGTTCACCAACACCACCGGTACCGGCTGGAGCGTCTCGCCCGGCGAGTTCTCGTACGCGCACTACTACCTCGCCGAGTGGCGCAACCACGACGGCTTCGACGAGGGCCTCAAGTACGCGTACAACACGAACTACCTGCGGGACGGGGCGTGGAAGGTCGACCGGGTGCCGTACAACGCGCCGGGCCTGCTGGTCTGGTACCGCGACACCAGCTACGGCAGCCTCAACCTCACGCTCAACAACCTGTTCGACCCGCCGAGCATCGGCACCAAGGGCGGGCTGCTGATCGTCGACTCGCACTTCGACCCGCTGCGCCGGCAGGGCACGGCGGCGGCGAAGGACCCGTCGGCGCTCGACAACCTGCCGTCCCGGCCGCAGTCCTCGAACGCGGCGTTCAGCTTCGGCGAGACGTACCCGTTCAAGGACTGCTTCGAGGCGCCGAACGAGCCGTTCAGCGGCTACTGCACCAGGTTCGGGCCGCTGCCGCCGGTCAAGTCCTTCACGGACGCGAAGGGCTGGTACCCCGGCATCGAGTACCGGCCGGACCTCGACCCGCAGGCCCCGCTCTTCTTCCGCGACTCCGACGCGTCGGTCGTGCTCCCCTCCGAGGGCAACGCGCCGTACACGGTCCGGATCGTGAACAAGAACGGCAAGCGGGCCACCGGCCAGTTCGGCATCGACCTGGGCGGCGGCGTGCTGACCGGCACCGGCAACCCGGGTGACGCCGGCGTCAACTTCGGCGTCGGCTTCCGCCTGGTCTACCCCGGCTATCAGAACCAGTGGGCCACCGTCCTGGTCACCCCACCGGCGGCGGTGCCGTAACCCGTCACCTTCCCGGGCCGCCGCCAGCCCCGCCGGCGGCGGCCCGCGGCCGTTGACGAAGCCCCACAAGCGGATCTAGATCCAATGCCGCTCAGTTAAGGGTCTGGATCAGGCGTTGTTGATAGGGCGGAGATAGATAGGCAGCGAGGCTCCGGTAGACATGACTGTCCTCACAAGATGGTCACGATCTGTAGGGAGCCTCGCTGTCCGCGTATTCTGTCACCCGCCGCGTGATCAAGGTCGCTGCGGGTGTATTTGCCCCGGGACACCTCGGGGAGTTGACCCAGCATGTGCCCTTCGAGATGGTCGATGCCGCGTTGGCCGAGGCGGGTCGGGGTAAGTCACGGGTGCGTGATGTACCAGCCCGGGTGGTGGTCTACCTGTTGTTGGCTGGTGCGTTGTTCGCCGATGTGGGCTACCGGCAGGTCTGGGACAAGCTGGTAGCGGCCCTGGACGGTGTGCCGGTGGCGAGACCGAGCTCAGGTGTGCTGGCCCAGGCCCGCCAACGGATGGGACCGGGCCCGCTGCGGGCGTTGTTCGACCTGGTGCGGGGGCCGGGCCCGGCGCCACGCACTCGTGGGCGGTGGTGGCGGGGTCTGCTGGTGTGCGCTATCGACGGGACGAGCGCGGCGGTCGCGGCCAGCCCGGCGAATCTGGCCGAGTACACCCCCCATCGCTGCAACCATGGCGGGTCGGGCTATCCGAAGCTTCGGCTGCTGGTGTTGGTGTGTTGCGGGACCCGGACCGTCATCGACGCGGTCTTTGGGCCGACCACGAAGGGGGAGGTGCCCTACGCCAAGCTGCTGGTGGCCAGCCTGCGCTCGGGCTGGGTGGTGCTGTTGGACCGGGCCTTTGGGGCCGCGGACCTGATCGAGGCGGTCGTGAAGGCCAGGGCGTACCTCGTGGTGCGGGTCAAGGACAACCGGAAGCTGCCGGTGATCCGCAGGTTGCCGGACGGCTCGTTCCTATCGGTGATCGGCCAACTGCGGGTCCGTGTCGTGGAGTGTCAGATCCACGTGCAGACCACGGCCGGGCGTGCCACGACCGTGTACCGGCTGGTGACCACACTGGTCGAGCATCGCCAGTATCCGGCGTTCGACCTGGTCCGGCTCTACCACGAGCGGTGGGAGGTCGAAACAGCGTTCCTGGAACTGAAATCGACGATCCTGAGCGGACGGGTACTACGGGCCCGGACCCCGGCCGGAGTCCGCCAGGAAATCTACGCACTACTGATCACCTACCAAGCCATCCGCCTGGCCATGGCCGACGCCACCGACAGCCAGCCCGACCTCGACCCCGACCGGGCCTGCTTCACCACGGCCCTGTCCGCCGCCCGCGACCTAGTCGTACAAGCCGCGAACGCCATCACCGGCACAGTGATCGACCTGGTCGGCGCGATCGGCCGACGGGTCCTAGCCAACCTCATGCCCAACCGACGGACCAGACTCGCCCCACGGATCGTGAAACGAGCCATCTCCAAATACAACGCCAAAGGCCCCGACATCGACCGGAAGACCTACCAGGCCACCATCGGCATCGACATCCTGGCGATCCAAAACCCTTGACAACACCCCACCACAACTTAACTGAGCGGCATTGGATCTAGAACGTTTAGGGCTCTATATCCGCCCTAAACGTTCTAGATCCGCGCTGCGGGCGTGTTCTCGACGAAGATGTGGCCGGATGTCGAGACCGGCGGGGCGGCTCCGTCTCAGGGGTGGACGCGGCCGGCGTGGCCGCGCCGACCCGCGTACCGGAAGGACAGCCGCCATGGCCATCGCCGAGGACCTCGACCGCGCCACCGACTCGCAGTGGGACTGGGTCGCCGAGCACACCCGCACGTACCTCGCCTCGGGCGGCACCGAAGGCCACGAGAACAACGGCGTGCGCACCCTCGTGCTCGCCACGACCGGACGCCGGACCGGCACGCCCCGCCGCACCTGCCTGATCTACGGCACCTCGGGCGGCGAGTACGTCGTCGTCGCCTCCAAGGGCGGTGCCGACCAGGACCCGGCATGGTTCCTGAACCTGGTTGCGGACCCCAGCGTGGGGGTGCAGGTCGGCACCCGCCGGTTCACCGCCCGCGCCCGCGTCGCCTCCTCGGCCGAGCGCGCGCCCCTCTGGGCCCAGATGGTGGGCACCTTCCCGCTCTACGAGGACTACGCGCGCAAGACCGACCGCGAGATCCCGATCGTCCTGCTCACCCCGCTGCGCGGACCCGCGTGACCCGCGACGGTGAGGTGTCGTGGACGCACAGACGCCGGACGGCCGCTTGCTCCCCGCGGGGGCCGGGGTAAGACCGCCGGCGACCGAAGCTCCGAAACCGCTCTACCGGCGCGCGGGTACGGCGGAGGCCGGCTCGGGCGGTGCCTCGGCGGTCTCCGCGTCGGGCTCCGGGCCGGGCCCGTCGCCGGGGGCCTCGCCGGAGGTGGTGAGCAGGGCGGCGAGGTAGAGCGCGGCGAGCGGCACCACGTGCATGAGCATGCGGTTCATCGAGTCGGCGTCGGCCGCCCGGTAGGCGCCCTCGCGCAGGTAGGCCATCACGAAGCAGAACGGCAGGAACGTGGTCAGCGGAAACCGCAGGTGCGCCTGGTGCGGCAGCCGGGGCGACATCAGCCAGGCCAGCAGGAGCAGCCCGGTCAGCAGGGTGAGCGACAGGCCGTACCCGCCGACGCCCTCGACCTGGTTGCGATAGAGGGCGCGCACGCTGGTCCAGAGGGTGTCCGGGTCGCGCACGGCCAGGGCGGCCAGGGCGAGCCAGAGGCCGGCCTCCGCGGCCGCGAGCAGCCACCCGCCGCGGCGGTCGGCGGTGCCCCGGCGCAGCAGCGGGATGGCGGCCAGCGCGGCGGCGCCCAGGGCGGCGGCGCCGATGCCGGAGGCGGGTAGGCCGGCGTCGCGGTCCAGGAAGAACCAGATCTGGAACCCGGCGAACAGCAGCGTGGTGCCGCCGAAGACGGCCAGTACCGCCACCCGCTGGCGGCGCGGCACGCGGGCGGACAGGACGGTGGGGAGCAGGACCAGCGCGGCTGCCAGGAAGCCCTCCGGCCGGATGATCACTATGCCGGGTATCGCCAGGAGCTGGAGGGTCGCCAGGGCGGGTTCGCCGCGGTCGGGCCCGGCGGTGGCGAGCAGCCACCCGCCGCCGGCGGCGAGCAGCACGCACGCCGCGAACAGCAGGTGCCCGTTGAGGTAGAAGAAGCTGAACACGACCCGGTTGTTGGTCAGCAGCAGCGTCACGACCAGGGCCGCGACGGCGGCGACCCGCCACCAGCCGGTGCGCGGGGCCCGGGCCAGGAACCAGACGACGGCCGCGACCGTGGCGGCGGTCAGCAGCGGCGTGATCGAGCGGAGGTAGAGGTCGCCGTCCAGGCCGGCCGGGGCGTGCAGCAGCGGCACCCCGAACACCCGGGTGCTCAGCAGCTCGGTGGAGGCGGTCGAGCGGTAGTCGCCGTCCGCGATCAGCCGGCCGGCCATCAGGTACGTGATCGAGTCGGGGTGCCACTTGAGCATCCTGGCGTCGCGGAGCACCGCGACGGCGGCGACGGCGGCCAGGGCGCTCCCCGCGGCGAGGGGTACCGACACGGCGACCCCGCGCCCGCGCCGCCAGCACACCACCCACCAGGCGACCGGGGCGCCGAAGACCACGGCGAGGGTGATCGCCGGCGAGGTCGGCAGCCCGGTCGCCACCTGGACGAAGCCGGCGCCGAGCAGCAGGCAGATCCCGGCGAGGAAGCCGAGCGGGAGCAGCCCCCAGCCCCGCAGGCCGGCGGTGCGCAGCAGGGCGCAGCCGCCGCCGAGGAGCAGCAGCACGACCAGCGACTCGGCGATCATCGGGTCAGCTCGTCCCGTACGGCGGGCGGCAGCAGCGTGGTCTCCACGAGCAGCTCCTGGTAGTCGTACTCCTCGCCCTCGCGGGCCTGGGGCCACCGGATGAGGGCGAACGCCCGGTCGGCGCCGGAGGTGCGGGGTCCTTCGCTCGTGACGAGCGGCCGCAGGTAGAAGTTGGGGTCGGCCGGGCCCTTGGGGCGCGGCCGGGCCGGGTCGACGGCGAGCGCCCACGGTGCGCCGCGGGCGCCGCCGACGCCGGTGGCCACCACGTACGGCGTCGGGTCGAAGCCGGGCCCCGCCGCGGCGGTCGGCGCGGCGACCCAGACCAGCCGCCCGACCCGGCCGAAGACCCGCAGCCGGCTGGCGGTCTCGTCGGCGACCTGCCGCTCGGCGTCGTACGGGCCGGGCGTCGGGATGTACACCGTCGCGCCCGGGGCGAGCGTGCCGAGCCCCTGGTACAGCCCGTACCGCTGGCGGTGCCACCCGCCGTTGCCGAAGGTGATCCGGGCGAGGTCGTCGGTCGGGTAGGTCCCGACGGCCCGGAACTCGTAGTACCGCTCCCGGTCGATCGCCCGGAACTGGAACACGTTGACGGCGATGGCGGCTATCAGCGCGGCGGCGAAGAGCCGCCGGCGGTAGGGGGCGAGAGCGGCACGCAGACGAGGTAGGCCCGGCACGCGCCGCATTCTGCCACAAGCCGATATGAGATCAGCTAAACCGCTCGGGCCGCGGCGCGGCCGGCGGCCCGGCCGCTGAAGAGGCAGCCGCCGAGGAACGTGCCTTCGAGCGCGTTGTACCCGTGCACGCCACCGCCGCCGAAGCCGGCCACCTCGCCGGCCGCGTACAGGCCGGGTATCGGCTGCCCGTCCGCGCCGATCGCCCGCGAGTCGAGGTCGGTCTGGATGCCGCCGAGGGTCTTGCGGGTCAGGATGTGCAGCTTGACGCCGATCAGCGGGCCGGCGGCCGGGTCGAGCAGGCGGTGCGGCGCGACGGTACGGCCGAGCCGGTCGCCGAGGTAGCGGCGGGCGTTGTGGATCCCCTGCACCTGCGCGTCCTTGCTGAACGGGTTGGCGATCTGCAGGTCGCGGGCCTCGATCTGGGCGCGGATGGCGGCGGCGTCGAGCAGCGGCTGGTCGGTGCGGCCGTTCATCTGGGCGACCAGGTCCTCGACGGTGCGGGCCACGACGAAGTCGACGCCGTGCCGCTTGAACGCCTCGACCGGTCCGGGCGCGCCCCGGCCGACGATCCGTTCCCGGACGAAGGCCCGCCGGTCCTTGGCGGTGATGTCCGGGTTCTGCTCGGAGCCGGAGAGCGCGAACTCCTTGCGGATGATCCGCTGGTTGAGCACGAACCAGGAGTGGTCGTGGCCGGCCAGGTCGGGCGCGGTACGCAGGTGCCGGAGCGTGCCGAGGGTGTCGTAGCCGGGCAGGCAGGGGTCGGGCAGGCGGCGGCCGAGCGCGTCGAACCACATCGAGGAGGGGCCGGGCAGGATGCGGATGCCGTGCCCGGGCCAGACCGGGTTCCAGTTGTGCACGCCCTCGGTGTAGTGCCACATCCGGTCCCGGTTGACCAGCCGGACCCCGGCGCCGGCGGCGATGTCGAGCATCCGCCCGTCGACGTACGCGGGCACGCCGGTCACCATGCGGCCCGGCGGCCGGCCGAGCCGCTCCGGCCAGAACCGGCGGACCATCTCGTGGTTGGCCCCGATGCCGCCGGTCGTGACGATCACCGCCTGGGCGGAGAGCTCGAACTCGCCGACCACCTCCCGGCTGGACGGGGCGCCGCGCAGCGCGTCGTCGGGGGCCAGGACCACGCCGCGTACCCCGGTCGCGGCGCCACCGGTCAGCACGATCTCGTCGACCCGGTGGCGGTGGTGGAAGCGGAGCAGCCCGGCCTCGGCGGCCCGCTCGGCGGAGCGGACGAACGGTTCGACCACGCCGGTGCCGGCGCCCCAGGCGATGTGGAAGCGGGGTACCGAGTTGCCGTGCCCGGTCGCCCGCAGGTCGCCGCGCTCGGCCCAGCCGACGGTGGGCAGCAGCCGGACGCCGTGGCCGTGCAGCCAGGACCGCTTCTCGCCGGCCGCGAACTCGACGTAGGCGCGGGCCCAGCGGACCGCCCACACGTCCTCGCCGCCGCTCTCTGCGCCGCCTTCTGCGCCCGCGGCGCCGAGGCGGTCGAACTGGGCGCTGCCCCGCCAGTCCTGCCAGGCCAGCTCCAGCGAGTCGCGGACCCGCAGGCGCCGCTGCTCCGGGGTGTCGACCAGGAACAGCCCGCCGAACGACCAGTACGCCTGGCCGCCGAGGTTGGCCTGGCCCTCCTGGTCGAGCAGGGCCACCTTCCGCCCCGCGGCGGTCAGCTCATGGGCGGCCACCAGCCCGGCCAGTCCGGCCCCGACGACGATCGCGTCCACATCCACAGCGAGCAGTCTATTCAGCCATGATCGCCCGCGCGCCCGGCGCGGTTCGCGAGCCGGCGGTGATCGAAGCTCCCCTGAAGTCGCTAGAACGACATGGGGGGAGCTTCGATCACTGGCCGGGACCGGCGCTAGAGCCAGCCGCGGTGTTTGAAGACGGCGTACAGGCTCGCGCAGGTCAACGCCATGAGCGCGATCGCGAACGGGTAGCCGAACGCCCAGTGCAGCTCCGGCATGTGGCTGAAGTTCATCCCGTAGATGGTGCCGATCAGCGTCGGCGCGAACAGGATCGCCGCCCAGGCCGAGACCCGCTTGATCTCCTCGTTCTGGGTGTACGAGGCGACGGTCAGCTGCCGGATCTCCTCGTTCTGCGCCTGCGACACCAGCGTCGCGTTGAGGGTGAGGATGTCGGCCAGGACCTGCCGGAAGCCGTCCACCCGCTCGGCGACCGTGGTGGCGTGGTCGGCCACGTCGGTCAGGTAGCGGCGCAGCTCCTGGTCGGTGCGGTACTTCTCGAACCCGGCGGTCAGCCCGGCCAGGATCTCCAGCAGCGGCCGGGTCGCCCGCTGGAACTCGACCACCTCGCGGGAGAGCTCGTAGATGCGGCGGGACACCTTCGGGTCGCCGCCGAAGACCTGGGTCTCGATCTCGTCGATGTCGTTCTGCAGCCCGGCGATGACCGGCGCGTACCCGTCCACCACGGCGTCCAGGACCGCGTACAGCACCGCCTCCGGGCCGCGCGCCAGCAGCTCGGGGTCCGCCTCCAGCCGCCGCCGCACCGCCGGCAGGTCCGGCGCCGCCCCGTGCCGCACGGTGAGCACGAAGTCCGGCCCCACGAACAGGTGCAGCTCGGCGAAGTCGACCTCCTCGGCGTCGTCCAGGTAACGCGCCGCCCGCAGCACGACAAAGAGGGTGTCCCCGTACCGCTCCAGCTTCGGCCGCTGGTGCGCGACGATCGCGTCCTCCACGGCCAGCTCGTGCAGCGCGAACTCCTCCCCCACCGTCAGCAGCTGCGCCTCCGACGGCCGGTACAGCCCGATCCACGCCATCTCCCCCGGCACCCGCCGCAGCCGCCGCGCGGTCTGCGCCAGCGTCGACGGCGTCTCCACCCGCTGCCCGCGGGAGTAGACGGCCGAGGTGACCATGCTCTCCTCCACCGGTGCGGCACGGGCGTTCTCGGCCGCGGCCCGGGGGTCCATCGACAGCTCGGGCGGCGGCTCCTGGTGGTGATGGCGGCCGCCGTCGCGCCGCGACCGCCGCTGACGGACCCGCGCGCGCCAGTTGTCCGCCATGACCGCCTCCGCCCTCACCGCCGTCCGCGTGCCCAGGTATACCCCGCCCGGCGCCCGGTTCCCCGGGCTTTCGGCGAATCGACGGCAGCCGGTTGCCGCGGCTTTCGGCGAGTCGAGGGGCAGCATGGAGTGGTGAGCTACCCGCCCGAGCCGTGGCACCTGCGCGGCCAGATGTACGTGTCGGTCTGGCCGGTCCCCCGCGCCCACCTCCCGCCGCTGCCGGCCGTCCTCGCCGCCGAGGTGCGCCCGCTCACCGTGGCCGGCCGCGGCCTGGTCGGCACCGCCTGGGTCGACTATGGACCCGGCGGCGTGCTGACCTACCGGGAACTGCTCAGCGCCGTGCTCGTACGCCGCGCCGGCCGCCCGCTGGTGTCCATCGTGGACATCTGGGTGGACAGTCCGGCGTCCCGGGACGGCGGCCGTGCGCTGTGGGGCATCCCGAAGGAGCTGGCCGAGCTCGACTTCCGGGCCACCGGCGGCGGGCTCGACGCGCGGGCGACGGCGATCGCCGGGGCGTGGCTGGTGGACGGCCCGCGGCTGCCGGGCCGGTGGCCGGCGCGGTTCTCGGTGGTGCAGGCGCTCGGCGAGCGGACGAGGACCACGCCGGTACGCGCCCGCGCCGCCGCCCGCCTGGCCCGGGCCGGCTGGCGGGTGGAGCCGGACGGCCCGCTCGCCTACCTCGCCGGCCGGCGCCCGTGGCTCACCCTCGCGCTGCGCGACTTCCGCATGGTGTTCGGCCGGTAACCAGGCCAGCTCCGCCGTACCGGGCGCGGACGTGTGCCGGGCCGCCTGTGGCGGCCCGGCACGCGCTCCCGGAGGGGGGTCAGATCATCCAGCGGTTCTTCTGGACGAGGGGCAGGCGGGCCCAGATCCGGCCCAGGCCCCAGGTGTG
>NZ_JAVHUY010000015.1 GCF_031085175.1 Phytohabitans maris
GGCTGCTCGGGCGGTGTTGCGGATCGGGTTGCGTAAGCGGGGGGAGTTGCCGGGGTTGCCGGGTGCGCCGATGTATCGGTTCCGGGAGCGGTCGACGCGGGAGTATGTGGCTACGACGGGGGTGCCGGTGACGGCGGGTGGGGAGAACCGGTTCATGGACGTCGGGCTCGCGGCGGCGAATGCGCTTGGTGAGTTGGTCGATCATCTGGTGGCGTATCGGGGGCTGAGCCGGGAGCAGGCGTACGTGCTGGTGAGTGTGGCGGCGGATCTGCATATCTCGTCGGTCGTCAACATTCCGAACGTTCTGGTGTCCGCGGCGCTGCCGCTGGACGTCTTCGAGTGATCCCGGGGGAGCCGCACTTGTTCATGGCACAGATGTCCGCGACGGCGATCGAGGCCGCGGTGGCCGGCGGCGCCCAGACCGCGGTGGTGGTGGCCGGCTCGGTCGAGCAGCACGGACCGCACCTGCCCTGCGACACCGACACCGTCTACGGCACCGAGCTGGCCCGCCGGCTGGCCACCCGGCTCGGCTCGGCGCTGGTCGCCCCGCTGATCGTGCCCGGCTGCTCGGACCACCACCTGGGCTTTGGCGGCACGTTCACGATCGGCCCGGAGCTGCTCGTCGCGCAGGCCGAGGCACACCTGCGCAGCCTGGGCCGGATGGGCTTCGCCACGGTGGTGCTCACCTCGTCGCACGGCGGAAACTTCGGGCCGCTCTACGAGGCCCTGCCCCACCTGCGCGCGGTCGCCGCCGAGTACGGCATGCGCCTGGTCGACGTGCTCAGCCTCGCCGACTTCGTCGCCGCGCTGCGCAAGGTGCCCGCCGAACGCGGCCTGGACCAAGGGATCCCGGCCGTGCAGGCGGACCTGATCGAGACCTCCATCATGCTGTACCTGCGGCCCGACCTGGTCCGGATGGACCTCGCCGAGGCCGGGCACATGAGGCCCTTCGACATCGACGAGCTGTTCGCCTCCGGGCTGAAGCCGCTCACCGCCAACGGCATCCTCGGCGACCCCCGCGGCGCCACCGCCGAGCTGGGCGAGGCGATCGTCGCCGCGCTGGAGGAGTACCTGGTCGCCGCTGTTGGGGAGAAGATGTGAAGCCAGGCGTGGAGATCCTGTTCGGCCAGCTGAGCGTGCAGGCCGGCGACACCGTCACCATCGTCACCGACGAGCGCATCGACCCGCGGGTCGGCGAGATGCTGTTCGCGCAGGCGCTCGCGCTCGGCGCGGACGCCGACCTGAGCCGGGTCCGGGCCCGGCACACCAACGGCGAGAACTTCGCCGCGCCGGTCGTCGCCGCGATCCGCGCCTCGGACATCGCCATCCTCGCCACCAGCTGGTCGGCCAGCCACTCCGCCGGGGTCATCGCGGCCACCGAGGCGGGCGTACGGGTGCTCTCCATGCCCGGGGTGAACTACGAGATGTTCGGCGCTGGCGCGATGACCGCCGACTACGGCGAGGTCGAGCGGCTGACCGTCCGATGGGGAGAGTTGTTCGCCCGGGGGCGGCAGGTCCGGGTCACCACCAAGGCCGGCACCGACCTGGTCGCCGACCTCGGCGGCCCGCGCCGGTCACCGTTTCTGGACACCGGGATGATGAGCGTCGCGGGCGGCCTGGGCAACATGCCGGCCGGCGAGGTGGCGTTCGCCCCGATCGAGGGGAGCTGCTCCGGCCGGATCGTCGCCGACATCATGCTCTCCACCAGCGCCGGCAACCTCAGGGAACCGGTCGAGATAGAAATCGTGGACGGTGCGGTGAGCGCGGTCCGCGGCGGCCCGGCCGGCGAGCAGTTCGAGCACGAGCTGGTCCGGCACGGGCCCTCCGCCCGGATGGTCGCCGAGATCGCGGTCGGCACCAACCCGGCCGCCCGCACCGTCGGCATCGTCATCGAGGACGAGAAGCAGCTCGGCACCGCGCACGTGGGTTTCGGCCACTCGGTCGGCATCGGCGGCGAAAACGCCAGCACCATCCACGCCGACGCCATCATGGCCGCCGCGACGGTGAGCATCGACGGGGTCGACCTGCTCCGCGACGGCGAGGTGGTCGAGCAGGCCCTGCAGCGGGAGAGCCTGGACTCGTTCCACCCCGCCGGCGGCTCGTTCACCCTCGCCCGGCTGGCCACCCGGGAGATGTCCGGCCGGCTGGAGGTGGCCTGGGTCGACGCCAGCGGCGAGGCTCGGTGGGCCCAGGTCGGCGACGACCACGCGGCGGCCGAGGCGTTGCTGGCGCTGCACACCGGGATGCTGAGCGCCGGCACCGGCACCCGCGACGCCCAGGTGCTGGGCCTGCTCGCCCATTACGGCGTCGTCGCGCCAGCGGCACGGGCCTGACCGATGGACCTCACGGTCATCGGCGCGGGCAACGGCGCGCTGGCCGCCGCGGGCCACGCCGCGCTGAACGGGCACCGGGTCCGCCTCTGGGACCGGTACCTCGACCCGGACAGCGCCCTTGTCCGCAGTGGACAGATCACATTGGCCGGTGCGGTCAGCGGCGTCGCCACCGTCGACGCCACCCGGCCCGCGCTCGGCGACGCCGTCGCCGGGGCCGACCTGGTCATGGTCGTCGTACCGGGCTTCGCCATCTCCTGGATCGCCGGCGCGCTGGCCCCGCACGTGCGGCCGGGCCAGTCGGTCCTGCTCCACCCCGGCGGCACCGGCGGCGCGCTGGAGGTCGCCCACATCTGGGGCGCCGCGGGAACGGGCGTGGTGCTCGGCGCCACCGACACGCTCGCGTACGCCTGCCGCGTCGACCGCGACGGCACCGTCGGGGTGCACGCGCTGAAGAAGCACCTCATGGTGTCCGCTGTGGACAGTGCCCGAACGGCCGCGCTGACCGGCCTCGTCCGCCAGCTCTACCCGCAGGCCGCCGCCGAACCGTCCATCTTGGACGTCCTGTTCGCCAACCTCAACCCGGTGATCCACCCGCCGATCACGCTGCTCAACGCCGGGCGCATCGAGGCCGGGCAGCACTTCCGGTTCTACGGCGACGGTGTCGGGCCCGGCGTGGCCGCCCTGATCCGGGCGCTGGACGCCGAACGGGTCGCGGTCGCTCGCGCGTACGGCTGCTCGGCGCTGGACCTCGACGCCTGGATCGAGCGGGCGTACCAGGTCCGCGACCGCGACCTCGTGCGGCTCTTCGCCGTCCTGGACCGGGACGTCTACCACGGGCTGGCCAGCCCGTCGGCGATCGAGTCCCGGTACCTGACCGAAGACCTGCCGTTCGGGTTGGCCTGCACCGCCGAGTTCGCCGCGGTGGCCGGCGTACCGGTGCCGGTGACCGATGCGGTGCTGCGCGTGGGGCGTACGCTCTGCGCCACACCGCCCGGCCGCACGCTGGCCGACATGGGGCTGGCCGGGCTCACGGCGGGTGAGATCAGCGCGATGGCGGCCTGATGCGCGGCGGATACCTGCCACCGGACGGCTTCGACCTGTCGGCCGCGGCCGTGCTCCTCGTCGACATGACCAACGACTTCGGCCACCCCGACGGCGCGTACGCCCGGCACGGCGCCTCCTGCGAACCGCTCACCGCGATCGTGCCCGCGGTCGCCCGCCTGACCACCGCGGCGCAGACCGCCGGCCGCCCGGTGGTGCTCTGCTCCCAGTACGTGCTGACCGGCGCCGACGGCCGCGCGGTGGCCGCCGCCGGGCTGGTCGCGGCCCGACCCTGGCTGCTGGAGGAGGGCCTGCGCCGGGACACCTGGGGCACCCGCCAACTCGCCGACCTGCCACCGGCGGACTTCGTGGTCGACAAGCCGCGCGCGTCCGGCTTCTTCGCCACCCCGCTCGACCTGCTGCTGCGCGACCTCGGTGTCAACACGGTGGTGGTGGTCGGCGGCTTCACCAACCAGTGCGTCGCCGCCACCGTCCGCGACGCGTGGGCGCTGGACTACACCGTGGTCCTCCCGCCGGACGGCTCGGCCTGCTTCGACCCGGCACTGCACGACGCGACCCTGGAGTCGCTGCGGCCGTTGACCGCCCAACCAACCGTGGCCACCCTCGTCGAAGCCTGGTCCACGCCGCGCTGAAGCCCGGTGGCCGGGCGGCGGGCTGAGCGCCGGGCGCTACCTCACGAGGTCCCGCATCTTCCGGGCGATCAGCGGGATCGCCCGTGCGGGCATGAGGCGGGAGAGGCGGTCGAGCATGCGGGCGTCCTTGCCGATCGTGACCCGCGGCGCCCCGGTGGCGACGGCGTCGACGATCCGCCGGGCGGCCTCCGCGGCGGAGGTGAGCTTGGCGGAGGCCTGGCTCGTCGCGCCGCCCGGCGCCCCGATCCCGGAGTTGCCCAGGATGTTCGTGGCGATGCCGCCGGGGAAGACGACGGTCACCTTGAGCGGGCCGTCCTGGTGCTCGGCGATGAGCCCTTCGGTGAAGAGCTTCACCGCCGCCTTGCTCGCGCCGTAGGCGCCCTGGCCCGGAAACGGGACCAGCGAACCCATCGACGCGACGTTGACCAGCGCCGCCGCCGGCCGCGCCACGAGCAGCGGCAGGAACGCCTTCGTGGTGTTGACCGTGCCCCAGAAGTTGACCGCCAGGACCCGTTCGATGTCGTCGAAGCCCAGGTCGGCGATGGGCTTGAAGGCGTGCACGATGCCGGCGACGTTGACCAGCCCGTCGACCCGGCCGTGGGTGGCGGTGACCGCCGTGGGCAGCGCCAGGACCGCTTCCCGGTCGGTGATGTCGACCGGGATGGCGGTCAGCCGGTCGCCCGCGCGGGCCAGAGCGGCCGTCCGCTCCAGGCCGGCCTCGCTGAGGTCGACCGCGGCGACCCGGGCGCCGCGGGCCAGCAGCGCCAGGGCGACCTCGCGGCCGATCCCGTTGCCGCCGCCGGTGACGACGAAGACGTTGTCCCTGATCTCCACGGGGTCCCCTTACCGGCGGCGCGCCATGTGACGCGCGGCGCGGAGCCCGAACACGACCGCCGGGCCGATCGTCGAGCCGGGACCGGGGTAGGTCCGGCCCATCACCGAGGCGGAGTTGTTGCCGGCCGAGTAGAGCCCCTCGATCACCGATCCGTCTTCGCGCAGCGCCCGCCCGTCGGCGTCGGTGAGCACACCGCCCTTGGTACCGAGGTCGCCGATGACGACCTTGACCGCGGTGAACGGTCCGTGCTCCAGCGGGCCGAGGTTGGGGTTGGGGTGGACCAGCGGGTCGCTGTAGTAGCGGTCGTACGCCGAGTTGCCGCGGCCGAAGTCACCGTCGACGCCGGCGCGGGCGAAGCGGTTGAACCGCTGCACGGTCGCGGTCAGCCGGGCCGGGTCGACGTCGATCAGCTTCGCCAGGTCCTGCAGCGTACCGGCCCTGAACAGCACGCCCTCGCGCCGCATCGCCTTCACCGCCCGGGGATCCATGGCGTAGCTGCGCAGGTACCGGCGGGCGTGCCGGCGGTCGGCGACCATCCAATAGGGACCGACCTTGTCGTGCGCGAGCATGTGGTGGCCGAGGTCGACGTACGACTCCGACTCGTTGGCGAACCGGTCGCCCTGGGCATCCACGATGATCGAGTACGGGAACGACCGCTCGCCGACGATGAACGACGGCTCGGACGCGCTCGTGGCCGCGACGGACGCGCCCCACCACGCGTCGTCCAGCAGCTCGGCGGCCGCGCCGTGGGACATGGCGATGTCGATCGGCTTGCCGAGGTTGCCCGGCGCGCCGGACGGGGAGCCGTCGATGCCGTGGTACTTGCGCCGCCACTGGCGGTTGTAGTCGAAGCCGCCGGCCGCGAGCATCACGCCGCGGTTCGCGCCGATCGTCAGCTGCCTGCCGCCGCGCGTGACGCGTACGCCGACCACCCGGCCGTCCGCGACCACCAGATCCTCCAGCGGCGACTCCAGCCACAGGTCGGCCTTGTGCCGGATCACCACGACATTCAGGAACGAGGCGGTCAGGCCGGCGCCGATGCCGGCGAGCTTCGCGCCCCGGGCCAGGCCGCCGGCGGCGCGGAAGACCAGGCGGGCACCCCGCCGGAAGCCGCTCGGCGTCGACCACGCCCGGCCCAGCAGCCACACGTCGCCGGTGAGGATCGGCATCGCCGAGGGAGCCTGCGACGACCGCCACCACGCGCCGATCTTGCGCAGGTCGAACGGCTTGTGCTCGATGCTGCGGCCGATCTTGCCGCCCGGCCGCTCGGGGTAGTAGTCGGCGTACTCCGGGGCGCGCAGGAACTCCATGCCGTACTTCTGGGCGGTCTCGACGAAGTCGGCGACGCCGTCGACGAACGCCTCCTTCCGCTCCCGGCTGGTCGAACGCCCCTCGTCGCCGACGGTGGCCTCCAGGTAGGTCAGCGCCTCGGCCCGGGAGTCTCCGACGCCGTCGCGGCGCATCAGCGGGTTGTTCGGCAGCCACATGCCGCCGCCGGACTTCGCGCTGTTGCCGCCCCACTTCGCCGTGCTCTCCAACATCACAACCGACAGGCCCTCGTCGATGGCGCCCAGCGCGGTGGCGAAACCGGCCGCACCGGTGCCCACGACGACGACGTCATAGGTCTTGTCGAAGGTCATCGGGAACCTCCTTCCAACCGGACAATATTGTCCGGTTACACTCCCCAGTGTGCCCGGCAACCCACGCAAGGTCAACCGCGGCCCGGCCGCGTCGGCCGACAACCGCCGCGCGATCCTGGCCGCCGCCCGCAAGGTCTTCGCCGAGCGCGGCTACCACGCGCCCCTGTCCGCCGTGGCGAAGGAGGCCGGCGTCGGCCAGGGGGTCCTCTACCGGCATTTCCCGACCCGGCTCGAGCTCGCCTTCGCGGTCTTCGACGAAGACTGGACGGAGTACGAGGCGCTCTCGGCCAGCCCGGATCCGGGCGCCTTCGGGCGCCTCTGGGCACTCATCGTCGACAAGACCATCGACGAGGCGGCGTTCGTGGAGATGGTCGTCGACGCCCGGCGCAACGCCACCGGGTACGACGGGGCGGAGCGCATGCGGGCGCTGCTCGGGCCGCCGCTGGCCCGGGCGCAGCAGGCGGGCCTGGTCGACCGCCGGCTCACGGTGGACGACGTCATGCTCGCCCAGCGCATGGCGTTCGGCATCGTCGTCACCGCGACCGACGGGACCGACCTGCGCCGCCAGGTGCGGCACGCGCTCGCCGTCGCCGGGCTGCTGCCGCCGGGCTGACCCGGCGAGGTCAACCCGCCCGGCGCGTCACCCGCGGGCGGCCAGGCGTCCGGCCAGGTGCGCGATCACCTCGCGGGCGTCGTCCTCGATGCCGTGGATGAACGTCGACCGGCGCCGCCGCAGCACGGGCAGCCCGAGGGCGTAGAGCCCGGGGCTGTCGACCGCGCCGCCGTCGTGGCGCAGGTGCCCCTTCGCGTCGACCACGGGCACGTCGAGCCACCGGTAGTCGGGGCGGAAGCCGGTCGCCCACACGATCGCGCGGATCTCGCCGCTCGCCAGGTCGAGCCGCAGCCGCGTCGAGTCGGGGACGCGGGTGGGCGCGAAACGCTCGGGCGGGTCGACCTCGGCGTCGCGCCCTTGCTCTTTGGCCCACTCGTCGAACGTGCCCAGCAGGCGGTCCATCTTGAGGTCGGCGAGCGAGAAGACGTTGCGCAGGCCGCCGGAGAAGAGGGCGCTGCCGTCCCGTACGGCCGCCCACCGGCCGACCAGTTCGACACCGGACGCGGTGAGCGCGTTGAGGTCGAGGGTGCTCCGCTCGGGCGTACCGACCAGCTGCGGCGAGGGCAGGCGCCGGGCCCGGGTGAGGTCGTCCACCTCGTCGTACCGCTGGTCCCACACCCCGGACGCGTCCATCCACCACAGGACGTCCCGGCCGCGGTAGGTGCGTGGCAGCCGCACGTGCTCGCCCACCGAGAGCAGCACCCGCCGCCCCGACCGCCGCAGTTCGGACGCGAGCTGTACGCCGGTCGCCGATGCCCCCACGACCAGGACGCCGCCGTCGGGGAGCTTGCCCGGGCTGTGGTAGTCGAACGGGGTCAGCTGCTCGACGGAGGCCGGCACCGCCTGGCTGATCGGCGGTACGGCCGGCAGGTTGCAGGCGCCGCTGGCGACGACCACCGTCCGGCAGCGGATCTCGCCGCGGCTCGTCGTCACGTGGTAGCCGCCGTCGACGGCGCGTACCGACGTGACGTTCGTGCCGGTCCGGACGGGCGCGCGCGAGACGGCGGCGAAGCGGTCGATCAGCTCGACCACCTCGCCGGCCGTCATGTACCCGTCCGGGTCCGGGCCGCTGTACCGGTGGCCGGGCAGCCGGCTCTGCCAGTTGGGCGTGAGCAGCCGCAGTGACTCCCAGCGCTCCCGGCGCCAGGAGTTCGCCACCTCGCCACGCTCCAGGACGACGTGGTCGATCGACCGTTCGGTGAGGAAGTGGCTGGCGGCCAGGCCCGCGTGGCCGGCCCCGACGACGACCGTGGTGGTGTGCTCGATGACGGTCTCCTCAGGCGGCGGCGACCTCGACGGTAACGTTCGTCGGGTTGGTGAGGGCGTCGAACACCGCGGAACGCTTCTGGGACTGGGCCACCAGCGCCTCGATGTCCTGCGGGGAGGCGTCCGCGTCGATCTTGAAGGTCACCTTGACGTCGTTGAAGCCGTTGCGGACGTCGCTGTCGACACCGAGGATGCCGCGGATGTCGTGCTGCCCCTCGACCGTCGACTCGACCGAGCGCAGCTGGATCCCGCGGTTCTGCGCGACGGACGCCACACCGGCCGTCAGGCAGCTCGCCAGCCCGACGAGCAGGTACTCGATGGGTGTGATGCCGTTGTCCTCCGCCGCGAAGACCTCCGGGTGGTCGGCGTCGAACACCGCCTCGGACTTGTGCGCCTGCTCCGCCCCGAGGCCGAAGAAGTTACGCACCGTCGTCGTGCTGTGCACGCCGTTCTGCCACTTCGCGGACGCCCGCCAGGTGAACTGAGCCGCCTCGGGCGCTCCCGCCAGCGCTTTCCGCGCGTCGAGCAGTGCCTGGACGTTGACTCCGTTGTCGACCGTGGTCATGTCTCGTGCCCCACCTTCACTGAGATCCCGGTAATACCTATTGGGGTGGTAGACAATAGCACCGGGGGCATGTGGTTGGCTACGATCATGCGCGTGAGGCCAGCGGCCGGCTCGGTCGGCAGTGTCGAGACCCACTACCTTGACCTGCCCAAACCGGTGCGGTTGGAGTGCGGGCGGGAGCTCGACCCGGTCCGCGTCGCCTACGAGACCTACGGCGTGCTGTCACCCGAAAGAGACAACGCGATCCTGGTCTGCCACGCGCTCAGCGGCGACGCCCACGCCGCGGGCCGCTCGGCGACGCCGACCGGGGAGAGCACGCGCGACGGGTTCGCCGCGGAAGACCGCGACGGCACCGCCGGAAAAGGGCTCGGCTGGTGGGACGGGATGATCGGCCCCGGCAAGGCGTTCGACACCGACCGCTACTTCGTCATCGCCACCAACCTGCTCGGCGGCTGCCGCGGGACCACCGGGCCGTCGTCGGTCGACCCGGCGACCGGCCGGCCGTACGGGTCGGACTTCCCGGTGATCACCGTGGCGGACATGGTGCGGACACAGCGCGCCTTCCTGGACGTACTCGGCATCGGGCGGCTCGCGGCGGTGGCCGGCGGGTCGCTCGGCGGGATGCAGGCGTTCGAGTGGGCGATCCGGTATCCCGACCAGGTCGACGCCGTCGTGGCGATCGCCAGCACGCACGCCCTCCACCCGCAGGGCGTCGCCTGGAACGCGATCGCCCGCGAGGCCATCATGCGCGACCCCGCCTGGCAGGGCGGCCACTACTACGGCACCGGCCGCGCACCGGACGGCGGCATGGGCGTGGGACGGATGGTCGGCCACATCACGTACCTGTCGGCGCCGGCGCTCGACGACAAGTTCGGCCGGCGGCTGCGGTTCGCCGACGACATCCGCTACACCGTCACCGAACCCGAGTTCGAGGTCGAGAGCTACCTGCGCCACCAGGCCGACTCGTTCGTGCGGCGCTTCGACGCCAACACCTACCTGTACCTGTCCCGCGCGCTGACCTACTTCGACCTGGCCCGCCAGTACGGCGGGGGAGCGCTCGCGCCGGCCCTGGAGGCGGTCAGGGCGCGGACGCTGCTGATCGCCTTCAGCTCCGACTGGCTTTACCCGCCGGCCGCGTCCCGGGAGATCGAGGAGGCGCTCCGCGCCCTCGGCAAGCCGGTCGAGCTCCACGTGATCGACGCGCCGTACGGCCACGACTGCTTCCTGCTCGAGGAAGCGCGCCAGACGCCCATCATCCGTCGTTTCCTGGCCGACGGCTGACGTCGAGGAAAGAGGCACTCCGTGAGCGACAAGCCACCGCGCGCCGAGGAAGACCGCGCGTTCGGATTCGAGACCAGGCAACTGCACGCCGGGCAACGCCCCGACCCGAACACGGGCGCGCGTGCCGTGCCGATCTTCCAGACCACCAGCTACGTCTTCGAGGACCCCGAGTCGGCGGCGGCGTACTTCAACCTCCAGGAGTACGGCAACACGTACTCGCGCATCATGAACCCGACCGTCGCCGTGTTCGAGGAGCGGGTGGCCAACCTCGAAGGCGGCTGCGGCGCGGTGGCGTTCGCCAGTGGCATCGCCGCGCAGGCCGCCGCGCTCTTCACGCTGCTGGAGCCGGGCGACCACGTCGTCTCCTCCACCGCGCTCTACGGCGGGACGGTCAACCAGCTCAAACACCTGCTGCGCAAGATGAACGTCGAGCTGACCTGGGTCGACCCCGACGACCCGGACGCGTGGCGGCGGGCGGTCCGCCCGAACACGAAGGCCTTCTTCGGCGAGACCATCGGCAACCCGGCCGGCAACGTGCTGGACATCGAGACCGTGGCGGGCATCGCGCACGAGCACGGGCTGCCGCTGGTCGTGGACAACACGTTCGCCACGCCGTACCTGTGCCGGCCGATCGAGTGGGGCGCCGACATCGTCGTCCACTCGGCGACCAAGTTCATCGGCGGCCACGGCACGAGCATCGGCGGGGTGGTCGTCGAGGCCGGCACGTTCGACTGGTCGAACGGGCGCTTTCCGGTCGTGGCCGACCCGTCGCCGGCCTACCACGGCCTGCGGTTCCACGAGACGTTCGGCACCTACGGGTACCTGATGAAGCTGCGCGCCGAGACGCTGCGCGACCTCGGCGCGGCGCTCTCGCCGTTCAACGCCTTCCTTTTCCTGCAAGGCCTGGAGACGCTGTCGCTGCGGATGCGGCGGCACGTCGAGAACGCGCTGGCGGTCGCCGCCTTCCTCGAGACGCATGAGCTGGCGGCGAACGTCACCTACCCCGGCCTGCCGGCGAGCCGCTACCGGCCGCTGGTGGAGAAGTACCTGCCGCGCGGGGCGGGCGCGGTCTTCTCGTTCGAGTGCGCCGGCGGCCGGGCCGGCGGGCAGGACCTCATCCGCGGCGTCACGCTCTGGTCCCACCTGGCGAACGTCGGCGACGCGAAGAGCCTGATCATCCACCCCGGCAGCACCACGCACCGCCAGCTCAGTGACGGCGAGCTGCGGGCGGCCGGCGTCGCGCCGGGGACGGTGCGCCTGTCGGTCGGCACCGAGTCCGTCGAGGACCTGATCTGGGACCTGGAACAGGGTTTCGCGAAGGTCGCCGCGACGACCGGAAACGAGGTGGCAACGGCATGACCACGACCGACCCGCACCGGTACCAGGACGTGGCGGCGATCCAGCGGGTGCTGCACACCGCCCGCACGATCGCGATCGTCGGCCTCTCCGCCAACGAGCTGCGCGCCAGCTACTTCGTCGGCTACTACCTCAAGCGGCACGGCTACCGGGTGATCCCGGTGAACCCGCGCGAGACGGCGATCCTCGGCGAGACCAGCTACCCCAGCCTGCACGACGTACCGGATCCGGTGGACCTCGTGAACGTCTTCCGCGCGCCGGACGCGCTGCCGGGGATCGCCCGGGACGCGGTCGCCATCCACGCCGCCGCGATCTGGTGCCAGTTCGGCGTGGTCAACGCCGAGGGCGGGCGGATCGCGGAGGAGGGCGGCCTGACCGTGGTGATGGACCGCTGCGTCAAGGTCGAGCACGCCCGCTACCTGGGCCGGATGCACTGGCTCGGCTTCAACACCCAGCGCATCACGTCCGTCCGCTCCGGCCTCCAGTAAAGGACGCGCGACGGCCCCGCGCGGGCGGACCGTCCTCAGGCCGGCGGCCGGACGACGGCCACGGGGCACTCGGCGTGGTGGAGCAGCGCGTGGCTGACCGACCCGAGCAGCAGGCCGGTGAAGCCGCCGTGCCCGCGGGAGCCGACGACGACGAGCTGGGCCCGCTTCGAGTGCTCGATCAGCGCCGCCGCGGTGTTGTCCTCGACCAGCTGCCGCTCGAGGTGCACGTCGGGGTGGTCGTCGCCGAGCCCGGCGACCGACTCGGCGAGCACCCGCTCCTGCTCGGCGGCGAGCCGGTCGGGGTCGTACAGCAGCGGGAGCATGTCGGCCGGACCGGTCGACATCGGTACCGCCCAGGCGTGCACGGCGACCACGTTGGTCTTGCGCCACGCCGCCTCCTCGACCGCGAACCGGATCGCGGCGGCCGAGGTCGGCGAGCCGTCCACCCCGACCACGACCGGGCCCTCGCCGCGCGGTGTGCCGCGGGCGACCACGACCGGGCTGGCCGCGTGCGCGGTGACCTGGGCGGCGACCGAACCGACCAGCAGGCTGGCGAAGCCGCCGCGGCCGCGATGGCCGAGGACCACCACGGCCGCCTCGCGGGAGTGCTGGACCAGGATCTCGGCCGGGGTGCCGGGCACGGCCTCGGACGTCACGGTCACCCGCGGGTCGAGGCCGTGCGCGTACGCCGCCGCCCGGTCGGCGAGCCGCTCCGCGTCGGCGCGCAGCCCCGCCTCCGGCGGCAGGTCGAGGGACGACCAGGCGAACACGTGCAGCACCCGCAGCGGGCGGTGCCGCTCGGCGGCCGTACGCACGGCCAGGTCGACCGCGGCCAGGCTCGCCTCGGAACCGTCCACGCCCACGACGACCGGGGTGCCGACAGTGGCTGCCATCCACGACCACCCCCCTTGTTTCGGCCCTCCAGCCCCAGGCTAGACCCCGGCGCGGGCGGCGGCAGCGCTTACCGGTTCAGGCGAGGCCGGCCTCCTTGCACAGCAGCGCCGGCAGCTCGTCGGGCGCGACCGCGCCGCCGGTCAGGTCGTGCCCGGTGAACCACCTGCCCACGTTCGAGGCGTCCCGCTCCAGGAAGTACGGCCCGCGGGGGTTGGCCACGACGTCGACGACCTGCGGCAGGTCGATCACGACCACCCGGCCGCGGTGGACCAGCAGGTTGTACGCGGACAGGTCGCCGTGGGCCAGCCCGAAGCGGGCCAGCGTCACGAGCATCTCCACGACCTGGTCCCAGAGCGGGACGAGGTCGGCCCCGCGGGTGCGAATCTCCGCCAGGCGGGGCGCCGCCGTACCGTCGGCATCGCCGATGAACTCCAGCAGGACCTCGGTGCCGAGGATCTGCACCGGATACGGCACCGGTACGCCGGCCTGGTGGAGCCGGCACAGCGCGGCGAACTCGGCGTCGGCCCACTGCGCGGCGATCATCTGCTGGCCGAACGCGGTGCGGTTGGCCATCGCCCGGTTGGTCCGGGACTCCTTGACCCGCCGCCCTTCCAGGTATCCGGCGTCCCGGTGGAAGAGCCGGTGCTCGGCGGCGCGGTACCGTTTCGCCGCGAGCAGGCAGGACTCGTCGGTACCCGGGATGCCGCGCCGCAGCAGGAAGACGTCGGCCTCCTTGCCGGTCTTCAGCACGCCCAGTTCGGTGTCGACCGCGGCGAGCGCGGTGACCAGCCAGTCGGGGTGCGGTCGTGGCCCGCGCTGCCCGGCCGTGGACTGGTCCCAAGTGGACCAGCGGTCACCCTCGGGCAGGCCGTCGACGGCGTCGTCGTCGGGCGGCCGAGGACGGGCGGGGCGGCGCTTTTCGTAGCGTGGTGCGTCGTCGTCAAAACGCCGTTTGCCACGGCGTCGCGGATCGAAGTCGCGCAAGGAAGGTGCTCCTCGGGAAGAAAGCGGTCAGGGCAGGCGGCATCGCGCCCACGACGGGCTTCGTCACTCGGCTCGCCTCCCTCCGCTCGACCGGCACACGGCCGGTTCCCGATCGACGCGGCACAGCTTCCCGCCTCCGTCCACCAGCCGCAACCGAATTAGCCGTCGACATCGCCGCTACCCTGCTGTGGTGGCGGTCGATCGTCCCCTTCCGCACGGCGGTATCGAGTTTGGTGACAACGGCATCCCGCCGATCTCGTGGCCGCACTGGTTCGTCGCGGCGGCCCTCGTCGCCCTGGCGTCCGGCTGCTTCTTCGGCTCGCTCATCGGGGGCGGCTCCGGCGCGGCGTACGGAGCCGGCCTGGGTGTGGTCCTCGCGGGTCTGACGCTCGCGATGCCGATCCGGATGCGGGACTACCGCCTTCCGGAGCCGGCGGCGTTGCGGGTGGCGCGTGACGGCCTGCACGTGTACGCGGTGGCGAAGCAGGGCCGGCGGGTGCGCACCTACGTGTATCTGCCGTGGCACACCGTCGGCGCACTCACGCTCATCGGCACCGCGCGGACCGGTCCGGTCCGGCCCGCTCTTCGCATCGTGCTGACGGACGCCGGACGGGAGGCCGTCGCGGCGGCCGGCTCCGCTGGCACGCTGACCGTGCCGGACGTCGGCACGGCGGATCTGATCGGGGCGGTGGCCGGGTACTCCGGCGGAAGGCACCGGGTCGACCTGCTGCACGAGGCGGCAGCGAGGGGCGCGCCCCGGTTCGAGGTCGTCTTGTACGGCTACGACATCGGGCAGGTCGACGCGTTGGTGCGGCGCGTCGAGGCGGCCATGTCGGCGAATGGCGTGGCGTCCCGCCCGGCGGTACGGGACGAGTTGGCCGCGGGCCCGGTGCTGCCCGAGGGACCGCGCGGCTACGACCGGACCCAGGTCGACGACTTCCTGCGGCGGGCGACACTGCGACTGGACCAGGACGCAGGATGAGGCGGAGTGTCCGCACGCATGCGTTGCTGGCCGCAGCGGTGCCCGCGGGAATGCATCCAAGAGAACGCTCCGCTGCGCTCCACGGGCGTTGCGAGGCGGCCGCCCTCGAACGATACTTGGCCGTATGACAGGTGTACGACGGAGCTCGCCGGAGACGCAAGGAGCACCCAAGAAGCGGGCCCAGCAGAATGCGCTACGTAAGGTGACGAGGGGGCAGAAGTCGGGCGCTCGCGTGCCCAAGAACGGCCCTGTCCGGGATCGGCGACGTGTGGATGCGCCTGCTGCCTCCCGTGTGGCGCAGGTACGCCTCCAGGCAGACGAGGCGGCCGAGCTCCGCGACGTCATGCGGCAGTTGGGTCTAGCCACGACCTCGGACGCTCTCCGTGAAGGCATACGCATGCTGGTGCGGGAGGCCAGAGAGATCGCCGCCGCCCAGGAGATCCGGGAGTACTACGGTGGCGAACAGGCACCGCTACCCGAAGGCGTCGTTGCCGCGACGCAAGGAGAATTGGCGGCGGCGGACGCCGAGCAGTGGTGACGGCTCGCCGGCAGCTCGCGCCGATGCGCGGGGAGGTCTGGGCCTGTGCGGTGCCGCAGGCGGGTCCCCACCCTGTAGTCGTTCTTACCGTCAACCGCATAGCCGAGCCGCTGTCGGCCGTCACCGTGGCGCTGGTGACAGGGTCGGCCGGGCCGAACACCACCCATGTGCGAATCGGACCGGAGGCCGGTGTCACCAAGTACGACGAGTCATATGTGAACTGCGCCAACGTGCACACCATTGACAAACCTAGGCTCCGCAGGCGGCTCGGCCGCCTGGCGATAGCCGAGATGCGAAGCGTCGAGTCCAGGATCCGCGAGATCCTCGGCCTGTAGGGCCGCGCGGGCTGGCTCAGGCCTTTCCGGCGCTGGTGAGTTGCCGCAGGACGAGGAGGCCGCCGATTCCCGGGACCGCGGCGAGCGCCCGCACGTGGGTGGCCCGGTGTAGGCGGGCGGTGAGGATGATGACGAACAGGTAGGCGCAGCCGTGGATCGGGCCGACCGCGGAGGAGATCTGCGGCCAGTGCACGGTCGCCAGGTTGGTCAGCAGCAGGGCCAGCGTGGCGAGTTCCGCGGCCGCCGCGATGCGGAGGGCTTGGCGTGGGCTCACGGCTCATGCCCCGGTGGTGGAGCCGGGCCGGACGATCATCAGGACGGTGACCGTGGCCCACAGCAGGTTGAAGATGCCGGTGTACATGGCCAGCCGCGCCGGCGCGCGTTCGTCCGCTCGCGCGGGCGGCGGTGCCGGGGTGAGGGTGCGTGCCTGGCGGGGGAGGATCACCAGCGCCAGGACGGCCGCGGCGGCGGTGGTCAGGGCGATCGAGGTGATCAGCCAAGCGTCGCCGAGCACGCCGAGGCTGGTGGCGGTGGCGAGCCCGAATACCGGTACCACGATCCCGACCGCGGCGTAGACGCGGCAGATCCGGTGCAGCGAGCGGAGCACGGCCAGGTCGCGGTCGGTGCCGGACGCGGCGCGGGCGCGGCGGGCCGCGGCGGGAAACATGCTGGCGGCGACGGTCACCGGCCCGATCGCGACGATGGCGGCGAGCACGTGTACCGAGAGCAGGAACTTCGTCATCGGCAAAGGCCCATCCCACTCGGTTCGTGTGCGAGCAACGCGGTCACGCCGACGCTAGCCAGGCCGGACAGGCGCCGGAAGTGGCTGGATTGCCATGCTGCGACGGATTCTCGCCAACGGCCATGACCAGCGAAGACAGCACCGCGCACGCGGTCGGCGGCGTTGGCGGTAACGGGCGGGCGGCGTACGTTGTCGCCATGCACACCGTGGCCGTGCTCGCCCTGGACAAGGTCGTCCCGTTCGACCTGTCCACCCCGATCGAGGTGTTCACCCGCACCCGGCTGCCCGACGGCCGCCCCGCCTACCGGGTCCGGGTCTGCGGCGCCGCCGCGGAGGTCGACGCCGGCGCGTTCACGCTGCGGCCGCCCTGGGGTCTGGACGCCCTCGCCAGCGCGGACACGATCATCCTCCCGGGCTGCACCGATCCCGCCGCCCCGATCCCCGGCGAGGTCCTCGACGCCCTGCGGGCGGCCGCCGCCGACGGCACCCGGATCGCCTCGATCTGCGCCGGCGCGTTCATCCTCGCCGCGACCGGGCTGCTCGACGGCCTGCGCGCGACCACCCACTGGCTCGCCGCCGACCTGCTGGTCGAGCGCCACCCGGCCGTCGTCGTCGACCCGGACGTCCTCTACGTGGACAACGGCCAGCTGCTCACCTCGGCGGGCGCGGCGGCCGGGCTCGACCTGTGCCTGCACCTGATCCGCCGCGACCACGGCTCCGCCGTCGCCGCCGACGCCGCCCGGCTCTCCGTCATGCCGCTGGAACGCGAAGGCGGGCAGGCCCAGTTCATCGTGCACGACCAGCCGCCCACCCCGCGCGGCTCGGTCCTCGAGCCCGTGCTGCGCTGGATGCGGGAGAACGCCGCCACGGACCTCACCCTCGGCGGAATCGCCGCCCAGGCCGGCATGAGCACCCGCACGCTCAACCGCCGCTTTCGCGAGCAGACCGGCACGACACCGTTGCAGTGGCTGCACCGCAACCGCGTTCGCCAGGCCCAGTACCTGCTGGAAGCCACCGACCACCCGGTCGAGCGGATCGCCGCCCAGGTCGGCTTCGGCTCACCCACCGCGTTTCGGGACCGCTTCAAGCGGGTCGTCGGCACCAGCCCGCACGCGTACCGGGCCGCCTTCCAGAAACCCACCACCGCCGGACCGAAACCCACGGCCTGAACGCGACTCACCCGTGGCGGATCACGTGCCGTCGGTCGGCGGTGAGGTCGCCGGCGGGTCGGCGGGCGAGGCCTTGGTGGGCCGCCCCGCGTCCGGCGGCGGGAGCGACACCCCGGGCGACGGGCGGCGCTGCCGCACGGCGGCGCGGCGCCGGCGGTCCTGCCAGTACCAGAGCGTGACCAGCAGGACCGCGCCGCCGGCGAGCATCACGATGACGCCGGTCGCCTCCAGGTCGATCCACCAGGGGTGGACCTCGACCGCGAACGCCAGTACGGCGCCGAGCGCGATCAGGAAGATTCCGCCGCTGATGCCCACCACCAGAGCATCCGCCGGCCCGGTCCCACGGGAACGGCGATTGGGTGAGTATCGCCTCGTTGTGGTGGTGCCGCGTAGCCCGCCGGTCAGCCGGGGTCGGTGGGCAGGCGTAGCTCCGGGCTCGGCCGCTCCCAGAGGCGGCTCGGGTCGTTGAGCGGGTCGACGTGCCACATCCGGACCGCGATGGTGGGCTCGACGAGCCGGCCCTCCCGTACGGTGGCCGTGGCGCCGGTGGTGAGCCTCACCCCGGCGGTCTCGAGGCTGGTCAGGTAGTCCTCGCCGGGCGGTGGGCGGTCGGGCAGCAGGGCGTCGGCCAGCAGCACGGCGTCCCACATCGGGATCAGGTAGGTGCCGAGGTCGTTGGGGCGGCACGGCTGGCTGGTCAGCTTGGCGGCGGCGTCGAGCGTGCAGGCGTTGCGGACCTCCCCCGCCAGGGCGTCCTCGGCCCGGTCCGCGCAGGTGAAGGTCTCCTCCGGGCGGAGGTTGAGCACGCCGCGCGAGGCGTACATCTGCGTGGTGAGCGTCGTGAACATGCCGTCCGTCAGGTCCGCGCACCCGGGACCGCTGACGTAGTAGTCGACCGGCCAGTCCGCGTTGCTGACCGCGCGTAGCTGGTAGTTGGCCATGAAGCGGCTGGCCGAGACGTCCGCGATGACCAGCCGTGGCCGGGAGTGGCCGCAGACGTCGTTGATCCGCTGGACGAAGTCGGCGAACCGCGTCCACCGGTCGGCGAAGTAGAGCACCGTCGGCGGCCCGCCGGCGTGTGCCGTACAGGCCGTGGCGTCGATCCGGTCCAGGGCGGGCAGGTGCCGCGCGGTGGCTCCCGGGGCCGGCTTGACCGCGGCGAGCAGGTCGTTGACGAGCGACGTCGTGTACTGGTCGGTCGGGTCCCGCTGCTGGTAGATGTCCAGCGCGAACCCCGCGGGGAAGCGCTGCCGCAACCGGGCCACGGTGTCCGCGGCGTAGTCCATGTTGGACGGAGCAAGCTGGAGGTAGCCGGGGCGGTCAACGAACGGCCGGTCCGGCGCCCCGAGGTCGGCCAGCAGGTTCGGGGCGATGAACGGGATGCCGGCGTCGAGGAGCCGGTTGATCGCGCGCTGCGTGACGTCGCGGCTGTCGCCGCCACCGATGACCACCAGGCGCTGGCCCAGCGCCTCCCGGCGCGAGATGACGAGCTGGGCGACGTCGTCGGCGTGCCCGACGTCCTGGGCGGCGTCGGCGATGACCACGTGCAGCCGGTGCGTGCCGGCCGCGGCCATCTGGGTCTGCGCGAAGAGCAGCGCGCGCAACTGGTCGCGTTCGGACGGATAGTCCCGGCCGTCCGCGCACCGCGTGGCGTCCGCGGGGTGCGACTCGCAGGAGAGGGCGCCGAGCCACACCACGGTGAGATCGCCGTCGCGCAGCGGCTGGTTGTTGGCGAGGATCCGGCGCTCCAGCGCGATGGTCACCGGGTCGCCGCCGAAGGCCGGCGCGGCGAACACCCCGGGGTCGGCGGTGTCGAGCAGGCCGTAGCAGCGTTCACCGTCGGCGGTCGTCCGCAGGACCGTGATCCCGGTCGAGGTCGGCAGCGTGTAGCAGCGGTTGACGACGCCGGGCAGCCAGTCGTCCCGGGTCCAGCCCAGAAAGCCCAGCACGAGCGTGAGCACCGCCAGGATCACGTGGTGGTTGGCGGTGAGCGCCGGTTGCCGGGCGATCTTGCCGATCTTGTCCGAGACAAGTACCGGCAGGACCACCGCCGCGATCGAGATGGCGAGCGCGCGGGCCTCGGTGCTGCCCCGAAACACCTCGGCCACGAAGACGGTGGCGCCGGCGAAGACGATGGCCGTGCCGCCCAGCAACGCGACCAGCCGCAGGTTGGGGCTCAGCAGGGTGGCGATGACGCCCAGCACGATCGCCACCAGGATCGTCCACACGCCGACGTAGCCCGTGATCGCCGCGTGCACGACCAGGATCAGCAGCGCGAGCATGGCGGCGAGCCGGGACCGGGAGCGGCTGACGAACGAGGGCCCGCCGGGTCTCGGCGGCTCGTCGCCGGAGTCGGACCGGGCCTGGGCGAGCAGCGTACGCAGTCTCTCGTAGAGCCGGAGCGTGCCCCAGAGCGCGGCGGACGCGGCCAGGACGAGGACGATCGACCAGAGCCCGGAGGCCCCGGCGAGCAGCGCGCGGACCACGATGAGGCCGGCGAGCACCACCGCCGCCAACCGGAGAACGACGTCCACGGTCAGCAGCGAGCGGAAGAACCTGCCCGGATGCGCACGCTTTGGCAATGGGGACCTCACGGAAGGCGATGGCAGAGGTAGCCCTCGATGGTACGAACCACCGCAAACACGAAGGCTCGCCGGCACCGCTTCTCGCCAAGCCCATGATCTATGATATTGGTTATCCTAGAAGGGATGCCAATGATCGTCGATGTGCACTGTCATGTCTGGCCCGACCACATCGCCCCGCAGGTGCTGGCCAGCCGGCCGGCCGCCCTCGACCCGGTCTTCGACGGCACGGTCGGCGGGCTGATCCGCACCATGGACGCGGCCGGGGTCGATCGCGCGGTCTGTCTCGGCATCGCCAACACGGCCCGCCACGTGCGCCGGGTCAACGAGTTCATCGGCTCGATCGACCGCGACCGGCTGGTCCCGTTCGGCACCGTCCACCCGGACCTCCCGGTCGCGGAAAACCTGCGTTCGTTGCGGGACAACGGGATCGGCGGCGTCAAGCTGCACCCGCTCTTCCAGGACCTGTCGCTGGCCGACCCGCGGGTCGTCGACATCGCGCGCGCCCTGGCCGAGGCCGGCATCGTGGTCGTCACGCACGCGGGCGCCGGCGGCGACGAGGCCGCCAACGAGCGCGGGGCGCCCCGGAGCCTGCGGGCGCTGCACGACGCGGTGCCCGACCTCACGCTGGTCGCCTGCCACTACGGCGGATACCACCGGCTCGACGAGGCCGAGGCCGAGGTGCTCGGCTCGCGGATCGTCCTCGAGACGTCCTGGCCGCCGCGGCTGGCCGAACTCGATCCCGACCGCCTCCGCGCGATCATCCGCCGGCACGGCGCGGACCGGATCGTCTTCGGCTCCGACTGGCCGATGGCGGACCCGGCCGCGGAGATCGCCACGATCCGCTCGCTCGGCCTCGACCGGGCCGAGGAGGAGGCGATCCTGGGCGGCACGCTGAGCCGCCTGCTCACCGGTTCAGCGTGATCGAAGCTCCTCTCAAGCTGTTAGGGCCTGGATCAAATTCCTTGCCGGGCTGCGCCGGGCCCAGGCGGCGCCATGCGGCGTCGGGCGTAAGCCCGCATACAACACCGGTATGCGACCTTGCGCCCGCCACCACCTGACGCCGCCTGGACTCCGGCTCGCACCGACAAACTCTTTGATACAGGCCCTAGAGCGACTTGAAAGGAGCTTCGATCACCGGCGGGGGTCGCTGGGGTCAGCAGGTGGCGTCGAGGCCGGCCCAGTCGGCGCGGTCGTTGTAGCCGCCGTCGCCGGCGTCGCCGACCACCAGGTCGAGGAGGCGGACGCCGGTCAGGTCGACGTCGATCCGCGCGGTCGCGTCGCGGGTGACCACCCCGCTGTCGAACAGGACGCGGCCGTCGCCGACCACCTGGAACGTGGCCGTGCCGCCGTCCGGGCCGACGTTGCGCACGGCGTCGTCGATGCCGGCCGTCGCGGCCAGCCGGGCGCAGGCGCCGCCGAGGTAGTAGCGGACCGTCGACGGGGAGGCCACGCCGAGGCCGGTCGGGTACACCTGGCCGAGCAGGCTGATCGGCGAACCGCCGCCGACGCTGAGGTCGACCGTGGGGCTCATCCATCCACTCGTCGCGCTGATCCACTCGTGGTGCGACAGGACGGTGGCACCGTCCGGCGGCGCCGGCGCGATCGTCACCGCCGTACTGGTCCGCTGCCGCTGCCGCCCCTTGCCGATCACCTCGTACGACGTGGTGGCGGTGAGCGTGCCGGTGCCGGGCGCGGTCGTGGCGGGCAGGGTCACGGTGAAGGCGAGCGTGCTGGCGTGCCCGGGCGCCAGTACCGCCGGGGCGTGACCGGTGGGGCGGACCGACCAGCCGTCCGGCGCGGCGAGCGAGACCCGCGGCGCCAGGACCGGGAGCACGCCGTCGTTGCGTACCGCGACCTCGACCCGGGCGGCGTCACCGCCGGCGAGCACCGGTGCGCTCCCCTCCGGGACGGGCGCGCCGCCGACCCGGGTGACCTGGGGCAGGCTCGCGGTCACGTGCGGGACGCCGGGGAGCCCGCGGCTGGGCGCGACCCGCAGCAGCGCGGCGCCGTGGGCCGGTACCGCCGCGCTGAGCGTGCCGCCGCTCTCGGTGACCTGGTCGGTCCAGGCGTTCCGCACGGTGAACCGGGAGCCGAAGAGGCCGACCGCGGCGGCGCGGGCGGTCAGCACCCGCGCGGCGTCCCCGCGGTTGAGCAGCACGACCGCCCGGGAACCGTCGGCGAGCCGCTTCACCCAGGTCTCCGTGGTGCCGGCGGGTCCGACCCGGACGGCCTGGACGGCGGCCCGGTCCTGGTTGATCGCCAGCACGTCGCGGTCGGTGAGGATGTCGACGGAGGCCTGGCTGAGCGTACGCACGTCGCTGCCGATCACCAGTGGCGCGGCGGCCACCGCCCAGAGCGTCATCTGCGTGCGGAACTCCTCGTCGGTCATGCCGAGCTGCGGGCCGAGGTAGTCCGGGTCGTTGAAGTGTCCGGGGCGGACGACCTCTGGGTGCCGGGCGTTCGCGTCGTAGTTGCGCAGGACGTCCTTGAACTTGATCTCACCGACGAACCCCACGTCCGTGTACGTGCGCCAGGACTGGGCGATCGCCGGCGCGTACGTCCACGAGTACGTGGACTGCTGCTCCTCGGGGTAGTCGCCCCAGTCCGGCGAGGTCACCGGGTTGCAGAGGTTGAAGATGATCGGGCGGCCGCTGGCGTTGTCGCGCAGTGCCCGGGCGAACTCGGTGAACACCGTCTTCGGGTCGAGGTCGGCGGCGATCCCGCAGAGGAAGTCCACCTTGACCGCGTCGAACTCCCAGGCGGCGAACTGGTCGGCGTCGCGCTGGTAGTAGCCGTGGCTGCCCAGCCCGCACCGCCCCGGGATGTACGGCCCGGCGTCGGTGTAGATGCCGGCCTTCAGCCCCTTGGCGTGGATGTAGTCGACCAGCGGCTTGAGCCCGTTGGGAAACCGGGTCCGGTCGGCCTGGAGGTCGCCGGCGGCGGTACGCGGCTCCGGGTCCTGCCAGCCGCCGTCCAGCCAGACGATGTCGTACCCGGCGGCGGCCAGCCCGCGCGAGACCAGGGCGTCGGCGGCCTCCCGTACGGCCTGCTCGGAGAAGTTGCCGCCGAGCCCGAAGTACGTGTTCCACCCTTGGTAGGGGGTCGGGCTGAGGGGCGCGGGCGCCGGTGCGGTCGCGAAGGGGCCGGCGGCCCGGGCGGGCGCCGGCGCGACGAGCAGGGCGGCGGCGAGGGCGATCAGGGCGGTGAGATGTCGTTTCACATCAGGTCCTTTGCTGCCCGGCGGAAGGCACGGCGGAGCGCCCGGCCGGGGGCGCCGCGCCCGCTCCTGAGTGGAGGGAGTCGCCAGGACGTCCGCACCGGTCGATGCCCGCGCGCCTGTGTTTCGAGGATCTTCCAGCGGGTTACAGGCGCGTGTCAATATTAATTCATAAAATACGAGTTCTCGCTTCGGTGGAGGCGTGCCCGGTCCGCGGTGACGGACGGCGATGTCCATATGGGACAAGCCAGGTGGCGTAGGCAGGGACGGGAAGAAGGCCGAACACCCCACTATGGCTCGCGGCGCGGTGACGGTAGCGTTTGCGGGCGGCGGGCCGCCCCCTTCAGCCGGCGGCCCATGCTCGCTGTCCGTCGGTTTGGAGGATGCGCATGTCCCAGCGAGGTGAGGCGGTTGCGGCGCCCGAGGGCGCGGCGTCCCAGCGGTTCCAGATCACCCTGCGTGGTTACGACAAAGGGCAGGTGGACCGGTTCGTCGCCCAGGCGGAGAGCGGCATGGCGGCCGTCCAGCGGGAGCGCGACCAGGCGCTGGCTCAGGCCCGCGACCTGGCCGGGCAGCTGCACCAGCAGCGGTCCGAGCTGGCCGAGATGCACGCCGAGCTGACCGAGATACGGGACCGGCCGCGGCAGCTGGAGAAGGCGTCGTACCGCGACCTCGGCGCGATCGTCGACCAGATCATCGAGCTCTCCGAAAAGCAGGGCGAGCTGCTGGTCAACGCGGCCGCGGAGCGGGCCGCCGCGCTCGAGGCGCAGGCGGAGAAGGCGCTCGCCGACGCCCGTGACCTGGCCGAGCGGGTGCGCGCGGCGGGCGAGGCCGCCCACGACCGGAGCATGCAGGCGGCCCAGCAGGTCGACGAAGAGGCCACCAAGCGGGCCGAGCAGGCGCGGGCCGACGCCGAGGCGCTGGTGGAGGCGGCGCGGGCGCAGGCGCAGCAGGAGACCGAGACCGCCCGGGCCAGCACCCACCAGGAGCTGACCCAGTGGCAGGCCACTGTGGAGCGGGAGATCGCCGACCGGCGTTCGGCGGCCGAGCGCGACCTCAACGAGCAGCTGACCGCGGCCCAGGCCAAGATGGCCGACGAGCGTTCGCAGGCCGAGCAGAGCGCCGCCACCTTGCTGGCCGAGGCGCAGCAGCACGCGGCCGAGATCCGGCGCCGCGCGGACGAGCAGCAGGCCAGCCACCAGCAGCAGCTCCAGCTCGTGCAGCAGGAGATCCAGATGCGCCGGCAGGCGCTGGCCCAGCTGCAGAGCGAGCTCGACACCGGTCAGCAGCAGCTCACCCAGGTGCGCCACGACGGCGACGTCGCCGAGCGTGAGGTGGCCGAGCTGTTGCAGCAGCTCGGCGCGGTGCGGCAGGACCTGGCCGGCGAGCTCGACCGGCTGGAGCACGCCCGCGGCTCCGCCGAGTCCGCCGAGCGGCACGCCAAGGAGGTGCGGGCCCGGGTGCAGCGCGAGGCGAAGCGGGTCGCCGACCTGGCCGCCGCCGCGGTGATGGCGGCCGCGGCGACCAACGTGCAGACCGGGGAGTACCCGCAGGTGGGCCCGCCCCGGCAAAAGCCCGCGCCGGCCGCCGAGGAGGTGCCCGACGAGGCGGCCGCGCCCGCCCCGGAGCCGGCGAACGTGCCGGAGCCCGTCCCCGTGCCGGAGGCCGCGCACCGCCCTGAGGCCGTGCCCGCGCCGGCGCGCAGCCTCTTCGAGCCGGGCCCGCGCAACGGTCAGGTCGAGCAGGCCGGCGGCGAGCACGACGGCGGCGGCAACGGAAACGGCCACCCGGAGCACGCCGGCGGCGCCGTACCCGCGCGGCCCGGACCCCGAGTGGCCGAGTAGCCGGTCTCAGGGTGCGGAGGGTGACCCCGCCGCACCCTGGCCCTGTTTCCTCTAGCTGGCGGTGCAGGTCGGCGTCATGCCGGTGCCGACCCCGGTGCCCTGGAAGCCGAACTCCGTCGACTGCCCGGCGGCGATGCGGCCGTTGTAGCTCACGTTCGTGAAGTTGACCGTGCCGCTGTTGGCGCTGCGGGTCGTGTTCCAGGCGTTGGTGATGGTGGCGCCGGAGGGCAGCGTCATCGTGACCCGCCACCCGTTCGTGCCGCTGGCGCCGGCCGTCACCCGTACCGTGGCGACGAAGCCGCCGGTCCACGAGTTGAGCGAGACCGTCGCGGTGCAGCCACCGGTACCCGGAGGCGGTGTGGTGGGCGGCGTGGTCGGCGGGGTCGTCGGCGGTGTGGTGGGCGGCGTCGTCGTCGGCGGGGTGGTCGGGGTGACGCCGTTGTTCAGCGCCTGGAGCACCGCGTCGTACGCCGGCTTCTTGTTGCCGTTGTTGTCGAAGAGCAGCGGCGTCTGGGAGGCGCGCCACGAGTCGCTGTCCCGGATGCCCCACACCGTGATGCCGTTGCAGCGGGCGACCGCGAGGCAGTCGTTGACGACGTTGCGGTACCAGGTGGCGTTGGCGCCCTCGATGTCCAGCTCGGTGATCTGCACGTCGACGCCGAGCGCGGCGAAGCTGGACAGCGTGGTGCGGTAGTTGCTCGGGTACGGCGACTGGTTGTTCATGTGCGACTGGAGGCCGACGCAGTCGATCGGCACGCCGCGCTGCTTGAAGTCCTGCACCATGCGGTACACGGCCTGGGTCTTGGCGTGCGTCCAGTCGTCGGTGTTGTAGTCGTTGTAGCAGAGCTTGGCGTTCGGGTCGGCGGCCCGCGCGGCCCGGAAGGCCGCCTCGATCCAGTCGTCGCCGGTGCGCTGCAGGTTGGAGTCGCGCCGGGCGCCGGTGGAGCCGTCGGCGAACGCCTCGTTCACCACGTCCCACGCCACGACCTGGCCGCGGAAGTGGGTGGCCACCTGGGTCACGTGGTTGAGCATCGCGTTGCGCAGGGCGGTGCCGGACATGTTCTGCATCCAGCCCGGCTGCTGCGAGTGCCAGGCGAGCGTGTGGCCGCGCACCTGCATGCCCTGCGAGCGGGCGTGCTGCACGATCCGGTCCGCGTTCGCGTAGTTGAACTGGTTCTGGTTGGGCTCGGTCGCGTCGATCTTCATCTCGTTTTCGGGCGTGACCGAGTTGAACTCGCGATTGAGGATCGTCGTGTACGCCGAGTCGCTGAGCTTGTTGGCCGCGACGGCGGTCCCGAAGTAGCGGCCCCGCTCGGCGGCGGACGCGCCCAGCGTGGTGGCGGCGACGGCGGAGCCCGCCATCACCGTCGTCATCGCGGCCGCGGCGGCCACACCGGCCAGGATGCCCGACCAGGTGGCCGCGATCCTCGCCTTCCGGCGCCGGAGTTGCTGTGTCATCGTTGCCTCTTTCACACGTGGGGTGGGTGTCGCGACGGCACGGGGCCACGCGAGCATGTTGGGGGACCGCCCCGCGCGCCGTTGGGCGCACCGGGGGGCGGTGAGGTCGGCCGGGGTGCCACTCCGCCAGGCCCGTGGTGCTCGATCCGCACGACCGTCCGGGCCGCCGGCCCGGATCCTGCTCAGGTTACGAAAGATTTCCGGTAAATCCAAGCCCCCCGATGGCCTGGCCTGCGTGCCTGCCGCCGCTGACGGATACCCGACGGCGGTTTGCCAGCGCGGTGGCTTTCCACCATGATCGGTTGCCGGTCGTTCCACTGTGGCTTTCCACGCGAAGGGTGTCTCCCATGGTCGCCAGTGAGGTGCGGGTACCGTCCGAGGCCGTCGCCGGCGACGACATCGCCGACCCGTCGACCGCGCTGCTGCGCGGGCTCAAGCTGCTCCCCACCGATGCCGAGATGAGCAAGGCGCGCGGCATCTCGTCCGCGTTCGCCGGGCCGCCGGAGAGCGTCGCGCTCATCGAGGCCGGCGCGACCGCGGCGAGCAAGTGGTGGGCGGCCGGGCTCAGCGGCCTGGTCGTCGCCGCCTGGGCGGCGATCCGCGGCTGGTGGTCGTCCAACCCGGACAACCAGCACGTCGCGCTCTGGGTGGGTGCCGTCGTGACCGCCGCCGCGATCCTCGGCATCGCCTACCTGCTCGGCTCGGACGTGCGCGGGCGGGCGGCGGTGGCGACCGAGACGGTGCGGGCGCGGGCCAGCGTCGCCGAGGCGTTCGTGCGGGCCGCCGAGCAGGCACACGCCCGCGTCGCCGCCGCGCAGGCCGGCGCCGCCCGCGAAGACGGCTTCCTCATGGGCTTCCTGCCCGGCATCGTGGTCGAGCACGCCGGCAAGCCCGGCGCCGACGAGGGCGGCTGGCGGGTGCTCGCCGTGCTCACCGACGGTGACCGGCGGACCCGCTACCTGCTCGGCAAGGGCAGCCTGCACGAGTGGGTCGACGCCGAGCGGGTCAAGCTTCCGCTCGCTCCATAGTGGAGGACGCGGGCGCCGAGTGCCGGCCCCGCTCGACCACCAGCGGCACCGCGACGACGGCGGCGACCGCGGCCAGCTGGAGCCCGGCGCCGACCTCGGTGCCGACCGGCACGGTGGCCAGCACCGCGGCGGCCGTCAGCAGGCGGCGCCACACCGGGCGTACCCCGAGCGCGTGCCGGATCGCCGCGATGCCGCACAGGTACGCCGCGACGCCGCCGGCCAGCGCCAGCGCCTCCGGCCAGTGCGCGTGGTCGCCGGGGTGGGCGACCGCCCCGTGGATGCCGGCCGCCGCGACGACGATGCCCAGCAGCAGCGGGATGTGCGTCAGCCCCAGCCAGAGCGCGAGCCGGCTGGCCGCCGCGCCGGTCGTACGGGCCAGGGTCACCTCGGCGGCGTGCGTGTCCGTGAAGTACGTCCACCAGAGCCCGGCCGGCAGCGCCAGCGCCAGCACGACCACCGCGACCGTGCCGGCGGTGATGTGCTCGGTGTCCACACCCGCCCCGATCGCCACCACCGACTCGCCCAGCGCGATGATCACCAGCAGCCCGTGCCGCTCCACGAAGTGCTCCGGCGCCAGGTGGAACGAGCGCACCGTGCCCATCCACGAGTGCCGCGGCACCAGGTACGGCACGATCATCTGCAGCGCCAGCGCGCCCACCCAGAGCCCGGTGCGGAGCCCGCCGTCCGCGAACCCGCCGCCGAGTACGAGCAGCGCGGCCCCGATGTTGTAGACGGCGAGCAGCGTCAGCGCACGGCCCAACCCGGCCTGGGTGAAGAGCAGCAGATGCACGCAGATCACCACCAGGTAGCCCACGCCGACCACCACGCCGGTGCCGTCGAACGCGCGCGGCACCCCGACCGCCGCGGTCAGGAAGCCGGCCATGCCGACGAAGAGCAGCAGCTTCTGCGACGAGTGGCGGGGCGGTACGTGGTTGGCGAGCCACACGTACCCGTCGAACATCCACCACATGATCCCGAAGAGCAGCAGCACCTGGCCGACGGTGGTGAGCGTGAGGTGCTCCTCCAGGACCCGGGTGAGCTGGGTGAGCGTGAAGACGAACACCACGTCGAAGAAGAGCTCGACCGTCGTCACCCGCCCGGCCGGGTCGCCACTGTGCCGCCACCGCGTACGCGCCATGGCACGGAGCCTAGAGGGCTTTCCGAGTCGGGGTGCCGCGTCCCGCACTCCCCACGATCCGTGATCAAAGCTCCCCCAAGTCGCTAGAACGACATGAGGGGAGCTTCGATCACAGCCGTGGGGAGCGCGGGGTGCGGCGCGGTCCCACCGGCGACGGCGAGACGCTGGAGATGGCCGGCATCACCTGCGACACCTGCCTGGCCGGCGCGGTCATCCAGTCGCCGCACCGGGAGATGGACCCGGGGCTGTCGTGGGAGCCGCGCGGCTACATCGTCAACATCCCGCTGCACCGCTGCGACCTCGACAACGGCCCGCTGGAGATCTGGCCCTGCGGCAGCCACCTCTGGCGCGACGACGTCCTGCGCGGGCTCGGCTACGACGACACCGTCCAAGATGGACGAAACCCGGACTTCGAGGCGCTGGCCGCCATGTTTCCGTCCCGGCGCGTGGTGCTGGAGCCGGGCGACCTGCTGATCCGCGACCCGGCCCTGATGCACCGCGGCACGGTCAACCACACCGACCGCCCGCGTACGATGCTGGCGATCTGCTACTTCCGCGACGGCCACACGCACAACTACGGCCAGCTCGACCTCGACCGCGACCTGCACGAGCGGCTGGCGCCAGAGGTCCAGCCCCTGTTCGCCGGGGTACGCTACCGGACGGCGGGCTGAGTACCCGGACAAATCAGTCGTACTTTGGGATGATCTGGAGATCGCGCCCGCCTTCGTACGATAGGACCGTGCACCCTCGTCTGCGCTCGCTGCTGGCAGAGCCCCGCTCTCCCAGCGCCCCGGCGCGCGTCTGGCGCGACTGGGTGGTGCTCGCCGCCTTCGTGCCGGCGATCGTGCTGGAGGGGATCTTCCGCCCCGACCTGCAGTGGCGAGCCGGCTGCGTGGTGGTCGCGCTCGCGCTGCTGCCCACGCTGCTCTGGCGGCGCACCCGGCCGCTGGCGACGGTGGCGGTCGCGTTCGGGCTGACCGCGGTCGCGCCGTTCGTGCTGCCCGGCGACCCCTGCCACATGTACTCGATGGGTTTCCTGCTCCTGCTGCCCTACGCGCTGTTCCGCTGGGGCAGCGGCCGCGAGGCCGTGATCGGCTCGGTGTTCGTCGCGGCCAAGGTGGCCCTCGCCGGCTTGGCCGGCACGATCAGCGGCGGCGAGGTGATCGCCGGCTTCGCGGTGATGTTCGCCGTGACCACGCTCGGCGCCGCCGTCCGCTTCCGGGCCAGCGCGCGGCTGCGCGAGTTCGACCGGGTCAAGCTGCTGGAGCGCGAGCGGCTCGCCCGCGACCTGCACGACACCGTCGCCCACCACGTGTCGGCGATGGCGATCCGGGCCCAGGCCGGCATCGCCGCCTCGGCCACCCAGCCGGGCGCGGCGGTCGAGGCGCTCCGGGTGATCGAGGCGGAGGCGTCCCGCGCGCTCGCCGAGATGCGCGCCATGGTCCGGGTGCTCCGCCGCGACCAGCCCGCCGACCTGGCGCCCAGCCCGCGCGTGGCGGACATCGAGCGGCTCGCCGGCCAGTCCCGCGCCGGGCCCGCCGTCGCCGTCGACATCCGCGGCGACGTCGAGGACCTGCCGCCGTCGGTCGGCTCCGCGCTCTACCGGCTGGCCCAGGAGTCGGTCACCAACGCCCGCCGCCACGCCCGCCACGCCACCCGCATCCAGGTCAGCGTCGCCGCCGACGACACTTCGGTACACCTGCGGGTGAGCGACGACGGCGAGGCCGGCACCGTCCGTCCGGCCGGCACGCCCGGCTTCGGCCTGATGGGCATGATGGAGCGCGCCGACCTGCTCGGCGGCAGCTGCGCCGCCGGCCCCAACCCCGACCGCGGCTGGACGGTCACCGCGGTCCTGCCCCGCGCCGGAGCGGCGTGAGCGAGCCCGTGCGGGTGCTCGTCGCCGACGACCAGGAGATCGTCCGCACCGGGCTCACCATGATCCTGAACGCGCAGCCGGACATCGAGGTGGTCGGCGAGGCGGCCGACGGGCGGCGGGCGGTCGAGCTCGCCCAGCGGCTCCGCCCCGACGTGTGCCTGCTCGACATCCGCATGCCCGGCATGGACGGCATCGAGGCGACCCGGGCGCTCGCGGGACCGTCGGTCGCGGATCCACTCGCGGTGGTCGTCATCACGACCTTCGACCTCGACGACTACGTGTACGCGGCGTTGCGCGCCGGCGCCCGCGGCTTCCTGCTCAAGGAGGCGGGTCCGGCCCTGCTCGCCCAGGCCGTGCACGCGGCCGCCGCCGGTGACGCGCTGATCGCGCCGAGCGTCACGACCCGGCTGCTGAAGGCGTTCGCCGACGCGGGCCCGGCCGCCCCGCCCAGGCAGCCGATCGAGGCGCTCACCGACCGGGAGGAGCAGGTGCTGGTCGCGGTCGCGCGCGGGCGCACCAACAAGGAGATCGCCGACGAGCTCTTCATCACGCTGAGCACCGTCAAGTCGCACATCACCAGCCTGATGACCAAGCTCGGCGTGCGAAACCGGGTCGAGATCGCGATGTGGGCGTACGAGACCAACCGCACCCGCATGCGCTAGGCCGCCGAGAGTACGGCCGCCCGGCCGCCGTCCTGGCTCAACCCGGTGGCCGGCCAGTCGGAGGACCGCCTCGTCCGTAGGGTCCGCACGGTGCGGCCCGCGGCAGGAGTCACCGGCCGGTGCCCCGGGGGCAGGGTGGACCGCATGAGCGACGGAACGAAACGCCGGACCGTCCTGGCCGGGGGGCTCTCCGTGGGAGTCGGCCTGGCGGCGGCGCCCGCGCGGGCCGAGGCGAGCACCCCGAAGACCGACCTCCTCACGCTGGTGGTCAACGGCCGGCGCGTACGCGTCGACGTCGACGTGCGGGCCAGCCTGCTTGACACCCTGCGCGACCGGCTCCACCTCACCGGCACCAAGAAAGGCTGCGACCAGGGTGCCTGCGGCGCCTGCACCGTGCTGCTCGACGGCCGCCGCGTCCTGTCCTGCCTCACCCTCGCGGTGATGCACGAGGGGAGCGAGGTGACCACAGTGGAGGGACTTGCCGACGGCGACCGGCTGCATCCGGTGCAGCGGGCGTTCGCCGACCACGACGGGTTCCAATGTGGATTCTGCACCTCCGGCCAGATCGTGTCGGCGGTCGGGCTCCTGGCCGAACACCCGGACCTGACCGACGCCGAGATCCCGGAGCTGATGAGCGGAAACCTGTGCCGCTGCGCCGCGTACGGCAACATCCGCGCCGCCATCGCTGCCGCCGCGCGCCTGTCCCGCGAGGGGGAGTAGTGGACACCTTCGACTACCGGCGACCGGCCAGCGTCCGCGAGGCGCTGCGGCTGGTCGCCGGCCACCCCGACGCCGCGTTCGTCGCCGGCGGCACCGACCTGGTCACCCTCCTGCGCGACCGGGTACGCACGCCGGGGCGCCTGGTCGACATCAACGGCCTGCCGCTCGACGGGCTCCGGTGGAGCCGCGACGGCGTCCGGATCGGCGCCCTGTGCCGCAACGCGGTCGACGACCCGCGCCTCGCGGCCGCGTACCCGGTGCTGGTGCGGGCACTGCGCTCCGGGGCGTCGCCGCAGATCCGCAACCGCGCCACGTTCGGCGGCAACCTGCTGCAGGGCGTGCGGTGCCCGTACTTCCGGCTGCCCGAGTTCGCCTGCAACCGGCGCGATCCCGGCGCCGGCTGCGCGGCCGCCGGCGGGGACGGGCGGCTGCTCGGCATCTTCGGCACGAGTGCGGCGTGCGTGGCGGTACACCCGTCGGACTGCGCGGTGGCCCTGGTCGCCCTCGACGCGACCGTGGTGGTCGAGGGCACCCGGGGCACCCGCCGGATCCCGGTCGGCGACCTGCACCGCCTCCCCGGCGACACCCCGCACGAGGAGCACGCGCTGCGCCCCGGCGAGCTCGTCGTCGCGGTGGAGGTGCCGGCCCGCCCGTTCGCGGCCCGCTCGACGTACGTCAAGTTTCGCGAGCGCGCCTCGTACGCCTTCGCCCTCGCCTCCGCCGCCGTGGCCGTCCACAGTGAACACGGCGTGGTCCGCGACGCCCGGATCTGCCTCGGCGGCGTGGCGCCCAAGCCGTGGCGGGCCCACGCGGCCGAACGCGCGCTGCGCGGCGAGCGGCTCGACGCGGCGACCGTCGAGGCGGCCGCGGAGGCGGCGACCGCCGGGGCGAGGCCACGCCCCGACAACGCGTACAAAGTGGAGCTCGTCCGCGGCGTCGTGCGCCGGGCCCTGACCGAGCTCGGGGAGAAGTGATGGCCATCGGTCGCCCGCTCAACCGCGTGGAGGCCCGGGAGAAGGTGACCGGCGCGGCCCGGTACACGGCCGACGCGCGGCTGCCCGGCATGGTGTACGCGGCGCTGGTCGGCAGCGCGGTCTCGGCCGGCCGGGTGCGCGCCATCGACACCACCCGCGCCGAGGCGGCACCCGGCGTGCTCGCCGTCCTCACCCACCTCAACCGTCCACAGTGGCACGGTACGCCGGACGCCCTGCGGTACCAGGAGACCCGCTTCCCCCTCGCCGACGAGCACATCCACCACCACGGCCAGTACCTGGCGATGGTCGTCGCCGGCACCCGCGAGCAGGCGGCGCACGCCGCGGACCTCGTGGCGGTCGACTACGAGACCCGCCCGGCCGTGCCCACATTGGACGCCGCCCTGCCGGACGCGCACCAGCCGGTGTGGCGCTTCGAGCCGGAGTTTCCCACGCTGCTCGCGATCGGCGACCCGGAGGCGATGCTGGCCGCCGCGGACGTACGGATCGAGCGGGAGTACCGCACCCCCTACTACAGCCACGCCCCGATGGAGCCGCACGCCACCCTCGCGCACTGGGCCGGCGGTTCGCTGACCGTGTACACGACCAGCCAGCACGTTCACGGCGACCGCCCGGTCATCGCTGGCGCGCTCGGCGTGCCACCGGACCGGGTACGGGTCATCTCCTCGCTGGTCGGCGGCGCGTTCGGCAACAAGACGGCGGTCTGGGGGCCCACGCTGCTCGCCGCGGTGGCCGCCCGGCAAGTGGGACGCCCGGTCCAGCTCGTGGTCACGCGCAAGCAGGTCTTCACCTGCCACGGGCACCAGCCGCCGATCCTGCAACGGCTGCGGGTCGGCGCCAACCGGGACGGCACGCTGCAGGCGATCGTCCACCACACCGTCAACGGCACCCCGGTCCTCTTCGACCGGCCGGAGGGGGCGATCTCGCCGACCGGCACCGTGTACGCCCTGCGCAGCGTCGGCGTCCGCGTCGAGGTCGCCCGCATGCACATGCCCACCCCGGCGACGATGCGCACGCCGGGCGACGGGCCGGGCATGTTCGCGGTGGGTAGCGCGCTGGACGAGCTCTCGTACGAGCTCGGCATCGACCCGGTCGAGCTGCGCCGCCGCAACCACCTCGCCGCGCATCCGCTGGAACGCAAGCCGTGGAGCGGCAAGCAGCTGCTGGAGTGCTACGACGAGGGGGCCCGCCGGTTCGGCTGGGAGCGGCGCGCGCCCCGCCCGCGGATGATGCGCGACGGCGGCGACTGGGTCGGCTTCGGCATGTCGTCCGCGCAACGGCTGGAGCACCACGGGCCGGCGCGTGCCGTCGTGGAGATCCGGGACGACGGTACGGCCGAGGTGCGCACCTCCACGCAGGAGATCGGCACCGGCAACCTCACCACGCTCACCCAGGTCGCCGCCGGCGGCACCGGCATCGAACCGGACCGGATCGGCTTCCGCTCCGGCGACACGACGCTGCCCGAGTCGTCGCCGACGTACGGGTCCCGCACCACCGGCAGCACCGGCACGGCGGTGCACCTGGCGGCCCTGCGGGCACGGCAGGTCGCGGCCCGCCTGGCGATCGCCGACGCCCGTTCACCCCTGCACGGCCTGCCCGAGGAGCGGATCGGCGCCGCCCACGGCCGGCTGTACGATGTGGACGCTCCCCGCCGCGGCGAGACGTACCGCGAGCTGCTGCGCCGTAACGGCCGGCGGTCCATAGTGGAGCAGGGTTTCCACGACCTGGCCGGCCGCGACCCGCGCTTCTCGTACGCCACGTTCGGCGCCCACTTCACCGAGGTCCGCATCGACGACACGCTCCGCCGGGTGCGGGTCACCCGGCACGTCGGCGTCTTCGCGGTCGGCCGGGTGCTCAACCCGAAGACCGCGCGAAACCAGGCCCAGGGCGGCATCGTGTACGCGCTCGGCGGCGCCCTCATGGAGGAGCTGACCGCCGACCCGGTGACGGGCCGCTTCATCGCGCCCGCGCTGACCGACTACCACGTACCGGTGAACGCCGACGTCGGCGAGATCGACGTGTCCTTTGTGGAGGAGCCGGACTACGGCGCGCATCCGCTGGGCGCGAAGGGACTGGGCGAGGTGGTCGCGGTCGGGGTGCACGCCAGCATCGCCAACGCCGTCTACCACGCCATCGGGATCCGCGTCCGCGACCTCCCCATCACGCCGGACAAGCTGGTCGCTGGCCCTCGCTGACCCACCCGGCCCCGGTGGGCTGAAGGGATGCCCGCCCGGCCGGCGGCTTGCGGCGGGCCGGCGGGCCGGTGGCTTGCGGCTTGCGGCTTACGGGAGGCCGGCCAGGTGGAAGGCGGCCCAGTCGACCGTGCCGGCGAAGGCCGGGGCGTCCGGCGGGCGGGCTTCCCAGTCCGCCAGCACCGGGCCGGCCGCGTCCCACTCCCGCAGCACGCGGACGACGTCCGCATTGGACAGCTCGGCGCGCAGGGAACGCCGGGCGGCGGCGAGGGCCGCCGCGGCGGGGACCGCGCCCTGCCGCCAGCACCGGAAGAACTCGCCGACCATCAGCGCGGCCTCCAGGTCGCCGACCGCCCAGTGGGTGGCGATCACCCGCCCGGCGCCGGCCGCGAGGAGGGCGCCCGGCAGGCCGACGGCGTCGCCGCGCCACCGTCCGGCGGAGGCGGTGCCCGAGTCGCAGGCGGAGAGCACGACCAGCGACGCCCCGACCGGCCCGTCGTCGGCGAGCAGCCGGGCCACGCCGAGCCGGCCGTCGTCGCCGTCAGCGGTGGCGCAGCGCAGGTGCGAGCGCGCCGGCTCGTCCGGGTCGAAGCGCCCGGGGCCGGCGAAGTGCACGACGTCGCAGCCGCGCAGCAGCTTGAGCACCGCGTCCACGGTCGCCTCGTCTCCGGTGAACGTCGTCGCCGGCATGGCCGCGGTGCCGGCCGCCCGCCGGCTGAGCGGGCGCCCCCCGGCGACGTCCACGGCCTGCCCCAGCGTGCGCGCCCCGACGGCCTCGTCCCGCGGCGCCGCCTCGTCCAGCGGTGCCGCCTCGTCCAGCGGTGCCGCCTCGTCCCGCGGTGCCGCCTCGTCCCGCGGTGCCGCCTCGTCCCGCGGTGGTGCCTCGTCCCGCGGTGCCGCCTCGCCCCGCGGACCTGGCTCGTCCCGTGGTGCCGGCTCGTCCCGCGGACCCGGCTGAGGCTCGTCGGGGCGGAGCAGGGTGAGGCTCGGCGCGTAGGAGATCCGGAGCCGCTCGCCCACCTGGCCGCCATCCGGGAGCCGGGCCGCGTCCAGCGGCAGGCCGGCGAGGCGGGCGGAGGGGAGCAGCACGACACCGGCCGTACCCGCCGGGACCGCCGCCAGCAGCGGCGCCCAGAGCTCGCGTCCGAGCAGCCGGCCCACCGCGTCCAGCCGGCCCGCGGGCAGGGCGGAGCCGGTGGCCGCCGGGACGTCGTCCGCGCCGACGCCGGGGCGTTCGAGGATCGCGCTCCACCCGCGCCGCCCGGCGCAGACGACGGTCAGGGTGGGGGCCAGGTCGAGGTACGCGGCGACGGTGTCCGGCGGCAGCGCCGCGGTGGCCTCCTCCAGCGCGGGCAGCGCCGCCGCCGGGAGGGCCTCGCCGAAGACCGCCCGCAGGAACGCCGCCCGCCGCCCCTCGGCCACCTCCGCCGCGAACGTGGCGTCACCCGCCCGGACCGCCGCCGCGCCGGCCAGCTCGTACGCCCGGTCGGTGCCGCGCGCCCGCCGCCACCGCTCGCCGGGCGACCCGACCGGGCCGGTGTCCCGGGAGACCGCGTCCAGGCACTGGCGCAGGGCCGGGCGGGCGCCGGGCCAGTCGCCGCGCTCGGCCGAGAGCAGCGCGGTGAGGAAGTACGTGCGGCTGGCGAGCGACACGATCACCGGCGCGCCCGGCGCGAGTACCGGCTGGAACGCCTCCTCGGCCGCGCCCGCGTCGCCGCGCTGGAGGTGGCACTCCACCAGGTTGAGCCGGGCGACCCGCTCCTGCTCGGCGGCGCCGAGCTCGCGGTACCCGATGGCGGCCCGCTCGTGGCACACGGCCGCCGCCGCGGCGTCTCCGGCTCTCATGTGGACGGTGCCGAGGGTGTCCAGCGCCGCCGCGTGAGCGTGGCGGTCGCCGGCCTGCTCGGCGAGGTCGGCCGCCGCGGCGAGGTGGTCCCGCGCGGCGTCGAGGTCGTCGAGGGAGAACGCCACCTCGCCGCGGATCGCCAGCGTCCGGCCCAGCCCACCCAGGTCACCCTCCGCGCGGAAGGTCTCGGCCGCCCGGCCGAGCACCCGGTTGGCGCCGGCCGCGTCGCCCGTCGCGGTGAGCGCCCGCGCCAGCACCTGTTCGAGGTACGCCGCCGCGGCCGGGTGCCCGCCCAGCGCGCGTACCCGGGGCTCCAGGGCCTCGACCGCCTCGGCCGCGCGTCCGGCGGCGGTCAGCGCCAGGCCCCACTCGCCGGTGGCGGCCGCCCCGATCGGCGAGGGGTCGGCGGCGAGGGCGAGCTCGTGCGCGCGGCCCAGGCTGGCGAGCGCGGCGGAGGTGTCGTGGCCGGCGCGGTGGGCGAGCCCTTCCACGGTCAGGAACTCGATCCGCAGCTCGCCCTGCGCGCCCGACTCGACCCGCCCGCGCAGGGCGTTGAGCACCGTGAGGGCGGCCGTCGCGCGCCCGCCGGCGGTGTACGCCCGGGCCAGCGCCACACCCGTCGCCGGGTCGGCGGTCTCCAGCCAGGCCCGTTCGAGCCCGCGCAGCCCGGTCCCGGCTGGCTCGCGGTCCGCCTCCGGCCCGGCGTTCTCGCCCGGGACCTCCGGCTCCGCCGTCCCGCCGCCGCTCGCCGCCGCGCCACCGGCTTCCGCGTGGGTCGGGCCGTCGCGCCCTTCCGGGCCGGCGGCCGCCTCGCTGTCGGCGTGCGCCTGGGGGGCGGACGTCTCGCTGTCGGCGTGCATTGGCGGGGCGGCGGTCTCGCCGTCGGGGTGTGACTCGGCGGTTAGCGGGTCGAGGAGGGCGACGGCCTCGTCGCCGCGGTCGAGGGCCATCAGCGCGGCGCTCTCGTTGCCGGCCGCCACCAGCGCCAGCCGCTCGTAGCCCTGCTCGGCGGCCACCACGCGGGCCTCCCGCGCGTACCGCAGCGACTCCTCCTGCCGGCCGAGCCGGGCGAGGTGCGCCGCGCCCTCGTTGAGCAGCTCGGCGCGGAGCGCCTCGTCCGCACCGCCGGAGAGCCGGGCGAGCCCGACCTCGATCAGGTCGAGGAACCGCTGGTCGTCGTCCGGCGACTCGACGAACGCGAGCAGGAGCCGGTACAGGCGCCCGGCGAGCAGGTCGTCCGGCGTGGTGTCGGCGACGAGCTGGATCACGGTACCGGCCATGACCCCGTCGCCGCCCTGGGCCACGTGCAGGCAGACGGCGGTCGCCACGTCGGCGTCGAGCCCCAGGGCGGCGGTGGTCTCGCGGGCCGCCTCGTACGGCCGCCGCCCCTCGGCGACCTCCTCGCCGAGGTGGAGCAGACCCGCGGCGCCACCGGCGGAGGTGGCCGGCGCCGGATCCGGCCGGCCCCGGTCGAGCCGATCCTGAACCGCATCCAACCAGGAAAGGAACGGCGTCGCCGCCTCGGCCGGTGCCGCGCCGCCGTCCGCGCCGGCCACCCACGCGCCGAGTACGAGGTCCAGGTCGTCGCGGCGCATGGCGAGCAGTTCGACTGTCTCGTCGCGTGGCTCGGCCTGCTCGGGGCTGGTCGCCGTGTCCGGTGGCTCCGGCGGGGCCGCCTCGACGTCCGGTTGCCGAGCCTCGACGTCCACCGTGGGGTGGTGGTCCGGCTGGTCAGATCCGGCGGGCGGCTCCGGCTCGGCTCGCGCCGCCTGGTCGTCCGGGTGATCGGGTTCGGTGCCCGCGGTCTCCGGTTCCGGCTCGAGCTTCGCCGGCGGTTCATCGGGGTGTTGGGCGCCGGTCGTCGCGGTCGATGCCGGGTCCTCGGGGGTGGCGGCCGCCGCCGGGTCCTCCGGGTGACCGGCGGTCGCCGCCGGCGGCTCGTCCGGGTGGTCGGCGCCGGTGGCCGCGGTCGCCGCCGGCGTGAGGTCCGGGTGGTCGGCCGCGGTCGCCGGCGTGTGGTCGGGGTGGTCGGCCGGGGTCGCCGGTGTGTGGTCGGGGTGGTCGGGTCCGGCGGCCGTGGTCGTTGGCCGCGGGTGGTCGGGGGTGGCGAGGGCGGTCCCGGGCTGGGCCGGCGGCGGCGGGGCGTCCAGGTGATCCGGGCCGGTGGCCGGGGGAGGCGGCTGGGTCGGTCTGGCGACGTCGCGGTCGTGCAGCTCGGCCAGGAGCAGGTGGGCGCGGACGGAGAGGCGGCACTCCTCGGCGTTCGTGGCGTCCGCGAGCCGTACCACCGTGCGCAGCGCGGCCTCGGCCGGCGCGCGGGCGTTGTCGCGGCGCAGCGCCTCCGCCCAGGCGAGGTGGGTGACGAGCGTGTCCCGGCGGACCGCGCCGGCCAGGACCGGGTCGCCGCCGGCGTGCCGCGCCGCCAGGCCGAGCCGGTCGACCGCCTCGGGGTAGCGCTGCCGGGCGGCGAGGTAGGCGGCGGTCTGCGTCTCGGCGATGGCCAGCCGGTCCGCGCGGCCGGTCCGCGCCGCCGCGTCGAGCATCGTGGCGATGATCCGCTCAGCCTCGTCGAGGCCGCCACGGCTGATCAGGAGGGCGACGAGGTTGGCGGTCCAGCGGCTGAGGTTGAGCATGTCGCCGTAGCGCAGGCAGTGCTCGATCGCCCGGTCGTAGGAGTCGACCGCCGCCCGCGCGTCGCCGGCCCGGTCCAGCGCGACCGCCTTCTCGCCGAGCACCCCGCAGAGGCCGGCCTCCTGCCCCTCCGCCCGGGCCGCCACCTCCGCCCGCGCGAACCGGTCGATCGCCGCCGCCAGCTCACCGGAGGCGAGCAGGTCGGCACCCTCCCGCGCCAGCGCCGCGAAGCCGCCCGGACCGGCCGCCGCTGCGGAGCCGCCGCCCGGGCCGGTCACCGTCCCATAGCCGCCCGGGCCGGTCACCGTTTCGAAGCCGCCTGATCCGGGGACCGCGGGGAAGCTGTCACCCGGGCCGGCCGGGGAGCCGGAGCCGCCGGGGCCGGCCGGCCTGGTGAAGGCCAGGGCGCCGGGGTCGGCCGGCGGGGCGAAGTCGCGCGCGGGAGGCGGCCCGCCTGGAAGAGCCGGCCCGGCGGGTTCGCGCCACGGGCCGGGCTCGCCCGGCGGAGCCGAGGAGTCGAAGACGTGCGACGGCGCCGGCTGGGCGAAGCTGCCGGCCGGGGCCACCTGGGGAACGCCGCCCGAGCGTGCCGCCTGGCCGAAGCCGGGCGGGCGGGTGAGGTCGGTCGCGTACTGGGCGGCCAGGGCCGGGTCGGCGGCGAGCACCTCCAGCACCGCGCTGGCGATCCGGGAGCGGTGGGCGTCGCCGTCCATGGCGGCCACGGCGGCGGCGTTCTGCGCGGCGACCCGGGCCTGCCCCACGTACGCGCGGTCGGCGGCGGCGAGCGCGGTCAGCCGGGGCAGCGCGCCGACCAGTACGTCCTTCGCCACCCGTACGTGGTTGTCGCGCAGCGCGATCTCGGCCGCCAGCAGCTCGAAGTAGATGGCCAGCCCGGCGTGACCGGCCTGCGCGGCGAGCACCCGCCCGGCCGCCACGTCGGCGCTGCGGAAGCCCTCCGGGTCGCTGGCGATCCGGTCGTGGACGCGGAACGCCTCCAGCGCCAGCCTGGCCTCGGGGCGGCCGGCCAGAAACCCGGCGACCCGCTCGTAGTGGTCGGCGCCGGCCACGCCCGCGCCCACGTACGCCTCCAGCAGCTCGAACACGGCGTCGGCCTCGTCCACCCCCACGCCGCCGTACGGCGGGGAGCCGCCGACCGACCAGACCAGGTCCGCGTACGCGTCCTCGTCACCGTTGGCGGCGATGAAGCGCAGCATCCAGTACGGCCACGGCTGTGCCGCCGGCTCCGGGTGCTGTCCCATCCAATCACCGCCGATGCGAGGAAGCCCTCACAAGATATGACGGATAGCGCCCCATGGTCAGTCGGGTCGATGCGGGACTACGGAGGGTGGCGGCCGGTCAAGGTGGCGCCGCCCGGGTCCGGGAACGCGCTACCCGAGCGACGCGGTCGCGGCGGTGAGCGTCGGGTAGACGTGGAAGCGGCGCTCCAGCTCGGTCGTCTGCAGGAGCCGCCGCACGAGCGGGTTGAGGGCGGCGAGGCGCAGCCAACCCCCCTCGGCCATGGCCCGGTCGTGCACGGAGAGCAGCAGTCCCAGCCCGGTCGAGTCGACGAACGACACGTCCCGCAGGTCGAGCACCACGTGCGGGCTGGCCAGGAACGCGTCGTTGAGGCGCTCCTGCATCGGCCCGACGTTCCAGAAGTCGATGACGCCGCGCGCGACGGCGACGCTGACGTCGTGGTGCTCCTCCACCTCGACGGTGAGCCCCAGCTCACCGTAGGCGTCGCCGCCCGGGTCGCGGCGCCGGTCGGCGTGCAGACCGTCGTTCGTCACCCATCCCATGATCAACCCCCCGCATGTGCCGGCGTGGTTGCCCGCGGACGGGTGGGGTCAAACCAAGATGTGGAACGAAAGCTACGGTTCGTCGACTTCGTGGATGGCGGCCTCCTCGGCCGTTGGGGCGCCGCCCGCCGCGCCGGCGTCCCGGGCGATCGACGACTCCTCGGTGTCCCCGCGGACCCCCTCGTCCGGCTCGACCAGCCGGCCCACCTCGCGTTCGCCGGGCTCCAGGTCGTAGAGGGAGACGGCTGAGTCGCGGCGCGGGTCGACCGGGCCGGTGTCGTCCAGTGGGGTGTCGCTGTCCACCCGGTCGGTCTCCTCGGTCAGCGGGTCCGGGTCGAACGCCTCCACCTGGATCGGCGACGTCTTGACGTCGCGGCGTTCGCCGGGGTCGCGCATCGCCGGGTCGGGGGTCTCGCGGGTGAGCTTGTCGTCCAGCGACTCGCCGTCGCGCTGTTCGTCGGGGGTGTTGCCGAACGTGTCGATCCCGTCCGGGTGGTCGTCGCGGTCCAGCGGGATGGCGGCCGGCGCCGGCCCGTCCGCCTCGCGGACGGTCTCGACCTCGTCGTAGGCGCCGGAGTCGTCGTCCGCGACGTCGGGGACGCCGAGCACCTCGGGATCGGAGAGCGGGTGCGGGTACTGGTCGCTCATGCCGGTCTCCTACCCAGGTCGGGCGGCTTTATCCGGACCGGGCGCGGACCGGCAGCTCCGCGGTCTCGCCGCGGCGCAGGGGGAGCAGGCGGGTCACCGAGCCGTTGCGGGTGGCCTCGCGCAGGTAGTCGCCGAGCGGCGACCGGTACGCCGGGTAGTCGTGGTAGTGGAGCGGCACGGTGACCCGCGGCCGGATCAGCCGGGTCAGCAGGTTGCCCTGCCGCCCGTCCATGCTCAGCGGTACGCCGAGCGCGCGGGCGCCACCCAGGTGCAGCAGCATCGCGTCGACCTCCGGGTACCGGCGGGGGATCTCGGCAAGGCCCGGCCGGTAGAGCGTGTCGCCGCTGACGTAGAGGCGGAACAGCGGCTGCCCGTCCCGTTCCAGCTCGACGATCGCGCCCATCGTCGGCGGCAGCAGCCGGGCCAGTCCGCGCGGGCCGTGATACGCCGGGGTGGCGGTGACCCGGAGCAGTTGGGCGCCGCGGACGAGCTCGTGGCTCGCCCACGGGCCCAGCCCGGTCGCCGCCCGGAAGCCCCACTGCCGCAGCCGCCGCTGGGCCGCCGGTGGTGCCAGTACCGTCAGGTGCCGGGCCAGCCCGCGCCGGGCCACCCGGTCGAAGTGGTCGCCGTGCAGGTGGGACAGCAGGACCGCGTCGAGCGGCGGCAGTTCGGCGAGGGTGAGGGCCGGGTCCGCTCGGCGGCGGGTCCAGACCCCGTACCCGAGATAGGCCCGGTGCCCCGCGGGCAGGAAGTTGGGGTCGGTGAGCAGGGTGAACCCGCCGATCCGTAGGATGGTCGTCGCGTTGCCGACCACCGTGACGCTCGCCGGCGGCAGGCCGCTCGCGGTCATTCGGCGCCGCTCAGCAGACGAGGATGGCGGGCGTGGCGGCGCATTCGCCGATCGCCTCCATCGCGGCCTCCGGCCGCAGCGGCGCCGGCGGCGGCAGGTCGGCGGCCTGGCCGCGCAGCACGCCGGTGGCGTGCCGCACCGGCAGCGGAAACATGCCCAGGTTGGTGGCGGCCGGGTCGACGTGCGCGCGCCGGGCGCCGAACCGGGCGGCGGCGTGCCACTGCGACGGGTTGGCCGTCGCCGCGGTCGGTACGCCGAAGCCGTCCACCAGCACGTCGATCGAGCTGAACGTGGTGCTGCCCGCCAGCCACCAGCAGAGCGCGTTCGCGGCGCGGCTGGCCGGGGTCTCGCACCAGTACGGCACCAGCCCGGCGCGGAGCACCTGGGTGGGGTCGAGCAGCCGGCCGCTCTCCACGACGAGCCGGTTGCCGGTCTTGCCGGCGCCGCGCAGCCACTGGCGGTACAGGTCGGCGACCGCCGCGCTGAACGCCTCCGGGGCGGCGTAGAGCACCCGGTGCAGGTGCAGCCGGCGGGCCCGGGCCCACGAGCGCACGCTCTCCTCGAAGCCGGCCTCGACGCCGGTCTCGGTGTACCGCTCGGGGCAGGAGGTGGTCGGCGGCCGCCACCGCACCCGGTCCGCGTCGAGGTAGCGCAGCGCCTGGCAGAGCTGCGGGCCGGCGGTGCGGAACTCGCCGGCGTCCAGGCCGCTCGCCGGGCTGCCGAGCTGGAACGTGTGGCCGGCGCCGACGTCGAGCACTGGCCAGGTCCGCATGTCGCGGACCACGATCACGGCGGCGCCCCGGGTCAGGTACGCGGAGAGGAACTCCCGGTACGGGTCGGGCAGCTGCTGCCAGCGGGCGTGCAGCGAGACGGTGGAGCCGGCGAGCACGCCGCGCAGCACCGGGTCGTGCACCTGGCGAACGGCGACGGCCGGGTTGTTGGCGAGCAGCCGGGCGGCGATCGCGGCGCCGTGGGTGAGCGCGGCGGCCGGGTCGTCGGGGGAGCCGTCCGGCCACTGCACCGCCATCTCGAAGCCGGAGGGGAGCCACGGCACGCCGGCCGCGGCCGCGAGGTGCACGGCGGCGCCGTGCGGGGAGCCGATGACCACCGCCGGGTACTGCCGCCGCGGGTACTGGCCGACCACCCACCGCGCCACCTCGTCGGCGTCGATCCCGCTGGTGGCCGCCACGGGTATCGCCGCCTGGCTGGCGTGGCGCGCGGCGGCCCGGCGGGCACCGGAGGGCAGGACGCCGCCGTAGCGGGCCACCATCGGCCGCCGGCCGAGGTCACCGCAGTCGCGGCCGTGGAGCGCCCGGGCGCCGGCCGTGACGAGTACCCGGGTAAGGCTGTCCGGGCACACGACCCGATCGGGACCGGCCGCGGTCGCGGCGGTCGCACGTGCCGATTCCTCCAACATCACCCACGTCCCTTTAGGTCGCCCGGTCTCGCACGAGATGGCCGCAAATCGGTCGCCCAAACGTCCACCGCCGGGTTGTTTCGGCAACCCACCACTCATTGACAACGATGTATCGGCGCGGGATCCTCTTCTTGGAGAGCGCTCTCTGGAGTGCTTTCGGGGTCGGGGTGATGGGCTGAGATCGAAGCTCCCTTCAAGTCGTTCCAACGACGTGAGGGGAGCTTCGATCACAGCCTGTGGGGAAGCTCTGGGGAGGCGTGATGCGGGTCTGGATCGCCGTTCTGGGTGTCCTGGGAGCGCTGGTCGTGCCGGCCCGCGCGGAAGCGGCCGCCGCCGTCTGCTCGGTGTACTGCGACACCCGCGACCCGTCCCTGGCCGGGCAGGAGACGTTTCCGGTGCCCGAGCTGAGGCTCAACGGGCGGCGGGTGGTCCTACACGTGTCCGATGTGGACGGGATGGCGTGGGGCAGCATCGACGACGGTCAGGTCGGCGACGCGGTCTGGCTGGACCGCACCTGGGACGGCGGCCCGTCCTGGGACGGGCTGCTGGGCAAGGCGAGCATCCCGTCCACCTGGACCGGCACGCGCACGCTCATGTACAACCTCGCCGACCCGGCCGCCCACCGCCGCGGCATGATCCGGGCCTGCGGCGACGCGCAGGGCGTGGCCTGCACGGCCTGGGCGCACGCGCGGGTCTGCGACGCGGCCTGCGACGGCACCGACCCGGCCACCGCGGTCGGCGACTCCCAGCCGGTGCCGGAGACCACGCTCGGCGGCCGCCGCTTCGGCCTGCACGTCGACACCCGCGGCCTCGCCTGGGCCACGCTCGCGAACGGCCGGGCCGGCGACGAGGTGTGGCTGGACCGCTCCTGGGACGAGGGCGCCTCCTGGCCCGGCGGCTCCTCGCTCGGCCGTACCAGCGTGCCGGCCGGCGCCACCACCACCCGCACCACGATGGTCAACACCCGCGATCCCCGCTCCCGGCTGTACGGCGGGGCGGTGCGCGCCTGCGGCCGTGCGGTCGAGGGCGCCAACGGCAGCTGTACCGCGTGGGCCCGCCCGGCCACCGACCGGGCCGCGGCCGCCGCCGACGCGCTCCTGTACGGGTACCGCCCGGACACCGCCTGGTGGCCGTCGAGCTGGTGGAACAGCGCGGTCGCCGTCACCACGCTGATGGACTGGATGGGGCGCGCCGGCCGCACCGACCTGCGGTGGGTGGTGGACCGCACGTTCGAGGTCAACCGGGGCACGTTCCCGGCCGGGGTGAAGAGCTCCGACCCGATCGAGGGCAACTTCATCAGCCGCGCGATCGACGACGCCGCCTGGTGGGGACTGGCCTGGGTGCGCGCGTACGACCTGACCGGCGAGCGGAAGTACCTCGACATGGCGGTCACCATCGGCACGTACGTGCACGGCTACTGGGACACGAGCCGGTGCGGCGGCGGGGTGTGGTGGGACCGCGAGCGCACGTACAAGAACGCGGTCACCAACGGCCTCTACATCCGGCTCGCCGCCGCGCTGCACAACCGCCTGCCCGGCGACGCCACGTGGCTGGCGCGGGCGGGCGCGGGATGGCAGTGGTTCCGGGCCAGCGGCATGATAAACGGCTCCGGCCTCGTCAACGACGGCATCACCACCTCGTGTGTCAACAATGGACAGACGGTGTGGACGTACAACCAGGGCCTCGCGATCGGCGCGGCGCTGGAGCTGTGGCGCGCCACCGGCGACGGCGCGCTGCTCACCTCGGCCCGCCAGCTCGCCGACGCCGCGATCGCCTCGCCGGCCCTGACCCGCGACGGCGTGCTCACCGAGCCGTGCGACCCCGCCGGCACCTGCGACGACAACCAGAAGCAGTTCAAGGGCGTCTTCATGCGGTACTTCGGCGAGCTGGCCGCGGTGACCGGTGCGGCCGCCTACGCCACGTACGCCCAGCGGCAGGCCGCCGCGATCTGGTCCAGCGACCGCGACCCGCTCAACCGGATCGGGCTGCGCTGGGCCGGCGGCACCCCCAACCCGCGCGACTGGCGTACCCAGGCCAGCGGCCTCAGCGCGCTGCTCGCTTGAACCTCGACGGCTTCGCCGGAGCCGGCTGACCAGTGGCCGAAGGCCGCCGCTCACCCGGTGAACCTCGGCGGCCACCGCACTAGCGTGTGATCATGACCGCTGAGTCTTTCTGGGCCGACGCCGACCGCCACCTCATCCGGTACGGCGGCGGGTGGACCCCTGAGATCATCGAACGGGCCGAGGGGAGCTTCGTCTTCACCGGCACCGGCCGCCGCCTCCTCGACTTCACCTCCGGCCAGATGAGCGCGATCCTGGGGCACAGCCACCCGGAGATCGTGGCGACGGTACGCCGGCAGGTCGGCACCCTCGACCACCTCTTCAGCGGCATGCTCTCCCGCCCGGTGGTCGACCTCGCCCGCCGGCTCGCCGAGTCACTGCCCGCGCCGCTGTCCAAGGCGATGCTGCTCACCACCGGCGCCGAGTCCAACGAGGCCGCGATCCGGATGGCCAAGCTGGTCACCGGCGGGCACGAGGTGGTCGCCTTCGCCCGCTCCTGGCACGGCATGACACAGGCCGCGGCGGCCGCCACGTACAGCGCCGGCCACCAGGGGTACGGGCCGAACGCCCCCGGCAACCTGGCGATCCCGGTGCCCAACCCGTACCGCCCGGACTTCACCACGCCGGACGGCGGGTTCGACTGGCGGCGGCAGCTCGACCACGGCTTCGCGATGGTCGACGCCCAGTCCACCGGCAGCCTCGCCGCCTGCATCGTGGAGCCGATCCTCAGCTCCGGCGGGGTGATCGAGCCGCCGCCCGGCTACTTCGCCGCCCTCGCCGGGAAGTGCCGGGAGCGGGGCATGCTGCTGATCGTCGACGAGGCGCAGACCGGCCTGTGCCGCACCGGCACCTGGTACGCGTTCGAGCGGGACGGCATCGTCCCCGACATCCTCACCCTCTCCAAGACCCTCGGCGCCGGGCTGCCGCTGGCCGCCGTCGTGACCAGCGAGGAGATCGAGCGGCGGGCACACGAGCGCGGGTACCTCTTCTACACCACCCACGTCAGCGACCCGCTGGTCGCCGCGGTCGGCAACACGGTGCTCGACGTCCTGGAACGGGAGAAGATGGACGGCCGTGCCCGCGAGCTGGGCTCGGTGCTCCGGGACGGCCTGGACGAGATCAAGGACCGGCACCCGGCCGTGGGGGACGTACGCGGCCGCGGCCTGATGCAGGGCCTCGAACTGTCCACGCTGGACGGCGGTGCGGACGCGCTCGGCGGCCGGATCACCCGCCGCTGCCTGGAGCTGGGCCTGCACCTGAACGTCGTGCAGCTGCCCGGCATGGGTGGCACGTTCCGGATCGCCCCGCCGCTGACCGCGACGAAGGAGGAGCTGGCGCTCGGCCTGGAGATCCTCGACCAGGCCATCGCCGAGACCACCGCCTAGTGCGGTGGCCACCAACGTTCACCGGGTGACCGGCGGCCTTCGGCCGCTGGTCACCCGGGTCGGCGAAGCCGGCAAAGGTTAGTGGCCAGCGCACCAGGAGCGCTCTCGGAGCCGGGGTTGCGGCGCGCCCCACATCCCCGTCGCAGAAGTAGGTGGACGGCTTCGGGTCGAGGGTGAGCGCGCTCCGGCCGCGGCTGCGGCCGTTCTCGAAGAACCCGGTCGATCCCCTCCCCGAGCCGAATGGATGATCGTCCGGACCGGGCTGTCACGGCGACCGGCGGCCAGCCCTCGGGGGAACGCGGTGATCGTTCGCCCGGTTTCCGCGTGGAACGGCGGGGATAACGCGGGCTTCGGGTGAACGATCATCAGGCTCAGACGGATCTCGACCACCGCGGACGTCGCGGTAGCCCCGAATCCGCGATCGAGCCGACCACCCTTCCCATGATCGGCGCTTGGAGATCGCCCAAGGCGGAGATCGTGGTATTTCGCTGCCCCTCCAGGGGCAGTTATGTACCACGATCTCCGGACCGCCAGCCGGCGGTGACGCCGATCAAGGGCCGGCGTCACCGCGGAGCCCTCGCCGGCTTCGGTCCCGCCCCTTGGCGGGCGGCTCGTTCGGACCGAGCGTCACCAAGGCCGTGAGTCAGGACGGCCGTGAGTCGGGACGGGCGCGGGTCAGGAAGGGTGCGGGTCAGGAGGGTGGTGGGAGGGCGGGGCGGACGTCGAGGCCGAGCGCTTCGGCGATCGTCGCGGCCTGGTCGGGGTCGATGATGGCGCCGCGCAGGGTGGCGGCGAGCGGGTCCAGTGTGGACAGGTCGGAGCCGCGCAGGTCGGCGCGGCTCAGGTCGGTGCGGTGCAGCAGCGCGCCGCCGAGGTCGGCGTGGGTGAGCGTGGCGTCGGCGAGCTTGGCGCCGGTGAGGTCGCACTCGCGCATCCGCGCGCCCACGATGCGCGACTTGCTCAGGTCGGCGCCGGGCAGTCCGACGAACGACCAGTCGCCGCCGGTCACCTTCAGCAGGCCGAACGCGCACCGGTCGAAGACGCTGCCGACCAGCTTGCAGCCGGTGAACGTGGCGTCGAAGAACGAGCAATTGGTAAACGCGCAGTTGACAAACGCGGCGTCGGTGTGGACGGAGGCGTTGAAGCGGCAGTCGCTGAAGACGCACTCGGTGAACGACGCCCCCTGGTCGACCACCTCGGTCAGGTCGACGTCGTGGAACGCGACCCGGGTGTGCTCCTGCCCCGAGATGTCGTCGCACGCCCAGTCCGCGTGGCGTACCTCGGACTCGGTGGGCGGTGCGGCGGCACCGTACCTGCGCTCGGCCATGGTCACCGACCCTAGCGCCGGCCGGCGGCCCTCACCACGACGCGCTCACCTGGACACGATTCCCGGGGTAGGAGTTTGCGTCCTCGCGTAGCCGGGCATCCGGTCCGGGTGATCGGGTTCTTCCTGGAGGGGTACGGGTGGCTGCCGAACCGCCGGCGCCGTACGACCGACGGCGTGGTGCGCACCCACCTGCTCGGGCAGCGGGTGACCGGCCTCTGCGGCCCGGACGCGGCGCGCTTCTTCTACGAGGAGGCCAACGTCCACCGCCACGGTGCCCTCCCCGGCCCGGTACAGGACACGCTCTTCGGCCGCGGCGGCGTACACGGCCTGGACGGGGTGGACCACCGGCTGCGCAAGGCGATGTTCATGTCGATGCTGACCGGCGAGGGCGTCGCCCTGCTGGAGCGGCACGCGGTCGATGCCTGGGAAGCCGCCGCCGAGACCTGGGTCACCCGGGACCGGGTCGTGCTCTTCGACGAGACCGCGCGGGTACTGGCGCGGGCGGTGACGCCGTGGGCCGGCGTCCCGCTGGACGAGGCGGACGGGGCGCTGGCCGAGGATCTGGTGTCGATGGTGGACGGTTTCGCCACGGCCGGTCCCCGCCACTGGCGCGCCCGCCAGGCCCGCGGCCGCCGCGAGCGGTGGCTGGCCGGCGTGGTGGCCCGGGCCCGTACGACGTCTCCCGCCCCGGCCGGCTCGGCGCTGGCCGCGATCGCCGAGCACCTCGACGCGGCCGGCGAACCGCTCGACCCGCATGTCGCGGCCGTCGAGTTGCTCAACGTGCTGCGGCCGACGGTGGCGGTGTGCTGGTTCGTCACGTTCGCCGCGCACGCCCTGCACCTCTGGCCCGAGCACCGCGACCGGCTGCGCGACGGCGACCCCGCGTACGCCGAGGCGTTCGCGCACGAGCTGCGCCGCTTCTACCCGTTCGCCCCCTTCGTCGGCGGCCGTGCCGCCCGCGACCTGGAGTGGGACGGCCACCGCATCCCGGCCGGCTCGCTGGTGGTGCTCGACATCTACGGCCAGAACCACCACCCGCTGCTCTGGCCCGACCCGTACGGCTTCGCGCCCGGCCGCTTCCTGGAGCGCCGGATCGGCCCCTACGAGCTGATCCCGCAGGGCGGCGGCGACCCGCGCACCGGCCACCGCTGCCCCGGCGAGACGGTGACCGTCGCGCTGCTGCGGACGCTGCTGCCGATGCTGGCCCGGCTGGAGTACACGGTGCCCGAGCAGGACGTGGGCATCCCGCTGCACCGCATCCCGACGAGGCCGAGCAGCGGCATGGTGCTGTCGTCGGTCCGCGTACCAGTCGTGCGCTGAGACTGCCGCCGGGCCTCCCGCACGGTCGCGAACCTATGGTCGGGCCGATAGCCTGAGACGGTGGCGCACATCGATCTGGGTGTTGACGAAAAGCGGTTTCCCGGGATCATCGGCCTCAGGATGTACCGGCCGGAGACGGCCAAGCCGCTCTACGACCTCGCCGACGCCCTGCTCCGCGCGCCCAACAGCCTGTCCCGCGGCGAGCGCGAGCTGATCGCGGCGTACGTGTCGAGCGGCAACGAGTGCGACTTCTGCCGCGACTCGCACTCGGCGTTCGCGGCGGCCCAGCTCGACGGCGGCCTGCGCTTGGTGCGCGACGCCTGCGTCGACCCCGACGCGGCCGACATCTCGCCCAAGCTGCGGGCCCTGCTGCGCATCGCCGGGGCCGTCCGGGTCGACGGGCGCAGTGTCACCACCGAGCTGGTCGAGGCGGCGCGCGGCGCGGGCGCCACCGACGTGGAGATCCACGACACGGTGCTGATCGCGGCGGCGTTCTCGATGTTCAACCGCTACGTCGACGGGCTCGGCACCGTCGTGCCGGACGACCCGGCGGCGTACGAGATGAGCGCCCAGGTCATCGTGGCGCACGGCTACAGCGCGTAGGAGGTCACCCGCCCAGGTAGGCGAGGACCGCCAGCACCCGACGGTGGTCGTCGTCGGACGGGGGCAGGTCGAGCTTGGTCAGGATGCTGTTGATGTGCTTGCTGACCGCCTTCTCGGTGATGACCAGCCGGGCCGCGATCGCCCCGTTCGAGCGCCCCTCGGCCATCACGGCGAGCACCTCGCGCTCGCGCGGGGTGAGCGTGGCCAGCTGCGCCGAGCGGCCGCCGCCGAGCAGCTGGGCGACCACGTCGGGGTCCATCACGGTGCCGCCGGCGGCGACCCGGCGCACCGCGTCGGTAAACTCGCGCACCTCGCCGACCCGGTCCTTGAGCAGGTAGCCGACCCCGCCGGCGCGGTCGCTCAGCAGCTCGCGGGCGTACACCTGCTCGACGTACTGGGACAGGATCAGCACCGGCAGGCCGGGCACCGCGCGGCGGGCGGCGATCGCGGCGCGCAAACCCTCGTCGGTGAACGTGGGCGGCAGGCGCACGTCGACCACGGCCACGTCCGGCCGCAGCGCGACGAGCGTGTCGGCGAGAGTGGCACCGTCTTCGACCGCGGCGACCACGTCGAACCCGTACGCGGTCAGCATCCGCACCATGCCGTCGCGCAGCAGCACGAGATCCTCGGCGATCACGACGCGCACGGGAGCACCGCCTCGATCTCCGTCGGGCCGCCGGGCGGGCTGGACACGGTGACCACGCCGTCGAAGGCCGCCAGCCGCCGCTCGATACCCCGCAATCCCGTGCCCCTGGCCCGGTCGGCGCCGCCGCGCCCGTCGTCGCGTACCCGGAGTCTGATGTGGACGGCCTCGTCCACGACGGACATCTCGATGCGCGCGGCGCCGGCGTGCTTGATGGCGTTGGCGAGCGCCTCGGCGAGCACGAAGTAGGCGGCCGACTCCACCGGCGCGCCGAGCCGCCGGTCGAGCCGCACCTCCAGCGCGACCGGTACCGGGCTGGCCGCGGCGAGCGCCTCGGCGGCACCGGCCAGGCCGCGGTCGGCGAGCATCGGCGGGTGGATGCCGCGTACCAGGTCGCGCAGCTCGCTGATCGCGGAGTGCGCGCCGGCCCGCGCGTCGGCGAGCATCGCCCTGGCCACGGCCGGATCCGTGTCGAACATGTCCTCCGCCATCCCCAGGTTCATCGTCAGCGCGACGAGCCGGGCCTGCGCGCCGTCGTGCAGGTCGCGCTCGATCCGGCGCAGCTCGGCCGCGGAGGCGTCGACGGCGGCGGTGCGGGTCTCGACGAGCTGCTCGACCCGGGCGCTGAGCCGGGCGGCGGCGGTGGGGGAGAGCAGCCACCGCGACAGGTGGGCTTCGCCCGCCTGGTACCAGCGGGGCAGGAAGTAGGCGGCGACCAGGATGGCGGCGCCCATCCCGGCCGCGCCGAACGACCGGGCGGAGCTGGTGACCGGCAGCGACTGGAACTCCAGGTCGACGCCGGCCGGGAGCAGCCGGTAGAGGATCGGCGTGGCCAGCCCCTGCAGGCCGGTCACCCAGAGCCCCCACACGAACATCGCGACGAGCCCGCAGACCCCGTAGACGAGCAGCCACGCGGTGTCGCGCCAGTACGTGGGGTCCGGGAGAAGGTCGCGGATCCGGGCCGGGACGGCCGAGTACGGCGAGGGGATCGGCGGCTCGACCCGCCGCCGCTGCCGGTCCGCCAGGCGGCGGGCCAGGCCGGCCGCGTTGACCAGCGCGGGCCCGCCCACCGGCGGCACGACGCAGAGGAGCAGCGCGAAGACGGTGAGCAGCAGCAGGCCCAGCGCGGCCAGCCCGAGCCCGGTGCTCACCAGCATGTGCCGCAGGTCCCGCAGCGCCCGCCGCCTCCGCGTCATCACCGCCCCATTCTCACTCTCACCGGCCCATTCTCCCGTGGCCACCCGCTCCGCCGGCACCGCCCGGTCCGCCCACTCGGCCGGCACCGCCCGCTCCGCCGGCACCGCCCGCGAAGCCGTGGCCGCCCGTGAAGCCGGCACCGCCCGCGAAGGCGGCACCGCCGGCACCGCTCGCGAGGCCGATGGCCGCCGGCTCCGCGCGCCGCGCCGGGGCCGGGCGGCCCGCCGCCGGCGGCTTCGGGCGCGCCGGCCAGAACGCGGCCCGGCCCAGCAGCGCGGTCAGCGCCGGCACGAGCAACCACGACAGCACGAACGTGGAGAGCAGGATCCCCACCGCGACCGCGAACCCGACCTCGGCGAGCGTGGCCGAGACGGTCAGCGCCCCGAACGAGGCCGCCAGGATCACGCCGGCCGCCGCCACCGGTGGGCCGGCCCGGTGCAGCGCCACCCGTACCGCCTCGCGCCGGGACGCGCCGCCGCGCAGCTCCTCCCGGATCCGGGCGATCATGAGAATGTTGTAGTCGGTGCCGATCGACGCCACGAACATGTACACGATCAGCGGCAGCGTGAACGTCAGGCCCGGCCGCCCCACCGCGCCCTGGAAGACCAGCACCGCCGCGCCGAGCGTGGCGACGAAGCCGCCGACGACCGCGCCGAGCAGGTACACCGGCGCGAGCACGCCGCGCAGCATCAGCAGCAGCACCAGCCCGATCAGCAGGCCCGCGGCGGGCAGGATCACCTTCAGGTCCACCCCGACCACGTCCCGGATGTCCGCGAAGACCGAGGTCTCGCCGCCGACGTACACGGTGGTGCCGGGCGGTGCGGCGGAGTGCGCGGCCGGGCGCAGCTGGTGCACCATCGCGTCCAGCGCCTCCTCGCTGAGCGGGTCGGCGGCGAGCAGCAGGTCGACCTGGGCCGCGTCGCCGGTCGCCCGCACGCCGCCCACACCGCCCACTATGGAGAGTGCGGAGAGGCGCTCGGCGTAGGCGGTCGCTGACTGTTCGGTCAGTCCGGGACCGGAGAGGTAGACCGTCGTCGGGCTCAGCGTCCCCGCGGGGAAACCGGACTCCAGCCGTTCCATCGTGCGGGCCGACTCGGTGCCGGCCGGCATGGCCTCGATGTCGTAGCTGGGCTTGTGGGCCAGGGCGCCGGCTCCGAGCGCGGCCAGCACGGCCACCGCGGCGAGGGCCACCGCCGCGGGGCGCCGGGCCACGAGGTTTCCGGTACGCGCCGCGAGTCCCACCGTCGCCCCGCCGCGCCCCGCGTCCGGTGCGCCGCCTCCCGTCTCCGGCACGGTGCGCCACGCCTTGGCGGGCCAGAACGCGCGGTGGCCGAGCAGCGAGAACACCGCCGGGATGAGCGTGAGGCCGGCGAGCACCATCACGAGTACCGCGAACGCCAGCGCCGGCCCCAGGATCCGGAACGACCCGAACCCGGACAGCAGCAGCGCGCCGAACGACACCGCCACCGCCAGCGCGGAGACGCCGATCGCCGACCCGACCCGGGCGAGCGCGGCGACCATCGCGGTGCGCCGGTCCTCGCCGAGGCGCAGCCGCTCCCGGTACCGGTACAGCAGGAAGACCACGTAGTCGGTGCCCACGCCGAAGAGCACCACCGGCAGCAGCCCGGTGACCGAACCGTCCAATGTGGTGCCGGCCGCCTTCGCCGCGATCGCGATGACCGCCACCGCGCCCTGCCCGACCAGCGCGATGATGAGCAGGTTGAGCAGCGCCACCCACGGGCCGCGGAAGATGACGACGAGCAGCACCAGGATCATCACCACCATGCCGACGCTGACCAGCAGGTCGAGCCGCTCGCTGTCCTTGGCGACGGCCGCCTCGCCGGTGTACCCGGAGCGCAGCGGCGTGCCGGCGACCCGCTCGGCGGTCTCGGTGCGCAGCCGGGTGACGGCGCTCGACACCCCGGTGTAGCCGACCTTCCCGGTGAACGTCACCTGGGCCAGCATCACCTTCCCGTTGGGGGAGAGCGACGGCTCGCCGACGTCCCGTACCCCTTCGCCGCCCAGCCCCTGGACGACCTCCCGCCCCTTGGCCCGGTCGGCCGGGGCCAGCGGCGCGCCGTCCACACGAGACAGTACGAGCACGGCGGTCGCGCCCTCCCGGGCACCGGACGGGAACGCCTGCTCCGCGAACCGGGCCGCCTGTACGGACTCGTACTCCTCCGGCAGGAAGTCCGTCTCGTTCTGGCCGGAGACGGCCGCCGCGCCCTCCGGGCCGAGCACCGCGTAGCCGAGACCGCCCAGCCCCATCACCACCACCAGCCAGGCCAGGATCACCCGTACCGGGTGCCGGACCACGGCCGTACCCCATCTCTCGAACACGTCCCTCTCCCCTCCCGGATCGTCGCTTTCGACGCTATGGATCGGGGTGGGTCGCCATCGATGGAGCGCGCTCGCCTCTTGACGGTGGTGCCAGCACCACCGTCACCGTCTGCGCCGACCTGGTCGCCCTCCTCCTGGCCGGCCTCCGCGTCCACCAGAAGATCAATTGGCGCGATCTAGAACGGTTAGGGCTGAAATAGCGCCCTAAACGTTCTAGATCGCTTTCGGAGGCGGGGTGCGGGGGTTGGGCTTGCCGCGCGGAGCCGGCAGCGGAGGCCGGGGAAGTCGGCGAGCGCCAGCGAGCCGCCGGCCGCAGCGGTGCCCGCGGGAAAGCACCCCAAGAAAACGCTCCGCTGCGCTCCACGTTTCCCCGGGGACCCCGCGCAAACGGTCCGCAGCTGGCGCGGACCGGGGCAACTCTTCCTGGAGAAACGCCGCGACTCAGCGTGGGTGGGGTGGCTCATGCGCAAGATGTGGCCTTCAGGTCGGCGGCGGAGGCGGCGCGGTCAGCCGGTGCGCCAGGGTACGACGCGGTGCGTCGCGGCCAGCGTCAGCGCGGTGACCGCCGACGTGATGCCGGCGATGCCCGCGGCCGCGCCGACGTACGCGGTCAGCAGCGTGCGGCGGCCCAGCTCGTCGGCGGGGGGTGTGGCCACCCGGTCCACCCACCAGAGGGCGACGGCCGCGGCCGCGAGCAGTACCGCTGAGGCGATCATCAGCAGTGCGACGGCGAGCGGGCGGGCGTCGTCGGTCTTCACCCGGGCGTCCCGGCCCTGCGCCAGCACCAGCAGCAGGCCGGCGAGGGCCGCGCAGCCGCCGACGACGAGCACCGCGCCGGCGACGTCGCTCGGCCGGTGCCAGCCCAGCGACATGGTCGCCACGCCGGCGGTGGTGGCGTAGAGGGCGCCGACGACCGCGGTGACGCCGCGCAGCCGGGGCGGTACCACCAGGACGAGCGCGATGACCACGGACATCGCCACGGTCGCGTGGCCGCTCGGGAAGCTGTTGCCGGCGTACACGCGCTCCAGGTCGACGCCGAGGTCCGGGCGGTCGAGGCCGTGCTTGAGCACCTGGGTGACCAGGTTGGCGGTGGCCACGAACGCGGTGACCACCAGCGTCAGCAGCACCCGGCCCCGGGCCAGCGCGATCACCCCGGCGACGACCATCGCCACGGCCAGCGAGGCCACGGAGATGGCGTTGAGGACGGTATTGGCCAGGCCGTCGACGCGGTCCTGGCCGATCGCGTTGCCCTCCAGGGCGACGGTGTCGAGCAGCTGGCCGCGCGCGCCGCGCACGAAGAACCACCACAGGCCGGCCACGCTGACCGCCTCGACCAGGCCCAGCAGCACCAGCCAGGCGGCCGGAAGGGTGACGCCCGCTTCGCGGATCTTCGTCCGCTCCCCAACCGTCGTAGCCACGGGGCCTTCTTTCCCCCACAGCGTCACGTTTCAACCCCAGCCCGCGCTCGTCGGCACCCCACCGACGGTAGCCGCCGGGAGATCCGGTTCTGGTGAGAAACGCGTGAAGGAGCCGGCCTTGCTTATTCGTTTGCGGGTGGGGCACCGCCGTGGCTACCGTGGACGGCGATGTGATCCGCAGACACCCGTCGCGCCCGCGTCCGAGGCCATCGCCCGGCGGGCGGCAGCGTCTACTCCGCGGTGGTGTCCCGTGTCACGTCATCCTCTCCTCGCCCATGACCTCGTCCGCACGTTCGGCGCGCGCCGCGTGCTCGACGGCGTCTCCCTCGTCGCCGCGCCCGGCCACCGGATCGGCCTGATCGGCGAAAACGGCACGGGCAAGAGCACCCTCCTGCGCCTGCTGGCCGGCGCCGACCAGCCGGACGGCGGCACCGTCGTGCGCCCACCCGACCTCGGGTACCTGCACCAGGAGATGCCGTTCGACCTGGCCGCGACCGTGCGCGACGTGGTGGACGACGCGCTCCGCGAGGCCCGCGAGGTGCTCGCCGCGCTGGACCGGCTCACCGCCGCGCTCGCCACCAGACCGGACGACGTCGAGTTGCTCGCCGAGTACGGCGAGCGGCTCGACCGGGCCCAGGAGACCGACGCCTGGGACGCCGACCGCCGCGCCGGGCTGGTGCTGGCCGGACTCGGGCTGGGCGGCATCGGGTACGACCGGACGCTCGGCTCGATCTCCGGCGGGCAGCGCGGCCGCCTCGCGCTCGCCGCTCTGCTGATCCGCCGCCCGTCGGCGCTGCTGCTGGACGAGCCGACCAACCACCTCGACGACGCGGCGGCCGCCTTCCTGGAGGAGCAGCTGCGCGGCCTGCCCGGCGCGGTCGTGCTCGCCAGCCACGACCGTACGCTGCTCGACGCGGTCTGCACCGACCTCCTCGACCTCGACCCGGCGGTCGACGGCCCGACCCGGTACGGCGGCAACTACACCGGCTACCAGGCGCAGAAGCACGCCGAGCGGGAACGGTGGCAGGCCCGCTTCGCCGAGGAGCAGGAGGAGCTGAGCGAGCTGCGGCACGCGGTCGCGGTCACCGCGCACCAGGTCGGCTACGGGCGGCCGCCCAAAGACAAGAACAAGATGTCGTACGGCATGATCGGCAACCGGGTCGAGCAGCAGGTCTCCCGGCGCGTGCGCAACGCCACCCGCCGCCTCCACGAGCTCGAACGCGACCAGGTCCGCAAGCCGCCGGAGCCGCTGCGCTTCCGGGTGTCCACGCTGGCCAGTCACGGTGGTGAGGGGCTGCTGGTGTCGGTGCGCGACCTGTGCGTACCGGGCCGGCTCAGCCTCGACCGCCTCGACGTCACCGCCGGCGACCGGCTGCTGGTCACCGGCCCCAACGGCGCCGGAAAGTCCACATTGCTCACCGTGCTCGCCGGCGGGCTGCGGGGTACCGGCGAGGTGCGGCGGCGGCGCGGCCTGCGGGTGGGACTGCTGACCCAGGACACCCTCTTCGACCGGCCGGACCGGACCGCGGCGCAGACGTACGAGCTGGCGTTGGGGGCGGAGCGCGCGGAGGCGGTACCCCTGCGGTCGCTGGGCCTGCTCGCCCCCCGCGACGCCGCCCGCCCGGTCGGCGAGCTCTCCGTCGGCCAGCGCCGGCGGCTGGCCCTGGCGCTGCTGGTGGCCGACCCGCCCGAGCTGCTGCTGCTCGACGAGCCCACCAACCACCTGTCGCCGCGGCTGAGCGACGAGCTGGAGGAGGCGCTGGGCACCAGCCCGGGAGCGGTGGTCGTCGCGAGCCACGACCGCTGGCTGCGCGCCCGCTGGCCGGGACGCCAGCTCGCCCTGGAACCGGTCGGGACGGCGTAGGCGACAGGGCGGGCGGCGCCGGTGACGGGGACGCCGGCCCCGACGCTGATCCGGCTCCAGCCGTTCCGTCAGCGTCCGCGACGGGCGCGGTCCACCAGAGCGACGGCGGCGACCAGCAACACGCAGAACGCCACCGGGACCGCGATCAGCCACCACTTGTCGTAGACGATGGCGAGCACGATCGCGACCGGCTCGCCGAGCAGGATCGCGAGGATGTTGGCGGCCGCGTAGAGGGGGATGTCGTCGGGGTCGTCGCCGGTCTTCCGCAGCGGTAGCGGCGGGGGGAGGCCGGGCAGGTCGGGGTGGGGCTCCGGCAGGTCGGCGAAGAGGCGCAGCAGTTCGCCCTGCGTCCTGGTCTCCTTGCACGCCTCCAGCCGCAGCTCGGCCTCGGCCGAGTCGATCCGTTTCGCCGCGACGTGCTCGGCCAACGCCTCCCGCGCGGCGTCGAACTCCGGTGTCCCGACCCGCAACGCGAGCCGGGCCGCTGGCGACTCCCGAAGCTCGCTTACAACTGGCTCGCTCACGATGCGAGCGTAGATGGCGGGCGCTCCCAGGGGAGCGCCCGCCTCCACCTAGAACCCGGTCAGGCCGGCGCCGAACGGGTACAGCGGGTTGCCGTAGTTCGTCGGCACCGGCTGCCCGGCGTCGATCCGGGCCCGGATCTCGGTGCGCTGGGCGGCGGTGGCGCCGAGGTCGTACGGCAGGTCCCACTGCTCGTTGGCGTCCGCGAGGACGTCACTACCGCCCGGCCGGAGCACCTGGTCGAGCGTGCGCGGCAGCTGCCACGGGAGCTTGCCCCGCGGCTGGTAGTCGCCGAAGAGCAGGCCGGCCACGGCCGGTCCCATCTCCTCGCCGCCGCGGTACGTGACGACGAGCGCGCTGGCCAGCTCGTGCCACTCGCTGATCACGTACGGGCGGGGCATGACCAGCAGGACGACGACCGGGATGCCCTGCCGCTGGAAGTTCTGGATGACGGCCAGCTGGTCGGCGGGGAGGTACGGCTGCTCCTTCACCCAGCTGGTGGCGTGGGTGTACGAGCCCTCGCCGACCGCCACCACCGCGAGCTTCGGCGACGGGCCGGAGTCCTGGTACACGTTGACGCCGGCCCGCGCCGCCCGCGCCCGGATCGCCTCGAGGAGGTTCTGCGAGCCGTACTCCTGGTGGAAGTAGCTGGTCCAGATGCAGCAGGCGCCGGAGTCGGTGGCGCGCGGCCCGGCCACCACGATGTTGTCGCCGGCGCCCAGGCGTACCGGGAGCACGCCGTTGTTGCGCAGCAACGTCGTCGACTCCCGCGCGGCCTGGTCGGCGAGCGCCGTGTACTGCGGCATGTGGAAGCGGTACGGGCCGTTGACCGGGTCGCCGTACGGGTTTTCGAAGATGCCGAGCTGGAACTTCAGCCGCAGCACCCGCCGTACCGCGTCGTCGATCCGGGCCGCCGGCACACCCGCGGTGAACGTGCCGATGCTGTACCCCGGCGCGCCCGGGTCGGCGCCGCCCATCACGTCCGAGCCGGCCCGCGCCGCGCCGACCCACGAGCCGGAGGGAAGCCAGTCGGTGGTGATGAGGCCGGTGTAGCCGAGGTTCTGCCGCAGGTAGGCGAGGATCGGCGCGCTGTCGCCGGCCCCCGGCCCGCCCGGGTCGAGGTAGGAGCTGCCGGCGTACCCGGGCATGATGTTGACCGCGCCGGCCTCCATCGCGGCCCGGAACGGGATCATGTGGTACTTGATGGTCACCGCGTCGTACACGATCAGCGCCTCGCCGCCGGCGCCCTCGCCGGGCCAGTGCTTGACCGTGGCGAGCACCGACGCCGGGTTGAGCTCCGGACCGCCCTGCAGGCCGGCGACCAGCGCCCGCACCTGTGCGGCCGCGACCTCGGCGCTCTCTCCGTTGCCTTCCTGGATGCGCGGGTACAGCACCTTGGTGCCCACCTCGGCGAGCGGCCCGAGCACGCCGCGGGTCCCCACCTCCAGCTGCTCGCGGCGCTGCATGTCGCCGAGCTTGTAGTCCAGCGGGTAGTTGCGCCCGGCGGCGAGCGCGCTCTGCGTCGGGTAGGTCGTCTGGTACCCGTGGATGGTGTCGCCCGCCGAGACGAACGGGATGCCCAGCCGGGTGCCGCTCGCCCGGATCAGGTTGGCGTGCAGGTCGGCCGCGCCGGCCGGCCCGAAGTGCCACCCCGACTGGGCGAACTGCTGCGCGTTGTAGAACATCTGGTACGCCTTCTCCTCGAGCGTCATCCGCCCGAGCAGGTCGCTGACCCGCGACTCGACCGGCAGCCGCCAGTCCTCGTACGGCGCGATGGCGCCGTCGCGGTTGAGGTCGCGGGCGCCGTTCACGATCCCGACGCCGTCGGCGACCGTCTCCAGCGCCGGCAGGTAGAGGCTGAACTGCCGGATGTTCGAGGTGGCGACGGTGCCGCCCGACCCGTTGACCGCGACCACGTACCACTTGTAGGTCCACCGGTCGGCGATGTCCCAGGTCGGCGTGTAGCCGGTGCCGGTCGGCTCGGCGACCTTCGTGTACAGGTCGACGAGGTTGCCGGCGGCCGCGAAGTCGTAGTCGGTACGGCTGACGTTGAGCCAGACCTGGTAGCGGGCCGCGCCGCCGACGGCGGCCCAGGACAGCGGCGGCCGGCGGGTGTTGGTGATCATCGCGCCGTTGGCCGGCGCGCTGAGCTGGAACTGCCCGGTCGTGCCCGGCGGCCGGGTCGGGCCGGAGAGCATCGGCGGCGTGGTCGCCTGGGTGTCCACCGACCCGAAGACCTGGAACTCCCAGAGCGAGTACCCGTAGCCGGTCGCCCGCGCGGTGCCGGTCAGCCGGACGTAGCGCCCGCTGCCGGTGACCGCCGGCCGCTCGGTGCCGCCCCGCCCGGCGGTCGTGGCGTAGACCTGGGTCCAGGCGGTGCCGTTGGTCGAGGTCTCTATCCGGTACGCGGTCGCGTAGGCGGCCTCCCACATCAGCGTCACCCCGGTGATCGTGGCCACCCCGCCCAGGTCCACCTGGATCCACTGTGGATCGCTGAACTCGCTGGACCACCGCGTGGTCGCCCGCCCGTCCAGCGCGGCAGCCGGGGCGTTGCCACCCTCGTACGAGGAGGCGGTCACGTTCCGGTACTCCGAGATGGGCGTCCCACCCGGCGGCGGCTGGCTGGTCGGTGGCGTCGTGGGGGCGCCGCCGACCGTGCCGAAGACCTGGAACTCCCAGAGCGAGTACCCGTAGCCGGTCGCCCGCGCCGTACCGGTGAGGCGGACGTAGCGCCCGGAGCCGCTCACCGCGAGGGTCTGCGTGCCGCCGGTGCCGGTGGTGGTGGCGTAGACCTGGGTCCAGGCGCCGCCGTCGGTCGAGGTCTCGATCCGGAACCCGGTCGCGTACGCCGCCTCCCAGACCAGGGTCACCTGGTCGATCGCGGCGCTCTGGCCGAGGTCCACCTGGATCCACTGTGGATCGCTGAACGCGCTGGACCAGCGGGTACCCGGGTTGCCGTCGACGGCGAAGCGGGCGGCGAGCCCGTCCGCGTCGGCTTCGACGGACGAGGCGGTCGCGGGCCTGCCCTGGGAGATCAGCGGACCGGCCGCGCCGGCCCGCCCCTGGGCGATCGCGATCGCGCCGAGCAGGCCGGCGAGCAGCACGGCCAGGGCGGCGGCGAGGGCGCGACGTGGTCGCGCGCGGACAAGGGAGTACGGCGACATGACACCTCCAGGCGTCGGGCGACGGTGGACGCACCGCCCGAGGCGGGCCCGGGAGAGGGCCGCCACAGCGCCGAAGAGGCGGTTTCTGGCAACCAGCGTCATCGACGCACGCCAACTCGTCAAGAGACGGCTTTCGGTAAGGCACGCAGCGATGCACAAGTTCCATGCAAAGATATTGTGCACACTTCTTGTGCACGCTACCGTGACCCCGTGACGTCTCAGGAGCGGCGATCCGCGATCCGGCTGGACAGCCGTCAGCTGCGAGTGCTGGCGCATCCGCTGCGGTCGCGGCTGCTCACCGCGCTGCGGCTGGACGGCCCGGCCACCGCCACCCGGCTGGCCGCGGCGATGGGCACCAACACCGGCGCGACCAGCTATCACCTGCGCCAGCTCGCCGCCGTCGGCCTGGTGGTCGAGGAGGCCGGGCAGGGGCATGGCCGGGAGCGGTGGTGGCGGGCGGCGCACCACGAGCACGGCTGGCGGAGCAGGGACGTCGTCGACGACCCTGACGACCGGGCGGCCGCCATGTGGCTCTCGGAGCACCAGGTGCGGCTGTTCGCGGAGCTGCTGGCCAGCTGGGTGCGCGACCACTACTCGCACCCTCCGGACTGGCGGGACGCGGCCGAGGTCAGCGACTTCGGGCTCCGGCTGCCGCCCGACCGGCTGCGCGCGCTCAACGATGAGCTGCACGCCGTGGTCGACCGCTACCAGCGCGAGGCCACCGGCGATGGCGATCAGGTGCTGGTGTTCTTCGCCGGCTTCCCCCGGCTGGCACCGGACGGGCCGGGGTGATGAGCGCGCTCGGCGCCGTGCGGGCCCGCCGGCGCTACCTGCTGCTGCTCGGGCTGCGCTGGCTCGCCAGCGGGCTGATCATCCCGATTCTCGTGCTCCTGCCGCTTGACCGTGGCCTCACGCTCAGCCAGGTCGGCGCCGCCGGCGTCGCGCAAGGGCTGCTGGTGCTCGCTCTGGAGCTGCCCACCGGCGGCCTCGCCGACGCGCTCGGCCGGCGGCCGGTGCTGCTCCTGGCCGGATTCGTCAACCTGGCGTCGTTCGGGCTGCTCGCGGTCGCCGGTTCGCTGCCGCTGTTCGTCGCGGTCTTCGCCTTGCAGGGCGTCTACCGCGCCCTCGACAGCGGTCCGCTCGACGCGTGGTACGTGGACGCCGCTCTCGCCGCCGACCCCGAGGCCGACATCGAGGGCGGTCTCAGCCGCGGTGGGGTCGTCACCGGCCTGTCCATCGCCGGCGGCGCGCTGGCCGCCGGTGGGCTCGTCGCCCTCGACCCGCTGCCCGGCGTGAACCCGCTCGCCGTCCCGGTGCTGGCCGCGATCGCGGTCCAGGCGCTGTCGCTGGTCGCGGTCGCGCTGCTGCTGGCCGAGGTGCGGCCCGCCGGGGGAGCGGCCCCGCTCGTCGCCTCTGTGCGGCAGGTGCCCGGGACCGTCCGCGCCGCGTTCGGGCTGCTGCGCCGCTCCCGGGTGCTGCTCGCCGTGGTCGCCGTCGAGCTGTTCTGGGGCTTCGGCATGGTGACGTTCGAGATGCTGCTGCCGGTGCGGCTGACCGAGGTGGTCGGCGACGCCGACACCGCCGCCGCGCTGCTCGGCCCGGCCGGCTCGGCCGCCTGGGTCGCGTCGGCCGCCGGGGCCGCGCTGGTGCCGCTGGCCGCCGGCCGGATCGGCGCGCCGTGGACCGGCGCCGTGCTGCGGGTGCTGCAGGGCGCGACGGTGGTCGGCATGGCGCTGCTGGCCGGCCCGGTCGGCGTTCTCGCCGCGTACCTGCTCTGCTACGTCGTGCACGGCGCCGCCAACCCGGTCCACATGGGACTGCTGCACCGCCAGGTCGACGGCCCGTACCGCACGACGGTGCTGTCGTTGAACTCGATGATGGCCCAGCCGGCGGGTGCCCTCGGCCTGCTGACCCTGACCGCGCTCGCCGATGCCACCTCGGTCAGCGCCGCGATGCTCGTGGGCGCCGCCGTGCTCGCGGCCGCCGCCCCGTTGTACCTGGTCGCCCGCCACAAGGTTTCGGATCGGGGGAGTGGGGTAGGGGTACTCCAGGCGGACGGTGTCCAAATAGGACGATGAGCGCACATCCGTTCAATCGCTTCAATCGGCTTGATCGCGAAAGAAATCGATGAAGTGCTATTGAAGGATCCAATCGGGTGCAATATGGTACGGGTAGAGCCGCGCCAGGCAGCCGGTTGAGGGCGATCCGGGTCGTTTGACCGTTCGCTGGGGCTACCACAGGGCACGGGGGCATTGGTGTACGCCCCGCGACGGCCCCCCGCCGCTGACCTGACGCACAGCCGCCCGAGGTCCGGGCAGGGTTGGCTGACGTTCCGGTGGTGTCCCGCGGCGATGGTCGTCGCGCGCGTCTCCGCGGGTCACCGCCCCCGGGAGGGCCGCCGCGCGCAGGGCGCGCCATGCGGTCGTGGGACTTGCCGGGGATTCCGCACGCGACCCCACAAGGAGTAAATCGCATGCACGTCAACCGTCGGTTGCGCCGCGGCCTCGCCGTGGCCGCCGCGTTCACGCTGATGGCCGGGGCCGTCGCCATCGGCACCGGCTCCGCCAGCGCGCTGGCGCGGGTCGACAACCCGTACGAGGGCGCCCAGGTCTACGTCAACCCGGAGTGGTCGGCGCAGGCCTCGGCGAACGGTGGCGCGGCGATCGCCGACCAGCCCACCGCGATCTGGCTGGACCGGATCGCCGCGATCGAGTCCGGTTCCGCCGGGTCCAACACCATGGGCCTGCGGGACCACCTCGACGAGGCCCTGTCCCAGGGCGCCGACCTGATCCAGGTGGTCATCTACAACCTGCCCGGCCGGGACTGCGCCGCGCTCGCCTCCAACGGCGAACTCGGCCCGGACGAGCTGGACCGGTACGAGTCCGAGTACATCGACGTGATCGCCGGCATCCTGGGCGACCCGGCCTACGCCAGCCTGCGGATCGTCACGATCATCGAGATCGACTCGCTGCCCAACCTGGTGACGAACGTCAGCCCGCGGGAGACCTTCACGCCCGAGTGCGACGCGATGAAGGCGAACGGCAACTACATCCAGGGCGTCGGGTACGCCCTGGCGCAGCTCGGCGCGATCGAGAACGTCTACAACTACATCGACGCCGGGCACCACGGCTGGCTGGGCTGGGACGACAACTTCCAGGCCTCGGCCGACGTGTTCCTGCAGGCCGCGAACTCGGGCGGCGCCACGCCCGCGGACGTGCACGGCTTCATCACCAACACGGCGAACTACGGGATCCTGGACGAGCCGTTCTTCGACGCGAACACCGTCGTGGGTGGCAAGGTCGTCCGCGAGGGCAACTCGTCCTGGGTGGACTGGAACCGGTACGTGGACGAGCTCTCCTACGCCCAGGCGTACCGCAACCTGCTCGCCAACATGGCGTTCGACGACAACATCGGCATGCTGATCGACACCTCCCGCAACGGCTGGGGCGGCCCCGACCGGCCCACCTCGGCGAGCACGTCGACGGACCCCGAGACGTTCGTGAACGAGTCCCGGCTGGACCGCCGGATCCACCTCGGCAACTGGTGCAACCAGTCCGGGGCGGGCATCGGCGAGCGGCCGACGGCGTCGCCCGAGTCGGGCATCGACGCGTACGTGTGGATCAAGCCGCCGGGTGAGTCCGACGGCGCGAGCCGCGAGATCCCGAATGACGAGGGCAAGGGCTTCGACCGGATGTGCGACCCCACGTACGAGGGGAACCCGCGCAACCAGAACAACATGTCCGGCGCGCTGGCGGACGCCCCGCTCTCCGGGCACTGGTTCCAGGCCCAGTTCGAGGAGCTGATCGCGAACGCGTACCCGCCGCTGTAGGGCACGACAGGAGAGGGGCGTCCGGTGCGGACGCCCCTCTCCGCCTTACCTGCCTTGCAGGGCGCGGACGTTGTCGCCGAAGGTCCAGTTGCGCGAGCCGTCCCAGTTGATCGACCAGGTCATCAGCCCCTTGAGCTGCCCGTTGATCGAGCCCCACGCCTGGCTCACCAGGCCCGTGGACATGTAGCCGCCGCCGGCGCCCTGCTGGGCCGGCAGGCCGGGGACCTGCTTGTCGTACGGGACGCGGATCGTCGTGCCCTGGATGACCAGCCCGCTGTTGAGGCAGTTGGTCTGCACCGTGAAGCCCTGCACGGTGCCGGCCGCGTACGAGTCGCCGGAGCAGCCGTACATGCTGCCGTTGTAGTACTGCATGTTGAGCCACCAGAGCCGGCCGTTGTCCGCGTACTTCTTGACGATCGGCAGGTACGCGCCCCAGATCGAGCCGTAGGTGACGCTGCCGCCGGTCACGTACGCGGTCTCCGGCGCCATCGTGAGCCCGAAGTTGGACGGCATCTGGGCGAGCACCCCGTCGATGATGCGGATCAGGTTGGCCTGCGAGGCGGAGAGCTGGTTGATGTTGCCGCTGCCGGTGAGGCCGGTCTCGATGTCGATGTCGATGCCGTCGAAGTTGTACCGCTTGAGGATCGGCACGATCGTGGCGACGAACCGGTCGGCCACAGTGGACGACGACAGGTCGATGCCGGCCGTGGCGCCGCCGATCGACATGAGGATCGTGGCGCCGGCCGCCTTGGCCGCGCACATCTCCGCCGGCGTGGCCACCCTCACGCCCGCGTCCATGCCGTCCTGCCACAGCACCGTGCCGTCGGAGAGGATCACCGGGAACGCCGCGTTGATCACGTTGTAGCCGTGCTGGCGGATCCGGGCGTCGGTGATCGGGATCCAGCCGAGCGGCGGGTGCACGCCGTTCGCCGCGCCGTCCCAGTTCTCCCAGTACCCCTGCAGGACCTTGCCCCCGGGCCGCGACTTGACCGCGCAGGTCGTGCCGCCCGTGGGCGTCGGGGTCGGGGTGGGCGACGCGGTCCGCGTCGGGGTCGGCGTGGGTGACGCGGAGGGCGTCCGCGTCGGGGTGGGCGAGACCCCGCCGTCGCAGGCGCCGAGGTCGCGCCAGAGCGAGGGGGTGGCCGCCGGGTTCCAACCCGTGCCCGGGTACGCGGTGTGCGTGACCAGGGCCTGGTAGAGGCGGCCGGCGTAGGTGACCTGGGCGCCGGCCGTGTAGGTGTTGCCTTCGGCCCACGCCGGCGCGGTGCAGACCACGAGCAGTTGGGGCGCCGCCCCGACGTTCGGCGCGAGGCCGATCCCGGCGACAACCGCCGCCGCCACCCCTGTCACCAGGGCCAACAAGACACGCCGAGCGCCCACGAGAACCCCAATCATCGTCGATTGGGCAGGAAGCTTATCAGTTAACTTTGTTCATAGTAAGAGACGGCGGCAGGCGGATCGTGCCGCCCGTAGGCTGGAACCCGTGCGCCTGGCCACCTTCAACGTCCTGCATGGAAGGTCGCTCGACGACGGGGCGGTGGAGCGGGAGCGCTTCCGGCTGGCGGTCGCCGAGCTCAAGGCCGACGTGCTCGGGCTGCAGGAGGTCGACCGGGGGCAGGCCCGCAGCGGCCACCTCGACCTCACCGCGCTGGCCGCCGAGGCGAGCGGCGCGACCGCGCACCGGTTCGCGCCGGCGCTGATCGGGACGCCCGGGGAGGCGTACCGGCGGCTGGTCCACGACGAGGACGGCGTCGACGAGCCGAGCTTCGGGGTGAGCCTGGTCAGCCGCTGGCCGGTACGGTCCTGGCACGTCACCCGGCTGACCGGCGCGCCGGTGCGGTCGCCGATCTTCGCGCCCGGCGGGTTCATGTGGCTGCGCGACGAGCCGCGGGTCGTGCTCGCCGCCGTGATCGAGGGGCCGGACGGGCCGTTCACCGTCGCGACCACCCACCTGTCGTTCGTGCCCGCCTGGAACGCCGGCCAGCTGCGCCTGGTGGTACGGGCACTGCGCCGGCTCCCGTCGCCGCGGCTGCTGCTCGGCGACCTCAACATGCCGGCCCGCGCGGCGGCACTCGTTTCCGGATGGCGGCCGCTGGCCCGCCGGGCGACCTACCCGGCCTGGCAGCCGCGGGTGCAGCTCGACCATGTACTGCTGGACCGGCGCGGGGGAGCGCGGTGGCCGGCCGAGGGGACCGCGGAGACCCCGCGGGTGCCCTTCTCCGACCACCGGCCGCTGGTCGTGGAGGTGAGCGCCGGGCCGCCCCCACGACGGCCCGGCACCGACCGCTACTGAGCGTATACCTCCAGTTCGGACAGTCGACCCACGGGCCGCCTCAGGGACGGTCCCGCAGCGGCCGGTAGCTCGCCTGGAAGAGCCGCACGCCCAGCCGGCCGAGCACCAGGTTGCGCAGCGGGGTGGGGAGCGCGCGGCTGCGATCCCGGCGGTGGGTCTGGGCCCGTACCCACTCGGTGCGCGGCCGGCGGCGCTCCTCGAACGCCCGCAGCGCGCCGCCGATCGACCCGGCCGCCGCCAGGCAGTCCGCCAGTACCAGCGCGTCCTCGACCGCCATCGCCGCGCCCTCGGCCATGTTGGGCGAGGTGGCGTGCGCGGCGTCGCCGATCAGCAGCACCGACCCGCGCGACCAGCGGGGGAGCGCGACCTCCTCGATCGGGCCACTGCGCATCCCGTCCAGGGCGGCGTCGAGCACCGTCGGCGCCGGCTCGGCGAATCCGGCGAGCAGCTCCCGCGGCGGCACCCGGGGCGCGTCGAGCGGCCCGTCGCAGTAGACGTAGACGAGGCCGCCCCCGATCGGGATCGTCAGGAACGCGCTGCCGCGCCCTACCAGCACCGACCACACTGGACGGGAGTCGGGCCAGCGGGCGAGGAAACGCCACGCGTACTGCCCGGCCGGCCGGGCGGCGGCGGACGGGCCGAAGAGCAGCCGTCGCACCGCCGAGTGCACCCCGTCGGCGCCCAGCACGAGGTCGTACCCCTCCCGCGTGCCGTCGCCGAACGCCACCCGCACCCCGCCGCCGGAGTCCACGATGGACTCGACCGTGCCACCCCAGCGGATCGGCACGTCGGTGGCGCCGGCCAGGAGCACCTGGTGCAGCTCCGCGTGGCGCAGCGCCAGGCACGGCCCCACCCCGTGCCAGACCTCCGCCATCGCCAGGTCCATCAGGGACCGTCCCCTGTGGTCGCTGACCCGCTGGCGCTGGATCTCCACCGCCCGCGCCGCCACCTCCCCCGCGAGCCCGAGGTCGTCGAGCGCCCGGACCGCGTTTCCCGGCAGGTAGATGCCGGCCCCGTCCGCCCGCGCGGCCGCCGACCGCTCCACGATCTCGACATCCGCGCCCCAGGCCCGCAGCGTGCGGGCGGCCGCCAACCCGGCGATCCCCGCCCCCACCACGAGCACCCGCACACCGGTACCCCGCATGCCGTGAACGTTAGGGCATCCACCTTCCGGAGTCCCTATGGCCGTGACCGAATGGGCAGGGCTTCGCAGGCGGCGGCCTGCCACACCGCGCGGTGGTGGCGCGCGGGGACCGGCGGCGGCGCGGCGCGCGGGTCACGGGGTCTGGTCGAGGTCGGACAGGAGCGCGATGTTGCCCGCCTCGTCGGGGTCGGGCTCGGCGGTCTCGAAGAACGCGCGCGCCACCTCGACCGCGACGTCCGGGGCCAGGCGCTTGAGGCTCATGGCGAGGACGTTCGCGTCGTTCCAGAGGCGGGCGCCCTTGGCGATCCAGGGGTCCCAGGCCAGCGCGGCGCGGACGCCGGGCACCTTGTTGGCGGCGATGGCCGTGCCGGTGCCGGTCCAGCACATCACCACGCCCAGGTCGGCCTCGCCGCCGGTCACGGCGCGACCCACGGCGGCGCCGATCCGCGGCCACGGCTGGGAGGTGTCGACGCGGACCACCTCGCCGAGCCCGGACAGGTAGTCGACCACCGCCCGGGTGGTCTCGTTGTCGTCGTCGGCCCCGAACGCGATCCGCACCCGGCCAGCATACGACCGCCCACCCGGGGTCAGGCGGGGTAGCGGCGGAGCCACCGCAGGGGCGGGCCGTGGTCGCCGTGGAGGTGGGTGGGCTGGGTCTGCTCCATGGCCCAGTCGTCGGCGAGTTCCAGGATCGTGCCGCGCCCCTCGACCGCGGCGACCCAGTCCGGGGGCAGGGCGGTCTCGCCGTGCCAGGTGCCGAGGAGGTTGCCGCAGATGGAGCCGGTCGAGTCGCTGTCGCCCGAGTGGTTGACGGAGAGCAGGAGGGCCCGGCGCACCTCGTCCGGGTCTGGATAGGACAGTGCACAGTAGACGCCGATGGCGAGCGCCTCCTCGGCGACCCAGGCGCCGCCCAGGCGTTCGATCCGGTCGGGGGAGCGCGGATCGGCGTCCGCCGCGGCCAGCGCGGCCCGCAGCGCCGCCGTGGTCTCCTCGTGGCCGGTGCGGGTGGCGAGCAGGTCGAGCGCGACCGCGGCCGCCGCGCGCAGGTCCGCGCCGTCGACCAGGGCGCGGACGATCGCGGCGAACGCCCCGGCGGCCAGGTAGCCGGTCGGGTGGCCGTGGGTCTGCGTGGCGCACTCGGCGGAGAGGTCGAAGACCGCCTCCGGCGTCGCCCACGCCTGCGGGTACAGGCCGAACGGCGCGGAGCGCATGACCGTGCCGCAGCCCTTGGAGCCCGGGTTCTTGGGCCGCTCCGGGGTGCCCATGCCGGGCGACTCGAGGCCGGAGAGGCAGGCGTTGCCGGGGGCGCGGCGAGCGTACAGCCAGGGCTGGGCGGCCAGCCACCCGCTCGGCTCCGGCGGCGGCCCGGGGAGGCGCTGGGTGTCGAGCCAGCGCAGGTAGGCGCGGTGCACCAGCGACGGCGGGTGGCTGACTCCGCGGTCAGCGCGTACCGCGGCGCGGATCAGGCCCTCCACGGTGAAGAGGGTCATCTGGGTGTCGTCGGTGACCGGGGCGACGCCGGCGGAGTCGGTGACGATGTCGCTGAGGCCGTCCGGGCCGTGCTCGGCGCGGATGCGCTCCAGCGACATGAACTCCACGGGCGCGCCCAGCGCGTCACCGACCGCGCCGCCGATCAGGCAGCCGCGGACGCGGGAGCGGAAACGTTCGAGGGCGGAGCGGTCCGTCACGGTCATCGACCGGCGATCCTAGCAATCGCGTACCCGATGGTGCTGGCACGGCCAGAATGAGCGTTATGCGCTGGTGGCGGGTGACGCGGTGGGTGGTCGCGTCGGCTCTCGCCGCCGGTGGGCCGCTCGCCGCCGGCGGCGCTCCCGCCCGCGCGGACATCGGCGACGAGACGGCGCTGGCCCAGCGGTACGCGCCGGTGGTGCTGCTGGTCCGGCAGGACGAGGAGTGCGGCTACGGCGAGCCCTACCGGCCGCTGGACGTCGACGTGCTCTTCGGACAGTCCACGGTGGCGCTGCGCGGGCCGTGGACCTCCACCGACCTGGTGGAGATCGGGCCGAGCGCGGCGGACCTGTCGGCCGGGCGGTACGAGTACCACCTGGACTTCCCCGGCAACCCGCTGCACCCGGGCTGCGGCTACCAGCGGTGGGCGGAGCGGATCGACGGCACGACGCCGCCGGCCGTGTACGCGCACGTGGCGACCGACCCCGGCTACCCGGGGAAGGTGGCGTTGCAGTACTGGTTCCCCGCCAGGAGACCAGCGAACTCCCCGCCTGACCCCGAGCGGCCCCGGTCCGCGGACGGCCCGGCGGCCCGGTCCGGGGACGGAGGCCCTGCCCGAGGGGGCGGGTGCGGTCCGAGGGGCGGCCGCGCGGCCTGGGGGACGCGCGCCGAAGCCACGGTCCAGCCGGACCGGCAACGGCCGCGGACATGATCACGGATACCATCGCGCTGTGACGCGACTGGTCCGCACCGACGCCGGCTGGGCCGTGGAAGCGGCGGACGGGCACCGCTTCGGGCTCGGTGCCACCCTGGCCGACCTCCTGGCGGTACCCCTGGCCGAGGCGCGCGAACGCTACGACGCCGCGGCCGAGGCGGCCCAGGCGGCTCCGGTCCGGGCGCCCGTCGACGCGCAGGAGGTGTGGGCCGCCGGCGTCACCTACCAGCGCAGCCGCGAAGGGCGCCGGGAGGAGTCGGAGCAGGCCGGGCACGCCGGGCTCTACGACCACGTGTACACCGCGCCCCGTCCGGAGATCTTCTTCAAGGCGACCGCCGGGCGGGTCGTCGGCGACGGCGAGCCGGTCGGGATCCGCGCCGACTCCGGCTGGGACGTGCCGGAGGCCGAGCTGGGCCTGGTGGTCAACGCGGCCGGCGAGGTCTTCGGGTACACGGTCGGCAACGACGTGAGCAGCCGCTCGATCGAGGGGGAGAACCCGCTCTACCTGCCGCAGGCCAAGGTGTACACGCGCTCCTGCGCGCTCGGCCCGGCGATCGTGCCGGTGTGGGAGGCGGGGCCCGGGCCGTTCCCGGTGGCGGTGCGGGTGGAGCGGGAGGGCGCGGTGGCGTGGAGCGCCGAGACGTCGACCGCCCGGCTGGCCCGTACCCCGGCGGATCTGGTTTCCTGGTTGACCCGGGCGCTGGACTTTCCCGCGGGCGTCGTGCTGCTCACCGGCACCGGCGCGGTCCCGGACCGCGACTTCACGCTCCAGGCCGGCGACGTGGTGACGATCGACGTCGCCGGGGTAGGAACTCTGCGCAACCCGGTCATGGTCGTCGGTACAGGGGGATGAACGTGGACCACATCGAGAGCCGCTCGCCGCAGTCGCCGGACGACCTGGTCGTCCAGGTGCCGGACAGCCCGGCCGCCGAGGTGTCGGCGGCCGTGGAGCGCACCCGCGCGGCCGGCGCCGGCTGGGCCCGCCGGCCGGCCACCGAGCGGGCGGCCGCGCTCGGCGCCTGCGCCGACGCCCTCGCGGCCGCCGCCGGGGAGGTCGCCGCGCTGGTCGTACGCGAGGTGGGCAAGCCGGTCGGCGAGGCGGCCGGCGAGGTGGCCCGGGGCGTGGCGATCCTGCGGTACTTCGCGCAGGCCGCCCTGCTGCCCGAGGGCGACGTCTACCCGCCCGCCGACGGCGCCTCGCTGCTGCACACCCGCCGCCGCCCGCACGGGGTCGCCGGGCTGATCACGCCGTGGAACTTTCCGGTCGCCATCCCGCTCTGGAAGGCGGCTCCGGCGCTCGCGTTCGGCAACGGCGTGGTGCTCAAGCCGGCCGAGCAGTCCCCGGCGGTCGCGCTGCGGCTGGCCGAGCTCTTCGCCGGCGCGCTGCCGGACGGGGTGCTGACCGTGGTCACCGGCGGCGGTGCGGCCGGCGCGGCGCTGGTGGAACGGGCCGACGCGGTCTCGTTCACCGGGTCGGTGGCGGCCGGGGCGCGGGTACGGCGGGCGGCCGCCGAGCGGGGCGTCCCGGTGCAGTGCGAGATGGGCGGGCAGAACGCCTCGATCGTCCTCCCCGACGCCGACCTCGCCGCCGCCGCCCAGGCCATCGCCGCCGCCGCGATGGGGTACGCCGGCCAGAAGTGCACCGCCACCAGCCGCGTCATCGTGGTCGGCGACGCGGACGGCTTCGCCGAGCGGCTGGTCGCGGCCGTCGAGGCGCTCGGCGTCGGCGACCCCACCGAGCCGGGCACCGCCGTCGGACCGGTCATCGAGGCGGGGGCCCGCGACGCGGTCGTCAACGCCGCCGACCGGGCGGCCAGCCGGGGTGCGAAGGTGCTCACCGGCGGCCGGCCGCTCGACCGCGCCGGCTGGTTCGTGGGGCCGACCGTCGTCAGCGGCGTACCCGAGGGGGACGAGCTGCTCACCGAGGAGGTCTTCGGGCCGATCTGCGCGGTGGTGCCGGCCGCCTCGCCGGAGGCCGCGGTCGAGGCCGCCAACTCCGTGCGGTACGGCCTGGTCGCCGCCCTCTTCACCCGCGACCTGGGGCACGCACTGACCCTCGCGCCCCGCCTCGACGTCGGCATGGCCAAGGTGAACGCGCCGACCGCCGGCGTCGACTTCCACGCGCCCTTCGGCGGGGCGAAGCAGTCCAGCTACGGGCCGCGCGAGCAGGGCCCGGCCGCGCGCGACTTCTACACCCGTACGACCACCGTGACGCTCACCCCCTAGCGGGCGGCCGTCCGGCGCAGGCCGGGGACCAGCACCGCGGCGGCCGCCAGGTGCATCGCGAGGAGCGCGGCCGTCCCGCCCCCGGTCCGCGCCGCGCCGACCGGCCCGGCCAGCGAGAGCAGCAGCACCGCCACCGCCACGCACGTCCAGGCGGTCGCGGCGTGCCGGGTGAGGCGTTCCAGCAGCGCGAGCAGCGCCCACGCCGCCAGCCCGACCAGGACCGTCGTCACCAGCACCGCGGGCAGCGTCACCGCCCGCCCGTCGGCGGTCAGATCGGCGCCGAGCCCGCGGGCGGCCGCCCAGACCACGCCGGTCGCGGCCGCCGCTCCCACGATCCAGACCGCACGGGTACGCGCGACCGGCCTTGCCTTCGGTTTCAGAGTCGTCGTCATTTCGGGGCACCTCCTGGAGTGGATCGACGCACACCGCGATCCGCCGTGCGGGCCTCGTCCCGGATCGCCCGCGGGACCGGACCTCGCCTCCGTCCCGGGACGGATGTGCCGGAGCCGCCCGGTCGGTCCCGGGCCCGATGGCCGCGCGCCCGCCGCCGCATACCGTGATGTCCATGAACGCCATCCGTTGCCGGCCCGCCGTCCTCGACGGGATCATCGGCGCCGTCGTCGCCATCGGGCTCGTCACCCTCGTGCTGGCCGTCCCGGACGGGCGGCCCGGCCCGGCCGGTATCGCCGTGGCCGTCGTCTGTGCCCTGGCGCAGGGCGCGTCGCTGTCGCTGATGCGCCGCCACCTCGGCTGGGCGATCGCCGTGGCGCTGGTCGCCGGCGCCGGCTTCGAGGCAGTCGCCCCGGACGCGGGCTGGCTGGGGCTGATCGCCGCGCCGCTCACGTACGTGTCCCGGCTCCGCCCGCCCCGCCAGTCGCTGTGGCTGCTCGGCGTGGTGGTGGCGCTGACCCCGGTCGAGCTGGTGACCGGCGGCGGGCAGAGCTTCGTCATCGCCCTCTTCGCCACCCTCCTGGGCTGGAGCTGGGGCGAGCTGGCCCGGGGCCGGGCGGTGCGCCGGGCCGAGGAGCGCCGCCGGATCGTCGCCGACGAGCGCGCCCGCCTCGCCCGCGAGCTGCACGACGTGGTGGCGCACACCGTGTCGCTGATGGTCGTGCAGGCCGGCGCCGCCGCCGACGTCTTCGACGCCCGCCCGGAACGGGCCCGCGCCGCGCTCGACACCATCCAGGAGCACGGCCGCGCCGCCCTCGCCGAGCTGCGCGCGATGCTGGAGACCATGCGTACCGGCGACCCCGACCCGAGCGGCCCCCGCCCCGGCCTCGACCAGGTGGACGCGCTCGCCGCCTCGCTCGGCGCGGCCGGGCTCGCGGTCGCGGTCAACCGGGCCGGTCACCGACGACGGCACCGCGGCACCGGCGCCCGCCGGTGGGGGAGCCGGGCTGATCGGGATGCGTGAGCGGGCCCGCCTGGTCGGCGGCACGCTGGAGGCCGGCCCGCTGCCCGCCGGCGGGTTTCGCGTCGCCGTCCTCGCCTACGAAACCGGACTCGTCCGGCCCGGAATTTGAAACAGCCCTAGTGGATCATCGTGGCCGGTGCCGGCTTGTCGCCGCCGAGGTCGCGGACGTCGTCGCTCACCACGAGCGGCGAGGCCGCCCGCTTGCGCGGCAGGAACGCGATCGGGATGAACGTCAGCAGCACCAGTACGAAGCCGACCCAGAACGTCGTGGCGAACGAGTCGGCCACGAACGCCAGGCCCCGGGAGAGCACGTCCGGCGGCAGCGGGATCTGGGCGCCGTGCTGTACCGCGATCGCGGCGCTGGCCTCGGTGATCGGCTCGCCGGTGCCCGGGTCGTTCAGGCCCGGGATCGGCGTCGACCCGTTCAGCTGGCTGGTGAGGATGACCGACATTGTCGCGGCGCCGGCGGAGCTGCCGATCTGCTGGAGGATGTTGACCAGCGTCGACCCGCGGGCGGTGTCGTGGCTGCTCAGCGTCCGCAGCGCGGAGGTCATGATCGGCATCATCGTGCCGCCCATGCCGAGCCCCATGACGAACAGCGAGCCGCACAGCAGCAGGTACGAGGTGTCGGTGCCGACCTGGGTGAACGTGAAGAAGCCGGCGGCGATGAGCGCCATCGCGAACGGCACGGTGCGCCCGACCGGGATCTTGTCGGCGAGCGTGCCGGCGATCGGCATGGTGAGCATCGCGCCGATGCCCTGCGGGGCCATCAGCAGGCCGGCGTGGAGCGTCGACTCGCCCCGCACCTGCAGGAAGTAGCTCGGGAAGAGCAGGCCGGCGCCCATGAACGCGATGATGAACACGAACAGCGACACGGACGCGATGGTCAGGTTGCGGTTGCGGAAGAGGCGCAGGTCGAGCAGCGGGTGCCGGGGGCGGAACGAGTACAGCACGAAGAGGATCACCAGGAGCCCGCCGGCCAGCATCGTGGCCCAGACCTTCGTGGCGGTGATCGTGCCGGTCTCCGGCAGCGACGAGACGCCGAACAGGAAGAGGGCCAGGCCCGGCGAGAGCATCAGCATGCCGATGAAGTCGAACGACTCGGACGGCTCGGCGGAGTCCTTGGGCAGGGCGAAGAACGCGTACACCAGCGCGATCGCGCCGATCGGCAGGTTGATCAGGAAGATCCAGTGCCAGCTCGCCGCGTCGATCAGCCAGCCGCCGAGGATCGGGCCGCCGATCGGGCCGAGCAGCATCGGGATGCCCAGGACGGCCATCAGCCGGCCGATCCGCGCCGGGCCGGCCGCCCGCGTCATGATCGTCATGCCGAGTGGCATGAGCATGCCGCCGCCGAGGCCCTGCAGGACCCGGAAGGCGATCAGCTGGCCGATCGAGTCGGCGGTGGCGCAGAGCGCGGAGCCGAGCGTGAAGAGCAGCACCGCCAGCATGTACAGCCGCTTGGTGCCGAACCGGTCGGCCGCCCACCCGCTGAGCGGGATCACCGTGGCCAGGGCCAGGGTGTAGCCGGTCATCGTCCACGCGACCTCGGCGTACGTCGCGTCGAACTCGGTCTGGAAGGTCGGCAGCGCGACGCTGACGACCGTGATGTCGAGGATCGACATGATCGCGCCGAGCACGACGACGCCGGCGATCTTGAGGACGGTCGCGTCCAACTTGTCGGGCGCGACCTCGGCTTGGCTCTTCACGTAACCCTCCAGATCCCCGGCGGCCGTGGGTGGCGGCGGCCGTCGTCCCCCGTCATGTTTCCGTGTACAGGATCACACGATCCACCGGTTTAGCCGCTCCCGGGTCGGGATAGGTGTCCTGGCTCACGGCGGCGGGCTGACCGCGCCGGCGAGCGTGCGGAGCATCAGGCGGAGCACGTGGTGACGGGACTCGCCACTGTCAGTCACGTAGCTCCACGCGGCGTAGAGCTGGGACCAGAGCACGCTCTCCAGCCAGGTCGCCGGCAGCTCCGGGTCGATCGAGCCGTCCCGGTGGCCGCGCTCGACCACGGCCTTGAAGCGGTCCTCGGCGCCGGACTGGCCCCGGTCGACCTCCTCGAGGCAGTGCGGGTCACCGAAGACCAGGGAGAGCACGTCGCCGAGCTCGAAGTACTCCTCGCAGAGCCGGTGCAGCGCCTCGGCGCCGGTGCCCTCGTCGAGGCGGGCGTGCTCGGTGGCCCGCTCGAGGCGGAGGACGCTCTCCGCCCGCACCGCGCTGAGCAGGTCGGAGCGCTCCGGGTAGTACCGGTGCAGGGTCGTGCGACCGACGTCGGCGGCGGTGGCGACCTCGCTGAGAGGGGCGGACAGGTTTTTCCCGAGCACGGCGATGGCGGCGTCGATGATCGCCTGCCGGGTGCGGGCCCGGCTGGCCGTGTCCTGCGTGTCCACCACGTAAAGAGGCTAGCAGTGTGCCTATCTGGCATTCCACTTGACCGTATTGGAACAATCATGTTCCACTCGGGGCATGGGGCCACGCATCCGTACCCTCGTCTCCTTCCTCACCCCGCACACCCCGACGCTCGTCGTCGGCCTCCTGCTCGGCCTGCTGGCCAACGCCGCCGGCCTCGCCACCCCGATGGTCACCAAGTGGGTGCTCGATTCGCTCGGCGGCTCGATGGCCTGGCCGCTCACCGCGCTGGTCGCGCTCGTGGTGGTCGGCGCCGGCATCTCGCTGCGTCAATGGATCCTGATGGGCACGCTCGCCGAGCGGGTGATCCTGGACGCGCGGGTGTCGATCATCCGGCGGTACTTCGCGGCCACCGTCGGCGACCTCACCCGCCGTCCCAGCGGCGAGCTCGTCACCCGGGCCACCTCCGACACCGGGCTGCTGCGCGAGGCGTCCAGCAGCATCGTCGGCATCGTCAACAGCTCCCTCGCCATGCTCGCCACGCTCGTGCTGATGGGCGTGCTCGATCTGGTGCTGCTCGGCTGCACGCTCGCCGCCGTGGTGATCGTGGGCGCCATCATGGCCGCGCTCATGCCCACGATCGCCAAGGCGCAGGAGGCCGCACAGGAGTCGGTGGGGCGGCTCGGCGGCACGCTCGACGGCGCGCTGCGCGCCATCCGCACGGTCAAGGCCAGCCGCGCCGAGGCCCGGCAGAGCGAGCGGATCGTCGCCGACGCGCGGGAGTCCGCCGAGTACAGCATCCGCGCCGCCCGCCGTACCGCCGTCGTCTGGACCATCGCGTGGAGCGGCATCCAGCTCTCGGTCATCGCGATCCTCGGCATCGGCGCGTGGCGGGCCGAGCGCGGGCTGCTGGAGATCTCCAGCCTGATCGCCTTCCTGCTGTACGCGTTCCAGCTGATGGGCCCCATCACCGAGCTGACCCAGAACGTCACTGCCCTCCAGGCCGGCGTCGCGGCCGCGGCCCGCATCCGCCAGATCGAGGCCATCGAGGTCGAGCCGGCGCCGCCAGCCGCGGCGCCCGCGCCTGCGGCGGCGCAGCCGGACCCGGCCGCGCCGATCCTCGCCATCCGCGGCGTCACCGCCCGCTACACCCCGGACACCCCACCGGCGGTACGCGACGTCGACCTCGACATCCCGCGCCGCGGCCACACCGCGCTCGTGGGACCCTCCGGCGCGGGCAAGACCACGCTCTTCTCGCTGATGCTGCGGTTTCTGGAACCGGAGAGCGGCGAGCTGTTCCTGGACGGGCGCCCCTACCGGACCTACGGGCACGGCGAGGTGCGCGCCCGCTTGGCGTACGTGGAGCAGGAGACGCCCATCGTCCCCGGCACCATCCGGGACAACCTCCTCTTCACCCACCCCGACGCGACCGAGGAGGAGCTGCGCGCGGTGCTCGCGGCGGTCCGGCTCGACGGCAAGGTCGACGCCCTCGACCAGGGGCTGGACACCCCGCTCACGTCGAGCGCGGTCTCCGGCGGGGAACGCCAGCGCATCGCCCTCGCCCGGGCCATCCTGCGTACGCCGGACGTGCTCCTCCTCGACGAGGCCACCGCGCAGGTCGACGGGCTGACCGAGGCGGCGCTGCAGGAGTGCGTCCGCGAGCGCGCGGCGGCCGGTGCGGTCGTGACGATCGCCCACCGGCTCTCCACAGTGCTCGACGCGGACACCATCGTGGTGCTGGAGGAGGGCCGGGTGCGCGCCAAGGGGACCCACGCCGAGCTGCTGGCCACCGACGACCTGTACCGCCGCCTGGTCGAGGCGCTGCGCATCGCCGGCCAAGCCGAGCAGGACCTGGTGCCCGGCGCGGTGTGATGATGTGGCGATGCGCCCCCTCCCCTCGCCCGGCCGCGCGCTCTCCGCCTCGTTCGCGCTCCTGCTCGCGACCGCGGCCGCCGTCCTCGCCGCCGCCCCGCCCGCCGCGGCCCACGGCACCCTCGCCATGTCCACCCCGGCCGAGGGTGCCACGGTGACCGCGCCCGTGACCTCGGTGGAGCTCTACTTCACGGAGAAGGTCGCCGCGAACGCGTACTTCACGATCACCGCCCCGGGCGGCGGCCGGGTCGACGGCGGCTGGACGTACGGCTCGCCGAAGCCCCTGGACAAGCCGGTGCGCGAGTACTTCATGGTGGACGGGAAGTTCGAGCCGCGCGAGTACACGACCGGCTTCCCCGCGGTGGTGACCGTGGCCCACCTCCCCGCCGCCGGCCAGTACTCGGTGAGCTACCTGTCGGTGGCCTCCGACGGCGAGGCGGTACGGGGCACGATGACGTTCCGCTACGCAGGGAAAGCCACCGCGGTGCCGCGGGGCTGGACGGCGCCGACCAACCAGCCGGACCCTGCGCTGGTCGCGGCGGTCGAGCGGCACGGCACCTCCGCCGGCCAGGGCTCGACCGGCTCGCCCTCGGCCCCGGCCGCCCCGCCGGTCTCGCCCGTCCCGCCCGCGGCGGCGCCGGCCGGGACCGTGGACGACGGCGGCGGCAGCCCGGCCTGGGTCACCTGGTCCGGCTGGGCGGTGGCGATCGCGGCCGCCGTCGCCGGCTTCCTCGGCTGGCGCCGCCGTCCCGCGGTGGCGAGCGGGCCGCCGGGCCGGGCCCGCCCCTCCGGCCCGAGGTCCGGGCAGCGCGGCGGGAAGCGCCCGGCCGGCAAGACCGCCGGCGCGTCCGCCCGAAGTGCCGGCTCCAGCGGCGCGTCCGCGCGGAGCGGTGGCTCCAGCGTCCCGGCTGTCGATGGTGCCGCCGCGGGGTCCGCTGTGGACGGTGGGGCACCGGCCGGCGGGCTCACCAACACGCGGCTGGCGTTGCTGGCCGGTGGGCTCGTCGTGGCCCTGCTCGGCGGGTTCGGGCTGGGACGGCTGGGCACGGGCGGCGAGGCCGGGACCGCCGGCGCGCCGGCCGCGCCCACGAGCACCGGCGGCGGCGCGGTCACCGCGGGCGACGGCCACCAGCACCCGGCCGGTACCGGCCCGCACAGCCACCCGGGCGACGCGAACACGGCGCAGGCGACCGGCACCACGGTCAGCGCCGGCGGGTACACGCTGCGGCCGGACCGGCGCGCCCAGCCGGCCGGGGCCACTGTGGACTACCGGTTTCAGGTCGTCGGCGCGGACCGGCGGGCGGCGACGCGCTTCACCGTCGTACACGACAAGACGTTGCATCTGATCGTGGTCGGGCGCGACCTCTCCGGGTACCAGCATCTGCACCCCACGATGGCCCCCGACGGCACCTGGAGCGTCCCCCTCACGCTGGCGCGGGCCGGCGGCTACCGGGTCTACGCCGACTTCACGGTGACCGCCACCGACGGTACCCAGCTCCCGCTGGTCCTGGGGGTCGACCACCACGTGCCCGGCGCGCACACCCCGGCCGCGCTGCCGCCGGCGGCGCCGCGGGCGGTCGCCGGGCCGTTCGCGGTGTCGATGGAGGGCACGCCGACCATCGGGGTGACCGCGCCGATGTTCTTCCGGGTGAGCCGCACCGGCGCGCCCGGCCCCACCCAGCTGGAGCGCTACCTCGGCGCCTACGGCCACCTGGTCGTGGTCCGCGAGGGCGACCTCGGGTACGTGCACGTCCACCCGGAGCCGGAAATGGTGGACGGGGCGGTCAAGTTCTGGCTGACCGCCCCGAGCACCGGCCGCTACCGGGCCTTCCTCGACTTTCAGGTGGCGGGCGAGGTGCACACCGCCGAGTACACGATGGACGTCGCCTGACCGGCCTCAGTCCTTCGCCGGCCTGGTCCGGACGAGGAGCTCCCGGACCAGGTGGAGCAGGATGAAGAAGAGCAGCGTGCCGGCCGCGACGCTGTCGAGGGTCGTCGCGCCGGGCCCGGGGACGGCCGGGATCAGCAGCGGCCCGGCGGCCATCTTGACGACGCCGCCGCCGGACGCGGTGAGCGCGCTGATCATCGCCCTGATCTGCGGCGCCCGCCGGCGGGTGCGGAAGGCGACGAGCTTGGCCAGGAGCGCGCTGGCGGCGCTGACCGCGAGGCTCTGCGGCACGGTGCTCGCGCCGAGGCCGTGCAGCAGCAGGTTGCCCGCCACGATGAACGGCACGAGCAGCCCGAGGAACGCCCAGTCCGGGGCCTTTCCGGTCACCCGCAGCGCGTTGCCGCCGAACCGGATGCCGCCGAACTCCAGGAGCCAGCGCTTCCCGGTATCGGCGGCGTCACGTGGGGTCCCCACGGGCCCCTTGGGGCGGGTAGTCTTATCAGTCGCGGCGCCCACGTCAGATCCTCTCTGATGGGATGGGCCGCCGAGCGGACCTGGAAATCTGGCTCGGCGTCCCGGGTGCGTTGCCAGCCCCCTACGGTGACGTGGGGGGCTGCTTACGTTTTCACGATGCCGCACCCGCTCTGGCCAGCGGAAGATCCGCGACCGGCGGATCAAACTCGACCTTGCGCGCCCGGCGGCCCACCTTGCGCCGGCGCCGCCCAGGACCGTCCACAAGCGCAACATCCCGCGCCGATCGCCGCTCGTTCCCCGGTATCCGTGCGCCTGGACGACCGTCTTGTTGCGACAGTCGACCGTGGTCATGCGCGGCCCGGAGCGGTACGTGCGCCGGCCGCACGTCCGAGCACCGGTCGGTCAACAAGTGGACTGTCCGGCTCAACACGCCTCGCTACTGTCGCGACATGCCCAAGCCGGTCGAGCAACTGATCCGCAGCATCAGCGGACCCGACGACGTCATCCGCTTCGCGGTGTCGGCGCAGGTCAGCCAGCTTCCGGAGGGCACGACCGACGCGTGGGTGGCCAAGGCGCTCAAGATCTCGTCGCAGGAGTTCAGCCGCAAGCTGAGCCCCAACAGCGACCGCGCCTTCACCGACGACGAGCTGCGCCGGCTCGACCAGATCTTCGTGGCGGCCGCCGGCAACCGGCCACCCTCGGCGCTGATGCACGTCGGCGGCACCCGTTCGCTGGCCGCGCGGGTCCGGCCCCTCGACGTGAACACCACGCTGGCCGACTCACCGGCGGAGTGGACACCGGACTGGCTGACCGACGACACCCCGCCGCGCACCGAGTTCGAGCTGCTCGGGCAGGCCTCGGCGCTGCTGGCCGCGTTCCGGACGCCGAGCCGTGCCTCGCGCGACACGCTGCTGCGGTACAACCGGCCGACCCGCGACATCGCCCGCCGGCTGATCGTGCTCGGCGGTTCCCCGCCGACCTCGCGCAACATCGACGCGCTCATCCTGCTCGGCGGGCTGGCCAACTACGCGTTCCCGCTGATCACCGAGATCCTGGAGTACGCGATCCGGACCACCCCGCTCGGCTTCCGCGCGTGGCGGGCGGTGTCGAAGCTGGTCCGGACCAAGCGGCCGGAGCGCGACGAGACCACGCGGGCCCTCAAGGCCTGGGTCTTCGAGCTGCTCACCCGCGCCGAGCCGCTCCGCGGCACCAGCCTCTACCCGGCCCGGTCGCTCGACCTCGAGGTCGCCGTCAACATCCCGCCGGACTGGTCCCCGGAAGACGAGGACTGGGTCGAGGACGTGCTGTACAAGCGCACCCAGAACCCCGACGCGTCGCTGCGCGAGCGGGGGACCGCGATGCACGCCATCTGGCAGCGCGCCCAGCACGGCTCCGCGGACAAGCAGCGGCGGGTCAAGGACCTGCTGCGCAGGATCATCGCGGAGCGGGGAGCCGACCCGCCGCCCGAGGTCGCCGCCGGCGAGCGGTGGGTCGCCACCACCCTGCGGCACGCCATCGACTCCGACTCGCCGGGCTGCGACGACCTCCCCACCATCGACGAGGACTGGCACCGCGCGGTGCACAAGGCGCTCAAGGGCGTGGAGCGCTCCTCGATACCCGACCACCTCAAGGCGGGCACCACCAAGCTGGTCGAGCACGCCCTCCTGCAGAACGCCGGCGCCGAGCGCCGCCGGGCCGTCGACACCCTCCAGACCGGCGGCTACGTCGATCCGGTCACCCGGGTGCTCGCCTCGATCGTCCAGGACTCCGACGAGACCTGGCTGCGGATCCGGGCCCTGTTCAGCCTGGGCTTCCTCAAACACCCGAGCCTGCTGGTCCAGCAGACCCTCGTCGACGCCTGCGTCGCCGCGCACGAGCGGCTCGTCGCCAACCCCAACCCCTCGACGATGAACGAGCTGCACACCGCCCTCTTCGCCGTCGGCGACTGCTTCGGCACCTCGCCCGACGTCGCCGGGGAGGTGCGCGGCCTGCTCGAACCGCTCCTGCGCGAGCTGGTCAAGGAGGAGGCGCACAACGAGGAGCACGCCCTCATCGCCCGCGCCGCCGGCTACCTGCTCACCGTGACCGCGCAGCCGCGCGCCGGCGCGACGCCCGACCTCTCCGAGGAGCTCCTCACCGACCTCAGCCACCACCCGGACAGCCGGACCGCCCAGCTGAGCACCTGGGCGCTCGGCTTCCGCTTCGCCGACGGCCGGATCCGGCCGCTGTTTCACGGCGCCTGAGGCTCACGGCTGGGGTACGGCCAGGATCTCCGCCACCGCGTCCGGGTCGCCGTCCTCGTGCGCCGTCAACAGCGCGGCGAACGCCTCGGCGGGCAGGATCCGGATGCCCAGCTGCTCGGCCTTCGCGGCCTTGGAACCGGCGCCGTCGCCGACCACGACCAGGTCGGTCTTCTTCGACACCGAGCCGGCGGACCTGCCGCCGAGCCGCTCGACCGCCGCGTTGCCCTCGTCGCGGGTCAGGCCGGGCACCGAGCCGGTCACCACCACCGTCATCGGGGTACCGTCCGGCCGCTGCAGCGGCAGCGACGCCGTCGAGGTCACGACCGCCACCGGCTCGGTCATGTTGACGCCGCGCTCGGCGAGGCGGGCGATCAGCGGGGTCAGCTCGACCAGCTCGGCGGCGATCGTCACCGCCCGCTCGGGACCCACCCCGTCGACCCGCTGCAGCTCGTCGACCGAGGCGGCGAGCAGCGCCTCCATCGTGCCGAAGTGGGCGGCCAGCCGGCGCGACATCGAGCGGCCCGTCATCCGTACGCCGAGCGCGGTCAGCACCCGGGACAGCGGGCGCGCCTTGGAGCCCTGGATGTTGGTGACCAGCTTGGTGGCGGAGACCTCGCCGAGCCGTTCCAGGGCGGCGAGGGTGGGCACGTCCAGGTCGTACAGGTCGGCGGGGTCGGTGACCAGGCCGGCGGCGACCACCGCCCGCAGGATCCGGTCGCCGAGCCCCTCGATGTCCATCGACGTGCGGGCGACGTAGTACTCCAGCGCGACGTCGGTGCCGCAGGCCCGGCCCTGGACGCAGCGCCACCGCTTCTGCGAACGGTCGATCTCCCCGCCGCAGCGCGGGCAGTCGGCGGGAGGCTCGAACGGCACCGAGCCGGCCGGGCGCAGGTCGAGCTGGGCGCCGGTCACCTCGGGGATCACGTCGCCGGCCCGGCGGACGAAGACGGTGTCGCCGGCGCGGACGTTGCGGCGGACCAGGTCGTCGAAGTTGTGCAGCGTGGCCGAGGTGACGATCACGCCGCCCACCTGGACCGGCTCCAGCACCGCCACCGGCGTGATCACACCGGTGCGGCCGACCTGCACCTCGATCCGGAGCAGCTTGGTGGTGCGGGTGTCGGCCGGGAACTTGTACGCGACACCCCAGCGCGGCGCCCGGCTGGACGAGCCGGCCCCGGCCCGGTCGGCGGGCAGGTCGGCCTTGACCACCGCGCCGTCCACGCCGAAGCCGAGGGTGCCGCGGGCGGCGGTGAGCGCCTGCACCGCCGCGTACACCTCCTCGACCGTCGCGCAGACCGGCATCCCGGCCGCCGAGGTCGCGGTGGTGGCGAACCCGAGCTCCGCCAGCCGGGCCAGCGCGGCCGAGCCGGCCATCGGCTCGGTGACGCCGTGCACCGAGTACGCGAGGAAGGAGAGCGGCGCGTCGTACGGCCGCTTCGGCGCGCGGAGGGTGCCCGCCGCGGCGCTGCGCGGGTGGGCGAAGGGCGGCTCGCCGTTTCCGGTCCGCATCGCCTGCGCGGCGGTGAAGTCGTCGTCGGTCATGAAGACCTCGCCGCGCACCTCCACGGTCAGCGGCTCGCGCAGCCGCGCCGGCAGGCCCGCGGCCCGGCGGGCCTGGGCGGTCACGTCCTCGCCCGCGAACCCGTCACCCCGCGTCGCCACCAGGGTCAGGACCCCGTCCGTGTACCGCGCGGCGATGGCCAGCCCGTCGATCTTCGGCTCCACCGTGTAGCCGGCGACCGGGCGGCCGAGGAGCTTTTCCAGGCGCTCCGCCCACCGGCGCAGCTCGTCCTCGCCGAAGACGTTGTCGAGGCTGAGCATCGGCTCGCTGTGCACGACGTCGCCGACCACCCCGCCGCCCGCGCCGACCGCCTCGGTGGGGGAGTCGGCCTCCTTCCACGCCGGGCGGGCGGCCTCGGTGGCGGCGACGCGGGCCATCAGGCCGTCGTACGTGGCGTCGTCCATGGCCAGGTCGGGACCGCTGTAGTACGCCTCGGCGGCGGCCCGGACCCGCTCGACCGCGGCACGGTACTCGCCGGCGTCCGGAAACGGTGCCGCCCGCCCCGCGTCGACGACCGGATCGACCGGATCCACCAGCTCCCGCATGCTCCCCGCTCCTTACTCCCGTGTACGCGGGATATTGTGGCTGGTCCGGCCCGGATCCGGCGAACCAGCGGCGCGCCGTGTTGGGGTACTTGTGCCACTTTGCGGGGTGGCAGGATGCTGCCCGTGCTGGAACGACTCGACGACGTCGACTGGGCCCGGATCACGCACGCCTACGGCCCGGCCACCGACGTACCCGATCAGATAACGGACCTGCGCTCCGCCGACCCCGACCGGCGGGAGAAAGCGCGCTGGCAGCTCTACGGCAACATCTTCCATCAGGGCACCCGCTACGAGGCCACGGCCTACGCGGTGCCGTTCCTGCTCGAGATCCTCGCCGACCCGGACGGCGCCGACAAGGGGGAGCTGGTGCGGCTCCTCGCCGCGATCGCGGTGGGGTACGACGAGTTCTGGTTGCCCGACGGGCTGCCGATCGCCGAGCACCGCCGTACGGCCGAGGGCGGGGCCGCGGTGCTCGCCGCCGCGCCGCATCCCGGCGACCCGGGGTGGGACGAGGAGGAGGGCGACGCCGAGTACATCGAGGCGCTCACCGCGCGGGAGCAGGAGGCGATGCTCGCGCACGTGGCCGTCGCCGCGCACGAGGCGGTACGGCAGGGGGTGCCCCTCTTCCGCGCGCTGCTCGGGCACGGCGACCCGGACGTGCGGGCCCTCGCGGCGTACACGCTGGGGTGGTTTCCGGAGGACGCGGAGGGGAGCCTGCCGCCCCTCGCCGCGCTCGCCTCGTCCGAAGTGGACGAAGCGCTGGCGGCGACCGCGCGCGTCTCGATGGGGCTGCTGGGCGTGGCGGCCGAGTTCGACGACCCGCGCCCGGTGGTGCGGTGGGCGACCGCGATCGCGCGGCTGCGGGTCTTCGGCGACCGTGCGGGCCAGGAGGCGGTCGACGAGCTGCGCCGCTGGTCCGGCGGGGTGGGGCGGGACGAGCGCGTGCCGTTCCTCGACGGCGACCTGGTCGGTTACGCGACGGTGGTGCTGGACCGCCTCGGGACGCCCTGACCCCCGCCCGTCACGGCCGGCCCCGGCGCCGCCGCACGGCGCCGACGGCCACCGGGACGAGGATCCAGCAGAGCCACGACTGCTCGGTCAGGAAGGAGACCGGGATCGACACCAGGAACGCGGCCGCGAGCGTCGCCATCGCGGCCGCCGCCCCGGCGAGCACCTCGGGCGGCATGTCGGAGCGGTGCAGCGTGTGACCGCGGACCTCGCGGATCATCAGTACGAACGTGATGCCCGCCGCGCCCTGCACGAGCGAGTAGAAGCCGAACCGCGCCTGGTACGCCCCGTCACCGGTGATCACGCGGGTGGCGAACGGCGTGACCACCTGCAGCAGCAGCCACACCATGGTCAGCGCGCCGAGGCGGCCGCCGAGCGAGGTGACGTACCGGAACACCCGGTGGTGCGCCGACCAGTGCCGGCCGATCACGGTGAAGCTGAGCAGGAACGCCAGGTACGCCGGCCAGTCGTCGCCCGCGGAGCGGAGCACCTCGGCGTTGGAGTCGCCGGCCGGCAGCGGGAGGTCGAGCGCGAGGAGAGTGATGGCGATCGCGATCACCGCGTCGGCGAAGAACGTCAGCCGCTCGGCCGCGATCGCCCGGACCTCGACCTCGCGCTCGTTCACGGGCGCCGCCCGGGCCGCGGGGCGGCGGGCGCGCTCCCGCTCGCGGCGTGCGGCGTCGGCACATGATCAAGCTACACCCGGGGAGCCCTCGCCGTGGGCAGTCCGACCGGTGTGCCGGGCGGGGTGAGCAGGCAGCGGGCCACCGTCGCCAGGCGCCGCCGGTGCGGCACGACCGCCCGCCGGGCGAAGACGTCGTGGCCGGCCCGCTCGACCTCGTCGAGGATCCCGCCGTAGAGGTGGAAGGCCGCCCGGATGCACGCCTGCGACGCGGGTGCCAGCATCGGCACCCCGGGCGCGGCGGCGGCGTAGTGTGCCCGGGCACGCGTCACCTCGTACCCGATGAGGTCCTTTATGGAGGGTGAGGCGGCGCGGCGGTCCGCGGCCGCGCGGAGGTCGGCCCGGGTGACGCCGAATTTCTCCAGGTCGGCGCGGGGCAGGTAGACCCGGCCGCGGTCGAGGTCTTCGCCGACGTCGCGGATGAAGTTGGTGAGCTGGAAGGCGAGGCCGAGCTGGCGGGCCGGCTCGCGGGCCAGCGCGCGGTCGGCGGGCTCCAGGATCGGCAGCATCATCGCGCCGATCGCCGCCGCCGAACCCTCCATGTAGGACAGCAGGTCGTCGTAGCCGGCGTAGTCGCGGACCTCCAGGTCCATCGCCATGCTTTGCAGGAACGTGGCGAAGTCGGCCGGGTCCATCGCGAAGACCTCGATGGTGTGCAGCACCGCGGGGAGGAGGGGGTCGTCGACCCGCTCGCCGGCCAGCCCGGCCAGGAAGCGGTCGGACCAGTCGCGCAGCCGCCGCGCCCGCTCGGCCGTGGCGAGCCCGTCGGCGCGGTCCACGATCTCGTCGGCGTAGCGGGTGAAGCCGTACAGCGCGTGGACGTGGCGGCGCTTTCCGGCGGGGAGCAGGCGGGTGGCCAGGTAGTAACTGCGGCCGTGCCGGCGGTGCAGCGCACGGCAGCGCGCGTACGCGGCGGCGAGTGCCGGGTCCAATCCCGCTCCCCTCGATATCGGTGCCGTTTCTTAACGACGCAGTAAACGACGCAAGTCGCGCCTACGTTACCCTGATCCAGTGAACAGGGCGCCCGGAGACGGGCTGAGCGCGGGTGAGGTCGCCCGCCGGCTCGGGGTCGCGGTCACCACGTTGCGCAGCTGGCACCGGCGGTACGGGCTCGGCCCGGACCAGCACGAGGCCCACCACCACCGGCGGTACACCCGGCAGGACCTCTCCCGCCTCGAGGTGATGTGCCGCCTGACCGGGGAGGGCATGCCGGCCGCCGATGCCGCACGGGCCGCGCTCACCGTGCACCCGCTGGAGAGCGTCGAGCGGCCGCGGACCGGTTCCGCCCTCAGCGCCCGCGCCGGCGGCGGCAACACGATCCCGGTCGGCGGCGCCGGCCCGGAGGCCCGCGGGTTGGCCCGGGCCGCCATGCGCCTGGACGTCGCCACGATGTCCAGTGTGATCACCCGCATGATCGGCGCGCGAGGGGTGGTCCACACCTGGGACCACCTGCTGCGCCCGGTGCTCGCCGGCGTCGGCGAACGGCACGCGGCCGGCGGCGGGCTGGTCGAGGTCGAGCACCTGCTCTCCCGCACCATCTCCGAGACGTTCGCCGCCGTGCCCCGCCCGGCCGGCGCCCCCACCCCGCGGACGCTGCTCGCCAGCGCCGACGAGGAGCAGCACACGCTCCCCGTCGAGGCCCTCGCCGCGGCGCTCGCCGAGCGCGGCCACCGTTCGCTGATGCTCGGCGCCCGCGTCCCGCCCGGCGCGCTCGCCGCGGTGGTCGGCCGCGTCGGCCCCACCGTCGTGGTGCTCTGGTCGCAGGCGCCGGCCACCGCGGCGGCCGGCCAGCTGAACGGCCTACGGGGCACCCCGCTGGTCGTCGCCGCCGGCCCCGGCTGGCCCCGCGACGGCCTGCCCCCGTCGGCGGCCCGCCCGGCCAGCCTGGGCGAGGCGCTCGACCTCACCCTCCGCTGGCTGCCCACCGCCGGCTGAGCGGAGCGTTTCTTGGGGTGCGTTTCCCGCGGCCTCACCCTCCGGCGGCGGCCGGTCCTACGGGCCGGAGCCGTCGCTCAGCGCCGGTAGCTCCGCCTCCACCTCGGCCCGGGTGAAGTCGCCGGCCGGCAGGTGGCGGGCGTTGGCGCGGGCGGCCGCGGCGGCCAGGCGGAGCCCGGCGAGCACGTCTGCGCCGCCATCCGCGAGGTGGGCCGCGGCCAGGCCGGCGAGGAACGCGTCGCCGCTGCCGACCGGCAGCGCGCCGTCGAGCGGGGGATGGGTGACCGCGCGCCGGCCGTCCGGGCCGAGGTAGCGGGCGCCACCCGGGCCGGCGGTGACGACGGCGGCGCGGGCGCCCAGCGCGCGGAGCGCCTCGGCGCTGGCCCAGCCCTGCGCCGGGGCGCCGGTCACCGCGGCCGCCTCGTGCTCGTTGACCTTGACCAGGTCGGGGCGGCGGGCGAGCGCGGCGGCCAGGGCCGGCCCGTCCGAGTCCACCAGCACCGGTACGCCCCGGGCGGCGGCGACGTCGACGATCTCGGCGAGCGCGGTGACCGGCAATCCGGGCGGTACCCGTCCGGAGAGCGCGACGGCGTCGCCGGGCCCCAGCCGCTCGACGTGCTCCACGACGGCCGCCCGGACGCCCGGCCAGAGCGCCGCCGGCACCGCGCGTACCGGCTCGTAGACCTGGGTCAGCGTGCCGGTGCCCTCGTCGAGCAGGCACTGGCACTCGCGGGTCTCGACGCCACTGTCCACCCAGGACACGTCGAGCCCGTCCGTGTGCGCCCGCATGACCTCGCCGGTCGCGCCGCCGACGAGCGCGACCGCCCGGGTGGGTACCCCGAGGCTGGTGGCGGCGCGGGCGGCGTTGAGGCCCTTGCCACCGGCCCGGACCAGCACGTCGCGCGGCCGGTTGATGCCGCCGAGGCGCAGGGCGGGGAGCCAGGCGTACCGGTCCAGCGACGGCGCCAGGCTCACGCAGAGCAGCGTCATCGGAGCGCGGGCAGGCTCGGTACGACGGTCATCGGCCCGGTCACCCGGATCGCCTGGGCGGCGACCGCGACCCCGGCCCGGGCCGCCGTGCGGGGGTCGGCGCCGGCCAGGGAGGCGGCGATGAACCCGGCGGCGAACGAGTCGCCGGCGCCGTCGGTGTCGACCGGCTCCACCGGGACCGCCGGTACCGCCGTGGTGCCGGTGCCGTCGCGGACCAGCGCGCCGGCCGGCCCGCGCGTGGTGCAGACGGTGGCGCCGCCCGCGACGAGCGCGTCGACGTCCGCGCCGAGCGCCTCGAGCTCGCCCTCGGTGGGGAGCAGCACGTGGGCCAGGGGCAGCACGTCGAGCAGCGCCCGCGCGTTGGTCGACTCGGGGCGTACGTTCGGGTCGACGGAGACGCGGGCGCCGGCGCGGTGGGCCCGGCGCAGCGCGGCGAGGGCGGTCGCCGCGAGCGGTTCGCCGAAGATGAGCGCCGAGCCGGACATGTGCAGCCAGGCGGCCCGCTCGGGCAGGTCGCCGAGGTCGGCCTCGGTGACCCGGGTCGCGGCGGTGCCGGCCACCGCGAAGTCGAACTCGCGGTGGCCCTCACCCCGGTACGTGATGCGGGCGGTGGCGGTCGGCGCGTCCGCCACCTCGACGAGGTGCCCGAGGTCGACGCCGGCCGCGCCGAGCCCGTCCCGCATCACCTGGCCGTGCGCGTCCCGGCCCACCCCGCCGACGAACGCCGTGGGTACGCCGAGCCGGGCGGCCACGTACGCGGCGATCGCCGGTGCCCCGCTCGGCCACGGCCCCGCGTACGGCGTGTCCGCGCCGGCGGGACCGACGTCGCGCTGGTACACGACGATCGCCTCGCCCACGATCAACAACATGGCGGCCGCCCTCTCAGTGTCGGGCGAGGGCCCGCTCGGGCGGTACGCCGTCGTGGGTGACGGCGCGCAGGCCGGCGAGCACCTCGGCCGGGTGCTCGGCGCGGAAGACCCGCCGCCCGAACATGACGCCCGCGGCACCGGCGGCGACCGAGTCGGCCGCCAGCCGCAGCGTGCTGGCCGGGTCCTCGCCGCCCGGGCCGCCAGCCACCAGGATCGGCGCGAAGCAGGTCTGCGCGACCGGGCTGAACGCCTCGACCGAGCCGTTCCAGACGACCTTAACCAGGTCGGCGCCGATGTCGGCGGAGATCCGGCAGTACAGGCTGAGCACATCGGTGCTCAGCGCCGCGCCCCCCTCCGGTTCGAGGGCGGAGCGCGGCTCGATGATGACCGCCACGCCGACCCGGGCCGCGTCGCGGACGATACGCGCGTTGCGCTCGATCTCGGCGCGCTCCAGGGCGGTGTCCCGCTGTCCGATGTAGAGGTACGTCATGACGGCGTCGACGCCGGCCGCGGCGACCTCCTCCAGCGAGGCGAGCTGGGCCAGCACCCCCTCGCCCCGCCCGTCGGCGCCCGGCGTGTAGATCTTGCGGCCGTGGTTCTTCCAGTCCAGGTGCAGGACCAGCGCCGGGCGGCCGCGGCCGACGAAGAAGTCTTCGACCAGCGGCAGCATCCCGGGCGTCACCATGACCCCGTCCGCGGCGTCGAGCTGGCCGAACACCGCGTCGATCTCCGCGCGGGTGGCCAGGCCCGCGGGCGGCCCGCTCATCACGCCGTGCGAGGCCGCGACCACGACGGCTCGGCCGGTACGCGGGTCGAGCACCCGGCCGAGCCTGATCTTCTTACCGGTACGGGAGTCCATGCCTCACGCCTTCGGGCAGTCGAAGCTGTACAGGTACTTGCGCACCTCCGGGCTCTGGAGGTTGTCCTTCGTGGCGACGACCGCGCCGGTGGAGATCTCCTTGGTCACCGGCTTGCCGGTCAGCGCGTTGACCGCCTGCTCGGCCGCGGCGATGCCCTCGTCGTACGGCTTGAGCACCACCTGCGCGGCGACCGTTCCGTCCTCGATCTGCTGGACGCCGGGCGGGTTGGCGTTGAACCCGACGATCGTCACCTTGCTGGCCGCGTTGGCCGACTTGAGCGCGGCGACCGCGCCCTCGGTGTTGAACGCGGCGGTGGAGAAGATGCCGGTCAGGTCCGCGTTCGCGGCGAGGGTGGCGGAGACGATCGACGCGGCGGTCTGCACGCTGTTGTTGGAGAACTGCTGGCCCAGGTACTTCAGCCCGGACGCCGCCTTGATGCCCTCGGCGAAGCCCTTCTCCCGGTCGTCGGTGGTGGTGACGCCGGCGGAGAGGTTGACCGTGAGCACCGAGCCGGACTTGCCGCCGAGCAGCTCGACGAGCTTGGCCGCGGCGACCTTGCCGGCCTCGATGTTGTCGGAGCTGACCTGCGCCTCGGCCAGCGACGGGTCCTCCAGCGTGGTGTCCACGAGCACGACCTTGATGCCCTGGCTGGTCGCCTGGCGCAGCGGGGCGTAGAGCGCCTTGCTGTCGGTCGGCGCGATGATGATGACGTCCGGCTTCTTGGCGATGACCGCCTGCAGGATCGGGATCTGGTCGGTGGGGCTGAACGACTTCGGCGCCTGTACGTCCACTGTGGAGCCAGACTTGGCGGCGACCGCCTGGATGCCGCAGGCGACGGAGCCGTAGTAGGCGTCGTTGGCGACGCCGGGGATGAACGCGATGTCGAAGCTGTCCTCGGCGGAGCCGCCGCTGCCGCTGCCGCCGTCGTTGTCGTCGCCGCAGGCGGCCAGCGACAGGGCCAGTAAGGCGGCCGTGGCGGCCGCGCCGAAACGTATGTGACGCATGGTCGGTTCCTTCCGGTCGTGCTGTGTGGGGGTTGCCGCGTCAGCGGGCGGTTCTCGCCCGCCTTCGCAGCTGGTCCAGGTAGACGGCGGCGACGAGCACGACGCCGACCGCGAAGTCGCGCCAGAACGAGTTGAGGCCGACGATCACCAGGCCGTTGGCGAGGACGGCGGGGATCATGGTGCCGACGAGCGTGCCGAACATCGTGCCGACGCCGCCGAAGAGGCTGGTACCGCCGATCACGACGGCCGCGATCACGGCGAGGTTGTCGGTCGCGTGGCCGCTGAGCGTGGTCGAGCCGAACTGGGCGTAGCTCATGATGCCGGCGAGCCCGGCCAGCAGCCCGGCCATCGTGTACACGCTGATCAGGTGCCGGTCCACGCTGATGCCGGCGCGGCGGGCCGCCTCGGCGTTGGAGCCGATCGCGTACGTGCGCCGCCCGTACCGGGTCACGCCGAGGACCAGCCCGCCGACCAGCGCGACCGCGAGGGCGACCACGACCAGCCACGGCACGCCGGCCACCCGGCCCACGCCGAGGTTGTCGACCAGCTCGTACGGGATGTCCTTGAGGTCGTTGCCGTTCGTGATGACCTGGGCCAGGCCCTGCGCCGCCCCGAACGAGCCCAGCGTGGCGATCAGCGGCGGCACCCGCAGCTTGGTGACGACCAGGCCGTTGACGACGCCCCACGCGGCGCCGGCGGCCATGCTGACCGCGATGCCCACGAGGGCGGCGCCCCAGCCCTGCCCGCCCATCGCCTTCATCACCTCGCCGGCCGCTACGCCGGAGAAGACCAGCACCGAGCCGACGGAGAGGTCGACGCCACCGGTGATCAGCACGAACGTCGCGCCGACCCCCATCACGATCAGCAGGGAGGCGCTGATCAGGACGTTCGTGAAGTTGGCGGTGGTGAAGAACGCGTCGAAGTCGAGGATCGCGAACAGCGCCACGATCACCAGGAGGATCGCGGTGATGTCGGTGGCGGAGCCGAGCAGGGCCCGGCGGCGGCGCACCTTGGGTGCCTCCTCGGCGCCCGCCGCCGGACCGGCCTTGGCGAGCAAACCGCCCGGTGCCTTCCGCGCTCCGCCGTTCGGCGCTTGTCCGCCGTCGTGGTTGAGGCCCGTGGCCTCACGGCTCCCGCCCTCCGCCTTCCTCGCTCCGCCGTTCGGCGCTTGTCCGCCGTCGTGGTTGAGGCCCGTAGCCTCACGGCTCCCGCTCATTCCGCGTCCTCCTGGGTCCACGCGCCCGTCATCGCGCCGACGATCTGCGCCTCGTCGGTCTCCCGGGTGACCAGCCGGGCCACCCGGCGGCCGAGGCGGAGCACCTCGATCCGGTCGGAGACCGCCATCACGTCCGGCAAGCTGTGGCTGATCAGCACGACCGAGCGGCCCGAGTCGCGCACCCGCCGGATCAGGTCGAGCACCGCCCGGGTCTGCGGCACGCCGAGCGCGGCGGTCGGCTCGTCCATGATCACGAGACGGTCCGCCCAGGTCACCGCCCGCGCGACCGCGACGCTCTGCTGCTGACCGCCGGAGAGCGTGGCCACCGGGGCGGTGGGGTCCTTGATGGCGACCTTCAGGTCGGTGAGCACCTGGACCGCCCGGGCGGCCATCCGCTTCTTGGCCAGCACGCCGAACCGCCCGAGCAGGCCGGCGGCGAGCAGCTCGCGGCCGAGGAAGAGGTTGGCCGCCGTGTCGAGGTCGGGGGCGAGGGCCAGGTCCTGGTACACGGTCTCGATGCCGAGGCCGTGGACGGCGCTCGGCGACAGGCCGGCGATGGAGCTGCCGGCGAAGCGGATCTCGCCCGCGTCCGGGGCGTACACCCCGCAGATGGTCTTGATCAAGGTGCTCTTGCCGGCGCCGTTGTCGCCCATCAGGGCGACGACCTCGCCCTCGCCGACGGCGAAGCTCGCCCCGCGGAGCGCTTCGACCGCGCCGAACCGCTTCGTCACCCCGCGTGCCTCGAGCAGTGCTGTCACCGCTTCCACCTTCTCGTCCCGGAGCCGGTCCGCGCCGCCAACCTGAGGATCTCGCGTCGCCGGCCTGAGAATTCAGAAATCTGCGTACTGAGTCGAGACTAGGATCCGTGTTTCAATCATGTCAAGAGCATGCTTCCTGCGAATGAGCTCCGCTTGACAACTCAGTTTTTTGAGGATTGAGTGGTGGTGACAGGGTGAGGGGAGCATGTCATGCCTGCTGTGGCCGACCGCCTGCGCACCGCGCTCGGCGATGCCGCCGTTTCCACGTCCGAGGCCGACCTGGACGCGCGCAGCCACGACACGTGGCCGGTCGCGACCGTCTGGGCGCGGCTGGGCCGCCACCCGTACCGGCCGGAGGTCGTGGTCACGGCACGCGGCGTCGACGACGTGGTCACCACGCTGCGGATCGCGGCCGACGCCGGCGTACCGGTGACCGCCTGGGGGCTGGGCTCCTCGGTGACCGGCCAGCCGCTGCCGGTCGCCGGCGGCATCGTGCTCGACATGTCCGGCCACGTCTCCACACCCGAGCTGGACGAGACCGACCGCACCGTGCGGGTCGCCGCCGGCGTACGCGGGAGCGACCTGGAGGCCTGGCTGGCGCGGCGCGGCCGCACGCTCAACCACACCCCCCAGTCGCTCGGCCGCTCCACCGTCGGCGGCTGGGTCGCCACCCGCGCCACCGGCCAGTTCTCCTCGCGGTACGGGGGGATCGAGGACCTCGTCGTCGGGTACCAGGTGGTGCTCGCCGACGGCACGGTCGCCGAGCTCGGCCAGCGGCCGCGCGCCGCGATGGGCCCCGACCTCCGGGAGGTCTTCATCGGCTCCGAGGGGACGCTCGGCATCGTCACCGCGGTGACCCTCAAGGTGTTCGCGATCGCGCCGCACCGGATCGTCGAGGCGTTCGCGCTGCCCGAGGTCGAGGCGGGGCTCGCCGCGATGCGCCAGATCGCCCAGGCCGGCCTGCGGCCGTTCCTGGTCCGCTTCTACGACCGCGAGGAGGCCGCGCACGCGGTCCCCGACCGGCCGGTCGGCACGCCGGTACTATTCCTGGGGCACGAGGGCCTGGCCGGCGTCGCGACCGCCGAGCACGCCGCCGCGACCGGCATAGTCGAGGCGCTGGGAGGGACGAGCATGGGGGCGCCACCGGTGACCGCCTGGCTCGACCGCCGCTACGACTTCTCCACCATCGAGCGCCGCCTCGCCGAGCCCGGCGGCTACGCGGAGACCATCGAGGTCGCCCACCTCTGGAGCCGGATCGGCCCGATGTACCGCGAGCTGAAAGAGCAGCTCGCCCCGCTCGCCGACGAGGTGCTCGGCCACTTCTCGCACGTGTACGAGCAGGGCACCTCGCTGTACGTGATCCTGCTCGGCCGCGCCCCCGACGACCGCGCCGCGCTCGCCCGGCTGGAGGAGATCTGGGATCGGGCGATGAAGGTCGTGGTCGCTCACGACGGCGAGGTCTCCCACCACCACGGCGGCGGCCTGGCCCGCCAGCCGTGGGTGCGGCAGTCACTGGGCAGCGGGTACCCGGTGCTGGAGCGCCTCAAGCGCGGCCTCGACCCGGCCCACCTGCTCAACCCCGGCAAGCTCGGCTTCGGCCCCGACCCCCGGCGCGGTCCCGCGTGAGTGGGGGGTTCACCAAGCCGGACGTGCTCGCGCACGTGGCCCGCGTGCTGCTCACCCGGGAGGTCGGGCAGCGCATCCCCACGGTGCAGGAGCTGCAGACCACCAGTGGCGCCGGCACCGGCACGGTGGTCAAGGCGCTGCGCAGCCTGGAGACCGGGGGAGCGGTCACCCTCACCGCCCGCGGCCACCAGGGCACGGTCGTCGCCGACCGGGACGTCGGCAAGCTCTGGAACGCGGCGGAGCTGGGCAACTTTCGCCTGGTCATGCCGGCCTCCGGGCCGCTGGAGCAGCAGGCGATCCTCGACGTGATCCAGGGCGCGCTCCGCGACGTCGGCGTCTCCGTCGTGGTCGACTACCGCCCTGGCGCGCACCTGCGGCTGGAGGAGGTCTACCACGAGCGGGCGCACGCGACGGTGACCTCGGCCGGGGCGCTGGCCCAGCACCGGGACAGCTTCCCCGGGCTCGCCGGCGTCCACCTTGGACCGTCCACTTTCTACTCCAGCGGCTCGCTCGTGGTCGTCGAGCACGCCACCCGGCCGCCGAAGGACCCGCCGCGGGTCGGCATCGACCACTCCTCGTACGACCACCAGAAGCTCAGCGAGGCGGAGTTCGCCGGCACCCCGGTCGAGTACGTCGAGTGCCCGTTCGTGGTCGCGCCCGCCGCGGTCCTCGCCGGCGAGGTCGACGCCGCCGTCTGGCACTCGATGCCCACCGTCATCCCGCCCGAGCTCGCCGGCCTGCGCCTGCGCCCGGTGGCCAACCCGGCCGCGCTCGACGTGGTCCGGGAGATCTCCCCCGCGGTCCTCGTCACCCGCGCCATCGAGCCGGGGCCGAACGCGCTGCTGCGCCAGGTGCGCCCGGCCGACGTCGCCGGCGCGCAGAGCCGCCTGCTGAAGATGGCGGCGACCGACGGGTTCATCGGCTCGCTGCGGCTGCGCTGAGTCGCGCCGGGGCCCGCCGGGCGCTTCGATACCGGCCCTACGGCAGGACGGCGTCGAGCAGGGCGACGACCCGGGCCGCGTACCCGCCGCCGGGGTCGAGGTCGGGGCGGAAGTCGGCCACGCTCACCCCGCTCAGGTGAGGCGAGGTGGCGAGCGGGCGCAGCGCGGCGGCGAGCGCGTCCCAGTCCGGCCCGCCGGGCTGCGGGTACGTGACCGCGGGCAGCGCGCTCGGGTCGAGCACGTCGAGGTCGAGGTGGAGCCAGACGCTGCGGCCGGAGCCGTCGAGCCAGCCGCGGGCCCGTTCGCCGGCGGCGGCCGGGTCGGCGACCAGCGTGGCGGCGTCGATCCGGCGTACCGCCTCGGGCACCCGGGCCACCTCGGCGGCGGCCGCCGCGTCGAGGCCGGCGGCACGGTGGCCGATCAGCACCGCGGCGGCCGGCGGGACCATCGGCGGCGGGCCGGCGAGGCCGGTCAGCGCGTCGGGGCCGTCGCCGGTGACCAGGCCGAGCTCGAGGTCGGCGGTCTCGCCGGTCGCGGAGTCGGCGGGCGCCTGGTAGTCGGGGTGGCCGTCGACGAACCAGAGCCCGACCGGGCCCAGCGCGCGCACGGCCGGGACGACGCCGAGCAGCAGGCTGCAGTCGCCGCCGACCACCAGCGGACGGCGGTCGGGCGCCCGGGCGAGCAGGCTGGTCAGGGCGGCGGTGAGCGCGTCGGCGGCGCGGCGGGTCTCGGCCAGCGCGCGGACGCCGGTGGCCGGGTCGCGTGCCGTCGTGGTGATCGCGATGGGTGCGTCGCCCGCGTCCAGGCCGGCCAGGTCGCCGAGCCCGGCCCTGCGCAGCGCGGCCGGCGCGTCGGCCTCCCCACGCCCGGTGCCCGAACAGTCCCACGGCGCGCCCAGCACCGCCCACCCCGACGCCTCCACCCAGCTCACGCTACGCCCGCCCGGCCCCCCTCGCGGGGGGGGCGGGGCGGGGGGGGGGGGGCGGGCGCGCCCCCCCCCCCCCCCCCCCCCCGGGGGGCCCCGGGGGTGGGACGGGCTTGACCGGTCCGGGCGGGTACGCATAGATTCAGGTCACTGCGGGATTTCCGGGCATTCTCGCCGGCCACGGGTGGCCGGCGAGCTCACGTCGTTGCCCCAGGTTTGTAGGAGTGCCCGCATGTCCGCCACACCCCCCACCGAAGACGAGGAGCCCAACGCTCCGGCGCAGCACCGCAAGGTCCTGCGCCTGGACCGCCACGGCCGCACGATGATCGCGGTCACGGCCGCCTGCGCGTGCCTGGCCGCGGCCACGCTGGTCGCGTCCGCGCTCGACCTCGTCGGGCCGGCCCACGACGCGGGGGCGACGGCCAACCGGGCCGCGCCGGCCTACCAGGACCCGGCCCAGCCGGTGCCGGCGCGGGTCGAAGACCTGCTCGGGCGGATGACGCTGGAAGACAAGCTCGGCCAGCTCGCCCAGGTCGACCGGGCCGCGCTGACCAGCCCGCAGGACATTGCCGCGTACCGGATCGGGTCGATCCTCTCCGGCGGCGGCTCGGCCCCGGCCGACAACACCCCGAACGGCTGGGCCGACATGTACGACGGCTACCAGAGCGCGGCGCAGGCCACCCCGCTGGGCATCCCGATCATCTACGGCGTCGACGCGGTGCACGGGCACAACAACGTGCGCGGCGCGACGATCTTCCCGCACAACATCGGCCTCGGCGCCACCCGCGACGCCGGGCTGGTACAGGCGGTCGGCCGGGCCACCGCCGAGGAGGTCGCCGGCACCGGCATCGACTGGACCTTCGCGCCCTGCCTCTGCGTGGCGCGCAACGACCGGTGGGGGCGCACCTACGAGTCGTTCGGCGAGCAGGCCGAGATCCCCACCGCGATGACCTCGATCATCGGCGGCTTCCAGGGCGGCAACCTCGGCGAACCCACGTCGATCCTCGCCACGGCCAAGCACTACGTCGGCGACGGCGGCACCACCGGCGGCCGCGACCAGGGCAACACCGAGATCTCCGAGGCCGAGCTGCGGGCCGTACACCTGCCTCCGTTCCAGGCGGCCGTCGCGCAGGGCGTCGGCTCGATCATGGTCTCCTTCAGCAGCTGGAACGGGCAGAAGCTGCACGGCCACGAGCGGCTGCTCACCGACGTGCTCAAGGGCGAGCTCGGGTTCACCGGGTTCGTGGTCTCCGACTGGGCCGGCATCGACCAGATCGACGGGCAGCGCGGCTTCACCGGCGCGGAGATCGCCACCGCGGTCAACGCGGGCATCGACATGGTGATGGTGCCGACCGACTACCGGCAGTTCCTCCAGCTGCTCCGCGCCGAGGTGGACGCCGGCCGCATCCCGATGCCGCGGATCGACGACGCCAACCGGCGCATCCTCACCAAGAAGTTCGAGCTGGGGCTCTTCGAGCGGCGCTTCACCGACCGGGCGCTGACGTCCACTGTGGGCAACCAGGCGCACCGCGACCTGGCCCGCGACGCCGTACGCCGCTCGCAGGTGCTGCTCAAGAACGCGGGCGGCGTCCTCCCGCTGGCCAAGAGCGGCGGCAAGATCTTCGTGGCCGGCAAGAGCGCGGACGACATCGGCCTCCAGTCCGGCGGCTGGACGATCTCGTGGCAGGGCTCGGCCGGCAACATCACCCCGGGCACCACGATCCTGCGCGGCATCCGCGACGCGGTCGGCTCCGGCACCACCGTCACGTACAACCGGGACGGCACCGGCATCGACTCCTCGTACCGGGCCGCGATCGCGGTCGTCGGGGAGACCCCGTACGCCGAGGGGCAGGGCGACCGCACCGGCGCGATGGGGCTCGACACCGCCGACCTCGCGGTGCTGTCGCGGCTGCGCGCCTCCGGCGTACCCGTGATCGTGGTCCTGGTCTCCGGCCGCCCGCTGGACATCGCCGCGCAGGTCGACGGGTGGGCGGCGCTGGTCGCCGCCTGGCTGCCCGGCACCGAGGGGCGGGGCGTGGCGGACGTGCTGTTCGGCGACTACAACCCGAGCGGCAAGCTGCCGGTGACCTGGATGAGCGGCGTCTCCCAGCAGCCGATCAACACCGGCGACGGCAAGCCGGCGCTCTTCCCGTACGGCTTCGGGCTCAGCTACCCCGGCGGACCCACCACGCCGTCGCCCACACCGCCGGCCACCACGCCCCCGCCGCCGACGACGCCCGCGCAGACGACACCGCCGGCACAGACCACCCCGCCCGCGCCCACCACCCGCCCGCCCGCGCCGACCACGACCCCACCCACGACACCGACGGCGGGCGTGGCCTCGTGCACCTTCCGGTACACGGTGAGCAACCAGTGGGCGAACGGCTTCGTCGCCGAGGTGCGGGTCACCGCGGGGTCGGCGCCGGTGAGCGGGTGGACGCTGCGGTTCGGGTTCCCGGGCGACCAGGCCATCAGCAACGCCTGGAACGCGACGGTCACCCAGAGCGGCACCCAGGTCTCCGCGGCCAACCTCGACTGGAACGCGAGCGTCCCGGCCGGCGGCAGCATCACGTTCGGCTTCCAGGCCACGTACAGCGGCACGAACTCACCCCCGACCGCCGCCACCCTCAACGGCACCGCCTGCGGCACGGGGTAGCGGCGCCGGGCAACGTCCGTACGGCCCGCGGCCCTGACCGAACCGGTGGGTCGCCGGCCCGAACGGCCATGCCTCACGGGCGGTGGCGTTTGGCGGACACAGAGTGCGGTTCCGGCCGTGGCTCCCCGCTGACCCTCGCAGGTGGAAATGACCATGCGGGCACACAGCAAGGAGAACCCATGACACGTCGAGGTCGGACGCGCCGTTCCGCGCTGCGAGTGGCTCTCGCCGCGGCCGTCGCGCTCGGGTCGCCACTCGTTCTCAGCTCACCGGGTACGCCGGCGGCGGCCGCGCCCACACCCAACGCCGTCGTTACCTGGGACGCCCTCGCCCAGGAGTCGATCTGGGACGTCGCGCAGCAAGGGCCGCACGTGCAGGCCCGCTCCTTCTCGATCGTCCACGGCGCGATCTACGACGCGGTCAACGCGATCGCGCGCAAGCCGTACCAGCCGTACCTCGGCGCCCCGCCGGCGACCGGCTCCGAGTCGGTCGACGCCGCCGTGGCGACCGCGGCGTTCCGCACGCTGGAGTGGCTCTTCCCCGGCCAGCAGGCGGCGCTCCAGGCGAAGTACGACACCTTCATGGCGCGCGTCCCCAACGGCACGGCGAAGACGGCCGGCACGGCGGTCGGCCAGAAGACGGCGAACGCCATGATCGCGTTCCGCACGAACGACGGCGCGTTCGGCTCGCGGATGTGGCGGGAGGGGACCGCGCCCGGCCAGTGGCGGCGTACCCCGCCCGGGTTCGGCTCGGACGGCGGGTGGGTGATGGACCTCAAGCCGTTCCTCATCCCGGACGCGACGATGTTCACCACGTCCGGCCCACCGGCGCTGACCAGCTCCCAGTACGCCCGGGACTTCAACGAGGTCAAGGCGATCGGCGCGGCGAACAGCACCGTCCGTACCGCCGACCAGACCGACTCCGCGCGGTGGTGGCACGACCGCCGGCTGACCGAGTGGGAGATCAAGCGCCAGCTCGCGGTCAAGAACAACCTGAGCAACCTGCAGGCGGCGCGGATGTTCGCGATGGTGGACATGACCGAGATGGACGCGCTGATCGCCTGCTACTACGAGAAGTACCGGTGGAGCTTCTGGCGGCCGGTCACGTTCATCCCGGAAGCCGGCGCCGACGGCAACCCGAACACGGCGCCCGACCCCAACTGGACGCCGCTGCTCGTCACGCCGCCGCACCCGGACTACACCTCCGGCCACGCCTGCTTCACGGCCGCGTCGATGGGCGCCCTGGCGTACTTCTACGGCACCGACCGGATGTCCTTCAGCGCGACCAGCGCCGACACCGGCACCACGCGGCACTTCGACCGCTTCTCCGAGGCGGTCGCGGAGGTCATCGAGGCCCGGATCTGGGGCGGCATCCACACCCGCTCCGCCGACGTGCAGGGCGCGCTCATCGGCGCCAGGACGCTGTCGTACATGATCCCGCGCTACTTCAAACCGACCCGCTGATCCCTTGTGGAGGGCCGGACCATCGGATCCGGCCCTCCCGCCGTCTACGCTCTGCATCGTGCGGATCGGCACCTACAACGTGGAAAACCTCTTCAACCGCGCCCGCGCCCTCGACCAGCGCACCTGGTCGGCCGGGCGCCCCGCGCTCGAGGCGTACGAGCAGATCTGCGAGCTGCTCGAGGAGCCGCTGTACACACCGGACATCCAGGCCGGCATCCTGCGCCTGCTGCGCAAGCTGGACCTGCTGCACGGCGACACCGCCAAGTTCGCCCGGCTGCGCCAAAACCGGGGACGCCTGCTGCGCCGCTCCCGCAAGGACGGCGTGTACGTGGTGGCGAAGGGGCGCGGCGACTGGATCGGCTGGGTCGAGCTGACCACAGACCGTGTGGACGAGCAGGGCATGCTGAACACCGCACGGGTCATCCACGACGTCGGCGCCGACATCCTCGGCGTCATCGAGGCGGAAAACCGCATCGCGCTCAAGCGCTTCACCGACGCCGGCCTCCTGGTCGAGGGCGTGCCGAGGTACCCGCAGGTCATGGTCGTCGACGGCAACGACGAGCGCGGCATCGACGTGGGTGTGCTCGCGACCGGCGCCTACCCGCTGGTCGGCCAGCGCAGCCACGTCGACGACACCGACGAGGTCGGGCGGGTGTTCAGCCGCGACTGCCCGGAGTACCACTTCGCCACCCCCGGCGGCGGCCGCCTCGTCGTGCTGGTCAACCACCTGAAGAGCAAGGGCTACGGCGGCAAGCTCGCCTCCGACGCCACCCGCCGCCGCCAGGCCGGCAGGATCGCCGAGATCTACCGCGACCTGGTGGCCGGCGGCATCACGGACGTGGCGGTGGTCGGCGACCTCAACGACACCCCGGAGAGCGAGCCGCTCGCCCCGCTGCTGCTCGGCACCGACCTGCGCGACATCTCCACCCATCCGTCCTTCGAGGACGGTGGGCGCCCCGGCACGTACGGCTACTGCACCGCCCGCAACAAAATCGACTACGTGCTGCTGTCGCCGTCGCTCTTCGCCCGCGTCACCGGCGGCGGCATCTTCCGCAAGGGCGTCTGGGGCGGCAAGCGCGGCGTGCTCTGGCCCATCTACGACACGATGACCGCGGCCGTCCACGCCGGCTCCGACCACGCCTGCATCTACGCCGACATCGACCTCTAGCGACACCCGCCGGGCGGGCCCCGACGGGGTCCCGCCACCCCCGACCCGCGGCCGCGGGTCGGGACGTGCGTGCGCGGAGCTCTCGAGCTGCACGCGCGAACGGGGCACCTCCCGTCCCGGGCTCGGGCGGTTGGGGCGTGAGCGCGGCCAGACGCGGAGGGTGACGTGGCGGGAGCAACGGCCTGGACCACGACGGACGTCGCGGTAGCCCAAGATTGGCTCTGGTCCTTGATCGACGCTCGGAGATCGGCCCGGGGCGGAGATCGTGGTACCTGGGTGCCCCTCCAGGGGCAGTTGAGTACCACGATCTGCCAGCGTCGACGCCGATCAAGGGCTCCCGCCGCGGTCAGGAGGTGCGGCGGTCAGCGCAGGCGGCCGGCGCCCCGGAGGTGGTCGAAGATGACCTGGTCGACGGGGGAGACCCGGTCGCGGTCCCGGTACGTGAGCCAGAGGACCTCGGCGATCTCGCTGCTGGCCCGGAGGTCGCCGGCGTAGCCGGCCGTGTAGCAGGTCATCCGCACGAGGGTGCCGGCCGCGTGCCCGTGTGCCTGGGCCTCGAAGGTGCCGAGGTGCGCGGCGCTCTCCGGGGCGATGGCGACGCTCAGCTCCTCCCCGACCTCGCGGACCAGCGTGTCGACGTCGCTCTCGCCCGGCTCGCGCTTTCCGCCGGGGAGGTAGTACACGTCCTTGCCCCGGGAACGGGTGCTGAGGATCGCCCCGCCCACGAGGTGGATCCACGCGATCTTGTCGATGACGGCCACGCACCCATCCTCCAGCACGGGCAAGGCCCGAGGCACGCAGCACGGGCAAGGCCCGAGGCGTGCCGCGTGGGCGCGGCGCGCGGCGTGGGCGAGGCCCGACGGACGCGGGACCGGGCGAGGCCCGAGGCCTGCGGGGACCGGCGAGGGCCGGAAGACAGGGGCTAGCCGGTGCGGCGGTGGGCTTCCAGCGCGTCGATGAGGCGGTCCATCAGGTCGGCGAGCTGCTCGCGGTCGGCCTCGGACCAGTCGGCCAGGATCCGGCCGTACAGGTCCTTGCGGGCCGCCCGCACCGCGGCCATCCGCCGCAGCCCGGACCCGGTCGGGGTGATCACCGTGCCGCGGCCGTCGCGGGGGTCGGCCTCGCGCACGACGAGCCCGTCGCGCTGCATGGCCGACACCTGCCGGGTGACCGTCGAACCGTCCAGGCCGAGCCGGTCGGCGAGGGCCGAGACGTTCTGCGGGCCGGCGCCCGCCAGGTGGCGCAGGATCACGTACGCCGCGCGGTCCAGCGCCCGGTGCGCCGCCACCGGGGTGGCCCGGCGGGTGGTCTCGCCGAGGCGCATCAGGAGTGCGATCTGCGTCTCGATCCGTTCCAGCGGGGACTCGGCTGCGGCCATGGCGGTAGGATACCTGGAGATACCTGTAATATACAGCTAGTTGTCTGTAGTACAGCCAGTTCGGAGGAGGCGCGCGTGGCGCGGCGCGACGAACCCAACCGCAGGGCCATCTACGCCACCACGCTGGTGGCGTTCCTCGCGATCGCGGGCATCGCCGTGGTCGACCCGATCCTGCCGGCGATCGGCGAGGCGATCGGCGTCACCGCGTGGCAGGTGGAGCTGCTCTTCACGGCCTACATCGCGGTCATGGCCATCGGCATGATCCCGGCGGTCCTGGCGACCGGGCGGTTCGGGTACAAGCGGGTGCTCGTCGCCGGCGTCGGCGTGGTGGGTGTGGCGGCGATCCTCGCCTCCTTCAGCCAAAACATCACGCAGCTCTCCGTCCTGCGCGGCGTCTGGGGCCTGGGCAACGCGCTCTTCTTCGCCACCGCGATGGTCGTGCTGGTCGCCCTCGCCAACGACCGGGAGTGGGTCGTCGGCCTCTTCGAGACCGCGCTCGGCCTCGGGTTCGCCGTCGGGCCGCTGCTCGGCGGGCTGCTGGGCGAGGTGAGCTGGCGGCTGCCGTTCTTCGTCTGCGGGATGTTCATGCTGGTGGCGCTCGCCGTCGCCGCCGGCGCCCTGCGCGAGCCCGCGACCCGGCAGCCACCGGTGCGGGTCGCCGAGATCGGCCGCGCCTACCGCCGTCCCGCGTTCGTGGCGCTCTGCGCGGTCACCGCCGCGTACAACTTCGTCTTCTTCGTCATCCTCGGCTACACGCCGCTGTTCCTCGGCATCGACGTGATCCCGCTCGGGCTGGCGTTCACCGGGTGGGGTCTGGGGCTGGCCGCCGGCATCCTGGTCGTCGGCCACCGGCTGGCGCAGCGGATCGGCGCGGTGCAGACGGTCGGCGTGGCGGTCGCCGGGCTGCTGCTGTGCCTGGTGCTGCTGGCCACCTCCGCCGGGCTGGCCGAGTCGATCGTGGTGCTGGTGGCGTCCGGCCTCTTCATGGGCTTGGCCAACGCCAACCTCACCGACCTCGCGCTCGCCCTAGGCGGCGGCGACCGGCGGGTGGCGACCGGCGCGTTCAACCTGGTCCGCTGGGGTGCGGCCGCGCCGGCGCCGATCATCGCCGGCAAGCTGGCCGAGCACTCGCTCGCCCTGCCCTACTGGGTGGCCACCGCCGTCCTCGGCGCCGGCGCGCTGGTCTTCCTGGCGTTCGGGCACGTCATGGCCGCCGGCCACGGCGAGCGCGTGGTCTGGCACCGCTGGAACCGCCGCGCCCAGCAGGCCCAGCGCACCCCCGAGGAAGCGGTCGGCGAAGCCTACTAAAGAGATCGGCCAAGCCTACGAGAAAAATTCGAGCTACCGCGGCGTCCGCGGTGGTCCGGACCGTTGCGCGGGGCCCCCGGGGAAACGTGGAGCGCAGCGGAGCGTTTTCTTGGGGTGCGTTCCCGCCACGTCACCCTCCGCGGTGCACAACCACGCGGCCGCGCCGGCATGGCCGGGCCGATCTGTGGTAGCCATGGGATGATCGCCGCCTTTCGCCCCGGGCCGCCCGCGGCCGGGGTGGCGCCGTCGCGAGGGAGGGCCGCTTGACCCAGCCGCTGCCGCACCGCTGGCGGGCCCTCTGGGTGACGCTGGTCGCCGGGTTCATGACCCTGCTCGACGTCAGCATCGTGGCGGTGGCGCTCCCGTCGATGCAGCGCGAGCTGGGCGCCGCACCCGCGTCGGTGCAGTGGGTCGTCTCCGGGTACGCCCTCACCTTCGGCCTCACCCTCGTCGCCGCGGGGCGGTTGGGGGACGCGGTGGGGCGGCGGCGGATGTTCCTGTTCGCGCTCGCCGCGTTCGTCCTGTTCAGCGCCGCCGCCGGCGCCGCGCCGTCGATCCAGGCGCTGGTGATCGCGCGGCTGGCCCAGGGCATCGCCTCGGGCAGCCTCGCCCCGCAGAACTCCGCGCTGATCCAGCAGCTGTTTCGCGGCGCGGAGCGGGGCCGGGCGTTCGGCTTCTTCGGCGCCACGATCGGCATCTCGACGGCGGTCGGACCGGTGGTCGGCGGCCTGATCCTGGCGTTCGCGAGCTGGCGCTGGATCTTCTACGTCAACGTACCGATCGGCGTGGCCGCGCTGGTCCTCGCCGCCCGCCTGCTGCCCCGTTCGCCGCGCTCGCCGCGGGAGGCGCGCGGCCAGCTCGACCCGCTCGGCGTACTGCTGCTCGGCGGCGGGGTGCTCGCCGCGATGCTCCCGCTGGTACAGGCCGAGGACGGTGGCCTGCGCACGCTCTGGTGGCTCTTTCCGGGCGGCGCGGCACTGCTCGGCGCCTTCGCGTGGTGGGAGGCCCGGGCGGTACGCCGCGGTCGGCAGCCCCTGCTCGACCCCCGCCTGCTCACCGAGACCCCCGGGTACGCCGGCGGCATCGCGCTCGGCACCGTGTACTTCGTCGGCTTCAGCGGCATCTGGCTGGTGCTGGCCCTCTACTTCCAGCAGGGGCTGGGCTGGTCACCGTTGCGTTCGGGGCTGGCGGTGACGCCGTTCTCGGTGGGCTCCGCGGTGGCCGCCGTGGTGGCCGGGCGGCTGGTGGACCGGCTCGGCCGCCGGCTGACCGTCCTCGGGCTGCTCACGGTCGTCGTGGGGCTGGTGGCGACCGCGGCCATCCTCCGCTACGCGCCCGCCTGGGCGGTGGCTCCGGCGCTGCTCATCGGCGGTGTGGGCAGCGGCCTGGTGATCTCGCCGAACATCACGCTGACCCTGCGCAACGTACCGGTGCGGATGGCCGGCGTGGCCGGTGGTGCGCTCCAGACCGGACAGCGGGTGGGTGCCGCCGTCGGCACGGCGCTGCTGCCCGGCCTGTACTACGTGGTGCTGGCCGCCACCCACCGCAACTCCGTCGCGGTGATGGTCGCCGTCTGCGCGGCGGCGGCCGCCGTGGCGGTGGCCCTGTTCATCGCGGGCGCCGAGTGGCGCGCCGACCGGGGCCGCCCGGAGCCCGAGCCCAACCCCGAACTGCGCGCGCACGCCGCCTCCGGATAGGGGAGTGGGCGGGCCGCCCGGACCCGCCCACCCGCTTCCATGGTGCGTCAGCCCACGTGCACCGGGGCCAGCGTCGGCGCGTCGGCGCTCTCGCCGTCGGCCGTGGTGGTCTGCCGGGTGTTGCGGATCAGCAGGAACGTCAGCAGTGTCGACGCCGCCAGCAGCACCGCGCTCACCGTGAACGCCACGTTGTACCCGTGCACCGCCCCGAGCGGCGCGGAGGCCGGGCCGTGGTCGGTGACGTAGCCGGTCACCGCGGTCGTGAAGACCGTGTTGAGCAGCGCCACGCCGAGCGAACCGCCGATCTGCTGGGTGGTGTTGACCATCGCGCTGGCCACGCCGGCGTCGTGGTTGTCCACGCCGGTCAGCGAGGTGTTGCCCAGCGGCACGAAGACCAGCGCCATGCCGATCGCCATGATGACCAGGGCGGGGAGCATCAGCGTCAGGTACGACGAGTCGATCCGCAGCTGGGTCAGCCAGACCATGCCGGCCGTGGCGAGCACGCCGCCGGTCGTCATCATCGCCCGCGGGCCGACCCTCGGCAGGACCGAGCTCGCCACCATCGCGGTGACGATCAGGGCCAGCGAGAACGGTAGGTAGGCGATGCCGCTGCGCAGCGGGGAGTACTCCAGCGTGCCCTGGAAGTAGTACGTCATGAACAGGAACATGCCCATCATGCCGGCACCCAGGAGCACCGAGACCGCGAATGAGCCGCCGCGGTTGCGGTGCAGCACCACGCGGAGCGGGAGCAGCGGGTGGGTGGTCCGCGACTCGAACAGCACGAAGCCCACCAGCAGTACCGCCGCGACCGCGAAGAACGCCAGCGTGACCGGGGAGGTCCAGCTGTCCTCGGCCGCCTTGGTGAACGCGTACACGAGCGCGACGAGCCCGCCGGTGGCCATGATGGTGCCGGGGATGTCGTACCGGGTGTTGCCGTGCGCCTTGCTCTCCCGCACGATCGGCACCGCCAGGGCGAACGCGGCGAGCGCGATCGGGATGTTCACCAGCAGGCACCACCGCCAGGTGGTGTACTCGGTGAGCACACCGCCGAGGATCAGGCCGATCGTGGCGCCCACGCCGGAGATCGCGCCGAAGACGCCGAACGCCTTCGCGCGGTCCCGCACGTCGGTGAAGGTGACCGTGATCAGGGAGAGCGCGGCCGGTGCGAGCAGCGCGCCGAAGACGCCCTGCAGGGCGCGGGCGGCGAAGAGGGTGCCCGCGTTGTTGGCGATGCCGCCGAGCCCGGAGGCGACGGCGAAGCCGATCAGGCCGATCAGGAAGATCCGGCGCCGTCCCACGTAGTCGGCGATCCGGCCGCCGAGCAGCAGGAGGCCGCCGAACGCCAGCGTGTACGCCGTGACGATCCACTGCCGGTTGGCGTCGGAGATGCCGAGGTCCGCCTGTGCCGATGGCATCGCGATGTTGACGATGGTGCCGTCGAGCACCACCATCAGCTGCGCGATGGCGATGACCACGAGCGCCAGCCAGCGCCTCGGATCGACCGCTGGCCCGCCGGCCGTGGTGTCCGCCCCCGTGGCGGTCTGCTGAGACATGTCGATACCTTTCGAAAGGTCGAGGCAGCGGTGTCTACTGCGAAAGCGTGTGAACCTCCGAGAACGTAAAGATCGCGTCCGACAGAATCATTGCCGTCGAGCGCCAAAGGTGTTGACCGTCACAGAGCGTGTTTCCGGCTCGTGACGGTCGTGTCATCGACCCGCGCCGGACCGGGGGTCAGGGGGAACCCCGGGGGTGAGCCAGGGTGCCGTTCTGGGGAAGCTCCGGATGCGCGCCGGCGGTGAACCGGGGGACCCTGGATCGCGTATCACGGAAAACGTCAACGGGTGGTGAGCGCGATGACCGAGCACATGCGGGCCGAGGCCCTGTTCGCCAGTGACCTCCAGCCCTCCGACCGGCCCACCGCCGCGCAGGTGGCCCGGGCCATCCACACGAGCCTCGTCGCGCGGGGCGGCACGGCCGGCTGCGCCGCCGTCATGGCCGCCGAGTACGGCGAGCACCCCGAGGCCGCCGCGCTGCGGATGCGGTGGGCGCTCACGCTCGCCTCGGCCGGCAATGGGACGCACGCGCTGGCCGCCTGACCCGGGGCCTCAGCCCGCCCCGGCCAGCCGGCGCCGCACCTTGGCCCGGATCTCCTCCGGCAGCGTCCCGGCGGCGAGCAGCCGGGGCAGCAGCTCCGGCTCCCGGCCCAGCGCCCGAAACGTCAACCCGATCGTCACGTCGTGGTCCGGCCGCTCGACCACCTCGATCGGATCGCCGGCCCGGATCCGGCCCGGCGCGACGACCCGCAGATAGGCCCCGGGCGCGGCCCGCTCGGTGAACCGCCCGATCCAGCCCCGCTCCGCCATCCAGTGGGCGAACGTCTTGCACGGCGTCCGCGGCACCGTCACCTCCAGCACCACGTCGGCGCCCACCCGCCAGCGCTCGCCGATCCGGGCACCGGTGACGTCGAGGCCGCTCGTGGTGAGGTTTTCCCCGAAGACCCCGCCGGGCAGCTCCCGGCCCAGCTCGACGCCCCAGGCGTCGAGGTCCTCCCGGGCGTACGCGTACACCGCCTGGAGGTCGCCGCCGTGGTGGCCGCCGTCGAGGATGCGGTCGCCGACGAGCCCGCTGCCCAGCCCGGAACCCTTGGGACCGGGGGCGCGCACCTCGACCGGACCGCCGGCCGGGCGCTTGTCGATGCCGGTGACCCCGATCCGGGTCGCCGGGCTGGAACGGGGAACGCCGAGGTTGACCGAGAGGAGCACCGCCACCCCCGCACTCTATGCGGACGCGGCGGGCGGCAGGCCGCAGAATGTAGGGCGTGCCGCCACCCCCGGATCTCACCGACGTCGAAAAGGCCCTCTGGGACGGCTTCGCCACGGGCACCGCGGTCGATGCCGGCGGTGCCCCGGTGCGGGCCGAGGTCATCGCCGCCCTGCTCCGCGAGGAGGCGCCCGGAGCGGCCGCCGTCCACCTGCGCGGCGGTCGGGTCACCGGGCCGCTGCGGCTGGCGTTCGCCGAGGTGGGGCACCCGCTACTGCTCGAAGAGTGCGACTTCGACGAGGTGCCCGACCTGTACTGGGCGCGGATGTCGCACACCAGCTTCGCCGGCTCCCGCATGCCCGGCTTCCGCGGCTCCAACCTGCGGGTCGACGGCCACCTGCAGCTGAGCCGCTGCGCGGTCGGCGACGGCGTACGGCTGCCCGGCGCGCAGATCTCCGGCGGCCTGCTCCTGGCCGGCGCGGTGCTCGGCGGCGGCGGGGAGGCGTGGGCCCTGTACGCCCGCCGCGCCACCATCGGCGGCGACCTGGTGCTGACCGGCGCGGAGCTGACCGGCGGCCTCGCCCTCACCAACGCCCGGCTGGGCGGCACCGCCGACCTCGACCGGGTACGGATCACCGCCGCCCCGGGCGAGTGCGCGGTCGACGCCGACAACCTCGCCGTCGAGGCCGCCTTCTACTGCCGCTGGGCCGAGATCCGCGGCGAGGTGACGCTCCGCCACGCCCGGATCGCGGCCGCGCTGTCGTTCAGCCGCTCGGCCCTGCGCAACCCGGGCGGCGTCGCGGTCCGGGCCAGCCGGGCCACCCTCGAAGGCGGCCTCTACCTGCACGACGGGTTCGTGGCCGAGGGGCAGGTGCGGGTGGTCAGCGCCCGGATCGTCCGCACGCTGCGGCTCGACGGGGCGTCCCTGCGCCATCCCGGGCAGGTCGCGTTCTGCGCCGACTTCGCCACGGTCGAGGGGATGCTCGACGGCCGCCGCGGCCTCACCGTCGACGGCGAGACCACGCTGCTCGACGCCACCGTCACCGGCCCCCTCCACCTCGAAGGCGCCCACCTGCGCAACCCGGGCGGCGCCGCGCTCACCGCGCACGGCCTGACCGTCGGCGCGCTGCTCCAGCTCTGCGACGGCTTCACCGCCGAGGGGCGGATCCGCCTCGCCGGAGCCAAGGTGGGCAGCCGGATCTGCTTCGACGGCGCCACCGTACGCGCGCCGGGCGGGAAGGCCGTCTCCTGCTGGCGGGTCGAGACGCCCGAGCTGGCGCTGCGCTGGGCGGTGGCGCCGGAGGGCGGGGTCGACCTGCGGTACGCGACGGTCGGCATCCTCCGCGACGACCCGCGCACCTGGCCGTCCACACTGGACCTCGACGGGCTCCGGTACGACGTGCTCGAGCCACCCGGCGAGGCCGGTGCCCGGCTGCCCTGGCTGGCCCGGGGGCCGGACGGCTTCCGCCCCCAGCCGTACGAGCAGCTGGCCACCGTCTTCCAGGCGCTCGGCGACGGCGCCCAGTCCCGTACCGTGCTGCTGGCCAAGCAGCGGCGGCAGAGCGCGGTCGGCGCCTGGTACGCCCGGGCCTGGGGCCTGCTCCAGGACGTCACGGTCGGCTACGGCTACCGCCCGCTGCGCGCGGCGTCCTGGCTGCTCGCACTCCTGGTCGCCGGCGCGGTGCTGCACACCCAGTTCCAGCCCGCGGCCGCCGCCGACGGGGCGCCCAGCTTCCAGCCGGTGATCTACACGCTCGACCTGCTGCTGCCCATCGTCGACCTGGGCCAGGAGCGGGCCTACCAGCCCGCCGGCGCCCAGCAGTGGCTCGCGTACCCGCTGATCGCCGCCGGCTGGCTGCTGGCCACGACGATCGCGGCCGGCCTGACCCGGGCCCTGCGCCGCGCGTAGCCGCTGTTCTGGATCTTTGTCCTGTGCGGCGTGCGTGAGCGACGCCGGCTCAGCGAGCGGCGCGGCGCGGGTTGGTGAGCACCGGGGAGCGGCCCGCGCCGGCCTCGGTGAGCAGGCGCCAGGTGTCCACCTCGACCTCCCCCTCGTCGAGGGTGGCGTAGTCGGCGGGCAGCCACGGCGCGACCCGCTCGTCCGTCGTGCGGCCGTGCTCCAGGATGGTGCCGTCCGGCAGCCAGTCCAGCACCGCCACCCGGGCGCGCAGGTCGCCGCCGAGGTCGTACGAGTGCTGGCCCTGCACGAACAGGTCCGCGACGATGTCGCCGCCCGCGCCGAGGCCGCCGTCGCTGTTGAAGCAGACCACCACGTCGGACTCGACCCGGCCGAGCACCAGGTTGAACGCTCCACTGTGGATCGCCCGGGCGCGCAGGTCGCCGGTGACCGCGAGGAAGCTGCGGTCCACGTCGCCGTCGCTCAGCAGCCCGTCGACGGTGAGGTCGCCGAGCACGACCAGCGGGCCGTCGAGCGTGAGGTCGTCGTCGAAGTGGGCGTCGCCGAACCAGACCGCCGGCCGCCCCTGCGCCACCTCCCAGCCCTCGGCGGTCCGGTCGACACCGGCGTTGTCGGCGGGGGACGGCGCCGGCAGGGCGAGGGCGAGCGCGAGGGCGAACTCCACATAGGAGTTGTAGAAGCCGTCCGCCCAGCCGTCGTCCTCGGCCAGGCCGGACAGCCAGTCCCGGATCTCGGGCAGGTGGGCGTCGAGGAAGCCGACCTCGTAGTTGACGCCCGCCGACCCGTACGGGTGCAGCCGCCGCACCGCGTCGTCGAGGTTGCCGGCGGCGAGGTGGAGGTGTTCGGTCCGCAACAGCACCGCAGGAGTATGTCAGGTACGCGCCGGTCCCGCGTCCCTGGCGTAGGTCAGCGCGGAGCGACACGGGTGAAGGGGTAGATACCGGACACTGCCCGGGTCCGGCGGGTGGGGCGGTGTAGAACCTTAGGGTGACTACTCCGTGGTGCGGCGGGTGTGATCCACACTCGCGTGCGGACGCGGAGGGGCAGCCCTGCGCCGCCTGCCACCCGGCCGCCGCGCCCGTGGCGGACGCCCGGCGGTGGTGCGGCCAGTGTCACCGGCGCACGCGGCTCACCGCCGACGGCCGGCGCTGCCAGCGGTGCAACCCGCTCGCCGGGCGCGACGACGACCCCTACCGGCGGCGCGCCTGGTGCGGGCGGTGCGACAAGCGGGACCGGATGGTCCGCGACGCCGGCGGGGTCCACAAGTGCCGGGCCTGCCACCCGCTCGGCCGCCCGCCGGCCCAGTGGCCGATGCACGACGTCCCGGACGGGTACACCGAGCAGCTGATGGCCTGCGAGTGGCTCTGCTACGTCTCGCCGACGCTGCGCCGCACCGGCAGTGACCGGCTGCGGGTGCTGTTGCAGCTCTGGTTCGACGCGGGGTGGACGCCGCGCGACGTGCTGTACGCGCTGGACCACCTGCCGACCGGCGAGACCCAGCCGGGCGAGATACCCACCGCGGCGGCCGACCCCAGGACCACCGAGGCGTACGTGAAGCGGCGGCTGCGCGGCTGGCTCGACGGCGACGACGGGCCGCTGCCCCCGGTCAACCGGCAGATCGCCGACAAGCGGCGCAAGGTGGTCGCGGCGCAGGAGGCGGCGCGCGAGGAGTGGCTGCGCCGCAGCCGGGTCGCGGTGCCGCCGGCGCTGTCCCGGGGCGCGGCGATGGCGCGGCAGGTGGCCCGCGACGCGGCGGAGCGCAACCGGCGGCGCCGGCGGGCGGCCGACGACCGGGAGCTGCAGCGGCGCGGTGAGGAGCTGGTCGCCGGGCAGGAGGCCTCCGCGCACTGGCGGGAGCTGCTGGTCCGGGAGGCGCAGCCGCACGCCGAGGAGCCGCCGCCCGGGGTGGTCCCGTCGACCGGGGAGGAACGGCTGCGGGCCGCGCTCTCCGCGCCCACCCAGATGATCAGCCTGCCGACGATCGGCGAGTCGCTCCGCTCCCGCCGCCCCAGCCCGCGCCCCCGCTAGCAATGCCGGCCCGCGGGGTCAGGTGGATGTGGGGCCGGGGAGGAGGCGATAGCCCATGCCGGGTTCGGTGAGCAGGTGCCGGGGGTGCGCCGGGTCGGGCTCGAGCTTGCGGCGCAGCTGGGCCATGTACTGGCGCAGGTAGTTGGTCTCGCGGGTGTAGGTCGGCCCCCAGACGCGTTCCAGCAGCAGCCGCTGGCTGACCAGCTTGCCCGGGTTGGCGGCCAGGATCTCGACCAGGTGCCACTCGGTCGGGGTGAGCCGGACCGTGCCGCCGTCGGCGGCCGTCACCGCCCGGCCGGCGATGTCCACCGTGTACTGTCCGATCTGGACGGTCGGCTGCCGCCCGCCGCCCGCGGTGGCCCGGCGGGTCACGGCCCGGATCCGGGCCAGCAGCTCGTCCACCCCGAAGGGCTTGGTGACGTAGTCGTCGGCGCCGGCGTCCAGCGCGGCCACCTTGTCGGTGCTGCCGGTCCGGCCGGAGAGCACGATGATCGGCGCCTCGCTCCAGCCGCGCAGGCCGCGGATCACCTCGACCCCCTCCATGTCGGGCAGGCCCAGGTCGAGCACGACCAGGTCGGGGTGGCGGCTCGCGGCGGCGTGCAGCGCGCCGGCCCCGTCGGCGGCGGTGTCCACCTCGTACTCCCGGGCGCGCAGGTTGATGCGGAGCGCGCGGAGGATCTGCGGCTCGTCGTCCACGACCAGGATCCGGATGGGCATGCGCCCATCATGCCGCCCGCCGCGCCGGCCGGGCCGTAGGACCGGCCCGATCCCCCGAGGTCAGGACGGCCGCCAGCAGCGCCCCGACGTGCCGGGTGCCCGGTCGGTCCACCAGCAACAAGGGTACGGGCCGGGGCCCCCATCAGGCCGCTGGCGAGCCAGAATGGGGGCATGCGACTTCCGATCATGCCGCCGGTCCCGCCGATGCTGGCCAAGGCCGTGAAGGGCCTGCCCGAGGGTGCGATGGGCTTCGAGCCGAAGTGGGACGGCTTCCGCTCGATCATCTTCCGGGACGGGGCCGAGGTGGAGGTCGGCAGCCGCAACGAGAAGCCGATGACCCGGTACTTCCCGGAGGTGGTCGAGGCCGTCCTGGCCAACTTCCCGGAGCGGGCGGTCGTCGACGGCGAGATCATCCTGATCGGCGAGTCCGGCGACCGCCTCGACTTCGAGCTGCTCCAGCAGCGCATCCACCCCGCGGCCAGCCGGGTCAAGCTGCTGTCCGAGACGGTGCCGGCCCGCTTCGTCGCGTTCGACCTGCTGGCGCTCGGCGACACCGACTGGACCCAGCGCCCGTTCGCGCAGCGGCGGGCCGCGCTGGAGGAGGCGCTCGCCCCGGCCAAGGCGCCCGTGCACATCACGCCGGTGACCACCGACCGCGCGGTGGCCGAGCGGTGGTTCCACCAGTTCGAGGGGGCCGGGCTCGACGGGGTGGTCGCCAAGCCGCTCGACGGGCTGTACGAGCCGGACAAGCGGGTCATGTTCAAGGTCAAGCACGAGCGCACCGCGGACTGCGTCGTGGCCGGGTACCGGTTGCACAAGAGCGGGCCGGACCGCATCGGCTCGCTGCTGCTCGGCCTGTACAACGCGGACGGCGTGCTGGCCAGCGTCGGGGTGATCGGCGCGTTCCCGATGGCCCGGCGCGCCGAGCTGTTCGAGGAGATGCAGCCGCTGGTCACCACGTTCGACGACCACCCGTGGGACTGGGCCCGGCAGATGGAAGGGCACCGCACGCCGCGCAACTCGGAGGGGAGCCGGTGGGCGGCGGGCAAGGACCTGTCGTTCACGCCGCTGCGGCCGGAGCGGGTGGTCGAGGTGCGGTACGACCACATGGAGGGCGTCCGCTTCCGGCACACCGCCCAGTTCGTCCGCTGGCGCCCCGACCGCGAGCCGCGCTCGTGCACGTACGAGCAGCTCGAAGAGCCGGTCAACTTCGACCTCGACGACGTCCTGAACGCCGGCCGCACGGCGTGACGGTCCGTGATCGAAGCTCCCGCCACGTCGCTGGAACGACGCGAGGGGAGCTTCGATCACAGCTCGATGGACGAGGGCTAGGCGCGGGCCGGGCCGAGCCGGGAGGCGGGCCGGCGCAGCGACGAGGCGATGCGGGCCTGGGCGGGCACGTGCCGCTTGCGGGCCACCAGCACCGGGCAGTCGGCGTGCCGCAGCACCGTCTGGGTGACCGGGCCGAGCGGCGTCGGGCGGTCGCCCTGCGCGCCGACGACCACGAGCTGGGCGTCCTGGGAGGCGGCGACCAGCACCTGGCCGGCCGGGCCCTCGGCGCGCCGGTGCTCGACCTTCAGGTCGCCGGCCTCGTGGGTCTCCGCGCAGGCCGCGCCCTCGGCGTGCAGCACCACCAGCGGGGCCTGCCGGCGCCGGGCCTCCTCGACCGCGATCGCCAGCCCCACCGCCGCGTCCGGCGAGCCGTCGACGCCGACCACCACCGGGCCGCCGTCCGAGCCCGAGCCGCGGACGCAGAGCACCGGTCCGGCCGCCCGCGCCGCCACCTGGAACGAGACCGAAGCCGACGGGTCGGCCGGGCCGCCCGGGTCGTCGCTGCCGATGACCAGCATCGAGGCGTGGGCGGCGGTGCGCAGCAGCACCTCGATCACGTCGCCGTCGACGACCTCGGGCGCCACGTCCAGTCCGCGGTGCCGCTCGCGGGCCCGCTCGGCGGCGTCCGCGACGATCCGCTCGGCCTGCTCGCGCTCGGTGCCGTCGTCGCCCGGGGGCAGCTCCAGCGGCCACATGAACGCGTGCACGACGTGTAACGGCCGTCCGGTGGCCGCCGCCTCGGCCGCGGCCACGCTCACGGCGGCCATGTCCGTCATCAGGTCCTTGACTCCAACCGCAACGGGCGCATCCGTGCTCGCCATGGCCGCCACCTCCACACTGAGGCTCGATCGCCGTCGATACCGGTCGCCGTAGGCCAGGACCGGTTCATACCCCTCTGCCTGCCCACCTAACCGCATGTGACCTCGTAACGACAGGCCTGAGCGCGGATCGGGACCTTTCCCACACATCGTCCGAAGGCCGGGACCTGATCATGCTGTGGGACGTTGTGGTCGCGCGCGGACGAACCGTGGGAAAAGGGTTCGCCGGTTCCATACCTCTTGATCCATATCACCGCGGACGCCGTCGCGCTGACCTGGATCAACGGTCATCGCTGGTGGTGCGCGCGGGCAGATGCCCTTGCTAGGCCCGGTGCGGACGAGTATCCACACATGCAAACACCTGCATCGACAAGGGGGACCGTCGTGCGCAAAGTGGCCGCGGCATGGATCGCCGCCGTCGTGTTCCTGGCCGGACCGCCAGCCCTTTCCAGATCGGCGACCGCGGCCCCCGCGGCGCCTCCCGACCTGAGCCTGGCCGGAGAGAAGCACCTTTCCCGGGACCTCGACAACCGCGGCGGCGCCGTCGCCCCGACCGCCGCGCAGCGCGCCCGCGCCGGCGCGCTGGGCGACGTCCGGTTCAACGCCCTGGGTACCCCGAGCGCGCTCGGCACCGGCGCGAAGCCGTTGGCGACCGGCCTGCCCGCCGGCGCCGAGGCGGCCGCCCGGGCCTACCTGGCCGGCAACCGCGACCTGTTCGGGCTGGACGGGGCGGCCGTCGCCGCGCTGGAGCCGTTGCTGGTCCGCCCGATGGGCAGCGGCACGGTGGTGACCCTCCGGCAGCGCTTCGGCGACCTGCCCGCCGGCCACGACGGCCTGGTCACGGTGCTGGTCACCGGCGGGAAGGTCGTGCGGGTCACCTCCTCGCTGTCCCGCGACACGAGCGCGCCGGAGCCGGCCACGCTGAGCGAGGCGGAGGCGGTGGCGGTCGCCCGCGCGGACGCCGGGCTCGGCGCCGCGCAGGGCTCCAGCACGGTCAAGCGGGTCGCGGTGCCGACCCCCGCCGGCGGGCCGCGCGCGGCGTACGCGGTGACGCTCACCGCCGCGTCCGGCGCCGCCGACCCGGTCGCGGTCACGACCTATGTGGACGGTCGCAGCGGCGAGGTGCTGGTCCGCGAGGACCTCGTCGACTTCGACAGCGACAACCCGCGCTGGGCGGTCTTCCAGGCCACGCCGCCAAGCGGCGTCGTCGCCGGCCGCGACCCGCGGGTGCTGTGGTGCCTGGAGCAGTCCGGCCGGTGCGTGCGCGCGGTCCGCGACCCGAACACCGGCCAGGCCTGGGACGTCGACGTCGCCACCGGCCTGCCCACGTTCACCTCGCGCGGCAACTCCGCCGACAACACGCTCAGCCTCGGCGCCGGCAACCCGGCCGTACCGGCGACGGCGAGCCCAAACCGCGAGTACGTCTACCCGTTCACCGACCAGTGGCGGCAGTCCCGGTGCAACCCGGCGTCGTTCACCTCGGCCCAGCGCAACGACGCGGACGCGGCCATCGCCAACCTCTTCGCGATGCACAACCGCATGCACGACTTCGCGTTCAACCTCGGCTTCACCGAGTCGGCCTGGAACATGCAGGTGGTCAACGTCTCCGGTGAGGGGCTCGGCGCCGACCCGGAGCTCGGCCGGGCCCAGTCGAACGCGCTCGGCGGCAGCCGCAACAACGCCAACCAGAGCACCGGCCGCGACGGCGTCCCGCCGGTGACCAACATGTTCCTGTGGCAGCCGCAGGCCGGCGGGGCGTACCCGCCCTGCGTCGACGGCGACTACGACATGACGGTGATCGGCCACGAGTACACGCACGCGATCACCAACCGCATGATCGCCGGCCCGGACACCGGCATCGGCTCGGCGCAGGGCGGCGCGATGGGCGAGTCGTGGAGCGACCTGATCGCCGCCGAGTACCTGTACGAGTACGGCCTGCGGGCGCCGGGCGACAGCCCGTTCGTCACCGGCGCGTACGTCACCGGCAACACCGCCAACGGCATCCGCAACTACGACTCCACCCGCAGCCCGCTCAACTACTCCGACGTGGCGTACGACATGGTCGGCCAGCAGGTGCACGCGGACGGCGAGATCTGGAGCGCCACCCAGGTGCGGGTGCGCGCCGCGCTCCTCGCCCGGTACGGCAACGGCACCCCGTCGCTGCAGGCCCGCTGCGCCGACGGGCTCGTCGAGGTCACCTCCTGCCCGGGCAACCGGCGATGGGCGCAGCTGCTGTTCGACTCGTTCCTGCTCCAGGCGGGCAGCCAGTTCAGCATGCTGGACATGCGCGACAACATGCTCGCCGCCGACCTGGTCCGCTTCGGCGGCGCCAACCAGGAGCTGATGTGGGACGCGTTCGCCACGTCCGGCATGGGTCGGGACGCCACCAGCGGCCCGAGCGACGCCGACCCGGTGCCGAGCTTCGCCTCGCCGTACGCGCGGAACGCCACCGTCACGCTCCGGCCGCTCGGCGACTCCGAGGGCGCGCCGATCCGGCTGTACGTGGGCGACTACGAGGCGCGGGCCACGCCGGTCGCCGACACCGACCCGGAGACCGACCTGCCGGACACCTTCGAGATCGTCGGCGGCAAGCAGTTCAACCTGGTGGCGGCCGGCCCCGGTTACGGGCACCGCAAGTTCACCACGCTCTTCCTGCCCGGCCGCGCCCAGGAGCTGAAGGTCAACCTGCCGCGCAACCTGGCCTCGGCGGCCGGCGGCGCCACGGTCAGCGGCCCGGGCGTCAACGTGGACCGGCTGGTCGACGACACCGAGGGTACGAACTGGGCCTCGCTGGACGGCGTGGCCGGCCGTACGCTCACCGTCGACCTCGCCGGTGACCTGCCGCAGAAGGTCAGCGTGGTGAACGTGAGCGCGCTGCTGCGCCCGCCGGTCACCGGCGACGCCGACCCCAACACCCAGAACCGGTTCTCCGCGCTCCGCTCGTTCGCCGTGTGGGCCTGCGACGCCACGAAGGCCGACTGCGCGACGGACGCCGGCTGGCGGCGGGTCTACCGCAGCCCGAGCGACGCGTTCCCGTCCGGTGCCTTCCGGCCGACCGCGCCCTCGCTCAACCTGCGGCAGTTCCGCTTCACCCCGACGCCCGCCACCCACCTGCGCCTGGAGGTGGTGGCGAGCCAGTGCACCGGCAACCCGCTCTACGCCGGCGAGCAGGACGCCGACCCGGCGGCAGCGACCGACTGCGCGGCGGCCAGCCCGTTCGCGGCCCAGGTACGGGTGTCGGAGTTCCAGGCCTTCACCCGGTAGCCACCGACCCGCTCGGGGCGCGGACGCCGGCCGCGCCCCGAGCCCGTGGTCGATCGGTTCTCCGCCAGGCTTCGACCGGCCGGGTCGAGTCTGGGTGCCATGGGGCGGATGGTGGTGCGGTTCGCGGGCGAGGGTTCCGGCGTCGCCGAGCTGAGCTGGGGCCAGCTGGAGATCCTCGGCGCCATGCGACGCCAGGGGTGCTGGCTGGCACTGTCCAATGTGGCGCCGCTGCCGGCCGGCACCGCCGTGGACGACGTCGCCGACTGGCTGCGGTTCCTGATGAGCCGGTACCAGGTCCTGCGCACCCGCATCCGGTTTCCCGCGGACGGTGCGGCGCAGCAGGAGGTGTACGCCGCCGGCGAGGTCGCCCTCGACGTGGTGGAGGCGGGGGAGGAGGACCCGGCGGAGGTCGCCGAGCGGGTCGTCGTCGAGTACGCCGAGCACGACCTCGACCTCGCCCGGGAGTGGCCGATCTTCGTGGCCGCGATCGTGCGGGACGGGGTGCCCGCCTACCGGGTGCTGACCGTGTGCCACGTCGTCTGGGACGCGTTCGGCGCCCTCACCGTCCTCGCCGACCTGCGCGAGCGGGCCGCCTCGGGCGGCGTCCTGCCCAGGCCGGTCACCGCGGCGCAGCCCCTCGAACAGGCCCGCTGGCAGCGCTCGCCGGCCGGCCAGCGGCACAACGAGGCAGTGCTGCGGCACTGGGCGCACGCGTTGCGGCAGATGCCGGCCCGGCGGTTTCCCGCACCCGCCGACCGGGGCGGGCCGCGGCACTGGAAGATCGAGTTCGCCTCACCCGCCACCCACCTGGCGATCCAGGCCATCCGGAGCCGGACCCGGGCGGGCAGCGCCCAGGTGATCCTCACGCTCTTCCTCGTGGCCCTGGCCCGGGTCACCGGCGTCAACCCGGCGGTCGCCCGGGTGGCCGTCAACAACCGGTTCCGGCGCGGGCTGGCCGACTCGGTCGCGGTCGTCACCCAGTACGGCCTCTGCGTGGTGGACGTCGCCGGCGTCAGCTTCGACGAGGCCCTCGCCCGGCTCGGCCAGCGGGTCGTCGCCACCTTCAAGAACGCCTACTACGACCCGGTCCAGCTCGCCGAGCTGGTCGACCGGATCGGCCGCGAACGGGGCGAGGAACTCGACGTCCACTGCTACTTCAACGACCGCCGGCTCGACCCGGACGGCGGGCCGGTCGCCGACCCGCCCGGGGCCGCCGAGGTGCGCGCCGCGCTGCCGGCGACCGCGCTGAGCTGCCAGCCGCTGACCCGGCGGGGGAGCGAGCGGCTGCTCGCCGCGGTCGAGGAGGCGCCCGGCACGTTTCAGCTGACCATCGAGGCGGACACCCGGTACCTGTCCCGTGAGGATCTGGTCGCCTGCGCCCGCGCGATGGAGGAGGCGGCCGTCGCGGCGGGAGCCGGCTGACCGCTCAGCCGACCTCGACCCGCACCGAGTCCAGGGCCGGGATCTGGTTGGCGCGCTGCATCATCGGTATCCGGTGCGAGGCGTCGCCGGCCCAGGCGGAGCACTGGAACGTACCGGCCTGCGGCAGGCCCGGCACCCGGATCTCGATGACGTCCGGCTCGCTGCCGCCCTGCCGGTCCTCGGTCGCCACGAAGAACGCCGGCGCGGGCGCGGGCTCCGGGGCCACCTCGGTGCTGGTGAGCACCCGGCAGGCGGTGTGGAAGTGGCCGCGCACCAGCCCCTGGGCGGTCAGGATCGACATGTCCACGTAGTACCCGCCCTGCCCGGCCGGCAGGAACCGGTCGCGGACCAGGTTGCGGGTGCTGACCCGGATCGTGAAGGGCTGGTTGACGCCGACCCGCTCCGGCGCCTCGGTGATCAGCAGCGACGGGTTGTCGGCCGCGCCGGCGACCTCGCCCATCTCCGTGTCGACGCAGCGGCCGCCGTTCTGGAAGCCGTCGTGCAGCGGCAGGCCGTTCCCCTCGGAGCACTCGTCCGGACCGAAGTCCAACCCGGGCGGCGCGGTCGTCGCCGGCGGCGGCGCGGTGGTCGCGGGGGGTTGCGGCGGCCCGGTCGTCACCGGCGGGGGCGCGGTGGTGGCCGGCGGCTGCGGCGGTCCGGTCGTCACCGGTGGCCGGGTGGTCGCGCTGTTTTCGCGGCCGGGCTGCGGCGGGCCGGTGGTGATCGGCGGCCGGGTGGTGCCGCGCTTCACGGCCGGCGGCGGCTCCTGCCGGGGCGCCGGGTTCGTCGTCGCCGGCTGGTTGGGCTCGTCCGCCCCGCCGGGGTCGGGCTCGGCCGTCTCGGCCGGCTTGTTGGGCTTGCTTCCGGGCTCGCCGGTCTTCCCGGTCTTCGCGGCCGCGGCCGGCGTGGTCGGGTCCGCGCCGGGAGTCGACTCGCTGTACCGCTCGTCCGTGGCGGCCACCGCCGGGTCGCCAGCGGCCTGCGGCTCGTTGACGACCTGTTCGCCGGGTTGGCCCGCGCAGCCGGCGAGCGCGGTGACGAGGACGGTCAGCGCGGCCAGCGCCACGCGCACACGCCGGGGGGAAGACTCAGGTGCCATGAGCGGGACTCCAGGGTACGGAGAGCAGGGAGCGCGCGGAGCGTACTGCCGGCGCGCCGGCGCCTGTCAAACGCACGAAAGCCCGTGTTTAAGCCGGTTTTGAGGATGCGCGGCCGGTGTCGGGGATGGATTCGGCGGTTCTGTCCGCGTTCGCGCCCGCTCACCAGGCTCGGCGGTCCTCCAGGAACCAGAAACAAACTTAAGGTACGGATAACCGCCCGAAAAACCGGCGGCCGACGAGGGAGGTGGGTCCATGCCGGACGGTGCCGAGATCGCCGAGTTCGGCCGGCTGTTCCAGGAGTTCCTCCAGCTGTCGCTGGATCGGGCCACCGCCCGGCCGTCCGAGCTGATCGCCCGGCTCACCGACCACCTCGGCGTGGAGCCGATGGGGCTGCCGGTGGTCGCCGAGTCGTACCAGACCTTCGACCACGCCAACGTACAGGTGGCGATCGAGGCGTACCTGGCCGGTGACGGGCGTTCCGCCGAGGTTGTCGGCATCGCTGGGCAGGGGATGCGCGACGTGCACAGCCTCGCCGAGATGGTGGAGCTGGCCGCGCGGCACGGCGCGTTCGCGCCCGGCGGCGTCGACTACGCCACCGCGCCAGCCGGCGTCGGGGTCGAGCGGCGGGTGGTCAACTTCGGCATCTTTCTGATCTGCGACGGGCCGGTGCGGCTCGCCGCCCTGCTGCGCGGCAGCTCCGCGCGGCACGGCCGGCCGATCGTGCAGCTGGAGGTGCTCTGCGCCGATCCGGCGGGCGCCCAGGGCATGCTGGCCGAGCTGCGCCAGCTGATGGTGATCCACAACGTCTTCCGCGGCCAGGTCGTCTCGTTCGAGCCCCACGACTTCGGCATGGTCCACGGTGGAGTGGGGCCGCTGCGCTTCCACGCCCGGCCCGCCCTCGACGCCGGCGACGTGGTCCTGCCGCCGGGCGCGCTCGACGCCGTCGACCGCCAGATCGTCGGCATGGCCCGGCACCGCGACCGGTTGCGTGCCGCCGGCCACGCGCTCAAGCGGGGCGTGCTGCTGTTCGGCCCGCCGGGTACCGGCAAGACCCACACCGTGCGATACCTGATGGCGCGGCTGCCCGAGTTCACCGTGGTGCTGCTGCCCGGGATGGCGCAGCGGTTCGTCCAGCACGCCTGCGGACTGGCCCGGCTGCTGCAGCCCGCCCTGGTCGTGCTGGAGGACGTCGACCTGGTCGCCGAGTCGCGCGACACCCGGCCCGGTATGGACAACCCGCTGCTGTTCCAGGTGCTCAACGAGATGGACGGCCTGGCCGGCGACGCGGACGTGGCGTTCCTGCTCACCACCAACCGCGCCGACCTGCTGGAGGCCGCCCTCGCCCAGCGCCCCGGCCGGGTCGACCTGGCGGTGGAGCTGCCGCTGCCCGACGAGGCCGGCCGCGCCGCCCTGCTGCGCCTGTACGCGCGCGGGCTGCCCCTGACCGAGCCGCTGGTCGCGGAGGTTGTCGCCGCCACGGCCGGCATGACCGCGTCGTTCTTCACCGAGCTGGCCCGGCGCGCGACGCTGTTGGCGGCACTTGCCGGCGGTACGCCGCCCGCCCCCGACCACCTCCGGGCAGCGCTCGCTGAGCTCCGGGAGAGCCGACGGGCGGTCGCCGCCGGATGAGGCATTGGCCCAGCGCGGTTGGCCGCCGATTGGCCCAGCGGTCGGGGCGCTTACCGCCATAGTGTTCGGGCCATGAGACTGGACTTCGACACGCTCGCCCCCGAGTTCGCCAAGGCGATGGGGCGCCTCGACACCGCATCCGGCGACGGCCCGCTCGACCGGCCGCTGCGCGAGCTGGTACGCACCCACGCCTCCCAGATCAACGGCTGTGCGTACTGCGTGGACATGCACACCAAGGACGCCCGCGCGCTGGGCGAGACCGAGCAGCGGCTGTACGCCCTGCCGGCGTGGCGCGAGGTGCCGTACTTTACCGAGCGGGAGCGGGCCGCCCTCGCCCTCACCGAGGCGGTCACCGTGCCCACCCGCGCCGGCGTACCGGACGGGGTGTGGGCGGACGCGGCCAGGGCGTTCGACGAGGCCGAGCTGGCCCAGTTGCTGGCCACGATCGTCACGATCAACGCGTGGAACCGGATCGGCGTGGCCGCGCGCTGCTGGACGCCCGGTTCGTACCAGCGCTGACGTGGCCCGGCGGGCTCGCCGGAACGGCATGTCACCACGCAGGCCAGAGGCTTGACAAGCGCTTTCCTGAATCCATAGCCTTCTACCTGCTTTTAACGTTTCATCGCCGTTCCCCATCGATGCTCAGCCGCCCACCCACGGAGGCGCTGATGAATACCCGTACCCGCGCGCTTCTCGCGTCCGCCTGCACGATCGCTCTCCTGACCCTCGGCGCGGCGCCGGCGACCGCCGGCGCCGGCCACGGCCGCCCCGGCGGCCCGATCCAGCTCGAACGCCTCGACCGCGGCCTGGTCGCCGCCACCACGCCGGACGGGGTCTTCCTCAGCTGGCGGCTGCTCGCCCAGGAGGCCACCGGCCACTCCGCGACCGGCCTGACCGGCGCCGACTTCCGCGTGTACCGCGACGGCGTGCCGGTCGCCACCGTCACCGACAGCACCAACTACCTCGACCCGGCCGGCACCGCCACCTCGCGGTACCGGGTCGGCACGCTCGCGCACGGCCGGCAGGTGGCGGTCAGCGCCGCCGTCACGCCGTGGGCCGGCGCCTCCCGCGACATCCCGCTGCGCAAGCCCGCCGACGGCGTGACCCCGGCCGGCGAGGCGTACACCTACTCGGCGAACGACCTCAGCGTCGGCGACGTGGACGGCGACGGCCAGTACGAGTACGTGGTCAAGTGGGACCCCTCCAACTCCAAGGACGTCTCCCAGGTCGGCTACACCGGACCGGTCTACATCGACACGTACGAGGCGGACGGCACCCTCCTGCACCGCATCGACCTCGGCGTCAACATCCGCGCCGGCGCGCACTACACCCAGTTCCTCGTGTACGACTTCGACGGCGACGGCCGCGCGGAGATGATGTTCAAGACCGCGCCCGGCACCCGCGTGACCCGCTACCACCGCGACGGCACCGTCGCCTCCACCCGGTACGTCACGATGCCGAAGCGGGACGTGCGGGCCGGGTACTCGCACGCCGACGACTACCGGCTCAGCGCGGCCGACTACCGCGAGCGGCTGATCGGCGTCTTCCAAGGCTGGGACAAGCACCCCGAGGTGGTCGCCGGGCGGTGGCCGTCCACACTGGAGGCCGCTTTCGGCATCCCGCCCGCGTACCCGTACCCGCTGTCCCGTGTGGACGCCACGGCGCTCGTCGACTACTTCATCGACGTGTACGCCCCGGCCCGCAGCGCCCGCAACGTGCTGCGCAGCTTCGAAGGGTTCATCGTGGACGGTCCGGAGTACCTGACCGTCTTCGAGGGCGCGACCGGCCGCGAGCTGCAGACGGTCGACTACAAGCCGGGCCGGCACGACGACGGTCTCATGTGGGGCGACTACGCGATGTCCCGCATCGAGCCGGGCAACCGGGTCGACCGCTTCCTCGCCGCCGTAGCGTACCTGGACGGCCGGCACCCGTCGGCGGTCTTCGCCCGCGGCTACTACACCCGCTCCACCCTGGTCGCGTACGACTGGGACGGGCGGCGCCTGCGCGAGCACTGGTACGTGGACAGCGGCTGGGTGCCGATGACCAACCCGTTCAACGACAGCCCGCACGGGCGGGACGGCACCGACCCGGAGTTCAAGACGCTCACCACGCAAGGCGACCACTCGCTGAGCGCGTCCGATGTGGACGGTGACGGCAAGCAGGAGATCGTGTACGGGTCGGCCACCATCGACCACGACGGCACGCTGCTGTACAGCTCGTTCGCGGTGGGGCCGCCGGAGAGCGCGGTCGCCGGGCAGAACGTGCGCCTCGGCCACGGCGACGCCATGCACGTCACCGACATCGACCCGGCCCGCCCCGGGCTGGAGATCTACACCGCGCACGAGGGCGCCACCTTCGCCCCGTACGGCCACGCGATGCGCGACGCGGCCACCGGCGAGGTGCTCTTCGGCGACTACACCGGCCGGGACACCGGGCGGGCGATGATCGGCGACGTCGACCCGGCCGTACCCGGGATCGAGGCCTGGCCGGCCATGCCGCCGAACGCGGAGGACCTCGGCATCGGCCTCTTCTCCGCCGGCGGCACGCTGCTCGCGCCCACCACCCCGGGCACGAACATGAGCATCCGCTGGGCGGCCGACCTGACTACCCAGATCGTGAACGGCCAGGCGCCGGCGGACGTCACCGTCGACGACTGGCGGCGCGGGCGGCTGCTGACCGCCACCGGCACGACCTCCAACAACGGCACCAAGGGCAACCCCGGCCTGGTCGCCGACGTCTTCGGCGACTGGCGCGAGGAGCTGCTGGTGCGCACGCTCGACAGCACCGCGATCCGGGTCTACCTGAGCACCGAGGTGACGAGCCACAAGCTCTACACGCTGATGCACGACCCGCAGTACCGCGCGGAGGTGGCCCGCCAGCAGACCACCTACAACCAGCCCTCGTACCCCGGCTTCTACCTGGCCTCGGACACCGACTGGGCGAAGGTGCCGCTGCCTCGCCGGCGCTAGGCGCTTCCGAAGTCATGGTGATCGAAGCTCCCGTCAAGTCGTTCTAACGACTTGAAGGGAGCTTCGATCACTGGCTCGCGCGTGCCGACCACGGCGGTGGCGGCCAGGTCGTCGTCGGTGACCACCCGAGCGGTGAGCCCGGCGGCGGCGAAGGCGGCCACCGCCGCGGCGGCCTGGCGGTCGCTGGTCTCGATCAGCAGGTGGCCGCCGGGCGCCAGCCAGACCGGGGCGGCGGACGCCACGCGGCGCAGCACGTCCAGCCCGTCCGCGCCGCCGTCCAGCGCGATCCGCGGCTCGTGGTCGCGGGCCTCGGGCGGCATGCGGGCGAGCTCGGCGGTCGGGACGTAGGGCACGTTCGCCACCAGGACGTCGACCCGGCCGCGCAGGGCCGCGGGGAGCGGGGCGTCCAGGTCGCCCTGGTACACCGTGCCGCCGGCCGGGGCGAGGTTGCGGCGCGCGCAGCGTACCGCGGCGGGGTCCACATCGGTGGCGTGCAGGGTGACCGGCCCGGCGGCCCTGGCCACCGCGGCGCCGACGGCCCCCGAGCCACAGCACATGTCGACGACGGTGGGCGGGGCCGGGCGGCCGGCCAGCCGGGCCACCGCCTCGCGGACCAGCAGCGCGGTGCGCCGGCGCGGTACGAAGACGCCGGGGTCGAGCGCGATCCGCAGCCCGCAGAACTCCACCCAGCCCAGCAGGTGCTCCAGCGGCTCGCCGGCCACCCGCCGGGCGACCAGCGCGGCGAGGTCGCCGGGGCCGGCCGCGGCGGCGGTGAGCAGCCGCGCCTCGTCTTCGGCGAAGACGCAGCCCGCGGCCCGCAGCCGCTCGACGATCGACACGCGTGCCGATGCTACCCGTGATTGCTTTGATCACGGACGCCTAGCGCTCGAGGATGCCCTCGGCGGCCAGGCGGTCGGCGATGTTGGCGAGCGCGAGCCGCAGCCGCGACTTGGCCGTACCCTCCGGGATGTTGAGCTCCAGCGCCACCTGCCGGTAGGTGTGCCCCCGGTAGTACGCCAGCTGCACCGCCTGCCGTTGCAGGTCGGGCAGGGCCTGCACGGCCTCGCGTACGACCTTGGTCTCGGTGTGCCAGATGACCGCCTCGTCGATGTCGGCGAACGCCGGGGCGGCCGCCTCCGACGCGCCGGCCACCGCGTGGTAGCGGGCCCGCGCCTCCCGCCGCCGGGTCCAGTCGAGCGCCCGGCTGCGGGCCAGCATGCAGAGCCAGGTGCGCAGGGCGCCCCGCTCCGGGTCGTACACCTCCGGCCGCTGCCACAGCCCCACGAAGACGTCCTGCGTGATGTCTTCCGCGGCGGCCGCGTCGTCGGTGATCCGCAACGCGAGCGTGTGGATCAGACCGGACCACCGGTCGTACGCCTCGGCGAGCGCGTCTCCGTCGCCGCCGACGAGCCGCTCCCGCAGCCGCGCGTCGCTCTCGTCCGGCGGCACGCTCAGTCACATCCCAGCGTCGCGGCGACGTGGAGGACCCGCGTCGACACGGCCGGGCTGCCGGTGGTGGTGTGGGGGAGTGAGTCGGCACCGCGCCGGTTGGCCACCAGGCGGGTGAACTCGACCGCGTCCGCGTAGATCGTCGTGTCGTCGCCCGGTCCACAGGGGAGTGTCCACTCCCCACCGCCGGTGCCCTCCAGCACGAGGCGGACGGTGCCGGTCGAGCCGTCGGCCAGCACGCCGGGCAGGAGGGCGGCGGCGAGGTCGACGATCCGGCGCACCTGCTCGGGCGGGGGCGTGGTGGTGCCGCGGCCGACCGCGGCGCCGATGTCGTCGAGGTGGGTCCAGGTCTCGAACGCCCGCTGCACCAGCGCGTCGCGCAGCGGCCGCAGCGGGGGCGGGCCGGTGTGGGCGAGCCGGACCCGCTGGTCGAGGCCGCCGTCGCGGCCGGTGAGCGCGTCGACGAGCACCCGGCTCTGCGCCCGCCAGGCGGCGTGCACCTCGCGGGCCGGCCCGGCGGGCAGCGGCACCACGGGGAGGCCGAGGTCGGCGGCGAGCATCGCGTCGTTGCCGGCGAGGTGGGCGACCACGCCGCTGACCGTCTCGTGGCGCGGGTCGGGGCGGGCCCAGTCGTCGGCCCGCACCGCGCCGAGCAGCCGGTCGAGCATGGCGGCCTGCCCCGCGTACGCCCCGACGAGCGTGCGCATCAGCGCCGCCGGGCGGGCCGCGTGGGCGGTCGCGAGCACGCGGTGGCGCAGGGCCGGCGGCGCCGGGACCACCCGGTCGGCGGCCAGCCAGCTCGCGGCCGAACGCAGGCGGCGAGCCTCCGCGGCGCAGGTGGCGCAGCCGATCAGATGCGCGTCCACCGTCGCCGCCTCATCCGGGTCACAGGCGTCCAGAGCCCACGCACCGATCAGGTCGAGCACCTCGTCATGTACATCCATAGCGGTCACCGCCTTCGACGGTACCGCTCGTCAGCCGGACCGGTCGAGCAGTGGATCGCTCCCGCTGGCTTTGTCGGCGAGCGGGTCGATCCGCGCCGTGAAGGAGTACGGCGGAAGGGGACCGGTGGCGCGTACGCGGCCGCGGCCCGCCAGCGCGTGGTCGAGCGCCGCCACCCGGGAGAGGAACGTGTCCACTGTGTCCTCTTCGACCAGGAACCGCCCGTCCGACGCGCGCACGGCGAGCGGGCGCAGCGCCTCGTACACGTCACCGGTCCCCGTTGCCGGGTGGACCCCCACATCCACCTCCACCCGGCCGGCCACCTGGGCGAGAGCGTCCAGGTGGCGTGATGCGCACCCGCGCAGCGCGGCGCGGAGGGTCTGCTCGTCCGGCGCGACGGTCCCGTACCGCGCCGGCAGCACCGGTCCGCCCTGCCACAGGCAGTCCAGGACGAGCTGGTGCGCGAGCAGGTCGCGGGGGCGGGCCCGGAGCCAGCCGGGCGCGGCGGCGACCACGCCGGCGGTCGAACCGGCCGGCACCCGCCACACCGCGGCGTCCGGCCCGCCGAGCCCGACCAGCTCGGCCGGCTGGGCGGGGTGGTCGTCCGCCACCACCCCGAAGACGTACACGGCTGAGCCGTTCACGCGATCAGTACGCGCCCCGGTGGGCCCCGGATCACTTGACGCGCGCACTTTCAGCGGGTAGAAAACCAGAAGGTTATGAAACCAAGAGGTTATCAATGGGTACCGATCTGCTCGACACCACGTTCGCGGCGCTCGCCGACCCGACCCGGCGGGCGATCCTGACCCGCCTGGCCGCCGGGGAGGCGACGGTCACCGAGCTGGCCGCGCCGTTCCGGATGAGCCAGCCGGCGATCTCCAAGCACCTCAAGGTGCTGGAGCGCGCCGGGCTCGTCTCCCGCGGCCGGGACGCCCAGCGGCGGCCGTGCCGGCTGGAGGCCCGCCCGCTCAAGGCGGCGGTCGACTGGCTGGAGGGCTACCGCGACTACTGGGAGGAGAGCTACCAGCGGCTCGACGCGCTGCTCACGACGCTGCGCGAGGCCGCGCCCCGGGAGGGTGAGGCATGAGCGTCGTGGTCAGCACGCCGTCCGACCGGGAGATCGTGCTGGCCCGCTCGTTCGAGGCGCCGCCGCCGCTGGTCTTCGCCGCCTTCACCCGCCCCGACCTGCTCACGAGGTGGTACGGCGCGCGCGGCTGGCACCTGGTCTCCTGCGACCTCGACCTCCGGGTGGGCGGCGCCTACCGGTTCGTGTCCGAGGGGCCGGGCGGCGAGCGGATGGCGCAGAGCGGCGTCTACCGCGCGGTCGAGCCGCCCACCCGGCTGGTGCTCACCGAGCTCTTCGACGACCAGTCGTACCCCGGCGAGACCGTGATCACCCACGAGTTCGCCGAGCGGGCCGGCCGCACCGACCTGACCACCACCGTGCGCTACGCGACCCCGCAGGGGCGTGACCGCGCGCTGCGCTACCCGATGGCCCGCGGCGTGGGCGAGAGCTTCGCCCGCCTCGACCAACTACTCGAAGGGATTGGACCGCGATGAACTGGACTCTTGAGGTCGTCGTCGTACCGGTGTCCGATGTGGACCGGTCGAAGGCGTTCTACGCCGACCAGCTCGGCTTCCACGTCGACCACGACACGGCGATCGGCGACGGCGTGCGGATCGTGCAGCTGACCCCGCCCGGCTCCGGCTGCTCGGTCGTCATCGGCCGGGGCGCGGTGCCGGACATGCCACCCGGCTCGCTCAAAGGGCTGCAACTGGTCGTCGCCGACCTGCCCAAGGCCCGCGCCCAGCTCGTCGAGCGGGGGGTCGAGGTGAGCGAGATCCAGGTACTGGGGGAGAACCCGACCCCGACCGACAACCCGCTGGACAACGTGGGCTTCGTCTTCTTCAGCGACCCGGACGGCAACTCCTGGGGCGTGCAACAGATCTCCGCCCGCGCCTGACCCTCACACGCTGCGCAGGTCGAGGGTGTGCCAGGTGACGTTGGTGCCGGCGCTGGTCGACCACCACAGCACGCCGTCCCGGTACGACACGCGGCTCGCCGCCTCGGCGACCCGGACCAGCCCGCGGGTCTTCAGGTCGTAGACCAGCAGCCGCTGGCCGCCGACCGCGGTGGCGAGGGTGCCGGAGTCGCCGGAGAGCACCTCGAACCGGTCCAGCACCGCCACGTCCGCGATCGCGGCGGTCGCGCCGCTGTCGGACGCGGTCCGGCGGTCACTGCCGTCCGGGCGCATCAGGACGCTGCGCACCGGGGCGTCGCCGGAGAGGACGAACAGCCGGCACCACGCGGGCCCGCACCGGTCCAGCGTGCCGTCCTCGCCGTCGACGGTGGTGGTGCGCCCGGTCTCCAGGTCGCGGATCCGGGCCGGGCCGCGCTGGCCGCCGCCGCTGCTGACCAGCCAGGGCCAGCCGGCCAGCGCCCAGGTGCCGGGCTGCCGGGTCACCCGCACCGGACCGCCCTCCAGCGGCACCGACCGTACCTCGGTGACCGGCTCGGGGCCGGGAGCGGAGGCGGTCCAGTACAGCCGGCCGGCGGCGAAGACGATGTCGTGCTCCGAGTTGGCGAAGGTGGCCCAGCCGGTGTCCGCGGTGACCCGGCGCGCCGCCCCGCCGGCGACGCCGGCCCGCCACAGCTCGGTCCGCGGCGAACCGTCCCGAGCGGTCACCGACTCCGCCCAGACCAGCTGGGTGCCGGCGCGGGCGAAGCCGGCGTACGACCGGCCGGCCCCGTCCGGTGGCCGGCGCAGCACCCGCACCGCCCCGCCGGCCGAGCGGAGCACCAGGCGCACGCCGCCGCCGCGCGGGTCGAGGGCGGGGCCGACCGAGGCGCGTTCGTCGAGGAAGAAGGCGGGGCTGTAGGCGGTGCCGTCCGGCAGCGCCCCGGGCACGGTCGCGCGCCGGGCCTGCGGCCACGCCACCTCGGCGGCCGGCGGCGGTGGCTCGGGCACGCGGGCGCCGACCGGCGCCTGGGCGAGCAGCGCACCGGCTGCGGCCACGGCGGCCACCAGCCCGGCCAGCCCCCGGGTGGGCAGGCCGCCCCACGCCTTTCCCGCGCCAGTCACGCCCGCAACCGTAGCCGGCCCGCCGCGAGCCGGCCGCGACGGCAGCGGCGACGGGCCCTGCCCGCCGCGTCGCGCCGGGCCGTCGCGATCTGGAGACCTTTCGGGCCGCTGCCGGCTCCGCGACGCAAGCCCACGGCGGCGATCGTGGTATTTCAGTGCCCCTCCGAGGGCACCTGGATACCACGATCTCAGCGCCCGGTGCTCGCCGGGGGAGGGTGACCAGCGGCGGAGGGTGAGGCCGCGGGAAAGCACCCCAAGAAAACGCTCCGCTGCGCTCCACGTTTCCCCGGGGACCCCGCGCGACGGTCCGGACCACCGCGGACGTCGCGGTAGCTCGAATCTATTTGTTTCTCTGTTTGGGGCTGGGGCGGCTAGCGGCCGAAGCCGACGGTCAGTCCACTGAGGAGCTGGCGGCGGCCCAGGGCGTAGAGCACGACGATCGGGAGGGTGGCGAGCACGACGGAGGCGAGGACGGCGGGCACGTTGACGCCGTACTCGCCCTGGAAGGTCCAGAGCGCCAGCGGCAGCGTGCGCTGCTCGGGGCTCTGGGTGAGGATGAGCGGCAGCAGGAAGCCGTTCCAGATGGTCAGTCCATTGTAGATGGATACGGTGACCAGCGCGGGCCGGGTCAGGGGGAAGGCGAGCGACCAGAGCGTGCGCCACTCGGTGGCGCCGTCCATCCGCATCGACTCGAAGAGCTCCTTCGGCACGTCGCGGATGAAGTTGGCCAGCACCAGCACCGACAGCGGCACCGCGAACGCGATCGACGGCAGGATGATGGCGAGCAGGCTGTCGTACATGTGCAGGCGGATGATGATGAGGTACACCGGGATGATGACGGCCTGCAGCGGGATCGCCAGCCCCATCAGGAAGAGCACGTTGACCCCGCGCAGAAACCGGCTGGCCGCGCCGCCACGCACGATGGCGTACGCGGCCATGAACGAGACCAGCACCGCGGGGAGCACCGCGCCGAGCGTGACCACCACGCTGTTGAGGAAGTAGCGGGCGAAGTCCGACTCGATCACCGACTGGTAGTTCTCCAGCGTGGGCTCGGTCGGCGGCGCGAACGGGTTTTCCTGGTAGTAGATGGTGCGCGACTTGAGGCTGGTGACGACGATCCAGTAGATCGGCACCACCACGACCACGAGCCACAGCCAGCCGGCGAGCCCGCCCAGCCAGTTGTGGCGCCAGGAGCCGCGGCCCCGGCCCGGCCCCTGCTCGGGCGGCGCGTCGAGGTCCACGCCGCGCTCCGGCGACAGCGTCGTCGACATCTCACATACCTTCCATCTGGCTGGCACTCGCGTCGCGGCCGCCGAGCCGGCGCAGCAGCAGCGCGAGCGCGAGCCCGACCAGGACGAGGATGACCGCGATCGCGCTCGCCGGGCCCATCAGGTTGGCCTGGAAGCCGCGCTTGTACATGTCGAGGGCGAGCACCCGGGTGGCGTCGCCGGGGCCGCCCTCGGTGAGCACGAAGATCAGGTCGAAGAACGTCAGCGAGCCGACCACCATCAGCGTCGAGGACGTGATGACCGTGTACTTGAGCTGGGGGAGCGTGATGCTGAAGAACTGGCGCAGCCGCCCCGCCCCGTCGATCTGCGCCGCCTCGTAGAGCGCCACCGGGATCTGCCGGACGCCACCCTGGTAGATCAGCGCGTGGAACGGGATGAACTGCCAGGAGACCACGAACACCACCACGCCGAGCGCGAGGTTGGCGCTGCCCAGCCAGTCCTGCGCCAGCAGCGGGATGCCGAGCCCAGGGCCGATACCGAAGTTGGGGTCCAGCAGCGCCTTGTACGTGATGGCGAGCGCCGCCGAGCTCAGCAGCAGCGGGATGAAGTACAGCACGGCCAGGATCTCGCGGTAGCGCTGGCGGCCGGCGAGGAACACGCCGATGAGCAGGCTCGCCGGCGTCTGGAAGGCCCAGGAGAGGGCCATCACCAGGAACGTCACCCACAGCGCGTGCGGCAGCCCGGGGTCGGTCAGCACCGCCCGCCAGCTGTCCAGGCCGGCGGGGTGGATGTCGCCGATGCCGTCCCACTCGGTGAAGCTGAGCGCCAGTACGCCGAAGAGCGGGATCAGGCCGAACGCGACGAAGACGGCGAGCGCCGGCAGCGCCATCCACGCCAGTGAGCCGCCACGCCCGCCGGCCGGGGTGGTCGGCGGCCGGACCCGGACGGCGGGCGGAGCGAGCCCGGTCATTGCCTACCCCGCTCCGTCGCTCGGCGCTTCGCCGCCGTTGTGGTCAAGGTCCGTTGCCTCCCGACTCCCGCTCACTGACCGATGACCTGGTTCATGTTGTCCACGTACTGCTGCGGGGTGATCGAGAGCTGGAAGAGCTTGCTGATGTTGTCGAGGAGCTTCTCCGCGGCCGTCGGGCTCAGCGCCTGGTCCCAGGACTGCGCGAAGACCTTGGCGTTGCTCGCCGTCTGGTAGACGAACTCGAGGAACTCGGGCTCCTTCGAGCTGGCGATCTTGCTTTCGCTGCCCTTGACGATCGGTACGCCGCCGGTGTCGAGCCACTCGCCGACCTCGGTGTCGTCGAGTACGGCGGTGGAGAAGAACTTCTTCGCGGTCTCCTTCTGCTCGGCGGTGGCCTTGGCGGAGATCGACAGGTACTGCGCGGGGTTGCCGACCGTGTTGCTCGGGTCGCCCTTGCCGCCGTCGACGGGCGGGAAGTTCATGTAGCCGATGTGGCCGCCGGAGACGAAGTCGCCACCCTCCTCGGCCATCGACCCGTACGTCCAGGTGCCGTGCAGCATCATCGCGGCCCGGCCGGTGGTGAGCAGCGCCTGGTCGGCGTTGGCGTCGGCCACGACCGAGGAGAAGCCCTTGACGAAGCCGTTCGCCCGGACCAGCTCCTGCATCTTGGTGAGCGCGTCCAGCGCGGCCGGGTGCGACCAGGCGTCCTTCTGGCCGTCGAAGACGGCCTGGAACACCTCGGGGCCGCCGATGCGGTCGAAGAGGAACTCCAGCCACATCATGTTGGTCCAGCGGGACTGGCCGGCCAGCGAGAACGGCGCGATGTTCTTGGCGTTGAACTTCGGCACGAGGTCCATGATGTCGCCCCACGACTGGGGCGGCTGGGCACCGATCTTGTCGAAGGCCCGCTTGTCGTAGAAGAGCACGATCGGCTCGACCGTCTCGCACGGCATCGCGTAGATCTTGCCGTTCACCGTCGCGGCCCCGAACGACGCGGGGAAGAGCCGGTCCTTGACCGCGGCGTTCTGCGCGAACCAGTCGGTGAGGTCGTCGACCTGGCCGGCCTCGACCCAGCTCTTGAGGCCGCCGCCGCCCCAGCCCCAGATGATCGTCGGCGCCTGGCCCGCGCCGAGCGCGGTCCGGATCTTCGTCTTGTACGCGTCGTTTTCGAACGCGGTGTGCTTGATCTGGGTGTCGGGGTTGGCCTTGTTGAACCGGTTGACGGTGTTGGTCCGGATCTGCTCGGCGGGTGGGGCGGTCAGGAACCAGTAGCTGGCCTCGCCGCCGCCACCGCTGCCCTGACCCGGGCCCGAACTGCCGCACGCGGCGAGCGCCATCCCCGCGCCAGCACCCGCCGCCAGGTTGAGGAAGCCCCGCCGGGACATCGAAAGCCCGGACATCGAACTGTTTGCCACGCTTACCTCCGTGGTCGTCCCGCGGGTGCCCGCAGGAGATCGATACCTCATGAGGTGTGCGGGCGGCCGCCGCGACGAACACGCGGCGGTCGCGCCGCACGAGTGCCAGGTTCCGGAGCGGCTATCGGAAAGTTTGCGTAAATATTTAGGTCAACATATGTACCCGCGGAGTGCCTGTCAACGTTGCCTCGACGAGCGGGCGGTCAGGCCGGACCGGCGGCGACCGCACCGCGCTCGGCGGCGACCAGCTCCCGCGTGGCGGGCGCGACCTCCGCGGCGAAAGCCTCGATCGTGTACTCGTCGTCGGTGCCGAGGATGAAGCCGGTGATCCCGTACTCCAGGGTCAGCCCGGCCAGGTCCTCGGCCCACTGCTCGGCGGGGCCGTCCAGGAACGCGCGGCCGGTCGGGGCGAACCGGCCGGAGACGTTGAGCAGCCGCCGTACCGCGCCCGGCTCGCGGCCCGCGGCGACCGCGGCACCGTCGATGTGCGCGTTGAGCTCGGCGAGGTCCTCGACCCCGCCGGGCAGGTAGCCGAGCGAGGGGAGCCAGCCGTCCGCCGCGCGCCCGATCAGGCGCAGCATCCGCGGCTTGTACGCGCCGACCCAGATGCCGACGTCGTGCGCCGGCTTGGGCCCGCGCTTGGCGCCGTGCACGCGGTAGTACTTCCCGGCCACCCGTACCGGACCGGGCTTGTCGGCGGCCCAGATCTCGCGGATCACGGTGATCCCCTCCTCCAGGGCCTCCACCGCCTGGCCGGCCGAGAGCCGCCGGCCGCCCATCGCCTCGATGGCGTCCCAGAACCCGCCCGCGCCGAGGCCGAGCTCCAGCCGCCCGCCGCTGAGCAGGTCGAGGCTGGCGGCGCTGCGGGCGAGCACGGCCGGCTGGCGCAGCGGCAGGTTGAGCACGTTCGCGCTGAGGTGGATCCGGCTGGTGCGCGAGGCCGCGTACGACAGCAGGGTCCACGTGTCGTGAAACCGCGGCTGGTACGGGTGGTCCTGGAACGTCACCAGGTCGAGCCCGGCCCGGTCACTGGCCACCGCCAGGTCGACGGCGTGCGCGGCGGGCTGGTTGGTCGGCGTGACGAACGTGCCGAACAGCAGGTCGTGGCCGTAGTCGCTCATGCCCGTCCTCGCTTCGCTGCGGGCGGGCACGAGGCTCCAAGCGCGCTGTGCCCAATGATTCGTTCGCTTCGCTCTCTCATGGTTTTTCCTCCGTACCCGGGATCGGGCGGATGTTGAAGTTGTCGCGGAAGACGTTGTCGGGGTCGTAGCGCCCCTTCAGCTCGCGCAGCCGGCGCAGCGTCGCGGGCGGGAACGCGTCGGCGAGCCGCTCCGGCCGCTGGTCGGTCTCGAAGCTCAGGTACAGGCCGTCGAAGTGCTCGCTCAGCCCGTCCCAGAGCCGGTCCAGCCGCTCCCGGTCGACGCCCATCGCGATGACCGAGAAGCCGGCGTCGCGGTGCGCGTACGCCGTGGCGTCCGGGTCGACGTCGGCGACGGCGCCGCCGACCGTACGCAGCTGGAAGAAGTAGACGACGCCGCTCGTCAGCAGCCGCTCGGCCGCCTGCGCGAACGCCGGCGTCACCTCGCGGACGAACGCCGAACGGGAGACCGGCTCACCGCGCCCCTGGTGCTCGGCGTCCGGGGCCATGCCCATCACCTCCGCGTACGGCGCGATCACCACCTCCTGCTGAAACATCGGCGCGATCTGGGCGAACGGCTGGAGCTGGGCGATCACCGTGTCGGGGTCGGCGGAGTCGACCATCCCGTACAGCTGGGCGACCGCCGGCTGGCCGCGCCGGGGCGGCCCCATGACCAGGAACGCGGTCGTGTCGCGCGGCGCCGTGGAGGCGACCTCGCCGAACCGGCGCAGGAAGCCCGCCATGTCGCTGGCCACGAAGCCGAGCTGGGCCCAGCCGACCGCGCCGACCTCGTCGACCTCGAACTCGAACGAGGTGACGATGCCGAAGTTGGCACCGGCGCCGCGTACGGCCCAGAAGAGGTCGGGGTTTTCCGTGTCGCTGGCCCGCACGACCGAGCCGTCGGCGAGCACCATCTCGACCGCGCGCAGGTGGTCGATGGTCAGCCCGTGCTTGCGGCCGAGGAAGCCGATGCCGCCGGCGGTGGCCAGGCCGCCCACGCCCACCCCGCCGTAGTCGCCGGAGGTGAGCGCCCACCCGTACGGCGAGAGGGCCGCGGCGACCCGCTTCCACCGGGCGCCCGGCCCGATCCGGACCCGCCGGGTGGCCTCGTCGAGCACCTCGACCGCGTCGAGCGCGCCGAGGTCGATGACGATCCCGCCGTCGTTGGTGGAGCGGCCGCTGATGCCGTGGCCGCCGCTGCGCACGCCCATCGGCAGGTCGGGGTGGCGGCGGGCGAACGCGAGCGCCTCGGCGACCTCGGCGGTGCTGCCGGGGCGCAGTACGACGCCGGGGGAGCCGCCGCGCATGTAGTTCGCCCGGACCCGGGGATAGTCGATGTCGCCCGGCTCGACGGCGGTCCGCGCGAGCGAGCGCGGCAGGCCGTCGTAGTCGATGCCGGTGCGCCGCTTGGCACGCGCCGCGGCGCCGCGGACCGGACCGGTGGGCAGCGGCGCCGGCAGCGCGGCGTCGACCGCCGCGCGCAGCGCCGGGACCACCTCGCGGGCGAAGCGCTCCAGCGCCTCCGGGTCGTCGCAGATGAGGACGAACGTGCCGGCGCCGTCCTCGACGGCGAGCGGGAGCAGGTCGTCGACCCAGGCCCGGGGCGGCCCCTGCAGGAAGCCACGCCGCTCGTCGCCGAAGGTGCCGGCGATGTTGACCAGGCGGCGGATCTCAGCCGGGTCGCGGCCCGCGGCGGCGGCCGCCTCGTCGATGATCTTGTTACCGGCGCGGAGGTCGCCGGGCCCCAGGTGGCCGAGCGTGACCACCCAGCCGTCCGCCTTGCGCCCGATCAGGCGCAGCACGCGGCGCTCACGGCCGCCCAGCCAGATCGGGACCTGGTGGCGGGGGAGCGGGCCGCGCCCGACCGCGTCGATCCGGTAGTGCTCGCCGGCGAAGCACAGCGGCGTGGGCTCGCCGGCGTCGAGCATGCCGCGGACGACGTCGACGGCCTCGGCGAGGGCGTCGACCGCGCCGTCCGGGTCCAGCCGCGGGCCGCCCATCGCCTCGATCGCGTCCCAGGACCCGTCGGGCGCGGTCCCGTCCGGCTCGGCGCCCGCGCCCAGCGCCAGGTCGAGCCGGCCGCCGGAGAGCAGGTCGAGGCTGGCGGCCGCGCGGGCCAGCACGGCCGGCTGGCGCAGCGGCACGCTGAGCACGTTTGCCGCGATGTGGATCCGCTCGGTCCTGCCGGCGACCCAGGACATCAGCGTCCAGGTGTCGTGGAGGTCGGGCTGGAAGGGGCGATCCTGGAACGTCACCAGGTCGTAGCCGAGCTCCTCGCTGCGCCGGGCGAGCGTGACGGCGTCCTCCCCGGTGGGGGTGATGAAGGTCCCGAACTCGAGCGGATGACCGTAGTTCATCAGTGGGCTCCCGGCCGGTCAATTAGGTGGTGGCACAGATCGTATTCATCACAGATGATAGTCGCAACCGCGCGTCGGTCGGTATGATTCCCGTCATGACGACCCCGCGCCCCGCCTACGACGGCGACTTCGGCTGGCACCTGGGGGTGCTGCTCAGCGGCTACCAGAGCCTGGTCGTCACGGTTCTCGGCGACTTTCCGCACGGCCCGCGGGGCTACCAGACGCTCGCCGCCGTGGTCCACGGCGACCAGCCGAGCCAGCTCGCGCTCGCCACCCACCTGGGCATCGACCGCACCGTGATGACCTACCTGATCGACGACCTGGTCGAGGCCGGCCTGGTCGAGCGCCAGCTCAACCCGGCCGACCGCCGCCAGCGCAAGATCGTCGCCACCGCGCGGGGTCTGGGGACGTACCGGGACCTGGAGCGGCGCGTCCGGGAGGCCGAGGACACGCTGCTCGGCGCGCTGGAGCCGGCCGAGCGGCGGGCGCTGCGGCACCTGCTCCGCCGGGTCGCCTGCGACGTGCGCGACATCGAGCCGGCGACCGACCCGTGCGAGGCCGTCGGCGCCACGCTGGAGGGGAGCGCGAAAGCGCGCGGCTGAGACCGGCCGGGCTCAGCCGGTGGCGACGAAGGCCGGATTGCTCATCAGGAACTCGGGCAGCGTGCCGTCGCGGACCGAGGTGAGCATGCGCATCGTGTCCGGGGTCAGCTCCTCGTACGCCTGCCCGCCGATCGTCTCCGAGGCGAACTCGCCGGCGTTGGTCTTGACCAGGATGAGGTCGTTGGCGGCGAGACCGCGGAACGTGAAGAGGAAGTCTTCGATCGGCACGCCCTGGGTGTCCAGCACGAACGCCTTGCCCGCCGCCTCGATCACGCGGTTGAGCTTGCCCGGGTCGGTCAGCACGCCGGTGCTCGTCGCCTCCTTGCCGATCGCCTTGAGCAATTGCTGCTGGTGGCGCTGGCGGCCGTAGTCGCCGTCCGGCAGGCTCTTGCGGATGCGGGCGTAGTCCAGCGCCTCGATCGCCGACATCCGCCGGCAGCCCTTCTCGTGCACGAGCGGCTTGGCGCCCGGCGGCAGCCCCTGGATGCCGACGCCTTCCTTGTACCAGCCGCGGACGAGCTTGCCGTCCGGCGTCACTCCGATGTGGATGGACTCGGCGCGGGTGTCGACGCACATGTCGACGCCGCCGAGCTCCTCCACCACCGACTCGAAGCCGGCGAAGTCGATGATCGCCGCGCCGTTGAACGTGATGCCGGTGAGCTCGTTGATCGTCTTGGCCAGCAGGTCGAAGCCGCGGGCCCGCTTTTCCAGCTCGGTGCCGGGCCCCTCGTACCCGGCGGCGAAGGCCGCGTTGACCTTCGCGGTGCCGCCGGCGTAGCCGTTCTTCGCGTACGCCGGGATCCGCACCCGGGTGTCCCGGGGGATGGAGACCAGGTAGGCCTGGTCGTGGCTGGCCGGGATGTGCAGGATGATGATCGTGTCGGAGCGGGCGCCCTCCTCGTCGCTCCCCTCCCGCTCGTCGAGGCCGACCAGCAGCAGGTTGACCGGCCCGTCGATGTCGTTACCCTTGGCCCGGGCCGCCGCCCCGGCCGCGCCGTCGATCAGCGTCGTCTGGGTGATGTCGGAGGTGACGTGGGAGATCAGCACCCGCGATCCGACGATCACCGTGCCGCTCGTGACCATCAGCACCGCGCCGACCACGACCGCCAGCCTTGCCCAGAGCGGGGGTTTTCGTCGCGTTCGCGCGGCGTGCGACATGGGCGGGCTCCGTTCAGGGACGGCGTACGACGTCAGCGAAGCTACGTCCGCTCCCTGAAGGATCGCTGAGAGTATCGGCGTGCCGCCGTCACCCGCTGTGAATGGGCGTGTCGACCACGTCCGCCGCCGGCCGGCGCGGGGTCGGCCAGCCGGGCTGCCCGTACCCGAGGCGCAGGACCATCTGCGGGCTGCCGAAGCGGCTCAGGGCGGTGCGCAGGCGCTCCCGGGCGGCGGCGACCTCGATCGGCTGGGACAGCATCGACGCGGCCAGCCCGGCGTCGGTCGCGGTGAGCAGCACCCGCTGCAGCGCCTGCCCGGCGGTGATCCGGTCCACGGGAGTGTCGCCGGCGGCGCCGAGCACGGCCACCAGCGGCTCCGGCTCGAAGTCCCGTCCGGGCGCCCGGACCTGGTCGCCGAACGGCCGCTGCGGCAGCAGGTCCCACGGCTCGGCGACCGGGCCGCCGGCGCGTACGGGCACGCCGTCCGGGGCCGGGCCGTGGCGGGTCCAGGCGGCGATCTCCGCGCGGTAGCCGGGGTCGCGTTCCAGGACGCGGTTGGCGCCGCGGGCCAGCTCACCGAAGGCGGCCACGGCCGCGGTGCCGACCACCAGGTCGAGCCAGCCGCCCTCGGCGCGGGCCGCCTCCACGAGCCGCCAGCGGACCGCACCGGGCACCGGCTCGTGCGAGAACGGCATCCGGCTGCTGTGCCGGCGCGGCACGGCGGCGAGCAGGGCCCGCTCGGCGGGGGTGGCCAGCGCCGGCTCGTCCGGCTCCAGGCGGGCGACGACGTCTGGTTCGTCCGTGTACGGACGGATCCGTACCCGGGCCGGCGCGCCCTCGGCGACGAGCGCGAGCCGCAGGTTGAACACGGCGGCGCCGCAGGCGAGGTGCGCGGCCCAGTCGCCGAGGTCGCCCAGGCCGGCGACCGGGAGCGGCCGGCCGCGTTCCACCCGGACCTCGATACCGCCGTCGCGCAGCCGGAACCGCCACGGCTGGCTGTTGTGCATCGACGGAGCGCGGATGGCGGCCGGGAGGGCCGCCGCCAGGAGCTCGGGGGTATAGCCCGGGGTGGTCATCCGACAAATCTGCGGCATCGCGGCGCCGGCCGTGCAGGGCCAGAGGTCCCGACCGGCCGGGACGCGCGGGACCTTTCAGGCGGCCGCGGCGGTCCGCCGGATCGCCAGCAGGGCGATGTCGTCGCCGGGGCGTTCCTCGGCGAGGGCGGCCATCACCGTGTCGCAGACGACCTCGGCGGGGCCGGGCGTGACCGCCGTGCGGAGGCGCTCCAGGCCGGCGTCGATCACCTCGTCGCGGCGCTCGATCAGGCCGTCGGTGTAGCAGACCAGCACCGAACCGGCCGGAAGCGCCAGGTCGGTGCTGCGGCGCCTGGCCAGCCGCCCGCCGAGCCCGAGCGGGAGGTCGACCCGCGCCTCGGCCAGCACCGCCGGCCGGCCGGGGGCCGCGAGGACCGGGCGGAGGTGGCCGGCGAGCGACATCCGGACCGTCTCCCGGTCCGGGGAGATCATCGCGTACAGCACGGTGGCCAGGTGGCCGGTCTCGAAGTGGTGCACCTTGCGGTCGAGCAGGCTGAGCGCCTCGGCCGGGTCGTCGCAGACCAGGCTGTACGCCCGGAGCGCGCTGCGCAGCCGCCCCATCACGACCGCCGAGCGCAGCCCGTGCCCGGAGACGTCGCCGATCACGACGCCGAGCCAGCCGCTGGGCAGGGTGAAGACGTCGTACCAGTCGCCGCCGACGCCGGCGTCGTGGCCGGGTATGTAGCGGGCGGCGATCTCCACGCCGGCCGTCTCGGGCAGGCGGGTCGGCAGCAGGCTGCGCTGCAGCGCGAGCGCGGCGGTGCGGTCGATGCTGCTGGCCCGCGCCTGGGAGGCGGCGCTGGCCCGGTCGGCGGCGACCTGGAGCAGCCGTACGTCGTCCGCGGTGAACCGGCTGGGCTCGAGGGAGCCGACGTGCAGTACGCCGATCACCTCGCCGGCCGCGAACACCGGCACGCCCAGCAGCGACCGGATGCCGGCCGCCGGCAGCAGCGGGTTGGCCACGTCGTCGGGGCGGACGTCGGCGAGCCGTACCGGCTGCTTCTCGGCGGCGACCCGGCCGGCGAACCCGTGCCCCACGGACAGCCGGAAGCCGTCCCGGACCTCCTGCCCCAGCCCTTTCGCCGCGGTCGCCACCAGCTGCTGGGCGTGCGGGTCGAGCAGCAGGAGCGCGGCGGTGTCGGCACGCAGCACGTCGCGCACCCGGTCGAGCAGCTCGTCCAGCATCTCGTCCGGGTCGAGCTGGGACAGGGAGGTGTCGGTGAGCGCCTCGATGCGGCGCAGCCGCTCGTCGCTCCCCGCACCCGACCCGTCGATCACGGCAGAAGCGTAGTACCGGGGCCGGGTGTGCACACCACCGGTCACAAAAGGGCGGGTTTGGTTTCGTGGGGCTGGGTACATTCCAGCGTGCAGTGATCCGCGTCGTGGTGAACGGACCGCGGGGTCGTGGTGAACGGACGGCGGGAAGGGAGTGGACGCTGTGGTCGGGCGCTCGGCAGACCGCCGTCTCGCCCCCGACGTGCGGCCACTGCTCCACGTCGCGGTCGTCCCCGGGCGGCTGCCGGCCCTGCGCCTGCAGGTGGAGGCGATCGCGCGCGACCGCGGCATGTCCCCGGACCGGGCCAGCGACTGGGTCACCGCGGTCAACGAGCTGATGGCGAACGTCGTCCGGCACGGCGGCGGCACCGGTGACCTGCGCATCTGGCTGGAAGGCGACCTGTTCTGCGAGATCCGGGACCACGGTCCCGGCTTCATCGCCGAGCCGTACGTCGACCGCAGCGACCGCCCCGCCCCCTCCGGCGACGGCGGCATGGGGCTGTGGATCGCCCGGCAGATGAGCGACGGCATGGAGATCGACAGCGGTCCCTCCGGCACCGTGGTCCGGATCCGCACCCGGATGGACGCCGGCGCATAAGTCCGGGCGTACCGGGCAAGCAATTCCCATGGCAGTGGTCGTCGTCGGCACATCGCCGTACCCGACTTCTAGGGGGAACCAGTGCAGGCACGCATACGAGTCCTCGGACACGCGGTACACCCCATGCTGGTGGTGTTTCCGCTCGCGCTCTTCGTCACCGGCACCATCTTCGACCTGATCCACCTGGCCAGCGACAACGGCACGTTCGCCGAGGTCGGCTTCTGGATGATCTCGGCCGGCATCATCGGCGCGGTGCTCGCCGCGCTCACCGGGTTCGCCGACTGGACCAAGATCCCGTCCGGTACCCGCGCCAAGCGCGTGGGGCGCGTCCACGCCGCGCTCAACTCGGTCATGCTCGTGCTCTTCGCCATCTCCTGGCTGGTCCGGGTGGACAACACGAACCACGCGGCCAGCGCCGGCGCGTTCACGCTCGAGGTGATCGCGGTCGCGGTCGGCGGCGGCGCGGCCTGGCTCGGCGGCGAGCTCGTCGACCGGCTCGGCATCGGCGTGCACGAGGGCGCCAACCCGGACGCCCCCAGCTCCCTGGCGGGCGCCGGCGCGACGCGCGGCGCGACCGGGAGGCCGCGTGCCTCTCACCCGTGACCGCGCGGACTCCGCCGTGGACCGCCGGGCCGGCCGCCACCGGTAGTGACCGGGGCCACACCCGGCGGCCGGTCGGGCCGGCGCGGGCGGGGTGATGATGGGCAGATGACGATCTACGAGATCCCGGTCCGCTCCCTGGCCGGGGAGCCGGCCTCGCTCGCCGACTACCGGGGCCGCGCGCTGCTCATCGTGAACGTCGCCTCCAAGTGCGGCCTCACCCCGCAGTACGCCGCCCTGGAACGGCTGCACGAGACCTACGCCGGGCGCGGGTTCAGCGTGCTCGGCGTGCCCTGCAACCAGTTCGGCGGCCAGGAGCCGGGCACCGCCGAGGAGATCGCGGAGTTCTGCTCCACCACGTACGGGGTGACCTTCCCGCTGCTGGAGAAGACCGAGGTGAACGGCCCCGGCCGGCACCCGCTCTACGGCCTGCTGACCGCCGTGCCGGACGCCGAGGGCGAGGCCGGCGACATCCAGTGGAACTTCGAGAAGTTTCTCGTCTCGCCCGGCGGCGAGGTCGTGCGCCGCTTCCGCCCGGGCACCACGCCCGACGACCCGGAGCTGGTCAAGGTCGTGGAGTCCGAGCTCCCGTAGACGCCGACGCGCCCCGGCCGGCGGGTACGGCCGCCGGCCGGTGCGCACCCCCGATGGTCAGTACGAGGAGTTGGATCCGCCGGAGGAGGTCGACTCCTTCTTCGCCTTGCCGCCCCCGGCGGTGATCGCGAACCACTGGTCCTTCACCCCGTGCCCGGCGATCTGGCCGAGGCTCAGGTCCTTGTGGAAGTAGTACAGCGGCCAGCCCTTGAGCGTGAGCTGCTTGCTGCCGTCCGGCCGGGTGACGACGCCGACCAGGTCCTCGTCGATCCCGTCGCCGACCTGCACGCCGTTCGGGGCGAGCACGGGCTGCCAGGTCTTGAGGCAGTCGCCGACGCACGCGGTACGCGGCGGGTTGTTGTCGTCCTTCTCGAACCGGTAGATCGTGCGCCCCTTCGCGTTCACCACGATGGCAGGGGCGAGGCCGTCGACCTCGGCGACCCGCAGCACCTGCGGCTTCTTGGCCGGCGCCGGCTCGTCGGAGATCTTCTCCGCGCGGCCGCCCGACGGTGAGATCGCGAACCACGCGCCGCCGGTGCCGTGCCCCGCCGTCTGGCCGAGGCTGAGGTCCTTGTGGAAGTAGTACATCGGCCAGCCGTTGAGCGTGAGCTGCAGGTTGCCGTCCGGGCGCTCGACGCTGCCGACCAGGTCCTCCTCGATGCCCGCGTCCACCTCGACGCCGTTCGGGGCGAGCACCGGCTGCCAGGTCTTCAGGCACTCCTCCACGCACGTGGTGGTCGGCGGGTCGTTCGAGTCGCGGTCGAAGCGGTAGATCGTGCGGCCCTTGCCGTTGACCAGCAGCGGGTCGAAGCCGTCGAGCTGGGCGATCTTCAGCACCTGCGGCGTACCCGTGGCCGGCGGCGCCTCGGCCCCCGCGGCGGCACCCGACTCGGGCGAGGCGGCCGGCGTGGGCTCGGCGGGGGCCTGGAAGACCGGCTCGGCCTTCGGCGCGGACAGGGCGCAGGCGGAGAGGCTGGCGGCGGCGAGCGCACCGCCGAGCGCGGCGAGGAAGCGGTGGGTTCTCATTGGACTGTCTCCTCAGCGAGATACGACGGCATTGCGGTCGATCGCCGCGCCTGGCATAGTCAGCAGGAGCGACTGGGATTGTGTGCTGCGGCGTTGTGAGATGGCAGGAGCGCAGCGGCATTTCCCGGGCACAGCTCATTTCGGTGAGGCTGTCGCCGGGGCGGTGATTCAGTTGGTCGGCTCCAATACGACCGGTGGAGCCACGTGGTTCACCCGCTTTTCCTCCGGCCGTTTCTTCTTGCTGATCGTCGGTGTGGAGCTGGCGCTCGCGGCGGCGGCCATCTCCGTTCCACTGTGGACTTCCGCGCCGCCGCGCGCCGGGTACGTGGAGATCTCGGCGGTGCCGCCCGCGCCGGCGGACCCGGCGACCCGGGCGTACACGTGGTCCTGCGGGCGCAACGAGGAGGGCCACCGCAATACGGCCAACCTCGTGGTCGTGCCGGGCGTGCCCGGCCCGCCGCACCACGTCCACGAGTACGTGGGCAACCTTTCGACCGATGTGGACTCCACCGACGCCAGCCTCGCCGCGGCGACCACGAGCTGCCCCAACGGCGACCTGTCCACGTACTACTGGCCGGTGCTGCGCACCGGGGCGCGGGCGGGGGAGAGCCGGCACGGCGAGATCGTGGGGCCGGTGGCGGTGACGCTCACCGCGTACGGCAACCCGGTCTCCCCGGTCGTCGCGATGCCGCCGCTGCTGCGCGGCACGGTCGGCGACGCCAACACCGCCACCACGCCGATCGGGCAGGCCACCCGCTCCTGGACCTGCTCGGGTACGCCGGAGCGGCGCACCGACCGCTACCCGCTCTGCCCGCCCGGCGACCGGGTGGTGCGGGTCTTCGACTTCCCGAGCTGCTGGGACGGGCGCCGGGCCGACAGCCTCAACCACCGCGCCCACCTGACGTTCCCGGCGGCGAACGGGTCGTGCCCGGCCGCCACGTTCGCCGTACCCCGGCTGCGGCTCACCGTGGAGTACCCGCGGCCGGACGGTGACCGGTTCGCGATCGACGCGTTCCCGCCGCAGCGCAACGCCCCGCAGACCGACCACGCGTTCTTCGTCAACCTCATGCCCGAGCAGCTCATGGCCCGGGTGGTGGGCTGCCTCAACACCGGCGCGGAATGCGCGTGAACCGGAGTGCCGCGGGATCCGTAGTGGTGATGACTCTCCGACTGAAGGGCGGGACGGCGGATGGCGAGGCGACGGCCACCGACTTCCAGCGACGAGGCGCTGGTCCGGTCGCTCTACGAGCAACACGGTGCGGCTATCCTCGCGTACGTCACCCGCATCACCGGTGACCGCGCGCTGGCGGAGGACGTGCTCCAGGAGACCCTCATCCGGGCATGGCGGCACGCCGAGACCCTGTCCGAGCAGACCGGCTCGATCCGGGGCTGGATGTTCACCGTCGCCCGCAACGTCATGACCGACCGGGCCCGCGCCCGGGCGATCCGGCCCATCGAGGTCGCCGAGACCGCCTCCACCGGCCCGGTGGAGCGGGACCACGCGGACCGCGTGGTCGACTCGATGGTGGCCCTGGAGGCGCTGGAGCATCTCTCCGAAGAGCACCGCCGCGTCCTCGTGGAGATCTACTTCCAGGGACGTAGCGTCGCCGAGACCGCCGAGCACCTCGGCATCCCGGCCGGAACGGTTAAGTCCCGTTCCCACAACGCGTTGAAGAACCTGCGACAGCTGCTGGTCGGGCGCTCCGCCGCCCTGAAAGGGGCGGCATGATGAGTGCCGAGGCGCATGACGCGCAGATGCTCGGCGCCTACGTCCTGGAGACGCTGGACCCCGACGAGCGGCGTGGTGTCGATGCCCACCTGGCCGAGTGCGAGATCTGCCGGGCCGAAGTGGTGGAGCTTGAGGCGGTGAAGGACGTGCTCGAGGACATCCCGCCGGAGGCTCTGCTGCACGGCCCGCCCGACGCCGACCTGGTGCTGCAGCGCGCGCTGCGCCAGGTCCGCGAGGAGGTCGCCGGCGCCACCCGCCGCCGCTGGGTGCCGGCCGTGGCCGCCGCCGCCGTGCTGCTGGCCGGCGTGCTGGGCGCCGGCGTCGCGCTGGGCCGCGGCACCGCGCCGGAGCAGGTGGCGCAGGTGCCGCCGACCGCGGCGCCGACCGCCTCGCCCCTGCCGCCCGGCACCCGCGTGGGCAGCACGGTGGATGCGTCGACCGGCGTCCGGATGACCGCCCGCGTGGCACCGGCGGCCGGCTGGGTCCGGCTCAACGCCGCGGTCACCGGCATCCCCGCCGGCGAAAACTGCCGCCTGATCGTGGTCGGCAGGGGCGGCGAGCGGGAGATCGCGGGCGGCTGGATCGTCTCCGAGCAGGGCGAGCAGAACGGCACCAACCTGGACGGCAGCGCCGCGGTCCCGGTCGACGACGTGGCCGCGATCGAGGTCCAGAACACCGCCGGCAAGACGTTCGTGCGGCTGGACCTCTGAGGCCCGGGGGGTGAATCGAAGCTCCTCGCACGCCGTTCCACCGACGTGCGGGGAGCTTCGATCACGCGGGCTCGGTCCAGAGGCAGAAGGGGTGGCCGGCCGGGTCGAGGTGGACCCGGACGTCCGCCTGCGGCTGGAAGCCGGCCAGCGTCGCGCCGCAGGCCGCCGCGTGCGCGCAGCCGGCCGCCAGGTCGTCGACGTGGATGTCGAGGTGGAGCATCATCTGCTGGTCGCCGGGGCCGTGCGGCCACACCGGCGGCTCGTAGCCGGCCTCGGTCTGAAACGACAGCCCGGTCCCGCCGCCCGGCGGGACCAGCCGGACCCAGTCCGGCTCGTCCTGCTCGCGGCGCCAGCCCAGCAGCCGCTCGTAGAAGGCGGCGAGGCTCCGCGCGTCCGGGGCGCCGAGCACGACCCCGGAGATCTCCATCGGTGGGCTCATGCCGCGACCCTAGAACGGACCACCGACACCTCCGGTGCCGTACCCGAGGAGCCGGCCCGGGTGCGGACCGCGAGGGGGTAACGGGACATGGCCAGACATCGACCGGGGCGTGCGGTCTCCAAATCTTGGTACACGGGCCGGAGCGCGCTCGCCACTCACGGTCACCGATTCTTAGTTAAAACTTTCCTCTCGGTAACGTTCCACCGAACGGACGTGGCAATGGGCCGTTCGGCTCAGCAGGATGGAGCGCGTGCCTGGCCGTCATCGCATGCGAGAACGTATCCCCGCGGCGGGCGCCATCGCGGCGGCGGTGGCGCTCATTGTCGTCGTGGGTGGGTCCTACTTCGGATACCGGGAGCTTTCCGGCGACAAATGCAGCGGGCAGGTGAAGCTGACCGTCGCCGCGCCACCGGAGCTCGCGGACGACGTCCGCACCGCCGCCGATGCCTGGGTCGCCGAGGGCGCCTCCGCCAACGGCGTGTGCGTGGGCGTGGAGGTGAGCGACACCAACCCGGTCGACCTGGCCGCCGCGCTCGCCGCCAAGCACGGCGTCGCACTGACCGGCGTGGGCGGGGCGAGCGGCAGCACCACGATCCCGGACGTCTGGATCTCCGACTCCTCGATCTGGCTGCACCGGCTCCGGGCGGCGGCCCCCGGGTTCACGCCCACCGACGGCGCGTCGGTCGCGCTCAGCCCGGTGGTGCTGGCGATCCCCGAGCCGATCGCGAAGGGCCTCGGCTGGCCGGAGAAGAAGCCCGGCCTCTCCGCCCTGCTCCAGCAGATCCTCGGCGGCAGCGGGCTGCGTGCCGGCATCGTCGAGCCGACCCGCGACGCGGCCGGGATGGCCGGCCTGCTCGCGCTCGCCGCGGCCGCGCGCCAGAGCGGCGGCGACGCCCAGCAGACCCAGACCGCGGCGCTCCGGCTGCTCGCCGCCGGCCGCTCCGCGGTGAGCGAGGACCTGACCGCGAAGTTCCCGCAAGCCACCGACCAGGCCTCGCTCACCTCCGGGCTGAGCGTCGCGGCACTGTCCGAAGAGGACGTGATCCGCTACAACGCGAAGAAGCCGCCGGTACCCCTGGCCGCCATCTACCTCGACCCGGCGCCGCTTCCGCTGGACTACCCGTACGCGGTGATGCCCGGCACCGACCCGGACAAGGCCGCGGCGGCCGACTCGCTGCACAAGGCCCTCAACGCCGCCACGTTCCGGGACCGGCTCGGCGCGCTGGGCCTGCGCTCCCCGGACGGCGCCGGCGGCAGCGGCTTCTCGGTGCCCTCCGGCGGTCCCGCCAAGACCGCGGCGCCGGCCGCGGCGGGCAAGGGCGGGGCGCCCGACACAGCGGTCGTCGACACCGCGCTCTCCACCTGGACGGCGGTGACCGCGCCGGCCCGGATGCTCGCCGTCTTCGACATCTCCGGCACGATGCGCGGCCCGGTACCGACCGCCGGCGGCGCCACCCGCATGGAGGTCACCAAGGAGGCCGCCCGCCGGGGCCTGGCCCTCTTCGGCGACGACTGGGCGGTCGGCGTGTGGGTCTTCTCCACCAACCTCGGCGGTGGGCGGGACTGGCGCGAGATCGCGCCGATCGGGCCGCTCTCCAGCACCCGCGCCGAGCTGCAGCAGAAGATCGCGGCGATCCAGCCGAAGCAGAACGGCGACACCGGCCTGTACGACACGCTCGCCGCCGCATACGAGACGGTGCAGGACGGGTGGCAGGCCGGCCGGGTCAACTCCGTGCTCATGCTGACCGACGGCATCGGCAACGACGACCCCGACGGCGGCCTCTCGCTGCCGGCGCTGCTCAACCGGCTGGAGGAGCTCAAGGACCCGAAGCGGCCGATCCAGGTGATCATCCTGGGCCTCGGCGACAAGGTGAGCCGGGGCGACCTCGACCAGATCACCAAGACGACCGGTGGCGGCGTGCTGATCGCCAAGGACCCGGCGCAGATCGGCGACGCGTTCCTCAAGGGCATCTCGCTCCGCCCGACCGGCGGCTGAGCCGAGGCCCACGTGGTGGTGCCCGGCGTCCTCTGTGGACGCCGGGCGCACGCGTCGCCGGGAGGCTCAGTCAGGCCGGCTACCGAGAGCACCGTGGCCTGGTCGTGGCGGGTGCCGGCGGGACCTGGCCGCTAGGCGGGGACGGCGGCCTCGCGTACCGACCGCAGGGCGGCGCTCCAGGCCACGACCTGGTCGAGCATCACGCCGAGCTGCTGCTCCTGCATCGGCGACGGGGTGAGCACCGTGAAGTTCTCGAAGTCGGTGAACAGGCTCAGCGACACCTGGGCCCGTACGTCGGCGATCTGCAGCTCGCCCACGACCAGGCGCAGGTGCTCGACGGCCCGCGCGCCACCGGCCCCGCCCCCGTACGACACGAAGCCGGCCGCCTTGTTGGTCCACTCGTTGTAGACGAAGTCGATCGCGTTCTTCAGCGCGCCGGAGGTCGAGTGGTTGTACTCGGGCGTGACGAAGATGTACCCGTCGAAGCTGTCGACGGTGCGCGCCCACTCCTGGGTGTGCGCGTGCGCGTAGACGCCGCGCGAGGCGGGGACCTCCTCGTCCAGGTGCGGGAGGTTGAAGTCCTTGAGGTCGACCAGCTCGAACTCGGCGTCGGTGCGCTGGCTGGCGATCCCGTGCACCCAGCGGGCGACGCTCTCCGCCTTGCGACCGGGGCGGGTGCTGCCGATGATGATGCCGATCTTGGTCATGTGCCTGTCCTCGATGTCGTCAGGTTGACGTGTCACCCGCACTCTACGCACACTGGGGTTGATGCATCAACCGCCCCGTAGGATTGGTCACATGACCGGCACCGCCGAGTGGCTCGACGACCGAGAGCAGCGCACCTGGCAGGCGTTCCACGACATGCAGGTGCTGCTCTGGCGTCGGCTCGGCCACCACCTGGCCCGGGAGTCCGGCCTCTCCGAGCCCGACTACGCGGTGCTCACCGCGCTCGCCGCCGCACCCGGCGGCCGGATGCGCCCGTTCGAGATCAGCGTCGTCACCGACTTCGAAAAGAGCCGCCTGCACCACCACCTGACCCGGATGGTCGAGCGCGGCCTGGTCACCCGCGAGCCGTGCCTGGACGCCCCGCGCGGCGCCGAGATCGCCCTCACCGCGGCCGGCCGCGACGCCATCGAGAGCGCCGCGCCGCAGCGGGCCGAGCACGTGCGCCGGTGGCTGCTGCAGCAGCTCACCAAGGAGCAGCAGGACGCGCTCGCCGAGATCTCCGAGGCGGTGCTGGCCAACCTGCGGGCGGCCGGCCGCCCCAGCCTCGGCGGCCAGGACGAGGAGCCCTGCTCGCCGCCGTCGTGCTGACCCGCGCCCTTACCATCTGGCCATGGGACGGACGCACTCCTACGCGGTCGCCGTGCGGTGGACCGGCGACCGCGGCACCGGCACCAGCGGATACCGGGACTACGGCCGCGACCACGACGTGGAGACCGAGGGCCGGCCCGGCATCGCGGGCAGCTCCGACCCCGCGTTTCGCGGCGACAAGAGCCGCTGGAACCCCGAGCTGCTGCTCGTCGCCGCCCTCGCCGAGTGCCACATGCTGGCGTACCTGCACCACTGCGCGGTGGCCGGCGTCGTCGTCACCGGCTACACCGACAGCGCGCTCGGCACGATGGCGCAGGAGGGAAACGGCGGCCACTTCACCGAGGTCGTCCTCCGCCCGCGGGTCACGGTCGCGTCGCCCGGCATGGTCGACGCCGCGGTACGCCTGCACGCGGACGCCCACCGCGACTGCTTCATCGCCAGCTCGGTCAACTTTCCGGTGCGGCACGAGCCCGACGTCCAGGCCGAGCCGGTAAGGTAGCCGGCCGTGCTGCTGGAGGCCATCGCGGACATCGCCACCCACGAGGTGACGCTGGCACCCGGCGACCCGCACGCCGAGGCGGCCAACACCCACTGGCTCGACGCCCCGTCGGTCGAGCGCGCCCTCCTGACGGTGCGGGAGGTGGTCGCCGCCTTCGACGCGACGGTGGCCGCCCTCCGCGCCCGGGTCCACGGCCCCGCCGTCTTCTACGTCTGGCACGACGACCGTGCCGGCCAGCTCCGCTGCGGCGTCACCTCGCGCCCGCCGGCCGACCTCCCGTTCGGCGCGGACTACCGGCTGACCGGCGACCTCACCCAGATCGTCGCGGCCTACCTCCTGGCCGACCCGAAGTCGGCCGTCCCACCGGAGCTGGAGCTCACCGCCGACGACCCCGCGCCGGTCGACGACCCACCCCTGCTGGTCTGGACCCACTCCCTCTAGACATCGCTTCGGGGCGGGTCACGGCCCGAACGTTTCCTCAGCCAGATGTGCCCCGGTCCGCGCCAGCTGCGGACCGTTTGCGCGGGGTCCCCGGGGAAACGTGGAGCGCGGCGGAGCGTTTTCTTGGGGTGCATTCCCGCGGGCACCGCTGCGGCCGGCGGCTCGCTTGCGCTCGCCGGGATCCCCGGCCTCCGCTGCCGGCTCCGCACGGGGTTTGCGCGCGCTGTCCGCCGGACCCGAGGCGTTCGTGCGCGGAGCTCTGGAGCTGCCCGCGCAGACGGGGCACCTCGCCCTCCGAGTTCCGCGCCTCCTACCCCGTTCCACCGCTACCAGCGGATGGGGGCCCGCCCGCCTGATCTACTGCGCGCCGCTCGCGGGATGGGCGGGTTACCGCAGAAACCTGGTTTCTGTCCGGATCTTTGAAGTGGGCGCACAGGCGGGGCAGCTCGAGAGCTTCCCGCACGCACGCATCCGTCCGTCCGGCGGTGGGTGAGGTGTCGTGGCGCGCAGAACCCTGGACGGCCGCGCTGGCTCCCCGCGGGGGCCGGGGTGAGACCGCGGGACGCGGACGGTGCGGCCGCGGGAGCAACGGTCTGGACCACGACGGGCATCGCGGTAGCTCATGCCTTGGAATAGATCCTCTAGGGGCCGCGTCGTCCGAGTTTGTCCACGGCTGTTGGGCCGTAAGCCTTTTCCTGATCGGCGTGGGAGGGCAGGGTTTCGTACGGCTTGCCCTGCGTCGAATCCGGTCGGCGTACGGTGATCGTGGTATTCCGGTGCCCCCTGCGGGGCACTGGAGTACCACGATCTCGGCGGACGGCCTGGATCTGGTCATTGTTCGCGTGGGCCGCGGGGCGAACGGACGGGTTGGATCCGCTCGAGACCGCCAGCGGTCGAAGCCACCCTGATCCGGCACCCGTCCCGGCCCTACTCGGTGCGGAGGCCGTCGGGGCGCATGAGGCGCCACAGCGGGGGGAGGCTGAGCAGCGTGACCGCGGCCATCACCGCCGCCGCGAGCGCCACGGAGAGACCGACCACGTCCCAGCTGACCGAGATCGTCACGCTGACCATGCGCAGCAGCGCCGCGCCGAGCGCCAGCCCGAACCCGACCGCCAGGACCAGGCCGAGCAGCACCGGTACCACCGTCTGCCAGACCACCGACCAGGCGAGCGTGCCGCGGCGGGTGCCCACCGCGACCAGCATGGCGAGCAGGCGGCGGCGTTCCCGGAGCTGTTCCAGGACGCCGACCAGCAGGCTGGCCCCGACCAGCAGGAGGGTGACCACCGCGCCGATGTAGAGGCCGCGGCGGATGTTGGTGAAGCGGCGGGCCTCCTCGGTCTCGGACACCTCGCTGACGTACGCGAGCGGGGTGACCGCGGCGGCGGCGTTGCGGACGCGTTCGATGGCGTCGGGGTCGGTGCTGTCGGTCCGCACGTACACGCCGGCGGTCAGCGGGCCGAGCCGGCCGGCGTCGAGCGCGGCGGGTGTGGCGAGCACGCCGCGGCGGGTCCAGCCGACCGGGTCGAGGCGCACCTGGACCCGGCGGGCGGCCACCGGCACCGTCCACTGTGGGCCCTGGGCGCCGAACGAGAGCCGGTCGCCCACCGCCACCTCCTCGTTGCTCACGAAGACGTCACCGTCGCCGCAGCCGTCCACATAGGCCAGCTCGGCGAGCGCGGCGCAGTCTCCGATGTAGACCTCGACGATCCGGTCCGGCGTGCCGGCCGGCGTCGCGTCCGCCTGGAGCGTGCCGCTGGCGCGGGTGACGCCCGGTGTGGCGGCGAGGCGGGCCACCGCGTCGATCCCCCCGGCCGGCGGCACGTGCACGTACGCCCGCGCGCGGCCCGGGTCGGCGCCGGTGTCGTGGCGGTACTCGTTCTGCACGCCGGCGAAGAGCATCTGCAGCCCGATCGTGCCGGCGACCGCGACCGCGATGCCGTTGACCAGGCGGGCGGAGGTGGCGCTGTCGACCTGGAGCCGGCGGACGGCGAGCTGCCAGGGGACGGCGCCGCCCCGCATGCGGCGTACCACCAGGTCGATCAGCCACGGCAGGAGGGTGACCGCGCCGATCAGCAGCAGCACCGCGCCAGCCGCGACCTGGTAGCGGCTGTCGGCGGTGGCGGTGCGCACGTTGCCGAAGAGCGGGAACAGCAGGGCGAGGCCGAGCAGCGGCAGGATCAGGCGCCACCAGAGCCGGCGGCGGGCGCCGGTCGCGCGGCGGACCACGCCGAGCGGCTCGAACACCACGCCGCGCAGCGCGACCATGCTCACCACCACCGCGAGGGCCGGCACGGCGAGCGTGATGACCAGCACGGCGGTGCGGCCGGGGCGGACGTCCGCGGCGAAGACGCTGAGGTCCCAGAGCGTGACGAGCGGCACGAGCTGGCGGCCGAGCGCGAAGAGCACCCCGCCGACCGCGACGCCGAGCAGCGCGGCCGCGGCCGCCTCGCCGGCCGCGATCCGCCGGGTCGTCCGCCGGTCGGCGCCGACCAGCCGGAAGGCGGCCATCCGCCGGTCGCGGCGCTCGCCGCCGAAGCGTACGGCCGCGCCGAGGAAGACCGCGATGGGCAGCAGGAGCACTACGAAGATGATCACGACGAGCAGCATGAGGACCGGACCGAAGCCCTCGCTCGGCACGCTCGTGCCGAACCCGTCGACGCGTTTCGCCCGTTCCCCGCTCAGCGTGTCGCTGCCCAGGTAGAAGGCGAGCTCCCGGGGGCCGGCCAGCCCTTCGTCGGCGATCGTGCCGACCACCCGGGCGCCGCCCAGCCGGGGCGCGAAGAGCGGGCCGTCGCCGGACTCCAGCACGTCGCGCAGGGCCGGGGAGACGGCCACCTCGCCGGCGCGGGGGAGCGCGGCCAGCCCCGGCGGCACCGGCGCCCGCAGGCCCTCCGGGCGCAGGACGACGCCCCGCACCGGTACCCCGCGGAACTCGGTGTCGGCCCCGGCGACCAGCAGCGTCGCCGGGCCGGCGGCCAGCTCCTGCCCGCCCCGCGGGTCGCGGGCGTCGCCGCGCGCGGTCCGCGCGTCCAGCGCGGCCGGCACCGCGGCGGCGAGCAGCAGCATGGCCACCCCGATGCCGACGCCGATCGCGGTGAGCACCGTCCGCGTCCACCCGTCGCGCCCGCCCGCGAACGCCAGCCGGGCACCCATCAGCAGGTCGGTCAGGCCCCTCACGACGCCGCCCGGGCCAGGTCGCGGGTGCGGCCGTCGCGGACCACGACCTCCCGATCCGAGTACGCGGCGACCCGCGCCTCGTGCGTCACCAGCACCACCGCCGCCCGCGTCTCCCGGGCGGCCGCCGTGAGCAGGCGCATGACCCGCTCGCCGCCCCGGGAGTCGAGCGCTCCCGTCGGCTCGTCCGCGAAGATCACCTTGGGTGCGGTGACCAGCGCGCGGGCCACCGCGACCCGCTGCCCCTGCCCGCCGGAGACCTCGCCCGGCCGCTTGGCCGCGACGTCGCCGACCTCCAGGCGCTCCAGCCACTCGGCGGCCCGCCGCTCCGCGACCCGGCGCCGGGTGCGCTCCAGGCGCAGCGGCAGCGCCACGTTTTCCAGGCAGGTCAGCTCCGGGACGAGCTGCCCGAACTGGAACACGAACCCGAACTGGCTACGGCGCAGCGCGCTCCGCTCGGCGTCGCCCATCCGGGAGACCTCGCGGCCGTCGTAGCAGACCCGGCCGGAGTCGGGTGGGACGATGCCGGCGAGGCAGTGCAGCAGTGTCGACTTGCCCGAGCCGGAGGGGCCCATCACCGCGACCACCTCGCCCGCGTCGACCTCCATCGAGGCGCCGTCGAGCGCCGGCGTCGCCCCGAACGACTTGCGCAGGTCGTCCGCCACCAGCAGCGCGCGCTCTGCCCTCCCGCTCATGCGGTGACCTCCTTGGCCAGGTCGTCGAGGCGGGCGGCGGTGAGCTCCAGCCAGCGCAGGTCGGCCTCCAGGTGGAAGAGGGCGTGGTCGCAGATCAGCTGCTCGGCGAGGTCGCCGTCGACCTTGCGCCGGGTCAGCTCGCGCATCAGCCGCAGGTGCTCGGCCCGCTGGGAGTCGAGCAGGTCGGCGGCGGGCCGGCCGGTCATCAGCGCGAGCACCACCTTGGCGTACAGGGTGCTCTGCAGGTAGGGCTCCGGCTTTTCCGGCTGGGCGAGCCACCGCGACACGTCGGTCACGCCGGCGTCGGTGATCGCGTACCGCTTGCGCTCCGGCCCGCCGCCCGGCTCCACCCCGTCGACCTCCACGAGGCCGTTCTTGAGCAGGCGGGAGAGCGTGGCGTACACCTGCCCGAAGTGCAGCGGGCGGCTGCGGCCGAACCGCTCGTCGTACGCCCGCTTCAGGTCGTACCCGTGGCGGGGGCTGGACTCCAGCAGCCCCAGGAAGGTCTGTCCGATCGACATGCCGAGCACTGTACACCACAGCTATACACGGCATGTATAGACGGGGTGTAGTCAGGGTGAAGTCCGGTTCCCGACCCGCGCGGGCACCAATCCGCGCCGGGATTCGCAGCGAACTATGGGTGCCTTGACTGGGGGAGGGAGCGGCGATGGACGCCGAGATTCTGGAGGCCGACTGCCTGGCCCACCTGGCCGCCGGCGACCTGCGGCGAGCCGGTGTGGTCGCCGAACGCGGCTACCGGCAGGCGGTCGCGGCCGGCGCACCCGCCACGGTCAGCGGCTGGGCCTTCTTCGGCGGCCTGGTCGCCGCCGCGGCCGGCCACCTGGAGGCGGCCGGGGCGCTGCTGGGCGAGGCGGTCGACGGCTTCGAGCGGGACGACACGTTCCGCTTCCGCCGGCACTGCGCCGCCGCCCTCGCCGCGGTGACCGCGCTCGGCGGCGACCCGGACGAGGCGGCGCGCTGGCTGTCCGAGGTGGACGGTGCCGGCACCGGGCCCGACCGGGTGTCCTGGCCGTGGCGGGAGCTCGCCGGCGCCTGGGTCGCCATGTCCCGCGGCGCCCAGGCCGACGCGGTCGCGGCCGCGCGGCGCGCCGCCGACCTGGCCCGCGCCGCCGGACTGCCCACTGTGGAGGCCGCCGCCCTCTACGACGCCGGCCGGCTCGGCGGCCGCGTCGACCGCAAGCGCCTGGACGCGCTCGCGGCCCGGCTCGGCACGCCGTTCGCGGAGGCGCTCGCCCTGGCCGGGCAGGGGCTCGACCGCTCCGACGGGGGCCCGCTGGCCCGCGCGGCCGAGGCGTTCGAGCGCCTCGGCCAGGACCTGCTGGCCGCCGAGGCGGGCGCGGCCGCCGCCCGCCTGTTTCGGCGCGCGGGGCGCAGAGGCCAGGCCCATCTGGTACGCGAACGCTCCGCCGGCCCGCGCTCGCGCTGCGCGTCGGCCCGCACCCCCATGCTGGTGAACGACGAGGTGGCCGAGCTGCTCACCGCCCGGGAGCGGGAGGTCGTGCTGCTCGCCGCCCACCACAGCAGCCGGCACATCGCGCAGCGGCTGGGGCTGGAGGTCAAGACCGTCAACAACCACCTGGCCCGGGCGTACGCGAAGCTCGGCATCTCCAGCCGCGCCGAGGTCCGCGCCCTGCTGGGCCAGTAGCCGGGCGATGGGCTAGCCTCCTAGGACGGGTTGGTGACAGTGGTGTTGGTTAATCTGGGCGGCATGCTGCTTCGGGGTATCTGTCGGGCGCTGCCCGTCGCCGCGGTCGCGACCCTCCTGGCCACGACCGCGGCCGCGTCGCCCGTGACCGCGCACCAGCGACGCGATCCGGTGCGCTGGACCGGCGGGTGGGGGAGCGCGCTCATCGCGCCCTTCCCGGACTTCTTCGGGGAGCCCAACTGGTCCGGGGGCTTCGACAACCACTCGGTGCGCCAGGTCGTGCGGGTCAGTCGCGGCGGCTCCAGCGTGCGGATCCGGGTGTCCAACGTGTACGGTGACGGGCCGCTGCGGCTCACCGCCGCCACCATCGGCCGTGCGGCGCAGGGCGCGGCCGTCCGGGCCGGCACGGTGCGGCCGGTGACGTTCCGGGGCCAGCGCTCCACCGTGGTGCCGGCGGGCCAGGAGGCCGCCTCCGACGCGGTGCGGCTGCGGGTCTCGCCCCTGGAGCGGCTGACCGTGACGCTCTACTTCGACGGGCCGACCGGGCCGGTCACGTTCCACCCGCTCGCCGTCGCCACCGTCTACCGGGCCAGCGGCGACCACCGCTTCGACACCGACGCCGCCGCCTACGGCGAGACGTCGACCTCGCTGTACTACCTGTCCGGTGTGGACGTCAGCGGCACCACCCGGGGCGGCCAGGGCACGGTGGTGGCGTTCGGCGACTCCATCACGGACGGTGCGATCACCACTGTGGACGCCGACAACCGGTACCCGGACGAGCTCGCCGAGCGGCTCGTGGCGGCGGGCCGGCCGACCGGCGTCGTCAACGCGGGCATCGGCGGCAACAAGGTGCTCAGCGGCGGGCCGGGCTTCGGCGTGGCCGCGGTGGAGCGCTTCCGCCGGGACGCGCTGGGCCAGCCCGGCGTGCGCACCGTGATCGTGCTGGAGGGCATCAACGACATCGGCGGCGGCGAGGCGGTCGGCACGCCGGTCACCGCTGAGCAGCTGATCGCCGGGCACCAGGCGCTCATCCGGGCGGCACACTGGCGCGGCGTCCGGATCATCGGGGCGACGATCACGCCGTCGAAGGGCTGCCCCTACCCCGGGTACGACACGGCGCGGGGCGAGGCGGTGCGGGACGCGGTCAACCACTGGATCCGCACCAGCGGCGAGTACGACGCGGTGTTCGACTTCGACCGGGCGCTGGCCGACCCGGCCGACCCGGACCGGATGCGCGCCGAGTACGACGCGGGCGACGCGCTGCACCCCAACGACGCCGGCATGCGCGCGCTGGCCGAGGCCGTCGACCTCGACCAGCTCTAGGTGAGCTCTGTCCGCGCGTTCGATACACGAAGGCAACGTGCGGGCCGCATGATGACCGGTGAGTGGAGGAGGAGACCATGACGCCGGTCGTCTTCGTGCACGGACTGTGGCTGCATCACACGAGTTGGCAGCCGTGGGTGGACCTGTTCCGGGAGTCCGGCTTCGACCCGGTCGCGCCGCCGTGGCCGGGCGAGCCGGACACGGTCGAGCAGGCGCGGGCCGACCCGGCGCCGATGGGTGGGTTCGGCGTGGGCGAGGTCGTCGACCACTACGCCGCGCTGATCGGCGGGCTCGACGGCAAGCCGGTCGTGGTCGGGCACTCGTTCGGCGGGCTGATCGCGCAGGTGCTGCTCGGGCGCGGGCTGGCCGCCGCGGGTGTGGCGATCGACCCGGCGCCGATCAAGGGTGTGCTGCCGCTGCCGGTCTCCTCCCTGCGGGTCGCCTCGATCGCCCTGCGCAACCCGGCCAACCGCAAGGGCACGGTCGCGCTCACGCCGGAGCAGTGGCGGTACGGGTTCACCAACACGCGTACCGAGGCGGAGGCCACCGAGCTGTACGAGCGGTGCGCGATGCCGTCGCCGGGGCGGCCGCTCTTCCAGGCCGCGTTCGCCAACGTCAACCCGGCCGCGGCGACCAAGGTAGACCTGCTCAAGCCGGACCGGGGGCCGTTGCTGATCACCGCCGGTGGGCAGGACCACACCGTGGCGGAGTCGATCAGCCGGTACACGGCCAAGCTGCACCGCAGGTCGCCGGCGGTCACGTCGGTGAAGGCGTTTCCGGACCGCGACCACTCGCTGACCATCAACAGTGACTGGCGGGAAGTGGCGGACTACGTCCTGGCGTGGCTGAAGGAGCAGGGCCTCCCGTAGCCTGGCGGGGGTCCGGAGCCCCTCACGTACGGAGGATGCGGCGTGATCAAGCCCCGACGGCGCTGGCTGGCCCTGCCGGCCGCGCTGGTCCTGGCCCTGCCGGTGACCGCCTGTGACTCGGCCGGCGACCCGGCCCCGGCGGCCAACCAGCCGGCCGCGACCAGCGCGCCACCGAGCGTGGCCGTGCCCGGCGACACCGGCCTCTACTTCTACCCGCCGGTCGAGGGCGCCACGCTGGAGTACGCGCTGGGTGGCGTGGTCAGCGGCACCAACGCGGTGACCGTCGACCGGGTCACCGACGGCGCCGACGGGCGGGTCGTGACCGTGACCGAGAAAGGGAGCGGGGCGGCCGCCGAGCGGGAGTTCGTGACCGGGCCGGCCGGTGGGCTGGCGGTCGACATCGGGGCGTTCGGCGCCTCGGCGGCCGGCCTCACCGTCAGGGGCACCGGCGAAGACGTGGTGGTGCCGCCGGTCGCCGACCTGGCCGCCGGCAAGAAGGGGACCGGGAGCACGTCCGTCGAGGTCACCGGCCCCGGGCTGGAGGGCGAGCACAAGGTCACGTACACGGTGACGGGCGCCGGGATCGAGACGGTGACCGTGCCGGCGGGCACGGCCGAGGCGTACGCGATCAGCCTGGACCTGGACCTCGGCGAGGGCTTCGCCGGGGTGACCGAGGCGAGCGGGAGGTTTTGGCTCAAGCCCGGCTTCGGCCTGGTCAAGCAGGAGGTGACGATCTCCGGCCTGACCCTGACCACGGAGCTGGCCAAGTCGTCGGTCCCGCTCTGAGCGGGAAGCGGGCGCTGGCGGGCGAGCCGCTCTGAGAGAGTAGGGGCATGTCGAAGCCGGCGGTCCTCGAGGTCGCCGGCCGCGAGGTGACGATCACCCACCCCGACAAGGTGGTGTTCGCGGCCGGCGGTCACACCAAGCTCGACCTGGTCAACTACTACCTGTCGGTGGCCGACGGCGCGCTGCGCGGCGTGCGGGGGCGGCCGATGGTGCTCAAGCGCTTCGTCAAGGGCCTGGACGAGGAGGCGGTGTGGCAGAAGCGGGCCCCGGCCAAGCGGCCCGACTGGATCGAGGTGGCCGAGCTCAAGTACGCCTCCGGCCGCTCCGCCGAGGAGGTCGTGGTCCGCGACGCCGCCGCCCTGGCCTGGGTGGTCAACCTCGGCTGCGTCGACCTCAACCCCCATCCGGTACTCGCCGAGGACCTCGACCGCCCCGACGAGCTGCGGATCGACCTCGACCCCGTGCCGGGCGTGGAGTGGGGGCAGATCGTCGACGTGGCGATGGTGGCCCGGCAGGTCCTCGCCGACCACGGGCTGACCGGGTGGCCCAAGACGTCCGGCTCGCGCGGCTTCCACATCTACGTGCGGATCGAGCCCCGCTGGCTGTACCGGGACGTGCGGCTCGCCGCGCAGACCGTCGCCCGCGAGGTGGAAAACCGGGCGCCCGACCTCGCCACCAGCAAGTGGTGGAAGGAGGAGCGGCAGGGCGTGTTCGTCGACTTCAACCAGAACGCGAAGGACCGCACCGTCGCTTCCGCGTACTCGGTGCGCCCCAACCCGGAGGCCCGCGTGTCGACGCCGCTGGCCTGGGACGAGGTGCCGGGTTGCCGGCCGGAGGAGTTCACGCTGCCGGTGGTCCGCGAGCGCTTCGCGGCCGGCGGCGACCCGTGGCGGGGGATGGACACCGCGTACGGCCCGCTGGACGGGCTGCTGGAGCTGGCCAAGCGGCTCGGCCCGGCGGAGAAGCCGCCCAAGGGGACCGGCCGCCGCCAGTCCACGATGCCGCTGATCGAGATCGCCCGCGCCAAGACCAGAGACGAGGCCATGGCCGGGCTGGACCGGTGGAAGGCCCGCCATCCGTCCACAGTGGAGAAGCTGGCGCCGGCCGACGTGCTCGTCGACGGGATGCGGGGGCGCAGCTCGATCTGGTACCGGATCCGGGTCAACCTCCAGCACGTACCGGAGGGGGAGCGGCCCGAGCAGGAGCCGCTGGAGGTCGACTACGACCCCTGGGAGGGGATGCGCCCGCCCGGCCCCGCCGAGGGCTGAGCGCAGTTCGAGCCGGCGGTCAGCTCGGTCGGGGTGCTCGCCGCGAACGGTGGCGTCGGGGGCTGGCTAGGCTCCTGAACATGGACGCGATTCAGGTTTCCGCGCACGGCGGGCCCGAGGTGCTCACGCTGACCGGCTGCGCTGGGTCGGCGACGGCACCCTCAAGGTGACCGTCGGCGGCCGCTACCCGCTCGCCGACGCGGCAAAGGCCCACGCCGACCTGGAGTCCCGGCGCACCACCGGCAAGCTGCTGCTCCTACCCTGACCGGGCGGCGCCGCCGGGCTGGCGCTTCCCGTTCACCGCCAGCGTGTACGGGGCGTACTGGCTGACCTGCTCGGTCGGCTCGTCGTACGCGACGATCGCGACCACCGTCGGGAAGGGGCGCAGCGCGGCCAGCCGCCCGGGGTCGAGCCGCACCGTGCGGCGGCCGTCGAACTCCAGCTGGAGTGCCACCTTCCGCTTCCCGTCCAGGCCGACGAGGCGCAGGTTCCAGTTGTGCACCCCGGTCGCCCGGATCCGCGTCGGCGAGTCGAACCGGGCCAGGCTCGAGCCGTCGCTGACCAGCGCGCCGCCGAGCCGGACGTCGTCGATGCGCAGGCCGCCCTCGTCGACGCCGGCGTCGCTGACGTACCGGAAGCCGAGCAGCACGCTCCTGCCCGCGTACCGGGACAGGTCGAAGGTATGCGGCTCGAAGCCGTCGGTCGTGCCGTTGAGCGCCGGCCCGAGCGGACCCTCGACGGTCCGGTCCCCGGCCACCGGCGTGTACGTCTTCCCGCCGTCGGTGGAGACCGTCACGTACCCGTAGTCGTAGCCCTCCTCGGCGCCGTACTTGGCCAGCAGCCGCAGCGTGGCCCCGCCGGCCGGGACGGTGACCCGGGTGACCGCGGTGCTGTCGAGGCCGTTGCCGTCGCCGGACCAGAGCACCGGGTCGCCCGGCCGGTCCGGGTCGTCGCGGACGGTGCTCCAGGCGAGCGGGAGCGGCGGCAGCGTACGGGCGCCGTCGAAGCGGATCGAGCGCAGGTCCCGCCCCTCGACCGTGAGCGGCACGTAGTCGGCGCCGTTCGGGGCCGCGCCGGGTGTGGCGTTGACCGCCGGGTTGGCCAGGTTGACGGTCGAGTCGAGGCCGCGGGTGGTGACCCGGCCCTTCGGGACGCCGTAGACGCGGGCGCCGCGGGACGAGGCGAGCCGGTCGAGCAGCACCGCCGACTGGTAGTCGTGGATCACCCGGTACAGGTCGCGCACGCCCTCGGCCTTCAGCGCCGCGGCCACGCTCGCCAGCCCCTGGCGCTTGCCGTCCCGGTGCAGGCGGGCGATGAAGCCGGTGCCGTACCGGTCGTGCAGGAAGAGCATGAACGAGTACGCGTTGCCGTAGTCGGCGAGCGTCGCGTTCGGGTTCGGGCTCTCCTCCCACAGGTTGAGCGAGTTCTCCGGGCCGCCGCACTCGCGCGGGTTCGGGTTGACGTCCGTGCGTACCGTGCCGAAGCCCTGGAAGCAGAAGATGTGGCTGTCCGCGCCGCGCTCGTGGACGGTGGCGCGCGCGTCCACGTACCCGGTGAGCGTCTGCGCGAAGTCGGAGAGCCCCTCGTTGACCCAGACCGTCTCGTCCGGGTCGGCGTAGTACTGGAGCAGGTGCTGCCACTCGTGCGCGAACGTCCCCTCGTACAGGTGGGGGCGGGCCGGCCGGCTGGTGCAGAGGTCGCCGGTGGGGGCGTCCGGCGGGTTGGCGCCGGTGCGGTGCGCCCAGTCGAACGCGTCGATCGTCATCACGTTGCGGTCGAAGAGCTCGTTGAGCTGCGCCGAGAAGAACCCGGCGAGGTACGTGGGGTGGGCCGGGAAGTCGTGGAAGTTGTCGTCCCGCACGTTGTCGACCAGCGTGACGGTGCGGTCGCCGGCGCCGGTGTAGACGCCGCCCGCGCCATCGGCGTCCGGGCCGAGCCGCGCGTTCGTGCCGTCCCGCTCCGGCGGGGTGCTGAAGGCCGCGGTCTCCTTCGGGTAGATGGTGGTGTCGAACTCGTCGATCAGGTCGGCGACCTGCGCGCCGGTGACCTCGGTGCTGCCGGGGTTTCGGGCCCGGCAGTCGCCGTCCGGGAAGGCGAGGTCGTCGGCGACCCACACCTCGACGTGCCGGCCGACGCCGCGCAGCGTGTAGTCCTTGCGGTAGACCTCGCCCGCGACGTCGTCGAGGCCGAGCCACTGCCGCCGCGTGCCGACCGGCGGCGTCTGGGCGGCCTCCCGGGCGCCGGCGCGGGCGCCGGGACGGTACCGCTCGGGCCGGTCGAGCGGCCGGCCGTCGAGCGTGAGGTCCGCGCGGGTCAGCTCCCGGACGTCGTCCGCCGGTCCGGGCGCCGGCCCGGGTTCGGACGGCGCCGCCGACGCGGGGAGCACGGCGAGCGAAAGGAGCAGCGCGGTGGCGGCGGCTGCGAGGGCGCGGCTGCGGGCCATGGATCCCCCTTCGGGTACCGGACGGTGTGGACCGTCACGGTGCGGGATCCTATTTCACGACATGTCCGAATTGCTGTTGCCGCCCAGCGTTTCGTCGCGCGGCTTCAGGCTGGCGGCTTGGCGCAGATGAAGCGCGGCTCCGCCTGGTACGTCCAGCTGAACTTCTCCCGCTTGGTCTCCTTGCCGTCCTTGCGGAAGATCCGCCACGCGTCCTGGCTGAAGCCGGGCAGGCCGCTGGTCTCGAGGCAGTCCGGGCCGGGCTCCAGGTACTTCGTCTGCGGCTGGGTGACGTTGCGCCGCGGCCCCCACTCGGTCTTCACGCTGTCGTAGATCTTCGTGCTCCAGATCGACACGGTGATCGAGCTCGACGTGTACGAGGTGTCGATGAGCACCCCGTACGGCGTGTTGTTGCGGAACCGGAAGTCCAGGTGCGGCGGGTAGATCGTGGACTCGATGACCGCCGGGTAGCGGCTGAAGTAGTACGAGTGCGGCTTGTGCTCGACGTCCTCCAGGCCGGCGTAGTACGTGGCGTTGAAGAGCGTCGTCACGAACTGCGACACCCCGCCGCCCGCGCCCGGCACCAGCTTGCCGCCCACGATCGTCGGCGCGTCCTTGTACCCCTGCGGGTAGCTGCGCTCGCCGGTGTGCGTGTTGAGCGAGAAGGTCGCGCCCGGCATCACGAACGCCCCCTTGGCCTCCTTCGACACCAGCACGATGTTTTGGCTGCGGGCCGAGGAGAGGCCGCCGGAGAACTGGGTGGTGAAGGTCGAGACCTTCTCCTTGACCCCGAGCTTGGCGACGGCCTCCGCGGTCACCTTCGGCTTCGCGGTGGTCATGGTGCCGGCGACGGTACGCCCGTCCGCCTTCGGCAGCACGGCGAGCAGGTCGGTGCTGAGCTTGCCGGTGTCGAGGCGGTGACCGTCGACGCCGGGTACGACGGTGGGCTTGCCGGCCTTGAGCGCCATCGTCGCGTCCTTGGCCGCGACCTCGACCGTGCCGAGCGGGCCGGCGAGCGCGGCGCGCAGCTTCTTCTCGTCCACCCGGGGGTTGATCCGGCCGGTCTTGTCGGCGGTGAGCACCAGGCTCTTCGCGATCGCGGCGGGCGGCACGGTGACCGTGCCCCGCTCGGTGGTCACCGTGACCGGGGCGGCGACGGCCGGCCGGGCCAGGTCGGCGACGAGCTTGTCGACCTGCTCCGCCGAGGTCGCCGGGTGCACCTCCACCAGCGGCACCGGCACCGGGTGGATGCCGAGCCAGCCGTCGCGCAGGGCCTGGGCCGACTTTTCCGCGTCGATGCCCTTGCCGGGCTTGGGATGGACCGCCTTCGGCGTCGTGCCGGAGAACGTCACGGCCGGCATCTTCATCGCCTGCGCGTCCTTGCCGAGCGCGCCGCGCAGCACCTCCTCGGCCTTGGCCGCGTCGACGGTCACCACCGGCGCCACCTGCCGCGAACCGAAGATCCGGCTGAACGGGCCACCGCCGCTCGCCGCCGCGGCGGCCACCGTGGCGTCGACGTCGACCGCCAGCCCCACGTCGGCGGGGTCGATCTCGACCACCCGCTCACCGAGCCGCACCGGCAGCGCCGCCGAGAGCCGCTCGGCCTGGCCCGAAAGGCCGGCGCGGAGCGCGGTCGCGGCGTCCGCCTCGCTCTTGGCGCCCAGCTCGACCCCGAGGACCGTCGTGCCGCGGGGCACCTCACCGGCGTACCCGTAGGCGGCGGAACCACCGACGGCGACGAGGACGGCCGCGGTGATCCCGCCCGCGAGGAAGATCCGCTTTCGCCCGTGCCGCGGCGCGGGCTCCGGAACGTCCGGCTCCGCCGGGCGGCCGACCCGCGCGAACTGGACGGTCTGCGCCTCGTCGGTGAACTGGCTCGGTGGCTGGGTCACGCCGGCAGATGCTACGCGACCCGCGGGCCGCACGGGGCGATGCGGATCGATGGAGTACGGGCGGTGAGCCCCGGGTCACCCGCCGGTGCACCCGCCAGCGGGACCGCATCCAGGCCGAGACGGTAGTTTGGCGCGATGGCTGACCTCGCACCCAGCGGCCACGGTCACTCGCACGGCCCCGACCGGCCGCACCACCAGCGGGCCGGGCGCGTCGCGCTGATCGTGCTCGCCTGCGCGGCCGCGGTGACGATCGCGGCGATGGCGCTGCTCTGGCCGCGCGGCGACGTCGGCGGCGACCAGCCCCGCGACGAGGCGCAGGCCACCGGTGACGTGGTGGCGGTCACGACCGCGCCGTGCCCGCAGTCGCCGGACACCCCGCAGGTCGTGCCCTCCGGCGGCCCGCAGGAGTGCGGCACGGTCACTGTCAAGATCACCTCCGGCCCGGACGAGGGGAAGCAGATCGAGACCGACCTGCCCCGCGGCCCCGGCGCGCCGCAGATCAGCCTGGGCGACCGCCTCACGCTGGTCCACACCGAGGGTACGGCCAGCGGCGTCGACTACCAGATCCTCGACCACCAGCGGGGCACCGGGCTGTGGGTGCTCGGCGTCGCGTTCGCGCTCGCGGTCGTCGCGTTCGGCCGGCTGCGCGGGCTGGCCGCGCTGGGCGGTCTGGCGATCACGTTCGGGGTGCTGCTCTTCTTCATCGTGCCGGCGATCCTGGACGGGCGTTCCCCGCTGCTGGTGGCGGTCGTCGGCTCCGCCGCGATCATGCTGTCGGTGCTCTACCTGACGCACGGCTTCACGGTGCCGACGACCGTGGCGGTGCTCGGCACGCTCACCAGCCTCACGCTGACCGGCCTGCTCGCCGCCGCGTCCACCGCCGCGCTGCACCTGACCGGGGTCGGCACCGAGGAGACCAACTTCCTCACCATCACGTACTCCGACGTCAACATGCAGGGCCTGCTGCTGGCCGGCATCCTGATCGGGTCGCTGGGCGTACTCGACGACGTGGCGGTCACCCAGGCGGCCACGGTCAGCGAGCTCGCCCACGCCAACCCGGCGCTCTCCGCGATCCGGCTCTACCGGTCGGCGGCCCGGGTCGGCCGGGCGCACATCACCTCGGTGATCAACACGCTCGTGCTGGCGTACGCGGGCGCCTCGCTGCCGCTGCTGATCCTGCTCGCCGCCGGCAACGCCCGGCTCGGCGAGGCGCTCACCTCGCAGATGCTCGCCCAGGAGATCGTCCGCAGCGTCGTCGGCACGATGGGGCTGATCGCGGCGGTGCCGATCACGACGGCGCTCGCCGCGTTCGCCGCCACCCGCCGCCCCCGTCAGGCTCGCCGGCCCAAGCCGGCGCCGCCCACCGCGCCCACGCCGCGCCGCCGCCGTGGCATGGACGTGACCAGCGACGAGTGGCTAGCCCCGGCCGACGGCGCCGGCGACCTCCGTCCGGGACGACACGCCAAGCTTGCGGAGGATGTTGGAGACGTGCACGGCGGCGGTCTTCGGTGAGATGTACAGCCGGCGGGCCAGCTCGGTGTTGGTCAGCCCGTCGCTGATCAGCAGCGCCACCTCCCGCTCGCGCGGGGTCAGCGCGGCCGGCCCGGTGACCGCCGGTGCCGCGTCGGCCGGGGCGAGGCCGAGCACCGCCCGCGCCTGCTCCAGCTGGGCGACCCGCCAGCCGCCCCACCCGGCGAGCAGGGTCGCGGCTGCGTCGACCTGGGCGGTGGCCTCCTCGCGGCGGTCGGTGGCGAGCAGGCACCGTGCCGCGCCGAGCCGTACCGTGCCGCGGGTCGGCGGCGGCAGGATGTCCGCGTCCACGATGGACAGATACCAGGCGAGCGCCTCGGCGTGCCGGCCCCGCGCCTCGGCGACCTGCGCGTCGACCAGCGTGCGGTAGGCCTCCCAGCTCGTGCGGTCGGTCAGCCCGGCGGCCATCTGGTCCAGCCGCTCCAGGGGCAGCCCCAGCTCCAGCGCGGCGGAGACCAGGTCGTGCGCCTGGGCGCCGTTGCGCCAGCCCTGCGTGGCCATCTCGGCCAGCAGCGCGTCCAGAGTGGACTCGGCGGTGGCCCGGTCGCCGCGCCGGCAGGCCAGGTGGAACGTGAGGCCGAGCATCGAGGTCCGCGGCAGGCCCGGCACGGTGGCCAGCTCGGCGACCACCCGCTCGACGCTGTCCAGCTCGCCGGCCTCCAGGAGCAGCCCGGCGAGGAAGACGCCGTGGTAGTCGGCCCACCGGCCCCGGCGCAGAAAACCGCGGTCCTGCTCGCGCCCCTCCTCCAGGGCCTCGATGCCGGCCTTGAGGTCGCCGGCGCGCATGGCGAGGCGGGCCCGGCCCTGGAAGTACCCGGCGACGGCGACCGACTCGAAGCCGGCCCGCTCGGCGTCGGTGCGCATCCGCTCCAGCACCTCCGCGAACTCGGCCGGCGACTCGGGCGGCTCGCCCTGCACGAGGTTGCTCAGCGCCCGGGCGGCGAGCACCCACTCGCCGGCCTTCTCCGCCTCGTCGACCAGGCCGGAGAGGATCGCCCGCCCCTCGGCCGCCCGGGACGGCACCTCGACAAGCGCGGAACCCTTTTCCACCAGCGCGGCGAGCCGCACGCTCGGCAGGTCGAACTCGTCGGCGAGGGCCATCGCCCGCTCGGTCCAGCGCAGCGTGGCCGGCAGGTCGTCGCGGAGCATCGAGGACTGGGCCACGGCGGTCATCGCGCGGGCCTGGTCGGCGCCGGGCGGCAGCTCCTCGATCAGCGCCTCGATGCCCCGGGTCAGCTCGGCCATCTCGTCCCACTCCCGGGACTCCCAGGCGAGGCGGACCAGCAGGTAGTGCGACTCGGCCCGGTCGGCGGTGGAGGTGGCGACGTCGCGCCAGCGCCGCCCGTACCGCATGGCGTCGTCGAGCAGGCCGGCCAGCCAGGCGGCCCGGGCGGCGGCGGAGAGCAGCTCGGCGTCGTCGGCCGCCTCCTCCAGGCCCATCTCGGCGAGCTGGAGGGCCTGGTACGCGGAGCCGATCGACAGGTACAGCGCGGTGCCGCGGCGGGCGGCCACCACCATGTCGTCGTACCGCCCGGCGCCGCGGGCGTGGTGGGCGACCATGGCCGGGTCGGAGGAGCCGGCGCGCAGGAGCACGTCGAGCGCGGCCTCGTGCAGCCGCCGGCGCTGGCGGCCGAGCATCTGGTCGGCGATCGCCTCGCGAAACAGCGCGTGCCGGAACGCGAACTCGTCTTCGCCGGACTCGACCAGCACGCCCCGGGTGACCAGGTCGCGCAGCACCCGGACCATCTCGTCCTCGCTCGCGCCGGTGACGCCGGCGAGCAGGTCGAACGGGATGCGGTGGCCGAGCACCGCGGCCGCCTCCACGATCCGGTGGCTGGCCGGGTCGAGGTCGTCGGTCTGGCGGCGCAGCAGGTCGGCGAGGCTCCACGGCAGCGGCTGGTCGACCAGGTCGTCGAGCTGCTGGCCGGGCATGCTGCGCAGCAGCTCCTCCAGGAAGAACGGGTTGCCGCCGGTGCGGTGGTGCAGCGCGGTCGCCGCCCGCATCGGCACCGGCCCGCCGGTCGCGGCCGCGAGCAGCGTCGCGGTCTGCGACGGGGTGAGCCGGTCGAGCCGGACGTGCGTGACGGTGTGCCGCCGCTCCAGGCGGGCGAGCAGCCCGGCCACCGGCTGGCGGCGGGTCACCTCGTCCGGCCGGTAGGTGCCGAGGAGCAGCCGCGGCCCGCGCTGGTCGGCGATCCGCTCGAAGAGGGCCGCGCTCTCCGAGTCGGCCCAGTGCAGGTCTTCGAAGACGATCACGGCGGGGGAGTCGCCGACCAGGTCGGCGATGATCGCGAGGCCGGTGTGCAGCCGCTCGACCGGGCTGCGCCGCGGGTCACCGAGGGCGGCGAGCTGCTCCTCGTCGACCCCGGCCCGGCCGTCGATCGCGTCGAGCAGCACCTCGTACGGCCGGGAGAGCGAGCCCGGCTCGGCCTGCCCGACCAGCACCACGGTCTGCGCCGGCAGCGCGTCGAGCAGCTCCTGCACCAGGCGGGTCTTGCCGATGCCGGGCTCGCCGGCGACGACCGCCACCGCCGGGGCACGGGCGGACGCGAGCTGCGCCAAGCGGCGCAGCTCGCGCTCACGCCCGATCATCACCGGGCTGGCCCCACCCCGCACGGCTCGCACGAGGCCAGCGTACCGGCGGGTACCGACACGTTTTCCTAGCTGGTCACGCCGAAGACGATCCGGCCGAGGGTGTTCTCGGTGCCGGTGAAGCCCTCGCCGGGGTTGAAGGCGTCGTCGCCGAAGTCGACGTCGATGTCGTCCCCGGTGCCGCCGACCTCGTCCGGACCCACCGCGAACATGACCGGGAAGTTGCCACCCTGGTCCATGAGGTTGGGGATGTCGTTGAACTGGTCGACGTGCCAGTCGCCGAAGAAGTGCCCCGCCTCGTGCGAGATCACGTTGCCGAGCGCCCGCCCGACGAAGGCCACCTTGTCGCTGGCCGGCGTGATGTACGTGTTCAGCGACGCCTCGTCACCGGCCGGGTCGCTCAGCACGTCGAGCAGCACCAGCGCGGTCTCCTCGGTCTCGAAGTTACCCGGGTCGATGGTCTGCGCGATGCCGATCGTCGGTACGCCGGACTCGTCGATCGTGCCGCCGACCACGATGCGGCTCACGTTCGTCTGGCCGAACGTGTCCCGGTGGTCGCGGCTGTTCTTGATCTGGATCCGGAACCGCCCGTTGAGGCCGCTGGCGACCAGGTCCGACTTGAGGTTCTCCTCGACCGTGGCGAGCACGGCGTCGATCACCGCGTCCTCGTCGGCGCGGGTCAGGCCCCACCGGCCCAGGAACGCGCTGAACGGGCTCAGCGTCCGCACGCCCGGCCCGCCGAAGATGCCGGTGTTGAGCCGCGCGCCGTCGAAGTCCAGGAAGAGCGTCTGCACCGGCGGCGCCTCGCTCTCCAGCGTCGGCCGGTACGCCTCGACCGTGACGTCGTACGTGCCGCTGCCGGAGGTGACCGCGACGTAGTGCCAGCCGGCCTTCTCGGCCACGTAGTCGACGACCGCGTTGCCGCCGCCCGGCAGCGGGGTGCTGGCCGGGAAGATGTACGAGGCGTCCTGGGTGGAGCCCTGCACCTCGCGCGGCACCGTGTCGTACACGGACAGCAGCGTGGCGCCGCCGGTCACCGAGGCGCCGAGCACGTCGCCCTTGCGCAGCTTGACCGCGAAGAAGTCCACGTCCGCCTCGCCGACCAGGATCGTGACGCCGTACGCCCCCTCGCTCTGCGCGCCGGTGCCGCTGCCCGAGTCGAACGGGTCGTCCGGCAGGGTCAGGAAGCCGGCGACGAAGACGTAGTAGGTGCCGGCCTCGGTGAACTGGTACGTCATCAGGCTGTCGAAGCTGACCCCGTCGTCGTCGGCGGTGGCCAGGATCTCGCCCTCCGCGTCGAACAGCAGCAGGATCGAGTCGAGGTCGCTGTCGGCGGGCGTGTCGATGTCGACGGTGACGCTCTCGCCGGCCGCCGCGGTCAGCTCGTACACGTCGAAGTCGCCGGAGCCGGAGCCGCCGCTGCCGTGCGGCCCGTCGCCGACGGTGGCCGAGGTGGTGATGCCGTCGACGGTCTCGCCGATGCCGGTCTCGCCGGCGAGGGGGATCGAGCCGTCGTCCTCCGCGTTGGGCTCCACCTCGGTGGCGGAGACCTGCTCGGGTGAGAGCCTGCCGAGCACCCGGGCCTTCGGGTTCTGGCCGGAGTTGGTGCCGAAGCCGGCGGCCCGCTGCGCGGTGGCCGGGGTGTCGTTGGAGCCGCGCACGCCGTCCGGCTCGTCCTCGTCGACCACGATCGGGCTCGCCGCGGCCAGGGCCCGCGGCTGGGTGGCGCGCGCCTTGGCCCGCTCCTTGCCCTTGGCGGCCAGGTATCTGTCCCAGCCGGAGAGGTCGGCCGCGCCCGGGTCGGGCAGCAACGCCAGGTACGGGTTGGCCCCGGCCGGCTTGGCACTTGTCGCCTTGCCCTTGGCCGCCGCCTTCGGCGCGACCTGGAACCCGTTCGCGAGCGCCTCCTTGGTGTCCACGTCCGGTTTCGCCCGCGCGGATGCTCCGCCCGGAGCGAGCGTGACCGCCGCCAGTAGGCAGGCAGCAACCATCGCGATGGTTCGACGCATGGTCCTCCCCCTTCGATCCGGCGAGGCCCCCGCCCCACCGGCACGGGCGACCCTACCCACAATGGACGCGAATAGGTAGATCTATGAATGGCCGCCGCCATCCGCGGCGCGATCCGGGCGCACGGTGGCGCGCGCGGCGTCGCCGCCGACGTGGCCGCCGCCTACGGCGACCATCCCGAGACCGCCGTTCCGCGCCTGCGGTGGGTGCGGTGCGTCGTCGACCAGGTGTACGGAACACGGCCGATCTCCGCCACATCCGGGGCAAGATAGGCCACTACTGGTAGAAAGGACAGATCATGTTCGCTACGACGAAAGCGTTCAGCGGCTTCCCGGTCGGCGACATCGACGAGGCGGTGGACGAGCTCGGCGCGCGGGGCGTGTCGATGCTCCGGTACGACGGTTTCCCCGCAGGACGAGAAGGGCATCATGCGGGCCGAGGGGCCGCCGATCGCCTGGTTCGCCGACCCGGCCCGCAACGTGCTCTCGGTGCTGCAGCAGTCGTAGGTCGTACTCGCGCGAAGGATCTGGGGTCATGACAGACGTACTCGACGAACTCACCGCCGCCCGCCGCGAGGTGGGTACGGGACCGCTGCCGGCCGGTGAGGGCAGCACGGTGGTGCTCCGCCGGCGGTACGACGCCGAGGTCGAAGACGTCTGGGACGCCGTCACCACCCCGGAGCGGTTGAGCCGCTGGTTCCTGCCGGTCAGCGGCGACCTGCGGGTGGGCGGCACGTACCAGCTGGTGGGGAACGCGGCCGGCGAGATCCTGCAGTGCCAGCCGCCGCGCCTGCTGCGGGTCTCGTGGCTCTACGGCGAGGATGCCCCGCGCGGCACCAGCGAGGTCGAGGTGCGGCTGGCGCCCAGCCCGCTCGGCGGCACCGAGTTCGAGCTGACCCACACCGCGATCGTCGACGAGGAGTTCCAGACCAAATACGGTCCGGGCGCCACCGGCGTCGGCTGGGACCTCAGCCTCATGGGGCTCGCGCTGCACCTGGCCGGCGGCGGGATCGAGGACCCGGCCGAGTTCGAGGCGTCGGAGGAGGCCCGCGAGTTCAGCCGGCGCAGCGCCGAGGCCTGGGGCCGGGCCCACCTGGCCGCGGGCGCCGACCCGGAGCAGGTGGCGGCGGCGGTCGAGGCGACCACCAAGTTCTACGTGCCGGAGCCGGCCTGAAACTCCTTGGCCAGGCGCTTCGGCGCCCGCGCCAGCCAGGCCTCCACCAGCAGCTCGGCCAGCTCGGCCGGGTCGATGCGGTCGAGCTGGACCAGTACCGCCGGGAAGCCGTTGAAGTGCGGCGTCGTGAAGTACACGGCGGGGTCGTCGGCGATCAGCGCCTGCTTGGCCCCCTCGTCCGGCACCCGCGCGCAGAGGATCGGCCCGTCCGGGGCCGCGTCGCCGAGCGCGGCCAGGTCGCTCTTGCGCAGCGGCCGCTCCCAGACGAAGCCCTTCTCCTTGACCCGCCAGGTGAGGCGCCCCTCGCCGGACTCCGTCTCGTCGGTCTCCGGCAGCTCCAGCGCCAGCCGCCGTACGTCCTCCCAGTTCGCCATAGAGCCAACTCTAGGGTCCCGGGGTCTGGCTCTTGGATCTTCGACGGGCTGCGGCGGGCTCAGACGGCGGTGCGGCGGCACCGGGGCGGCCGCCGGGCCTTCGCCTCGCTCACACCGAGACCCAAGAGACAGACCCTGGGTTTATCGTCATAGGTGTATATATCCCTGGATGCCGGGCGCTGTCTGGAGGCGATGGCGTGGTGCGGATCGCACCGGTGGAGGAGCCGTTTCCACCGAAGATCGAGGCCTTGTTCGCGCGCATGATCCCACCGGGGCTGCCACCGCTGCGGGTGGCCCGCACGATGGCGCGCAACCGGGTGATGGCGCACGCGATGACCGAGTGGATGGGGTACGAGCTGAGCACCGCGCTCAGCGTCGACCTGCGCGCCCGCGAGATCATCATCGGGCGGACCTGCGCGCTCTGCGGTTGCGAGTACCAGTGGGGGCTGCACATGGCCGTCTGGGCCGAGCGGGCCCGCTTCACCGGGGAACAGATGCGCTCGCTCGCCCACGGCTCCAGCGCCGACCCCTGCTGGACCGAGCCCCGCGACCGCCTCCTGCTGGAGCTCGCCGAGCAGCTCCACGACGAGTCCGATGTGGACGACCGGCTCTGGGGCGAGCTGCGCGGGCACTTCGACGAGCACCAGCTGCTCGACCTGCTCGCGCTCTGCGGCTGGTATCACGCGGTGAGCTTCATCGTGCGGGCCGCCCGGGTCGAGCCCGAGCCCGGCCTCACCCGCTTCGCCGACGTGGCCACCCCTTCAGGGGTCGAGCGCTAGCGGAACGCCGTCGCGGTCCGGCCGCGCGGCGCCGGGACGCCCGACCCGGGGTAGGCCGACCGCACCACCTCGCGGGCCCAGCGCATGCGCGCCGCGGCCGCCTCGGGATGGTCGCCGAACTCCTGCGCCATCCGGGCCAGGCAGGCCCGCTCGCCGAGCCGGGAGATGGTGCGCGCCACGGCCGCGCGCACGTCGGTCGGGTCGGGGTGCTGCGAGCGTTGGAGGTCAGACGCGAAGAGCGCCTCGCACCTGAACGCCAGATCCAGCTGATACATGGCTACGTCCCACCAATGCGCCTTCCGTCATAACCTTCTGGCAACCAGAGTGTCGCCTCCAGGTATGACAGTTTCTCTATACACAAGAGGCGCGGCCGCACCGCCTCGTACGCCCGGAATTCGACACTTCCGCCCGGACTTCCCAAGATCGCGTTTGCTCGCTATGCTCCGAAACCGAGTTTTGATCACTTATCAAACTTTGGAGCGGAATCGTGGGCAACCGGAAGACCACCGGAGATGGCGGCGGCGCGGGGGAGACCCTGCTGGTCGGCGGGCTGCTGCTGGCGTTCGCGGTCCTGGTCGGCGCGCTGCTCTACATCGCGTTCGCCTGAGCCGGGCCTCACGCCCGAGGCGAAGCGCCCGCGCCCGCCTCAGGCGGCCTCGCGCCCGCCTCAGGCGGCCTCGCGCCCGCCTCAGGCGGCCTCGCGCCCGCCTCAGGCGGCCTCGCGCCGAGACCAAGGCCGGGATGGGAACGGCCGGCTACCGGGTCTTGAGCTCGACGATGCGGGCCACGTACCGCGTCTCGCCCACATTGGTCAGCGTGTGGGTGTCGCCGGCCGGCCGGAAGACCACGCTGCCGGTCGGCTCGGGCGCGTCGCGGAGCTGGCCGTCGACGGTCTCGACCAGGTTGATGGCGCCCTCGACCGCGATCACCAGGTACGGGTGCTCGTGGTGGTGCAGCGCCTGCGTCTCACCCGGCCCCAGCATCACCTGCCAGACCCGGACCAGGTCGTTTTCCAGGATGATCCGGTAGCCGACCGGGCCGAGCTCGGGCTGCTGCTGGGTCACCTAGGCGTCCTTCTCGTCGAGCCGGGTCATCTTCTGGATGACGCGGGAGCGGGAGTTGTGGATGTGCACACGCAGCGCCTCGGCCGCCGCCACCGCGTCGCGGGCCATGCAGGCGGCGAGGATCGCCTGGTGCTCGCGGTGCCGCTCGGCCGCCGCCTCGGGGCTGCGGGTGCCGGCGAACCGGTACCGCTCGCTGTTTTGCCACACCGGCTCCAGCGCCCGCAGCAGCCAGCGCGAGCCGGCCGCGGCGTAGATCGCGAAATGGTAGTCGGTGTGCGCCTGGCGCGCCGCCGCCTGGTCGCCGAGCTGGCTGGCGCTGACGTGCCGGTCGAGCGCGGCCCGCGCCTTCTCGGTGTCGCGGTCGGTGAAGCGCGGCGCCGCCCGCTCGATCGCGGTGATCTCCAGCAGCAGCCGCATCTCGTGGGTGTCGTGCGCGTCGTCGAGCGTGAGCTCGCGGACCCACGCGCCCTTGTGCGGCACGACCTCGACGAGGCCGAGCGACTCCAGCCGCCGGATCGCCTCCCGCACCGGCATCATGCTCATGCCGAGGCTCTCCGCGAGATCGGTGAGACGCAGCGCGGAACCGGCGGCGAGATCGCCGGCCAGGATCGCCTCGTGCAGCTGCGCGGTGGCGGCGTCGGCGAGCGTCCGGTGAGTGGGGGGTGCCGGCCGGCCCGTCGGCATCGAGCCTCCTCGAACAAAGCAATTATCAGAACGCGAGTTGTCGCGCACTGCCAAGCGGCCCGATGCTACATCATGGCGGGCCGGAAAGATCCTGACCGCAGCCCGCCAAGATCCCGCCCGGGCCGGATCGAGCCAGCCCGGGCGCGGGATCCACTGTGACCCTCCGCTTTAGACAGTGCTCCTCACCTGGTCGGCGGCGGGCTCCGGCGCCGCCGGTGCGGTCCGGGCGGCGGTCCGGCCGCGGCCCAGCGCCACCAGTACGAGGCCGACGATCGCGTACGCGGCCAGGATCCAGGCCGCCGTCGCACCGCCGGCGCCGTCGAAGTACGCCGTCGAGCGCAGCAGCGTCCCACCCGCGCCGACCGGCAGCCACTGGCCGATCTCGCCCCACGGCTGGGGGAGCAGCTGGGGCGCGGCGGCGACGCCGGAGAGCGCGTTGCCGGCCAGGAAGATCACCAGTGCGCCCAGCCCGACGCCCGGCTCGCCGAACACCGCGGCCAATCCGGTGACCGCGCCGGCGACGCCGAGCGTGAAGAGCCCGATCGCGGCGGCGTTCAGCAGGTACTCCCCGGGGATCACGCCGAGCCAGAACTGGAGTACGGCGGCGGAGGTGAGCCCGGCCAGCACCGCGTACCCGAGCAGGCCGGCCAGGCGCGGACCGCGCCCCCGGGCGGCGAAGTAGATCCCGATGCCGGCCAGCAGCGAGGTGATCGCGAGCGGCAGGAAGCCGCTGGCGAAGCCGGTGCCCCGCGGGTCGTCCGGGTCCAGCGGCACCACCTCGACGGTGCGCACCGGCTGGCCACCGTTCAGCTGCGCGGAGGCCTGGGTGAGCAGCGTCGCGACGGTGGGGCTGGCGGCCGGCGCGGTGTGCAGCGTGAGCCCGTCCGGGCCGACCACGAAGGCCGCGTACGCGTCGCGGTCGCGCAGGGCCTCGTCGGCCGACGCGGCGTCCGGGAGCGTGGTGACCTCGAACGCGCCGGGGCGGGCCGACTCGAGCTGGGCGGCGAAGCCCTGCGCGGCGGGCGCCGGGCCGGCGACGACCACCGGCAGGTCACGCGGGTCGAGGTTGGCCGCGGGGGCGCTGAACAGGGGAACGAGCAGGGCCTGCAACGCGACCACGCCGACCGCGATCACCAGGGCGAGAGCGGCGGGCGAGGGGCGGCGGCGGGCTGGCGTGCGGGTGGTGCCATCTCCCGGCTGTGCCATGTCGACTCCTCAAAACGAACACTCATTCTCTATATGCCCAGGCTTCCACCGCACCCGGTCACTGTCAAGAACGAGCATTCGTTTTACGCGTCGAGGGCCAGGCCGGATTCGGGGTCGTAGAAGCGCAGGGCCGCCGGCTCGGCGCGGAGGTGCACCCGCGCATCGGGCGCGGCGGGGAAGGTGGCCGGCGCCTGGACCTTGAGCTGCTCGTCCGCCAGGCGCACCGTCAGCAGGAGCGCGGCGCCGGTCGGCTCGACCACCTCGATCCGCGCCGGGACCCAGCCGGCCGCCGGTTCGGTCGCGACCTGGATGTTCTCCGCGCGGACGCCGACCACGACGTCGCGACCCTCCCATGTGGACAGGTGGTCGGGCGCCTGGAGCGAGGCGTCGCCGACCGCCAGCGCGCCGCCGCCGACCCGGGCGGTGAGGAAGTTCATCGGGGGCGAGCCGAGGAAACCGCCGACGAACCGGTCGGCCGGGCGGTCGTACACCGCCAGCGGCGCGCCGAGCTGGGCCACCCTGCCGTCCCGCATCACCGCGACCCGGTCGCCGAGCGACATCGCCTCGGCCTGGTCGTGCGTGACGTACAGCGTGGTGGTGCCGAGCTGGCCCACGATCCGCTTCAGCTCGGCCCGAAACTGGAGCCGCAGCAGCGCGTCCAGGTTGGACAGTGGCTCGTCCATCAGCAGCACCGCCGCGTCGACCACGATCGCCCGGGCCACCGCGACCCGCTGCCGCTGGCCGCCGGAGAGCTGGGCCGGGTACCGGTCCAGGTACTCCTCCAGGTGGAGCAGCTCGGCGGCCCGCTTGACCCGCCGGTCGAACTCGTCCCTGGGCACCTTGCGCATGGTGAGGCCGAAGCCGATGTTCTGCCGCACCTTCATGTGCGGGAAGATCGCGTACGACTGGAAGACCATCGACAGGCCGCGCTGGCGCGGCGGCAGGTAGGTGACGTCCCGCCCGCCGATGCTGACCGTGCCGCTGTCCGGCGTCTCCAGGCCGGCGACCATGCGCAGCAGCGTGGTCTTGCCGCAGCCGCTCGGCCCGACCAGCACCAGGAACTCCCCGTCGGCCACCTCCAGCGACACGCCGTCGGTGGCCCGCCGGTCACCCCCGGCGTAGGTCTTCACCAGGTTGTAAACAACAACGGAACTCACCTGTGCCTGCCTTTCGTTCGCGACTGCGGGGCTCGCATGCCGCCCGCCGCCGAAGCCGCGGGCCGTAGAAGCTCACTCCTCGCGCTCACCGGAGCGTCGTCCCCCACATGTTCAGCAGATAGCGCCGCATCACGGCGATGAAGACCAGCGCCGGCAGCACCAGCGCGAGGCCGCCGGCGAACCGGTACGCCAGCGGCGAGTCGGCGAGCGTGGTCAGCACCTGCGCGGGCAGCGTGCGCTGGTTGAGGGTCAGCACGGTGGCGCCGAGCACCTCGTTCCAGGAGAGCATGAACGCGAACATCGCGGCCGCCGCGATGCCCGGCAGCGCCTGCGGCGCCACCACCCGCAGGAACGCCTGCACCGGCGACGCCCCGAAGATCATCGCGGCCTCCTCCTGCTCGTGCGACACGCCCACGAAGATCGCCGCGGTGATCAGCACCGTCGTCGGCAGCGCCAGCGCGGTGTGCAGGAGCATCACCGCGTACGTCGTGTCGTAGAGCCCCGCGTCCAGGAAGATCCGGGCCAGCGGCACCGAGAGCACGACGATCGGCAGCGCCCGGGTGAGCAGCAGGAAGAGCTGGTACGTGTCCCGGCCGCGGAAGGCGTACCGGGCCACCGCGTACCCGGCCGGCACGCCCACGAGCAGCGCCAGCACCACCGTGCCCAGCCCGACGGTGAGCGAGTTGAGAAAGCCGCCGGTCACGCCGGTCGAGCGCAGGAACGTCGACATCGTCTCGGTCGACGGTTCGGTCGGCAGCAGCGGGAGCGGGAAGCGGTTGAGCGAGGCGCGGCTGGAGAGGGCGGCGAGGGCGATCAGGTACAGCGGTACCCCCATGAAGAGGGTGATCGCGACGCAGGCTGCCTGGACCGCGGCGCGCTGCCAGCGACGGCGCCTCATCTCGCGGCCGTCCGGTCGCGCAGCAGCCGCAGATAGCCGGCGGCGGCCAGCATCGACACGGCCAGCACCACGAGCGCGATGGCGGTGGCGACGTTGGGGTTCTGCAGCACGTTGTACCACTGGTAGGTCTCGCCGACGAGCAGCGGCAGGCTGCGGCCGGTGAGCGCCTGCGCGACCGCGAACGTCTCCAGCGCCAGGATCGTGCGCAGGATCAGCGCGACCTGCAGGCTCGGCCGCAGCTGGGGGAGGACCACGTGCCGCAGCCGCTGCCAGTACGTGGCGCCGAAGACCGCGGCCGCCTCGTCGTAGTCCTTCGGGATGCCCTGCAGCCCGGCGACCACGATCACCAGCACCAGCGACGTCGAGCGCCACAGCTCGGCGACCACCACGGCCAGGAACATCGTGGTCGTGTTCTGGTACGACAGCCAGGCGTAGCCGTCGACGCCGAGGTGGTCCAGGACCGAGTTGAGGTAGCCGCGGTCGGCGAAGACCGAGAGCCACACCAGGCCGGCCGCCAGGTCGCTGATCGCGAGCGGGATCACCCAGACGTAGAAGTGCAGGCCGGCGAGGCGTGGCCGCTCGCGCAGCAGCAGCGCCATGGTCAGCGCGAACGCGAACTGGATCGGGATCAGCACCACGATGAGCAGCCCGGTGTTGCGCACGGCCGGCCAGAAGTACGGGTCGTCGAGCATCCGCCGCACGTACCCGAGGGTCGGCCCGTCCGGCCCGCTGAACGCCTGGCCGACGCCGACGACGAGGGGCCAGGCGAACAGCGCGGTCATCACGACCAGCGACGGCGCGATGAGCAGCACCGCCGCCGGTACGCGCGCCCGTTTACCGGTCATCAGGCCACCCGGCAGGGGGAGCCGGCGGGGTCGGGGCGCCAGCAGGCCACCTTGAGCTCGTCGAGGATGACGTTGAGCTGGGTGGCCTGCGCGTCGAGTACCCCTTGGACCGGCTTGCCGTCGAGGCAGATCTCCTTGAACGCGTTCTTGAAGATCTGGCTCACCTCGCCGTCGCGGGCGCCGACGCCGACCGGTGGCAGCGACACGATCGCGTTCGCCGCCTCCTGCTGCGCCTTCACGGCGGCGGCCTCCAGGCTGACCGCGCCGGGCAGGTCGGTCGGGAGCTGGGCGTTGGTGACCGGGAAGAACGCGTTCTGCCGCAGCACGTCGACCTGAACGTCGGCCGTGGTGAGCGCCGTGACGACCGCCTTGGCCCGGTCGGCCTCGGGCGCCCCGTCGGGTATCCCGAGCCCGGCGACGACCAGCATGTAGCCGAGGCCCTTCGGCCCGCTCGGCGCCGGCACCATCACCCAGTCGTCGGGCTTGTCGCCGGGCGCGTCGCGCAGCCGGGCCACGTGGTCCCAGGCGACCAGTACCTCGCCGCGCTGCAGCGGCTCCTGCATGCCGTCGTAGTTGGTGGAGGCGGGCACGGTCTGCGCCCACAGCTGCTTCATGTACTGCCAGGCGGTCACCGCGTCCGGGCTCCGGAACGTCGTGACCTGCCCACCGGTGAAGCTGGGCAGCAGGAAGCCCTGGAAGAACCGGTGGTAGAGCCCCTTCGGGCCGGCCGGGATGCCGAAGACCGGCTTGTTGCCGTTCGCCTGGCGGGCCGCGGTCAGCCAGCTGAGCAGCTGGTCGTAGCTGAGCTTTTGCACGTCGGCGCCGCTGGGCAGCCACTGCAGGGCCTTCTTGTTGACGGCGAGGACGTACGTGGCCTGCATCCACGGCACGTACTTCGTCGTACCGCCGGAGAGCTTGGCCAGGTCGGTGAGGTCGGTGGCGAAGCCGCGGTCGCCGAGCGAGCCGAGCAGGTCGTCGAGGTCGGCGAGGCGGCTGGCGTGCGGGGCGAGCTCGCCGTGCAGCCCGCCGACGAGACTGAGCTGCACCTTCCCGGCGTCCACCTGGGACTGCACGGTGGTGGCGAAGGCGCTCGGGTCGACCGCGTTGAACGCGACCTTCTGCCCGGTCACCCGGTCGCCGAGGATCTTTTCGAAGCGCTGTCTCTCCTCGACCTGCGTGAACTGGGTGGAGAGGAAGTTGACCGACCCCTCGCCCCCGTCCGCGCCGCTGGTCGAGACGCCGCCGCAGGCGGTCAGCGCGGGTGCCGCGGCGACGCCCAGGCCCAGGCCGAGCAGGCCGCGACGGGAGAGTCCGGAGTGGAGCTTTATGCGGTTCGTCATCGTTACTCCCCAGGTACTGATGTCGGCACCGTTACGTGAGAGTTAATGTATTTGATCCGCCGGCACTTCACCGGATTCGAATGCGTAACTATGCGGGTGTCTTGTCAGAACAGGAAGGAATCCTTACTGTTCTGCGCATGCGCAGACTGCTCGGCGTCGCCATAGCCATGACCACCGTTCTCGCCGGCGCGGCCGCGGCTCCCGCGTCCGCCGGCGCCAGTGCCCACCGGGACGGCTTCGTCCGGGTCGGCTATTTCACCCAATGGGGTATCTACGGCCGGGCGTTTCCGGTCAAGAAGCTCGACACGTCCGGGGCGGCGGGCCGCCTCACCCACATCAACTACGCGTTCGGCAACGTCAGCGAGGACGGCCGCTGCTATGTGGACGGCGGGCCGGGCGAGGGCGACGCCTGGGCCGACTACCAGCGCCCGGTGCCCGCGCAGGAGAGCGTCGACGGCGTCGCCGACGCCTGGGGCGAGCCGCTCAACGGCAACTTCGGCCAGCTGCGGAAGCTCAAGGCCAAGCACAAGAACCTCAAGGCGCTGATCTCGCTCGGCGGGTGGAGCTGGTCGACGTACTTCTCCAACGCGGCGCTCACCGACGCCTCGCGCAAGAAGTTCGTCGCCTCCTGCGTCGACCTGTACCTCAAGGGCAACCTGCCCAACCCGGACGGCAGCGCCGGCGGGCCGGGCTCCCTCGCCGGCGTCTTCGACGGCATCGACCTGGACTGGGAGTGGCCGGGTGCAGGCGGCGAGCCGGGCAACGTGGTACGTCCCGAGGACAAGCGGAACTTCACGCTGCTGCTCGCCGAGTTCCGCCGGCAGCTCGACGCGCTCGGCAAGAAGGACCGCAAGCACTACGAGCTGACCGCGTTCGTACCGGCCGCGCCGGCCACGATCGACGCCGGCTTCGAGGTCAAGAAGATCTTCAAGTACCTGGACTTCGCGACCGTGCAGGGCTACGACTTCCACGGCACCTGGGAGCTGCGGGCCAACCAGCAGTCCGCGCTGCGGGTACCGGCCGGCGCGCCGGACGACCCGGACTTCTCCGCCGACTCCACCATCCAGGCGTGGCTCGACCGGGGCGCGCCGCGCCGCGAGCTCGTGCTCGGCATCCCGTACTTCGGGCGCGGCTGGACCGGCGTGACCGGCGGGCGGGACGGCCTCTTCGGCACCGCGACCGGGCCGGCGCCGGCCACGTTCGAGGCGGGCAGCGAAGACTACAAGAAGCTGAAGACGCTCCCCTCGGCCGGCTTCACCGTCCACCGCGACCTGCGGGCCGGGCACGCCTGGCTCTGGGACGGCAGCACGTTCTGGACGTACGACGACCCGGCCGTGGTGCTGCAGAAGACGCTCTACATCCGCACCCGGGGGCTGGGCGGCGCGATGGTCTGGTCGCTGGACGGCGACGACGACAACGCCACGCTCACCCGCACCATCCACTTCGCCCTGCGCTAGCTCTCGGCCCGTGATCGAAGCTCCCCTCAAGTCGCTAGAACGACTTCAGGGGAGCTTCGATCATGGTGGGTTATGCCGCGTGGCGATCGGTGCGGGCCCGGGCGGGGCGGTCGCGGACCAGGCGCAGCGCCGGGCGGGCCGGCGGCTGCTCGGGCTCGTCGAAGCGGGCCCGCCAGGCCGGGCGGGGCGTGCGCTGCCCGCCGGCCGGGCCGCCACGGGCCGGCTGCAGGCGGGAGAGGACGAGCACCAGCACGTACCCGACCAGGATGAACGCGTGGCTCAGCACCCGCCCGAGGTCGACCCGGCCGGCGATGACGTCACTGGCGGTGAGCAGGCTGAGCGCGGCCACGAACGCGGTCAGCGTCGGGATCAGCCCCGAACCCGGGCCGCGCATGAGCGCGATCCAGGCGAAGCCGGCGCCGATCGCGACGTTCCAGGCGGCGGACTCGTGCCACAGGTGGTCCGGCCCCACACCGAACGTGTGCAGGTGCCGCCCGGCCGCGAAGCCGCCGATCTGCGCCGCACCGAGCAGGAACTGCACGACGCCGAGCGCGCCGAGCGCGACCCGTACCGCCCGGACCAGGCGGGCCCGCCGGCGGCCGGGAGCGGCGGCGAGCACCTCGTCGCTGACCGTCACCTCGTGCGTGACCACGCTGGTGCGGACCATCCGGGTCACCTGGGCGGCGGCGTCGAACCACTGCCGGCACGCCGCGCAGCCGGCCAGGTGCGCGTCGGTCGCCGCGCGCTCGGCCGGGTCGTCTTCCCCGTCGAGGCGCGCCGACAGCGCCTCGCGTGACTCTTCGCACCCCACCTTGGGATAGTCGGTCATGGCGCCGGTCGAGTTCCCACCGGGTGGAAGCCGACCGCCGCGTACCCCGGGTAGTCCTCCGGGCGGTCGGGCAGCTCGTCGTCCTCCGGCCGCCACAGCGCCATGTAAACCAGGCCCGGCTCGACCAGCTCGTACCCCTCCAGGAGCTTGCCCACCTCGGCGCGCGAGCGCATGGTCATCGGCGTGGGGGTGCGGGCGTAGAAGGCGCGGTGCTCGTCGGCCTTGTCACCCTGCCCGTCGGCGGTGGCGTGGCAGACCGCGATCGCGCTGCCCGGCGCGGTGGCCTCCCGGTACCCGCCGATCACGCCGGCCGGGTCGTCGCCGTCCGCCACGAAGTGCAGCACCGCCACCAGCAGCACCGCGACCGGCTGGGCCAGGTCGAGCCCGCCCTCGGTGACGGCCAGGTCGAGCACCCGGGCGGGGGAGCGCAGGTCGGCCTGCACGGCCCGGACCAGCGGGTCGCCGTCGAGGATCGCCCGGCTCTGCGCGACCGCGACCGGGTCGATGTCGACGTACACCACCCGGCAGGACGGGTCCTGCGCCCGCGCGACCTCGTGCACGTTGCCGACGGTGGGGATGCCCGAGCCCAGGTCGAGGAACTGCCGCACGCCCGAGCGGACCAGGAAGCGCACCGCGCGGCGCAGGAACGCCCGGTTGGCCCGCATGATCTGCGGCAGCTCCGGCCAGGCGGCCATCGCCTGCGCGGCCATCTCCCGGTCGACCGCGAAGTTGTGCGCGCCGCCGAGGTAGTAGTCGTAGACCCGGGCCGCGTTGGGCCGGTCGAGGTCGACGCCGTACGGAGCCCAGTCCGGCCTAGTCACCGCACCACACTAGCCTTCCCGTCACGATTGGCCGTTCTCTTGTCACGATTGGCCGGGCCGGACCGTCCAACCCGCATGGCACGCAACCCGTACGTCACGATGGTCACACTCCTCGGCGCCCTGCTGACCGGCGCGGCCGCCGTGTGGTGCCTCGCCTCGCCCGGCTCGTTCGCCGACTTCGTGGACTTTCCGCGGCACGAGCACTTCGTCCACGACCTGGGCGCGTTCCAGTTCGGCCTCGCCGCCGCGCTGCTGCTCGCGCTGGTCTGGGCGGACGGGCTGGCCACCGCGCTGGGCGGCTTCCTCGTCGCGAACGCGGTGCACGCGGTCAACCACGCCGGCGACCTCGACCTCGGCGGCCGCGGCTCCGACCCGTGGCTGATCGGCGCGATGGCGGTCCTCGCCGGCGTGGCGCTGGTGGTGCGGCTGCGGCAGCTGGGCTGGGTGGTGGGCCAGGTACCGGTGGCGGCGAGCCCGGCCCTCGCCCCGTTCGCGCGGCAGAAGACGGTGCTGCTGACCACGTACCGCCGCGACGGCCGCCCCGGCGCCAGCCCGGTGAGCATCGCCGTGGACGGCGAGCGCGCGTACGTGCGGAGCTTCGAGAAGTCGCTCAAGACCCGGCGGCTGCGCCGCGACCCCCGCGCGGCGATCGCGCCGTCGGACGGTCGCGGTCACGTGACCGGTCCGCAGGTACCGGCGCGCATGCGCCTGCTGCACGGCGAGGAGAACCGGTACGCGGCGCGGCTGCTGCGCGCGAAGCACCCGTTCCTGCACGGCGTCGCGGTGCCACTGACCCACCGCCTCGCCCGTGCGAAGACCGGCCGCACCGTCCACTTCGAGCTCACCCCGGACCCCGCTGGCGAGATCTAGAACGTTTAGGGCGCTATTTCAGCCATAAACGTTCTAGATCTCGATGTCCAGCGCGCGGCGGAGTTGCAGCGCTACCTCGTCGGGGCGGTGGCGGACCTGCCAGGCGGGGAAGCGCAGCACGCGGTCGCCGCGGATCCAGATCTCGTTCTGGCGGCGCATGTCGGCCTCCCACTGGCGCGCCTCCATGTGGTGGGCGCCGTCCACCTCGACGTGCACGCGCTGCTTGCGCCAGTACGCGTCCAGGTAGCGGTTGCGCCCGGCCTGGTCGCGCCGCCGCTCCTGGAGGTCCGGGGCGGGCAACCGGTAACGCCGGCAGAGCTTGACGAAGTCGATCTCGGACAGCGCGGTCGCGCCGCCCTCGGCCAGCGTCAGGGTCTCCAGCGCCAGGCGACGGCGGCGGGCGCGGGGCATGGCGGACAGCACCGCGCGGACCTCGGCCGGTGTGACCAAGCGCTGCTGGCAGGCGGCCGCGACGACCGTGCGGGCCTCGTCCTCCGTCCGGGCCCATTGTGCGGCGTCGACGATCGCCCGCGGCATCGTGGTGCGCATCGGGCGGCCGACCTGCACGTGGCTCTGCGGCAGCGTCGACGTCCGATGGAGGACGACCGCCGGCATCTCCAGGGGGAGCCGGCGGCGCAGGTCGGGATAGCGGTGACCATCCGGGACCAGCAGGTGGAGGGGGCCGGGGCGGGGCCAGCGCAGGCCGCCCTCGCGCGCCGCGGTCAGGCCGGCGAGCAGGGCGCCGTCGCCGGCGGCGAGGATCGCCACCCAGCGCGCCTGGCCGGCGGTGAGCGGGCCGTTGTGGGCGATCAGTACGCCGCGGCAGAGCCGGCGCCAGCGGCCGGAGTCGAGCAGCCCGCGCAGCCGGCCGCGGCCGAGCAGCGCCGTGGCCTGGGCGGTGGTGAGGACGCCGTCCTGCTCGAAGAGGAGCCAGTCCAGCTCGCTGGCGGCGCGTCCGGGTACCGGCATCGGGCGAGTGTGCGAGCGCCGGCGGGCGGAGACAAGGGGATGCCGCCAAACCGTGGTTTAGGGTTGGGCGGGTGCGCATCGGAATCCAGATTCCCAGCTTCACGTATCCCGGCGGTCAAGAGCAGATCGCCCCCATCTTCGCCCGCGTGGCCCGGGACGCCGACCAGGGCGGCCTGGCCAGCCTCTGGGTGATGGACCACTTCTTCCAGATCCGGGGCGTCGGCGCGGCCGAGGAGCCGATGCTGGAGGGGTACTCGGCGCTGTCCTACGCGGCGGCGATCACCGAGCGGATCACGCTCGGCACGATGGTCACCGGCGTCGTCTACCGGTACCCGGGCATCCTGGTCAAGACGGTGACCACCCTCGACGTCCTCTCCGGCGGGCGGGCCTGGTTCGGGGTCGGCGCCGCCTGGAACGCGGAGGAGTCGGCCGGCCTCGGCGTCCCGTTCCCGCCGGTGGCGGAGCGGTTCGAGCAGCTCGAGGAGACGCTGCGGATCGCCAAGCGGATGTGGGCCGGCGACGAGAGCCCGTTCGAGGGCAAGCACTACCGGCTGGAGCGGCCGCTCAACTCGCCGCCCGCGGTGAGCCGGCCGCACCCGCGCATCCTGATCGGCGGCGGCGGGGAGAAGAAGACGCTGCGCCTCGTCGCGCGGTACGCGGACGCCACCAACCTCTTCGACAGCCCGGAGCTGCCGCACAAGCTGGACGTGCTGCGGGAGCACTGCGCGCGGGAGGGCCGGGCGTACGGCGACATCGAGAAGACCGTCCTCTCCGTCCTGAGCGCCGATTCGACGGCGGGACAGCTTGAGGATGTCGTGGGGCGGCTCGGTGAGCACGGCGTCGACCAGGTCATCTTCTCCGCGCGCCAGCCGCACCTGCCCAACGCCGTACCGCTGCTGGCCGACCTCGCCGCCAAAGTGGCCTAGGTTAGCGCCGCACCTTCTTCCGACCGAGGCCGCCACCCTCCTCAGGTAGGACGGATCCACCGCTTCCTGCCCTTACGGTGTGTCCATGACGACAACGACCACGGACATCGCCGCTCGGGCGGTCGACGCGTGGAAGGTATACGGCAGCGGCGAGGCGCAGGTGATCGCGCTCCGGGGAGTGAACGTCGAGCTCGAAAAGGGGCGCTTCACGGCGATCATGGGCCCCTCCGGGTCGGGCAAGTCGACGCTCATGCACTGCCTGGCCGGGCTCGACTCGCTCACCCGGGGACAGGCCTTCATCGGCGAGACGCAGATCACCGGGCTCAGCGACAGCGGGCTGACCCGGCTGCGGCGCGATCGGGTGGGGTTCATCTTCCAGCAGTTCAACCTGCTCCCCACGCTGACCGCCGAGGAGAACATCCTGCTGCCGCTCTCCATCGCGGGGCGCAAGCCGGACCCGGACTGGTACAAGACGGTCATCGAGACGGTGGGGCTCGGCGACCGGCTCGGGCACCGGCCCAGCCAGCTCTCCGGCGGCCAGCAGCAGCGGGTGGCGTGCGCCCGGGCGCTGGTGGCCAGGCCCGAGGTGATCTTCGCGGACGAGCCGACCGGTAACCTGGACTCCCGCTCCGGCGCCGAGGTGCTGGGCTTCCTGCGCAACTCGGTGCGAGACTTCGGCCAGACGATCGTGATGGTGACCCACGACCCGAACGCGGCTTCGTACGCGGACCGGGTGATCTTCCTGGCCGACGGTGCGGTCGTCGACGAGATGGCCGAGCCGACCGCCGAGGGCGTGCTCGACAAGCTCAAGGGCCTCGACGTCACCTCCGGCGGCGTCTGATGCTGCGGGCAAGCCTGAAGAGCCTCTTCTCCCGCAAGCTGCGCCTCACGCTCGCGATCGTGGCGATCGTGCTCGGCGTGTCGTTCCTGTCCGGCGCGTTCGTGCTCACCGACTCGCTCGGTGCCCGCTTCGAGCGGCTCTTCACGAGCATCAACCAGGACGTCGACGTCCAGGTGGCGCTCAGCGAGGACGGCCAGGACGAGGACCCGCAGCCCAAGCTCACCCAGGCGCAGATCGACGCGATGGCCGCGCTGCCCGGCGCGCGGGCGGTCTCCGGCGACGTGAGCGCGATCGGCGTGATCCCGTTCGACCGGGAGGACGGCAAGCCGGCGACCACCTCCGGCGCGCCGCAGATCGGCGGCGGAGTCAAGGGCGACGACCCGTTCGCGCTGGTCCAGCTCGCGGACGGCCGGTGGCCGTCCACCGACGACGAGGTCGTGATCACGCGGTACACCGCGGACCAGACCCACTCCGCCACCGGCGACCGCCTCAAGATCTTCCTGCCCGAGGTGAACGAGGCGCGCGAGTTCACCATCACCGGCACCGCGGTCTACGACGGCGACCGCGAGTCGCTCGCCGGCGAGACGCTGATCCTCTTCGAGGAGGGCTTCGCCCAGCGCACGTTCTACGGGCAGGAAGGGCTCTTCTCCGGCGCCTCGCTCGCTGCCCGCGACGGCGTGACCCAGGAACAGCTGCGCGAGCAGGTCGCGCCGATCGTGCCGAACGGCTTCGAGGCCAAGACCGGCGAGCAGGCGAACGAGGACGCGGCCAACGACGTGCAGGAAGGGCTCTCCGCTCTCACCACGTACTTCTTCGGCCCGTTCGCGATCGTGGCGCTGCTGGTCGGCATCTTCCTGATCTTCAACACGTTCAACATCCTGGTCGCCCAGCGCGCCTCGGAGCTGGCGCTCTTCCGCGCGATGGGGGCGAGCTGGGGGCAGGTGACCGGCTCGGTGCTGATCGAGGCGGTGCTGGTCGGCGTGGTCGGCTCCACGCTCGGCCTGCTCGCCGGCATCGGCCTCGGGCTCGCCGGCAGCGCCGCGCTGACCTCGCTCATCGGGGCCCAGCTCCCCGGCGCCGGCATCACCGTGGGTGCCACGCCGGTGATCCTCGCGTACGTGGTGGGCATCCTGGTCACGGTCGTCTCCGCGTTCGTACCGGCGATCCGCGCCTCGGCGGTGCCGCCGCTCGCGGCGATGCGCGAGGTCAACCGCCCGGACAAGCCGCTGCGCGTGCTGACGATCGTCGGGCTCGTCTTCGCCGTACCCGGGATCGCGCTCTTGATTCTGGGTCTTGTCGGCTCGACGCTGGCGCCGCTGCTGTTCGGCTCGCTGCTGGCGTTCCTCGGCGTGATGATCTTGTCGCCGCTGCTGACCAGGCCGCTCGCCGGCCTGATCGGCCGGGTCGTCGGGTGGGGGATGAGCGGCCGCCTCGGCGTGCGCAACGCGCTGCGCAACCCCCGCCGCACCGCGGTCACCGCCGCCGCCCTGATGATCGGCGTGACGCTGGTGAGCGCGGCGAGCGTGCTCGGCGAGTCGTTCACCCGCACGATCGACCAGACCATCAACGCGACGGTCGGTGCCGAGGTCATCGTCCAGACCAACACGACCGGGGGCCCGCCGGGCGAGGTCGGCTTCCCGGACCGGGCCACCGACCAGGTCCGGCAGCTGCCCGGCGTCGAGGAGATCGTGCCGCTCTACATCTCGATCGGGGCGCGGGTGGACGACGCCGCGCCGCCGTTCGGCGGCACGTTCGCCACGGACGACCTGGCGGTGGCGCGGGACATGTTCGCGATGAAGGCCGTCGAGGGTGACCTGCGCACGCTGCGGCCGGGCGAGTTCGTCACCGACCAGAACACGTTCGAGTCGCGTGGCTGGGCGGTCGGCCAGAGCGTCCCGATCGAGCTGGACCAGGGGGGCGAGCAGCAGTACCGGCTGGTCGGCGTCTACGAGTCCACGCCGATCTGGACCGACACGCTGATCCTGCCCAAGCAGGCGGTGGCCGACTTCGCCGGCCCGCTGGCCCTGCAGGGGTACGTCAGCCTCGACGACGGCGCCGACACGGACGCGGTGGTCGCCGACATCGAGCGGGTCATGGCCGACTATCCACTGGTGACGGTGGGCGACCGGTCGGCGCTGCTGGACCAGTTCGACAGCTTCATCGACATCGCGCTCGGCATCATCTACGTGCTGCTCGGCGTGGCCATCCTCATCGCGCTGCTCGGCATCCTCAACACGCTGCTGCTGAGCATCTTCGAGCGGACCCGCGAGCTGGGGCTGCTCCGCGCGGTCGGCCTCAACCGCCGCGGCGTGATGCGGATGGTGGGTACCGAGTCGGTGGTCATGGCGGTCTTCGGCTGCCTGCTCGGCATCATCGTCGGCGTGGGGCTGGGCGCGGCCCTGGCGGCGGCGCTCATCGACCGCGACTTCCTCACGGTGGTCGCGATCCCGTGGGTCAGCCTGATCGTCTTCGTGGTGATCACGGTGATCGCCGGCGTCCTGGCCGCGCTCTGGCCGGCCTGGCGCGCCGCCCGCCTGAACGTCCTCGAAGCGATCGCCTACGAATAGCGTGCCGCGTCAAGGTCCCGGGGCCCGGTTCGCGCCGGCCCCCGGGGCTTTTCGTTTCAGCGTGAAACGCCCTCGGTGAGGATGTGAAGCGCCTTCGGCGGAAGAACGGCGGGAGAACGGGGAGAAAAGGCGCGGGTGGTGCGCTAGTCGAGCGGTCGTCAAGTACGTGTGCTAAAGATTATCCGTGATCAGGACATTGTTGATTCTCGATGGTGCGCTGGTCCGCGGAGCGCTCGCCTTCGTCCTGTCGGCGCAGGACGACATCGAGGTCGTGGGTGAGGGCAACGGGGGCGACGACGCGGCGGCCCTGATCCGGTCGCTGCGGCCCGACGTGGTCGTGACCGACGTCGACGCGATGGCGGTCCCGCACCGGCGGCTGCCCTGCCCGGCGCTCGTGCTCGCCTCCCAGCGCCAGGCGCGGCGGCTCGCCGTGGCGGTACGCCGGCAGGCACAGCCCTGCGGCTTCCTCGGCGACCACGTCGCGCCGCAGCGGGTGGTGGACGGGGTCCGGCGGCTGGCCCGGGGCGAGCCGGTCGCCGACGCCCGGCTGGCCGCGGCGGCGCTGGCCCGGAAGAACCCGCTGACCGAGCGGGAGACCGAGATCCTGGAGATCGCCGCGACCGGGTCGCCGGCCAAGGACATCGCGGCGCGGCTGCACCTCTCGCCCGGCACCGTGCGCAACTACCTGTCCCGAGTCGTGGCCAAGGCCGGCGCGCGTACGCGTATCGAAGCCGTCCGGATAGCACAGGAATCGGGCTGGATCTGATCCACAAGCACCTATAAGTGCGATAGGTAATGCCACTATCCGCGTGTGAATTACCCACGCGTAGCCAACGCTTTCGTCATCTCGCGGAGGTGACGGCCGGCACTAGAGCCCGTCCCACTCCGTCGTCAGGATGAGCTTCGTCAATACGAAGGAACGAAGGCGGGTGGCCGTATGGACGATCGATACGAAGCGTTCTGCATGGCGAGCCCGTTGTTCTACGACGCCCTCCACTCCACCCGGAAAGCGTCGTTCCGCACCGCCGAGCGCGCCCTGCCCGCGGGCTGGAGCCGGCACGAGCGGGACGACTGGTGGATCTTCAGCAGCGGCCGGGACGTACCGGCCCAGGGGTGGAAGATCCACGTCTCGGCCACCCTCGGCAACGCCGACTGGGTCCTCGACACCGTCTGGGACTACTGCGTGCCGCGCGGCGTCGACTTCAAGTTCCTCCGCTCGCCCTCCGCGCTGCTCGCCCGCGTCTCCAAGTACGCGCCGCGCGGCTACAGCGGGAAGCTCGTCACGATCTACCCGGTCGACGACGGGGCCTGCCACACGGTCCTGCGCGAGCTCGGCGACCTGCTCGACGGCGCGGAGAACCCGTACATCCTGAGCGACCTGCGCTGGGGCGCCGGGCCGCTGCACGTGCGGTACGGGGCGTTCACCAGCCGGTTCTGCGTCGGGCCGGACGGCACGGTCGTACCCGCGATCGCCGACCCGACCGGGACGCTGGTGCCGGACCGGCGGGCGCCGGTCTTCCACGTGCCGCAGTGGGTGACGCTCCCCGACTTCCTCGCGCCACACCTGGCCGCCCGCAACGCGGTCAGCGTCGCCGACCTGCCGTACACGATCGAGCGGGTGCTCCACTTCTCCAACGGCGGCGGCATCTACGCCGGCACCGAGAAGGCGACCGGCCGCCGCGTCGTGCTCAAGGAGGGGCGGCCGCACGCCGGCATCGACGCCCGCGGCGACGACGCGGTGCGCCGGGTCGAGCGGGAGTACGACGTGCTGCGCCGCCTCGCCGGGATCCCCGGGGTGCCCGAGGCGCTCGACCTCTTCTCGGTCGGCGAGCACCGCTTCCTGGCGATGGAGCACGTCGACGGCACCCCGCTCAACAAGGCGGTGGTCCGCCGCTACCCGCTGGTCGACGCCGACCCCGGCCCGGACGCGGCCGCCGAGTACGCGCGCTGGGCGCTGCGGGTCCACGCCCAGGTCGAGCGGACCGTCCACTGTATCCACCAGCGCGGCATCGTCTACGGCGACATGCACATGTTCAACGTGCTGGTCACCGAGGAGGGCGAGACGTACCTGGTCGACTACGAGGTGGCCGCCCCGGTCGAGGAGGCGACCCGGCCGGCGCTGGGCAACCAGGGCTTCAGCCCGCCCCGCGGCACCACCGGCTTCGACGTCGACCGGTACGGCCTGGCCTGCCTGCGCTTCGCGCTCTTCCTCCCGCTCAGCAACATGACCTGGCTGCACCGGCCGGTGGTCCGCCGCCACGCCGAGGTCGTCGCCGAACACTTCCCGGTGCCGCGCGCGTTCCTCGACGAGGGGGCGGAAGTGATCGCACCCGGCGCGCCACCGCCGCCGCCCTGGCACACCGACTGGCCGCGGCTCCGCGACGACCTGGCCCGGGCCATCCTCGCCAGCGCCACCCCGGACCGCGACGACCGGCTCTTCCCCGGCGACATCGAGCAGTTCGGCACCGGCGGCGGGCTCAACCTCGCGTACGGCGCGGCCGGCGTCCTCTACGCCCTCTCCGTCACCGGCGCCGGCCGGCACCCGGAGCTGGAGCGGTGGCTGCTGCGGAAGGTGGCCGCCCCGGAGAGCGGCACCCCGCTCGGCCTGTACGACGGTCTGCACGGTGCCGCGTTCGTCCTGGACCACCTCGGCCACCGCCAGCCGGCGCTGGACACGGTCGACCTGTGCCTGCGGGAGGACTGGGAGCGGCTCGGCCTCGACCTGCGCGGCGGGCTCGCCGGCATCGGGCTCAACCTGCTGCACCTCGCCGACCACACCGGCGAACCGGCGCTGCGGGTGGCCGCGCACCGGGCCGCCGAGCTCACCGCCGAGCGACTGGGCACAGTGGACTCCGTACCGGCGACCAGCGGCGGCGCCAACCCGTACGCCGGGCTGATGCGCGGCTCAGCCGGGGCGGCCCTGTTGCTGCTGCGCGCGTACGACGACACCGGCGACCGCGGGTACCTCGACGCGGCCGCGGTCGCGCTCCGGCAGGACCTGCGCCGCTGCGTCACCCGGGACGGCGGCGAGCTGCACGTCGACGAGGGCTGGCGGACGATGCCGTACCTCGACGTGGGCAGCGTCGGCATCGGCCTGGTGCTGGACGAGTACCTGGCCCGGCACGACGACGGCGAGTTCGCCGCGGCGGTACCGGGGATCGAGCGGGCGGCACAGTCCACGATGTACATCCTGCCCGGCCTCTTCTCCGGCCGCGCCGGCATCCTGCTCTACCTGGTCGGCCACGGCCCCGACCGGGGGCTGTGGCGATCCGGAGCTGGGCGCGAAGCGACCAGCCCGGATCGAACCGGCGTCCGGGGCGGAAGCGAGCGGAGCGAGCCAACCAGGACGGTCAGCGACCCGCTCGTGGCCAAGCAGGTGCGCAACCTGGGCTGGCACGCGCTGCCGTACGGCGGCGGCTTCGCCTTCCCCGGCACCGCGCTGATGCGCCTGTCGATGGACCTCGCCACCGGCACGGCCGGGGTGCTGCTGGCGCTCGGCGCCGCCCTGCACGGCGAACCGGTGCACCTCCCGCTGCTGCACCCCAGCGCGTGGAGCGCCCCGGACGCCGCGGCCCCGCGGACTCCCGCGCCCGGCCGGTGGGACGCCGCCGCACAGTCTCCCGCGCCGACCGGCGCGGGACAGGTAACACCAACCTAGAGGGAGGTGCCGCGATGGCACTGCTCGACCTGCAGGCGATGGAGACCCCGGCGACCGAGCTGGGCAACAACAGCAGCCACAGCAACCACAGCTGCTCGGCCAGCGACCTGAGCGCGCTGCTCTGCGGCGACCACAGCGTCCTGTCCGTGACGCTCTGCCACAACTGATCCACCGCGCCCCAGCCTCCGGGCCGTACCGGCAGGGCCTTCGAAGGGAGTCTATGTGACGGCGACGTTCGGCGCGGTCGTCCGAAAGGGCGGCGCGGGACTGCCCGTCATCGCCCTCTCCGCGCTGGTGGGCTCCGGCGTCACGCTCGCCCTCCCGGCCGTGCTGGGGCGGGCGATCGACGCGATCGTGGCCGGCGCGGCGCCGGGCGGCTGGATCACCGTCGCATGTGGACTGATCGGGCTCGGCATGGCCGCCGAGATCGCCGGCGCGTACGCGGCCGCCGCGAGCACCGCCGGCGCCACCGCCTGGCTGCGCGACCGGCTGGTCCGGCACACGCTCGCGATCGGGCCGCGGCGGGCCGGCGCGTTCGAGACCGGCGACCTCGTCAGCCGCGTCTCCGGCAACGCCGTCGAGGCCGCGCAGGCCGGCCCCTCCGCGGTCGCCGCCGCCACCGCGCTGCTGCCGCCGGCCGGCGCGCTGGTGCTGCTCGCCGCCGTCGACCCGTGGCTGGCCGCCGTCTTCCTCGCCGGGCTCGTGCTGCTCGGCGCGGTGCTGCGGGCGTTCACCCGGCACACCGCGGCGGCCGTCACCGCGTACCAGCGCACGCAGGGCCGCCTCGCCGCCCGCCTCGCCGAGTCCCTCGCCGGCATCCGCACGATCGCCGCCGCCGGCACGGTCGACCGCGAGCGGCGGCGGATCCTCGAACCGCTCGGCGCCCTGCGCCGCGAGGGTGCCGACACCTGGCGCGTGCTCGGCCGTTCCAGCGCCCAGGCCGCCGCCACCGGCCCGCTCCTGCTCGTCGCCGTGCTCGCCACGGGCGGGCTCGCCCTCGCCGCCGGGCGGATCAGCGCCGGCGACCTCTTCGCCGCCAGCCGGTACGCCGCGATCGGCGCCGGCCTCGGCTCCCTCACCGGCGTGCTCGGCCGGCTCGCCCGCTCCCGCGCCGGGGTGCGCCGCGCCGCCGAGGTGCTCGACATCCCCACCGTCCGGCATGGACCGTCCACAGTGCCGGAGGGACCGGGCACAGTGGAGTTCCAGGGGGTCTCGGCCCGGAGCGACGGCGGCGCGCCGCTGCTGGACGGCGTCGACCTGGTGCTCCCCGGCGGGGCGACGGTCGCGGTGGTCGGCCGGTCCGGCGCCGGCAAGTCGGTCCTCGCCGCCCTCGCCGCCCGCCTGCGCGACCCCGACGCCGGCCGGGTGCTGCTCGACGGCGTGCCGCTGCCCGACCTCAGCCGCGCCGCGCTGCGCACGGCGGTCGGCTGCGCCTTCGAACGCCCGGTCCTGGTGGGCGGGACGGTCGCCGACGCCGTCGGGCTCGGGCTTTCCCGCGACCGGGTACGCGCGGCGGCGTACGCGACGCACGCACACGACTTCGTCAGCCGGCTCCCCGAGGGGTACGACACGGCGCTGGCCCAGGCGCCCATGTCCGGTGGCGAGGCGCAGCGGCTGGGGCTGGCCCGCGCGTGGCACGCCGAGCGGCTGCTGGTGCTGGACGACGCCACGTCCAGTGTGGACACCGCGACGGAGGTGCGGATCGCGGCCGCGCTGACCGGGTCGGGCGGCGGCCGTACCCGGCTCGTCGTCACCCACCGCGCCGCCACCGCCGCCCGCGCGGACCTGGTGGTGTGGCTGGCCGGCGGCCGGGTGCGGGCGGTGGGCCGGCACGCGGACCTGTGGGCCGACCCGGAGTACCGCGAGGTCTTCCGATGAACCACCCCACGAAAACGCTCCGCTGCGCTCCACGTTTACGCGGGGGCCCCGGGTGAACCCGGTGCTTCGGTACGCGGTCGCGGGGCTGCGCCGGCGCCCGGCGCTCGCGCTCGCCGCCTGGTCGGTGCCGGAGGCGCTCCCCTCGGCGCTGCTCGGCCTGGCGGTCGCGCGGGCGGTCGACGACGGCTTCCTGGCCGGCCGCCCGCGGGTCGGGCTCGCCTGGCTCGGCGCGCTCCTGCTCTGCGGCCTGGCCGGCGCGGTCGGCGCCCGGCAGGTCTTCCGCGCCCTCGGCGACCTGGTCGAACCGGTCCGCGACGACCTCGTCCGCCGGGTGGTGACCGGTGCGCTGCGGGCCGGCGCGGCGGGACGGGCCGACGACGGCGCGGTGGCCCGGCTCACCCGGCAGGTGGAGATCGTCCGCGACACGTACGCCGGCCTGATCGTCGTCTGCCGCGGCTTCCTCGTCACCGTCGCCGGCGCGGCCGCCGGGCTGCTCTCCGTGGCGCCGCTGGTGGCGCTGCTGATCCTGCCGCCGTTCGCGCTGGGCTGCGCGATGTTCGTGGCCACGCTGGGCGTCGCCGCCGGCCGCTACCGCGCGGCCGTACGGGCCGACGAGCGGCTCGCCGCCACCGCCGGTACGGTGCTCGCCGCCACCCGCGACATCGCCGCCCGCGGCGCCGAGGAGCACGCCGCCGCGATGGTCGCCGGCCCGGTCGCCGAGCAGGCCGCCGCCGAGCGGGCCCTCGCCGGGGTGGCCGCGCTGCGCACCCTCTGCTTCGCGGTCGGCGGCTGGGTCCCGCTGCTCGCCGTGCTCGCCGCCGGGCCCTGGCTGGTCGGCCGGGGCGTGACGGCCGGCGCGGTCCTGGGTGGACTGACCTACGTCCTCTTCGGACTCCAGCCGGCGCTGAGCCGCCTCTTCGCCGGCCTCGGCGGCAGCGGGCTGCGCTTCGTGGTCACGCTCGGCCGGGTCCTGGAGGCCACCGACCGGCCGGCGCCGCCACCCCGCCCGGCGACCCCGCGCGGGTACGCGGTCGCGCTGCGCGGCGTGACCTTCGGGTACGGCCGGCACGCCGAGCCGGTGCTCCGCGCCCTCGACCTGGACCTGCCCGAGGGCGACCACCTCGCGGTCGTCGGGCCGAGCGGCATCGGCAAGTCCACATTGGCCGGTCTGGTCTGCGGCCTGCTCGAGCCGGGCGCCGGCACCGTGCTGGTCGGCGGCTGCCCGGCGGTCGAGGTGCCGGAGCGGGCGCGGGTGCTGATCCCCCAGGAGGCGTACGCGTTCGCCGGCTCGCTCCGTGACAACCTCAGCTACCTGCACCCGTCCGCGCCGGACGCCCGGGTGGCCGCCGCGGTCGAGGCGGTCGGCGCCGCTCCGCTCGTCACCCGCCTCGGCGGCCTCGACGCCACCCTGCGCCCGGCCGAGCTCTCGGCGGGGGAGCGGCAGCTGCTCGCCCTCGCCCGCGCGTACCTCTCACCCGCCCCGGTCGCGGTGCTCGACGAGGCGACCTGCCACCTGGACCCGGCGGCGGAGCGGGTGGCGGAGGAGGCGTTCGCGGCCCGCCCGGGGACGCTGGTCGTGATCGCGCACCGGATCAGCTCCGCGTTTCGCGCCCGGCGGGTGCTGGTGCTCGACGGTACGGGTGCCACGCTGGGCGGGCACGAGACGCTGCTGGCGAGCTCGCCCCTCTACCGCGAGCTGGTCGGGCACTGGACCGCCGCCGGCACCCCGACACCGACGCCCTGACGCGGGTCAGATCCAGCCGGAGTCCTGGGCGATCCGGATCGCCTCGATGCGGGTGCGGGCGCCGGTCTTGGTGAGGACGCGGGACAGGTAGTTGCGCACCGTCCCGGTGCTCAGGTAGAGCCGCTGCGCGATCTCCTTGGCCGGCGCGCCGTCCACCGCCAGGCGGAGCACCTCGCACTCGCGCTCGGTGAGGGGGTTTTCCCCGGCGGTGAGCACGGCGACGGTGACCTCGGCGTCCAGCACGGGCTCGCCGCGGGCCAGCTGGCGCACGCTCTCGACCAGGTCGTACGGCGAGGTCTCCGCGCCCAGGAAGCCGACGCGCGGAGCCAGGCGGGCCAGGGAGCGGCCGACGCCGGCACCGGACTGGCGGTCGAGCAGGATCAGCACGCCGCAGGCGGGCAGCGCGGCGCAGAGCGTCGGGCAGAGCTCGGCGATCGCGACCGGGCCGGGGAGGGCGACGTCGAGCACCGCGACGTTCGGCTGGTCGCGGCGGGCGCTCGGGAGCACCTCGTCGGCGCGGGACAGCTCGGCCACGACCTCGATGTCGTGGGCCGACGCCATCACGGCGGACAGCGCCTCGCGGACCAACCGCCCCCGCTGGCCCAGCAGGACCCGAATCACCCAGCACCTCGCTCGCCCCGGCGCCGCCCGGGGCGCCACCCCACCCGCGCGGCGCGGCCACGCTGCCGCGCTGCTCACCGCATCTACGCGTACAGGCAGCGATCGATCCGTAACACAGCGGTGAACCGCGCGTCATCCTAGCCGGGTGTCGATGATCGCTTGGGCCGCTGGCGCCGAAGAGCGTGGGTCTGTCGGAAACGTGATTCTCGGCGGGCGGGAGAAAAGGGTCCGGCCACGCATTTCGCGCGGCCGGAAAGCGCCACGGCGACCGGGTCCCACCCGGCCGCCGTGGCCACCGCCTCACCGGAGACGGGGGAGCACCGGTCAGCTGGACGCGGGAGTGGGGAAGGCGACCGGGCTGCGCAGCCCGTCGCGGTCCACCGCCCGTACGCCGAAGAAGACGTTGTCCTTGGACAGGTCGATCGTGGTCGTGGTGACGTCGCCGACCGGGATCACGTGCGTCCACTCCGGCGCGGTCGTCTCCCGCCACACCACCTCGTACCCGGCGAGGTCCTGATCTGTGCCACGCTGCCACCGCAACGTGGTGTCGTTGGTGAGCGCGGCGGTGAGGATGTTGACGCCCTTGGGCGTCCCGGGGCCGTTGGCCAGCGACCAGAGCGCGGCGCCGTTGACCTTGGCCACCCGGGTGATGAACCCGAAGTCGCAGAACTCGGGCAGGTCGCCGAACTGCACACCGCCGTCGACCCGCACGTCCTGGTGCTGGTGGCGGAAGTCCTCGTTCGGCTCGGTGAAGCGGCCCGCCGGATATCCCTGCTGGAGGTAGGAGATGTGGTCGCTGCCGCGCAGGTAGCGGTCGCGGCGGTAGATGACGCGGACGTCCATCCCGGTCGCGTCGGGCTCCGCGACGTCCTGCACGAAGCGGGCGAGCTGGCGCGACGGCGAGTCGTTTTCGCCACCCACCGACTGGCGGACCGACGCCTCGGCCGGCGTCTCCGCGGTCGGCACGCCCTCGGCGAAGAGCCGGATCGTGCGCGGGTCGCGGACGCCGTCGTCGGCGAGGCTGCTGCCGACGATGTCGTTGCTGAACATGCCCTGGACGTCGGTGCCGGCCGCCTTGTACTGGCGGGCCTGGAACGCGGACCCGAACAGCCCCTGCTCCTCGCCGGCCACCGCGGTGAAGACGAGCGTCGCCGCCGCCGGCCGGGTGGCGAAGAGCCGCGCGAGCTCCATCACCACGGCGACGCCGGACGCGTCGTCGTTGGCGCCGGGGGAGTCGGAGGTGCCGTCGAGCACGTCGGTGACGCGCGAGTCGTAGTGGCCGGAGATCACGTACACCCGCTCGGGCGAGGCGGTGCCGCGCAGGGTGGCCACCACATTCGTGATCACGGTGGGCACCGGGATGCGCGGCCCCGCCTCCTGCGTGAACGACTGCTTTTCCACGGTCATCCGGCCGCCGGCCGCGGCCGCGTACCCGCTGAGCTCGTCGAAGATCCAGTCGCGGGCGGCGCCGATGCCGCGGACGGGGTCGTCCTGGCTGGAGAGGGTGTGCCGGGTGCCGAACGCGGCGAGGCGGCGCACGGTGGCCTCGATGCGGCGGCGGTCGATGTCGTCGAGCAGCGCCCGCAGGGCGCGGCTCGGCCGTTGGGGTTGGATGGGGCGGCCCGGCCCGGGTGGCGTCCCATGGCCGCCGGCCGACGCCGGGGCCGCGGCGCCCGCGATCAGCGGTACGGCGGCGGCCGCCGACGCGGACGCGATGAAGGCCCGTCGAGAGGTTCTCTCATCTATGCCCATGCGTGGATATGTTAGTTACCCACTCCAGCGCTTTCGAGAGATGCTTTCGAAACGCCGGCTCGGCGTACGACTCGATCGTGTGGCCCAGCGCGGTGTAGAAGGCCCGGCCGCCGAGCCGCTCGTGGCACCAGGCGAGCGGGTGGTCCGCGCCCATCCCGCCACCGGCGTACGTCGACTCGTCCACCCGCAGCAGCACCCGCGCGTCGGGGCGGGAGCGGAAGTCGTACCACTCGTCCACCCGCGCCCAGGCGGCCGGGAGGTAGGCGGTCGCCGGGTGATCCGGATCGGACACCGTGATCGTGGCGGGCTGCACCGCCGGGTGCTTGTCGAACCACGCGCCGACCAGCTCGCCGTAGAACGGCCAGCCGTACTCGGTCGCCGCCGCCGAGTGCACGCCGAGGAAGCCGCCGCCACCCCGCACGTACCGCTCCAGCTCCGCGCGCCCGGCGCCGGTGAGCACGTCGCCGTTGGTGTTCAGGAAGACGACGGCGTCGACGCCGGTCAGGTCCTCCAGGGCCGTTGGATCTTCCGTGGCGGCCACCCGCGGGTGCAGCTCCCGCATGGCCCGCACGCCGGCGGGGATGGAGTCGTGCCGGAACCCGGTCGTGCGGGAGAAGACCAGGACCCTCACGCGCTCACGGGCGCGTCGGCGGGGAGCGTGTCCATGAACGAGCTCACCGAGAAGACCGCGTTGCCGGCGCCGGGCGGGCCGTACCCGGGCGGGGTCGACAGGCCGTTGGCCTCCATCGTCGCGCGGTACGTCTCCAGCAGCCGGATGTGGTACTCCAGCGGCGCGCCCTGCGGGTTGGTGCGGCCGAGCGGCGTGGTCGGTTCCGGACACCACGTGGTGAAGCGGGGGAGGATGCCGCGGGACATGAAGTACTCCAGCCCCTCCGCCGTCGACGCGATCGCCTCGTCCACGGTGGTGAAGCCGAACGGCTCGGCCATCTCGATCCCGGCCACGAAGTTGGGGATCACGTTGCGCGGCCCGAAGACCTCCGCCGACTCCAGGATCCGGCGGTGCCACTCCGCGCGCCCCACGTACCGCTCCTTGCCCGGGCAGTAGAGCTCGAAGAGGCGCTTGTCCCACACCTCGTAGTTGGGGTGGTAGATCCGCACCCCGTAGTCGTGGAAGCGCTGCACGTCGGCGCGGGGCAGCGCCTGCGCCACCACCTTGCCGATCCACCGGCCGGGAAAGCGCTCCTCGATCGCCTTGGCGTACCGCCCGTAGAAGTCGGCCTCCGCCAGACCGTCCACCTTGGACGTCACGCTCCCGCCGGTCAGCGTGTACGCGTGCGAGGTGCCCGCGGTGTCGTACCGGTCGATGATCGCCAGGGCCTCCAGCACCTCGTCGACCGGCTTCACCCCCGTGTACGGCCGGCCGGCCGCCTTGTGCTGACGCCAGTTGTGGTTGATGTCGCAGTACTGGCACTCCTCCTTGGCGCCGAAGTACTGGCAGACCCGGAAGACCGTCAGGTAGATGAGATAACCCCACTGGATCGTGGGCGCGACCTCCATGACCGACTTGCCGTTGGCCAGCGTGTGGCGGTAGTAGTCGGGCATCGGCGGCAGCCCGACGTCCGCGATGGGCCGGCCGTCGAGGTGCAGGCGCGCCACGCCGTCGTCACCCGCCATCACCCGGTACGGCGAGTCGGGGTTGACCCGCACGGACACCACCGTGCGGCGCAGCTCGTACGGGCCGCCGGTGAGCACCACCTCCTCCGGCGGGCGGCGCAGCGCCGCGGCGCCGAGCTCGGGGAGGGTGCGGTGGTCGAAGGAGAAGATGAAGTACGACTTCGGCTTGACCTCGCCGTCGTCGCCGTCGGTGAGCACCGAGTCGTCGAAGGCCATGCCTCCGCGGAGCAGATCTTCCTTGAGTACGGCCTCCCGCGGGATGTGCGGGAAGCGGCCCATGAGGTCTTCGACAAGATCCGTGCGCGTCCGCATGGCCTCCAGACTGCCACCTCCGGCCGCCGTCCCGCGCGATCATCCGCCCCGCGTGTGCCCCCGATCACGCTCTGCTCTGCCCAGGTGTCTTTTCGGATTCAACCGAAGCGCGGTTGCCAACGTACATATAAGGTCTTCGACGAGGAGGATGGGTTGGCGACGAAGCGCTCGGCATGGCAGCTCCTGGAGGGCCATGCGTACTCGGCGACGGTGGACGGCAGGGTCAGCGTCGGGCTGGGCTATGCCGCGGACGACCCGTACGCGGTCCATCTGATCGTCAGCGCCGACGCCACCGCGGCGTCCTGCTGGGTCTTCGCGCGCGACCTGCTGATCGCCGGCCTCACCGGCACGGCCGGGCAGGGCGACGTGCTGGTCGGACTCCAGCCCGGCGGCACGGTGGTGAGCGTGGTGCTGCGCAACGGCCGCGACGTGCTCGGCATCGACCTGCCGCGGCTGCCGCTGTGCCGGTTCGCCGCCGACATGCTGGCGATCGTGCCGCGTGGGAGCGAGGCCGGACACGTCGACCTGGACGCGGAGCTTCGTTCGCTGCTCGCCTGACTCGTGGCTCAGCGTCGCCGGGGGATGCGCCGGGTCCTCTGTTTGGCTAGCCTGTTCGCGATGAACGGACGGGTCCTGGTCGCGGCATTGGTCAGCTCGATGCTGTCAGCGGTACCCGTGGTGGTGTCCGGGTCTCCGGTTTCGGCCGCGCCGGGCGGTGCCCATTCGGGTCCGGCGGCGGCCGCTCGGTTGGCCGCGCCGGTCGTGCCGTGCCCCACCGAAAAGCTCTCGCCGCCCCCGCAGCGCCCGCCGAAGCCCAAGCCACCCGCCCTCGACCCGGCCAACGCGCGGGTCGGCGGCGACGCGCTCGCCACCACCGGCCTCGCGATCCCCGCCGGCGCCGCCGCCCCACCCAAGCTCACCGCGAGCACGTGGCTGGTCGCCGACCTCGACACCGGGCAGGTGCTGGGGGGCTGCGACCCGCACGGGTACGAGACGCCGGCGAGCGTGCAGAAGGTGCTGCTCGCCGCCACGATGATCCCCAAGCTCGACCCCAAGCAGGTCGTCCAGGTGACCCGCGAAGACCTGAACATCGAGCGCGGCAGCTCGGCGGTCGGCCTGCTGGAGGGCGGAAAGTACCCGATCGAGACGCTCTGGTACGGCCTCCTCTTCGACTCCGGCAACGACGCCGCCAACGTGCTCGCCCGGGTCGGCGGCGGTGACAAGGGGCGGGCCGGCGGGGTGGCCGCGATGAACGCGCAGGCCCGCCACCTCGGCGCCCTGCAGACCCACGCGGTGACGCCGTCCGGGCTGGACGGCGCGGGCCAGTTCACCAGCGCGTACGACCTGGTGCTGATCGCCCGCGCGGCGTTCGCGCTGCCCGACTTCCGCAAGTACGTGGCGACGAAGACCGCGAAGATCCCGCCCCAGCCGCCCAGGGACACCCGCGGCTTCCAGATCCAAAACGACAACGCCCTGCTGGAGAACTACCCGGGCGCGCTGGGCGGCAAGAGCGGCTTCACCACGCTGGCCCGCCACTCGTTCGTGGGCGCCGCCAAGCGTGGCGACCGTACGCTGGTCGCCGCGGTGCTCGGCGCCGAGGCCCGGCCGATCCGCGCCTCCGAGCAGACCGCCAAGCTCCTCGACTGGGGCTTCGCCCTCCCCGCGGACGCGTCGGTCGGCCGGCTGGTCGAGCCCGGCGAGCTCGACCCCAAGCCCACCCCGCCCGCGGACCGCGCCGCCGCCGCGGAGGGCGCGGCCGCACGACCCGCGGACGGCATACCCGGCTCGTCGCCGGCTGCGGTCATCGGCCTGACGGTCGCGGTGGTCGCCGTGGTCCTGGTGATGCTGGTCGCCGCCACCCGCCGCCGCGCCGCGGTCCGCGCCCGGCGAGCCGCCTTGGCCGAACGCCGCGCCGCCCCGGACCGCGCCCGCCGCCCGGACCCCCCACCCGCC
>NZ_JAVHUY010000016.1 GCF_031085175.1 Phytohabitans maris
GGGGCGGCCACAGGGATTGCGTCAGTACTGCCGTTCGGGGAGGACGGCTTTGGCTTGTTCCTGGGTGAAGGTGGTCTCTTTGGTGATCACGCGGGGTTCGACGGTTTCGCCGGCGTGGACTTTTTGGACGAGGTCCATCAGTTGTGGGCCGAGTAGGGGTGAGCATTCGACGATGAAGTTGATTTTGCCGTCGGCGAGGGCTTGCATGCCGTCGTGGACGGCGTCGACGGTGATGATTTTGATGTCGGTGCCGGGCTTCTTGCCGGCGCCTTCGATGGCTTCGATGGCGCCCAGGCCCATGTCGTCGTTGTGGGCGTAGAGCACGTCGATGTCGGGGTTGGCCTTGAGGAAGGCTTCCATGACTTCTTTGCCTTTGGCGCGGGTGAACTCGCCGGTCTGGGAGGCGATGATCTTGAATTTGGGGTCGGTGGCGATGACGTCGCCGAAGCCTTTTTTGCGGTCGTTGGCGGGGGCGGAGCCGGTGGTGCCTTGGAGTTCGACGATGTTTACCGGGTCGGTGGTGGTGGTGTACTGGTTGACGAGCCAGTCGCCGGCTTTTTTGCCTTCTTCGACGAAGTCGGAGCCGATGAAGGTCTTGTAGAGGGTGGTGTCGGTGGAGTCGACGGCGCGGTCGGTGAGGATGACGGGGATGCCGGCGTCTTTGGCTTCTTTGAGGACGGTGTCCCAGCCGGACTCGACGACGGGGGAGAAGGCGATGATGTCGACCTTCTGTTGGATGAACGAGCGGATGGCTTTGATCTGGTTTTCCTGTTTTTGTTGGGCGTCGGAGAACTTGAGGTCGATCCCGGCTTGTTTGGCGGAGTCCTGGATTGATTTGGTGTTCGCGGTGCGCCAGCCGCTTTCGGCGCCGACCTGGGAGAACCCGAGGGTGATCTTCCCGTCGTCGGTGCCGCCACCGGCACCGTCACCATCGCCACCGCCGCAGGCGGCCAGTGGGCCGGCCAGCGCGGCGGCCAGCAGGATCGTCGATATCTTTCTGCGCATCTCGCACTCCTCGCCATCGCTGTTAGCGCTAACATCACCGCGACCGCGTCGCGGTGGCATGAAGTGTGTTTGCGAGAGTGTTAACGCTCACGTCCGCCCGCGTCAAGGGGTTCACGCAATCGTGACGTGCACGGTATCTACCTGAATAGATCGATTCCAGTCAACCCCTTGACAGTACCGGTGTGAGCGCTAACACTGCGACTGACGTGCCGGCCGGAGGGAGGTCCCCAATGCGCGGTGCGCGGCGGCTGCGAGACCGGCCGGTGATGACGGGTGTCGCCCGGGTGGCCGGCGTGCCGCACCGGACCGCCCCCAGGTGGCCGGCGACCAGCCCGTCGCACGCGCTGGGGCTGGTCGCCTTCGACGCCTCAGTGGCCGGTCCTACCTCGACGGTGTCCGCGATCGTGCGCGCCGCCCGGGCCGCCGGCCATCCGCTCACCGTGGTCAGCGCGCGTTCGCTCGACGCCGACTCGGTCGCCACCGCCGTCGACACCCTCTTCGGCCGGCTCGTCGACGGCATCCTCGCCGTCGCGCCGACCGATGCGGCGCTGGCCGCGCTGGCCACCGTCCCACCGCACGTCCCGCTCCTGGCCGTCGGCGCGGGTGAAGCCGTAGGCGCGGGTGAAGCCGTAGGCGAGGCCGTGGGCGTGCCGGTGGTGGGCTTCGACAACGTGTCAGGCGCGGCCGCCGCCACGCGCCACCTGCTCGACCTCGGCCATGCCACCGTCCACCACATCTCCGGGCCGCCCGGCTGGCCGGTGGCGCGCGAGCGGGCGGCCGGCTGGCGGGCGGCGCTGGCCGAGGCGGGTGCCCCGGTCGGGCTGGTGCTGTCCGGCGACTGGAGCGTGCGGTCCGGATACGAGGCCGCCCGCGATCTCGCCGCCGACCGCGACGTGAGCGCGGTCTTCTGTGCCAGCGACCAGATGGCGCTCGGCGCGCTGCGGGCACTGCACCTGGCCGGCCGCGCGGTGCCCGGCGACGTGAGCGTCGTCGGGTTCGACGACATCCCCGAAGCCGCGTTCCTGCGACCACCGTTGACCACGGTGCGGCAGGACCTCCCCGCACTCGCCCGGGCCAGCGTCGACCTGCTGGTCAGGCAGATCTCCGCCGGCGTGCGGATCCTGCGGCACGTGCGCTTCCCACCGTCCTTCGTGGAACGTGACAGCGCCGCGCGCCCCTCGTGTGAGCGCTAACAAAGCAATCGCAGTGCCGCTTTTCGCGGTCGGGGCGGCGCTCCCGCCGCCGCCCCGACCCCCCTTCCGAGGAAGAGGACACCATGCGCAGACTCACCGCCGCCCTCGCCGTGGCGGCCAGCCTGGCCGCGAGCCTGCTCGTCGCCGCGCCGTCCACGGCCGCGCCGGCCGTGCAGTACACGAACCCGCTCGTCGCCCAGCGGGCCGACCCGCACATCGTGAAGCACACCGACGGCTACTACTACATGACCGCCACCGCCCCCGAGTACGACCGCATCGTGCTGCGCCGCGCCACCACGCTCCAGGGGCTCGCCGGCGCATCCGAGAGCGTCATCTGGCGGCGCCACACGAGCGGCGAGATGGCCGCGCACATCTGGGCGCCGGAGATCCACTACATCAACGGCCGGTGGTACGTCTACTTCGCCGCCGGCCGCAGCGACGACGTCTGGGCCATCCGGATGTACGTGCTGGAGAACGCCTCGGCCAACCCGCTCGCCGGCTCGTGGACCGAGCGGGGCCGGATCGTCACGCCGCTCAACACGTTCTCGCTCGACGCGACCACGTTCGTCCACAATGGAACGCGCTACCTCGCCTGGGCGCAGAACGACCCGGCCATCGGCGGCAACACCAACCTCTACCTGGCCCCCATGTCCAACCCCTGGACCATCACGGGTACGCCGGCACGGCTGAGCGTGCCCACGTACTCGTGGGAGACGGTGGGCTACCGGGTGAACGAGGGGCCGGCGGTGATCCAGCGCAACGGCCGGGTCTTCATGACGTACTCGGCGAGCGCCACCGACGCCAACTACTGCCTGGGCATGCTCACCGCCCCGGCGACGGCCAACCTCATGAACCCCTCGTCGTGGACCAAGAACGCGCAGCCGGTCTTCCGCAGCAACACCGCGACGAGCCAGTACGGGCCGGGGCACAACTCGTTCACCGTCTCCGAGGACGGCCAGAGCGACATCCTCGTGTACCACGACCGGAGCTACCGCGACATCAGCGGCGACCCGCTCAACGACCCCAACCGCCGTACCCGGATCCAGAAGCTCTACTGGAACGCGGACGGCACGCCGAACTTCGGCATCCCGGTCGCCGACGGGATCACCCCGCAGCGGCTGCGCTCGTACAACTTCCCGGACCGGTACATCCGGCACTGGGAGTACCGGGCCCGGATCGAGGCGAACGTCACCAACCTCGCCGACTCGCAGTTTCGCATCGTGACCGGGCTGAACGGCGGCGGCACGGTGTCGCTGGAGTCGGCCAACTTCCCCGGCTACTACCTGCGCCACCGCAACTACGAGATGTGGGTGGAGCGCAACGACGGCTCGGCCACGTTCCGCGGGGACGCGAGCTTCTTCCGCCGTGCCGGGCTGGCCGACGCGGCCGGGGTCTCGTTCGAGTCGGCGAACGTCGCCGGCCGGTACATCCGGCACTCGTCCAACCTGCTGTACGCCCAGCCGGTCAGCACCGCGACCGACCGCGCCGACGCGACGTTCCTCCTGGAGTAGCCCGTCCCGTGATCGAAGCTCCCCTCAAGTCGCTAGAACGACGTGGGGGGAGCGTCGATCACGGACGTGGGGAGGGGTGCGGCGCGTGCCTCCGCGGCCCAAGCCCCATCCCCGGTAGCGAGGCTCGCGCCGAGGCGCACGGCAGGTGTGTGGAAGCTGTGCGGTCGCACGCACAGACGGGGCAGCTCCAGAGCTTCCCACGGGCACATATCCGTCCGCCCGGCGGTGGTGGTGTGGTGGGGTGTCGTGGACGCACAAACCCCTGGGCGGTAGCGGGCTCCCCGCAGGGGTCGGGGTGAGATCGCGGACGGCGGAGGGTGAGGCCGCGGGAATGCACCCCAAGAAAACGCTCCGCTGCGCTCCACGTTTCCCCGGGGACCCCGCGCAACGGTCCGGACCACCACGGACATCGCGGTAGCCCAAATCCCGTTTCGGGGTTGGATCCTCTCCAGACGCCGACGGCCCAAGCCACCCCGACTTCGATCACGGAGAAGGCTGACCGTAGACGTTCTGGTAGCGGTCGTAGAGCTTGTCTATGTCGGACTGTGCGATGGGGAGCGGCTCGCCGAGCTGGCGTGCGATGTGGACGGTGCGGGCCACGTCTTCGCACATGACCGCCGCCTTGACCGCCGCGCGGGCGCTCGTGCCGATGGTGAAGACACCGTGGTTTCGCATCAGCACGGCCGGCGAGCGGTGCCCGCGCAGGGTCGCCACGATGCCCTTGCCGATGTCGTCGTTGCCGATGAGCGCGAACGGCCCGACCGGGATCTCCGCGCCGAACTCGTCGGCCATCGCGGTCAGCACGCAGGGCACCGCCTCGCCCCGCGCGGCCCAGGCGGTCGCGTACGTGGAGTGGGTGTGCACCACGCCGCCGACCTCGGGCATCTCGCGGTAGACGTACGCGTGGGCGGCGGTGTCGCTGGAGGGGGCGTAGGCGCCGTCGACGAGCCGCCCGTCCAGGTCGCACACCACCATCGACTCGGGGGTCAGCTCGTCGTACGAGATGCCGCTGGGCTTGATGACGAAGAGGTCTTCGTCGGGCACCCGGGCCGAGACGTTGCCGGCGGTCCAGACCACCAGCCCCCACCGGATCAGCTCCTCGTGCAGCCCCACGAGGTCTTTGCGGAGCTGGTCGACGCTCATGCGTGCGCCTCGTTCCGGATCCGGCGCAGCCGGTGCAGCACGTCGTTCTCCCCGCGTCCGAAGTAGTCGTGCAGGCGGCGGTACTCCTCGTAGAGCGGCTCGTACGCCTTGGCGCGCGCGGCGTCCGGCTCGTACACCCGGCGCTCGACCCGCCCCATCGCCGCCGCGGCGGCCGGCACGTCCGGGTACGCCCCGGCGGCCACCGCCGCGTGGATCGCCGAGCCGAGCGCGGGCCCCTGCTCCGAGCCGATCACCGAGATGGGGCGGCCGGTGACGTCCGCATAGAGCTGCATGAGGAACGCGTTCTTCAGCAGGCCGCCGGCCGCGACGAGCTCGCTCACCGGCAGGCCCGAGCCCTCGAACGCGTCGATGATCGTGCGGGTGCCGAACGCGGTCGCCTCCACCAGCGCCCGGTACACGTCTTCGGGGCGGGTGGCCAGCGTCTGCCCGACGATCACGCCGGAGAGCTCGTGGTCGACCAGCACCGAGCGGTTGCCGTTGTGCCAGTCGAGCGCGACTAGGCCGTGCTGCCCGACCCGCTGCGCGGCGGCGAGCTCGCTCAGGTACTCGTGCGGCCCGATGCCCCGCCGCTCCGCCTCGGCCCGGTACTCGGCCGGCAGCGACGAGTCGACGAACCAGGCGAAGATGTCACCGACGCCGCTCTGGCCGCCCTCGTACCCGTACCCGCCGGCCACGATGCCGCCCTCGACCACGCCGCACATGCCGGGGACCTCGGCGAGGGTGTCGCCGTTCATGACGTGGCAGGTGGAGGTACCCATGATCATGACGAGCTGGCCGGGCGTGATGGCCTGCGCCGCCGGGGCGGTGACGTGCGCGTCGACGTTGCCGGCGGCGACCGCGATGCCCTCGGGCAGGCCGGTCCAGGCGGCGGCCTGCGCGGTCAGCCCGCCGGCCAGCGCGCCGAGCGGCAGCAGCGGGTGCTCGAGCTTCGCCACGAAGCCGGCGAAGTCGGGGTTGAGCGCCGCCAGGTAGCCCGCGCTCGGGTAGCCGCCGTCCTGGTAGATGCCCTTGTAGCCGGCGGTGCAGACGTTGCGGGTCTCGGCGCCGCAGAGCTGCCACACGATCCAGTCGGCCGCCTCGATCCACCGCTCGGCGCGGGCGTAGACCTCCGGGTCTTCCTCCAGCAGCTGGAGGCCCTTGGCAAACTGCCACTCCGAGGAGATCTTCCCGCCGTACCGGTTGATCCAGGGCTCACCCCGCTCGTGCGCGAGCGCGTTGATGCGGTCGGCCTGCCCTTGGGCGGCGTGGTGTTTCCACAGCTTCACGTACGCGTGCGGCCGCCCCGCCAGCTCCGGCAGCCGGCACAGCGGGGTGCCGTCGGCGAGCGTGGGCAGCACCGTGCAGGCGGTGAAGTCGGTGGAGATGCCGATCACCAGGGCCGGGTCGACACCCGCGTCGGCGATCGCGGCCGGCACCGCGACGCGCAGCACGTCCAGATAGTCCTCGGGGTCCTGCAGCGCCCAGTCGGGCGGGAGCGCCGCGCCGGTGGCCGGCAGGGTGCGGTCGATGACACCGTGGCGGTACTCGTGCACGGCGGTGCCCAGCTCGGCGCCGTCGTCGACGCGGACCACGAGCGCGCGGCCGGACAGGGTGCCGTAGTCGACGCCGACGACGTAGCGAGGGGGTTCGTTAGCGTTAACAGCGTGGGGCATGGGCTTCCTCAGCGGGGGGCTGTGTCTGGTTGGCTTGCTTCGCTCGCGGGCGCCCCGGAGAGTCCGGCGCGCTCCGTCTTCGTCGCGGCGCTCCGCGGGGTCTTCGTCCCTGCGCTCCGCGGGCCGGAGCCGGCCGACCCCCGGGCTGAGCCGGCCGTTCCCGGGGCTGAGCCGGCCGTCCCCGGGGCGCGGGTGCTCTCCCGGACGATGAACTCCGGCGGGATCACGATCCGGCGGCGGGACCGGGGTGCCCCGTCGACCTGCTCCATCAGCAGCGCGAGGCTCTGCCGGCCGACCTCGCCGAACTCCTGGCGGAGCGTGGTCAGCGGCGGCGTGAAGAACTCGGCCTCCGGGATGTCGTCGAAGCCGACGATGCTCACCCGCTCGGGCACCGGGATGCCGGCCTCGGAGAGGGCCCGCAGCGCGCCGATCGCCATCTGGTCGTTCGCCACGAAGATGGCGGTCAGGCCGGGCGCGCCGATCAGCCGCTGGGCGGCCTCGTAGCCGGAGCGGGGACTCCAGTCGCCGCGCACCAGCTCGGGGATCTCGCGCTCCGCGTCGGTGAGCGCGTCGCGCCACCCGCGCTCGCGCTCCTGCGCCTCGTGCCAGTCGCCGGGGCCGGCGATGTGTGCGACCGTGGCGTGGCCGAGGGAGAGCAGGTGCTCGGTGGCGAGGCGGGCGCCGAGCCGCTGGTCGACCGCGACGGTGGGCACCGGCGCCCGGCCGCCCTCGACCGCCACCACCGGGATGTCCTTGGGCACGTGGCGCAGCGCCGTCGTGGTCGAGGTGTGTGGCGTGATCGCGATGATGCCCTCGACCGCCTGCGCCATCAGCGCCTCGAACGCCTCGCCGAACGAGCGCCGGTCGACGCTGGGCAGGCTGGCGATGCTGATCGCGTATCCGATGTCGCGCGCCGCCCGCTCGATGGCGAGCAGCATGGAGGCCGGCCCGTAGAGCGTGGTGTCGATGCTGACCACGCCGAGCGTGCGGGTGCGCCCGGTGACGAGCGCGCGGGCCGCGACGTTGGGCCGGTAACCGAGCTCGGTCATCGCGGCGAGCACCCGCTGGCGGGTCACCTGGCTGACGGTCGGCTGGTCGTTGATGACGCGGGAGACGGTCATGTGCGAGACTCCAGCGAGTCGGGCCACATCGACCATCCCGACCTGCCGGCGCGGGCCGCGCCCCGATGGGCTCCCGCCGTCTGGTCGCCGCTCCGCCATGCGTCTAGGCCCCGATCCTCGAACCCGGTGACAATACTCGCCTGTTCACGTTAACAGGCATGTTCCGGCCTGGACCCGACACCTGTCAAGCCCTTCGAAAACCTTTCGACGCCGTGTCCCGACCGCCCGGGTGGCCGGCGCCGGCCCCGGATCGCGCCGGCTCCAGTCCCAAGCCATCGAAGACATTCGAGCTGCCGCCGCCTCATCCTCCGCGGTTGCCATCCACCCCGGCCCGCGGATCGCGGGCGGGTCCGCGACCAGCGGTACCCCAGATACCTTATGGCGCCGCCATAAGGTACTTCCGGTACCGCTGGTGCTCACCTCGGCGGCCGAGGGCCATCCACGGTGGCCGTTGCCGGCCCTGCTTTTGCCGGACCCGCCGGTGTCGTCACTGGGCTCGCCGGTTCTCGGGCGCGGAGGGTGCGGAGGGTGAGGCCGCGGGAACGCATCCCAAGAAAACGTTCCGCTGCGCTCCACGTTTCCCGGGGGACCCCGCGCAACGGTCCGGACCACGGCGGACATCGCGGTAGCTCGGAATTCTCTGGTTTGTGGGTGGGGCTCAGCCGGTCGCGAGCTTGAGGCCGAAGCCGAGAAAGAGCGTGCCGGCGGCGGTCGTGGCGCCGGCGGCCAGCCGCCTGCGGCGGCGGAACTGGGCGGCCAGGAAGGTGCCGGTGAAGATGAGCAGCGTCAGGTACAGGGCGCTGGCGAGCTGCGCGATCAGTCCCAGCAGGAGGAACGACAGGGCCGGGTACGCGTAGGCCGGATCGACGAACTGGATGAAGAACGAGATGAAGAACAGGATCGCCTTCGGGTTGAGCAGGCTGATCACGGCGGCCCGGCGGAAGGGGTGCGGGAGGGCCTCGGCGGCGGGTGCCGCGGGTGTCGTGCGGGGTGTGCCGCGCCAGCGGCGTAGGGCGCCGCGGATCATCTGCAGGCCGACGTAGCCGAGGTAGACGGCGCCCGCGTACTTGATCGCGAGGAAGACCGGCGGGTATGCCCTCAGCAGGGAGGCGACGCCCGCGGCCGAGAGCGCCATGAGCACGGTGTCGCCGAGGAAGACGCCGGCGGCTGCCTTGTAGCCGGACGGTACGCCGCGCCGGGCCGCGGTGGAGAGCACGAAAAGCGAGTTGGGCCCGGGCAGCAGGATGATGGCGACCGTGCCCAGCACGTAGGTCCAGATGTCGGTGATCCCCAGCACGGCGCCATCCTCACCCCACCGTGGCCGGTGCGCGAAGCTTTTCCCGCAGCCGGATGTGTGCCGCTGGCCACTCGTCGACGGTCATCGCGTACTGCACGCTGTCGTACCAGGCGCCGTCCGGCCGCAGCCGGTGCATCTTCAGCACGCCCTCGCGCCGCGCGCCGAGGCGCTCGATGGCCGCCCGGGAACGCTCGTTGCGGCTGTCGGTGTGCCACACCACCCGCACCGCGCCCAGCTCCTCGAACGCCCTCGTGAGCAGCAGCAGCTTGGCCTCGGTGTTGACCCCCGTGCGCCAGCACCGGCGGCTCAGGAACGTGTGGCCGATGCCGAGCGAGCGCTTCGCCTCGTTCACCTCGTAGTACGACGTCGTGCCGATCACCTCGCCGGTGGCCGCGTCGCGCTGGACCCACGGCACGCGCTCGCCGGTGTGGTGCGCGTGCAGCGCACCGGCGACCAGCTCGGCCATGCCGTCGCGGTCGGCCGGCTGGGCGTGCGTGAGGTGCCGCCACACCTCGGGGTCGCGGGTGGCGGCGAAGAGCTCGTCGACGTGCGCCATGTCGAGCGGCTCGAGGATGACGTGGTCGCCGTGCATCGGCTCGGGCGTCAGCCAGGGGGAGCGGGGCGGCCGCAGGTAGTGCGGGACCGGCGCGGTCACACCGGTGTCCGGCTCGGGCACGCCGGGCACGAGGCGCAGGGGCACCACGCCCGCCCAGTACGGCAGGTCGAGGTCTTCCGCCTCCTCCAGGACGCCGCCGGCGCGGGCCTTGACCGAGACCTCGTGCAGCGGGATCGCCAGCATCGCGGTCTCGGCCAGCTCCCTGCGGGTCGGCGGGCGGGTCTGCGCCGAGCGGCCACGCCCGACCTTGTCGATCAGCGCGTCGAGCGCGGTCCGCTTCTCCTCCTCGCTGGTGACCAGCCGGGCCACGCCGTGCGCCACCACGGAGCGGTAGTTGACGCTGTGGTGGAACTGGGAGCGGGCCAGCACCAGCCCGTCGAGCTGGGTGACCGTGAGGCACACCCGCAGGCCGGCGTCACCGCGGGCGGCGAGCAGGGGGCGGCTGCCGGTGGAGCCGTGCACGTACACCGTCTCGCCGACCCGCACGTGCAGCGTCGGCAGCACCCGCGGCTCACCGTCCACAGTGAACCCCAGCGCGCAGTGGTAGGCCTCGTCGAGGATGGCGTGGGCGGTGGCCCGCTCGTAGCTCATCCGGCCCCGCTCCCGCTTGGCGGTGGTCCGCTCGGTCTGCTGGTACACCCGCACCCTCCCCGTGAGCCGCAAGTTTGTTACAGTACAAAACTGTGACTGTGCCAGTACGTTATCAGATCAATGGGGCCACGTCAGCGGCCATTTCGGCGAGCGTGGAGTCCGGCGTGCGCACCGGCGAGCTGCCCGCCGGGGCACCGCTGCCGGCCGTGCGGGCGCTCGCCGACGAGCTCGGGGTGAGCCCGGGGACGGTGGCGAAGGCGTACCAGGTGCTCCGCCAGCGTGGCGTGATCGAGACCGCGGGGCGCAACGGCACGCGGATCCGCCCCCGCCCGCCGGTCACCACCACCCGCGCCGCGCTGCGCCCGGCCGTGCCGGAGGGCGCGCTCGACCTCTCCTCCGGCGAGCCCGACCGGAGCCTGCTGCCACCACTCGGTCCGCACCTGGCCGCGCTCGCCGCCCGGGTCGGGCCCCCCATGGGGTACGCGGAGGCGGGTGTGCTGCCCGAGCTCGCCGAGACGATCCGGGCCCGCTTCGCGGCCGACGGGGTGGACGCGCCGGCGGTCACCGTCACGAGCGGTGCGCTCGACGGCGCCGAGCGGCTGCTCACCGCCCACCTGCGTCCCGGCGACGCGGTGGCGGTCGAGGATCCCGGCTGGGCCAACTTCCTCGACCTGGTCGCGGCGCTGGGCCTGCGCGCGCTGCCGGTACCCGTGGATGGCGACGGCCCCACGCCGCACGGCCTGCGGGCCGCGCTCGCCGCGGGCGCCCGGGCCGTGGTGGTGACCACCCGCGCGCACAACCCCACCGGTACCTACCTCACCGCCGCCCGCGCGGCCGACCTGCGCGAGGTGCTCGCCGGCCAGGACGGGGTGCTGCTGATCGAAGACGACCACGCTGGCGAGCTGGCCGCCGTACCCCTGCATCCGCTGGCCGGCGCGACGCGGGCCTGGGCCTTCCTCCGCTCCGCCGCCAAGCCTTACGGCGCAGACCTGCGCCTCGCCGCCCTCGGCGGCGACGAGGCCACGGTGGCGCGGGTCGCCGGCCGGATGCGGCTCGGCGCCGGGTGGGTCTCCACCATGCTGCAGCGGCTGGCCATGTCGCTGTGGCAGGACCCGGCCGTCGCGGCCGGGGTGGTCGCGGCCGGCCACAGCTACGACCGCCGCCGCGACACCCTCGTCGCCGCGCTCGCCGAGCGCGGCGTGACGGCGTGCGGACGGACCGGCATCAACGTCTGGATCCCCGTCGCCGACGAGACGCGCGCGGTCACGATGCTCCGAGATTCCGGGTACGCGGTGGCGCCCGGCGCGCTGTACCGGCAGGCCACGCCGCCGGGCGTGCGGATCACGGTCAGCCCGCTCGCCGAGCCGGACATTCCACCACTCGCCGACGCGGTCGCCGCCGCCGCATCTTCTCCTCCCGAATGGGGTAGAACAGTGCGGTGACGACAGCGCAGGAGTTCATCCCGGACGATGCCAGCACGCTCGACGCGCTGAAGGCGGCCGCCCCCTCGTGCAAGGGCTGCGAGCTGTACCAGGACGCCACGCAGGTGGTCTTCGGCCGGGGTGACGCGCACGCGCGGGTGGTCTTCGTGGGCGAGCAGCCCGGCGACGTCGAGGACCAGAAGGGCCTGCCCTTCGTCGGACCCGCCGGCCACCTGCTGCGCCGCGCCGTCGACGAGGCCGGCATCGACCCGGCCCACGTCTACATCACCAACGCGGTCAAGCATTTCCGCTTCGAGCTGCGCGGCAAGCGGCGCATCCACAAGACGCCCGACCGGGTGCACATCGAGGCGTGCCGGCCGTGGCTGGTGTCGGAGTTCCAGCTGCTGCGGCCGGAGGTCGTGGTGGTGCTCGGCGCGACCGCCGCCAAGGCGTTGCTGGGGCCGTCGTTCCGGGTCACCCAGCAGCGCGGGCGGGTGCTGCCCTGGCCGGGCTCGGCCCAGCACCCGGCCGACTTCCCGGTCGAGCCGGCCAAGCTGGTGGCCACCATCCACCCGTCGGCCGTGCTCCGGGCCGACGACCGGGACACGGCGTTCGGCGGCCTGGTGGCCGATCTGCGGGTGGTCGCCGGGGCCCTGCGACACTGAGCCGCATGGAGCAGCAGCTGTACGAGCCGGTCCACGAAGACTTCCGGGCGCTCTGCCGCGAGTTCCTGGCCCGCGAGGCGGTGCCCCACCACGAGGCGTGGGAACGGGACGGGATCGTCGACCGCGAGGTCTGGCGCAAGGCCGGCGCGGCCGGGCTGCTCGGCATGGACGTCGACGAGGAGTACGGCGGGGGTGGGCAGCGCGACTTCCGGTTCAACGCGGTGCTCACCGAGGAGATCGTCGGATCGGGCTGCTCGGGGCTCGGCTTCGGGCTGCACAACGACGTCGTCGCGCCGTACCTGACCGACCTCACCACCGAGGACCAGCGCAAGCGGTGGCTGCCCGGCTTCTGCTCCGGCGACCTCGTCACCGCGATCGCGATGAGCGAGCCGGCTGCCGGGTCCGACCTCGCCGGCGTGCGTACCTCCGCGGTCCGCGACGGTGACTCGTACGTCCTCAATGGACAGAAGACGTTCATCACCAACGGCGACATGGCCGACCTCGTGGTGGTCGTCGCCAAGACCGCGCCCGACCAGGGTGCGCACGGCGCGAGCCTGTTCGCGGTGGAGCGGGGTACGCCCGGCTTCACCCGCGGCCGCCGCCTGGAGAAGGTCGGCCTGAAGGCGAACGACACGGCCGAGCTCTTCTTCGACGACTGCCGGGTGCCCGCCGACAACCTGATCGGCACCGAAAACCACGGCTTCTACCACCTCATGGCCAACCTGCCCCGCGAGCGGCTCGGCATCGCGGTGGCCGCCGTCGCCACCAGCGAGCGGCTGCTCGCCATCACGCTGGAGTACGCGCGCGGCCGCGAGGCGTTCGGCCGGCCGATCGGAAAGTTCCAGCACAACCGCTTCCTCCTCGCCGAGCTCGACACCGAGGTGACGATCGCGCGGACGTTCCTCGACCACTGCGTGCGGGAGTTCAACGCGGGGCGGCTCACCGTGGTCGACGCGGCCAAGGCGAAGTGGTGGACCACCGAGCTGCAGAACCGCGTGGCCGACCGCTGCGTGCAACTGCACGGCGGCTACGGCTACATGCTGGAGTACCCGGTGGCCAAGGCCTGGCTCAACAGCCGGGTGCAGACCATCTACGGCGGCACCACGGAGATCATGAAAGAGATCATCGGGCGTAGCCTGGGCCTGTGACAGTAGAGACGGCCGCTCCGGTTCAGCGGCGCACTCTACGTTTGCTCTTCGTCACCCAGACGATCGGTGGCATGGGTGTCGCGATCGGACTGTCGGTGGGCGCGCTGCTGGCCGCGCGGCTGGGCGGCACCGCCATCTCCGGCCTCGCCACGAGCTCCGGCGTGGTGGGCGGCGCGCTGCTCGCCCTCCCGATCACCCGGATCACCAACGCCCGCGGGCGGCGCTGGGGGCTCGCCGCCGCCTACCTCACCGGCGCGCTCGGCGCCGCGGTCGTGGTGGCGGCCGCGGCGCTCGACCTCGTACCGCTCCTCTTCGCCGGCATGCTGCTCTTCGGCGGCGGGACCACGGCAAACCTCCAGGCCCGGTACGCCGCCGTCGACCTCTCCGAGCCGGTGCGTCGCGGCCGCCACCTCTCGCTGATCGTCTGGGCCACCACGATCGGGTCGGTCGCCGCGCCCAACTTCGCCGCGCTCGCCGACGACGCGGTGCACTGGTCCGGGGCACCGGCGCTGACCGGCCCGTTCGTGTTCAGCGCGCTGGCGTTCGGGCTCGCGGCGACGGTACTCGCGCTGCTCCTGCGCCCCGACCCGCTCCTCACCGCGCGGCGCCTCGCGGAGGTCGAGCCGGCACCGCGGCGCGCGGGTTTCCGGCCCGCGCTGCGCGCGGTCGCGGAAAGACCGGCGGCCCGGCTGGGGATGGCCGCGGTCGCCGTCGGCCACCTCGTCATGGTGGGGGTCATGGTGATGACGCCGGTACGCCTTGGCGAGTCCCATTCGGACGCCGACGTGCTCCGGGTCGTGGGCGTGGTGCTGAGCCTCCACATCGCCGGCATGTACGCGCTCGCCCCGCTCGTCGGCTGGCTGACCGACCGCCTGGGGCGGCGCGCGGTGGTGCTCGGCGGGGTCGCGGTGCTCGTCGCCGCCTGCGCGACGGCCGGTACGGCGGGGCACGACACGCCCCAGCTCGCGGTCGGGCTCACGCTGCTGGGGGTGGGCTGGTCGGGCACGATGGTGGCCGGCTCGACGCTGCTCTCCGAGTCGGTGCCGGCCGAGGTGCGGCCCGCCGCGCAAGGGCTGTCCGACCTGGTCATGGGATTGGCCGGGGCGTCCGCGGGCGCGGTGAGCGGGTTGGTGGTCGAGGTGAGCGGGTTCGGCGCGCTGACCGCGCTGGCCGCCATCGCGACGGTGCCGCTGGTCGCGCTAGCGTTGCGCCCGGTGGCTGTCGCGAGGGGAGTTTGAAGGGTGCGGCTCACGGACTTCTGGGCGCGGTTGGAGCAGGCGTTCGGCCCGGCGTACGCGGCCAGCCTCGCCTCCGACCAGGTGCTGCCCCAGCTCGGCGGCCGGACCATCCGGGAGGCGCTCGACGCCGGTACGCCGACGGTGGACGTGTGGCGGGCGGTGGTGGCCGCGTACCCCGATCGGGTGCCCACTCGACTGCGCTGAGTACCGCCTTCGCTTCGTTCGGTCATCTTTGGGTTAACGGACGCTCTGTGTGGCGTGTCGGCCCTTGCGTCGTACAGGTGTTCGGCTATTGTCCACAGCTGGGGCGCTTGTCCACAGGTTGCGGCTCGTCGGCTGTTTTCTGTCGGACCCAGCGCCTAGCGTGTCCGCGTGACGAGAAGCTCTTCGGCGAAGACGCCCGCGAAGGCGGCGAATGTAGGGGTGGCGGCAATGGGGGCAGCAGCACCTGATCGGGAAAAAGCACTCGATCTCGCTTTGGCGCAGATCGACAAGCAGTTCGGCAAGGGCTCGGTCATGCGGCTGGGCGAGCGGCCGGTCGTGCAGACCGCGATCATCCCCACCGGCTCGATCGCGCTCGATGTCGCCCTCGGCGTGGGCGGCCTGCCCCGCGGCCGGGTGGTGGAGGTCTACGGGCCGGAGTCGTCCGGTAAGACCACGGTCGCGCTGCACGCGGTGGCCAACGCCCAGCGTGCCGGCGGCATCGCCGCGTTCATCGACGCGGAGCACGCGCTCGACCCGGAGTACGCGAAGGCGCTCGGCGTCGACACCGACCAGCTGCTCGTCTCCCAGCCCGACACCGGTGAGCAGGCGCTGGAGATCGCCGACATGCTGGTCCGCTCCGGCGCGCTCGACATCATCGTCATCGACTCGGTGGCCGCGCTCGTGCCGCGCGCCGAGATCGAGGGGGAGATGGGCGACAGCCACGTCGGTCTCCAGGCCCGCCTGATGAGCCAGGCGCTGCGCAAGATCACCGGTATCCTCAACACGTCCGGCACGACCGCCATCTTCATCAACCAGCTCCGCGAAAAGATCGGCGTCATGTTCGGCTCGCCGGAGACCACGACGGGTGGCCGCGCGCTCAAGTTCTACGCCTCGGTCCGCCTCGACGTGCGCCGCATCGAGAGCCTCAAGGACGGCACCGACGTGGTGGGTAACCGCACCCGTGTCAAGGTCGTGAAAAACAAGGTGGCCGCGCCGTTCAAGCAGGCCGAGTTCGACATCATGTACGGCAAGGGCATCTCCCGCGAGGGCTCGCTCATCGACGTCGGTGTCGAGCAGAGCATCATCCGCAAGTCGGGCGCGTGGTACACGTACGACGGCGACCAGCTCGGGCAGGGCAAGGAAAAGGCGCGCGAGTTCCTCAAGGAAAACCCGGACGTGGCCGCCGAGATCGAGAAGAAGATCCTCGAAAAGCTCGGCGTCGGGCAGGGCGCGAGCGACGAGGCCGGCGGGGTCGAGCTGCCCCCGGTCGACTTCTGACCCGGCCCGCCATGCCCGGACGACGGCGTGGCGCACGCTCGGGGCGAGGCTGGGACGCCGCACCGCCCCGAGCGCGTTCCCGCGGTTCCTCCGCGACGTCCTCCAGCCGCCGCGCGGCGCCCATCGCGGGCCCAGGCCCTGACGAGGGCGAGTTCGAGTGGCCGGAAGGCGCGTTGCCCGCGGCCGCCGATCCGCCCACCGGCTCACCCACACCGTCCGGCTCACGCTGGCCGGCCGGGGTGATGCCGGCGAGCGCTCTCGGCGCCGCCCGCCGCGCTCCCGATCCCGAGTCCGACCCCGACGCGGATCAGGCCGCTGTTTCCGGCCCCGAGCGCGGCGCCGATCGGGACGGTGGCGTGCGGCCGGGGGGCGGTCGCGGCTCGCGCTGGCAGTCCACAGGCGAGCGTGGTGCACGGCGTCGCGGCGGCCGTGGCGACGGGGCTGGCTGGTCGTCGGCGGGCGAGGGTCCGCGCGGCGAGGCTGGTTGGCCCGAGGGTCCGCGCGACCAGGCTGGTTGGCCGCAGGATCCGCGCGGCGGGGAGCAGCGGGGTCGCGGGCGGCGTGGGCGACCCGCGGCCGAGGAGCCGCGCGACGAGGCCGAGCGGGCCCGCGAGATCTGCCTCAACCAGCTCGCCGTCCGCCCGCGCACCCGCGCCGAGCTGGCCACCGCGCTGGCCCGGCGGGGCATCTCGCCCGAGGTCGCGGTGGAGGTGCTGGAGCGCTACGACGAGGTCGGCATGATCGACGACGCGGCGTTCGCCCGCGCCTGGGTCTCCAGCCGCCACCACGGCCGCGGCCTGGCCCGCCGCGCCCTCGCCAACGAGCTGCGCCAGCGCGGCGTCGATGCCGAGACCGCCGGCGCCGCCCTCGACGACCTCGACCCCGACACCGAGGCGACCACGGCGCGGGCGCTGGTCGACCGCAAGCTGCGCACCGCCCGCGGCGAGCCGGAGGCCGTCTTCCGGCGGCTGGTGGGCATGCTGGCCCGCAAGGGCTACGGCCCGGGCCTGGCCATCCGGGTGGTCAAGGACGCGATGGCGGCGCAGAGCGCGGAGGCGGCCGAGTTCGCCGACGGCGTCGACGCGGACGCGTTGGCCGACCTGGAGGGTGGCGACCGCACCGAGTAACGCCGCGCCGGCCGCCGCCCGTGCCCGCTCCACGCCGCGCTGGGTCCGTGTCCGCGCCGCCGCGCTGGGTCCCTGCCCGCTCCGCGCTGGGTCCCTGCCCGCTCCGCGCTGGGTCGGTGCCGCCCGCGCCGCCTGTGGCCGCGCTGGCTGTGCCCGTTCGGCCTGCCCTTCTGCGTCTGCCGCTGCCCGCGGGCGATGTCTGCGCTGCCGACGTCTGCGCTGCCCGCGGGGCACGCCGCCCGCGGCCGCGCTGGCTACGTCCGCGCTGGCTGCGGGCGACACCGCCCACCACGCCCGCGCTGACTGCGGTCCGCGTCGCCCGCGGGCGTGCCCGCTCTGTGCGGGGCATGCGGCTGTGCGATGTGGGCGTGCCCCGCCGCACGGGCGTGCCTGCCGCGCCGTGCCGGCGTGCCGCTCTGTGCCGGGCGTGCCGCTTCGTGGGGCGTGCCCCGCCGCGCGGGCGTGCCTGCCGTGCCGGGGTGCCCTGCCGGGGTGCCCTGCCGGGGTGCCCTGCCGGGGTGCCCTGCCGGGCGTGCCGTGCGGGCGTGCCCAGTCGGGCGTGCCGCCCCGCGCGGGCGTGCCGTACGGGCCTGAACGCAAGCGAGCTTCGGGGGCCGAGGGCCACAGGGGGCACTGGTCCTTGATCGGTGTCAAACGTTGGCTGTCTCTGGCAGATCGTGGTACTTAGCTGCCCCTGGAGGGGCACTGATGTACCACGATCTGCGCCTTGGGTCGATCTCAGAGCGTCGATCACGGGAGGAGCGGTCGGCCACGAGAGGAGCGGTCGGCGTGGTGATCGTTGGGCGTGGTCTGGGCTCGGCGCGGCCCGTCGATGGCCGGGAGACAAGGCTGATACCGGCCCCGGCGCGCCGGGCGGCCGCAGAATGGGGGCATGCTCAAAGCCTGCCTGAACGGGGGCCTCCGCCGCGACGAGCACCCGGCCGTGCCGATCACGCCGGCCGAGGTGGCGGCCGACGCGGTGCGGTGCGAGAGTGCGGGCGCCGCTGCCGTGCATGTCCACCCGCGCGACGAGGAGGGGCGGGAGACCCTCGCGGCGGACGCCGTCGACGCGACCGTGGCGGCGTTGCGGCGGTCCTGCCCGGAGCTTCCGGTCGGGGTGACCACCGGGGCGTGGATCGCACCCGACTCGGGCGAGCGGGTGGCCGCGGTCGAGTCGTGGAGTGTGCTGCCGGACTTCGCGTCGGTCAACGTCCACGAGGAGGGGGCCGAGCGGGTCGCGGCGGCCCTGCGCTCGCGGGGGATCGGGGTGGAGGCGGGGCTCTGGACGCCGGCGGCGGTCGCGGCCTACCAGGCGTGGCGGGTGCCCTGCGTACGGCTGCTGCTGGAGTGCATGGAGCCGGAGGAGGGTCGGGCGCTGGCGAACGCGCACGCGATGCTCTCGGCGCTGGGGCGGGGGAGCGTTCCCATCCTGCTCCACGCGGAAGGGGCGGCGGTCTGGGCGGTACTGCGCGAGGCCCGGCGGCTCGGCCTGCATTCCCGGGTGGGGTTGGAAGACACCCGGACGATGCCGGATGGCACGATGGCACCCGACAATCGCGCTCTGGTGGAAGCGGCGATGACCTTTGGGATGATCCCCCGCTCAGCCGTATGACCGTACGGGCGGGCCGAAAAATGTGCGGCGTTCGTGACTCGTCCCGGAATGCCCGTACCGGCCATGACCTGCGCGTGAGCGTTCCAATGCCGTACGTCCCGGGTTCGGCCGGATCATGGGTCCTTGACCGAACCGCCACTCGCGACCTAGCCTCGCGTTACAGACGAGAAGGCCCGACCATCGCAGGCTAATCGCACAACATAGATCGCGTAACAGTACGGCATCACTTTAGATCCGTCGTCGACCGGGCCGCGTCGGCGACGGCATGACATATCCGGCCGGTGGCGGTGCCCGCGTGGGCGCCGCTGGCGGTCATACCTGCGGCCCGCTGCCTCGGTCGGGCGACACAGCCGCAAGGCGTTCAGTGGGTGGGCACAACCCGACCCGTGGCGCCCGAGGCGGCGGAGGGAGGCGGCATGGGCGGGATGACCGTAGTACTGCTGATCGCGGTGCTGGCGCTGGCCGTACTCGTGGTGGTTGGTCTTGTCCTTGGCGCGCGGGCCTTGCGGTCCCTTACGACGGCCCAGCCGGCGGCGCCGCGGGCGGAAGACCCCGCGTTCCTGGCCGAGCGGGATCGCCAGGAGGAGTCCCTGGCGGCGCTGCGCAGCGCGGCCGGTGAGGCGTCGTCGGCCGCGGAGCAGGCCAAGTCGGCCGCCACCGCGGCCCGCACCGACGCCGCGGAGGCCAAGGCCGAGGCACGCGCGGCGCGCGCGGAGGCGCGCCGGGTGCTCGACGCGGCGCGGGCCGAGGCGGACACCATCCTGGAACGGGCACACCGCCAAGCCGAGACGGACGCCGAGCAGGCGCGGGTGGCGGCCCGGCGCAGCGGCGAACGCGAGATCTCCATGCTCAGCGCGACCGTCAAGGAGCAGGCCGCGGAGCTGGAACGGCGTACAGCGCGGATCGACGAGCGTGAGCGGCTGCACACCGAAGAGGTGGAGCGGCTGGCCGAGCGCGACCGGCGGATCGCGGCGATCGAGGCGGAGATCGCCGAGCGCGAGGCGACGGTGGCGGAGCGCGAGTCGGTCCTGGCCGAGGCGGAGGAGCTGCGGCGGCGCGAGCTGGAACGGGTGGCCGGGCTGACCGTCGAGGCGGCCCGGGCGGAGCTGGTCGAGGCGATCGAGGGGCAGGCCAAGCGGGAGGCGGCGCTGCTCGTCCGCGACATCGAAAACGACGCCCGCAGCACCGCCGAGCAGCGCGCCCGCCACATCGTGGTGGACGCGATCCAGCGGGTGGCGAGCGAGCAGACGGCGGAGAGCGTGGTCAGCGTGCTCCACCTGCCCGGCGACGAGATGAAAGGGCGGATCATCGGCCGCGAGGGGCGCAACATCCGCGCCTTCGAGTCGGTGACCGGCGTCAACCTGATCATCGACGACACACCCGAGGCGGTGCTGCTCTCCTGCTTCGACCCGGTGCGCCGCGAGATCGGCCGGCTCACGCTGGAAAAGCTGGTGCTCGACGGGCGGATCCACCCGCACCGCATCGAGGAGGTCTTCGAGACCGCCAAGCACGAGGTGGAGCGGCTCTGCGAGCGCGCCGCGGAGGACGCGCTGGTCGAGGTGGGCATCACCGACCTGCACCCGGAGCTGATGACGCTGCTGGGGCGGTTGCGTTACCGCACGTCGTACGGGCAGAACGTGCTCAAGCACCTGGTCGAGACCGCGCACATCGCCGGCATCATGGCCTCCGAACTGCGGCTGGACGCGCAGATGATCAAACGGTGCGCGTTCCTGCACGACATCGGCAAGGCGCTCACCCACGAGGTGGAGGGGAGCCACGCGCTGATCGGCGCCGACCTGGCCCGCAAGTACGGCGAGCCGGAAGAGGTGGTCCACGCGATCGAGGCGCACCACAACGAGGTACCGCCGCAGACCATCGAGGCGGTCCTGACCCAGGCCTCCGACGCCTGCTCCGGCGGGCGGCCGGGGGCGCGGCGGGAGAGCCTGGAGGCGTACGTCAAGCGGCTGGAGCGGATCGAGGAGATCGCCGCCGGCAAGACCGGTGTGGAGAAGGTCTTCGCCATGCAGGCCGGCCGCGAGATCCGGGTGATGGTCAAGCCCGACGACGTCGACGACATCGGCGCGGCGGTGCTCGCCCGTGACGTGGCGAAGCAGATCGAGGAGGAGCTCACCTACCCGGGCCAGATCCGGGTCACGGTGGTACGCGAGTCGCGGGTTACCGAGATCGCGCGCTGACCAGCGTGATAACGCAAACGTCCGGATCCGTTCCAACGTAGAGATTGAGCTACCGCGACGTCCGCTGTGGTGCGGGCCGTTGCGCGGGGCCCCCGGGGAAACGTGGAGCGCAGCGGAGCGTTTTCTTGGGGTGCGTTCCCGCGGCCTCACCGTCCGCGGTTCACAACCCGCTGGCCTGCCGGGCCGACGGCCAGGCGGCGCCGCAACCACGATCGTTGGGCTCAGACCTTGGCGGCCGGCTCGATCTCGGCGGCCAGCGCCGCGGGCGGCTGTTCAGCTGGGAGAGCGGCGGTCTTGCGGCCGCGGGCGAGGCGGCGCTGCACGTACTCGGCGAGCTTGGAGAGCGCGTAGTTGACGAGGATGTAGATCGCGCCGACCACCGCGTACACCTGGATGGGGTTGGGCTCCGGGAGGGCCTGGATGATTTGGCCGCTGACCCGCAGCACCTCCTCGTAGCTGATGATGAAGCCGAGCGAGGTGTCCTTGAGTACCACCACGAGCTGGCTGATCAGCGCCGGCAGCATGATGCGGAACGCCTGTGGCAGCAGGATCATGCGCGTGGTCTGGAACGAGCTTAGGCCCATCGCCTCCGCGGCCTCGCGCTGGCCGCCGGGCAGACCTTCCATACCGGAGCGGAGGATCTCGCCGATGACGACCATGTTGTAGAGGGTGAGGCCGATGACCAGGTACCAGAGGATGTCACCGAGGTCGACGCCGAGTTCGGGCAACGCGCTGGCGACGAAGAAGATCGTGATGACCACCGGCAGGCCGCGGAAGATCTCCACGAAGAAGCGCGACACGATGCTGAGGAACCAGCTCAGCGTGCGCAGGGCGATCGCGGCGGGCGCGGCCAGGCCGCTGAACTTGCGCTTGTTCAGCGCCTTGAGCTGGATGCGGAGCACAGCGAGAGCGGTGCCGAAGATCAGCGACGAGACGATCGCGAGCGCGGCGGCGGTCAAGGTGGCGACGAACCCGTCCCGCAGGCGGGCCCACACCTGGGAGAAGACCTCGTTGTCCGGGTCGATCAGCGGTCCCCACAGATCCATCGAGAACTGGCCTTGCTCGTCGAGCGGCCGGTAGACGAGGAAGTAGGCGCCGGCAACCACCGCGAGGACGACGATGACGCTGACGATCAGCGTGACCCGGCGGGCCCGCGGGCCAGGCGCGTCGTAGAGGACGGTCTGCTGGTCCTTCATCGGGCCACCGCCCGGCGGCGCTCGAGGTGGTCGAGGAGAAGCCCGAGGGGAACGGTCATGATGAGGAACCCGATCGATACGCCGATGAAGACCGGGATGATCGGCTCACCGAGGGCGCTGGTGAGGTTGACCCCGGAATTGGAAAGCTCGCCGACGAGGCCGAAGAAGCCGGCCAGTGCGGAGTTTTTGATCATCGCGATGATCACGCTGCCGAGCGGGACGATCGCCGCTTTCCACGCCTGCGGAAGGACGACGTGGCGGAGGTTCTGCGTGAAGGTCAGCCCGATCGCCCGCGCTGCCTCCGCCTGTCCGGTGGGTACGGCGTTGATGCCACTGCGGATCGCCTCGCATACAAACGCTCCTGTGTAGACACTGAGCGCCACGATGGCGAACCGGAAGTACGGGATGTCCACGCCGAGCCGGGAGAAGACCGAGGTCAGCCCCGGGATCCTGAGGAAGTCGGCGTTCGAGCCGAGCGCCGGCAGCCCGAACGCGGCGAAGAACCACACGATCGTCAGCGGGCAGTTGCGAAACACCGTGACGTAGGCCGTGCCCACCCAGCGCAGCGGCGGGATCGGCGAGATCCGCATGACCGCGGCGACGGTGCCCAGGATCAGGGCACCTATCGCGGAGAGCAGGCAGAGCTGGAAGGTGAGCCACAGGCCGCTGGCGAAGACGTCGAAGTGGTCGACTAGCACACTCACGGAAATCTCCTACCGCTCACCTTCCAACTGCCGATCGATCTAGTACCGGTTGACGGCCGGGCCGGTCGGCACCTGGTCGTCGAACTTACCGGCTGTGTCCTTCCACGCACCCTCGTAACGTCCGTCGCTGTACGCCTTTTCGAGCGTGTCGTTGATGAACGTGCGGAAGGCGGTGTCGCCCTTCTTCAGGCCGATGCCGTACGGCTCCTCGGTGAAGTTCTCGCCGGCGAGCTTGAACTTGCCCTCGTTGCGGGCGATGAAGCCGAGCAGGATCACGTTGTCGGTGGTGACCGCGTTGACCTGGCCGCTGTTGAGAGCGTCGATGCACTTGGTGTACACGTCGAAGAGCACCAGCTGCGAGCCCTTGTTGGCCAGGTACTGCTCGATGTTGGCTGCCGGGGTCGAGCCCTGTACCGAGCAGACCTTCTTGTCGCCGGCCTTGAACGAGTCCGGGCCGGTGATCGAGGTGTCGTCCGCCTTCACCAGGATGTTCTGCCCGGCGACGTAGTACGGACCGGCGAAGTCGATCCGCTCCTTGCGCTTGTCGTTGATCGTGTATGTGGCGACGACGATGTCCGCCTCGCCTTTCTCGATCTTCTCCTCGCGCACCGCGGACGGCGTCTCGATGTACTCGATCTTGTCTTCCGGAATGCCCAACTCGTCGGCGACGATTTTGCCGATCTCGACGTCGAAACCGGCCGGCTTGCCGTCGAGCCCCTTCAGGCCGAAGCCCGGCTGGTCGAACTTGGTGCCGATCACGATCTTCTGGGCCTTGTTGAGCCGTTCCATCGTGGTGCCGGCCTCGAACGTCTTGCTGCCGGTGTCCGTGGAACCCGCGTCACCGCTGTCGTCATCGCCGCCACAGGCGGCGACACCCAAAGTCAGCACCGCGGCCGCGGCGATCGCCGTCATGCGCGTGATACGCATTCTTACCCTCCTCTTTCGACAGAGCCCCCAACCGGTGGACGGCTCCGCACCTAATTCGCATCCGGCCCGGCACTGGATCGCAGGCGTCCAAAGGACGACACAGGGCCGGCGCGGACGCTTAGTGCGTCAGGATCTTCGATAGGAAGTCTTTGGCCCGCTCGCTCTTCGGGCTGCCGAAGAACTCGTCGGGCGGTGCCTGCTCGACCAACTGACCGTCGGCCATGAAGACCACCCGGTTGGCGGCGTGCCGCGCGAATCCCATCTCGTGCGTCACGACCACCATCGTCATGCCGTCTCGGGCCAGCGACGTCATCACGTCGAGCACCTCGCCGACCATCTCCGGGTCGAGCGCGCTGGTGGGCTCGTCGAAGAGCATCGCCTTGGGCTGCATCGCCAGGGCGCGGGCGATCGCCGCCCGCTGCTGCTGACCGCCGGAGAGCTGTGCCGGGTACTTTTCCGCCTGGCTCGCGATGCCCACCCGTTCCAGAAGCGTCATCGCCCGGTCGCGCGCGGACGCCGACTTTTCCCGGCGGACCTTGACCGGCCCGAGCGTCACGTTTTGCAGGATGGTCTTGTGGGCGAAGAGGTTGAACGACTGGAAGACCATGCCGACGTCGCTGCGGAGCCGGGCGAGGGCGCGGCCCTCGGCGGGGAGTGGCTTGCCGTCGAACGTGATCGTGCCGGAGTTGATCGGCTCGAGCCGGTTGATCGCCCGGCAGAGCGTCGACTTGCCCGAGCCGGATGGCCCGATGACCACCACGACCTCGCCGCGGTCGACCGAAAGGCTGACGTCTTGCAGCACGTGCAGCGGTCCGAACCATTTGTTGACTGAGTCGAGCACGATGAGCGGTTCGCCCGCTGCCACTGTCGTCACCGCCCTGTGTAACGTCACGACTACCCTCGGTTGGCCGAACGCCTCGGCTTCGGCAACTTTAAGCGGGCCAGAGTGCGGGAATGTCACCTAGTTGGTCACGGAGGAGTAACACCGGCCACGCGCACCGTTCCGGACAGCCACCATCGAGCTATGAGAACCCCGGCCGCCATCTGGACCTGGTCGGTCGATACCCGGCTCCATCCGGCCCGGTTGTGCGCCGCGCTCGAAGCGGTGATCGCCCGGCCCGTGATCCCCCTGGGCATCGCCGATCCCGCCCGATTGCCGGCGGAAGCGGTTGTCTGCGACGTCTGGCACACGTCGGGCGACTTCCCCACGATCGTGGAGTGCTACGGCCCACCGGCCGGCGTGGTCGAAGCGGCCGTGGTCGCCGCGCTCGCCCGGCGGCTCGGCCACCGCTGCCTGGTCGCCGACGACACGCTCAACCCCAGCCGCCACCTGCTGGCCCTGCCCGACGGCACGCTCCGCCCGGCGCACGTCGACGTCGCCGACACCGAAGACGGGGCGGCACACTCCAACGCCCGGCTGTGCACGATCGCCACGCAGCGGTGCCGCGAGTCGGAGGAGTGCCGCCGGTCGCGGTGGGAGCCCGACCTCGTGGTCGCGGCGCCCAACCTCGACCTGACCGCGGCCTGACGCGAGCTAACCGCGCCCTGACGCCAGGCGCGCGGCGCGGGCCTTTTCCCGGCGCACGTCGGGCGTGTCCGCGTTCGGGCTGGGACGCACCACGAGATCGGCGAGCAGCGTCCGCGTCGCGTCGGCCACCGCGGCGACCGCGACCTGGAAGGCCTCGGCGTTGTGGGCGGCCGGGGTACGGAAACCGGAGATCTTGCGAACGTACTGCAGGGCGGCCGCCTGGATGTCAGCCTCGGTGACCTCCTCGACGAACGGCTCGCGCAGCGTCACGATGCTCCGGCACATATCCGCCTCCCAGAAAACCAGCGTCCGTCCTTCGACAGTTAGTCTTGACTCTGCCATGACTACCGCACCCACCGGCAACCCGCGCACCTACCAGGTGCGCACGTACGGCTGCCAGATGAACGTCCACGACTCCGAGCGCATCTCCGGCCTCATGGAGCAGGCTGGATACGTGCGGGCGAGCGAGTCCGACGAGGCGGACGTGGTGGTCTTCAACACCTGCGCCGTACGGGAAAACGCCGACAACCGCCTGTACGGCAACCTCGGCCACCTGCGCCCGGTCAAGGACAAGCACCCCGGCATGCAGATCGCGGTCGGCGGCTGCCTGGCGCAAAAGGACCGGGGCGAGATCGTGAGCCGGGCGCCCTGGGTCGACGTCGTCTTCGGTACGCACAACATCGGCTCGCTCCCGGCCCTGCTCGAGCGGGCCCGGCACAACTCCGCCGCCGAGGTGGAGATCCTCGAGTCGCTGGAGGTCTTCCCCTCGACGCTGCCGACCCGCCGCGAGTCGACGTACGCGGGATGGGTCTCGATTTCGGTGGGGTGCAACAACACCTGCACCTTCTGCATCGTCCCGTCGCTGCGCGGCAAGGAAAAGGACCGGCGGCCCGGCGAGGTCCTCGCCGAGGTCGAGGCGCTGGTCGCCGAGGGCGTGCTGGAGGTGACCCTCCTCGGGCAAAACGTCAACTCGTACGGCGTCGAGTTTGGCGACCGGCTCGCCTTCGGCAAGCTGCTGCGCGCCACCGGCGGTGTCGAAGGGCTGGAGCGGGTGCGCTTCACCAGCCCGCACCCCAAAGACTTCACCGACGACGTGATCGCCGCGATGGCCGAGACGCCGAACGTCTGCCACCAGCTGCACATGCCGTTGCAGTCCGGTTCCGACGCGGTGCTCAAGGCGATGCGCCGCTCGTACCGGGCGGAAAAGTACCTCGGCATCATCGAGAAGGTGCGCGCGGCGATGCCCGACGCGGCCATCACCACCGACATCATCGTGGGCTTCCCGGGCGAGACCGAGGAGGACTTCGAGCGGACGCTCGACGTGGTGCGCGCGGCCCGGTTCGCCGGCGCGTTCACGTTCCAGTACTCCAAGCGCCCCGGCACGCCCGCCGCGACCATGCCCGACCAGCTGCCCAAGCAAGTGGTGCAGGAGCGGTACGAGCGGCTGATGGCCGTGGTCGAAGACGTCACCTGGGCGGAAAACAAGGCGCTGGTCGGCGAGACCGTCGAGGTGCTGGTGGCCGTGGGCGAGGGGCGCAAGGACGACCGCACCGGACGCCTGTCCGGCCGGGCGCGCGACGGGCGGCTCGTCCACTTCAACACCGACGGCATCACGCCGCGCCCCGGCGACATCGTGCACACCGTCGTGACGTACGCGGCGCCGCACCACCTCAACGCCGACGGTGCGCCGCTGCACCACCGGCGCACCCGGGCCGGCGACGCGTGGGAGTCGGGGCGGGCACCCCGTACCCCCGGGGTGCTGCTCGGGATGCCCGCCGTCCGTCCTGCCTAGCGTCCGATCATGCCGGTTTCGCCGGCGCCGCCGGTCAGGCGGTCGCGGTGCAGTTCGCGCCGTTGAGGCGGACGCTCGCCGGGGCGGTCGCCGTGCCGTTGGCGGTGAAGCCGATCGTCACCGAGCCGCCCACCGGCAGCGACGGGCTCCAGGTCGGCGCCGCCGCGGTCACCGTGGTGCCGCTCTGGGTCACCGTCGCGTTCCAGCCGCTGCCGAGCGTCACCCCGGACGGCCAGGTCCAGACCACGCTCCACGGGTTGACCGCGCTGTTGCTGTTGTTGCGCACGGTCACGTTGCCCTGGAAGCCGCCCTGCCAGGCGTTCGTCTGCTGGTAGGTGACCTGGCAGCCGAGCGGCCCGTTGGTGGTGGGCGGCGGACCGGTGGTGGGCGGCGGGCCGGTCGTGGGACCGCCGCTGGTCGGGCCACCGCTCGTCGGCCCGCCAGTGTTGCCGCCGCCGACCGGTGCGATCAGGTACGGCTGGAGGATCGCCTGCTTCTCGGTGTTGATGTTGGTCCAGTCGTCCAGCGCGATGCCGCCGGTGTCACCCGAGTTCGGGTTCCACGACCAGTACGTGAACGACATGCCGTTGACGCCCGTGCCGGTGTACCGCATCAGCTCCTGCAGCCACACCTTGTCCTTCGGGTCGGCCAGGGTGCTGCCGAACTCGCCCATCATGATCGGCGCGACGTTCTGCTTGTACAGGTAGCCCCAGAAGCCGTCCCAGATCGCCGGCAGGTTCGCCGGGTAGTCGGGCTCGTCGAACCAGTCCTGGTGGTACACCGAGATCGCGTACTCGTGCGGCGAGTAGACGAGCCGGTTGGCCACGTTGAGCCGTACCGGGAACTCGCCCGCCTTGGACAGGTTGCCACCCCACCAGCCGCAGCTCTCGTCGTTGCTGGGGTCGCCGTCCCACACGTTGGAGTTGCCGCCGCTCGGGCAGCTCACGCCCTCTACGAAGATCAGCCAGTTGGGCTGCACGGATAGGACCGCGTTGCCGGCCCGCTCGGCGGCGAGGCGCCAGTCGCGCTCCTGCACCCCGCAGCCCCAGCAGGCGCCGGTGGCGTTGGGGTTGGTGCCGTCGGCGTGCGGCTCGTTGTGCAGGTCGGCGCCGATGACGGTGGTGTTGCCCGCGTACCGCCGGGCCAGCATCTGCCAGTCGCTGATCCAGGTCGCCTCGGAGACCGTCGACGTGTACCACAGCGCCGACTGCCCGGCCGACGTCGGGCGGTGCCGGTCGAGGATCACCCGCATGCCCTTGGTACCCGCGTAGTCGATGACCTTGTCGAGGATCTGCAGCGGCGTGTTGCCGACCAGGTCCGGGTTGACGAAGTCGTTGATCCCGGTCGCGGCCGCGTCGGGCTTGAGGGCGTCGTTGGAGTAGGGGATGCGCAGCGTGTTGTAGCCCAGGCTGGCCATCTTGTCGATCTGGTTGCGCCAGGGGTTGCTGGACCACAGGCCGTGGAACGTCTTGTTGTCGGTCTCCATGCCAAACCAGTTGATGCCGGTCAGCCGGACGGTCGCGCCGGTGCTGTCGACAATCTTGTTGCCGCTGGTGCGCAGGTATCCGGTGCCGGTCCCCGCCGCGAGCGCCGCCGGCGCCATGGCGATGGCGACCAGGAGTCCAGCGGTGGCGGCGGTGGCGACGGCAAGGGCGCTCGCGAGCGCTCTGCGAGACATTGCCAGGTTTCTCCGTTCAGAGGAATGCAGCGTCAAGGAAAGAACGTTGCCCTGGCTCCGCCGCCCATTCTGATCCCTGTGAATGCCCTCGTCAAACCAGCCCCGGCCGTTTTGTCGCGCTGCTCCCGTCGCGGGCCTTCAGTACCCAAAGACAGATTCGAGCTACCGCGACGCCCGCCGTGGTCCGGCCCCAATGCCACTCACGCCGATTCGTTCAAGCCCCCGGTGAGCTGGTCACGCTCGGAGCGCCAGGCCGTCGCCGGCCCGGGCGGTTGTCGAGATCGTGGTATCCAGGTGCCCTCGGAGGGGCACTGAAATACCACGATCGCCGACGCGTCGACCGGTTTTGGGTGTCAAGCCGTCTCGCCCGGCACGGGCTGACCCGTGATCGACTTCGGCTTAGTGGCATCGGGTCCAGACCGTTGCTCCCGCGGCGTCACCTGCCGCGGTCCAAGACCCGCCCCGGCGGGCCTGGCCGGCTCCCCGCAGGGGCTGGGGTGAGATCGCGGACCGCGCGGGGTGAGGCCGCGGGAGCAACGGTCCGGACCACCGCGGGCGTCGCGGTAGCCCGAGTCTTCTTTCCAGGTTGGACATGGGACCGGCGCGCCGTCCGCGAAGGTCGGACCCGGCGGGTGAAGCGGCGAGGGCTCCCCAGCCCGCCGCCGGGGAGCCCTCGCCTCATTGGGAGGAGGAACAGCTCAGTGCCGGCCGGCCGCCACCGGCTCGCGTTCCGGTGCGGGCACGCCGTGCCCGCCGCCCGGTGCGTCGCCGTGCCCGGGCCACCAGGCCTTGTGGCCCAGCAGTGCGGTCAGGCTCGGCACCAGGAACATCGACATGACGAACGCGGAAATCGCGATGCCGATCGAGACCGCGAAGCCCATCTCGCTCAGGAACGCGATGCCGGCCAGCATCATCGAGGCGAAGGTGCCGGCCAGGATGAGGCCCGCCGAGGCGACCGAGGGGCCGCCGTGCTCGACGGCGAGGTCGGCGGAGGTACGCGGGTCGTTGCCGAGCCTCGCCTCCTCGCGGAGTCGGGCGATCATCAGGATGTTGTAGTCGGTGCCGATCGCCACCACGAAGAGGTACAGGATCGTGGGGAGCATGAACGACAGGCCGGGCCGGTCGCCGATGCCCTGGAAGACCAGCACCGTCGCGCCCAGCGTGCTGAAGAAGCCGAGCACCACCGCGAGCATCAGGTAGATCGGCGCGACCAGCGCCCGCAGCAGCAGCGCCAGGATGATCGCGATCAGCACGCCGGCGACCGGGAAGATGACCCGCAGGTCGCGGTCGTTGGCGTGGCGTACGTCGGCGAAGATCGAGCTGGCGCCGCCCACGTACGCGGTGGTGCCGGCCGGCGCGTCGGCGTGTGCCACGTCGCGGAGTTCGCCGCCGGCGAGGTCGAGCGCCTCGTTCGAGTACGGGCTGGTGGCGAGCAGCAGGTTGATCTGTGCCGCCGTGCCGTCCTGGCTGAGCGCGGCCTGGGTGCCACCGGGCGCGGGCATGATGCCGCCGACGCCGGGCACCCCCTTGAGCTTGTTCGCGTACTGGTCCAGTGCCGCCGGGTCGAGCTGCCCGCTGTCGCTGCGCACGTACACCGTGGTGGGGTTGAGCGCGCCCGCCGGGAAGCCGGCCTGCAGATCGCGGAAGCCCTGCGACGACTCGGTGTCGTCGGGCAGCTGGGCGGTCTGGTCGTAGTCGGTGGACATGCCGAGCGAGCCGAGCGCGAGCCCGACCATCACGAGGCCGGAGACGACCGCGACCACCGCCGGCCGGCGGCCGACGAACTTGCCGATGCCCTGGAACGCGCTGCCCTTCGGCACCCGCTGCCACGACTTGGACGGCCAGAAGACGCGCGGGCCGATCAGCGACACCACCGCGGGTACCAGGGTGACCGCGGCCAGCGCCATCACCGCGACGGCGATGGAGAGGCCAGGCCCCAGGCTGGTGAAGGCGCCGAACACGGCCAGCAGCAGCGCCATGAACGCGATGACGATCGCGGCCGCCGCGGAGGCGATCACCTCGCCCACCCGGGCCACGGCCTTGACCAGCGCTTCCTTCTTGTCGTCGCCGGCGCGCAGCCGCTCACGGTAGCGGAAGAGCAGGAAGAGGATGTAGTCGGTGCCGACGCCGAACAGCACGATGGTCAGGATGATCTGCAGTGACTGGTCCGCCTGCATGCCGGTGGCCCTGGCGACGAGCGCGATCAGGCCGGGGGAGATGGCGCTCACGATGAACACCGTGACGATCGGCAGGAGGGCCGCGATCGGACTGCGGTAGATCAACAGCAGCAGCACGATGATGAGCACGATCGTGGCGATGCTGACGATCGTGAGTGCGTTCTCGAAGGCGTCCTGGTTGTCGAGCTGCATCGCGACGTCACCGGTCACCGCCAGCGTGAGCGGGGTTCCGGCGAGCATGGGCTTGGTCGTGTCGCGGATCTGCTGTACGGCGTCGAGGACCTTCTGGTCGTCGGCCAGCCCCTGGATGCCGATGCTGATCAGCTGGACCTGCTTGTTGGGGGAGAGGGCCTCCGGACCGGTCACCACGCCGGTGACCCGCTCGATGTCGTCGGACTGCACCGTCTTGGCCATCTCGTCGACCTTGGCCTGGTCGGCCTCGGTCAGCGGCTGGCCGTCGGTCCGGCGTACGACGACGGTCGCGGTGGAGTCGTTGGACTGCGCGAACTTCTCTTCCGCCAGCTCCTGGGCCTTGACCGACTCGTAGCTGCTGGGCAGGAAGTTTGCCTGGTCACCGGTGGTCACGTCGGACAGGGTGGGGGCGAACACGACGATGCCTACCGCCGCGATGACCCAGGCAAGGATGACCTTCCACGGGTTGTGGACGACAAAGCGTCCCAACCGTTCGAACATGACTCCCCCTCAGTCGGCCGTTCGGTCCTTACCGTCCGGCAAGTAGATGCCTACCTGCCGCACGGTAGATAAGATTTGAGCGTACGGCAAGGAATTTCCCCGCGTATGACCAAGCTCGCAGCACGATGATGCGACAGCCGCGCTGAGAGGCTGCTGAGAGTGCGTAACGCGGCTGTTGCTGGGTACGATCGGCGCGCTGAGGAGGTGCGAGAGACCGTGGTCGCTGACGACACCAAGGCCCGGATCCGTGCCGTGGCGATGGAGCTGTTTACAGCTCAGGGATACGAGCAGACCAGCCTGCGCGAGATCGCCGACCGGGTGGGCATGACCAAGGCCTCCCTCTACTACCACTACCCGTCAAAGCAGGCGCTGCTGCTGGCGTTGATCGAGCCGCTCGTCGACGAGTGGCGGAGCGAGGTCGAGGCGGCCGAGCGCGAGCCGTACGACGCGGCGAACGTCCGCATCTCCCTCGGCCGCATCCTCGACACGATGATCCGCCACCGCGACGCGTGCGCGATCGTCATGCGCGACACCCCGGCGCTCACCTCGGTCAAGCCGATCCTGCAGCAGATGATGCAGGTCGCCACCCGGCTGCACACCTGGCTGGCCGGGCCGCACCCGACCGACACCGACCGGATCAAGGCGGTCGCCGCCTCCGAGGTGCTCGGCGGCGCCGTCTCGTCCGTGGTGACGATCGCCGACATCTCGCCGGTCGTGCTGCGCCAGACCCTGCTCGACTGCGCGATGGGCGTGCTCGACCTGACCCCGGCGCTGGCACCGGAGGTGCCGGCCCCGGTCGGGAGCCAGCGCGTCCCGGTAAACCAGCGCGCCTAACCTCTCGACCCTCTCGACCGCCGCCGCGCCAACCGCTGGCGAGCCGTCGGCCGCAACCTCTCCCTTGATCGGCGTGGACGACAGGGATCGCGGTGCGTGCCTGGCGAATACCTGCCAGGGGCAACGATTCGCCACGCACGGCCGGGGCGCCCGTCGATCAAGGACCTGAGCCCTCTTGGAGCCGGGACGGACGCGCGGACCCGGGTCGGCGTGGGCGATCGTGGTATTTGAGTGCCCCTCCAGGGGCACTCAAATACCACGATCCGCCGCCAACGCGCAGGCCGCGCAGAGCGCCGAAAGCGTGATCATCGCGCGGCCGGGGCCGCGCGAGGCCAGCGGGCCGTGCGGACCCGGGGTTGTGAACCGCGGAGGGTGGGGCCGCGGGAACGCACCCCAAGAAAACGCTCCGCTGCGCTCCACGTTTCCCCGGGGACCCCGCGCAACGGTCTGGACCACGACGGGCATCGCGGTAGCTCATGCCCTGGATATAGATCCTCTAATGTTTCTAGCTGGTCTGCTCGGCCAGCTTGAGGAACTGCCGCTTGGACTCCAGGGCCTTCTCCGCGTCGCGGATCCGCTTGGCGTCGCCGGCCGCGCGCGCCCGGTTGAGTCGCTGCTCAGCTTCGGCGACCTGGTCGCGCATCTGGGCGAGCAGCGGGTTGGCCGAGGGCTCGGTGCGCCGCCACGCCGACTCCATCGCCTGGCGCACCTTGTCGTCGACCGCGCGGAGCCGGCGGTCGAGCCCGGCGGCCGCCTCGCGGGGGACCCGGCCGGCGTCGTGCCACTGGCCCTGGATCTCGCGGAGCTTGGCCTGCGCGGCCCGCGGGTCGGCGTCGACGTCGAGCGCCTCCGCCTCGGCCAGCAGCGCCTGCTTGCGGTCGAGGTTTCCGCGCTGCTCGGCGTCACGGGCGGAGAAGACGTCGCTACGCCGGGTGAAGAACGCGTCCTGCGCCGCCCGGAACCTCTCCCACAGCCGCTGCTCGGCCTCCTTGGAGGCGCGGGGCGCGGCCTTCCACTGGGACATCAGGTCTTTGAGGCGGGCGGCCGTCGCGGCCCAGTCGGTCGACTCGGCCAGCGACTCGGCCTCGACCACGAGCGCCTCCTTGGCACCCTGTGCCTGCTTGCGCTGCGCGTCGAGGGTGGCGAAGTGGGCACCCCGCCGCCGGGTGAACGAGTCACGGGCGGCCGCGAACCGCTTCCACAGCTCGCCGTCGGTCTTCTTGTCGACGCCGCGGATCGTCTTCCACTCGTCGAGGATCTCCTTGAGCCGGTCGCCGGCGGTCTTCCAGCCGGTGGACTCGGCGGCGAGCTTTTCCGCCTCTTCGACGAGCGACGTCTTGCGGGCCAGCGCCTCGGCGCGGGCCGCGTCGCGGGCCGCGCGGGCCTCGCCGGCCTTCTGCTCGGCCAGGCTGGCCAGCTTGTCGAGCCGCGCGCACAGCCCGTCGATGTCGCCGACCACGTGTGCCTCGGCGAGCTCGGTGCGCAGCCGTCGCACGCTGGCGAGGGAGTGGGCCGCGTCGGCGGCGCCCGAGTTGAGCCGGGCCTCGACGAGGTTGACCTCGGTGACCTTGTCGGCGAACCGGCGGGCGAAGTGGGCCAGTCCCTCCTCGGGCGGCCCGGCCTGCCACGACCCGACCACACGCTCACCCTCGGCCGTCTTGACGTACACCGTGCCGTCGGCGTCCACTCGACCGAAAGCGGTCCAGTCGCTCATGTGCCCATCCTCGTTCTCCCCGGCGCCGTCGGGTGGGGGTTACCCGGCGGCTACCGCCACAGCGCAGTATGTTTGCAGCGGAGTATCTCCCGGCATTGTCACAGGTCCCACCCGGTCCGCGTCGAGCGCTAAACGTTGACCGTGACCATACGGTGTCCTTGGTTGGCTTGCGCACGACACAGTTGGGTCGCCGCTACCGTGTGACCGTGCCATTGGTCGCCGCAGCGGTCTGTCCGCATCCGCCCATGATCGTCCCAGAGATCGCGAGCGGTGCGGCTCACGAACTGGACCCACTGCGCACCGCCTGTGCCGTGGCGGTGCGCCGGCTCGCCGCATCCGGCGCCCGGTCCCTGGTGGTCGTGGGTTGCGATTCATTGACGGTTGACTATAACTTCCCGGTGCGTGCCTCGTTTTCGCGATGGGGCCTGCCCGAGCCACCGGGTGAGCCGCCATCGTTGCCGCTCAGCCTGTCGGTTGCGGCGTGGCTGATCAATCGGGCGTTCGTCCCGGTTCTGCCGGTCACTACGCGTTTCGTCGCGATTGCGGAAAGCGCCTCGGCCGAGGAGTGCGCGGCGTTCGCCCGCCGCCTGGAGCCCGAGGGACCCTGGGCGCTGCTCGCCATGGGGGACGGCTCGGCCCGCCGGGGGACCGCCGCACCGGGGTACGACGACCCGCGCGCGCTCCCGTACGACGAGGCGGTCGAACGGGCCCTGGCCACCGCGGACCTGGACGCCCTCCGCGGCCTCGACCCGGCCCTCTCCGCGGAGCTGATGGCCGCCGGGCGGGCGCCGTGGCAGGTGCTGGCGGCGGCCGCGGCGGGCGGTGAGTGGCGCGCGACCGTGGAGTATTCCGGCGCGCCCTACGGCGTGGCGTACTTCGTGGCGAGTTGGGAGCGGCAGCGGTGAGCGCGGGCGGTGAGCTGCGGCGGCCCGGACCTGTGGGCGGACGCCCGCCCGCGGTCGCGAGCGACAGGCAGGCGGAGCGCGTCGTGGCGGTGGTGGGGCCGACCGCCGCGGGCAAGTCGGCGCTCGGCGTCGCGCTCGCCCACGCGCTCGGCGGCGAGGTGGTCAACGCCGACTCCATGCAGCTCTACCGGGGGATGGACATCGGCACCGCCAAGCTCACGCCGGCCGAGCGGGAGGGCGTGCCACACCACGCGCTGGACATCTGGGACGTGACCGAGCCGGCGAGCGTCGCGGCGTACCAGGAGGTGGCTCGCGCGGCCGTCGACGCCGTACGGGCCCGCGGCCGGGTGCCGATCCTGGTCGGCGGCTCCGGGCTGTACGTGCGGGCGGTGCTGGAGGAGTTCGAGTTTCCGGGCACCGACGCCGGGCTCCGCGCCGAGCTCGAGGCCGCGCTGGCCGCCGAGGGGCCGGCCCCGCTGTACGAGCGGCTGCGCGCCGCCGACCCCGCCGCGGCCGCCAAGATCCTGCCCACGAACGGGCGGCGGATCGTGCGGGCGCTGGAGGTGATCGCGCTGACCGGGGCGCCGTTCACCGCCGCGCTGCCGGCCGCCCCCAAGCCGTACTACGACGCGGTGCAGATCGGCGTCGACCGCCCCGACCTGGCGACCCGGGTGGCCGAGCGGGTGGACGTGATGTTCGCCGCGGGGCTGGTCGCGGAGACCGCCGCCCTCGCCGCGCGCGGCCTGCGCGAGGGTCGGACGGCCAGCCGCGCGCTCGGGTACCAGCAGGTGCTCGCCCACCTGGCCGGCGACCTCTCGCTGGACGAGGCCCGGGAGGAGACCGTGCGGGCCACCCGCCGATTCGTGCGGCGGCAGCGCACCTGGTTTCGCCGGGACACCCGGATCGCCTGGCTGGACGCCACCCGCCCGGACCTCGCCGAGGCCGCCCTGGCGATCCTGGGATGATGGGTGGCGTGCGATTCCTGAAGGGCCATGGCACCGGCAACGACTTCGTGATCCTGCCGGAGGGGACGCCTGAGCTCACGCCCGACTTCGTGGCGGCGGTGTGCGACCGGCGGCGCGGCATCGGCGGCGACGGCGTGCTGCGCGTCGCCCGCTCCTCGCTGCCCGGCGTCGACTGGTTCATGGACTACTGGAACTCCGACGGTTCGCTCGCCGAGATGTGCGGCAACGGCGTCCGCGTCTTCGCCCGCTATCTGGCCGCCGCCGGCCTCGCGGCCGGCACGGTCCCGATCGAGACCCGGGCCGGCGTCGTGCGCGCGGTGATCGGCGACGAGACCATCAGCGTCGACATGGGCTTCCCCAAGGTGTACGGCGACAGCAGCGCCCGGGTCGGCGGCCTTGAGCTGCCCGGCGTGGCGGTCGACTGCGGCAACCCCCACCTGGTCTGCGCGCTGCCCGCGTCGGTGCCCCTGGAGTCGCTCGACCTGCACCTGCCGCCCGGGCACGACGAGGAGTTCTACCCGGCCGGGGTCAACGTCGAGTTCTACGTGCCGGTGGACGACCTGCACGTCCGCATGCGGGTCCACGAGCGCGGCTCGGGCGAGACCCTCTCCTGCGGCACCGGCGCGGTGGCCGTGGCGGTGGTGGCGCTGGCCGCGGCGGGGCGGGAGACCGGCGCCGTGACGGTCGACGTACCGGGTGGGCGGCTCACCGTGACCCTCGACGGCGCCGAGTGCCACCTGGCCGGACCGGCGGTGATCGTGGCTTCCGGAGAGCTTTCGCGCTGACCCCTTGATCGATGATGGTCCAGGTGTCAGACTGCACGCTTGGGAACGCTCCCACTAACCCTGATCTATCTCGTGGAGGTCGACCGATGCGCTGGACCAGCGGTGTGCTGCTCGGTGTCGCGGTGCTGGCGTTCGCCACCGGCTGCAACGGTCCGCAGGGCGACAACGCCGGCCCGCCCGGCGGCATCCCGTCCCCGCCGACGCCCGCCCCGGTGGAGGGCACGCCGGTGCCCAACGGTCCGAACGTGCAGGAGGCGCTCGACGTGGCCAACAAGCAGTTCTCGCTGCTGGCCGGGGGGAATTGGGCGGACGCCTGGGGACAGTGGACGGAGGCGGCCAAGAAAGAGGTCGCCCAGAAGGACTTCGAGAAGGTCAACGCGACCTGCCCGGTCCAAAAAGGACTGAAGATCGAGCTTCAGGACGTACGCCCGGTGAGCATGGAGCTGGTCGAGCTCACCTGGCGCCAGGGCGACAAGGTGGGGCACAGCGCGCTACGCCTGACCGGCGGCAAATGGCTCTACGAACCGGCCGGCGAGACCCTGGCCGAATACTCCTCCGGCCCCGACACCGCAATAAAGAACCGCAAGTCGTCCAACCAGTGCCCCGCACCGTGAGCCCACCCCCAGTCAGGGTTGATCAGGGAGCTGGTGCGGCGACCCGCCGCGCGACCCGCCCACCAACTCCCTGATCGACGGCGGGGGTCAACCGCGCGGCGGGGAGGCGGCCTCGCGGACGGCGGCGGCCACGGCGGGCGCGACGCGGGAGTCGAAGACGCTCGGCACGATCACGCTCGGGTTGATCTTTTCCTCGCCCACCACGTCGGCGATCGCCCGGGCCGCCGCCAGCGCCATCTCGTCGGTGAACTCCTCGGCGTGCGCGTCCAGCATGCCGCGGAAGACACCGGGGAACGCCAGCACGTTGTTGATCTGGTTGGGCTGGTCGGAACGGCCGGTCGCCACCACCGCCGCGTGCTTGCGGGCCTCCCGCGGGTCGACCTCGGGGTCCGGGTTGGCCAGCGCGAAGACGATCGCGTTCGGCGCCATGCCCGCGATGTCGTCGCCGGTCAGCAGGTTGGGCGCGCTCACCCCGATGAAGACGTCAGCGCCCCGGATCGCGCCGGCGAGGTCACCGGCGTACCCGCTGGTGTTGGTGTGCTCGGCCAGCCACTGCCAGGACGAGCTGAGGTCGGTCATGCCACGGTGCAGGGCGCCCTTCCGGTCGTACGCGATGATGTCGCCCACGCCCTGACGCAGCAGCAGCTTCATGATGGCCGTACCCGCGGCTCCGGCCCCGGAGACGACCACCCGCACGTCGGCGAGCTGCTTGCCCACGACGCGCAGCGCGTTGGTGAGCGCGGCCAGGACGCAGATCGCGGTGCCGTGCTGGTCGTCGTGGAAGACCGGGATGTCCAGCTCCTGCCGCAGCCGCTCCTCGATCTCGAAGCACCGTGGCGCGGCGATGTCCTCCAGGTTGATCCCCCCGTACGCCGGCGCGATCGCCTTCACGATCCGGACGATCTCGTCGGTGTCCGTGGTGTCGAGCACGACCGGCCACGCGTCCACGCCGCCGAACCGCTTGAAGAGCGCAGCCTTCCCCTCCATCACGGGCAGCGCGGCGGCCGGGCCGATGTTGCCCAGGCCGAGCACGGCGGTGCCGTCGGTGACCACGGCCACGGTGTTGCGCTTGATGGTGAGGCGGCGGGCGTCGGCCGGGTTTTCCGCGATCGCGAGGCAGACCCGGGCCACCCCCGGCGTGTACGCGCGGGAGAGCTCGTCGCGGTTGCGGAGCGCCACCTTCGAGTTGACCTCGATCTTGCCGCCCAGGTGGAGCAGGAACGTGCGGTCGGAGACCTTGTGCACCTCGACCCCGGGCAGTACCTCGAGCGCCTTGACCACCTGGTCGGCGTGACCCGAGTCGGCGGTGTCGCAGGTGATGTCGACGGTCACCCGGACGTGGTCGGAGTCGACCACGTCGAGGGCGGTGACGACCGCGCCGGCCTCACCGACGCACATCGTCAACCGTCCGATCGCCGACGCGTCGGCGGTGACGCTCACCCGGATGGTGATGGAGAAGCCGGCGCTGGGCAGGCGCGTGGAGGTCGGCACTGGGATGTCCCTTTCTGGCTTTTCTGCGCTGGTCGCCGCGTCGCGCTGGCGCGACGCGGCGACCAGCGCGCACCAGAGCGGATACTGAACGGTCAAGCCATTTCTACTCCGCGTGCGGGTGGGTACTTAACCCAGGTGCGTTCGGGCGATGAGCGTGACACCATTGAAGGCCGGACCAAACGGGCACTGACCAGGGAGACCAGCTTGCAGGACGTCGTTCTCACCAGCGAAGACGCCACGACGGGTGAGCTGGAGCTCGAGGACCGAAACGCACTGCGCCGAGTCGCCGGCCTCTCGACCGAGCTGGCCGACGTCACCGAGGTGGAGTACCGGCAGCTGCGCCTCGAGCGCGTGGTGCTGGTGGGGGTCTGGACCGAGGGCACGGTCACCGACGCGGAAAACTCCCTGACCGAGCTCGCCGCGCTGGCCGAGACCGCCGGCTCCCAGGTGCTCGAAGGGGTGATCCAGCGGCGCGGCCGCCCCGACCCCGCCACCTACATCGGGCGAGGCAAGGTCGACGAGCTGGGCTCGGTGGTCCAGTCGAGCGGCGCCGACACGGTGATCTGCGACGGCGAGCTCTCCCCGTCGCAGCTGCGCAACCTGGAGCAGCGCACCAAGGTAAAGGTGATCGACCGCACCGCGCTGATCCTCGACATCTTCGCCCAGCACGCCAAGAGCAAGGAGGGCAAGGCGCAGGTCGAGCTCGCCCAGCTGGAGTACTTCCTGCCTCGCCTGCGCGGTTGGGGTGAGGCGCTCTCCCGCCAGACCGGTGGTAGCGGGCGGGGCGGGGGCGCCGGGGGCGGCGTGGGCCTGCGCGGTCCCGGTGAGACCAAGCTCGAGACCGACCGCCGCCGCATCCGCACCCGCATCGCGCGGCTGCGCCGCGAGATCAAGGGTATGCGGACCATCCGCCAGACCATGCGCGCCAGCCGCGCGCGTAACAGCATCCCCGCGGTCGCCATCGCCGGATATACGAACGCGGGCAAGTCGAGCCTGCTCAACCGGCTGACCGGCGCGGGTGTGCTGGTCGAGGACGCGCTCTTCGCCACCCTCGACCCCACCACCCGGCGGGCCGAGACGCCTGACGGGCGGATCTACACGCTCTCCGACACGGTCGGGTTCGTCCGGCACCTGCCGCACCAGATCGTCGAGGCGTTCCGCTCCACGCTCGAAGAGGTGGCCGAGGCCGACCTGGTCGTGCACGTGGTCGACGGGGCACACCCCGACCCCGAGGAGCAGGTGCGGGCGGTGCGCGAGGTGCTCGCCGAGGTGGGCGCCGACGCGCTGCCCGAGCTGCTCGCGGTCAACAAGGTCGACGCGGCCGACGAGGAGACCCTGCTGCGGCTCAAGCGCGCGTGGCCGGAGGCGGTCTTCGTCTCCGCCCGCACCGGGCAGGGGATCGACGACCTTCGCGCCGCGGTCGAGGCGCGGCTGCCGGTGCCGGCGGTGGAGCTGGCGGTCGTCGTGCCGTACGACCGGGGCGAGCTCGTCTCCCGCATCCATCGACGGGGTGAGGTGCTCTCCGCCAGCCACACCGACCGCGGCACCGAGCTGCGCGTGCGGGTCGACCAGGCATTGGCGGCGGAGTTGGCGCCATTTGCGCACGCGGAGTGACGAAACCTGGCGTTACCCACGGGATGCGTACGGCGTGCGACACTGGCCTGATGCGTCGTTTGGTGTCCTCGGTGGTGGTTGCGCTGGGCCTGGTCGGCACCGGCCTGGCCATCCCGGCGCCCGCTGTGGCGGCCGGTAAGAAGGTCTGCACCATCGAGGACTCCAAGCTCGACGAGCTCTCCGGGCTCGTCTCCACGAGCAGTGGATACATCACGGTCAACGACAGCAGCGAGTCGTCCAACCGCAAGCGCGTCTTCTACCTCGACGGCAAGTGCAACGTCACCAAAAACGTGCAGTACAGCGGCGACGGCCCCCGCGACACCGAAGACCTCGCGGTCTCGCCCGACGGCAAGACGCTCTGGATCGCCGACACGGGCGACAACCCGCAGGCCGCCGAGCGGCGCAGCAGCGTGGCCCTGTGGACCATGCCGATCGGCGGCGGGTCCCGCCCGGTGCTCCACCGCGTGGCGTACCCGGGTGGCAAGCCCCACGACGCCGAGGCACTGCTGGTCGGCCCGGGCAACGCACCGATCATCATCACCAAGACCGGCGGAAAGGCCGAGCTCTACAGCCCCGCCGCCGCCCTCAAGACCGACAACGACACGCCGGTCCCGCTCAAGAAGGTCGGCGAGGTCACCGTGCCGAAGACGGAGACCGACAACCCGTTCGGCGCGGTGGGGCGGCTCACCGTCACCGGCGCGGCCCGCTCGCCCGACGGCAGCCGGGTGGTCCTGCGCACCTACGCCGACGCGTTCGAGTACGACGTGGCGGACGGCGACGTGGTCAAGGCGCTCACCACCGGCGAGCCGCGCTCGACCCCGCTCGACAGCGACCAGTTCGGCGAGGCGATCGCCTACAGCCCGGACGGCAAGACTTTCGTCACCGTCTCCGACCTGGGCAATCTCGGCGACGACGTGAGCAACGACATGTTCCGCTACACCCCCTCGCAGAGCAAGCCCAAGGACCCCGTCGCCGCCGAGCTGCCGGCCGGGGCGAGTGGCGCCGACAGCGGGCGGTCCTGGACCGACGACCTGACGATCGGCCAGATCACCTACATGGTGGGCGCGATCGGCGTGCTTGGCGCGGTCCTGGTGGGCGCCGGCATCTTCGGCATCCTGCGGGCCCGCCGCCGCGCGGCCGCCGAGCCGGCGCCGCTCAAGGGGGGCCTGCGCGACAGCCCGTCCGGCTCGATCGGCCGCACACCGGTGCCCGGCGCCGCGGCCGTGGCGTCCGCGTCGGTCGACAAGGGCTTCGGGTACGACGACGCGAGCTGGGACCGCCGGCCGGGCGGCTACGACGACGGCTACCGCTCGGGCCGCCCCGACGACGACTACCAGCCCGCCGGCACCACGTACGGGTCGGCCCGTCCCGCGTCGTCGGGCGGCGGTGTCTACGGCGGCTCCGGCGGCAAGAGCGGCGGCGGTGTCTACGGCGGCGCCAACGGCGGCAGCGGCAACGTCTACGGCGGTGGCGGGCAGTCCCAGCCGCCGCGCGAGGCCGGCGGCACCTACTCGTCGGGCGGCGTCTACGGCCGTCCACAGGGCGGCGGCACCTACCCGCCCGACGAGGGCTACTGACTGACCCCGCTTCCCCCTTACTTCACGCGGCGCAGGACTACTTCACGCGACGCAGGACGGCCACGACGCGGCCGAGGATCGTGGCGTCGTCACCGGGGATCGGGTCGAAGGCCGGGTTTTGCGGCATCAGCCACACGTGCCCGTCCTTGCGGCGGTACGTCTTCACGGTCGCCTCGCCCTCGATCATCGCGGCCACGATCTCACCCGCGTTGGCCGTGGGCTGCTGGCGCACGACCACCCAGTCGCCGTCGCAGATCGCCGCCTCGACCATCGAGTCGCCCTTGACCTGGAGCATGAAGACCTCGCCCTCGCCGACCAGCTCGCGCGGCAGCGGAAAGACGTCTTCGACCGCCTGCTCGGCGAGGATCGGGCCACCGGCGGCGATGCGGCCCAGCATCGGCACGTACGCCGGGGCGGGGCGGGCGGCCCGCGCGGTCTCGTCGTCGAGCATCTCGCTCGGCGGCCGCACGTCGACGGCGCGCGGCCGGTTGGGGTCGCGGCGCAGGAAGCCCTTTCGCTCCAGCTCCTTCAGCTGGTAGGCCACGCTGGAGGGGGAGACCAGCCCGACCGCCTCGCCGATCTCGCGCACGCTCGGCGGATAGCCGTAGCGCTCCACCCAATCGCGGATGAACTCGAGGATCCGCCGCTGGCGCGCGGTCAGGTCGGCCGTCACCAGGTCGGGGAAGGAGCTGACCACCGGAGTGACGGCGCGCAGCTGGGGCGCGTCGGCGGTCCGGGAACGGGCCGGGCTACGCCGCCGCGTGCCGGCCGCCGCCGTCGCCTTGGCGCTCTTTTGCTGGGTCGGCGCTTGCCGCCCGCCTCGCTCGTCGGTGGGCACGGGTCTGTCCTCCCTGTCGCGGTGGTGCGCGTGGTGCTTTCGCGGTGCGCGGTGGTGCTGGCGGTCTGCTCGTAGCCCCGACCGGCCGCCTCTTTCGTGGGGATAGTGCCGCGGTGCCCCGGATCGGTGGACTCACCGTATCGGCAAGATTGGCCAGTTTCAAACATCTGTACGACCTACGTGTCGGCGTGTCGCGCGTCGCCTCTCGACATCGCACAGATGTTCTGGTAGACCATCGTACGTCCGTTCGATCGAACTGTCGTTCGACCAGGGGTCGGGCCAATCGAGGGGGGCCGGTATGCACGCGATGGAAGCGCGGGTCGCGATGGGTGCGCGCGGTGGGAGCCGCACCCGCACGGTGACGGCCGCGCCAGCCCTGCCCGGCGTGCTGGCGCTGGCGACCGCGGCGGGCGTCGTTCCGCAGCGCTCGGCCCCCCGCCCGCGCGTCGCGCGCCACGCCGGCAAGCCGCGGCTCCGCCTCACCCGCCGGGGCCGCGCGGTCGTGTTCGCGTTCTTCCTCCTGCTCGCCGCGGCCGGCGTCACCCTCGCCGCCACCGCCTCCCGCGCCGCCGACCCGTCCGGCCCACCGCCCACGACCGTGGTGCGGCAGGGCGACACGCTCTGGTCCATCGCCGACCGCCACCACCCGAGGGGCAACCGCCTGGCGGTCATCGAGGAGATCCGCCGGCTCAACTCCCTGGACGACTACACCGTCTACACCGGCCAGGAGCTCAAGCTCCCCAACTGACCGGCCAGCCGCGGTCACCGGTCCGCCCCGACGCCCGTCGTGATCAGGCCGCCGCGCGGGCCGCGAGCCTTCTCTTGACCGGAGCGCATGAGCGCGGATCGGCGCCGCGGCGACCCCCCGCTGGTCGGGGTCGCGAACCGCGGGGGTCGGACGGGCGCGAGGCGAGTGTGCGCGGCGCGGTCCCGCCGTCTCTGTGTCGATCGGGGGAACGGTCGCCGCTGGGCCCGGCCCGGTCTCCTTGCCGACGTGAGCGGCGGATACCCCCGTTCTGCCGGCCGGCCGCTGTCGAGGGCGGGTGACCGGGGTCACCCGTGGGGTGGGGCTGAGATCCACGACACGGCGACACCCAAGCGGCAGGAATGACGTTGAGCTTGCGTCAGAGCGTCCGCTGGCCTAACGTCGAACCCCTAGATGTAGTAGTTACAAGGGTGTAAGTCATCCACAGGTTGGGTTTCGCTCCACACAGCTTTCCCACACGTCATGCACAGCCGTGTCCACAGGTCGTGGCGTTCGGCTGGGCCTCGGCATGCGCGAAAGTTGTCGTAGGGCGGGCATAGCCTGAGGGATGCTGAAGGGAGGTGTGTCGATGCGCTGCCCATATTGTCGGCACGCCGACTCCCGGGTCGTCGACTCGCGTGAGGCCGACGACGGCCAGCTGATCCGCCGCCGCCGGGCTTGTCCCGAGTGTGGCAAGCGGTTCACGACCGTCGAGGAGGCGGTGCTGGCCGTGGTCAAGCGGAGCGGGGTGACCGAGCCGTTCAGCCGGACGAAGATCATTGGTGGCGTGCGCAAGGCGTGCCAGGGTCGTCCGGTCGACGAGGACGCGATCGCGCTCCTCGCGCAGAAGGTCGAGGAGACCGTCCGGGCGCGCGGCGCCGCCGAGATCCCCAGCCACGAGGTCGGCCTGGCCATCCTGGGGCCGCTGCGCGATCTGGACGAGGTGGCCTACCTGCGGTTCGCGAGCGTCTACCGGTCGTTCGAGTCACTGGGCGACTTCGAGCGCGAGATCGCGTCACTCCGCGAAGCGGCGGCGGCGCGGGACGGCGCTGGGCGAGTGGAGGGCGCGAGTCGCCCTCCGGTGCCCGAGCCGGCCGTCGGGCGTACCCAGTAGGGATTTTCGGGTTTTGGTCTTTAAAGGGTTTTGGGTTCCGAGGGGGCAAGTGACTATGTCGGGGGAAGGCGTGAGCGCAGGCAAGGGGCGTGCGACGCGTAGCGCGACCGGGGGGCTGAAGGTCGAGCGGGTGTGGACCACCGAGGGTGTCCACCCGTACGACGAGGTCGCCTGGGAGCGCCGCGACGTCGTGATGACCAACTGGCGGGACGGCTCGATCAACTTCGAGCAGCGGGGCGTGGAGTTCCCGGAGTTCTGGAGCGTCAACGCGGCCAACATCGTGACGACCAAGTACTTCCGCGGCGCGGTCGGGACGCCGCAGCGGGAATGGTCGCTCAAGCAGCTCGTCGACCGGGTGGTCAAGACCTACCGCGCGGCGGGGGAGCAGCACGGCTACTTCGCCACGCCGGCCGACGCCGAGATCTTCGAGCACGAGCTGACCTGGATGCTGCTGCACCAGGTGTTCAGCTTCAACTCGCCGGTCTGGTTCAACGTCGGCACGCCCTCGCCGCAGCAGGTCAGCGCCTGCTTCATCCTCGCCGTCGACGACTCGATGGACTCGATCCTCGACTGGTACAAGGAGGAGGGCCTGATCTTCAAGGGCGGGTCCGGCTCCGGCGTCAACCTCTCCCGCATCCGCTCCTCCAAGGAGCTGCTCTCCAGCGGCGGCACCGCGTCCGGCCCGGTCAGCTTCATGCGCGGCGCCGACGCGAGCGCCGGCACGATCAAGTCGGGCGGCGCCACGCGGCGGGCGGCCAAGATGGTGATCCTCGACGTCGACCACCCGGACATCGAGGAGTTCGTGCAGACCAAGGCGCGCGAGGAAGACAAGATCCGCGCGCTCCGCGACGCCGGCTTCGACATGGACCTGGGCGGCCACGACATCGTGAGCGTCCAGTACCAGAACGCCAACAACTCGGTCCGCGTCTCCGACGAGTTCATGCGGGCGGTCGACGCGCGGGACAGCTTCGCGCTGCGGGCCCGGCTCGACGGCTCGATCGTGGAGAAGATCGACGCGCACGGGCTGTTCCACTCGATCGCCCAGGCGGCGTGGGAGTGCGCCGACCCCGGCCTGCAGTACGACGACACGATCAACGACTGGCACACCTGCCCCGAGACCGGCCGCATCACGGCGTCCAACCCCTGCTCGGAGTACCTGCACCTGGACAACTCCTCGTGCAACCTCGCCTCGCTCAACCTCATGAAGTTCCTCCGCGCCGACGGTGGCTTCGAGGTGGAAAAGTTCGTGAAGTCGGTCGAGTTCGTCATCACCGCGATGGACATCTCGATCTGCTTCGCCGACTTCCCGACCGAGAAGATCGGCATCACCACCCGCGCCTACCGCCAGCTCGGCATCGGGTACGCCAACCTGGGCGCGCTGCTGATGGCCTCCGGCCTGCCCTACGACTCGGACGGGGGCCGCTCGGTCGCCGCCGCGATCACCTCGCTGATGACCGGCACCGCCTACCGCCGTTCGGCCGAGCTCGCCGGCGTGGTGGGTGCCTACGAGGGGTACGCGCGCAACGCCGAGCCGCACAAGCGGGTCATGCGCAAGCACGCCGCCGCCAACGACGAGATCAAGCCGTCGCACCCGGTGGCCACCGCGATCGTCCGCGAGGCGACCAAGCAGTGGACGCAGGGCAACAAGATCGGCGACAAGAACGGCTGGCGCAACTCGCAGGCCTCGGTCCTCGCCCCCACCGGCACGATCGGCCTGATGATGGACTGCGACACCACCGGTGTGGAGCCCGACCTGGCGCTGGTCAAGTTCAAGAAGCTGGTCGGCGGCGGCTCGATGCAGATCGTCAACCAGACGGTGCCGCGGGCGCTGCGCGCGCTCGGCTACCCGGAGGAGCAGGTCGAGGCGATCGTCGAGCACATCTCCGAGCACGGCCACGTGATCGACGCGCCCGGCCTCAAGTCCGAGCACTACGCGGTCTTCGACTGCGCGATGGGTGAGCGTTCGATCGCGCCGATGGGGCACGTGCGGATGATGGCGGCGGTGCAGCCCTTCATCTCCGGCGCCATCTCCAAGACGGTCAACATGCCCGAGTCGGCCACCGTCGAGGACGTCGAGCAGATCTACTACGAGGGCTGGAAGCTCGGCCTCAAGGCGCTCGCCATCTACCGCGACAACTGCAAGGTCGGCCAGCCCCTCTCCGCCGCGTCCTCGTCTTCGTCCAAGGCCGCGGCGCCCGCGGTGGTGACGCCCGAGCCCGTCGTCGAGTACCGCCCGGTGCGCAAGCGGCTGCCGAAGAAGCGCCCCTCGGAGACGGTGTCGTTTTCGGTCGGCGGGGCGGAAGGCTACCTGACCGCCTCCTCGTACCCGGACGACGGCCTCGGCGAGGTCTTCCTCAAGATGTCCAAGCAGGGCTCCACGCTGGCCGGCGTGATGGACGCGTTCTCGGTGGCCATCTCGATCGGCCTGCAGTACGGTGTGCCGCTGGAGACGTTCGTCACCAAGTTCACCAACATGCGGTTCGAGCCGGCGGGCATGACCGACGACCCGGACATCCGCATGGCGGCCTCGGTGATGGACTACATCTTCCGGCGGCTCGCGCTCGACTTCCTGCCGTACGAGCGCCGCGCCGAGCTGGGCATCTTCACCGCCACGGAGCGGGCCGCCCAGGTCGCGGCCGAGTCGGAGGGCACGCTCGACCTGGCCGGCATGGCCCAGTCGGCACCGGTCTCCGCCCCGGTGCCGCCGCCCGCGGCCACCGACGAGCCCGCCGCCGCCAAGCCGGCACCGCACGTGGGTTCGTCGACCGAGCTGCTGGAGGCGGTGATCGGCAAGGCCGCGGACGCGCCGCTCTGCTTCACCTGCGGCACCAAGATGCGCCCGGCGGGCAGCTGCTACGTGTGTGAGGGCTGCGGCTCCACGAGCGGCTGCAGCTGAGGTACGACGGAGACGACCGCCCGAGCCCCTCCAGGGTTGGGCGGTCGTCGCGTGTACGTACCTCTCCGCGGCGACCTTGACGGAGAGAGGTACGTATGCCCGCCGTTCACCATGAGAGCTACACCGAGGCTCGTAAGCACCTGAAGGATCTGCTGGACGCGGCCGAGCGTGGCCGGGTCGCCACGGTCCGACGTGACTCCCGGACGACGGCCTTTGTCGATCGTGACCGTCTGCGCCACCTCCTGGCCTCGGTCAGCCCTTCGGGCGCGCAGGTCGTAGCCGAGGACGGTGGCTGGTCGATCTTCATTCCCGGGCTGCCGCTCGCCGCCGACGGCCCCTCCCTCGACGAGGCACTTGACGACATGATCCTCGCCCTGCGTGAGTATGCCGAGGACTGGCAGGAGCGGTTGCTCGATGCCCCCAACTGGGGTTTGGCCCAGTTGGTGAGCCTCAGCGACGACGATCAGTTGCGCGATTGGCTGGTGGGATCCGGGCGATGACCTGGCCACAGCCAACTCGTCAGGCGCACGAGAAGTCTTGCCTGGTGGAGAGCTGGACTCGGGTAAGGGACGCCCGTGGTCGTACCGGTACTCATCACGTCACCTACGAACTGACTCTGTCGGACGGCCGTATCCTGCGGACAAGGGGTCTCCCACCCTGTTGACCGGACCACCTACGGGCCGGGCATGTGGAGCCATATCCTCCGAGACCAGATCGGGTGTTCTGGCACTGTGCGGACGAGGGCGTCAAGCCGGACCGGGGTCAACCGGAAATGCCGGCGCAAGCCCTCCCCGCTGAGTTCGTCTACCTTCTGACCAACCGCGTCGGCATCGACGAGTCGGTAGTCGCGGCGATGACCAGGGACGAGGCCGTAGCCCGGCTGAACCGGTACTGGATCGAAGGATCTTGAGGATTGGCCGTCCGGCAGGGCGGCCAATCCTGTCGAGCGCCCGGTGACAGCCAGTGGCAGGAATTCCGGCGACGTTCTCCCCGGTACCCGCTAGGTTTGGCACGTGCATCTCGGCGTGCTTCCCCCTCCCGCTCGCTAACGCGGTGACCTGGCCTCCGGTTTCGCTCGCTTCGCGGGCGGCGCTGGAAGCGCCTGCCGTCGCCGCCTGAGCGGGCGGCCTCTCCACGAGTGAACCCGCCGCCGGACCCGCTGAGGTCCGGCGGTCGATGGTTGCCGCCCGTGTTCCCGCGGTCCGTAACCATCCACAGTGGAGTTTCGCATGCCCGCACGTGGTTTCCTGTTCATCTCCGTCGCCGCGACCGCCTGGGGAACAGGCGGTGCCGTCGCGGCCCTCCTCTACCGCACCAGCGGCCTCGGCCCGATCGCCGTATCGTGGTGGCGCTTCGCCATCGGCGTCACGATCCTCGGCGCCGTGCTCGCGGTCCGCCGCCCGGCCGCCGCCCCGGCACCGCACCGCGGCAGGCGGTGCGACCTCGTGCTCCCGGTCCGCTGCCTCGACGCGCCGGACCGCGAAAGGACGCGGCGCCGGCGCGGGAAGCGCGACCTCGTGGTCATCGGGGTCGGGCTCGCCGTCTACCAGACCGCGTTCTGCGGGGCGGTCGCGTACATCGGGCTCGCCGTCGCCACCGTCGTCACGCTGGGCGCCGGTCCGGTGCTGATCGCGTTCGGCGCGCGGGTGACGCTGGGCGAGCGCCTCGGCCGCTCCGGCACGGCCGCCGTCTCACTCGCGCTCGCCGGGCTGGTGCTGCTGGCCGGCGGATCAGGCGGCGCCGGTACCCGGCCGGCGCTCGGCGTCGCCCTCTCGCTCCTGTCCGCCACCGGGTACGCGGCGGTCACGCTCCTGACCCGCGCCCGGCGTACGGCGGCGCGGCCCTACGAGACGGCGCTCGCCGGGTTCGCGGTGGGTGGGGTGTGCCTGCTGCCGTTCGCGCTCGCCGAGGGGCTTGGCGGCCCGTACACCGCCGGCACGGTCGGCTGGCTGCTCTACCTCGGCGCGGTGCCGAGCGCGCTCGCGTACGGCCTCTTCTTCGCCGGCCTGACCCACGTGCGCGCGGCGACCGCCTCGGTCGTGGCGCTGCTGGAGCCGGTGGTGGCCGCGGTGATCGCGGTGGCGCTGCTCGGCGAGCGCCTCTCGGCCGCGGCCGTGGCCGGCACGGTGGTCCTGCTGGGAGCCGTGGCCGCCCTGGTCGCGACCGAAAGCGCACCCGCCACGCCAGCGCGCAACGCCACGCCAGCGCCCGACGACGCTGCGGCGCTAAACGCCACGCCAGCGCCGGACGACGTGGCGGCGCCTCGGCAAGCGGCGGCGGAGCAGCCGGCGGCGAGCGCATAAGGCCGGGTCAGGGGCGGATAGGGTCGGGGCGTGGACAGCCTCGCGCCCCGGCCCCTGCACGAGCCACACCCGTCCCGGCTGCCCCTCGACCACCCGCGGCGCGACGAGATCATCGCGGCCCACGACGCGGCCCTCGCGGCCGACGAGGCTGGCTACCTCGACCCGGATACCGGTCTCTTCGTGCTCACCGCCGCCTTTCACGCCGGCCGCGGCACGTGCTGCGGCCGCGGCTGCCGCCACTGCCCGTACGTCAACACCTGAACGCCGGCAGCGTCGAGCGTTCGTACCTGGGCCTGTATCGAATTCCTTGCCGGGCTGCGCCGGGCCCGGGCGGCGCCATGCGGCGTCGGGCGTAAGGCCGCATACGACGGCCGTCTGATGGCGTGGCCCTCGTGGTGTGTCCATCGCTGTGCCTGATGGTTTGCTCGCAAGCTCGCTCACGCCCGGTATGCGACCTTGCGCCCGCCACCGCCTGACGCCGTCTGGACTCCGGCTCGCACCGACAAACTCTTTGATACAGGCCCTAGTGCGGTGGCCACCAACGTTCACCGGGTGACCGGCGGTCTTCCGCCGCTGGTCACCCGGCGCCGGCAAAAGCCAGCAAAAGCCGGCAAAGGACCGCTCTCAGCTCTTCGGGCCGTACAACCGGGCCACGTCCGGGGAGTCCAGCCACCCGCTGTACGCGGGCGACTGCGGCCAGCCCTCCGGACTGTCCTGCCACTCCTCCTGCCGCCCGTACGGCAGGACGTCCACGAGCGCGAACGTGTGGGTGAGCTGCTCGACGCCGCGACCGCTGGTGTGCCAGGTGCGGTAGACGGTGTCGCCGTCGCGCAGAAACACGTTCAGCCCGAAGCCGCCGCCCGGTGGCGCGTCGACGTCCGCGCCGAACGGGCTGCCAGCCGTGGAGTACCAGGTCATCTTGTTGCCGACGCGCTCGGCGTAGGCCAGGGCCGCGTCGATGGGCCCCTGCGTGACGATCACGAACCGCGCGTCGTAGTTGTCGAGGAAGTCCAGCCGGGTGAACGCCGACGTGAAGCTGGTGCAGCCGCCGCACTGCCACTCGGCGTCCGGATCCGGGTCCCACATGTGGTTGTACACGATCAGCTGTGACCTGCCGGCGAAGACGTCGACGAGCCGGACCGGCCCCTCGGCGCCGACCAGGGTGTAGTCCGGCGTCCTCACCATCGGCAGCCGTCGGCGCTGGGCGGCGATCGCGTCGAGCTCCTTGGTCGCGGCCTTCTCGCGTACCCGAAGCTTGTCAAGCTCTTCCCGCCAGGTCTGGTGATCAACGACATCGGGCATAGCCATGATCAACATCTCCTTCGGTGGATACCTCCCCCCACCCTACGAGCCGACCCTGTCCCAACCCCGACAGAAGCCGCCGGCTGGCTGGGACCGCGAGCCGCTACCGCGGGGTACTGTCCGGCCATGGCGAAGTTTGTCGTGGTCGGAGCCGGGATCGTGGGCCTGGCGGTGGCGCACCGGATCACCCAGGACCACCCGGACGCGCAGGTGACCGTGCTGGAGAAGGAGGAGCGGGTCGCCGCGCACCAGACCGGTCACAACTCCGGTGTCATCCACGCGGGCGTGTACTACAAGCCGGGCAGCCTCAAGGCGACGCTCTGCCGGGCCGGTTCGCGGTCGATGGTGGAGTTCTGCGCCGGGCACGGCATCCGCCACGAGGTGTGCGGCAAGCTGATCGTCGCCACCAGCGCCGAGGAGCTGCCCCGCCTGCGCGCGCTGCACGAGCGGGCCCTCGCCAACGGCCTCCCGGTGCGGCTCCTGACCAAGGAGGAGGCGACCGGGTACGAGCCGCACGTCGACTGCGTCCAGGCTCTCCACGTCGCCTCGACGGGTATCGCCGACTTCGGCGCGGTCTGCCAGACACTCGCCGCGCTCGCCGAGAAGGCGGGTGCGGAGGTGCGCTTCGGGGCCAAGGTGACCGGCATCGCCGTACGCGACAACCGCCAGATCATCGAGACGACGGCGGGTGACATCCGCGCGGACGTCCTGGTCAACTGCGCCGGCCTGCACGCCGACCGGGTGGCGCGGCTGGCCGGGGTGGAGCCGCCGGCGCGGATCATCCCGTTCCGCGGCGAGTACTACGAGCTTCGCCCCGAGCGGCGTGACCTGGTGCGCGGGCTGATCTACCCGGTGCCCGACCCGCAGTTCCCGTTCCTCGGCGTGCACCTGACCCGCATGGTCGACGGCACCGTCCACGCTGGACCCAACGCGGTGCTCGCGCTCGCCCGCGAGGGCTACAGCTGGGGCCGGGTCAACCCCCGCGACATCGCCGACTTCGCCGTCTACTCAGGACTGTGGCGGCTCGCCCGGCGCCACCTCCGGTACGGCCTGACCGAGGTGCGCCGCTCCCTCTCCACCCGCCGCTTCGCGCAGAGCCTGGCCCGGCTGGTGCCCGAGGTGACGGAGGGCGACCTGGTGCGTACGGAGGCGGGTGTGCGCGCGCAGGCGATCGCACCGGACGGTTCACTCGTCGACGATTTCCTCATCGTGGCCCGCGAACGGCAGGTACACGTGCTCAACGCCCCTTCGCCGGCCGCCACGAGCTCGCTGGAGATCGCAAAGCACATCGTGTCGCACCTTCCGGGCTTTCCTGCCGCGCGCTGAGGCCCTATCGTGGCCGACGGACCGGACCCGGCAAGGCCGCCGCCGACCAGGAGGACACGACCGTGCGGACGCGTGCGCGACGCCTCAGCGCCAGCCTCTTGCTGCTGCTGCTCACCGCCTGCGGTGCGGAGGCCGCGGCCGACACACCCTCCACGCCCGCTCCGGTGGCACCCGAGATCCCGGCGGCCGCGGCGGGCGGTGTGTGCCAGCTCCTCGACTACGTGCTGATCGAGCGGATCGTCGGCGTCAAGTTCGACGTCGCGGCCGCCCGCAAGGTCGACAAGACCTACACCTGCGCCGTCCAGTCGATGGACGCCCCCCGCCCCGACCTGGTGCTGTCGGTCACCGTGACGACCGCCGACGCCGACGTCTTCCAGGAGGAGCTGATCCCCGAGGGCGGCGCCAGCGTCAAGGGCCTCGGCAAGGCCGCCTACCGCCAGATCCGCGGCGCCGGCGGCACCGCCGGCCCCGGCGTCGAGGTGGGCTGGCTGACCGCCGACGCCCGGCTGATCATCCTCCGCTACACGTTCGCCGCCGGCCAACCCCGGTCGGCCGCCGACGCGCTCGCGCCCAAGCTGGTCGAGCTCGCCAAAGAGATCAACCAGACCAGCGTCTAGCGGCCTCCGCCCGTGATCAAAAGCTCCCCTCAAGTCGCTAGAACGGCATGAGGGGAGCTTCGATCACCCCAGCCCCGAGTGGTTTCTCCGGACCGTTGCTCCTGCGGCCGCCTGGGTTTGTGCGTCCACGACACGTCACCACCGCGCCGCCGCTGGGCGGGCGGATGTGTGTGCGGGAAGCTCTGGAGCTGCCCCGTCTGTGCTCCCTTGGGTTGGGCTTGCCCCGCGAGGCCGGCAGCGGAGGCCGGGGATCCCGGCGACCGCCGGCCGCAGCGGCGCCCGTGGGAAAGCACCCCGAGAAAACGCTCCGCTGCGCTCCACGTTTCCCCGGGGACCCGCGCAAACGGCCCACAGCTGAAGCGGACCGGGGCAAATCATGTCTGAAGACGGTGATCGTGGTATTTCAGTGCCCCTTGGGGGGCACTCAGGTACCACGATCTGATTCCACGACCCGATGTCGATCAACCAGCCAGGTGTCGCGTGCCGGCGCGTTATGTCCGCACGGCTGTGATCAAAAGCTCCCCTCACGTCGTTCTAGCGACTTGAGGGGAGCTTTGATCACCGTGAACCCGAGAGGTCTCGTGTATCCGCGAGGGTTAGCGGGCGGCGACGAAGACGCGGGACGCTACCTCGCGGGGGAGGCGGACCTTGTCGCCGGAACGGTCGATCGTCACCGCGTCGCGCTCCTGGGCCACCGTGACCGTGACGCCCGGGTCGACGCCGGCCGCGTGGAGCTGGCGGAGGACGTCGGCGTCGGTCTGCACGCTCTCGCAGATGCGCCGCACCACCACCTGGCCGGTCAGGCCCGGGAACGCCAGGTTGCGCTCGCCGCCCTCCTCGCCGCCGGAGGCCTGGCTCGCGCCGTTGCCCAGAGCGTCGAGGCCGGGGATCGGGTTGCCGTACGGGGAGCGGGTGGGGCGGTTGAGCAGCTCGTAGACCTTCTTCTCCACCGTGTCGCTCATCACGTGCTCCCAGCGGCAGGCCTCCTCGTGGGCCTCCTCGTAGGGCATGCCGATCACGTTGACGAGCAGGAGCTCGGCGAGGCGGTGCTTGCGCATGACGGAGACCGCGTGGTGCCGGCCGGCGTCCGTCAGCGCGAGGTGCCGGTCGCCCTCGACGGTGAGCAGGCCGTCGCGCTCCATGCGGGCGACGGTCTGGCTGACGGTGGGGCCGCTCTGGTGCAGCCGCTCGGCGATACGCGCACGCAGCGGCGGCACACCTTCCTCTTCGAGCTCGAGGATGGTCTTGAGGTACATCTCAGTGGTATCGACCAAGTCGTTCACAGCACAGCCCTCCCTGCCACATGCTACCCCTGCGAAACGACATAGCTCGTCCCGCAGCAGCAGCCCGGCGGTGGTTGACTGGACCGCGTGGCCGTACGGAGCGATCTTATCGTGGAACCCGCCCTGCTCGCGAGCGAGCTGAGCGATACGACAGTTGTCGACGTCCGCTGGCGCCTGGGCGGCCCGCCCGGGCGGGACGACTACGCCGCGGGACATCTGCCCGGCGCCGTCTTCCTGGACCTCGACACCGATCTGTGTGGACCGCCGGGTAAGGGCGGCCGCCACCCGCTGCCCGACCCGGGCGACCTCCAGCGGGTGCTGCGGGCGGCCGGGGTGCGCGCTGGCCGCCCGGTCGTCGTGTACGACCTGGGCGACGGCCCTGCCGCCGCCCGCGCCTGGTGGACGCTGCGCTGGTCGGGGCACGACGCGGTGCGGGTGCTCGACGGCGGCTTCCCGGCCTGGGTGGCCGCGGGGCTGCCGGTCACCACCGAGGTGCCCGACCCGGCGCCGGGCGACATCACCGTCCGGCCGGGCGGCATGCCGGTGCTCGACGCCACCGCGGCCGGCCGCCTCGCCGGCGAGGGCGTGCTGATCGACGTGCGGGCGGCGCCCCGATACCGGGGCGAGGTCGAGCCGGTCGACCCGGTCGCCGGGCACATCCCGGGCGCGGTCAACCTCCCGACCACCGACCATGTCGAGGCCGGCGGCCGGTTGCGCTCCGCCGAGGCGCTCCGGTCGCGGTTCGCGGGGGTCGGCGTCGACCAGGGGGTACGCGTCGGCGCGTACTGCGGTTCCGGAATCACCGCCGCGCACACCGTCCTCGCGCTCAACCTGGCCGGGCACGCGGACGCCGCGCTCTATGTCGGGTCGTGGAGCGAGTGGATCACGGACCCCGACCGCCCCGTGGCCTGAACCCACTGGCCCTCCTCACCCGTGCCCGGCGCCGCGGCGTCGTGGTCCGGCTGCCGGTGCCGGGCGCCCGTGTCTACCTGGTCAACGATCCAACCGCGATCCAGGAGGTGCTCGCCCGCACCCAGCGGGAGTACGCCAAGGGCGTCGGCCGCCGCGGCCGCGAGCCGCTCAAGCGGGTGCTCGGCGACGGCCTGCTGACCAGCCCGCCCGACCTGCACCGGGAGCAGCGGCGGCTGGTGCGGCCGCTCTTCCACCGCGAGCGGGTCGCCGGGTACGCGGAGACGTTCACCGCGCTGGCCGAGGCCGCGGCCGCCGGCTGGCGCGACGGCGAGGTGCGCGACCTGCACCGCGACATGACCGCGCTGACGCTGGCGATCGTCGCGCGCACCGTCTTCGACGCGGACGTCGGTGACGCCGCGGTCACCACGGTCAGCCGCGCGCTCGCCCGCAACCAGCGCGCCCTGCGCCGCGAGATCCTTCCCGGCGGTACCCTCCTGGACCGCCTGCCGCTCCCGGCGACCCGGCGCTGGCGCGCGGACAGCGCGGCGGTCGATGCCGTCGTCTACGGGCTGATCGAGGCCCGGCGGGCCGAGCCGGGCGGGAGCGACCTGCTCAGCCTGCTGCTCGCCACCGGCATGCCGGACCGGCGGATCCGCGACGAGGCGCTCACCCTGCTGCTCGCCGGGCACGAGACCACCGCCAACGCGCTCGCCTGGACGTTCGCGCTGCTCTCGCACGATCCGGCGGCGCAGGAGCGGATCGCGGGCGGCGACCCGGCGTTCACCTCGGCGGTGGTGCGCGAGTCGCTGCGCCTGTACCCGCCGGCCTGGGCGATCTGGCGCCACCTGGTCGAGGCGCGTGAAGTGGGCGGGCGGCGGCTCCCGGCCGGCGCGACGCTGATCCTCAGCCCCTGGGTGACGCACCGCGACCCGGCGTGGTGGCCGGAGCCGGAGCGGTTCCGGCCGGAGCGGTGGCTGGACGGGCCGCCGCCGGAGCGGTACGCGTACTTCCCGTTCGGCAGCGGCCCCCGCCAGTGCGTCGGCAACGAGTTCGCCGAGCTGGAGGCGGCCCGCGTCACCGAGGCCGTCTGCGCCCGCTGGCTGCTCACCCCGGCACCCGGCGCCCGGCCGGTCGTGCCGCGGCCGTTGATCACGCTTCGCCCCCGCTACGGCGTCCCGCTCCTGCTCAACGTGCGACGATGAGCGCTATGGCGGACGGCACGGTCGTGGTGTGGGACGAGTCCCTGCTGGCGTACGACATGGGAGACCACCCGCTCGACCCGGTCCGCGTGGAGCTGACCATCGCGCTCGCCCGTGAGCTGGGCGTCCTCGACCGCCCCGGGGTGCGCCTGGTCGCCCCCAAGCCGGCCGACGAGGTCGCGCTGACCCGGGTGCACCGCGCCGACTACATCGAGGCGGTGCGGGCCGCTCCGGACGACCCGTTCTTCTCCGGCTGGGGGCTCAACACGCCGGACAACCCGGTCTTCGACGGCATGCACGAGGCGAGCGCGCTGGTCTGCGGCGCCACGCTCGCGGCCGCCGAGGCGGTGTGGCGGGGCGAGGCGCGGCGGGCGGTCAACGTCTCCGGCGGGCTCCACCACGCGATGCCCGCGCGGGCGTCCGGCTTCTGCGTGTACAACGATCCGGCCGTCGCCATCGCCCGCCTGCTCGACCTGGGCGCGGAGCGCATCGCGTACGTCGACGTCGACGTCCACCACGGCGACGGCGTGCAGGCCATCTTCTGGGACGACCCGCGGGTGCTCACGGTCAGCCTGCACGAGACGCCGCTCGCGCTCTTTCCCGGCACCGGCTTCCCGGAGGAGACCGGCGGCAAGGGCGCGGAGGGTACGGCGGTCAACGTCGCCCTGCCGCCGGGCACGGCCGACCCGGGCTGGCTGCGGGCGTTCCACGCGGTGGTGCCGTCGGTGGTGCGCGCCTTCCGGCCGCAGGTGCTCTTCACCCAGTGCGGCGCCGACAGCCACCGCCTCGACCCGCTCGCCGACCTGAGGCTCTCGGTCGACGGCCAGCGCGCCGCCCACCTGGCCCTGCGCGACCTGGCCGACGAGCTCTGCGACGGGCGCTGGATCGCGACCGGCGGCGGTGGGTACGCGCTGGTCGAGGTCGTCCCGCGTACCTGGACCCACCTGCTCGCGGCGGCCACCGGCGACCCGATCGACCCGGCGGCGCTGACCCCGCTCGCCTGGCGTGAGCTGGCCAAGCGCCGCCGCCCGGGGCGCGACGTGCCGCTGCGGATGACCGACGACGTGCCGGTGACGTACCGGCAGTGGCAGCCGGAGAGCGAGCCGGACGCCGTCGACCGGGCCGTCATGGCCACCCGCAAGGCGGTCTTCCCGCTGCACGGCCTCGACCCCCACGACCCGCGGGACTGACCACTGTGGATCGATCCGCCGACGTCCTGCTGAGCGACGGCACCACCGTCCACCTGCGACGGATCCGCCCGGAGGACGCGGCCGGGATCGTCGCGATGCACTCGCGCTTCTCCGAGCGCACCCGCTACCTGCGCTACTTCTCGCCGTACCCGCGGATCCCCGAGCGCGACCTCAAGCGCTTCGTCAACGTCGACCACGACGCGCGCGAGGCCTTCGTCATCGAGACCGGCGACCGGATCCTCGCGGTCGGCCGGTACGAGCGGCTCGGGCCGGAGGCGCCGGATGCCGAGGTGGCGTTCGTCGTGGAGGACGCCTACCAGGGGCGCGGGATCGGGTCGGTGCTGCTGGAGCACCTGGCCGCCGCGGCGCGGGACGCCGGGATCAGCCGGTTCGTGGCCGAGGTGCTGCCGGAAAACTCGCCGATGCTGCGGGTCTTCGCCGACGCCGGCTACCTGATCCAGCGGCAGTACGCGGACGGCGTCGTGCACCTCGCGTTCCCGATCGCGCTGACCGAGCGCTCGCTCGAAGTGCAGTGGCGGCGGGAGCAGCGGGCCGAGGCGCGGTCGATCGCGCGGCTGCTGAGCCCGCGCGGCGTCGCCGTGTACGGGGCGAGCGCCAGCGGCCACGGCATCGGCGCGGCGATCCTCGGGCACCTGCGGGACGGCGGCTTCACCGGCGCGATCCATCCGATCCACCCCAGCGCGGACACCGTGGGCGGCCTGCCCGCCCTCCGCTCGGCGCGGCTCGCCGAGGGCATCGACCTGGCGGTGGTGGCGGTGCCACCGGAGGCGGTGCCCGGGGTGGTCGAGGACGCGGCCGCCGCCGGCGTGCACGGCCTCGTCGTGGTCTCGGCCGGCTTCGCCGAGACCGGTACCGGGTCCGGCACCGCCGCCGAGCACGAGCTCACCCGCGCGGCCCACGCGGTGGGCATGCGGGTGGTCGGCCCGAACTGCCTCGGCGTGGCCAACACCCACGAGGGGGTACGCCTCAACGCCACCCTCGCCCCGCGGCTGCCGCTGCCCGGGCGGGCCGGGTTCTTCAGCCAGTCCGGCGCGTTGGGTGTGGCGCTGCTGGCCGAGGCGGACCGGCGCGGGCTGGGGCTGTCGAGCTTCGTCTCGGCCGGCAACCGCGCCGACGTCTCCGGCAACGACCTGCTCCAGTACTGGGAGGACGACCCGGCGACCGACGTGATCCTGCTGTACCTGGAGAGCTTCGGCAACCCGCGCAAGTTCGCCCGGCTGGCCCGCCGGATCGGGCGCACCAAGCCGATCGTCGCGGTCGCCTCGGCGGCCCGGCCCACGGGGGCCACGGTGCTCTCCGGGGCGCGCTCGCTGCCCGCGCCGTCGAGCGTGACCGGCACCGCCCCGGGGCCGGACCGGGCCGGGGTGGCGGCGCTCTTCGCGCACGCCGGCGTGATCCGCGTGGACACGGTCGCCGAGCTCTTCGACGTGGGCGTACTGCTGGCCCACCAGCCGCTGCCGGCCGGCCGCCGGGTGGGCATCGTGGGCAACTCGACCGCGCTGACCCGGCTCGCCGCGGCCGCCTGCGTGGACGGCGGGCTGGTGGTGGCGCACGGGTACCCCCAGGACGTCCCGCCCGGGGCCGGCGCCCACGACTTCGGCGACGTGCTCGCCGACGCGGCCACCGACGGGGAAGTGGACGCACTGGTCGTGGCCCTGGCGCCACCGGTGCCGGGGCAGCTGTCCGATGAGGACGCCGACTTCGCCACCGCGCTGGCGAGCGTGGCGCTGGCCGGTGACAAGCCGACCGTCGTGACGTCCCTTGTAGACAAGATGCCGGCGGGCGTGCCGGCGTACCCGTCGGTGGAGGAGGCGGTGCGGGCGCTGGCCCGGGTCGCAGGGTACGCGGACTGGCTGCGCCGTCCACCCGGGACGGTGCCCGAAGTGGCCACAGTGGACTCGTTCGACGTGCTGGCCGCGTACGGGATCCAGGTCGCCCCCACGCTGCCGGCCGAGTCGGCGCGGGAGGCGGTGGCGGCGGCCGGCCGGCTGGGCTACCCGGTGGCGCTCAAGTCGTCCGGCGAGGCGCTGCGGCACCGGCTCGACCTCGGCGCGGTCCGCCTCGACCTGACCGATGAGTCAGCCGTCGGGCGGGCGTACACGGAGTTGGCCGACCGCTTCGGTCCCGGCGTGCTGGTGCAGGCGATGGTGCCGCCGGGCGTGGCCTGCGTGGTGGAACTGGTCGAAGACCCGGCGTTCGGGCCGGTGGTGGGCTTCGGGCTCGGCGGCGTCGCCACCGACCTGCTCGGCGACCGGGCGTGGCGGCCGGCACCGCTCACCGACCGGGACGCCGCCGCGATGGTCGACGAGCCGCGGGCCGCGCCGCTGCTGCGCGGCTACCGGGGCGCCGAGCCGGTCGACCGGGAGGCGCTGGCCCGGCTGCTGATCCGGGTGGGGCGGCTGGCCGACGAGCACCCGGAGGTACGCGAGCTGCGGCTCAACCCGGTGCTGGCCCGGGCGGACGGCCTGTCGGTGCTGCACGCCGAGGTGGTGCTCGGCCCGCCCGCGGTCCGCCCGGACACCGCACCCCGCCACCTCTAACCCGTGATCAAAGCTCCCCTCAAGTCGTTCTAGCGACTTGAGGGGAGCTTTGAATCACGGGAGGTGAGTTCGTATGCTGGGATACCGCTCCCAGAGTGTGGGCGGTGGGGTTAGCGTGCGGGACATGGCGACGTACACGCACGGGCATCACGAGTCGGTCCTGCGCTCGCACCGCTGGCGCACGGCGGAAAACTCCGCGGCGTACCTCCTCGGCCACCTCGCGCCCGGCCTCGCCGTGCTGGACGTCGGCTGCGGCCCCGGCACGATCACCGCCGACCTGGCCACGCTCGTCGCACCCGGCCCGGTCACGGCGGTCGACGTCGCCGAGGCGGTACTCGCCGAGGCGCGCCGGGCGGCGGATCTGGTCAACGTCGAGTTCGCGGTGGCCGACGTGCACGCGCTCGACTTCCCGGACGCCTCCTTCGACGTCGTACACGCCCACCAGGTGCTCCAGCACGTCGGCGACCCGGTCACCGCGCTCCGCGAGATGCGGCGGGTGTGCCGGCCCGGCGGGATCGTCGCCGCACGCGACTCCGACTACGCGGCGATGACCTGGTACCCCCAGGTGCCCGAGCTGGACGAGTGGCTGGCCCTCTACCGCGACGTGGCCCGGCGCAACGGCGGCGAGCCGGACGCCGGCCGGCGGCTGCACGCGTGGGCGCGGCAGGCCGGCTTCACCGAGGTGACCGCCTCGGCGTCGGTGTGGTGCTTCGCGACCGGTGAAGACCGGGCCTGGTGGAGCGGCATGTGGGCGGAGCGGATCACGCGCTCGGCCATCGCCGGGCAGGCGCTCGCGGCCGGGTACCGGCAGGAGGACCTGGACCGGCTCTCCGAAGGCTGGCGGAAATGGGGCGCCGTGGAGGACGGCTGGTTTGCCATCCTCCACGGCGAAGTGATCTGCCGCCCCTGAGGCTCTTCGCCGCGGCGCCGCACGGTCAGCTGGCGTACGCCTCCAGGCGCTTGGCCCGCGAGGGGTGGCGGAGCTTGAGCAGGGTGACCTTTTCGATCTGGCGGATCCGCTCGCGGGAGAGGCCGAACTCGCGCCCCACCTCGTCGAGCGTGCGCTGGCGGCCGTCGTCGAGGCCGAAGCGGAGCCGGATCACCGCCTGCTCCCGCTGGGAGAGCGTGGCGAGCACGATCTCGACCTCGCTGCGCAGCTCGCCCTGGGCGACGCTGTCGGCCGGCTCCTCGCGCGGGTCGACGCCCGCCACGAAGTCACCGAGCGCGCTCTCGCCGTCTTCGCCGACCGCCTGGTCGAGGCTGACCGGCTCCCGGTCGTACGAGATCAGCTCGATCACCTGGAACTCCGGCACGCCCATCGCCTTGGCGATCTCGGCGATCGCGGGCTCGCGGCCGAGCGTGGTGCTGAGGTCGCGGCGGGCGCGCACCATCCGGTTGACCTGCTCGACCATGTGCACCGGGATGCGGATGGTGCGGGCTTGGTCGGCCATGGCTCGGGTGATGGCTTGGCGGATCCACCAGGTGGCGTAGGTGGAGAATTTGTAGCCTTTGGTGTAGTCGAATTTTTCGACGGCGCGGATGAGGCCGAGGTTGCCTTCTTGGATGAGGTCGAGGAAGGCCATGCCACGCCCCGTGTACCGCTTCGCGATGCTGACCACGAGCCGAAGGTTGGCCTCCAGCAGATGGTCCTTTGCCGCCCGACCCTCGACCGCGATGGTCGTCAGGTCTTCGCGTATGGCCGGCGGAAGCGCCGCGTCCGCGAGCTTTTCCTCGGCGAAGAGCCCGGCCTCGATGCGCTTGGCCAGCTCGACCTCCTGAACGGCGGTGAGCAGCTTGGTCCGACCGATACCGTTCAGATACGCCCGGACCAGGTCGGCCGAAACCCCCCGCTCGTCGGTGGCGTCGAGGTCGGCATCGAGGGTGAGCTCGTTGTCGTTCATGTGCAGGACCACCTTTAGTCGCCTCCCCGCGTCGACAAGTGGCACGCGTCCCAGCCGCCCGAGTGGCGCTGGTGAGAAAAGCTTGGCGGTCGGGGCGTGAAGCGGGGGTGAGGCGAGCGTTCCGTGGCACTAATCCGGTAGTTGAATGGCCCGGCGTACCCCTTTTGAGGTAAATGTCGACGCTTGCTGAGTGGGGTTAGTGTGCTGAGGTTGCGATAGCTCCAACCCCGATCCGGGAGGACGACGTGGTCTTCAAGCGCATGTTGCAGGCGATGGGTGTGGGAGGCCCGTCGGTCGAGACAGTGCTCAGCAACCCCAACTGCCGGCCGGGCGGCTACCTGGAGGGCCAGGTGCACGCGGTCGGCGGCGACCACCCCGTCGATATCGAATACGTCGCTGTCGGCCTGGTCACCCGGGTCGAGGTGGAGAGCGGCGACTCTGAGTACGACACCAACCAGGAGTTCCACCGCCAGCGGCTGACCGGCCCGTTCCGGCTGGCCCCGGGCGGCCGCCACGACGTGCCGTTCCGCTTCGAGGTGCCGTGGGAGACCCCGATCACCGAGCTGTACGGCCAGCACCTGCACGGCATGACCATGGGCCTGCGCACCGAGCTCGAGGTGGCCCGCGCCGTCGACAAGGGCGACCTGGACGCGGTGGCGGTGCACCCGCTGCCGGCCCAGGAGCGCATCCTGGACGCGTTCCTGCGGCTGGGCTTCCGGTTCGGCAAGGCCGACGTCGAGCGCGGCCGCATCCACGGGGTGCAGCAGACGCTCCCCTTCTACCAGGAGATCGAGTTCTATCCCGCGCCGCAGTACGCGCGCGCCTTCAACCAGCTCGAGGTGACCTTCCTGCCCACGCCGCACCAGCTCCAGGTGGTGCTGGAGCTCGACAAGCGGGGCGGCGTCTTCACCGAGGGCCGCGACGCGTTCGGCCGCTTCACCGTCGACTACGCCGGGGCCGAGCGGGCCGACTGGACCAACCAACTGGACGCCTGGCTCCGCCAGTCGGCCCAACGTCGGGGCCTGTTCTTCTAGATCTCCGCCCGCCCGAAGCCCGCCGCCACCCGCGGCGGGCTTCGCGCACAAAGACCCATTCCAGAGCAGAGACTGTGAGCTACCGCGATGTCCGTGGTGGTCCGGACCGTTGCTCCCGCGGCCTCACCCTCCGCGCTCCACACCCCAACCGCCGGCCCGCCGCACGCGCGGCCTGCCGGCGCGTTGCGACCGGATCGAAGTAGATCTAGAACGTTTAGGGCTGAAATAGCGCCCTAAACGTTCTAGATCTACATTCACGGGCTCGGGCCCGGAGGGCTTCAGAGGTCCAGGAGGATCGTGCGGGGGCCGACGTTGACGCTCTCGACGAGCATGTGGGCGCGGAAGCGGCCGGTCGCCACCTTCGCGCCGCGCGACTCCAGCGCCTCGACGAACGCGGTCACCAGCGGCTCGGCGACCTCGGCCGGGGCGGCGGCGCCCCACGACGGGCGGCGGCCCTTGCGGGTGTCGCCGTAGAGGGTGAACTGGCTGACCACCAGCACGGGCGCGTCGATGTCGGCGGCCGAGCGTTCGTCGTCGAGGATGCGCAGCTCCCACACCTTGCGAGCCATCGTGTCGGCGGTCGCCGGCGTGTCGGTGTGGGTGACGCCGAGCAGCACCAGCAGGCCGTCTTCGATCCCGCCGACCACCTCGCCGCCGACCGTCACGCTGGCCCGGCCGACCGTCTGCACCACCGCGCGCATCCCGCTCAGCCCTCCGCGAGTCCGGCGACCGGTACGAGCATGCCGCGCTCCACCAGGTGGGCGACGATCGGCACGGCGGCCTCGGCGAGGTCGGACTCCGCGACCTCGTGCGCGACCGCGAGCACCGCGATCTGGTCGCGCAGCGGCACCCGGCCGTCGGCGCCGCCGACCAGCGCGAGCACCAGCGGGTCGACCTCCTCGCTCCAGCGCAACCCCTGCGGCATCGCCAGCACCTGCCGGTCCACCGCCCAACCCTCGGGGCCCATCGTGGCCTCCTGCCGCAGCTGGAGACCCTCGGCCGCCCGGTACCGTCCGGCGAGCAGGCCGGCCGCGTCGCGTACCCGGAGAAAATGCTGGCGGTCGAACCAGGCCGCGACCTGCGCGCCCAGCGGCCCGCCGACCTGCTGGCGCAGGTCTTCGACCCGGACCACCGGGTCGTCGGCGCCGGCGCGGCGGAGGGTGACCAGGCCGAAGCCGACCGCCTCGATCTTGTGGGCGTCGAACCAGTCGAGCCACTCGGCCTTGCGGGCCGGGTCGTGCGGCTCGCCCGCGTCGGTCAGCCAGAGGTCCACATAGGAGACCGGGTCGGCCACCTCGCGCTGGATCACCCAGGCGGAAAGGCCGGTGCCGGCGACCCAGCCGGCCACCCGGTCGCCCCACTCCTCGCCGGCGACGTGCGCCCAGTTGGCCAGGTACTGCATCGTGCCGCCCTCGGCCAGCAGCGCCGGCGCGGCGGCGGCCAGCTCGGCGCCGAGGCCGTCGCCGACGCGGCCGGAGTCGCGGTAGGCGTGGGTGGCCGTGCCCGGCCCCACCACGAACGGCGGGTTGCTCACCACCAGGTCGAAGCGGCGCCCCGCGACCGGCGCGACCATGTCGCCGCGCAGCAGCTCCCAGTCCATGCCGTTGAGCGCGGCCGTGGTGGCGGCGAAGCTGAGCGCCCGCTCGCTCACGTCGGTGGCGGTCACGGTGGTGGCGTGCTGGGAGAGGTGCAGCGCCTGTACGCCGCAGCCGGTGCCCAGGTCGAGCGCCGACCCCACCGGGCGGCGGATCGTGGCGCCGGCCAGCGTGGTGGAGGCCCCGCCGACGCCGAGCACGTGGTCGGGCGCGAGCGGTACGCCGGGGTGGGCGGCGGCGGGCAGGTCGGCGACGACCCACCACGAGTCGCCGTACGCCTCCAGGTCGAGCCCCTGCCGCAGCCCGTCGCCGTCCGGCACGACCAACCCGGCGGCCAGCGCCTCGGCGAGGGGGAGCGGCGCGAACGCGGCCTCCACGGCGGCGCGCGGCTCGGTCTGCCCGCACACGAAGAGCCGGATCAGCATGGCCAGCGGGTCGCGGTCGGCGGTGGCCCGCAGCGCGGCCCGGAAGTCGTTGCGGGAGACGCCGGCGGTGGCGGCCGGGCCGAGGCGCTCGGCGATGCCGCTGGAGGTGTACTCGGTCAGGGCGGTGCGGAGCTGCTCGACGCCCTTGTCGGTGAGAAGCATTCAGTCCATCCGGAAGTCGGCGAAGTCGAAGCCGGGCGCCACCACGCAGCTGACCAGCACCGGCTGGTCACCGGCGGGCGCCGCGGCCTGCCACACGCCGCCCGGTACGAGCACCTGCGGGCGCTGCCCGGCGGCGATGTCGTTGCCCAGGATCGCGGTCTCCTGGTCCTGGATCGAGCCGGCGGCCGTGACCTCCGGCTCGCGGAGCGAACGCGAGGCGGCCAGGCCGCGCATCCGCAGCGCCAGCGGGCCGCCGGCGTGCCACAGCCACAGCTCGTCCGAGCGGACCACGTGCCACCGCGACTCCTCGCCCGGGTGGAGCAGGAAGTAGATCGCGGTGGCGGCGCGGCGCGGACCGCCGTACCCCTCGGGCTCGAACGCGTGGTCGCTGCGCCAGGTCTCCCGAAACCACCCGCCCTCCGGGTGCGGGGCGAGGTCGAGCTGCTCGGCCAGTGGTGGTCGTGGTGAGGTGGTCACCCGGCCATTCTGTCGGGTCAGGAGCGGGCGGGGTGGCGAAGGATGCGATCGTCACCGTCCCGGACGTCGCCGCGCCCGTCGCGGTTGGACGTGGCCAGCCACAGCGCGCCGTCGGGGGCGACCTCCACCGTCCGCAGCCGGCCGTAGCGGTCGCGCAGCTCAGCGCGGGGTTCGCCGGCCCGGCCATCATTCAGGGGTACCGTCCAGAGCCGCTCGCCGCGCAGCGCCGCCACGTAGAGCGTGTCGCCGGCGATGGCCGCGCCGGACGGGGAGGCGTCGTCGGTCGGCCAGGTGACGATCGGGTTGGTGTACCGCCCACCCTCGGTGTCGCCTTCGCCCTCCACCTCGGGCCAGCCGTAGTTTCGGCCCGGCTCGATGCGGTTGACCTCGTCGAGGCGGTTCTGGCCGAACTCGGTCGCGTACATCCGGCCCGCGCTGTCCCAGGCCAGCCCCTGCACGTTGCGGTGGCCCATCGTGTACACCGGGGAGCCGGCCCGCGGGTTGCCCGGCGCCGGGTCGCCCTCGGGCGTCAGCCGCAGGATCTTGCCGTTCGGGCTCTGCGGATCCTGCGAGAGGTCGGTGTCGGCGGCGTCGCCGGTGCCCGCGTACAGCATGCCGTCCGGGCCGAACTTGATCCGCCCGCCATTGTGGTTTCCCGCTTTGCGGATCCCCTGGAAGATGACCTCCGGCCGGCCGCCGCCGTCGAGCCGGAAGCGCACGATGCGGTTGTCCGGCTCGGCGGTGTGGTACGCGTACACCCACCGGTCCTGGGTGTATTCGGGTGAGACGGCCAGCCCCAGCAGCCCACCCTCGCCGCCCGCGTCGACGCCCGGCACCTCGTACACCTGGCGCGCCGCCCCGCCGCCCGGCGACACCTGGAGGATCCGGCCGGTGTCGCGCTCGGCGACGAGGGCGTTGCCGTCCGGCAGGAACGCCATCCCCCACGGCACGTCCAGCCCGCTCGCCACCTGCTGCGGCGCGCCGAGGTCGGGCGGGCCGCCGGGCCTGCTGCTGGCGCCCCCGGTCACGGTCGGCGTGGGCACGGCGGGCGCGGGCAGGGTCGGCTCGTCGTCGCCCTCGTCCGAGCAGGCCGCCAGGGCCGCCACCAGGGCAACTGCCACCACGGTCTTCCGCACGGTCGTGCCCCTCTCGTCGGCTGCCTCGAACGCACCAGATCGCCGCTTCGCTCCGCCGCCCGGACCTTGCCAGCCGGCGGCGGAAGTCGCCCGCCGCCCGGCCCTTGCCAGTTGGGCGCCGGAGGTCGTCCGCCGCTCGGACCTTGCCAGTCCGGGGCGAAAGCCCGAGGAAAGAGTAGAGCCGTGGAGAGATTACTGCCGGCCGATGGCGTGTCCCTGCGAGCGCAGCCGCCGGGCCCAGCCGGCGACGGTGTGCCGGGGCACGTCGAAGTGCTCGGCGACCGCGGTGATCGAGCCGGTCTGCCGGTACACCTCCATGACCTCCTCGGCTTCGGGCATCCGCCGGTACGCGCGGGTGCCGGTGCTCTCCGCGGCCCGCTTGGTCGCCTTCTTCGCCGCCGCCCTGGTGGCTTTGGCGGTGGCTTTCTTGGCGGCGGTCTTGCGCGGGCGGCGGCGCGGCGGCGGTGCGACCTCTTCCTCCTCGACCGGCTCGGGCACCGGCGGCAGGGCCGGGGGCGGTGCCGATCCGGCGAGCGCGCGCACGAGCAGGTCCAGGTCGACCGGGGGCAGGTCGGCCGGGGCGAGCCCGCCGCCGCTGGCCGCCCGCACGGTCAGTTCGGTGATCCGGGTCTGCCCGGTCGAAGTGTCCACCCGAACGGTGGTGTGCGCCGTGGCGGCGCCGGCCGCGCCGTCGTTGTCCGGCGTGATGGTGATGACGTATCTACTCACGGGAGCCTCCTGTCCGGTGGGTCCGCCATCCGCGCCCGACCGCCGCGCCCCCGTACGCATGCGGCGCCCCGCAACAAACCTCGGTGGGACGACCTGCCACATTTGTCGACGGCGTGAGATTACCTCCCCGAGTTCGGGGACCGTGCTCTCTCGGGTGCATTTCGCTGCTGAAAGGTGTGCTTTCCATAGTGGAGCCCGCCGCGCACCCGACCCCGGCCGGAGGGCCGATCGTGCAGGATGGGGGCATGACGCTCAACCTGCCCATCGACGCCAAAGCCAACGAGCTGCTCCAGCGGAGCCCGTTGGCCCTGTTGGTCGGCATGATTCTGGACCAGCAGTTTCCGCTGGAGCGCGCCTTTTCCGCGCCGTACGAGCTGAGCCGCCGTCTCGGCCACGAGCCGACCGCGGAAGAGCTCGCCGACTTCGACCCGGAGGCGCTGACCGCCATCTTCGCCACCCCGCCGGCACTGCACCGCTTTCCGAAGGCGATGGCCGCGCGGGTGCAGGAGGCGTGCCGCATCGTCGTCGACACGTACGGTGGCGAGGCGGAGACCCTCTGGCGCACCGCGGCCGACGGCAAGGAGCTCTTCAAGCGGGTGAGCGCACTGCCCGGGTTTGGCAAGCAGAAGGCGCAGATCTTCGTGGCGCTGCTCGGCAAGCGGTTTGGCGTACGGCCGGAGGGCTGGCGCGAGGCAGCCGGTGCCTATGGGCCGGACGACGCGTACAAGTCGGTGGCCGACATCGTCGACGCCGCCGCGCTGGTGAAGGTGCGCGAGTACAAGCAGCAGGCCAAGGCGGCGGCCAAGGCCGCGAAGTCGGCGACCGGCTAGGCGGCGCGCGGGTGGGCCAGCGCCGCTATCGCCCGGCGCACGTCGGCGAGCGAGACGGTGGCCGACTCGTCGAGGTCGGCGAGCCCGGCCTCGATCCACTGCCGCATCAGGGTGGTCACGCCGATGCCGCGCGCCTCGGCGGCTTCGCGCACCCGCTCGTACGTCTCGACGGGCAGCCGCACGGATCGGCTCACCATGGGCACGTCACTGTCCGGACTGGGCAGCTCGGCCGGCTGCCCCTCGTCGATCAGCTCCGCGAGCCGATCCCCACCCTCGTGAAACTGCTTGAGCGCGTCGTTTCGATTCATCGTCGCCACCCCTGCTGTGCCTCGTCGTACCGCTTGGACTCGACGTCGGTCAGGTCGCGGGCGGACAGGACATCCCAATCGTTGTCGCCGCGGTCCGCCTCGATCAGCAGGATCGCGAGCCGCCGACCCCGCCCGGTCGCCGCGTAGACCACCATCACGTCGTCGCCCAGGTGCCGGATGATCCGGCGCGTGCTGTGGAGTGCTTCCCAAACCTCGCCCGGACTCACCTCGTAGAGCCGCAGGTTGGCCAGGCCCTCCTCGGTGAAGCTGAACCTGCTGCCCACACCGGCGAGCGTACCACGGGCGTAACACGCGAGACCGGGCGAAAAATCCGCCGGTGAGGCGAGTGGAAGGATGGACCGGTGAGGCGAAAGGCCGCACGGCCGATCCTGATCACCGACGCCGACCGCAGCCAGGCGGACCAGTTGCGCAGCCGCCAGGTGCGGTACGTCCTGATGATGTCCGTCCGGGGTGTCTGCCTGCTGGTCGCGGCGATCCTCGTGGGCACCAAGGCGCCGCTGCTCTGGCTCTGGCTGCCGCTCTGCCTTCTGGGCATGGTGCTGATCCCCTGGCTGGCCGTGCTCCTGGCCAACGACCGCCCGCCCAAGGAGCAGTACCGCTTCCGGCACAACCGCACCGAGGCGGACGAACCACCCCAGCAGGCGCTGCCGGACGCATCCCCGCCGAAGACGATCGACGCCGACTAGCTCTCCCGTGATCGAAGCTCCCGCCACGTCGTTCTAGCGACTTGGCGGGAGCTTCGATCACGGGAGCGGTGGGCGGGCGCCGAGCCGGGCGACCGCCTCGGTGCCGAGCGCCACCGCCCGCTCCAGCGCTTCCGCCGGCGGGGCTCCGCCGACCCAGGCCGCGAGCAGGCCCGCCGCGAAGGCGTCGCCGGCGCCGGTCGGGTCCACCACCGCCGGCGCGGGTCGGCCGGGCACCGCGAAGACGCCGGCCGGGCCGGCCCAGACGGCGCCGGCCGGGCCGCGCTTGACCACCGCGTGCACCGCGACCGTGGCGAGCGCGCGCGCCTGGACGACCGGGTCGGTGCCACCGGCCAGCACGGCCGCCTCGTCGGAGTTCGCGAGGACGAGGTCGACGCCGCGTACCCAATCCAGGAAGGCCGGGCCCGCGCGCCGCAACGGGCCCGCGGACGCCGCGTCGACGCTGGTGGTCAGCCCACGTTCGCGGGCCGCGGCCAGCGCGCGGAGGCCGGCCCACCGCGAGGCCGGATCGAGCAGGGGGTACCCGGAGACGTGCACGTGCCGCGCGCCCGGCGCCCCGGCCAGCGCGGCGTCGACGTCGGCGGGGGAGAGCAGCAGGCTGGCGCCGCGGTCGTTGACCATCGTGCGCTCGCCGTCGTGGGTGAGGACGATCACGGTGCCGGTGGCGGTGCCCGGGTGGGCGCGCACCGCGCAGCGGACGCCCGCGGCGGCGAGCTCGGCCACCCGGGTCCGGCCGGGCTCGTCGTCGCCGACCGCCGCGACGAGCGTGACCTGGGTACCGCGGGCAGCCAGCCAGGCGGCGGTGTTGGCGCCCTGGCCGCCGCCGGCGAAGCGGATCCGCGCGCCCGTGTCGGTGCCGGCCGCGGGTGGGCCGTCGAGGGCCGCGACGACGTCCGTGACCAGGTCGCCCACCACGACGATCAAGCGGCGGCCGCCACCGCGATCCGGCCGGCGAGCTCGGCGTTGCGCAGGATGATCCGCACATTGACGGCGAGGCTCTTTCCCCCGGTCGCGGAGTGGAAGTGCGCCAGCAGGAACGGCGTGACCGCCTTGCCGGTGATCCCCTCGGCGCGCAGCTTGGCCAGGCCCTCGGCGAGGGTGCGGTCGTGCAGCTCCGGGTCGAGCTGCTCGTCGAGCGGGAGCGGGTTGGCGACGACCAGCCCACCCTGGTGTACGCCCTGCGCGCGCCGCGCGGCCAGCACGGCCGCCACCTGCTCCGGCGTCTCCACGGACCAGTCCAGGTCGAAGCCGGCGTCGGTGATGTAGAAGCCGGGGAAGCGGCGGGTGCCGTAGCCGAGCACGGTGACCCCGAGCGTCTCCAACCGCTCCAGCGTGGCGCCCACGTCGAGGATCGACTTCACGCCGGCGCAGACCACGGTGATGGGGGTACGGGCGAGCGTGATCAGGTCGTTCGACTCGTCGAAGGCCTCGCGGTGCACCCCGCCGAGCCCGCCGGTCGCGAAGACCCCGATGCCGGCCGCGACCGCGACCGCGCTGGTGGCGGCGACCGTGGTGGCACCGTCGGCGCCGGCGGCCGCGGCGACGGCGAGGTCGCGTACGGAGAGCTTGGCGACGCCGTCGGCCATGGCGAGGCGGGTCAGCTCCGTGTCGTCCAGCCCGACGGTCAGCGCGCCGTCGATCATGCCGATCGTCGCCGGTACGGCACCCGTCGCGCGGACCGCCTGCTCGATCTCGCGGGCCACCCGAAGGTTGTCCGGACGGGGCAGGCCGTGTGCGACGATGGTGCTCTCCAGGGCCACGACGGGCTGGCCGGCGCGGAGTGCCCCGGCGACTTGGGCGCCCACCCGGATGTGAAGGTCCGTCACGATCACTACCGTATGTGGCACGTTGGACCGCCCGCCGCCGAGGTGGGAAACTAAACGGCTGGAGGTGTCGTAAACGTGAGCACTGAGGTTCTCGAGCGTCCGGATCTGAAAGACGCCGATACCGGTCCTGAGATGTTCCACTATGTCCGTAAAGAGAAGATCGCCGAGAGCGCGGTCATGGGCACCTTCGTGATCGCACTGTGCGGGGAGACGTTCCCCGTGACCAAGGCGCCCAAGCCGGGCTCGCCGGTCTGCCCGCAGTGCAAGGAGATCTACGAGTCGATGCGCCAGTGACCGGCCCCCTTGCTCTTCGCTGACCTCGTGGGGGTGGCGGTCTTCGCCGCCTCCGGAGCGACGGCCGGCGTGGCCAAGCGCCTCGACCTGTTCGGCGTGATCTTCGTCGGCTTCGTGGCCGCGCTCGGCGGCGGCATCATCCGCGACATCGTGATCGACGTGGTGCCGCCGCTGGCCTTCGCGGACTGGCGCTACCCGACCGTCGCGGCCCTCGTGGCCACCGCCACCTTCTGGCTCCACCCGCAGATCGCCCGGCTGCGCCGCACCGTACTGGTGCTCGACGCGGCCGGGCTCGGTCTGTTCACCGTCACGGGCACGCTCAAGGCGCTCGACGCCGGTGTGCCCGCGGTCGGTGCGTGCCTGATCGGCATGCTCGTCGGCATCGGCGGCGGGCTCGGCCGCGACCTGCTCACCGGCGAGATCCCGGTCGTCCTGCGGCGCGAGATCTACGCGGTGGCGGCGTTCGCCGGCGCGGTCGCGGTGGTCGCGCTGGAGCGCGCCCAGATGCACCACGACGTGGTACTGCTGGTGCCCGCCGCGCTCATCTTCGGGGTACGCCTGGTCGCGATCCTGCGCCGCTGGTCCGCCCCGCTCCCGCCGACAGCTGTGTGACTCCTGCGGCGGCTGTCCGCCAGTGGGGCCGGTGCGCGGTTATGCTGAAAGCCGCCTTCGCGCCGTCCGCGCGGGGGCGATTTCGTGTGTCGAGGGGGGTGTCGGGTGCGGCTGGCGTTGGACGACTTCCCACCGCTTCGGGCCTGGCAGCGCAAGGCCATGGTGGAGTACCTGCGCCGCCGTTCCGAAGACTTCATGGCGGTGGCCACGCCCGGCGCCGGCAAGACCACGTTCGCGCTGCGCATCGCGGCCGAGCTGCTGGCCGACGGCACCGTCGAGGCGGTCACGGTGGTGGCGCCGACCGAGCACCTGAAGGCGCAGTGGGCGGCCGCGGCGGCGCGGGTGGGCATCCAGCTGGACGCCGCGTTCCGCAACGCCGACATCCACTCCTCGACCGACTTCCACGGGGCCGTGGTCACGTACGCGCAGGTCGGCGTCGCGCCCCAGGTGCACCGCCGGCGCACGATGACCCGGCGGACGCTGGTGGTGCTCGACGAGATCCACCACGCCGGTGACTCGCGCTCGTGGGGCGAGGGGGTGCGGGCCGCCTTCGAGCCCGCCGTACGCCGCCTCATGCTCACCGGCACCCCGTTCCGGTCGGACGACAACCCCATCCCCTTCGTGACGTACGAGCGGGGCGCTGACGGCCTCCAGCGGTCCCGCTCCGACTCGGTGTACGGCTACGCCGACGCCCTCCGCGACGGCGTCGTGCGGCCGGTGATCTTCCTGGCGTACTCGGGCGAGACCCGGTGGCGCACCAGCGCGGGCGACGAGCTCGCCGCGCGGCTGGGCGAGCCGATGACCCAGGACCTCGTGGCACAGGCGTGGCGCACCGCCCTCGACCCGGCCGGCGAGTGGATGCCCCAGGTGCTCCGCGCGGCCGACGCGCGGCTCCAGGTGCTGCGGGCCGGCGGCATGGCCGACGCGGGCGGGCTCGTCATCGCGACCGACCAGCAGGCCGCGAGGGCGTACGCGCGGCTGATCGAGCGGGTGACCGGCGAGAAGGCGGTCGTGGTCCTCTCCGACGACCAGGGCGCCTCGGCGCGCATCGCCTCGTTCTCGGCGTCGGAGCAGCGATGGCTGGTGGCTGTGCGGATGGTCTCCGAGGGCGTCGACATCCCGCGCCTGGCGGTCGGCGTCTACGCGACGAGCGCCTCCACGCCGCTCTACTTCGCCCAGGCGATCGGCCGCTTCGTGCGCGCCCGGCGTCCCGGCGAGACCGCCACGGTCTTCCTGCCGAGCGTGGCGCACCTGCTGGGGCTGGCGAGCGAGATGGAGGCCGAGCGCGACCACGTGCTGGGCGAGCCGAAGCGGGCCGAAGAGGAGGAGCTCTTCGAGCGGGCGCAGCGCACCGAGCAGGCCAGTGGCGAGCTGGAGAAGCGCTTCGAGGCGCTCTCCGCCACGGCCGAGCTCGACCAGGTCATCTTCGACGGCGCCTCGTTCGGCACGGGCGCGCAGGCCGGTACCCCCGAGGAGGAGGAGTACCTGGGACTGCCCGGCCTGCTCACGGCCGAGCAGGTGGCGCTGCTGCTCAACAAGCGCCAGGCCGACCAGCTGGCCGCCCAGCGCCGCGCCAAGGCCACCACGGCCGCGCCGGCGGCCGGCGTGCCGCCCCAGCCGGCCGGGCCGCGTACGGCGGGGGAGCGGCGGATCGCGCTGCGCCGCCAGCTCAACTCGCTGGTCAACGCCCACCACCACCGCACCGGCCTGCCGCACGGCAAGATCCACGCCGAGCTGCGCCGGCTCTGCGGCGGCCCGCCGAGCGCCCAGGCCACGATCGAGCAGCTCGAAGAGCGGATCGCCGCGGTCCAGACGCTCTAGCCCGATCTCCTCCCACCCGGCCTCCCGGCCGGCCTCCCGGCCGGGCGACGCCGTCGGGCCGGTGCGGCAACCGAACAAGCCCGCCGCCTCGGTTTCTCACCCGCCATCGGGCAGATCTAGAACGTTTAGGGCGGATATAGAGCCCTAAACGTTCTAGATCTCCTTGCCCACGGGGTGAGGCCGCCCGCGGACGTGGCAGCGGAGGCCGGGGGTCTCGGCAGCGCTGCGAGCCGCCGGCCGTAGCGGTGCCCGCGGGAATGCACCCCAAGAAAACGCTCCGCTGCGCTCCACGTTTCCCCGGGGGCCCCGCGCGAACGGTCCGCAGCTGACGCGGACCGGGGAAAATCTGGGTTTCGCTCTGAGCGAAACCCGCCGAGGAACACAGAACCGGCCGGAGGCACACCTCCTCCGGCCGGTCTACGTCTGTGTGTGCGCTTGCCGAACCTCGGCTAGTTCGGATTTGCCATCAGCTCGGCGCCGCGCCAGGTGAACTCGGGGTCCGACACGAACTGGACCGTGATCTTCACGAGATCCTCGGCGTACTTGTTCGCGTGGTGCCCACAGAACACCAGCTCGCTCCCACCCGCCAGGGTGATGCGCAGCTTGCCAGCCGCATTGCAGCGGTCGCACCGTTCATCGGCGGCTGGCGGGGCCGCCGTCTCGGGCGGCGGCGTGAGGGTCGGGGTCATCGCCTTCCTCCTCTGGTCGTCACCGATGAACACGTTCTTCGGTCGTTGCTCACCTATCGTCCAACACCCATGGTGGGTGCTGCCTTCCCGGAGTGCCCTCTGGGGACCGAGGTCACACCCGGGTACCGACAGTGTGCCGTGCGACAAGGGTGCCACGTCAACGATCACATCTGGGCAACGGTGAGATGACCACACCGTGATGTACGGGTGGTGTTCAAAGCGACACGCTCTGTTGACTAACGTCCCTCAATCGAGGTAATCGCGGAGCACCTGTGACCGCGACGGGTGTCGCAACTTTGACATCGTCTTTGACTCGATCTGACGAATGCGCTCGCGTGTCACGCCGTAGACCTGGCCGATCTCGTCGAGCGTGCGCGGCTGGCCGTCGGTGAGGCCGAAGCGGAGCCGGACCACGCCCGCCTCCCGCTCGGAGAGGGTCTGCAGGACCTGCTGGAGCTGGTCCTGCAGCAACGAGAAGCTCACCGCGTCGACCGCGACCACGGCCTCGGAGTCTTCGATGAAGTCGCCGAGCTGGCTGTCGCCCTCGTCGCCGATGGTCTGGTCGAGCGAGATGGGCTCCCGGGCGTACTGCTGGATCTCCAGCACCTTTTCCGGTGTGATGTCCATCTCCTTGGCCAGCTCCTCCGGGGTGGGCTCGCGGCCCAGGTCCTGGAGCAGCTCGCGCTGTATCCGACCGAGCTTGTTGATCACCTCGACCATGTGCACCGGGATGCGGATGGTGCGGGCTTGGTCGGCCATGGCTCGGGTGATGGCTTGGCGGATCCACCAGGTGGCGTAGGTGGAGAATTTGTAGCCTTTGGTGTAGTCGAATTTTTCGACGGCGCGGATGAGGCCGAGGTTGCCTTCTTGGATGAGGTCGAGGAAGGCCATGCCACGCCCCGTGTACCGCTTGGCCAGCGAGACCACGAGCCGCAGGTTGGCCTCGAGCAGGTGGTTCTTGGCCCGTTCGCCGTCGCGCCCGATCCAGCTCAGGTCGCGGTGCATCTGGGTGGGGAGCTTTTCCTCGCCCTCCTCGGCGGCGCGCAGGCGCTCCGCCGCGTACAGCCCGGCCTCGATGCGCTTGGCGAGCTCGACCTCCTGCTCCGCGTTGAGCAGGGGGACCTTGCCGATCTGCTTCAGGTAGGCCCGGACCGAGTCGGCGGAGGCGGTGAGCTCGGCGTCGCGGCGCGCCTGCTTGAGCGCCTCGGACTCCTCGTCGTCCCACTCGAAGTCGTTGCTGTCGGCGGTGGCGTCGGCCTGCGCCGCCTCGGCGAGCTCGGCCGGCTCCTCGACCACGACGTCTTCGATCTCGGCGGCCAGCGCCTCGGGATCGATGTCTTCGACCTCGCCCTCGGGCGCCGTGCCGTCGGCGGGCTGCTCGCCACCGGGTGCGGCCTTGGCGCCCTTGACGGCCTTGGCCGGCCCGTTCTTCGGGGCGGCGTCCGCCGGGGCGGTCTTGGGAGCCGGCTTCGCCGCCTTGGCGGCCGGCTTCGCCGCCGGCCGGGTAGCTGCGTCGTCGGCCGCGGGTGCGGTCTTCTTGAGCGGGGTCACGGTGGCCTCCTCGGCGGGTGCCGGCTTGGGCACCGGCGCCTTCTTGGCAGCCGTCTTCGTTGCTTTCGCGGTCGTCGCCTTCGACGCCGGGGTCGCGGACCGCGCGGCGGAAACGCGGCGGCGCGTGCTGACCGAACCGTCCCACACCACGGTCACGCCTCGCTCGGCGAGGGCCCGCAGGATCTTCTTCGCCTCGGCCGGGGTCACCGCGGCGGCCTCCACGGTCTGCGTGACCTCCGCGGAGGTCAGCTGGCCGCCGGCGCGCTCGGCGTGGGCGATCAGAGAGTCGGTGATCGAGCGAACGTCGGCGCCGGTGTGGCGAGGCTCTGTCACGAATGACCTTCCGGAGGCGATGAACGAACGCGGCCGACCGGCCAGCACAGCACGAGGTGAAGAACTGGCCGGTTTGTGGGAGCCCCCGTCTCGCGGGCCGTCCGGGCGGTGGCGGTCCGCGTCGCGGTGGGCAGCGTGAATTGTAACGCTGTCTGCGGCGATCATCCCGCGACGCACGCCGGGGGAGCGGCTCCGGGGGCCGCCGCAAGGGGTGTTTTCGAGGCTCTGACAGGATGATACGGGCCGACCGCGGTTTCTAGGGGGTATGTATGCCGGACGCGGCGGATTTGCTCGCGATCGCGGTGGAGATCGTCCGGGACGCCGGCGAGACCGCCCGCCGGATGCGCGTCGAAGGGGTCTCCGGCGTCGCCACCAAGAGCACCGACACGGACGTCGTGACCGCCGCGGACCGCGCCGTCGAGCGCCAGGTGGTCGACGCGCTTCGGGTACGCCGTCCGGAGGACGCGGTCCTCGGCGAGGAGTACGGCGCGAGCGGCACCCACGGGCGCGTGCGGTGGATCCTCGACCCGATCGACGGCACCGTGAACTACCTCTACGACCTCCCCCAGTACGCGGTCTCGCTCGCCGCGGAGGTGGACGGGCGGGTGGTGGCCGGCGTCGTACGCAACCCGGCGACCGGCGCGGAGTGGACGGCGACGCTGGGCGGCGGCGCGTTCCACGGCGGTACCCGGCTGCACGGCTCGCCGCAGACCGAGCTGGCCCAGGCGCTGGTCGGCACCGGCTTCGGGTACGACCCGGCCCGCCGCGTGCACCAGGCCGGCGTGCTGCACGGGCTGCTCGGCCACGTACGTGACATCCGGCGCTTCGGCTCGGCCGCGCTCGACCTCTGCGCGGCCGCGGGTGGGCAGCTCGACGCGTACTACGAGAAGGGCCTGAACCCCTGGGACCACGCGGCCGGCGGCCTGGTCGCCACCGAGGCGGGTCTGGTGGTCGCCGGCCTCGGCGGGGCACCGCCCGGGCTCGACATGGTGGTCGCCGCCCCGCCCGCGCTCTTCAAGCCGCTCCACGACCGCCTGGCCGAGCTGGACGCCGCCGGGGGACCCTGAGCGGCCGCCTGCCGCCCTATTGCGGGCCGCCCGGGGGGAAAAGCGGGTGGGGCCTTCCGCGGGCGGCTGAGCCGTCGCTCAGGCGTCCGGTCCCGGCGCTTCCGTCTTGGCCGCGCCGCTCAGCCTGCGTCTTGGCCGTCTTGGCGGCGCCGCTCAGGCGTCCGTCTTGGCCGCGCAGGTGCCGGGCGGGAGCTGCGGGCTGCCCAGGTCGACGAGGGACTGGTTGACCTCGGTGGGCGTGGCCAGCTGCTGGAACTGGTCGCCGAGCACCACGTCGACCGTGTCGTCGGCGCGCTTCGGGTCGTACTGCGTGGCGGCCTTGCCGAGGAAGAACGCCTGGATCACCTGCGAGGACCCGATCCCCTTCGGCCCGTACCGCAGGAGGGCGACACCGTCGACGCCCTTCGGCTGCGGGTCGTTGCCCTTCTTCTTCAGCTGGAACCCGCGGCCGGCGAAGTCTTCGGCCACCGACTCGGCGAGGCCGACGGTGTCTGTCGCGTTGTAGACGTTGATCTTGATGTCTTTCGCCTCGCGGAGCACCAGGTCGCCCTGCGGCCAACCCTCCGGGCAGCTGGCCGCCGCGACCTCGCCGCCCTGCGAGTCACGCACCAGCGCGACCGCGACAAAGACCAGCGCGAACACGACCAGTACGCCGACGACGACGAGTGCTCGCACTCGGGCAAAGGTCATGCCGGTGAGGTTAGCGCCTGGTCGCCGGTCGCGCGGACGGAGGCGCGCAAAGCCGCGAATCAGGTCGAGTCGCCGGTGTGTTGACGGTGCGTCGGACGCGGGTACCCCTATCTTCGTGTCGCCTGAGTCACATTGGGAACAACTTCGCGCGGTGGGGCGTACATGCATCCCACAGGGGCGGTATACATGCCTCGCCTGCGAGGCGGTAAGGTACGCCGCCCACAGTTGGGCACAGAAACATCGTCGTCCGGGTTACACCCGGAAGCGACACACGAACGGGAGAGTGACAACCGATGGCCACCGACTACGACGCACCGCGTCGCGACGAGGTCGACCTCGGCGAGGACAGCCTGGAGGAGCTCAAGGCACGGCGGACCGACTCCCAGTCGGGCGCCGTGGACGTGGACGAAGCCGAGGTAGCCGAGAGCTTCGAGCTGCCCGGAGCCGACCTCGCCGACGAAGAGCTGACCGTCAAGGTGCTGCCGATGCAGCAGGACGAGTTCCGCTGCGCACGCTGCTTCCTGGTGCACCACCGGAGCCAGCTGGCGTACGAGCGGAACGGCGAGCTGATCTGCACCGAGTGCGCCTGACCTGGTCAGTGCCGTGACGGACGGAGTTCCCGAGTCCGGAGTGGACCCTGAGCTGAGCAAGGCGATCGCCGAGCTCAGCGAGGAGGGCGTGCCCCCGGCCGAGCGAAAGCGGCTCCTGCGCCGCATCGCCGGCCAGGTGCCCATCCGCCGGATCGGCACCATGTTTCGGCCGAAGGCCGCCGCCAGATGGATGGCCGACACCGTGGCCGGCGTGGCGCCGTACATCCCGGTCCGCGACCTGGAGACGCTCCGCCGCCACCATGACGGATTGGACGGTGAGGCGCTCGCCGACCGGCTCGTCCGCAACGCCAGCCGGGTGACGGCCGGTGTGGGGGCCGCCGGCGGCGGGATCGCCGCCGTCGAGTGGGCGGCGACGCCCACCCTGTTGACCGCACCCGTGCTGCTCGCCGCCGAGACGGTCGCCGTGGTCGCCGTCGAGATCAAGCTGATCGGCGAGCTCCAGGAGGTTTACCGGGTCCCGGTTCCGGGTACCGGGGCGCAGCGCGCGGTGCGCCTGATCCAGGCCTGGTCCCAGCAGCGCGGGTTCAACCCGCTGACGCCGGGCGTCGGCATCGGCGCCGTGCTCGGCACGGCCGCCCGCAAGGAGCTGCGCGACCGCCTGTTGCGCCGCTTCGGGCGCAACATCACCACGCTCGGCCCGCTGCTGACCGGCGCGGCGGTGGCCGGATACCTCAACCGGAGGGCGACGCAGGCCCTCGGTGACCGCGTCCGTGACGACCTGCGGCGGCGCGGCCGCGGGGCGATCGAGGGGACGGTCGTCAGCGACGGCTGACCGCCTCCCGGGCGGCGACCAGCGCGGCCGCCAGCTCCGTGGGGCGGCGCGAGCTGACCACCCAGTACGGCGTGGGGTCCGCCGGGTCGTCGAGCACGATCTGCACGGCACCGCCGATCCACGGCCGCTGGACGACGAACGCGAGCGGGTCGGCGCCCACGCCGAGCACCTCGCGGCGGCCGGAGACGTCGAGCGGCACCGCGTCGGTGACGAAGCGCACGGGCAGGTGGGCGTCGTCGACGTACAGTTCGCCGCCGGCCACCCGGATCCGGATGCGACCCGCCCACCACAGGCCGGCGACCGCCAGCGGCAGCAGCACGACGAACGGGAGCCAGGCGCGCACCCCGCTGGAGCCCATCCAGATCTCGGCCGCGAGGAGGGCGGCGGCACCGAGGCCGGGCAGCCACAGCCACCACGGAACGGTCAGGCGTTCGGCATACTCCTCCACGGGGTGAGGGTACGTCTCAGGCACTGAGCCGGACACGCGAGGTGCCGGCGAGTGAGCATCGTGGCGCCGGCCACGGCCCGAGGGGCGGAGCGAGCGCGAAGCCGAGCAATTGGGTAGGGCAGGATGGACCCCAGCAACCCACGCGACGAAAGAGACAGACGTGACCGACGCTGTGCCCGTACCGGTGCGCCGGCTCGACCCGGACCTGCCGCTCCCCGCGTACGCCCATCCGGGGGACGCGGGCGCCGACCTCGTGGCGGCCGAAGACGTGGAGATCGCGCCGGGCGAGCGCGCGCTGGTCGGCACCGGGGTGGCGATCGCGCTGCCGGAGGGCTTCGTGGGGCTGGTGCACCCGCGCTCCGGCCTCGCCGCGCGGCTGGGCGTGACCGTGCTGAACGCGCCCGGCACGGTCGACTCCGGCTACCGGGGCGAGATCAGGGTCAACCTGGTCAACCACGACCGCACGGCCACCGCCAAGATCTCCCGCGGCGACCGGATCGCGCAGCTCGTGGTGCAGCGGGTCGAGCGGGCCGCGTTCCAGCCGGTCGACGAGCTCCCCGACTCCAGCCGGGGCGCGGGCGGGCACGGTTCGACGGGCGGCCACGCCGGCCTGGTCGGGGAGGTGCGTTGATGTTCTCGCGGCGGCGGGAGGGCGGGCGGCACGCGCGCGACAACAGCCAGCGCCGCGGCCGGGCGGAGCAGCGGTACGAGCCGGCCGAGCCCGAGCCGGTCGTGCCGAGCGTCGGCCCGTACGACGTGGCCGACGCCCCGGACGGCGTGCAGCGGCTCGACCTGGGCAGCCTCAAGATCCCCGCGGTCGACGGCGTCGAGGTGCGGGTGCAGGCCAACCCCGACGGGGTGGTGCAGCAGGTCGTCCTCGTCCACGGGGAGAACGCCCTCCAGCTGGGCGTCTTCGCCGCCCCGCGCAGCGAGGGCATCTGGGACGAGGTGCGCGCCGAGATCCGCAAGTCGCTTTTCGACGACGGTGTGGCCGCCGAGGAGATCGACGGTGAGTACGGGGTGGAGCTGCGCGCCCGCGTGCGGACCCCGGAGGGCCTGACCGACCTGCGGTTCGTCGGCATCGACGGCCCGCGGTGGATGGTCCGCGGCGTGTACCAGGGCGGAGCGGCGGTCGACCCGGCCGGCAGCGGCCCGCTGGTGGACTGCCTGCACGGCCTCGTGGTCGACCGCGGCCAGGAGGCCAAGCCGGTGCGCGAGCCGCTCCCGCTGCGCCTGCCGAAGGAGCTGGCCGCACAGGCCCAGCAGGGCCAGGCGGCGGCCGAGCCGGCGGCCCAGGCCGTGGACGCGCCGCCGCCGGTCAACGGCGCCGGTCCCACCCAGCCCCGCCGCCGGCCGTCCCCCCGCCCACGCCGCACCTAGCTTCGACAGACGTCGATCGACGCGCCGGCCGCGGGGGCGTACCCTGGGATGACCCTGTCGAGGAGGCTGACACCCAAGGTCATGGCGACCGACCACACCTCACACTCGGTGCGCCGGTTCTTCCAGCGCCTCACGGCCACCGAGGCCGAGCTCGACGCGGAGGAGCTGCAGCGGGAGAGCGCGGAGTCCGGCTCGACGCTGGCCGGCCTGTGCCGGCGGGGGCAGCTCGTATCGGTGTCCGGCCGCTTGCGTACCGTGGTCTACACTCCACGGACCAACCTGCCCACGCTGGAGGCGGACCTGTACGACGGCAGTGACGTCGTCACCCTGGTGTGGCTCGGCCGCCGGCACATCGCCGGGATCGAGCCGGGCCGGCAGTTGACGGCGCGCGGTCGCGTCGCGGTGCGCGATGACCGTAAAGTCATCTACAACCCGTACTACGAGCTGGAAGCGCCTCGATAGATATGACGACGCAGCCGGAGGACGACGAAGAACGCCTGCCCAGCTTCGCCGAGCAGATGGCCGAGCAGCTGGGCGGCTGGCGGGGCCTGGTCGAGTCGAGCGTGCCAGTCGTGGTGTTCGTCCTCGTCAACATCGTCGCCGACCTCAACCCGGCCCTCATCGCCTCGGTGGGCGTGGCCCTGGCCATCGCCGCCCTCCGCCTGATCCAGCGCCGCCCCGTCCGCCACGCGGTCAACGGGCTGTTCGGCGTCGGCATCGGCGCGTTCATCGCGTGGCGTACGGGTGACGAAAAGGACTTCTACCTGCCCGGCATCCTGTACGGGATCGGGTACGGCCTGGCCCTGCTCCTCTCGGTGGCCGTCCGGCAGCCGCTCGTGGGCTGGATCTGGTCGGTGATCGTCGCCGGCGGCAAGTCCGAGTGGCGCACCGACCGCAAGCTGATCCGCCTGTTCAGCCGCCTGACCGTGCTGTGGGGCGTCGTGTGGCTGGCCAAGGTGGGCGTGCAGGCCGCGCTCTACCTCGCCGACCAGGACACCGCGCTGGGCGTGGCCCGGCTGCTGCTCGGCTACCCGCCGTACCTGCTGCTGCTCGCCTTCACGGTGTGGGCCGTGCGGCGCGAGACCCGGCAGCCCGAGACGGAAGCCGCGCCCGCCTAGCCCCGTGATCAAAGCTCCCCTCAGGTCGTTCTAGCGACGTGAGGGGAGCTTTGATCACGCTAGGAGGCTTCGCGGGTCCGTTCCACGCTGTCGGCGCCGAGGATCACGGCGCGGACGGTGTCTTCCACCTCGGCGGTGCAGACGAAGATCAGCTCGTCGCCGGCCTCGATCGGGTCGTCGGGCGTGGGCACGAGCACCCGCTTGCCGCGCAGGATGGCCACGAGCGCCGCGTCGCGGGGGAGCGGCACCGCGTGCACCGGCTGGCCCACGTACGGCGCGGTGGGGGGCAGGGTGATCTCGACCAGGTTGGCCTCGCCCTGCCGGAAGGTCATCAGCCGCACCAGGTCGCCGACCGTCACGGCCTCCTCGACCAGCGCGGCCATCACCCGCGGCTTGCTGACCGCCACGTCGACGCCCCACTGCTCGGTGAAGAGCCACTCGTTCTCCGCGCGGTTGACCCGGGCGACCACCCGCGGTACCGCGAACTCGGTCTTGGCCAGCAGCGACACCACCAGGTTGACCTTGTCGTCGCCGGTGGCGGCCACGACCACGTCGCAGCTGGAGAGCGCGGCCTCCTCGAGGCTGGCCAGCTCGCAGGCGTCGGCCAGCACCCACTCGGCGGCCGGTACCCGCTCGGGGCGGAGCATCTTGGGCTGGCGCTCGATGAGCATCACCTGGTGGCCGTTTTCGATCAGCTCCTGGGCGATCGAGCGACCCACGTTGCCGGCTCCGGCGATCGCGACCCGCACCGCTACCGCCCCCCTTCCGGGGCGGTGCCGGCGATCATGCTCACGCGCTCCGCGATGTCGTCGGTGACCAGCATGAACACCTGGTCGCCCTCCTGCAGCATGGTCGAGGGCGTGGCCAGCGTGCCGATGCCGAAGCGGGTCAGGTAGGCGATCCGGGTGCCGGTGTTGGCCTCCAGCTGCTTGACCGGATGGCCGTACCACTCCTTGTGCACGGGCACCTCGATGATCGAGACGGTGCTGGTGGGATCGCGGAAGATCTCCATGGTCCCCTCGGGGACGAGCTGGCGCAGGATGCGGTCGGCCGTCCACCGGACCGTCGCCACCGTGGGGATGCCGAGCCGCTCGTACACCTCGGCGCGCCTCGGGTCGTAGATCCGGGCCACCACGCGGGAGACGCCGAACGTCTCGCGGGCCAGCCGGGCCGAGATGATGTTGGAGTTGTCACCGCTGGAGACCGCGGCGAACGCGTCGGCCCGCTCGATTCCGGCCTGGCGCAGCACGTCGCCGTCGAAGCCGATGCCGGTCACCGTGATGCCGCCGAACTCCGGCCCGAGCCGCCGGAACGCGTCGACGTTCTGGTCGATCACCGCGACCGTGTGGTCGCGCGCCTCCAGGTTGTGCGCGAGGGTCGAGCCGACCCGCCCACAGCCCATGATCACCACGTGCACCCCGTGACTCTCCTCTCGTTCCCGGGAGAAGCCTCCCACGTGATCGCCACCGGCGGGGCGGCGGCCACCCCGCCACCGTACGATCGGCGCTTGTGGCCAGTCCCACCTCACTGCTGAAACGGCTGCTGGTCGGCCGGCCGTTCCGGTCCGACCGGCTTCAGCACACGCTGCTGCCGAAGCGCATCGCGCTGCCGGTGTTCGCCTCGGACGCGCTCTCCAGCGTGGCGTACGCGCCGGACGAGATCCTGCTGACCCTCTCGATCGCCGGGGCCGGGGCGTACCTCTACTCGCCGTGGGTGGCGCTGGCCGTCGTCGTGGTGATGCTCACGGTGGTGGCGAGCTACCGGCAGAACGTGCACGCGTACCCGTCGGGCGGCGGCGACTACGAGGTGGCGACCGTCAACCTGGGACCCAAGGCGGGCGTCGGGGTGGCCAGCGCGCTGATGGTCGACTACGTGCTCACCGTGGCGGTGTCGACCTCGTCCGGCGTGGCCAACCTCGGCTCGGTCATCCCGTGGGTCGCCGAGCACAAGGTGGGCGTGGCGGTGACCGCCGTGGTGGTGCTCACCGCCATGAACCTGCGCGGGCTGCGCGAGTCGGGCACGGCGTTCGCCATCCCGACGTACGGCTTCATGATCGTCATCATCGGCATGCTCCTGACCGGCCTGGTCCGTATCTTCGTGCTCGGTGACGACCTGCGCGCGCCCAGCGCCGACCTGCTGATCGCGGCCGAGGACGACCACCTGACCGGGTTCGCGATGGTGTTCCTGCTCTTACGCACGTTCTCGTCGGGCTGCGCGGCACTCACCGGCGTCGAGGCGATCTCCAACGGCGTGCCCGCGTTCAAGCCGCCCAAGAGCCGCAACGCCGCGACCACGCTGCTGCTGCTCGGCACCGTGGCGGTCACGATGCTGGTCGGCATCATCTGGATGTCCCGCCTGACCCACCTGCAGTTCGTCGAGAACCCAGCGCTGCAGATCGTGCAGGGACCGCCCGGGTACGAGCAGAAGACCGTCACCACCCAGATCGGCGAGGCGGTCTTCGGCGGCGGCTCGGTCCTGCTGTACGTCGTGGCCGCCGCCACCGCCCTCATCCTCTTCCTGGCCGCGAACACCGCGTTCAACGGCTTCCCGGTCCTCGGCTCGATCCTCGCCCAGGACCGCTATCTGCCCCGCCAGCTGCACACCCGCGGCGACCGGCTGGCGTTCTCCAACGGCATCATCCTGCTGGCGCTCTTCGCGATCCTGCTGATCGTGGCGTTCCAGGCCGAGGTCACGCGGCTGATCCAGCTGTACATCGTGGGCGTGTTCGTGTCGTTCACACTGTCGCAGGCCGGCATGATCCGCCACTGGAACCGCCTGCTGCCCCGCACCCGCGACCCCGAGCAGCGCCGCCGCATGATCCGCTCGCGGGCCATCAACGCGTTCGGCGCCGCGATGACCGGCACGGTGCTGGTGATCGTGCTGATCACGAAGTTCCTGCTCGGCGCCTGGATCGCGATCGCCGCGATGGCCGTGATCTACGTGACGATGCTGGCCATCCGCAAGCACTACGACACCGTCTCCCGCGAGCTCACGCCCGCCGACGCCCGCCAGGTGCTGCCCGCCCGCAACCACGCGATCGTGCTGGTCAGCAAGGTGCACCTGCCGACGCTGCGGGCGCTCGCGTACGCCCAGGCCACCCGCCCGGACTCGCTCACCGCGGTCACCGTCAACGTCGACGACAAGGACACCCGGCGGATCGAGGAGGAGTGGGAAAACCGCGAGATCCCGGTGCCGCTCACCGTCGTCGACTCGCCGTACCGGGAGATCACCCGACCGATCGTCGACTTCGTCAAGTCGGTCCGCCGCAGCTCACCCCGGGACGTGGTCACCGTCTTCATCCCCGAGTACGTCGTCGGCAAGTGGTGGGAGCACCTGCTGCACAACCAGAGCGCGCTGCGGATCAAGGGGCGGCTGCTCTTCGAGCCGGGCGTGATGGTGACCAGCGTGCCGTGGCAGCTCGCCTCCAGCGCCGGCAAGGACCTCGACCGCCTCGACCGTGACCTGGCCCGCGGGCCGGCACGCGGTCCGCGCGAGCGGACCCCGCCGCGGTGATCCTGGAACGCGTCACGCTGGACGTCGGCCCGGTCGCCCACGGCGGGCACTGTGTCGCCCGGGTCGGCGAGCCGCCCGGTCGGGTGGTCTTCGTGCGGCACGCGCTGCCGGGCGAGCGGGTGGTCGCCGAGATAACCGAGGAGCATCCCGGGTACCTGCGCGCCGACGCGGTCTCCGTGCTCACGCCGTCGCCGGACCGGGTCGAGCCGCCGTGCCCGTACGCCCGTCCCGACGCGTGCGGCGGCTGCGACCTCCAGCACGTGGCGCCTCCCGCCCAGCTGGCGTGGAAGGCGGCCGTCGTACGCGAGCAGCTGGCCCGGCTCGCCGGACTGCCCGACCTTCCGGTGCGGGTCGAGCCGCTGTCCGGCGGCCCGCTGGGATGGCGCACCCGGGTCCGGTACACGGTGGACGCCGCCGGCCGCACGGGGCTGCTCAAGCATCGTTCGCACGAGGTGGTGCCGGTGGACCGCTGCCGGATCGCCCACCCGGCCATCCAGGAGCTGCCGGTCACCGGCCGGGCGTGGCCCTCGGCGTCCACGGTGGACACGGTGGCGCCGGCGGTGGGCCCGGCTCTCGTCGGCCCGGACGGCGCCTTCCGGTCACCGATCGTCGAGCGGGCGGTGGGGCGGGAGTGGACGCTGCCGGCCGACGCGTTCTGGCAGGTGCACCCGGCGGCCGCGGACGCCCTCGCCGGTACGGTGCTCGACCTGCTCGACCCGCGCCCCGGCGAGTCGGCCTGGGACCTGTACGGCGGCGCCGGCCTCTTCGCCGCCGCCCTCGCCACCAAGCTCGGCGCGGACGCCCCGATCACGCTCGTCGAGTCGGCACCGCAGGCCGTGGCCGCCGCCCGTACCAACCTCATCGACCTGACCGGCCTGCGCGTGGTGCGGTCCACGGTGGAGGCGGCCCTGCGCCGCGGGCGGCTGACCGGCCCGGTCGACCTGGTCGTGCTCGACCCGCCCCGTACCGGGGCCGGGGCGGCGGTGACCCGGGCCGTGATGGCGGCGGGCCCGCGCGCCGTGGCGTACGTGGCCTGCGACCCGGCGGCGTTCGCCCGGGACGTACGCACGTTTCGCGATGGGGGCTGGCGGCTCGCGGCACTGCGTGCCTTCGACCTGTTTCCGATGACTCACCACGTCGAATGCGTGGGGCTTTTGTTGCCCTGATTGGCTTTGTTGCCTTGATTTCGGGGGCCGCGTTCGATGCTTTCGCCGGTAGTGTTTTCCGCTCCGAGGGCGAGCGGCTTGGGCTATGCGACGGGTGGGTGGATTGCGGTGGCGGGCTGCGTGAGGGTCGCCGACTGGCGCGTCGCCCGGGCGGAGGAAAGCCGATCGCGGACGCGCACGACCGCGACGACGAGGAGCACGAATGGCAGCAAGGGCAGTGACAGCAGCGTGATGACGAGCATCGCGACCGTCTGACCGGCGGCGGAGGCATCCGGTCGGCGTGCGCGATGGGCCGGGGGAGCGGCGGACATGTCACTGAGCGTACTCGTCGCGTGGGGTTATCTGTCCGTTTCGTACCTCGTTTGGGGGAAACTGTCCTGCTCGCGACAGTAACCTCTCCGCGACGTCCGGATCAGGCGACCGGCTGAATAGATCGTGGTATTTAGCTGCCCCTCCAGGGGCACTCAGGTACCACGATCTGCGCCTTGGGGCGATCTTGGAGTCGCCGGAGGCGTGGGTGGCGCGAGGCCAACCTCGATGCCCCGGGAGCCCCGCGCAACGGTCTGGACCATCGTGGACATCGCGGTAGCCCTGGTCATCGTGGGGTTGTCGTAGAGCGCTCTCTGCCCCGTCGGGCGGCATCGTTGCGGCTCGATCACGGAATCGACTCCAGGCGTTGACAACCTTGTCTCCGGAGGGCGATCGTTCGACGGCACACGCGACCTTTGGGAGGGTGGTATGCGATACAGCAGACGGGGCATCGTCGCCCTGGGTCTAGCCGCAGCCTTGATCGCGCTCCCTGCCTGTTCGAGCAGCGCCAACGACGACGATGGCGGTTCGAGCGGCAGCGGCGACACCGAGGTCGAGGTCTTCTCGTGGTGGGCCGGTCCGGGCGAGAAAGAGGGCCTGGACGCGATGATCGCCGACTTCACGACGAAGAACTCGGGCATCAAGTTCAACAACGCGGCCGTGGCCGGTGGTGCCGGCACCAACGCCAAGACCGTGCTCGCCACCCGCCTCCAAGCCAAGAACCCGCCGGACTCGTACCAGGTGCACGCCGGGCTCGAGCTGGCCAGCGACATCGAGGCCGGGTACGTCGAGGACATCACCTACCTGTACGACCAGCAGGGGTGGAAGGAGAAGTTCCCCAAGGGGCTGGTCGACGCCATCACGGTCGACGGCAAGATCTACTCGGTGCCGGTGAACATCCACCGCTCGAACCTGCTCTGGTTCAACCCGGCCACGCTCCAGAAGGCGGGCATCAGCGCGCCGCCGAAGACGTGGGCCGAGTTTCTCACCCAGGCGGCCACGCTCAAGTCCAAGGGGATCACCGCGCTCTCCATCGGGCCCGGCTGGACGCAGGAGCACCTGCTGGAGAACGTGCTGCTGGGCGAGCTCGGCACCGACAAGTACACCGGGCTGTGGAACGGGTCGACCGACTGGAAGTCGGCCGAGGTGACCGCGGCGCTCACCACGTACACGAAGATCCTGGGCTTCTCCGACCTCAAGTCGGCGGCGGCCGACTGGCAGCCGGCGCTCGACAAGGTCGTGGACGGCACCGCCGCCTACAACGTGATGGGTGACTGGGCCGACGGCTACCTCAAGGGCGCGAAGGCGCTGAAGTTCAAGACCGGGTACGACGTGGTCGCCACCCCGGGCAGCGAGGGCGTCTACAACTTCCTCTCCGACTCGTTCACGCTGCCGGTCGGCGCACCGCACAAGGGCGCGGCGGAGAAGTGGCTCGTGGAGTGCGGCTCGACGGAGGGCCAGGACGCGTTCAACCCGCAGAAGGGCTCCGTGCCGGCGCGGACCGACGCCGACAAGAGCAAGTACACCGACTACCTGGCCGCGGCGCTCGCCGAGTGGCAAAACCCGGCGACCAAGATCGTGGGCTCGCTGGCGCACGGCGTGGTGGCCAACAACGCGTTCAAGGGTGAGATCGACACGGCGCTGCAGATCTTCGTGCAGGACGGCAACGTGGCGAAGTTCGCCGACGCGGTGGCAAAGGCATATGACGCAAACAAGTAGGTCCACATCGGAATCCGGGTCGGGCGCCGCGGTCGTCGGCCGCGGCACCCAGCCCGGTCCGAAAGCGAGCAAGGTGCGGCGGCGGCTCCGGGCCTGGGGCCCGGGGCTGCTGCTCGTCTCGCCGTCGCTGGTCCTGCTCGGCATCTTCGTGTACGGCTTCCTGGGCTGGAACATCCGGGTGTCGTTCACGAGCTGGCGCGGCCAGACCCCGGTGTACGACTGGGTGGGCACCCGCAACTACAGCGAGCTGTTCGACAACGAGCGCTTCCAGATCGACGTGCGCAACCTGGCCGTCTTCACGTTCGTCTTCATCGGCGGCTCGCTGCTGCTGGGGTTCGTCATGGCCATGCTGCTGGAGAAGGGCGTGCGGTTCGAGGCGTTCTTCCGCAGCGTCTTCCTCTTTCCGATGGCGATTTCGTTCATCGCCACCGCCATCATCTGGCGCTGGCTGCTCAACAACGGCTCGGGTGAGTCGACCGCCGGCCTCAACAAGCTCTTCGACAACATCGGCCTGGGTTTCCTCTTCAGCGACTGGCACAAGACCCCGTCGTCCTGGGCCATCGCGGCCATCGCCCTCCCCGCCGGCTGGGCCCTTTCCGGGTACGTGATGGCGCTTTTCCTCGCCGGCCTGCGCTCGGTGCCGGAGGAGCTGAGGGAGGCGGCCCGGGTCGACGGCGCGCCCGAGCGAAAGGTCTTCTGGCACGTGGTGCGCCCGATGCTGCTGCCCGTGCTGATGAGCGCGGTGGTGATTCTCGCGCACATCTCGATGAAGACGTTCGACCTCTTCTACGCGATCGACCAGGGCAACCTGCGGATCGACACACCGGCGCTGTACATGTGGTTCACCACGTTCCAGCCGGGCTTCTTCGCCCGCGGCGCGACCATCGCCACGCTCCTGCTCTTCGGCATCGCGCTGGTCATCGTGCCGTACATCTGGTGGTCGGTCAGGACGGAGCGGCGCAAGTGAAAACCCTGGTGCGCACCGGACGCTACCTGGCCCTGCTCGTGCTGGTGTGCTTCTTCCTCATGCCGGTGTACGCGCTGCTGATCACCGCGCTCAAGGATCCCGCCTCGGTCAGCGTGGTGCGGATGTGGGAGCTGCCCCAGTCGTTCTCGATGGAGAATTTCCGGATCGTCTGGCCCGACCTGCGGGAGGGCTTCGTCAACAGCGCGCTGCTGGCCGTACCGGCGAGCCTGGTCTCGGCGATGCTCGGCGCGGCCAACGGGTTCGTGCTCTCCAAGTGGCGCTTTCCCGGTGCCGACTTCGTGTTTCCGCTGATCCTGTTCGGCATGTTCATCCCGTACCAGGCGATCCTCATCCCCATGTACCGGACGATGCAGAGCGCCAACCTGGTCGGCGGGCTGGACGGGCTCATCATCGTGCACATCATCTACGGGCTGCCGATCACCACGCTCATCTTCCGCAGCTACTTCGCCGGCCTCTCCGACGAGGTCATCGAGGCGGCCAAAGTGGACGGTGCGGGCATGCTGCGCACGTTCTTCCACGTGGCGCTGCCGATCGCGCCGCCCGCGTTCGCGGTGGCGCTGATCTGGCAGTTCACCTCGGCGTGGAACGACTTCCTCTTCGGCGTCCTGCTGACCAGCCGCGAGTTCTGGCCGATCACGGTGGCGCTCAACAACATCGCGGGCGGGCAGACCGTGCCGTTCAACCAGGCGATGGCGAGCGCGCTGCTGGCGAGCGTGCCGACGCTGCTCGTGTACGTCCTGCTGGGCCGGTTCTTCATGCGCGGTCTGATGGCCGGCGCGCTGAAAGGTTAGGGATTGACGTTGTCGGGGATCAGGTTGGAAGGCGTCACCAAGAGGTACCGGGGTGGCGTCGTGGCGGTGCGGGACGTCGACCTGACCGTCGAGCCGGGCGAGTTCATGGTGCTCGTCGGCCCCTCGGGCTGCGGCAAGTCGACGCTGCTGCGCATGATCGCCGGCCTGGAGGAGGTCACCGAGGGCAGGGTCTTCATCGGCGACAAGGACGTGACCGAGGAGCTTCCGCAGCAGCGTGACGTGGCGATGGTGTTCCAGAGCTACGCGCTCTACCCGCGGATGACCGTGCGCCGCAACATGGCGTTCGGGCTGCGCATGCGGCGTACCCCGAGGGCCGACCGGGAGCGGCGGGTGCACGAGGTCGCCGGCGTGCTCGGTCTGGACCACCTGCTCGACCGCAGGCCGGGAGCGCTCTCCGGCGGGCAGCGGCAGCGGGTCGCGATGGGGCGGGCGATCGTGCGCGAGCCGCAGGCGTTCCTCATGGACGAACCACTGTCCAATCTGGACGCCAAGCTGCGGGTGAGCATGCGCTCCCAGCTCTCCCTGCTGCATCAGCGGCTCGGCACCACCACCGTGTACGTGACGCACGACCAGGTCGAGGCGATGACGCTCGGCAAGCGCGTGGCCGTGCTCCGCGACGGCGTGCTGCAGCAGTGCGACACCCCGCAGACGCTCTTCCACAAGCCGGTCAACCTGTTCGTGGCGGCGTTCATCGGATCGCCGTCGATGAACTTCGTGCGGGCCGCCGTGGAGGGCGGCGAGGTCCGGTTCGGCGAAGCCCGTATCCCGATAAAGCGGGATTTGGGCGAGCGGCCGGTGATCCTCGGCGTGCGCCCGACCGGCCTCGCGCTCGCCAACGGCAACGGCTGGCCCACCGTCGAGGTGCGCCCGGCGATCGTCGAGGACCTCGGCGACGAGCGCTTCGTGATCTTCGATCTGGACGCGCCGCGGGTGGACACCGAGGCGACCCGGGCCGCCGTGGACGCCGAGACGGCGGACGACGCGCTGCTGCTGCCAGAAGACCGGGCCAGATTCACGGTACGCCTCTCGGCTGACCAGCCAGTCAGTGTCGGTGAGCCTCTGACCTTGGCAATCAACCCCGAGCGGCTGTACTTCTTCGACCCGGACTCGGGGGCGGCGCTGTGAGAGTGCCGATAGAATCGGCCGGCATGAGCGCTGAAGCCGGTTTGCTGAGCACGGTCCGTGGCCCCCAGGACGTCAAGCGCATGACGCCGGAGGAGCTGGCGATCCTCGCCGCCGAGATCCGCGACTTCCTGGTGGCCAAGGTGTCCCGGACCGGCGGCCACCTGGGGCCCAACCTGGGCGTGGTCGAGCTCACGCTGGCGATGCACCGGGTCTTCGACTCGCCGCTGGACCGGTTCCTCTTCGACACCGGCCACCAGGCGTACGTGCACAAGATGCTCACCGGCCGGCAGGCCGGCTTCGACCAGCTCCGCCAGCGCGGCGGTCTCTCCGGCTACCCCAACCAGGCGGAGAGCGATCACGACGTCATCGAAAACTCGCACGCCTCCACCGCCCTGTCGTACGCGGACGGCCTCGCCAAGGCGTACGCCCTGCGGGGTGAGAGCCGGCAGGTGGTCGCGGTGGTCGGCGACGGCGCGCTCACCGGCGGCATGTGTTGGGAGGCGCTCAACAACATCGCCGCCGCGAAGAACCCGCTCGTCATCGTGGTCAACGACAACGGCCGCTCGTACGCGCCGACGATCGGCGGGCTCGCCGAGCACCTCTCCAGCCTGCGGCTCAACCCCGGGTACGAGCGGGTGCTCGACACGATCAAGGACACGCTCGGTGCGACGCCGCTCGTGGGGCGGCCGGTGTACGAAGTGCTGCATGCCGTCAAAACGGGCATCAAGGACGCCGTGGCGCCGCAGGCGATGTTCGAAGACCTCGGGATCAAGTACGTCGGCCCGATCGACGGCCACGACCTGGCGGCGGTCGAGTCGGCGCTGCGCCGGGCCAAGGGCTTCGGCGAGCCGGTGATCGTGCACGCGGTGACCCGCAAGGGATACGGCTACCGCCCGGCCGAAGAGGACGAGGCCGACTGCCTGCACGGGCCGAGCAGCGCGTTCGACGTGGAGACCGGCAAGCTGCTCGCCGCCCCGTCGCTGAAGTGGACCAACGTCTTCGCCGACGAGCTCGTCGCGATCGCCGACGAGCGGCCGGACGTGGTCGGGATCACCGCCGCGATGGGCGAGCCCACCGGCATCGCCACGCTCGGCCGCAAGCACCCCTCCCGGGTGTACGACGTCGGGATCGCCGAGCAGCACGCCGTCACCTCCGCGGCCGGCCTGGCGCTGGGTGGGCTGCACCCGGTCGTGGCGGTGTACGCGACGTTCCTCAACCGCGCCTTCGACCAGGTGCTGCTCGACGTGGCGATGCACAAGCTGCCGGTGACGTTCGTGCTGGACCGGGCCGGCATCACCGGGCCGGACGGGCCGAGCCACTACGGCATCTGGGACATGTCGGTCCTCGGCGTCGTGCCCGGCCTGCGCATCGCGGCGCCGCGCGACGCCACCACGCTCCGCGAGGAGCTGCGCGAGGCCGTCGCCGTCGACGACGGCCCGACCGTCCTGCGCTTCCCGACCGGCGCGGTCGCGCCCGACCTGCCCGCGGTCCGCCGCGTGGGCGGCGTCGACGTGCTGGTCGAGTCGCCCACCCGCGACGTGCTGCTGGTCGCCGTCGGCGCGTTCGGCCAGCTCGGCGTCGAAGTGGCCGGGCGGGTGGCCGAGCAGGGCTACGGCGTGACGGTCGTCGACCCGCGCTGGGTGCGCCCGGTGGCGCCCGAGATCGTGGCGCTCGCCCGCGACCACCGCCTCGTGGTGACCGTCGAAGACGGCGTACGCGCGGGCGGCGTCGGCGACGCGGTGGCCAAGGCGCTGCGCGACGCCGACGTCGACGTGCCGGTGCGCGACCTCGGCGTACCGGTCGCCTGGCACGCCCACGGCAGCCGCGGCCAGATCCTGGCCGACCTCGGCCTCACCGCCCAGGACGTGGCCCGCGAGGTCACCGGCTGGCTCACCCGCCTCGAAGCCCCGACCCCGTCCTTCGACGACACGAGCGTCCTCCGCCGGGAGTCCGCCAAGTAGCGTCCGAACGCCTTTTGAGGAGCCAAGGAGCGCGCAGCGTACGTGCGCTGTGACAGCGGGATGTTGGCACGTCCTGATCGTGTCCCGTAACCCCGAGCCGATCGACGGCCGGTAACGTCCTTGGCTGGCATACAGCGAGGGGAGGCGCGGTGGCGTACGAGCGGTCGGTCAACGGCGGCCGGGCGACCCTGGACGCGGCGTTGCAGCGGGCCGTCAAGCGGGCCTCGGTGATGCGGCAGGGCTTCTACGTGGTCGTCCTGCTGGTCGCGCTCGCCGGCCAGGTCTCCGGGGCCGTTGAGGCGTTGGGGATCCCGCTGGCCGCGGCGATACCGGCCGTGGGCGCGCTGGAGCTGGGCGGCATCGTGGTGCTCGCCAACGCCGACGTGCGCCGCCGGCTCGGTGAGCGGGCGATCGGGTCGCGGCTGCTCTCCGCGGCGATCGCGGTGGGGGCCGTCGCGTTCAACTGGCTGGCCCACGACGACCACCTCCTCGGCGGCTTCTTTGCCGGCATGTCCGCGCTCGGCTACCTGGTGTGGCTCACGCACACCGAAAACCAGCGCCGCGACCGGCTGCGGGCCACCGGTGACCTGCCGCCCACCACCCCGGCGTACGAGGTCTTCGGCCACTGGCTGCGCCACCCGCTGCTGACCCTGCGCGCCAAGTCGCTGGCGAAGGCCGATCCCGCCCTGGGCCTGTACACCTCGATGGCGGCCGCCCGCGCGGAGACCCGCCGCGACCGGCGGCAGCGGGCCATCGCGAAGGTGCTGCACCGGAAGATCCGTTTCGCGGTCGACCCGAAGACGGCCGACATCGCGCTGGCCGTCTACGACCTGGACGAGATTGCCGCCCGCCTCGCCCGCCGCGCCGACTACGACGGACTCACCGACCTGATCGCCGCCGACCTGGCCCCCGCGCGGCTGGCCGGCCTGGCACCGGGCGACGAGCCACTCGTCCCGCGCCCCGCGGAGCCCGAGGCCGCATCCGAGCCCGAGCCCCAACCCGAGCGGATCGAGGTCACCGAGGTCGTGCCGGTGCGACCGGCCGTGGTGCCGTCGGCGGCGCTGACCGAGCCGAGCGAGGAGTTCCGGGTCATCGAGGCGGTCCGCCGCGAGTGGGAGGAGCTGCAGCGCCCCAGCCGCACCACCACCCGGGCCGCCGACGGCGACTCACCCCGCCGCCGCTCCCGGGCCACCGCCCGGGTACCGGTGCAGGAGCAGCCCGCCCCGCCACCCGCGCCGGCCGATCCCGAGCCGGAGCCGGTGGGCGCCGCCGGGCGCCGCGAACGTTCGCTGCGCAGCCGGGTCCACGCCGCGCTCGACACGCACGCCCCCGCCGACGGCGCCGGCGACAGCAACCAGCTCGTCGACCTGGTCGCCGACGTGCTCAAGCTCGACGACGTGGAGCGCATGTCCGCGTTCACCTACGTCCAGACCTGGCAGCGCGACGCCGCCCGCGTCCCCCAGCAGGCCGGCCGCCCCTGACCCAAAGCTTTCCTTGCCCCGGTCCGCCTCTCGCCGACTTCCCCGCCCTCCGCTGCCAGGCCCGCGCGGGTTCGGTCGCGCGTCGCCGCCGGTCCTCGCCCTGTCGCCGGACCGCGCGTTGCCGCCGGACCCGGACGTGCGTGCGCGAAGCTCTGGAGCTGCCCGCACAGACGGGGCACCGCTCGAGAGGGGCCGACCGCTTAAGTCGATCATGGAGCCAGGTCCGTCCCGGACCGCCCTCTGCGAGCAGGCGCGCGGTGATCGTGGTATTCCGGTGCCCCTGTGGGGGCACCTAGGTACCACGATCTCGGCGATCCGCCCTTGACCGCCGTCGGGCCGGGCGGTCGGGTGCTACGGGTGAGGGCGGCGGACGGGGGTACGTGCGGGGCGTGGCAGGCTTGTCGGCATGGTGATCGATCTCGGGCTGGATCGGGAGCCGCCGGCCGCGCGGTTGCGGGACTGGGGGCGGCGGCCCGGGCACTGGCGTCCGGTCGCGCTCGCCCTGGTCGCGGTGCTGCTGCTCGCCGTGACCGGCTCCGGGCCGGCGCCGGCGCCGAGCCTCACGCTCACCGCGAGCTTCGGGCTCGACCGGCGCACCGACTTCGTGGTGATCGGCGACCGGCTGTACGTGTCGGTGCCCAGCGCCGGGCCGTCCACCGACCAGCGCTGGCTGCTCTCCGCGTACGAGCTGCCCGGCGGGCGTCCACTGTGGACCGCGCCGTACGAGTCGAGTGTCGAGCAGTTCGTCGACGTGCAGCCGGCGGCCGGCCTGGTCCTGGTCACCGGGCTGGTCGGCGGCGAGGGGATCGCCACGCCCACCACCGCGGTCGAGGCGGCCACCGGCCGGGTGCTCTGGACGCTGCCGACCCGGGTGGCCGTGTCCGACGACGGGCGCACCGGCGTGATCGGCGGCCTGCTGCGCCCCGGCGAGCCGGCCGGGGCGAGCGTGCGGGCGGTGGACCTGACCACCGGGCGCGACCTGTGGAAGGCGACCTTCGCCGCGCCGACGAGCGTCCGTCCGGTACCCGATGGTCGGGCCGTGACCGTGACCAACGGTGATGATGGCGGCCATGCCGAGGTGCGCGACGTCCGCACCGGCGCGGTGCTGGCCTCCCGGACGGTGCTGCCGACCGGCGCGGGCGCCACCCTCTCGGTGACCGTCGGTGACACGCTGCTGCTGGGTTACCAGGACACGGCGGGCGACCGCGGGGTCGCCGCGTACGCCACCGACACGCTGGAGCTGCGCTGGCGGCGGGTGATCACCGAAGACGACGTACGCCGGTTCAGCCCGTGCGGCCCGCTGGTCTGCACCCCCAGCGCGTTCGGCGTGGAGGCGATCGACCCGGACACCGGCAAGCTGGTGTGGCACACGGACGAGGCGGACGCGGTCTTCGACGTGGGCGGGGTGCTCGTGGCCGACGCCCAGCCGGCCGGCCTCGCGGCGGTCGATCCGGCCACCGGCCGTACCCTCTTCGACCTCGGCGGGCTGGAGACGGTGCTGAGCCCGCGCACCGAGCACGGGCTGGTCTCGGTCGGCCGCACGATCGGCGACGACCGGAGCTGGCTGTCGATCGCCCGGCCGCACACGGCGGCGCCGCGGCCGCTGGGTGTGGTGCCATATCGGGTATGGGACTGCGTGGCGGGCGAGCGGAGCGTCGTGTGCCGCGCGCCGGACGACAAGCTGAGCATCTGGACGTACCGCTGAGCCGCTGGAACCATCCGGCGGGCCCGGGGATCGGCCTCGTATGGTGATCGACCTGGGCGTGCCGCGGGACGAGATCGAGCTGGCCCCGCGCCCCCTGCTGCCGCGGCAGCGACGGGTGGTCGCGCTGGCGCTCGCGTTCGTCGCGCTGATGGGTGTGGCCGGCGGTGCCGCGCCGGTGCGGCCGGAGCTGGTCTCCGTCACCATCCGGGCCACCGCCGCCGACGAGATCGTGGTCGGCGACGACGCGCTCTACCTGATGCGCCCGGGCCGGGGCGTGGTCCGCGCCGGGCTGCGGACGATCACCAGCTACGCGCTGCCGGAGGCGACCGGGCCGGTGTGGGAGGCCGCGCTCTACACCGACGGACCGGTGCGCGGGGCGTCCCTTGTGGACGGCATGCTGCTGGCCCTCGCGGAGGGCCCGGAGATCCAGACGATCGCCATCCGGCCCGGCACCGGGCGGGAGGTGTGGCGCCGCAGCGGCTGGTACAACCGCACCGCCCCCGGCCACGGGCTGCTCCAGGACTTCTCGCTCAGCGACCTGCAGCGCCTCTTCAACGTCGACCTGGCGACCGGGGACGTGCGCTGGTCGAAGGCGTACCCTTCGGAGCACTCGGTGGTCATCGACGAGGACCGCTTCGTGCGCTGGACCCCGGCCGGCGTGGTAGAGCTGTACGACGCGGACAGCGGCGCGCCGCTCGCCACCGCCCGGCTGCCCGTCGACCCGCAGCAGCCCCCGGTGCTGATGGGCGACCTGCTGCTGGTCCACGAGCAGGCGGACGGGCGGCCGGTGCTCGCCGCGTACGGGACGGACCGCCTCGACCGCCGCTGGCAGGCCGACGTCGACCCGCGCAGCGAGTACGTCAGCGGCGAGTGCGGGGACGCGCTCTGCGTGGGCGTCGGCGACTTCGGCGGCCTCCGCCTCGTCGACCTCGCCACCGGCCGCACCCGCTGGTCCGCGCCGGGTCTGGGGTACGCCTACCCCGTGGGCCGCTACCTGCTCGGGTACGGCCCAGGGCAGCTGAACAACTCACAGATGGTCCTGCTCGACCCCGCCGACGGGCACCTCGTGGCCGACTTCGGGCAGTGGGACCTCTCGTTCCCGTCGAAGGACTGGCGCATGCTCGGCGTCCGGGAGAACGGCCCCCGCGCCCTCGTCGCCCGCCTCGACGCGGCCGCGGCGGACGTGGACGTGCTCGGCCTGCTCGCCGACGTCTCCCTGTGCCGGCCCACCCCGCTCGCGGTGGTCTGCCGCCGCGCGGGCGGATCTGTCGGAGTCTGGTACCCCAGGCGCAGACTGTAGCCGTGGCCGTCGGCGGCGTCATCGACCTCGGGGAGGTGCGGCCCGGGCCGGAGCGGGCCGTGCCCCGGCCGGTGCGCACTCCGGTGCGGTGGCGGTTCACCTGGGCGCTCGCCGGGCTGGCCGTGGTCGCCACCACGCTGGGCCCGGCACTGCCCGAGGCGGCGCCGCTGACCGAGGCCACGATCCCGGCGCGGCTGGGCGACACGGCGTTCGCGGTGGGCGAGCAGTTCTACGTGGTCACCTCCGGCCGCACGGAGCTGGCCGGGGCGCGCACCATCAGCGCGTACACGCTGCCCGGCGCGACCCGGCTGTGGCAGGCGCCGCTGCCGCTCACCGGCGCGCTGCGCGGGGTCGGCGCCGTGGCCGGGCAGATGCTCCTGAGCACCCAGCCGGAGCTGCTGGAGCAGGTCGAGAGCGTCTCGATCCGGGAGGCCAGCGGCCAGGTCATGTGGCGGCGGCGGGCGCTGTTCGAGGGCGTGACGCCGGGCGGCCAGGTGCTGCTCTGGACCTCGCCGGACGGTACGCCCAGCGCCAGCACCGGCCGGGAGACGCTGGAGGCCGTCGACCCGGTTACCGGCGCCGTCCGGTGGGCCTACCGGGTGCCGGCCGGGGCGTGGCTCTCCTACCGGTACGCGGACCGGTCGCCGACCCACGTCGTCACGCTGCTGCCCTCGGGCACGGTCGAGGTGCGCGAGGTCGAGCAGGCGCGGGTGCTGGCCGCAGCCGACCTCCTGCCGGCCCGGCCGCCGAGCACTCCGGCGAGCTACGTGCAGTTCGCCGGCGACATGGTGCTGGTCCGCGACGGCCCGACCGTCGTGGCGTACGGGGTGGACGGCCTCGATCGCCGGTGGAGCGCCGCGATCGATCTGGCGACCGAGTACGTGACCCCCGGGTGCGGCGACAAGCTCTGCGTGGTGCGGCACCTGGGCGGCGTACGGGTGCTCGACCCGGCCACCGGCCGGACGCTCTGGACCGACCGGTCCCGCGTGTTCGTCAGCCGGGCCGGCGACTACCTCGTCGGGCAGGCCCGCGGCCGCGACGGCTTCACCCAGCTCACCGCGCTCGACCCGGAGACCGGGCGGGAGCTGAACCGGCTCGGCGAGTGGACGGTCATCGCGCCGCCGACCGCCGCCGGTGAGCTGATCGCGATGCGCACCGACCTGGCCACCTCGCGGGCCTGGCTGGCCCGGATCGACCCGGCCACGGGCGGCGCCCACTTCTTCGGCGTGGTCGGCGGCGTCACCGGCGACTGCGAGGTGCGCTCCGGCGCGGTTATCTGCCGTCGCCTGGACGCGACTGTGGGTGTCTGGCGCCCCGTCCCGTTACCTTGACTCACGTCGGCTTCACACCCCTGGGTGGACGCTGACCTGGCGACAACGAACGGGAGGTGGCCACCATGCGGGTCCTGGTGGTCGAGGACGAGCGCGCCTTGGCCGACGCGATCGCCCGCGGGCTGCGGCGGCAGGGCATGGCGGTGGATCTGGCGTACGACGGCTCGACCGGGCACGAGATGGCGTTCGTGACCCGGTACGACGTGGTCGTGCTCGACCGCGACCTGCCCGGCGTGCACGGCGACCAGATCTGCGCCGACCTGGTCTCGTCCGGCGCCCTGACCCGGGTGCTGATGCTGACCGCGAGCGGCACGGTCGCCGACCGGGTCGAGGGGTTGCAGCTGGGCGCCGACGACTACCTGCCCAAGCCGTTCGCCTTCGACGAGCTGGTGGCCCGCGTGCAGGCGCTCGGCCGGCGGGCCACGCCCCCCGCGCCGCCCGTGCTCTCCGTCGCCGACCTGGTGCTCGACCCGGCCAAGCGGGTCGCCACCCGGGCCGGTACCCCGCTCGACCTGACCCGCAAGGAGTTCGGAGTGCTGGAGGAGCTGCTCAAGGCGCGCGGCGGCGTGGTCTCCAGCGAGGAGCTGCTGGAACGGGTCTGGGACGCCAACACCGACCCGTTCACGACGACGGTACGGGTCACGGTCATGACCCTGCGCAAGAAGATCGGCGACCCGCCGCTGATCGAGACGGTGGTCGGGGCCGGCTACCGGGTGGCTCCATGACCGTCTACTCGGGGCGGCCCGGCCGGCACCGGCTGCGGCCCACGCTGCGGCTGCGGCTCACGCTGCTCAACGGCGTGCTGCTGGTCGGCGCCGGCGCGATCCTGGTGCTGCTCGCCTGGCTGCTGGTCGGCGACGCGCTGCACCCGGCCGACCAGCTGCGCCCCGGCACGACCGTCGAGCTGGCCAACGGCACCCGCCTCGGCGCCCAGGAGTGGCAGGACCAGGTGGTCGACGCCGCCTCGCGGGAGCTGCTCGCCAAGGGGCTTGTCGCGTTGCTGGCGATCAGCGTGGTCGGCGTCGCCGGGGCGTACGCGGTGGCCGGCCGCGCCCTCCGCCCGCTGCACCAGGTCACGTCGACCGCACAGCGGCTCGGCGAGGAGACGCTCGACCAGCGCATCCGGTACTCGGGGGCGGACGACGAGGTGGCCGAGCTGGCCGCCACGTTCGACGCGATGCTCGACCGGCTGGGGGAGGCGTTCGAGGCGCAGAAACGGTTCGTGGCGAACGCGTCGCACGAGCTGCGTACGCCCCTGGCCGTGATGCGTACCGAGATCGATGTGACAATGGCCGACGAGGAGGCGGACGTCGCCGAGTACCGGCGGATGGCCACGGTCGTGCGGGACGCCTCGGAGCGGGCGAACGGCCTGGTGGACGCGCTGCTCGTGCTGGCCCGCAGCGAGGCCCAGTCGGGGCGCCGGCTGGCCCGCAAGGTCAACACCGACCTGGCCACCGCGGCCACCACCGCCCTCTCCGCGGTGCGCGGCGAGGCCGACCGCCTCCAGCTGACCGTGACCACGTCGCTCAAGCCGGCGCCGGTGGTCGGCGACCCGAGCCTGCTCGACCGCCTCGCCGGCAACCTGATCGAAAACGCGATCCGCTACAACCACCTGCACGGCAAGGTCTGGGCGCGGACCGGCTCGGACGCGGCGGCGGCCTGGCTGGTGGTCGGCAACACCGGCTTCGAGGTCGACCAGGCGGACGTGCCGGGACTCTTCGAGCCGTTTCGCCGGGGTGGCCGCGAGCGCACCGGGGCGCGCGGCTCGGGGCTCGGCCTGTCGATCGTGCGGGCGGTCTGCGACGCCCACGGCGGCACCGTGACGGCGGCCGCCCAGCCCGGCGGTGGCCTGGAGGTCACGGTCACCCTGCCCGCGGCCGACACCACCCCGGTCGTGGCCGCGACCGCCGCCGTACCGACGCACTGATCACCACCGGCTCGGGACCTGTACTGCACAGAATTCGCGCCACTTTCTGCTAGGCTCGGTGGCATGACAGCCATGCCCTTCACCGATGCCCGCAACCGGCTATCGGAGCTGATCGAGGAGGTCGAGCGCACCCACGAGCGCATCGAGATCACGCGCCATGGGCGCCCGGTCGCGGTCCTCATCTCCCCGGATGATCTGGCCGCGCTGGAGGAGACCCTCGACGTGCTGGCCAACCCGGACGTCATGCGCCAGCTGGCCGAGTCCAGGGCGGCCGCCGCTGCCGGTGACGTGCTGGATGCCGACGAGCTGGCCGCCCTCATGGCTCGGCGCGCGAGGCCGCCGGCCGACCAGTGAGCCACCCCTCCAGCCCGGCGCCCTATCAGCTCCGCGTCACCGGACCGGCCGCTCGCGCTATCGCCGGTCGCCTGCCGGAGAAGGTGGCCGCGGCCGTGTGCGAGTTCCTGACCACGGTGCTGGTCGACAACCCGCACAGGGTCGGTAAGCGACTCCTGCTCCCGCCGTACGAGGGGACCTGGTCGGCCCGGCGTGGCGCCTACCGGGTTCTTTACGAGATCGACGAAGAGCGGCGCGTCGTCCTGGTCACCGCGGTCGAGCACCGCGGCGACGTGTACAGGTCCCGGTGACCTGCGGACGCCCAGTATCCTTTCCCCGGCGCTTTTGATTGGCACGGGAAAGGAGTCTCGGTGGGCAGGGAAACGCTGGAGTTTCAGGCGGAGACGCGGCAGCTCCTGCATCTGATGGTCCATTCGATCTACTCGAACAAGGACATCTTCCTCCGCGAGCTGATCTCCAATGCCTCGGACGCGCTGGACAAGATGCGGCTGGAGTCCCTGACCAACAAGGAGCTCCAGGTCGACACCTCCGACCTGCACATCGAGATCGAGGTCGACAAGGAAAAGCGCACGCTGGCCATCCGCGACAACGGCATCGGGATGAGCCACGACGACGTGGTCTCGCTCATCGGCACGATCGCCAAGTCGGGCACCGCGGAAATGCTGCGAAAGCTGCGCGAGGCACCGGACAGCGGCGCGTCGGCGGAGCTGATCGGGCAGTTCGGGGTCGGTTTCTACTCGACGTTCATGGTCGCCGACAAGGTCACGCTGGTCAGCCGCCGGGCCGGCGAGAGCGCGGGCACCTTCTGGGAGTCCAGCGGCGAGGGGACGTACGAGATCGAGTCGCTCGACGAGGCGCCGCAGGGCACCTCGGTAACCCTCCACCTCAAGCCGGAAGACCCCGAGGACCAGCTCTTCGACTACACCGCGGAGTGGAAGATCCGGGAGATCGTCAAGCGGTACTCGGACTTCATCGCGTGGCCGATCCGGATGGCCGGTGAGGAGCAGCCGCTCAACTCGATGAAGGCACTCTGGGCGCGGCCCCGCGCGGAGGTCGGCGCCGAGGAGTACCACGAGTTCTACAAGCACGTCAGCCACGACTGGACCGACCCGCTCGAGACGATCCACATGAAGGGCGAGGGCACCTTCGAGTACGAGGCGCTGCTCTTCGTGCCGGCCCACGCCCCGTTCGACCTGTTCTCGCGGGACGGCAAGCGCGGCGTGCAGCTCTACGTCAAGCGGGTCTTCATCATGGACGACTGCGAGGCGCTGGTCCCGCAGTACCTGCGCTTCGTCAAGGGCGTCGTGGACGCGCACGACCTCTCGCTCAACATCTCCCGCGAGATCCTGCAGCAGGACCGCCAGATCCAGGTGGTACGCCGCCGGCTGGCCAAGAAGGTGCTCTCCACGCTCAAAGACCTCAAGGCCGCCGACGCGGAGAAGTACGGCACGTTCTGGAGCGAGTTCGGCCGGGCCCTGAAGGAAGGGCTGCTCGAAGACCCGGACAACCGGGAGCAGCTGCTCGACCTGACGCTGCTGGCCTCGACCGCCGCCGAGTCGACCTCCCTGCGCGAGTACGTCGAGCGGATGAAGGACGGCCAGAAGGACATCTACTACATGACCGGCGAGTCGCGGGCCATGGTCGAGCACTCGCCGCACCTGGAGGCGTTCCTGGCCAAGGGGTACGAGGTGCTGATCCTGACCGACCCGGTCGACGAGGTGTGGGTCGAGCAGGTCACCGAGTTCGACGGCAAGCCGTTGCAGTCGGTGGCGAAGGGCAAGGTCGACCTCGGCGAGTCCGAACCGCCCGCGGAGCAGGCGGCCGACTTCGCGGAGCTGCTGTCGTGGCTCGGCGGCACGCTGGCCGACGACGTCAAGGAGGTCCGCCTCTCGACCCGGCTGACCACCTCGGCCGCGTGCATCGTCGGCGACGAGCACGACATCACCCCGACGCTGGAGAAGATGTACCGGGCGATGGGCCAGGAACTGCCCCGGACCAAGCGGATCCTCGAGCTCAACCCCGACCACGCGCTGGTCACCGGGCTGCGCGCCGCGCACGCGGCCAAGCCGGACGACCCCACGCTGGCCGAGGCCGCCGAGCTGCTCTACGGCACGGCGCTGCTGGCGGAGGGCGGCGAGCTGCCCGACCCGGCGCGCTTCACCCGCCTGGTCGCCGACCGCCTGGCCCGCACGCTCTAGAGACCCGCCGGTGATCGAAGCTCCCCTCAAGTCGGTAGAACGACTTGACGGGAGCTTCGATCACCGGCGTGGGGCCGGGCGGCTAGGCGTCGATCGACGTGGCGGCGCGGCGGCCTAGTTCGGCGGCGAGGTCGGGGGTCGGGGCGGCGTGGAGTAGGGCGCCGTCGGTGCCGCGGTATTCCAGTACCGGCGCGGGCGGCGCCACCCCGGCCGTGTCCGACCACATCGGACCGTCCACGACCACCAGCGTGGCCAGGTGGGCCGCGGCCGCGTGGGCGATGCCGGCCGCCAGCGAGCGGTCGACCACCACCGCCCCGGCGCCGTCGACGCCGTGCGCGCTCGCCGCGGCCTCCAGGGCGCTGACCGCCGCCGTGTCGTGGGCCGGGTCCGACTCGCGGCGCAGCAGGACCGGGTGTACCACGCCGCCGTCCGGTGCGGCGATCCGCGCGGCCAGCCGGAAGACCTCCGGCGGTGGCTCCACTGTGGACACCGCGAGCACGACACGGGCGCCGAGCGGGCGGTCGGTGGCGGACGGGCGGGGCACCTGGCGCATGAAGCGGCGGCCGGCGATCGGCGACACGACGAGGCTGACCAGGATCAGCACGAGCACCGCGTTGACCACCGAGGTGCCGAAAAGGCCGATCTGGTACCCGATGGTGGTCGACGCGAGCGTGGCGGCGGCCTGCGGCGTGGTCAGCGCGAACATCACGCCGGCCCGGGACCCGGAGAAGCCGAGCAGCACGCGGGCCAGCCAGGCGGCGAGCGCCTTGCCACCCACGCAGGCCACGACGAAGAGCGCGGCCAGGCCGAGCGTGCTCGGCTGGGCGATCACCCGGGGGTCGAGGATCAGCCCGACCGAGACGAGGAAGACCGGGATGAACACGGCCGCGCCGAAGAAGTCGATCCGGTCCATCAGCCGCCCCTCGTTGGGGACGAGGCGGTTGAGCGCGAGCCCGGCGAAGAACGCGCCCACGATCCCCTCGATGCCGAAGACCTGGGCGAGTACGGCAGCGGCGAGGAAGCCTGCGATCGCGACGAGGTAGCGCACCGTGCGTTCGCCGCCGAGCCGCCGGAAGCACCACCGGGCCGCGCGGGGCAGCGTGTAGAAACAGAACCCGCCGAGTACGGCGAAGCCGGCGACCAGCCGCAGCAGCACCTCCCAGGTCGAGGCGGCGCTGCCGGCGGTACCGGCGACGACCGCCAGCACGATCAGCGCGAGCGTGTCGGTGAGCACGGTGGCGCCGACCGCCGTGGCGACCGCGGGATCGGAGCCCAGGCCGCCGCCCCGGATCAGCGGGTACACGATGAGCGTGTGCGAGGCGAGCAGCGAGCCGAGCAGGAGCGCGGCCGGCGCGCCCCAGCCGAGCGCGAAGCCGACCGCCGTGCCGGCCGCCATCGGCGCCGCGAACGTGAGCAGCCCGAACGAGATCGCCGAGCGGCGGTACGCGCGCAGCAGCGCGAGGTCGAGCTCCAGCCCGGCCACGAACATCAGGTACAGCAGGCCGAGCTGGCCCAGGTCGGGCAGGGTGTCGCTGGCCTGGCTGATCCAGCCGAAGCCGTTGGGGCCGATCGCGTACCCGCCGAGCAGCAGCCCGATGATGCCCGGCACCCGGGCCCGCTCCAGCAGCAGCGGCCCGCCGATCACCACGGCGAACAGGAGCAGGAACTCCCACGCCGGGCCGTCGGGGGCGGTCACCGGTCCCGCCCGATGACCGGTACGTCGGCCTGTGCGTCGCGTACGTCGGCGCCGAGCCAGCGCCGCGCGAGCCGGTCGATCGTGCCGTCGCTGGTGAAGGCGCGGACCGCCGAGTCGACCGCCTCGGCGTTGGCCGAGCCCTTCGGGAGGGCGACCGCGAGCGCGTCGTCCGTGGAGACCTGCACCGCGACCCGCAGCGTCCCGTCCGAGCGGTGCGCGAGGACGAGCGCGACCGGCAGGTCCAGCAGCACCGCGTCCACGGATCCGGCCGCCAGGAGGGTGAGCGCGGCCGGCTCGTCGGCGGTGAACGCGGGCGGCGTGCTGGGCCGGACGAAGCCGGTCAGGACGGCGGCGAGCGTCGTACCGCGCTTGACCGCCCATCGGGTGTCCCGGGCCGCCGCGAGGTCCGGGATCGCGCTCCGGGCCAGCCCGGCCGGCGTGGCCGCCAGGTACGGCCCGGAGAAGTCGAGCACCCGCTCGCGGTCCGGGGTCGCGGTCACCTGGGACAGGGCCAGGTCAGCCCCGCCCAGGTCGCCGGAGACGATCCGCTCGAACGGCACCCGTACCACCCGCGTCCGCAGGTGGAAGCGGCCGGCGAGCGCCTCGGCGAGGCCGTACTCGAATCCGCCCGGCTCCTCCCAGAAGCCCGGCAGCGGCAGCGTGGCCGTTGCGACGGTGAGCTCGCCGGCCACCGCCGGCCGGAACTCGCCGGCGGCGGGTGCGCCCCGCGCGCATCCGGCCAGCAGCACCACGACGAGCAGCGCCCCGATCCCGCGCATGGTGATCACACTAGGCAGGATCGGGGCGCAAGCGGCCTAAAAGCCGTGAATCACGGCAGGCTGGCCACCCCGCGAGGCAGGCTAGCCACTCCTTGGGGCAGGAACAGCCGGCCGGTCACCCGCTCGGACGTGCCGGTCCGATCCAGGTACGGCGTGATGCCGCCCAGGTGGAACGGCCAGCCGCCGCCCAGGATCAGGCAGAGGTCGATGTCTTGCGCCTCGGCGACCACGCCCTCGTCCAGCATCAGCCGGGCCTCCTGGGCGAGCGCCTCCAGGGCCCGCTGGCGTACCCGCTCCGCTGTGGACGGCTGGTCGCCGAACGCCAGCAGCCCGGCCACCTCCGGGTTGACCTCGTCGTCGACCAGGAACGGCTTGCCGGACTCGGCGACCCGGCGCAGGTTGTCGCTGACCGGGAAGCGGTCCGGGAACGCCGCGTGCAGGATGCCGCCGACGTGGTACGCGACCGCGGGGCCGACGAGCTGGAGCAGCGGCAGCGGCCGCATCGGCAGGCCGAGCGGGTCGAGCGCCTCGTTGGCCACGTCGAGCGGGGTGCCCTCGTCCACGGCCGCGAAGATCTCGCCGAGGAAGCGGGTCAGCAGCCGGTTGACCACGAACGCGGGCGCGTCCTTGACCAGCACGCAGGACTTCTTCAGCTCCTTGCCGACCGCGAACGCGGTGGCCAGCGTGGCGTCGTCGGTCCGCTCGCCCCGGATGATCTCCAGCAGCGGCATCACCGCGACCGGGTTGAAGAAGTGGAAGCCGACCACCCGCTCGGGGTGCTCCAGGTCGGCCGCCATCTCGGTGACCGACAGCGAGGAGGTGTTGGTCGCCAGCACCGCCTCCGGCTTGACGATTTTCTCCAGCTCGGCCCAGACCTGCTTCTTGACCTTGAGGTCTTCGAAGACCGCCTCGACCACGAGGTCGGCGTCGGCGAATACGCCCTTGTCGACCGAGCCGCTGATCAGGCCGTGCAGCTTGGCGGCCTTGCCGGCGTCCAGCCGCCCCTTGGCGGCCATCTTGTCGATCTCGCCGTGCACGTACGCGACGCCCTTGTCGACCCGGGCCTGGTCGAGGTCGGTCAGCACGACCGGCACCTCCAGGCGGCGGGCGAACAGCAGCGCGATCTGGCCGGCCATCAGGCCCGCGCCGACCAGGCCGACCTTGGTGACGTCGCGGGCCAGCGCCGGCGCGGGAGCCCCGGCCGGGCGCTTGGCGCGGCGCTGCACGAGGTCGAACGCGTACAGGCCGCTGCGCAGCTCGTCGGTCATCACCAGGTCGGCGAGGGCCTCGTCCTCGGCGGCGGTACCCTCCGCGAACGGCGCCTCCTTCGCCAGGCCGAGCAGCTCCAGCGCCCGGTTGGCCGACGGGACGGCGCCGTGCAGCCGGTCGTCGAGCGTCTTCTTCGCGAAGAAGAGCACGCCGTCCCACATGTCCTTGTCGACCTCGGGGCGGGTGACGGTGACCTCGCCGCGTACGACACCGGCCGCCCACTCCAGGGAGCGCTCCAGGAAGTCGGCCGGCTCCAGCAGAACGTCGGTGATGCCCAGCTCGGCGGCCTGGGCCGGCCTGAGCATCTTGTTCTGGGTGAGCGGGTTCTGGATGATCACCTGGGCCGCGGGCGCGATGCCGATCAGGTTGGGCAGCAGCTGCGTGCCACCCCAGCCGGGTACGAGCCCGAGCAGCACCTCGGGAAACGCGAGCGCGGCCGCGCCGCCGGAGAGCGTGCGGTAGTGGCAGTGCAGCGCCAGCTCGAGCCCGCCGCCCATCGCCGCGCCGTTCACGAACGCGAACGTCGGCACCGCCCTCTGCTTGAGCCGGGCGAAGACCCGGTGCCCCTCGCGGCCGATCTGCAGCGCCTGCTCGCGGTCGGTGATCGTGGGCAGGCCGGTCACGTCCGCGCCGACGCAGAAGATGTACGGCTTGCCGGTCACCGCCACGAACGCCGGCTCCGCGGCGAGCGCCGCCGTGATGGCCGCGTCGAGGCTGGCCAGCCCTTCGGGGCCGAGCGTGTTCGGCTTCTTGTGGTCGAAGCCGTTGTCCAATGTGATCAGTGCGGCCGGCTTGTCCAGGCCGGGCACGTGCACCAGGCGCAGCAACGACCTGGTGACAACCTCCTGGTACGTCACTTTGCCTCCCACAGCGGGTTCTCCCAGATGACCGTCCCACCCATGCCGATGCCGATGCACATCGCCGTCAGGCCGTACCGCACCTCGGGGTGCTCGGCGAACTGCCGCGCGAGCTGCGTCATCAGCCGTACGCCGGAGGAGGCGAGCGGGTGGCCGACCGAGATCGCGCCGCCCCAGGCGTTCACCCGCGGGTCGTCGTCGGCGATGCCGAAGTGGTCGAGGAACGCGAGCACCTGCACCGCGAACGCCTCGTTCAGCTCGAAGAGGCCGATGTCGCCGATGGAGAGCCCGGCGATCCGCAGCGCCTTCTCGGTGCTCGGGATCGGGCCGTAGCCCATCACCTCGGGCTCGACCCCGACGAAGCCGTACGACACCAGTCGCATCGCCACCGGCAGGCCCAGCTCACGGGCCACGTCTTCGGCGGCGATGATGCTCGCGGTGGCGCCGTCGTTGAGGCCGGCGGCGTTGCCCGCGGTCACCCGGCCGTGCGGGCGGAACGGGGTCTTCAGGGTCGCCAGCTTCGCGAGGCTCGTCTCGCGCGGTGCCTCGTCGGCGGTCGCCAGGCCCCAGCCGGCCTCCGGGTCGCGCACGGCCACCGGTACCAGGTCCTGCTGGATCCTGCCGTCCGCGTACGCCTTGGCGGTCTTCTCCTGCGAGGCCAGGCCGAACGCGTCCGCGCGCTCCTTCGTCACCCGCGGCAGCCGGTCGTGCAGGTTTTCCGCGGTCGCGCCCATGACCAGCGCGGACGGGTCGACCAGCTTTTCGGCGAGGATGCGCGGGTTGGGGTCGACGCCCTCGCCCATCGGGTGGCGCCCCATGTGCTCGACGCCGCCGGCGATCGCCACGTCGTAGGCGCCCATGGCGATCCCGCCGGCCACCGTGGTGACCGCGGTCATCGCGCCGGCGCACATCCGGTCGATCGCGTACCCGGGTACGGTCTTCGGCAGCCCGGACAGCAGCGCGGCGGTGCGGCCGATGGTGAGGCCCTGGTCACCGATCTGGGTGGTGGCGGCGATGGCCACCTCCTCCACCCGCTCCGGCGGAAGCTGCGGGTTGCGGCGCAGCAGTTCGCGGATGCAGCGGATCACCAGGTCGTCGGCGCGGGTGTTGGCGTACATGCCGCCCGCCTTGCCGAAGGGTGTGCGGACGCCATCGACAAAGACGACATCCCGGACTTGACGGGGCACAGCAGGGCCTCCTCGTGGGCGTGCGGACCTCCTAGCCCAGGATGCTACCCGCCGGTAACTATGGCCGGGGCTGTGGGGCGGGTCACTGTGCTCCCGTGATCAAAGCTCCCCCCATGTCGTTCTAGCGACGTGGGGGGAGCTTTGATCACGGGGTGGGCTCGCGGAGCGCGACCGCCAGGCCGTCCGCGATCAAGCCGACCTGCCAGGCCCGCGCGCCGTACCCGCGAAGTGTCGCCGCGACCGTCTCCGGCGTGATCTCCTCGGGCGGCGTCCAGGCCAGCCGGCGTACCGAGTCGGGTGTGATCAGGTTTTCCGGCGGCAGCGTGTGCGCGGCGGCGGCGGTGGTGACCACCTCGCGGCACCGGGCCAGGCGGGCCGCCGCGATCGGGTCGCGCTCGGCCCACCGGTGCGGCGGCGGGGGACCGTCCAGCGGCGGGGCCACCGGCAGCATGTCGTCGGGCAGCTCGCGCGCCTTGGCCAGCGCCTCGATCCAGGTACGCGCCAGCCGCCGCACCGACCGCCCGCCGAAGCCGGGGAGGGTGAGCAGCGTCCGCTCGTCCTTGGGGTCGAGCTCGGCGGCCGCGATGATCGCCGCGTCGGGCAGCACCCGGCCGGGCGCCGAGTCGCGGCGGGCGGCGATCTCGTCCCGCGCGTACCACATCGCGCGCACCCGCGCCTGCGCCCGCGCGCCGCGGATGCGGTGGATGCCGGAGGTGCGCCGCCACGGGTCCGGGCGCTGCCGGGGCGGCTGCGCGCCGGAGGCGACCAGCGCCGCGAACTCCTCGGCGGCCCAGCCGTCCTTGCCCTGCGCCGCGAGCTCGGCCGCCAGCTTGTCGCGCAGGTCGGTGAGGAGCTCGACGTCCAGCGCCGCGTACGTCAGCCACGACTCGGGCAGCGGCCGGGTGGACCAGTCGGCGGCCGAGTGGTGCTTTTCGAGTGTGTACCCGAGCAGCTGTTCGGTCAGTGCGGCCAGGCCGACCCGCTCGAATCCGGCCAGCCGAGCGGCCAATTCCGTGTCGAAAAGGCGACGCGGTCGCAGGCCGAGATCGGCGAGGCAGGGCAGATCCTGGCTCGCGGCGTGCAGTACCCATTCGGCGTCGGCGATGGCCTCGTCGAGCGTGCGCAGGTCACCGAGGGGGAGCGGATCGATGAGTACGCTGCCCGCGCCCGCTCGGCGCAGCTGCACGAGGTACGCGCGCTGCGTGTACCGGTAGCCGGAGGCGCGCTCGGCGTCCACGGCGACCGGGCCGGTGCCGGCGGCGAAGCGGGCCACGACCTCGGCAAGCTGGTCGGGCGTCTCGATCGGGGTCGGGGTGCCCTCGCGGGGGGCGGTCAGCGGTACGGGCCCGCCAGGCGTTATCGGGTCGGGCCCCACGCTTTCGGTTGCCGGAGCGGGCCGGCTGTGTGGTCCGTCCCCTGCTTGGCGTTGCGCGGCCCGACGGCGCAGGGGTGGTTCGTCGGTCACCCGACAACCGTAGTGTGGTCGCCGGCTGGCAACGAGCAGCCGGTGCCCGGCGCGTCGAACCGGAGGCCGCTCACACCGGACGTCACCGGACCCGGCGCCCGTGTCAGCATGAAGGAGACAAACGTCGTTACCGCCGGTACGGTCCACCGGTGCCGCCGATCGGCTCGGGTGGGGTTGTGCCGAGGTGCGACTGTGGAACGGGCGTCCTAGGGGAGGGGCTAGATCTCGATGACTGCTGGGTACGACCCGCTGTCCGCGCAGCCCGGAGCACAGGTGCCCGGTCCGCGCCACTCGCTCGAGGAAGAGGTGGGCGTGGCACCGGCCGGGCCGCCGGCCAGTGGGCCGCCGCGCACCGACGATCCGGACGGGCTCTACCGGCCCGGCCCGCCCCCGCCGCCACCGCAGAGCCCGCCGTTCGGCGCGATGCCGCCACCTCCGGGACCCGCCTACCCTCCGCCGCCGCCCGCCGCCTTCCCGGCTCCGGCCTACCCGCTCTCCGCGCCGCCCATGTCGGGGCTGCCCGGCGGTGAGCCGCAGTACGCGCCGTACCCGCCGATCGCGGCCCCGCCGCCGCCCCGCCGCCGCCCCTCCTGGCTGGGGCTGAGCGCGCTGGTGCTCGCGCTGATCCTCGGCGCCGTCGCGATCGTGCAGTCCATCCAGATCCGCGACCTCCAAGGGCGCGTCGCCGACGGAGACCGGGCGCTCGCCGAGGCGCAGGCCGCCGACAAGGGGCGGATGGACGGGCTGGACGGGCGCACCGCCGAGTTGGAGACCGCGGCGGGCAAGGCGTTCAACCCCGAGGCGATTTCGAGCGAGGTGCTGCCCAGCGTGTTCCGCGTGTCGGCCGGGCAGTTCACCGGTACGGCGTTCGCGGTGGGGCAGCAGAGCGGCAGCACCACCAACCTGTTCACCAACTTCCACGTGGTCGAGTCGGTGTGGGTCGCGGGCCAGCGCGAGGTCTTCATCGAGCGCAAGGACCAGCGGTGGCCGGCGACCATCGTCCGGGTCGACGAGCAGGACGACGTCGCCCAGCTACGCACCAACAACAAGTTCACCGGGCTGGCCACCGCCCGTGAGGCGGCCAAGTCGGGCCAGCAGATCGTGGTCGTCGGCGCCCCGCTCGGGCTCGAAGACACGGTCACGACCGGCGTGATCAGCGCGATCCGCAAGGACGAGGGTGGCTCCGGCACGGTGATCCAGTTCGACGCTCCGATCAACCCCGGCAACTCCGGCGGTCCCGTGGTCAACGCCGCCAAGCAGGTGGTCGGCATCGCCACCGCCAAGGCCCGGGACGCGGAGGGCATCGGCCTCGCGGTGCCGATCAAGACCGCCTGCGACGAGTTCAAGATCTGTTGATGCTGCCGCGGCGCCCCGACCGGCCCGAGAACCGCCGGGTGCGCCGCGCTCTGACCGGGCGGCCGAGCGCCCACAGGAGGAATGATGTCCTACCCGCCTCACACCCCCGGTGGACCGTACCCGCCACCGGGTGACCAGCCGCCGACGCAGCCGATCCCGGGCGGCAACGAGCAGGCGTACACGATCCCGACCGGCTCGGTACCGGCCGGCACGTACCCGCCGGAGCAGGGCTCGGTGCCGCCCGCGCCGCAGCCGCCGTACGGGGTGCCGGCGCAGCCCTCCGGCCCGCCCGCCTACTCGCCGGCGCAGCCCGCCTCGCCGGCCTACCCGGCGCAGCCCGCCTCGCCGGCCTACCCGGCGCAGCCCGCCTCGCCGGCCTACCCGGCGCAGCCCGCCTCGCCGGCCTACCCGGCGCAGCCTGCCTCGCCGGCCTACCCGGCCCAGCCGCCGACCGCGGCGTACCCGCCGGTGGAGCAGCCGCCGGCGCAGCCGTCGTACCCGCCGGCCGACCCCGGTGCCGGCTTCGCGGCGCAGCCCGCCTACGCGCCCCCGCCCTCGTACGACCCGGCCTCCGCGCCGCCGGCCGGGCCGCTGTCCGGGGTGCCGTACTCCGCTTCCCCGCTCTCCGGCCCGCCGATGTCCGGCCCTTCGTACGGGGCGCCGTACGGCGCGGTCCCGCCGCCGAAGCGCGGGCAGCTGCCGCTGATCCTGGGCATCGTGGCGGCGCTGCTGTTCGTCGGCGCAGGTGTCATGACCGGGCTGTACATCAGCAAGTCCGGCGACTTGAGCGACACCCAGAAGCGGATGGACCAGCAGGTCAGCCAGCGCGACGACACGATCGCGGCGAAGACCAGCGAGGTCGACAAGCTCAAGGCCGACCTGACGGCGGCCCAGGAGAAGCTGACCCAGACCGAGCAGGACCTGACCGGCACCAAGAACGACAAGGAACAGACCGAGAAGGAGAAGGCGGTCATCGCCGACTGCCTCAGCAAGGTCAACGCGTTCATCGCGGCGCTGGCCGACGGCAACCAGGCGGCGGCCGAACGGGCCGCGGACGCCCTCGCGGCCCCCTGCCGCGAGGCCGAACGCTACATGTAGCCGGGTTTCCGGAAGGCGGCCGTGGCGGACTCGCCGCGGCCGCTTTTCGCGCGCTGAGCGGCGGGTCAGGCCATCAGGCGGTGGCCGTGCAGGGCCGTGACGCCGGGCGGCGGGAGGCCGGCGGTCGAGGCCAGCACCGCGCACCAGGCCAGCAGGTGGGCGCCGAGGTCGTCGCCGGTCGGCGTCCACGAGGCGCGGATCTCGATGTCGGCCGCGGCTGGCGGGCCGGCCAGGTCGCCGAAGCGGGTGGAGATCGTCTGGGTCACCGTGCCGGCGACCGCGGTGTGCGTGGCCTCCTCCGCCTCCAGCGCGTCGGTGAGCCAGGTCCAGCCGACCGCGGGCAGCAGCGGGTCGGCCGCGAGGTCCGGCTCCAGCTCGGCCGTCACGTACGTGACCAGGCGCAGCGTGCCGTCCCAGGCCTCGTGACCGTCCGGGTCGTGCAGCAGGATCAGCCGGCCGGTGGCGACCTCCTCGCCGTCCTTCATGACGACGCCGCTCACCGCGTAGGAGTACGGCGCGATCCGCTGCGGCGCGGGCACCTCCTCCAGCTGGATCTCCGCGCGCGGCGTAGCGGCCTTCAGACCGGCCACCGCCCGCGTGAAGATCTCCGGATGCCCGTTCGGAGACACCATGTCCCGCAGCCTAGGCCGCGTTCGGCCACTGCGGGGGACCGCCGCGCCGACAGCGGGTGACGGTGCCAGCTCAGGGCCCCGCGATCCAGGCCGTATCCGCGGTGATAGATCTCCAATCGCCCCCATACGCCCTAGATCGCCACGGGTGAGGGCGCGAGGTGTCGCAGCCGCCGGGCGTGGGAGCATGGGACGCGATGACGACGACCATGGAGGGCAGTGCGGCCCGCCACGAGCGGCCCGCCGCGGACTCCGTTTTCGTGCGGGCCTGCCGCGGGCTGCCGGTTCCGTACACACCCGTGTGGTTCATGCGACAGGCAGGGCGCTCGCTGCCGGAGTACCGGAAGGTGCGCGCCGGGATCCCGATGCTGGAGGCCTGCCGCCGCCCCGACCTGGTGGCGGAGATCACTCTCCAGCCGGTACGGCGCCACGGCGTCGACGCGGCGATCCTGTTCAGCGACATCGTCGTACCGGTCGCGGCGGCCGGGATCGACCTGGACATCGAGCCGGGCACCGGGCCGGTGGTCGCCGAGCCGATCCGCACCGAGGCCGACCTGGACCGGCTGCGGCGGCTCACCCCGGCAGACGTGTCCTATGTGGATGAGGCGGTGCGGCTGCTCGTCCCCGAGATGGGCGCCATCCCGCTGATCGGCTTCGCCGGAGCGCCGTTCACGCTCGCCAGCTACCTCGTCGAGGGCGGGCCGTCGCGGACGCACGCGAAGACCAAGGCGATGATGTGGGGCCAGCCGGAGCTCTGGCACGCGCTCTGCGGCCGCCTCGCCGAGATCACCCTGGAGTTCCTCCGCGTGCAGGTGGCGGCCGGCGTCTCGGCGGTACAGCTCTTCGACTCCTGGGCCGGCACGCTTTCCGACGCCGACTACCGGCGCTTCGTGCTGCCGCACTCGGCGCACGTGCTGAAGGGGCTGCGGGGCGCGGGCGTGCCCCGGATCCACTTCGGCCTGGGCACCGCCCAGCTGCTCACCGCCATGGGCGAGGCCGGCGCGGACGTGGTCGGCGTCGACTGGCGTACCCCGCTGGACACCGCGACCGCCCTGGTCGGGCCGGACCGGGCGGTGCAGGGCAACCTCGACCCGTGCGTGCTCTTCGCGCCGTGGCCGGTGGTCGAGCGCGAGGTGCGCCGCGTGCTGGCCGAGGGGCGGGCCGCCCCCGGCCACGTCTTCAACCTCGGCCACGGCGTGCTGCCGGAGACCGACCCGGAGGTGCTGACCCGGGTGGTCGCGCTAGTGCACGAGGCGAGCGCGCGCTGACAGGCGCAGCGCCTGCCAGGAGCCGTCGGCGTTCCAGCCGCCGTCGACCGAGAGCGCCTCGCCGTTGACGAAGCCGCTCCTGGCCGGGTCGGCCAGGAACGCCACCGCCTGCGCGATGTCGTCGGGCGTGGCGAAGCGCCCCTGCGGTACGTGGTCGGTGATGTCGCCGTCCCCGTACGCCCCCTCGGCCTGGGACGCCTCGTCCATCTCGGTCTTCACCCAGCCGGGGCAGACCGCGTTGACCCGTACGCCGCGCCCGCCCCACTCGGCCGCGAGCGTGCGGGTGAGCCCGACCAGCCCGTGCTTGCTCGCGTTGTAGGCCGCGCGGTCCACCACGCCGCGCAGCCCGGCGACCGAGGCGATGTTGACGATCGTGCCCGCGCCGGCCGCCAGCATCAGCCGCCCGAACTCGCGGCACAGCAGGAACGGTCCGGTCAGGTTGACGTCGATCACCCGCCGCCAGTCGTCGAGCGTGGTCTCCTCCAGCGGCGTGATGAACGCGATACCCGCGTTGTTGACCACCACGTCGACCCGCCCGAACCGCTCGTCCACCGCCGCCGCGAACGCGATCACGTCGGCCTCCGCGCTCACGTCGCCCACCACGGCGAGGTCCGCCGCGACCGGCTGCTGGTCCATCACCGCCAGCGCGTACCCCTCGGCCCCCAACACCTCGGCCACCCGGCGACCGATGCCCTGTGCGGCACCAGTCACCACCGCCACCCGCTCACCCGTCATGGTCGGCAGCTTAGTTACCGTGGGGGCCGTGAGCAGAGCTCCGAACGTCGCGGTCGTGGGCGGTGGGATAGCCGGGTTGGCCGCCGCCCTCCGGCTGCGGGACCGCGCGCCTTCCGGCACGACCATCACGGTGTACGAGCAGTCGGGCTCGGTCGGCGGCAAGCTGAGCACGGGTTCGGCGGCCGGCTCGGCGGTGGAGCAGGGGGCGGAGGCGTTCCTGCTCCGCGACGCCGACGGTGGCGACTCGGCCGCGGTGGCGCTGGCCCGCCGGGTGGGGCTCGGCGACGCGCTGGTGCACCCGGCGGTCGGGCAGGCCGCGCTGGCGCTCCACGGCACGCTCGCGCCGATGCCCGGCGGCACCCTCCTCGGCGTACCCGCTGATCTGGAGAAAGTGGCCGCGGTCGCGCGGCCGGACGCGGAGCGGGACCGCGACGGCGGCCGCCCGCTGCTGGGTCCGGAGGAGGACGTCACGGTCGGCGCGCTGGTCCGGCGGCGGCTGGGTGACGAGGTGGTCGACCGGCTCGTCGATCCGCTGCTCGGCGGGGTGTACGCGGGGCGGGCCGACGGGCTGTCGCTGGTCGCCACGATGCCCGGGCTGGCCCGGGCGGCGCGGGTGGAGCACACGCTGACCGGCGCGGTGCGAGCCGCGATGGCCGCCGCGCCCCGGCCGGCGGGCGGGCCGGTCTTCGCCACGGTCGCCGGGGGCGTGAGCCGGCTCGCGGCGGCGGTGGCCGAGGCGTCCGGCGCGGAGATCCGGCTGGGCACGCCGGTGCGCGAGCTGGCCCGGGTGCCCGGCGGGTGGCGGGTCGGGCCGGACACGGTGGACGCGGTGGTGCTGGCGCTGCCGGCCCGGCGGGCGGCGCGGCTGCTCGGTGTGGAGCCACTGCTCGACTACGCGAGCGTGGCGCTGGTGACGCTCGCCCTGCCCGCCCCGGAGCTGCCCACCCTCTCCGGATTCCTGGTGCCGGCGGGCGAGGGCACGCTGGTCAAGGCTGCCACGTTCTTCTCCACCAAGTGGGCCCACCTGCGCCGCGACGACGGGGTGGCGCTGGTGCGCGCGTCGGTCGGGCGGTACGGCGAGGAGCACCAGCTGCACACCGGCGATCCCGAGCTGGTCCGCACCGTCCACACCGAACTGTCCACATTGATCGGTGCCCGGCTGCCCGAGCCGGTGGACGCGCGGGTACGGCGGTGGGGCGGCGCGCTGCCGCAGTACCCGGTGGGGCACGTGGAGCGGGTGGCCGCCCTGCGCGCGACCCTGCCCCCGACGGTGGCTCTCGCCGGCGCCGGATACGACGGCGTCGGCATTCCGATCTGCGTGCGATCCGGCGAGACGGCGGCCGACGAGGTATTGAAAGGACTGTCATGACCTCGGAACCACAGAGCAACGCGGCGCGTATCAAGGAGCTCAACGCCACGATCCGGTACACGATGTGGTCGGTCTTCCGGGCGACCGGGCCGCTGCCGGCGCTGCGCGACCCGCTCTCCGGCGAGGTGGAGTCGCTCTTCGAGCAGCTGGCCGCGAAGGACGTCGTCGTGCGCGGCACCTATGACGTGTCCGGGCTGCGTGCCGACGCCGACCTGATGGTGTGGTGGCACGCGGCGTCGGCGGACGCGCTGCAGGAGGCGTACGGCCTGCTGCGCCGCACCGCCCTCGGCCGCCACCTCGCCCCGGTGTGGTCGCAGATGGCGCTGCACCGGCCGGCGGAGTTCAACAAGAGTCACCTCCCGGCGTTCCTGGCCGGCGAGGAGCCGAAGGCGTATGTGTGCGTGTATCCGTTCGTGCGTTCCTACGAGTGGTACCTGCTGCCCGACGAGGAGCGCCGCGAGATGCTCGCCGAGCACGGGCGGCAGGCGCGCGGCTTCCCGGACGTACGTGCGAACACGGTGGCTTCGTTCGCGCTCGGCGACTACGAGTGGATGCTGGCTTTCGAGGCGGACGAGCTGTATCGCATCGTCGACCTGATGCGCGAGCTGCGCGCGTCGCGGGCCCGCCGCCACGTCCGCGAGGAGGTCCCCTTCTACACCGGCCGGCGCCGCTCGGTGCCCGAGCTCGTCGCCGCCCTGCCCTGACCCCGCTCCGGTGGCCGTGATCGAAGCTCCCTTCACGTCGTTCTAGCGACCTGGAGGGAGCTTCGATCACGGGGTGGCGGTACGTGCCATCGGCACGTGCGGGATGCCGTCGTCCAGAAACTCCGCACCGGTGACCGCGTAGCCGTACCGCTCGTAGAAGCGCACCAGGTGTGCCTGCGCGTCGAGCACGCTCGGCCGCCCGCCGATCTCGTCGAGGGCCGCGGCCATGAGGCGGCTGGCCGCACCGGTGCCGCGCTCGGCCGCGGTCACCACGACCCGGCCGATCCGCGCGACGCCACCGGGGTCGCCGAGGATCCGCAGATACGCCACCGGCGCGCCGTCGCGGGAAAGCCACACGTGGCGGGTCGCCGGCTCGGTGTCCCGCCCGTCGAGCTCCGGGTAGGCGCATTTCTGCTCCACCACGAACACGTCGACGCGGAGCCGGAGCAGCTCGTACAGCGTGCGGGCGTCGAGGTCGGCGAAGGGTGCGACGTGCAGCTCCATGCCGCGATCCTCGCACGTCAGCGGGAAAAGACGGTGTGTCGCTTCCACCCGGCGGCCGGGGCTCGGGCAAAGCTCGATGGAGCCCCAACATCTCGTGCCTCGGAGGAGCAAGGTGATCAAGAGAAACAAACTCTTCGGTACCAAGACGCGGGTGACGTTCTGCCTGCCGAAGGACGCACCTGTCGGTACGGTCAGCGTGGTCGGCTGCTTCAACGAGTGGGAGCCGGGCCGGCACGAGCTGGTGCCGCGCAAGGACGGCACCCGCACCGTCACCGTCAAGCTGGAGCCCGGCCGCTACCGCTTCCGCTACCTCGCCACGGGTGGCGTCTGGCTCGACGACGAGGAAGCCGACCGGATCGACCACGAAGGTGGGGAGCTCGTCCTCTGATTTTTCCTGAACCGGACCGGAGCGTCCCTCGTATTGGTTGAGTCATCCCCATGTCCGGGCTGGCAACGTGAGGGACGCTCTGATCACGGTTGGGATCAATGGCGGCAAAACCGGCGCATGTCGGCCCCGGGGTGGTCCGAGTGGACAAATGGCGTTACCTTCGGGTCGCGAGTATTCGGCGTATGGGCATCCATGCGTCCCAAGGGGAGGCTCCCCTGGGCGGGGGGCACGACAGAGGAGCGGGGTGAGTCTGCCTTGACAGGAACTCCAGGGGTCGGCAATGTGCACGCGACCCAGGCGCAGCTGAACCAGATGGCTACGCGCTGCCAGGACGTGCGTGAGCGCTTGGCGACGGGCATGGCGCAGTTGCTCGACCGGGTGACGGATCTCGGCGGCAGCGGCATGAGCGGTTCGGCCAACTCCGCGTTGCAGAACGTGTCGGCCGACCTCAACAACGGCCTGACGAAGATTCTGAACGCGCTGGACGAGCTGTCCGGCAAGATCAGCGACGCCTCGACGAAGTTCGGTGTGCAGGACGACGACGCGGCCTCCACCATCCGCAACGCGGCCGGTGCGACCGGCGACGGCGCCGTCATCTCGGCCCTTCGCGGCTGACGTCCACCCCTAGTTCGAGAGGCGAAAATCCAATGGGTGACCTTCCAATCACTTACAACTTCGGCGCCATCGCCGACGTGGCGACCGCGATCGGCACCTACTCCGGCAACATGGACGTCGAGCTCGGCGACCTGTACAACGACTTCAAGAAGCTCTTCGCCGCCGACTGGCAGGGCGCCGCGGGCCAGGCGTGCGACGCCGCCCAGCAGCAGTGGAACCAGGGCGCCGACGAGATCAAGGGCGCGCTGCTCCGGCTCGGCCAGGCACTGGGCGCTTCTTCGGAGCGGATGCAGGAAGTCGACAACTCGATCTCTGCCGGCTTCTGACCCCGTCCGGCTCGGACGCCGATGGGTCCCGGCGGTGGCCTTGCCTCCGCCGGGACCGGTGTCTGAGCCCCGTGCCGGGGCAGCGCGGGCTGCTGGATACCCCGCAGGGTTGATTCGGGGAAGGCGCGATGGTGAGTCCGGCGGACGGTGAACTGGCGCCCGGGGCGCGCTTCGCGATGAGCGTGATCCATCCGGGCTCGCCGACCTTGCAGGTGCGCTTCCGGCAGGGCGTGCTCGTGACGCCGTACGGCTTTCCGGACTGGCCGCTCTGCGCCCGCGCGGTGGTGCGGATGCCGCCGCCCGATCCGGCGCTGACGCTGGAGGAGCAGCGGGTCCTCGACGTGCTGGCGGCCAACGCGGCGATGGCCCGGGTGGCCGGCGACCCGGACGGCGATCCACTGTGGCCGGTCACCGCGGCGGCGGGCACGGTCGGCGGTGGCCGGGAGGGTGCGGTGCCGACGCCGTCCGGCTGGTGCTGGGCGCACGTGGGCACGCCGGACGCCGCCCGGCTGCTGGCGCTGGTGCCGATCGAGCTGCACGGCTCCTACCGCCACGCGGGTGGGATGCGCCTGCTGCCGGCGACCGGTCGCGGGTTGCGCGCCGACCCGGAGCCGCTGCCCGTGGGGCCGGCGGCCGGCGAGGAGGTACCCGGTGAACTGCTCGACCTGCTGGAGAGCGCGCTCGGGTGGCCGCTGCCGCCGGCGTACCGGCGCTTTGTCGGCGAGACGAACGGTGCCGGCCCGGCGGCGCCCGCGGTGCTCCCGCCTTACGGCCTCGTGGCCGACCAGCCGCTCTTCGGCCTCGCCCGGGAAGACCGGCACCAGGACCTGTCCTATGTGGGCGAGTGGGTGCGCGACCGGCTGACCGTCGACTTCCTGCCGATCGGGTACGTGCAGGGCGGCCTGCTGGCGGTCAAGGTCTCCGGCGACGACCTCGACTCGATCTGGTACCTGGACGACGACGACCCGCGCGACCGCGAGGCGTACGGGCCGGAGGAGATCCGCGCCCACCTGCTGCACCGCTGCGCGGACAGCGTCGACGATCTCTGGACCCGGCTGGTGCGGCCGCCCGCGGCGCTGGTCGACCTGGCCGCGCGGTCCGTGGGCCAGGTGGCCCAGGTGCGCGACGAGATGGTCGGCGCCGGGCTGCCGGCGCGGCTGAAAGCGCCCTGGCAACCGCCGGCCAAGGGCGGCAGCGACCCGGTCGCCACGATGTTCGAGGCGAGCTCGTGACCGACGAGACGGGCGGCTGGGCGCCGGCGAACGACGTGGAACGGGATCTCCAGCGGGCGACCGGCGACGGCGACATCGACGCGGTAATGAGCATCCTCGCCGTGGCGCCGCTCGTGGTGCCCGGCTACCGGGACGAGCCGGAGGCCCAGCCGGGCCGGCAGCGGCTGCTCACCCGCGAGCGCGACGGCGTGCCGTACTTGCTGGTCTTCACCTCGCCGGAGGCGATGCACCGGGCGGTGCCGGCCGACGGCTGGCGGGCGACGACCCTGACCGAGGTGGTCTGCGGTACGCCCGACGGGTGGGGGCTGGCGGTCAACCCGGTCACCCCGATCGGGGTTCTGGTCAAGCCCGAAGACGTGCCCGAGCTCGTGCCCACCGAGCGGACGATGCGCGGCTTCACCCCGGCCGGCGAGGTGGAGCGGCTGCTGCGCGACGCGCTCGTCGCCCCGGACGCCGAGGTGCTGCTCGACGTGCTGGTCACCGCCCAGGTGATCGTGCCGACCCAGGCGCTGGAGATGGATGGCGTGCTGGCGGTGCCGGTCTTCACGTCGGCCGAGCGCCACGAGGAGTGTCTCGGCGGGCGTGATCTGGACGTTCCGGTGGTGACGATCGATTTCATCTCGGTGCTGCGGCAGTGGCCGGGCGACGAGTACCGGCTCGCGGTCAACCCCGGTTCGCCGATCGGCGTCACGCTGCCGGGGGAGCGGGTGCGGCACCTGGTGGCGTACGCGGAGCAGTTGGTGCGGCGGCGCCTCGGCGACGGGCCTCCGCCACCACCGCCGGTCGCGCCCTTCACCGGCCGCGAACCACCGCCGATCCACCTGCCGCCGAACGGTATCGGTGGGGCGCTGCGCGGTGAGGGCTGATACCCGATCTATGCGAGGATCATCTATTGTCGGAGCAGGCCCGATGGGCATAGGGGGAGGTGGGAGGCATGGAGCGACCGCAATGGTCGGCAATTCGCGGCGTGATTGACGACCTCCAGCAGACCATCGAAAACGCGGCGCAGACGCGGCAGCAGATCATGGAGATCACCGGCACGGCGTGGTCCGACGACCGGCTGGTCAAGGCGGTGGTCGGCCCGCGCGGGCAGCTCATCGAGCTGGAGATCGACCCCCGCGTCTACCGCACGCCAAACTCCAAAGCGCTGGCCGCGTCGATCATGTCGACCGTGCGCGCGGCGGTCGAAGACGCCAACAAGCAGACGAAGGAAATCGTTGACAAGGTCATGCCCAAGGATCGTGGACTTGGTCTGATCGGAAAAACTGATTTCGACGTATTGATGGAAAGTCACGACGCCGATCTGCCAAAGGCGCTGAAGAAGAACGAGGAGGACGGCCATGGGGTCCTACCTTGACATCCAGGACGACCCCAACGAGGTGAGCGGCACCGGCGCGATCCTGCGCGCGATCGGGACCTCCTTCCAGGGGCAGGCGCGGGGCATCCTCGCCGACATCAACGCGGTCAACGCCGAGCGCCCGTGGGGCAGCGGGCTCGACCGCGCCGGCGAGGGCCTGATCAGGCCCGCCGACAAGACGGTCCTGGCCATGACCGAGTACCAGGGCGTCGACGCCGAAAGCCGCACCAAGATCAACCAGACAAACGTCTAGTGCGGTGGCCACTGACCTTTGCCGGCTTACCCGGTGAACGTCGGTGGCCACCGCACTGGTCGGTGGCCGCCGCGCTCGGCACCACCGACCGGCCCGGGCGTACTCCGGGCGCGCGTGCCGGCGTGACGGTGGAGGGGGCGGGGCGAGTGGACTGGGACCGCCGCTACCCGGCCCGTGGCGTCGAGCGCCCGTACCGGGTGGGCTGAGCCGGCCGGGGGGAGGGGCCAGGTGAGCGGTAACGTCGCGGAAGACGCCGCCGATGCCGCCCTGGAGTCGGTGCGGCAGTGCTTCATCCAGATCAACGAGTGGATCCCGGTCCTCGGCGACTTCCTCGAAATGATCGCGCAGTGGCCGGAAGCCCGCCACGACCGCCTCTTCGACCTCGCCGACTCGTACCAGTCAGCCGCCGAGCTCTACGCCTCGCACCTGGAGGAGATCCGCGACTACATCCGCGACCTCTCGGTGTGGCAGGGCGACGGTGCCGCCCAGGCCGTCCAGCAGAGCATCCAGGGCTACCTGGACGAGACCGCGAGCCTGGGCGAGGCGCTCGGCTCGATGCAGCAACTCGTACACGGCAAGGCGCTCGAGATCGAGAGCATGAAGTGGATGGCCGTCATCACGCTCGTGATGATGGTGATCGCGCTGATCCAGGCGATCATCACGATCTGGACCGGCATCGGCGCCGCCGCGGGTGCGGCCGCGATCGCGGCCGGCCGCGCGACCATCTACACCATCGCCCGGGAGCTGCTGCGCAAGCTGTGGCAGGAGACCGTCAAGGCGGGCATCCGGCGTTTCGTCCAGAGTGGAGTCCGCGGCGTCGGAGCGGCGGCGCTGCGCGGCGGCCTCGCGTACGCCGGCTTCATGGGCGCAATGAAGGGCGGGATCATGCTGATCCAGGCCCTGGAGGGACACGACCCGTTCACCGAGGGCTGGGCCGGCCGGTTCGGCATGGAGCTCGTCGACAGCTTCATCGCGGGCTCGATCGGCGGCCCGCTGATGTTCGGCATCCACAGCCGGGTCACCGAGGCCGCGGCGTTCGGCCTCGGCCAGGTCGGCGACAACTTCCTCCAGATCGGCCGGGACCGGCTGATCGACCAGCTGGGCCTGACCGACTGGGCCCAGCGCAACGGCGTCTACAGTGGAATGACCCTGGACGACGTCTGGGACTCGGTCACCCCGGCCGCGCTCCTCGGCGAGATCCTGAGCGAGCCAGGCGGGCGCCACCGGCCGAACGTGGTGACGCCGGCGCTCCACCAGGGCGTGGGCAACCTCTTCGGCGGCAACCAGGCTGATCTGGCCGGCCAGACGGGATTGCCGAGCCCGACTGGTCTGGCGGGGCAGACGGGCTCTCAGGGCTCGTCTTCGAGTTCGTCTTCCGGCGCTTCGTCTGGTTCCTCTTCCAGTCCTTCGTCCGGTTCTTCGTCTTCTTCGTCCGGTTCTTCGTCCGGCTCTGGGCGGGGTGGGTCTTCTTCTTCGTCCTCTGGTGGGTCTTCCTCGTCGGGTGGGCAGCGCTCGGGCGGCTCGTCGTCAACGAACGCGGAGGGGACTCCCCAGACCGGCACGCAGGTGCCGGCGACTCCCGACCCGGCGTCCCCTGGTGATGGGGCGTCCGCAACCCCGGACGGTGGGACGCCGGCTCCGCCGGATGCCGGCACGCCTTCCCCGCCGGATGGTGGGGCTCCGCCCTCTCCGGACGGCGGGACGTCATCCCCGGACAATGGGACGCGCTCTCCGGACAGCGGGACGCCCGCGAGGCTGGATGGTGGTTCGCCTGCCTTGCCGGATGGTGGCACGCCGGCGTCGCGTGACGCCGGCGCGCCTTCCTCGGCGGACGGCGGGAGGAGGGCGACGCCGGACGCCGGGACGCCTGACGCTGGACGTACCGTCACGCCCGGCGGTGGGACGCCGGCGCCGACCACGGGGGACGGCACGACGCAGACCGCGAGCGGCGAGGGTGGGCAGTCGTCCGCCACCCCCACCCCGGCGGCCGACAGCTCCATGGCCTCAGACGGCTCCACGCCAGACAGCTCCACTTCGGACGGTGCCGAGCCCGATGGCACGGCTCCGCCCGATGGCGGCCGTGACGGCACGGCCGTCACTCCGCCCGACACCTCCTCGATCGGGCGCTCGGACGGCGCGCTGGGTCGCTCGGACGGCGCGCAGGGCCGCGCCGATGGTGCCCAGAGTCGGTCCGATGCTGCCCAGAGTCGCTCCGACGGCGCGGGCCGCCCGGACGACGGGCAACCCGCCGGCGACGGTGCGGGGGAAGAGCCCAAGTGGTACCACTGGCGCAAGCGGATCGAGCAGCAGGTTACCGCCGACTACGCGCGGGGCGTGGGTGAGATGCTCGGCCCGCCTGTGGATACGAACGGCCCCGACGGCCAAGCCCCGCTGCTGACGCCCGACATGGTGCGGCACGCGCTGGCCACCGACCCGGACAGCCTCGACGACTACGGCAAGCGGCTGCAAGGGTTCCTGGCGCAAAACTTCACGAACGTCGACAGCAGCGGCAACCGCGTCCCGATGAGCCGGGCCGACATCGCCACGCGGCTCGGCGAACTGCGCGCGGGCACGATGACCCCGCCGCTCACCCCGACCCCCGGTTCGCCGCCGCCCGGGTCCGCGCCGCGCTCGCCCACACCGGGCACTCCGACGCCAGGCTCGCCGGTGCCCGCGTCCCCAGAGCCGACGCCCGCCTCGCCGCCCGCCTCGCCGCATGCCTCCCCGGAGCCGACGCCCGCCGGGGTCGGACCGCGGACGCCTTCGGGGGCGCGGGCGCCGGAATCCACGCCGGCACCCCCCAGCCCGGACGCCCCCACACCGGTCGACCCGAAGCTGGTCCCGGCCGACCCGACCGTGCCGGAGAAGGACAAGCTCGATGAGCGAACGCTTCACCTACTACGTTCTCTACCGCCGGGACCGGACCACACCGGTGGGCCTGCTGGCGGAGGGACAGACGGTCCCGGCTCTGCCCAACCGGGTGGTGGGGTGGGACTACCAGGACGAGACCTGGACGGAGGCGGAGGCCTCCCTGGGCGCGATCCAGATCAACCCGGACTACGAGGACCGGCTCCGGGCAGTCGAACGGGCGACGGCGGAGCGGACCGCCCGGCAGGTCCTGGGAGCGGAGCTGCCGACCGAGGAGGAGCTGCAGGCGATCGGGGACCGGGCGGAGGAGGAGTACACCCGGAAGTGGGGTCCGGCGGGCAGCTAGGCCCGCTGGCCGACCCCGGCGCGCTGGCGCCGGGCGTCCCGCCGCTCGACACGACGCGCACCACCGGCCCGGACCACCTCGCGCCGATCGAGGATCCGCGGTACCAGGCCGACCTCGCGCAGTCCCTGGACACCGGCGCCGGCTACCAGGTGGGCGCCGACCCGTCCACCCACCCGTACGGCCGGCTGGTCAACGACGGCGGACCGACGATGCCGGGCCGGGGCAACAACTGCCTCGACACCTCGCTGGCCGCCCTCTCCAGCTTCTACGGCGACCCGCAGGTCTCCGCGCCGCGCTGGCCGGACGGCTCGACCGACCTCCGCGGCGAGTCGAACGGGATCGGCCGCGCGGTCAACTGGCTCGGCGGCACCTGGAACGGCCCGTCCAGCCCGCTGCCCGGCGACCCGACCGCCCGGGCCACGGCGGTGGCTGGCCAGTACGCCGATCTGCATGCCCAGATCGCGGCGGCCGGCCCGGGCTCCTCGGCCCTGGTCGTCGTGGACTGGCTCGACTTCGACCAGGCGACCGGCCAGGTCCGCACCGACGCGAACGGCGACGTCGCCGCCTCGCCCTCGTCCCACGCGTTCGTCGTCGTCTACCCGCGGGGCGCGAGCGGGCCGGTCTGGTGGGACCCGCAGCACGGCCAGACCTGGACGTCACCGCCGACGCACTACATGGCCGACACGCACACGCTGTGGTCGATGCGCGGCGACGGCCTGGCCGCACCGCCGGCGCCGGCCACGCCGGCCACGACCACCACCCCGCCGTCACCGCCCGCGACCACCACCAACACCGAGGGAACGCCCGATGACGCAACAGGAACCGGAGATCACGGAGGACGAGGCCCGGGAACTGATCACCCGGCTGATCGGGGCGGGCCGGGAGGTGACCCTGTACCGGTTCGAGAGCGGCTGGCTGGCGAGAGCGGTCCTGACGGACGAGGAGCGCGGCCGGGGGATGCAGGTGGGTCAGGGGAGCTACATCATCGACCTGAACGGGACGGTGACGGCCCAGTCCAGCCTGTCGACCCGGATCCTGACGGCGCAGTACAGCGAGGCGAGGCGGGAGGGGCGGCTGACCGGCCGGCAGATCTGGCCCGAGCCGACGACGCCCCCGCGGTAGTCCCCGACACGCACTCGGTCGAGCAGGCGTACCTCGACGCGCTCGACCCCGCCGAGACGGCCGCCCTGCGGGACGCCCTCGCCGCCGCCGAGCCGGTGGCCGCGCGGATGCGCGCCGACCTCACCGAGGTGGCGGACGCGCTGCGCCGCGACTTCGACACCGTCGACGTCGAGGTCATGGGCGACGGCACGTACGACGTCAAGGAGCTGCCGTCACTGGCGCGCAGGTGCGTCATCGAGGGCGACATCGCCGGCGTCGACACGTTCCTGGACCAGGCCAACGACCTGGCGCGGTTTTCGCTGCGAGCCCCGGACGGCCCCGCCTACGACGACGTCGTGCGGGCGGCGCTGGACCGGTTGCGGCAGGCGCCGTACCACTATCGGTACGACCCCGCCGACGACAAGAGCTTCTGGCGGCCGGGCAACCGGTTCTACGGCCGCGAGGTCACGCTGTACACGCCGGACGGGCACCCGATCGAGGTGCGGTTCCCCACGCAGGCGTCCTGGGACGCGGGGAAGCTGACCGACGGCGCGTACGAGAAGGTGCGGCTGGACGGGCCCGACCCGGTCACCGACGAGGGCTACCCGTCGCACGAACGGGTGCGCGCGTTCCTGGAGACGCTGAAGGTCAACCGGGACGCCGGGCTGGCCGGCCGGCTCCCCGGCGGGACGGATCCGACCTCGGCCAAGGACACGAGCTTCGCGAAATGGACATCGTCCAGGCGGGAGCTCTGGGCCGACTACCGGTCCTGGCTCGCCGACCGGGGTCGGACGTTCGCGGACGAGGTACGGGCGTACGGGCTCGGTCCGGAAGACTTCCCGGCCGACCCGCGCCTGGTGCAGGAAGGCAAGATCGATGACCGCATCGTTCACGTACTACGCGCTGTACCGCCGGGCGGACCGGGTGGAACCACCGGTGGGCCTGCTGGCGGAGGGGCGGTCGGCGCCGGACCGGCCGCTCGTGGTCATGGGTTGGAGCCACCGCCACAAGACCTGGATGCCGGCGTCGGCCTCGCTGAACTGGGTCACGGCGAGCCCGGACTGGATCGACCGGTTCGAGATCGTGGACCGGGCGGCGGCGGAGCGGACGGCCCGGGAGAGCCTGGGAGCGGAGCTGCCGACCGAGGAGGAGCTGCAGGCGATCGGCGAGGGCCCGTCGGTGACGTTCCAGCGGCCGACCCAGCGGCCCTAGGCCCGCGGGATCCCGCCGGGCTGGCGCCGGGTGTGCCGCCGCTGGACACCACCCGCCTGGTCGGCCCGACCAACCTGGCACCGATCGAGAGCCCGCGGTACCAGGCCGATCTCCAGCGGGTGCTGGACACCGGCTGGGGGTACGCGACGCTCGCCGACCCGTCCACCCATCCGTACGGCCAGCTGGTCAACGACGGCGGTCCCACGGTCCCCGGCCGGTCCAACAACTGCCTCGACGGCTCGCTGGCGGCCCTTTCCACCTTCTACGGCGAGCCCCAGGTCGCCGCGCCGCGCTGGGCGGACGTCAACCCCGACGGCAGCCCGGACCACCGTTCCGGCGAGGCCGACGGCCTGCGGCGCGCGCAGGCGTGGCTCGGCGACACCTGGACCGGACCACCGGCCGGCATGCCCGGCGACCCCATCGGGCGTGCGGCCGCAGTGGCCGGCCAGTACGCCGACCTGCACGCCCAGATCGCGGCGGCCGGCCCCGGCGCCTCCGCGCTCGTCGTCGCCGACTGGCTCTCCGTCGACCCTGCGACCGGCCAGCCCCGCATCGACGCCAACGGCCATGTCGTGCGCGAGGACGCGCACGCCTTCGTCATCGTGTACCCGCGGGGCGCGAGCGGCCCGGTCTGGTGGGACCCGCAGAGCGGGCGCACCTGGAACTCGCCGCCGGCCGGGTTCATGGCCGCGACCGACACGCTCTGGCACATCCGGGCGGACCATCTGGCCGGCAGCCCGGCACCAACCACCAGCGAGGGAACGCCGAATGTCACAGGAACCGCAGCTGACGGAGGAACAGGCACGGGAGCTGATCCAGAGCCTGGTCGGGCGCGGCACGGAGGTGACCCTGTATCCGTTCGAGTTCGGCTGGCTGGTGAAGCAGGCACTGACGGAGGAGCAGCTCAGCAAGGGGATGCACGTGGGTCACGGTTCGTACATAGTGGACCGGACGGGCGTGGTCACGGTGCATTCGAGCCTGCCCATTCCGATGGTGATGGAGGACTACAGCGAGGCCAGGAGGGCGGGACGCCTGAGTGGGCGCCAGATCTGGCCCGAGCCGACACCGCCCACGGCGTAACCACCGAGCCAGTCACCCACGAGCTGGTCACCCGCGATCAGGTGAGGAACGCGGCCGCCTGGCTGGCGCCGGGCGACCCGCACGTCATCCGGATCGACGGCGGCGCCCCGCACCACCTCAACCAGGTGCTGGCGAACGAGATCGCGGACGCGATCCAGCAGCGGACCGCCGCCGACCGTGCCGCCCGGGGCTTCGGCCGGCGGCTGCTCGACCGGCTCGGCCGCCTTTTCGGCCTCGACCCGCGGCCGCTGAAGGCCGGTGACGAGAGCCCGGTCCGCCTCGGCCTCGATCCCGACGCCCGCACTGGTGCGTCCCGTCGGCCGCGAGACGAGTCCCCGGCGCGGGACTGGGTCGTAGGTGACGCGCCTGTTCCACGGCGAGGCGAGCTGGCCGGAGCGGGGAGCGTACGCGGCGTAGGCGGCCCGGCGGCGCCGAGCGGGCGGACACACCCGGCGAGCCCGATCGCGCGCGCCGGCACGCCGCGGGACCCGCACGCCACCGTGGCCAACCACCGGGCCGCGCCGGAGCAGCGCACCCGGGCCTGGGCGCCCGAGATCACCGAGACCGTCCACATGCGAGGGGCGCTCGACCAGCACCGGCCGCAGGGTGTGGTGCGGCGGCTGGTCGGCGCGATCCTGCGCGCGTTCGGCCGGGAGGCGCCGGCACCGCACACGGCGACGGCGGCGGGACGGCACACGGCGCCGCCGCCGGGACGGCACACGGCGCCGCCGCCGGGACGGCACACGGCGCCGCCGCCGGGACGGCACACGGCGCCGCCGCCGGGACGGCACACGGCGCCGCCGCCGGCCCCGCCGCTCACCGGGCCCGATCCGGCGAACTACGGGCAGCTCAACGCGAACGGCGTCTGGACGTTCGACAGCGACGCGGCCGGCGAGGCGTTCGGCGAAAACCTGCTCGGCGACGACTTCCACCGCCTCCCGCCGGACCAGCAGATGGCCATCCGGGAGTACACCCGGCACTCGTGGCCGTACAACATGATCGCCCGGACCGACCAGGCGCAGGATCTGTTGCAGCGGTGGTGGGACGACGCGGGCACCGCCGACGCGGTGCGTGCCCTCTTCGGCGGCCGGGTGCCGACGCTCTCGGACGTCTACGCCCGGGCCCCGCGCAACGCCCCACCGGGCACGCTCGAACGCTGGCTCGTCGACCAGGTGCTCAGCGAGCCGCCGTCGCGGCAGCCGGCGGTCCTGCGGCGGATCGTCAGCGACGACGGCGTACGCGGCATGCTGATCCGCTCGTTCGGCGGGCGCTTCCCGACCGAGGCCGACATCCGCGCCCGGATGGCGCTCATCGACGAGGCCATGCGGGTAACCCCGTTGCGGCACGGCGTGCAGGCCCTCCGCGGCCTCCAGGAGATCAACTTCATGCGCGACCCGGTCGGCAACCCGATGAACTTCCGGCAGGACGCGAGCGGCCGGTGGCTCGACGACCGAAGCCAGCCGCTGACCGTGGACGAGATCCGGCGCCGGCTGGTCGGCACGACCCAGGAGGCCAACGGGTACATGTCGACGTCGCTCGGCGCCTCCGCCGCGTTCTCCGGCACCAGCCACCCGTTCCGCCTCGTGCTGGACGTGCCGCGGGGCAACCCGGCGATGTGGATGGGCACCAACAGCGTCTACCCCGAGCAGCGCGAGCTTGTCCTGCCCCGGGACGCGGAGTACACCATCGTGGCGGTGCGCCCCGGGCCGGGCGGCACGGTCGAGATCGTCGCGACCGTCGAGCGCGCGGGCGTGCCGTAGGGTTTTCCGCGTACGAGGCGGCTTCGCGTGCGAGGCTTCGCATTCGAGCCGAAGGAGGGTGACGGATGAACGGGGACGGCCGGCCCGGCGATGGGTATGTCCCGCCGTGGGACGCGCCGCCACCGCCGCTGCCCCCGAACTCCGATCCGTACCCGCACGGTGGCTACAAGGCCTCCACCGAGGGCCCGATCAGCTACCTGCCCGTGCTGGTCGACGGTGACGTCGTCGGCTACGTGTGGGCCTCGGTCGCGGACGACGCGGCCAGCTTCCTGCGCGTGCTGGCACATCCGGTGGGGCGCTCGCTCGACGCCGCGGTGGCCTGGAGCGAGCGGCTGCGCCAGGCCGAGGCCGACGGGCTCACCCCGTCGCAGGCGCTGACCCGCTGGGTCGGCGCGCCGGCCGACCCGCAGGCGGGCGCCATCCCGGCGGACGCGGTGCCGCGCGAGGCGGCGAGCAAGCGGGAGCTTCGGGAGCTCGCCAATCCCGGTGCGCCGCCGGACATCAGCGAGCTGCCGCCCGCGCCGTTCGGCTACCTGCCGGACGGTACCCCGCTCGACCGTTCCCAGGGCTGGGAGCCGAAGATCGCGACGTCGAGCCCGCGCGGGCGGCCCCGCTACCTGGCGGTCACCGAGGGGCCGGTGCACTACATCACGGTGGTCAAGGACGGCCGCACGATGGGCTACCTGTGGGCGTCCACTTCGGACAACGCCGCGTCGTACGAGCGCCGCGGCTTCGACGTCGAAGACAACGACGTGTGGGGCAGGTGGCTCGCCCGGCTCGACGAGGCGGCCGCCGAGGGGGTAGCGCCGCTGGAGGCGGTCCGCCGGCTGGCCGGCAGCACCGTGGACGAGGCCGGCGCGGCCGAGGCGCGGGAGCGGGAGGCGCCGAGCCTGGCGGCGCTGAAGGAGATAGCCCGCGCCCCCGAGGACTCGTGAACCGGTGGGGTGACCCGCGGTTTCGCCCGGTGCGGCTGCCCGAGCGCTACGCGGAGGCCGCTTCCGGCGCCGTGGCGTACCGCCCGGTGGCGCGCGGCGGCGAGCCGCTCGGCTTCCTCTGGGCCTCCGATGTGGACGGTGCGGCGGGCTGGGTGGAGTGCGGCGCGGCGGGTCCGGACGGCTGGAACGCCGGCACGCCCTGGCTGCGCCGCCTGGCCTCGGCGAAGGCGGCCGGCCGCACACCCGGCGAGGCCCTGCGCCACCTGGCGGACCTTCCCGAGGACGAGCGGGCCGGCGTCGTGAGTGGGCCGGAGGCCGGGGCGGCCAGCCTGGCGGAGCTGACCGAGCGGGCGGGGCCGCTGGAGCTGCCGGGGCCACCGCAGCTGGCGGAGCCCGCGCCGCCACCCGGCCCGCCGCCCGCGGGGCTCAACTCCTTGCAGCGGGCCGCGTACGACTACACCCGCGCGCCCGACGTCCACAACGCACTGTCGCAAGCGGACGATCCACCGGCCCGCCTCGCCGAGCTCCTCGCCGACCCGGCGCGAGCCGCCGCGCTCGCGGCCATCTTCGGGCGCGCGCCGCTCTACGGCGACTTCGTCGAGCGCTTCCGCCTGCTCGACCAGGCGGTCCGGGCGCCATTGCCGCAGTCGCTGGAGACGCTGCGCGGCGTGGACGACGTGGCGCACCTGACCGGCGGTGTCGCCGACCTGCGGGCGGCCGCCGGCGGCACGTACACCGAGCCCGGCTATCTCTCCGTGTCGCTGGGGGCCACACCGGCGTACCGCACCGGATGCTGGCTGCGGCTGGTCGCGCCGAAGGGCACGCCGGCGCTCTGGATGGGGCGGCGGAGCCACCACCCGGACGAGCGCGAGCTGATCCTGCCACGCGCCCTGACGATCCGGATCGACGACGTCTACCTGCGCGACGGCCACCTGGAGGTAGCCGCCACGATCGTGACGGCTCGCCACGCGTAGCCCAGCGCGACCGGGGCCAGCTCGCGGTCGCCCCCGGCGGCGGCGCGGCGCAGCTCCACGGCGGGACGCTAGCATCGACTAGATTTACGAGCGCTGGTCTGCCACGGGGAGGTGCAATGGCGCTGGCCCGTACCACGGCGGTGGTCTGCGTCGCGGCCGCGATGTGCGCGGTGGGTGCCGCGCCGGCGGCGGCCGCCCCGCGTGCCCCGGCCCCGACCAACCAGCGCTGCGTCGAGCCCGGCCCGACCATCGCGGAGGTCCCGTGGGCCCAGCGGATGCTCGGGCCGGAGCGGGTGCGGCCGTTCACGCGCGGCGGCGGGCAGATCATCGCGGTGCTCGACTCGGGGGTCGACGCCGGCCATCCGGAGCTGGGTGGGCGGGTGCTCGCCGGGTTCGACGCGGTGGCGGGCAGCGGGCCGGCCAACGACGACTGCCTGGGAACGGGCACGCAGGTGGCCGGCGTGATCGGGGCGAAGCAGGAGCAGTCGGTCGGGTTCGTCGGGCTGGCCCCGGACGTGACGATCCTGCCGATCCGCGTGATCGCCGAGCGGCCCGGCAGCGGAAACGCGGCCGATCCGCAGGTGCTGGCCCGCGGCATCGACGAGGCGGTCAGGCGGGGCGCCAGCGTCGTCGCGGTCACCACCATCACGTACCAGGACAGCCCGCTCCTGCAGGGCGCGGTGGCCAACGCGATCTCCAAGGGCGTGCCGGTGGTGGCCGCGGTGGGCGATCTGGGCGACCAGCGCGGCGTGATCCCCACGCCCTACCCCGCCGCGTACGACGATGTGGTCGGCGTCGGCGCGATCCGCGAGTCCGGCGTGCTGTGGGGCAAGTCCCAGCAGGGTGAGTACGTCGATGTGGTGGCACCGGGCGAAAAAGTGCTGACGCTCAGCCGCGCGGGCGGGATGACGGTCGCCGACGGTACGGCCCTGGCCACCGGGTTCGCGGCCGCGACGGCGGTGCTGGTCCGCTCCCGGCGCGGCATGATGCAGGCGCAGGGCGGTATCGGGCGCCAGATCGAGCGCACCGCCGTGCCCGCACCGGGCGGCGCCGGATACGGCAGTGGCGTGGTCGACCCGTACGCGGCGGTCACCGCCCGGCTGGCGGCGACCTCACCCGAGCCCCTTCCCGGCCTGCCGCCCCTCTCGACGGAAGAGTCGCCGGCCTGGGCGCGCGCCCGCGACCTGGCGATGATCGGCACCGGTGTCGCGGTGGCGGCGGTGCTGGTCGTGCTCGCGTTCGCGGTGGTGATGCCGCGCGGGCGGCGGCGCTTCTGGCGGCCGGCGATGGCGCCGAAGCCCCACCAGGAGACCGAGCCGGACGAGCCGGGCCCGCCGGTGCAGCTCTTCCCCTGAGCGGGTTGGCCCTCAGGTGGCGGCCTTTATCGCCTCGCTCGGGTTCAAGGTCGGGCCGGTGGGGAGGCGGAGCATCAGCGCGGTGGGCACCTCGATCGCTTCGGCCGCCGGGTAGCCGAGCAGCTCCAGCACCTCGGCGCTCGGCACCGCGTACTTGATGCCCGTGTCGGTCACGACGAAGTAGCCGCCGGCCTCGGCGGTCGGCGACGCCAGCACACGCACGGTGGCGACCCAGCCGGACGGCACCAGTACGCCGTCGGCGAGCAACGCGCCGTCGCCGGAGGCGGAGGCGGTGGGCGCGACCGTGTCGAGGCCCTCGACGGTGCCACCTACCACCAGGGACGGCAGCGCACGGCCGTCCGAGGTGACCGCGCAGACCTGCTCGCTGGCCGGTACCAGCGTCGGCGCGGACTCGGGCGCCGCGCCGGCGTCGCTGGCCGGCGGGCGCAGCCGGGCGCTCTTGGGTGCGCTGTTGACCACCGAGACCGCCACGTCCTCGCGTTCGAGATCGGCGGCGGCACCGAGGATCGCGAGCTGGAGCGGGGTGATGGCGGCGACACCGTCGTCGAAGACCAGATAGTGCTGCTCGCCGGAGCCGGTCTCGGTGGTGAGCACCTCGCCGATCGTCCGCCCGGACACCTGCGAGGAGGGCGAGCCGCGGTCCGGGATCGTGATGGTCTGGATCTCGTTGCCGGCGGGCAGCGAGTTGATCCAGGCGGAGCCGACCCGTGCCGCGCGCACCTCACCGAAGATGGCCGGCACGAGGTTGGTCGCGTCGTTGACCAGATGCCGGCGGCCGCGCCAGATCAGGTACGTCGTGTCCGCACCGCTGTCGCGCACCAGCAGGCCTTCGCTGTCGGTCAGCCCGTGCCCGCCCGTGGTGCCCCGCCCCACCGCGAGGCGGACCCGGGTGATCTGGGTGCCGGCGTCGTCGGTACCCGGCGCGCTGCAGATCGTCCACGGTAGACCGATGCGCTTTTTGAAGCCGGGCAACGAGTCGGGCGCCCCGGGTATGCCGATCGTGTTGCCCCGCGGCACCTCGCCGAGCGAGTTGCTGGAGATCCGGAAGACCTGCGCGCCGGGGCGGCCGGCGGCCAGCTTGGCGGAGGCGAAGTTGAGCGTCGGGTGCAGCGCGCCGCCGACGTAGACGAAGCTGGCGCCGGTCTCCTTTTCGATGACCACGGCGCCCTCGGTCTTCCAGCCGTCGCTGCCGACCTTGGTGAGGATGCCGTAGATGCCGAAGCCGGCGGCCACGAGGATCGCCACCATCACGCCGCCGAAGACCGCGCCGACGCCGCGGCGCAGCGGCGACTGCTGCGGGTCGGTCTCGCGCATCACGAACGCGGAGATCACCCGCTGGGTCAGGAACTGGTACGAGTGGAGCTGGTCCCGCCGCGTCGCCATCGGAGCTCACCCACCGATCGAGGCGAAGAGGCCCTGGATCGCGCCGAACAGGCCGATCACCGCGCAGGCCAGCGGGACCAGCGCCATGATGGCGAGCACGTCGACGATGTCGGCGGCCCGGCCGAGGTAGGGCGAGGGGGTGCGGCGGCTGTACACCAGGCTGGACGCGAGCACCGCGCCGGCGGCGGCGATGGCCACCACGAGGACCAGCAGGCGCCCGCCCGTGCTCGCGTCGACCGTGAAGCTGAAGAGCAGGAAGGCCATGCTGAGGATGCCGCTCACCAGCAGCGGCACGCGCTGCTGCGGCAGGGCGAAGAGCCGGGCGCGGAGCAGGAGCGCGGCCGCCGCCGAGAACGTCAGCAGGTTGGCCGCGGTGCCGCCGTCTTCGAGCACCAGGTAGGTGACCGCCACCGTCGAGCTGATCGCGGCGGCCAGGTTGAGGCCGCTGAGCAGCTCGGTCGCGCGGGCCACCGCGGAGAAGACGTCGGCGCGCTTGGGCACCGGCCGGTCTTCGAGGATCGCCTCCGGCCGGTCGGGCAGCTCGGGCACCGGCAGGCGTCCCAGCCAGCTCGCGATCAGCGGGTAGCTGGGCAGCAGGCCGATCACCGTGGTGAGCGTGACCGCCGCGGAGCCCTGCGGGGTGGCGCCGGCCAGGCAGATCAGCGCGCCGAGCAGGCCGGCGAGGCTGGTCGCCAGCCCGGCCATGAAGAGGCGCTGCACGGCCGCCACGCCGGTGTATCCGATGACGCTGAAGACCAGCAGCGCGCCGGCGCCGAGCAGCATGCTTGGCGAGCCGAGGCCGGACAGCGGGGTGTCGCTCGGCGCGCCGAGGACCGCGCCGCCCACGAACGCGTACGGCAGGCCGGAGGCGGCCACCACCGCGCCGGCGGTCGCGTCGGCCATCGCCCGGGCCAGCAGGATGCCCAGGACCGCGAGGACCGCCGCGACGCCGATCGCGACGCCGCCGGGCAGGCCCCACGACGGGCCGGACATCCCGAGTACGACCAGACCGGCGAGCAGGATCGCGCCGGTGACCGCCAAGCCGCAGGCACGGGTGGCGGGACCGCCCCACGAGCGGCCGGCCCGGCGGGCGCCACTCGCGATGACCTCGACCACGTCGTCGTACGCCAGCTCGGGCCAGTCGTCGCGGCGGGGCGCGAGGTGCAGCAGCTCGCCGTCGCGCACACCCTGGACGGAGAGGTTGCGGGTGGGTTCGAGTACGGCGCCCGTGGCGCGGCGCAGCACCCAGCCGCCGTGCCGTTCACCGGTGTCGCCGAGGTCGTCGCCGGCATGCCGCAGCAAATGAGGTAGCAGCTCGGCGACGATGAGGTTGTCGGGCAGCGCGACGTCCATCCGTCGTTTGGGCGCCGCGACCGTTACCCTGGCCAGACTGAGGCCGCCCGGGGCCGTCACGCTGGTCACCTCCCCGTTACCGTGCAGACAGCGCTCAACCTAGCATGTTGGCGCGGTGGTCCTTGTCTATAGGATTGATGGACGACTTCGGGGGAGGACGACCGGTGACATCGGTGATCGTGAAGCGCCCGCCGCGCCGCGCCGCGCCGCTGCTTCCGAGCGGTGAGGTCGTCCTCGACCCGCCTCCCGAGGTGCCACCGGCGTCCGGCAAGGCGTGGACCCGGATGCTCATGATCCTGCCCATGGCGGCCGGCGGTGCCGCGATGGGTCTGATGATGGCCGGTCAGCGCGGCGGTGGCGGCCCGTTGACGTATGTGGCCGGTGGCATGTTCGGCATCTCCATCCTCGGCATGATGGGGATGATGATGATGAATCAGTCGGGTCCGGGCAAAAAGGAAATGATCGAGGCCCGCCGGCAGTACATGCGCCGTCTCGCCCAGCTCCGCGCGCAGATCCGCGCCACGATCCGCCAGCAGCGCGAGGCGATCCACTACCGCCACCCTGACCCCGACGCCCTCTGGTCCTCCGCCACCGGCGGGCGGCTCTGGGAGCGGCGCCGGGCCGACGCCGACTTCAGCGTCGTCCGCATCGGACTCGGCGCACAGGAGGTGGCCACCCCGCTGGTGCCGCCCTCCACCCGCCCGGTCGACGAGCTGGAGCCCTTGTGCGCCATGGCGTTGCGCAAGTTCGTCGCGACGTACTCGATCGTGCCGGACCTCCCGGTCGCGATCGCGCTGCGCGACTTCTCCCGGGTCTACCTGCGCGGCGGCGACGCCGCGGTGCACGACCTGGTGCGCGCGACCCTGGCCCAGGTGGCCACCTTCCACGCCCCCGACGACCTGCTCGTCGGCGTGTGCGCGCAGGACACCCAGCGGCCGCACTGGGAGTGGGCCAAGTGGCTGCCGCACACGCAGCACCCGACCAAGACCGACGCGATCGGCCAGATCCGGCTCTTCGCCCCCTCGGTCACCGCGCTCGAGGCGATGCTCGACGACGTGCTGGCCAACCGGCCCCGCTTCGACCCCGCCGTCTCCAACGCGGTGGGCGGGCCGCACGTGGTCGTGGTCATCGACGGTGGCTCGACCGCCGGCTCCGACCACCTGATGACGGAGGGCGGCGTCGCCGGGGTCACGATCCTCGACCTGTCCAACCCGCCGCCGCGCCTGCTCGACGACACCTCAGTCGTGCTCGACGTCGCCGACGACGGCACGATCTCCGGCACCACGATGGACGGCACCACCCAGGTCGGCCGGGCCGACTCGCTCGACGTGGCGCAGTCCGAGGTGCTCGCCCGCCAGCTCTCGCCGCTGCGCCTTTCCGCTACGTCGTACGCGGACCAGGGCGCCGGCGCCTCCATCGACCTCGGCCTCGCCGACCTGCTCGACCTGGGCAGCCCGAGAGACTTCGACCTGGCGGCCACCTGGGCCAGCCGGCCCAACCGCGACCGGCTGCGCGTGCCGCTCGGCGTCGGGCCCGACGGGCGGCCGATCGAGCTCGACCTCAAGGAGTCCGCGCAGGACGGCATGGGCCCGCACGGCCTGCTGGTCGGCGCCACCGGTTCCGGCAAGAGCGAGCTGCTGCGCACGCTGGTGCTCGCGCTCGCGGTCACGCACAGCTCGGAGATCCTCAACTTCGTCCTCGTCGACTTCAAGGGCGGCGCGACGTTCACCGCGCTCGACCGGCTGCCGCACACCAGCGCCGTCATCACCAACCTCTCCGAGGAGCTGTCCCTTGTGGACCGCATGCTCGGCGCCATCCAGGGCGAGCTGGTGCGGCGGCAGGAGCTGTTGCGCAAGGCGGGCAACTACGCGTCGCAGCGCGACTACGAGCGGGCCCGCGCCGCCGGCGTACCGCTGGCGCCGCTGCCCAGCCTGCTGGTCATCGTCGACGAGTTCAGCGAGCTGCTGACCGCGCGCCCCGACTTCATCGACATGTTCGTCCAGATCGGACGGTTGGGCCGGTCGCTCGGCATCCACCTGCTGCTCGCCTCGCAGCGGCTGGAGGAGGGCCGGCTGCGCGGCCTGGAGACCCACCTGTCCTACCGGCTGGGCCTGCGGACGTTCTCCTCGATGGAGAGCCGCGCGGTGCTCGGCGTGCCCGACGCGTACGAGCTGCCCCGCTCGCCCGGCCACGGCTACCTGCGCACCGGCACCGAGGGCCTGATCCGCTTCCGCGCGGCGTACGTCTCGGGCATCGTGCGCGACGACGGCTACCGCCCCACCTCGCGCGGCCGCCAGGTCGACCCGGTGCGCGACTTCACCACGTACTACGTGGCCCCGCCGCGAGAGGACAAGCCGGCCACGCCCGAGGCGGTCGAGCCCGAGGAGTCCGCGGTCGGCGAGACGCTGCTCGACGTGCTCGTGGCGCGCATGGAGGGGCAGGGCCCGCCGGCCCACCAGGTGTGGCTGCCCCCGCTGGACGAGTCGCCGACGCTGGGCCAGATGCTCGCCCCGATCGTGCACTCGCCCGAGCGCGGCCTCACCACCCAGGCGCTGAGCCCGGAGCGGGCGCTGTACGGCCTCGTCGGCATCATCGACAAGCCGTTCGAGCAGCTGCGCGAGCCGATGTGGCTCGACCTGTCCGGCGCGGCCGGCAACGTGATGGTGGTCGGCGGCCCGCAGAGCGGCAAGAGCACGTTCCTGCGTACCCTCATCGGCAGCCTCGCCCTCCGCCACACCCCGCGCGAGGTGCAGTTCTACGGCCTCGACTTCGGCGGTGGCGGCCTCTCGGCGCTCGCCCGCCTCCCGCACATGGGCGGCGTGGCCAACCGGCGCGAGGTCGACAAGGTGCGCCGCACCATCGCCGAGATGCACGGCCTGATGCAGGTGCGCGAGGCCACGTTCGCCCAGCACGGCGTGGAGGGCATCGCGGCGTACCGGCGGGCCAAGCAGCAGGGCCGCTTCGCGGACGACACGTTCGGCGACGTGTTCCTGGTCATCGACGGCTGGAGCACGCTGCGCGCCGAGTTCGAAGACCTCGAACCCCTCATCAACGAGCTGGCCAGTCGCGGCCTCGGCCACGGCATCCACCTGCTGGCCGCCACCAACCGCTGGATGGACGTGCGGGCGGCCGCGCGCGACATGTTCGGCACCAAGCTGGAGCTGCGCCTCGGCGACCCCAGCGACTCGGCGATCAACCGGCGGGCCGCCGTCAACGTGCCCGAGGGCGCGCCCGGCCGCGGCCTCACCCCGGACGGCTTCCACTTCCTGGCCGGCCTGCCCCGGATCGACGGCGAGATGCGCGTCGACGACCTGGCCGACGCGGTGGCCGAGTTCGTCAAGCTCGCCCAGGACTACTGGACCGGGGCGCCCGCGCCGGCGGTCCGCCTGCTCCCGGCCGAGCTGCCGTTCGCCTCGCTGCCCATGCCCTCCGGCGGCCGCCTGCCGATCGGCATCGCCGAGGCCGACCTCCAGCCGGTACACCTCGACTTCGACGCCGAGCCGCACGTCATCCTGTTCGGCGACATCGAGAGCGGCAAGAGCTCGTTCCTGCGCAGCCTGGCCAAGATGGTCACCACCAGCTACGACCCGAGCCAGGCCCGGCTGATGCTGGTCGACTTCCGCCGCAGCCTGCTCGGCACGGTCGACGGCCAGCACCTGATCGGGTACGGCACGTCCCAGCAGACCACCACCGACCTGATCAAGCAGGTCGCCACGGTCATGCGCGAGCGCCTGCCCGGCCCCGACGTGACGCCCGAGCAGCTGCGCAGCCGGAGCTGGTGGAAGGGCCCCGAGCTGTACCTGCTGATCGACGACTACGACCTGGTCGCCAGCTCCACGGCCAACCCGCTCACCCCGCTGCTGGAGTTCCTCCCGCAGGCCCGCGACATCGGCCTGCACGTGGTGCTCACCCGCCGCATCGGCGGCGCCAACCGTGCCATGTTCGACCCGGTCATCGCGCGGATCCGCGAGCTCGCCTCGCCCGGCATCATGATGTCCGGGCCGCGCGAAGAGGGCGCCCTCTTCGGCAACATGAAGCCCCAGATCCTCCCGCCGGGCCGCGCCTGGCTCTTCACCCGCCGCCACGGCGCCCGCCTGATCCAGCTCGCCTGGACCCCACCCGCCGCCTGACCTTCGAAGAGACAAGCGCCGAGCCACCGCGACGCCCGCCGTGCTCCGACCTGGCGCCACTCAGCCCCGGTGGTCGACCCACCGAGAGGGGCGTGCACGGATCCACGTCGGGTGGCCCAGGACGGGCCTGGCTCCGTGATCGACTTAAGCTGGGTGGGCATTGGGTCCGGACCGTTGCTCCCGCGGCCCTACCCTCCACTTTGGGTATTTGTCCCGCTCTGTCGGCCGAAGCCACCGGTCTCGGCTGGATCCAAGTAGATCGTGGTATCCAGATGCCCCTCCAGGGGCAGCCAAGTACCACGATCCTGTTCCTGGGGCTGATTTCAGGCGCCGATCAAGGGAAAGGGGCGGCCGAGCGCGGTGGTGGCGCGCGGCTTTGATTGTGAAGCGCGGAGGGTGAGGCCGCGGGAACGCACCCCAAGAAAACTCTCCGCTGCGCTCCACGTTTCCCCGGGGACCCCGCGCAACGGTCTGGACCACCGCGGGCGTCGCGGTAGCTCGGAATTTCTTCTCTTGTGGGGTCAGGGGTGAGGGGTCAGCGGCGCGGGGCGCCGGCGTACTGGCGCTCGACGTCGGTCTGGGAGAACCAGATGTAGCGGTCGCTGCCGTCGCCCACCAGGGCGATCATGTCGTCGGCCATCACCTGGAGGAACTGGGTGCTCGACGCGGGCAGGCGCAGCGCGCCGCCGATCAGGGCGGCCTCGGCGCTCCCCAGGCGCTGCAGCATGACCAGGTCGCAGTCCTGAACGGACGGTACGCCGCTCTGGTCGAGCTGGCGTAGCACGGTCATCTGGGTCTGCCAGGGGCCTAGCTGCTGTGGCGCGTTGGGGCCGACCAGGCCGAGGTCGTAGAGGAGCAGGACCGGCTGCTGGGCGCTGGCGGCGAGGGCGAGCGGCTGCTCGGTCGGGAAGACGGCCACGCGGTCGCCGCGACCGGTGGCCCGCTCGCCGAAGCCGTGCCAGGTGCGGGGGTCGGCGGTGATGACGGCGACGCGAGCGCCCAGCGCGAGCGCCCGGAACGCGACCAGCATGCCCGCCCACGCGCCACCCACCAGGGCGATGCGGGTGGGCTCGGGCCGGAAGAAGCGCACCGACACCGGGCGCTGCTGGCGGTCGGCGCCGAGGATCAGGCCGGTGCCGGGTGCGGAGAGGCGCAGCTTGGCCAGCGCCGGGCGGGAGACCGTGTGCGAGCCGATCCGCAGCCGCGCCAACTTGCCGAGCAGTGGCTGGCGGCCGCCGCCGTTCGGGGGGCGGCGGCTGTCGTACACGGTCCCGGGCGGGCCCTCCTGACCGGTGTCCGCTATCGCGCGGGCGCCGGCCTGGGCGGCGGTGGCGGCCGCGGCCTGGGCGGCGGTCGCCGCGGCGGCGGCCTGGCGGGCGACCGTGCTGCTCTGCGGGCCGGCCGTGGACGGCGGCGGCACCTGCACCACCGGCGCGGAGAGCGTCGGGTCGCGGCCGATCACCATGCCGCCGGTGGGCGGGTTGGCGACCGGCACCTGTGGCGCCTGGGGCGGTGGCGGCGCAGTGCGCGGTGGGGGCGGCGGCGCGGCCTGCTGCGCGTACGCCGCGCCGTACTGCGCGGGCACCGCGGGGCGGGCGACGGCGGGTGGCGGGCCGACGGCGGCCCGCCCCACGGAGCCCTGGCCGGCGGCCGGCTGCTGCGGGACGGCCGGCTGCTGCTGCCGCTCGTCTTCGTGCGACCTGGGATCGGTCATCGCGCGCCACCCCCGGTCGGGGCCGAGGCGTAGACCGCCGGCCCCTGCTCGCCGTCGAGCGGGAAGAGATCGGCCTTGGCCTGCTCGGCGCCGCGCCGGATCGCCTGGCTGACCTGGGCCAGCTGCTCGGCGGGCGCGGCCACGCGGACCAGGCCGCGCAGGTCCATCAGCCGCTTGTCGTCGTCCGGCGCCATGATCAGCGACAGGCTGGTCATCGACGCGGGCGCGGTCGTGAGCCAGTCGAGCAGGGCCGCGGCCTGGTCGACCGGCGGCCAGCCACGGATCCAGTACGACCGGTGGGCCAGGCGCGACGAGTGCCACTCCGACCAGTCTTCGCGCGGCTGCACCGGCTCGGCGCTCTGCGTGGTGGGCGCCAGGTCGCAGGAGCGCAGCAGCACCTCGAGCAGCTCGTCGGCGTCGAGGAGGCGGTGGCTCACGCCCACCCGCCGCAGGCTCTTGGCCACCCGCCGGATCAGCGCGGCCACCACCGCCGGCGCGATGTCGAGATCGGCGTCACCGTCGGCGACGGCCTCCGCGAGGGTGCGGGCATCGAGGCGCACCGCGACCCAGGTGCTCCGGTCAGCCGGCACGGGTACGGCGCCGAAGCGGGCCAGCAGCTGACGGTAGGACTGGCCGGCCGCCGACGACGGGTGCATGTCGAGGCTCGGCGCCGGAACGGTCTGCGTGACCACCTGCAGCACCGCCCCCGGCTGGTCGGCCTCGCCGAGCGCGGCGGCCAGCGCCTCCAGTGGGATCGGCCCGGGCTCGTCGCGCATCGGGGCGCTGGAGGTGACGGCGGCGACCGCGTACCACCCGGCGTCGTCGCGGGCCACGCCCACGTGCGCGCCGTCGGCCACGGACACGTCTTCCACGACGAGGTCGGGGGCGAGGCGGCGCAGGGCACCGAGGCGGGGATCGTCACCGTACGGCGAGGCGGTGGAGCTGAGCCGCCGGCGCCGGTAGCTGCGGGTCATCATCCGCCGCTCCAGCCACCACCGGCCGTTGCGGCGGCCGAGCGTGACGAGCAGCAGCATGATGCCGGCGAGGGCGACGCCGGCGATCAGCGTGACGATCTCGCTGGTGACGCTGGCCAGGATGCCGACCACCACCACCTCGGCGAGCAGCAGCTGGGTGATGTGCACCGGGCCGAGGTGTCCGGGTCTGCGGCGGGGGATCAGGATCGCGGGGCCGGACGAATCCGGCGACTCGCTGGCGACCCGCGCGACGGCGCGAACCTGGTGTGGCGACATGGTCTGCGGCGACACCGTCATGCCGTCAACTACCCCCGTCCTCGCGCTCCGCCCACTCCGGCGGCGCGGCATTGTCCGCCGTGCGTCACACCATCATAGAAACCGATGCTTACCGCGTCGCTCCCAGCGAGTGCTTACCGTGTCCCTCCTCGCGCGTTGCTTGCCGTGCCCGCTCCTTTGCGGTGCCCCTCCTGGCGTTGCCTCGCCGTGTCGCTCCTGGCGTTTGCCTCGCCGTGTCGCTTCCTGCGCGTGCTTGCGGTGTCGCTTGTTGTGCGCGCTGTCGCTGCTCGCGGGTGCTTACCGGGTCGCTCCCAGCAGGTCGTCGAGGACCAGAGTGCGCAGGTCGTCGCGGCTGGGCATGCGGCCGAGCGCGCGCAGCCGGCCGGACTGCACCTTGCGCATGCCCTCCAGCAGCTTGCGCGCCTCGCGCGCGTTGCCGAAGTTTTGGTCGCGCTCGATCTGCCCGAACCACTCCAGCAGCGCCTCGTCGAGCCCGGTGCCCAGCAGGTAGTCGTCGTTGCGGGCGATCCGCCGCACGATCAGCACCAGCTCGTCGGGCGAGTAGTTTTCGAACTCCAGCGTCTTGGCGAAGCGGGAGGCCAGGCCGGCGTTCGCGTCGAGGAAGTTGGCCATGTCGTCGGTGTATCCCGCGACGATCACGGCCACCTGGTCGCGGTGGTCCTCCATCAGCTTCACCAGCGTGTCGATGGCCTCCTGGCCGAAGTCGGCGCTGGTGCCGGCGGAGCGGGACAGCGTGTACGCCTCGTCGATGAAGAGGACGCCGCCCAGCGCCTGCTCGAAGACCGAGGTGGTCTTTTCCGCGGTGTGACCGATGTACTGCCCGACGAGGTCGCGGCGGGACACTTCCTTGAACTCGCCGCCCGGCAGCACCCCCAGCGCCTTGAGCAGCTGGCCGTAGATGCGCGCGACCGTGGTCTTGCCGGTGCCGGGCGCGCCGGTGAAGACGAGGTGGTTGCTCGCGCCGCCGACCGCGAGCCCGGCGCTGCGCCGCCACTCGTTGACCTGGATCTCGTCGATGAGCGCGCGGACCTCGGCCTTGACGCCCCCGAGGCCGATCATCGAGTCGAGCTCGGTGAGGAGCTTGTCGACCTTTTCCGTGTCCTGCTGCGCGAGGCCATCGGTGACGCCCGCGCCGACCTTGAGCTTGCCGGCGGTGTCGTCGGCCAGCCGGATCGTCGGCGTCGCGCCGTCCTCGACGTCGATGCCGGGCGAGGCGGTGCCCTCCACCCGGGTGCCTTCGACCAGGCCGCCGCACCCGCGCCCGAACGCGATGCCGACGCCCGACGTGTCGTGCACCCAGCTGTCGGTGATCGTGGGGGAGCTCTGGTGGGCCACGGAGATGCCCGCGTCGCCGGTGCCGGAGATGTCGCACCGCTCGATCGTGGGGCGGCCCGCCTGGTACACGTAGATGCCCCGGTATCCGCACCCGGCGACCGTGGTGTTGCGGATCGTGGGGTTGGCGCCCAGCCGCACGATGATGCCGTCGTCCGCGATGCCGCGGACCTCGCACTTGTCGAGCACGCCGCCGGAATCCTCGACCACGAAGCCGTACTGCCCGCCGGTCACCTTGACATCGGTGGCGGTCACCTGCCCGCCGTCGGTGACCGAGATGGCCCCCGCGTATCCGGCGCTTGCCTCGCACTTGCTGACCGTCAGGCGGGTGTTGGACGCGGTGACGGCCGGGTAGTCGGCCGCCTTGAGCACCAGGCCCTCCAGCGTGACCTCGGCGCGGGAGGCGGCGACCGCCGGGCCGTGCGCCTCGCTCGCGTCGATGGTGACCGAGCCGGGCTCCTTGGCGGCGTTGATGGTGAGGCGGCGCCCCATCACCCGGATCGCCTCGGCGTAGGTGCCGGGCTCGACCGAGATGACCGCACCGTCGGGAGCGACCTCTAGCGCGTCCTGGATTGTCGGATATGCCCCCGCTCGTTGCGAGGAAACCGTCAGTATGCGCGCCATGCTGTCCTCCCCGTGCCCCTTGGATGGGGATCGTAGCGACTGCGCCGCTCCCGCTGTAGGTGAGGCTCGGCGTGCGCGGCCCAGTCCGCCTTTGCCGGGACGGCGACCCAAGGGCATAACTCTGTGCATGACCACGACTTTGCCGCTGGCCGATGTGCGAGATCGTCTCTCACCGATCGTCAACTCGGTCGAGACAACGCACGAGCGCGTTGTCATCACGAAGGATGGCCGTCCGTCGGCGGTGCTGATCTCCTGCGAGGACCTCGAATCGCTTGAGCCCTGAGGCGTGACCTACCGGGTGGAGTTCACCGGCGCTGCGCGCCGTGACATCGCGAAGCTTCCCGAACGCGTCGCCTGCGCGGTCCTGGAGTTTTGCGCAGGACCTTTGGCTAGGAATCCACACCGGGTCGGCAGGCCACTGATCGGCGATCTGACCGGACTTCATTCGGCGCGACGTGGGGAGTACCGCGTCATCTACGCCATCCATGACGACACAGTCCTGGTCGAGGTGGCCTACCTCCAACGTCGCTCGGACCTCCGCCGACCGCGCTGACGAGCTGGCTACCGCTCGCCGGTGGGCTCCAGCGTCAGGGAGATGCTGTTGATGCAGAACCGCTGGTCGGTGGGCGTCGGGTAGCCCTCGCCCTCGAAGACGTGGCCAAGGTGGGAGTCGCAGCGCGCGCACCGCACCTCGGTGCGGACCATGCCGAGCGAACGGTCGACGATGTATCGCACGCGGTCTTCGGCCAGCGGGGTGAAGAACGACGGCCAGCCACAGTGCGAGTCGAACTTCGTGTCGCTGGAGAAGAGCTCCGCCCCGCAGGCGCGGCAGCGGTAGACACCCGTGGTCTTGGTGTCGACGTACTCCCCGGTCCAGGGCGCCTCGGTGCCGGCCTGGCGGAGTACGCGGTACTCGTCGGGCGACAGGCGCACCCGCCACTCGTCGTCGGTGGTGGGCACGGTCATCTCGTGAGCAGCCATGGCACCAACGGTACGACCGCATGGGGGTGAGTGGCCTCGCCCGTTGATTACCAACCGCTGACGGCATCGTTGACCAGGCGTGGGGGACGGATACGCCACGGTCAGCTTTCGGCCGACCTGGCGCCAGGCGATCGGGCACGGGCTGCGCGCCGGCGTGGTCTGTGCGCCTGTCGCCCTCCTCGTCGCGTTTGTCATGCCGGCGGAGGTCCGGGCCGCCGTGCTGGTCGTGCTGCCGCTCGCGGCCGGGCTGGCCGGCATCGTCGCCGGTCGCCGGGGCGGGACCGAGATCGACGAATACGGCATCCGGCGCACGGTGCCCGCGCTGCCCGGCGTGGCCTCGTGGCGCCAGGTGGTGGACATCCGCCCCGAGCGGCGCCGCCGCCGCACGGTCGTCGCCGTGTATCTCGACACCGGCGAGACGCTCCGGCTGCCCGCACCCTACGACGGGCTGTGGCTGGCGCGGGACCCGTTTTTCGAGCGCCGGCTCTTTATGCTCGTGCACCTCTGGGAGACCCATCGCGACTGGAGCGTGCACAGCTGACCTGCGCAAAAGCAGTATGGTCGCGGCATGAGTCCGAAGGCGAGCGCCGTCGAGGTCGAGGTCGCCGGCCACAAGGTGCGACTGAGCAGCCCTGACAAGGTCTACTTTCCGCAGCGCGGCTACACCAAGCACGACCTGTTCTCGTACTACCTCGCGGTGGGCGACGGCATCACCCGGGCCCTGCGCGACCGGCCCACGACCCTCCAGCGCTTTCCCGAGGGCATCGAGGGGGAGATGTTTTACCAGAAGCGGATCCCCACTCGCGGCGTGCCGCCGTGGGTGCAGACCGCGCGGATCACGTTTCCCAGCGGGCGGCCGGCCGACGAGCTCTGCCCGGCCGACCTGGCGCACGTGGCGTGGGCGGCCCAGCTCGGCACCGTGGTCTTTCACCCCTGGCCGGTGCGCAGGGCCGACCCGGACCACCCCGACGAGCTGCGGATCGACTTCGACCCCTCGCCGGGCACCGACTTCGGCCACGCGGTGAAGGCCGCCGGCGTGCTGCGCGAGGTGCTGGACGAGCTGGGCATCACCGGCTTTCCCAAGACGTCGGGCGGCCGGGGTGTGCACGTCTACGTGCGCATCCGGCCGGAGTGGGACTTCGTCGCCGTACGCCGGGGGGTGATCGCGCTGGCCCGCGAGGTGGAGCGCCGCCGCCCCGACCTGGTGACCACCTCGTGGTGGAAGGAGGAGCGGGGCGAGCGCGTCTTCGTCGACTTCAACCAGATGGCCCGCGACCGCACCATCGCCTGCGCCTACTCCCTGCGGGCCAACGCCCGCGCCACCGTCTCCACCCCGGTCACCTGGGACGAACTGGGCGAGGTCGAGCCGGACGACTTCGACATCCGGACGATGCCCGAGCGCTTCGCGAAGATCGGCGACCCGCACGCGGCGATCGACGACGAGGCCTTTGACATCTCGCCGCTGCTGGAGTGGTCGGAACGCGACGAGCGTGACGGCCAGGGCGACATGCCATATCCACCGGACCATCCGAAGATGCCCGGCGAGCCGCCCCGCGTCCAGCCCAGCCGCAAGAACGCCGCGAACTGGGAAACCGAATAGCGCGGTTACCGGGCTCCGGCCCCGCGTGCGAGCTCCCCGGCTCCCACGGTCTGACCCGGCGGGAGGTGGCGGCCCGGTCATGCCGGGCGCGGGTGACGTGCGGCCTCGCCGGCCACGCGCTGGCCCAGCCGGATGAGGCCGTGGCCCGCGCGAGCGCGAAGTGAGCCGCTGCCGGCGAACACCGCGGCCCGGCGCGCATGTCGGGCCTGGTCCTGCAGGTCTCGGTCGTATGCCGTGATCCACATCGACGCGATCAGCGGATGCATGGTGGCCGCCCTCCGACACTTGTGAAGACTCTTTGGTGGTGTCGCCCTGACGGTAGTAGGATGTGGGTTACCGGTCAAGGCGGTTTGGGGGTGTCGTGGACGGCGGGGTTCCGGAGCAGCTGGTGTTGGTGGAGGCGTTCGCCAACACGCTCGACGTCGAGGAGGGCACCGACGAGCTGACCACGACCGAGCGGTTCCAGCGGTGGCTCTCCGCGCAGGGTCGGGAGGGGCCGGTGGCGCCGGCCGACCTCGACCTCGCGTGGCAGCTGCGCGCGGCGCTCCGGCTGGAGCTGTCCGCGCACGACACCGAGGCGCCGGCGGACGATGCCGTCGAGGCGCCGGCGGGAGATCCCCGGGCGGAGCTCGACCGGCTCGCCGCCGGGCTGCCGCTGCGGGCCCGCTTCACCGAGGGCGGCATGGGGCTGGTGCCCACCGCCGATGGCGTGCCCGGCCTGCTCGCCGAGATCGTGGCCGCGATGGTGCTCGCCGAGCGCGACGGCATCTGGTCGCGCCTCAAGATCTGCCGGGAGGGCACCTGCCAGTGGGCGTATTACGATCGCTCGAAAAACTCCTCGAAGTGCTGGTGCGGCGCCTCCTGCGGTAATCGCAACAAGACCCGCGCCTACCGCCAGCGCCGCGTCGTCGGCAGCGCCCGCGCCTGACCCGCACGCTCCGGCGGCCGACCTCGGCCACCAACGGGCCGCCCCAACGCGGGGGCAAGGTTCTGGCGTTGGATCTGGAGACTTCGTGCGACCTGATCAGATCCAAAATCGCGATCCGAGCTACCGCGACGTCCGCGGTGGTCCGGACCGTTGCGCGGGGTCCCCGGGGAGACGTGGAGCGCAGCGGAGCGTTTTCTTGGGGGTGCGTTCCCGCGGCCTCACCCTCCGCGGTCCAAAACGCGTCACCAAGCCGCAATGCAGTGGGGCGATCGTGGCATCTGAGTGCCCCTCTGGAGGCACCTACGTACCACGATCTGATTCCTCGACCCGATGTCGATCAACTGCCCGGGCCGCCAAGCCGGGTGCGCGCGTATCCGCAAGCAGCCCGTCGAGGATCCACCGATCGAAACAAGCCTCAAGAGAGCGCCAACTTCATCCCCTCGTGCGACGCGGCGAAGCCGAGCGAGGCGTAGAAGCGGTGCGCGTCCACGCGGCGCTTGTCGGTCGTGAGCTGGACCAGCCGGCAGCCTCGCGCGCGGGCCTGGTCGACCGCCCACTGGATCATCCGGCGTCCCAGCCCGCGGCCGCGTTGGTCGGCGCGGATGCGCACCGCTTCGATCTGGAGGCGCTCGCCGCCCCGCTGGCTGAGCGACGGGATGTACGTGAGCTGCATCGTGCCGACCACCTCGCCGGCCCGGTCGGCCACCACCAGCGTGTTGCGCGGGTCGGCGTCGATCTGGTCGAAGGCCGCCGTGTAATCCGGATCGCCGGCCGACTCCCGCGCCGCGCCGAGCGGGTCGTCGGCGAGCATCGCCAGGATGGCGGGCAGGTCGGCACGGGTGGCGGTGCGGAAAGCCAGTTCACCCGCGCCGGATGCGAGATCAACCACGCGACCCACCCTACGGCCGAACCGCCGATGGCTGGGAGCGATCAACAGCCGGCATCATGATGCGCCATGAAGCTGCTGCTGTGGCCGTTTCGCCTGCTCTACCGTTTTCTGGTGTGGCTGGCCAACTCGCCGCCGACACTCATGCTCGCCTATCTGGGCCTCATCGTCGTCAGCGGTGCCATCTACAGCGTCACCGAAGACAAGAGCGCGGGCGACTCGGTCTGGTGGGCGGTCGTGACGGCGTCGACGGTGGGCTACGGCGACACGTACCCGACGACGTGGGCCGGACGCGTGCTCGCCGGCCTGCTGATCTCCACGATGGTGCTGCTGGTGATCCCGCTGATCACGGCGCACTTCGCGAGCAAGCTCATCGTGGACGCGGACGCGTTTCGCCACGAGGAGCAGGAGGAGATCAAGCAAAACCTCCGGGCGATCCGGGCGATGCTGGACGACATCACCGCGGGCAGCGCAGCCCCGCCTGCGGCGCCTCCAGATCGATGAGGTACCGGTCGACCGCCCGGGTCACGCACTCGGTCTGCGGGTACGCGGTGTGGCCCTCGCCCTCCCAGGTCAGCACCACGCCCACCCCGAGCATGTCGGCGAGCTTGGCGGTCTGCTCGTACGGCGTGGCCGGGTCGCCGGTGGTCCCCACGACCACGATCGGCGGCGCGCCCTTCGCCTCGCCGGTCGGGTAGGGGTCGCGCTCGCCCGGCCAGTACGCGCACGGGAGCATGCCCACCGCCAGCGCCGCCCCGAAGAGCGGGTACTTCGCGCGCCACTGCGACTGGTACGAGCGGACCTGCTTGAGCGTCGGCTTGGCGGTGGAGTCGGCGCAGTTGACCGCGAGGTTGGCGTCGAAGAGGTTGGAGTAGTGGCCGCCGCTGTCCCGCTCGGCGTACGAGTCGGCCAGCTCGAAGACCGCCGCCGCGTCGCCGCGCCGCAGGTCGTCGACCGCGGTGGCCAGCTCCTGCCAGCCCTGCTCGGTGTAGAGCGACGAGATCACCGCGTAGAAGACCCAGCCCGCCGTGGCCTCGCGGCCGTCGCTGCCGCGTACCGGAGAGACCCTTGCCTTTTCGATCGCGTCCGTGACGGCGCCGCGGGCATCCGGCCCGATCGGACAGCGCCCGCGGGTCTGCTCGCACCAGTTGGTGAAGTTGGTGAACGCCCGCTCGAAGCCCTTGGCCTGGCTCTCCGAGCCGGCGACCATGTCCTGCCCGGGGTCGACCGCGCCGTCGAGCACGAGCGCGCGGATCTTGCTGGGGAAGAGCTGGGCGTAGGTCGCGCCGAGCAGCGTGCCGTACGAGTACCCGAGGTAGGTCAGTTTTTCGTCGCCCACCGCCGCGCGGACCGCGTCCATGTCGCGGGCGGCCTGCTCGGTGGAGAAGAGGGTGAGCCGGTCGCCGTACTTCGCGCCGCACCCGTCGCCGACCCGCTTGTTGATCGCCACGACCTCGTCGAACTCGCCCTGGGTGTCCGGGTCGGGGTCGGCGCCGAACGTCGCGTCGAGGTCGGCGTCGGAGATGCACTCGACCGGCGACGAGCGGGCCACGCCGCGCGGGTCGAAGCCGACGATGTCGAAGCGCTCGGTGATCTCGTCGGGCAGCCCGCCGAACGCGGCGCCGAACGACAGGTACACGGCGGTGTCGATGCCCGACCCGCCCGGGCCGCCGGGGTTGACCACCAGCGAGCCGATCCGGTCCTGCTGGCGGTTGGAGCGGGCCCGCAGCAGCGCGATCTCGAACGTGCCGCTGCCGCCCGGGTCGGCCCAGTCCTGCGGGACGGCGACGCTGGCGCACTCGTACCGCATGCCGGGCGCGCTGCGCCCCACCAGGTCCTCCGGCACGTCCGGGCAGGGCCGCCAGATCGCGGCCTCACCCGAGGCGGCGGGGCCGGGCGACGGGTCTCCCTCGGCCGCGCCGTCCGTGTTCGGCGCGTACACCGGGAGCGTGCAGCCGGCGGCCAGGAGGGCACCTGCGACAAGACCGGTCAAAACCCGGCGTTGGGTGCGAGCCACCCGGCTAGGCTACCCGTCCGCTGGCCGGTACCTCGTCCACGTCGAAGCGGACGGGCCGGTCGAGTTGCTCGTAAATACTCACTGGCTGGTGGCGCCGACCTTCTCACGCACGGGCGCCTCGGCGGTCTCGGCCGGGGTCGTGCTGCGGCGGCTGCGCAGGATCAACCAGCCGCCCACCACGCCGAGGCCGAGGCCGGCGAGCAGGCCGGCGGCGAGGATGCCGTACGAGCCGCTGCCCTCGGCGGGCGTCTGCGCGCTGGCCGCGGGCGGGGCCGCCTGCTGCTGCCCGCCGCCGTGGTGGCCGTTGCCACCCGGGACCGCCTGGCCGACCAGCTTGACGACCACGGCCGGGTGGGCGCCGCCGGCCGGGTCGGCCCAGCGGACCACGGTGCCGTCCGAATACGTCTGCACGACCGCGAACGAGAGCTCGTCACCCTCGGTCGGCATCGGCCCCATCGAGACGATCAGCTCGATCGGCGCTGCCGACTTCGGTGCCGGGTCGACGCGGCTCCACGTGATCGAGGCGGTGGTCTCGGTGACCGGCATGCCGTGCAGGCCGGCTACCGCCTGGTCCAGCGTGCGGGTCTCGGTGGCCGGCGCCCAGTCGTTCTGGGACATCGGGTAGATCTCGCCGATCGGGTTGTCCACCGGCGCGATCACCTGGACCTTGGTGGTGTGCGCCCCGGGGCGGTCCTCGGTCAGCCGAAAAGTCACCTTGGCGCCGTCACCGCGGGTGGCCTCCGACGGGTTCGCGGTCACGTCGGCCGAGGCCGGCGACGCGAGCGCGAGGGCACCGAAGACGGCGGCACCGAGCGCCACGACTGCCGTACGCCGGTTGCGGAACATTGACGGCTCTCCCATCTGTCGCTTCATCGCGTGAGCCCATCTGTCGCTTCAATGCGTGAGGGGGCACGGCCCGTCTGGCCCGTGCCCCCTCAGGTCTCGCATGTGGATCGTCGTTACCGGACGGTCACTCGGACCGCGTCGAAGGCGGGGATCTGGTTGGCGCGCTGCATCATCGGGATGCGGTGTGAGGCGTCGCCGGCCCAGGAGGCGCACTGGAAGGTGCCCCGGTTGGGCAGGCCCGGTACCCGGATCTCGATGACGTCCGGTGCGGCGCCGCCGCCGTTGTCCTCGGTGGCCACGAAGAACGCCGGGGCCGGTTCCGGGTTCGGAGCCGCGTTGGTGTTGTTGAGCTCGCGGCAGGCGCTGTGGAAGTGTCCGCGGACCAGGTTCTGGTCGTTGAGGATGGACATGTCCACGTAGTAGCCGCCCTGGCCGGCCGGGAGGAAGCGGTCGCGGATCAGGTTGCGGGTGCTGACCCGGATCGTGAACGGCTGGTTGACGCCGACGCTGCGGGGGGCGCTGGTGATCAGCAGGGTCGGGTTCTGGTCGGCGTTGGCTACCTCGCCCATCTGGGTGTCGACGCAGCGGTTGCCGTTCTGGAAGCCGTCGTGGATGTCCAGGCCGTTGCCCTCGGAGCACTCGTCCGGACCGAAGTCCAGCGGCGGGGGAGCAGTCGTGGACGACGTGCCGGGCGCCGGCTGGTTGGGTTCGCCCTCGTTCGTGCTGGGCGACGGGCTCGCCGGCGTCGTGGTGCACGCCTGGCCGTCACCCCAGTAGTTGCGGACCGTACGGCCGTTCTGCCGGGTCTCGGTCACGTTCTGCTGGCCGGACGGCGCGGTGCCGTCCGGAGCGGGGCGACACTGGGTCGCCGGGGGACGCCCGCCACGGTTGCGCCGGTCCCCCGCGTTGGAGATCTGCGTCACGGTGATGACGCCGCCGAACACCACAAGCGTCGCAAGCACGGCAATGATGCGCTTGTTTCGCCCGCTGGTCGATCTGCGCCGTTGTGCCGACCTGTACATGTGGGGATACCTTCTCCTTCTCCTTGAGGGCGGCGCGGTGGGCAGGCGTCGTCCCGTGAGGGGTTTCCTCTAGCACGTTCGCACGGTGCGGGTGCTGAATACACGTCCGAACTTCCATACGCGACGAGTTCGCACCACGTCTATCCGCTTAGCCAACCTAAAAGCGGCCGTCGATTAGTGTCAAGCGACGAAGAAGGAATTAAGATTTCCCGGTCTTCCTTAATTGAGATTTATGGTAGGCGCCTGAACGCGCGCGTATCCCCCGTTCGGCCGATGTAGCCGGTTCAACGATCTTGAGGGTTTTTTAAAGTCGCAGGTCAGGGCCGTGAGCTGCGGTGAAGCCCGCCCGTCGTCAGGTGCTGACGGAGCGTGGTCAAAACCGTGCGAAAGAACGGATCGGCATCCGCGGACCAAATCGCGGGGCCGCAATTCCAGCGCTTTCCAAGAGTACGCACACACGGCCCCGATGTCCCGCGAACGGCGCCAGCAGTTCGAGCATCCGGGCGTCGTCGGCACGCGCTTCTCCGGCCAGCGCCCAGGCCACCGTGTTGGGAATGTGGTAATCGCCGACGCTAACCGCGTCGGGATCGCCGAAGACCGTGCGGACCACCTCGGCGGCGGTCCACGGCCCGATGCCCGGGATGGCGGTCATCCGCCGGGTCGCCTCGGCGCTGGTGGCGCACCGCTCCAGCCGGCTGGCCTCGGCGGCGGCCCGGCGCAGCGTGTCGGCCCGCCGCTGCTCGACGCCGAACGGGTGGAACACCCAGTACGGCGCGGCCGCGATCGCCTCGGCCTCCGGCGGCAGGAAGAGCCGCTCGACCGGGCCGGGTGCGAGCTCGCCGAAGTGGCGGGCCGTCGCCGCGTACCCCCGGTATGCCTCCTTGCCAGTGACCTTCTGCTCGAAGATCGCGCGGAGCAGGCGCGGGAAGAGCCGCCGGGTGGCCGGCAGCCGCAGGCCGCGGTGCACCCGGGCCAGCTCGGCGACCACGGGGTGGGCGGCGGCGAGCTCGGCGAACCCGCTGACGTCGTCGTCGAGGCCGGCGATCGCGGGCGCCCGGTCGACCAGCCAACCGGCGCCCGGGCCGTGACCGGTCGCCACGACGTGCGCGCCGTCGCGCTCGAGGGCGAGGGATCCGGGGCCGTCCGGGGTGCGGCTCGCGAACCAGAACGTACCGCCGACGAAGCGGGCGCACGGGTCGTGGCGACCCATGGCGAGCGCCCCGACCGAACCGGCGAGGTGGTACCCCTCCGGCGGCGTCATGACCCGATGCACGATCCACACTCTAGGGTTCAGCGGTTAGTGTGTTGAAGACGGCGAGCGCCGGGACACGGACGGGGTGTCCCGGCGCTGCCCTTTCCGGCTTCGCTGCGCAGGCCCGGTGGTCGTACCCTGACCACTCCCTTCGCGCTGGGTTTGTCCGGGCCTTTCCCTTGGGGCGCCAGTTTGGGGGAACTGATCGCCACCGCCCTTGGCTGGTTGCGCGACCTGCGTGGATGTCGTGGGCTCTCCGACACGACATCCACGGGCCGGGGCGGGTGCGCTGCGCTCCGGAAAGCTTCTCTCCTACCTTTCCGAACGGACCTGCCTTTCCGAACGGACCTAACCCTCCTGGACGGACCTACCTTCCTGAACGGAACAGTCGGAACGTCGTCGCGCCGCCGGCTATCAGCGCCGCGAGCAGGACCACCCAGATGACCGCGGGGTCGACGCCGCCGATCTGGGCGCGGGCCTCCGCGCCGTTCAGGATGCCGCTGCTGCCGGCGGCGGCACCGTTGGCCGGCGCCGGGTCGGGCGGCAGGGGCAGCTCCGAGTACTTCACCAGGCCCGTGCTCTCCAGCAGGGTCAGGTGATTGAGCACGAAGTCGTTGGCGTCCGCGGCGAGCTTGCGCACGACGTCGTTGCGGGTGCCGGAGCGGACGCCGGCGATGACCGGGAAGACCTTGCCGTGCGCGGCCCGAAGCCGGTCGACGAAGACCTGGTCGAAGTCGGCGCCGGCCCGCGCCTCCTCCATCTCGGCCAGCCACTTCTGCTGGTCCGAGTTGGGCTCGTCGGGAAGCCGGTAGTTCAGCTTGTTGGCCGCGTCGACCACCAGGCGGTCAAGCTCGGCGTGCTGCTTGGCGATCTCAGCACCCACCTGGCGAACGCGGACCCGGCCGCCCTTCTCGGCGGCCATGTTGCCGGCGGGCATCTCCCAGAGACCGGCGAGTCGCACGGCCGACAACAGGTTTTTGTCGGCGGCGGTGAGGGGCGTGTCCGGAGCGGCCTGGGCGGCGGCCATCGGCATCGCGAATGTGGCGAGCGTGCCGATGGCGAGGCCGGCGAGGACGGCTGCCGCCCGGCGCGATCCGGGTGCCGCAAGTCGTCCCGAGAACATCTTCAACCTCCCACGTAGAAGCTAAGAGAAACGCTATGGCGAGCTCAAGGAAACGTCAATCTGGGACGAGTGGAAATAGGGAATTCTTACGTGACATTTAAAGCGAACTTATGCCGTTCCCGCTCATCGTCGCGACATCGTACTTTCGGACGATGCTGGCGGTTCAAACCCCGCCCCGAAACGCCCGTGACAGCCGCCCCGGAACCCCGCGGAGCGCCGCCCCGGAACCCCGCGGAGCGCCGCCCCGGAACCCCGCGAGCGGGCGTTGGGAAAGCCGTGGAAACGCCGGCGGCCGGCCACGCCGCAAAGGGCTGTGACCGGCCGCCGGGTTCGTGCGGGTCGGGTACGTCAGTAGCTGTAGCCTCCGGAGTCGCCGCCGCTCTCCTTGTCGTCGCCGCCGGCGGCCGCGTCGTCGGACGGGGGCTCGACCGCCTTCGGGGTGCCGGTCGGCAGGCAGGTGACGTTGCGCTGGCCGGCCGGGGTGACCACGAACCAGGTACCGCCGACGGCCTGGCCCTTCCACTGGCCCGGCTTCTTGTCGCCGATGTACCGGTAAACCGCCCAGTTGCCGATCGTCAGCTGCTTGGTGCCGTCGGCCCGGGTGATCACGCCGACCTTGCTCTCGTCGACACCGGAGAGCTCGGGCTTGCCGTCCTCGGTGTACGCCGGCGGCCAGACCTGCTCGCACTTGCCTTCGCAGTTGCTGGCCGGCGGGTTCGCCGTGTCCTTGTCGAAGCGGTAGAGCACCCAGCCGTCCTGGTCGACGACGACCTGACCCATCCGGGGCAGCGTCTTCGCGGTCAGCTTGGTGGTGATCGGAACGTCCTTCTTGGGCGCGTCGCCCGTGTCCTCGGCGGCCTCTTCGCTGGCGTCGGGCGCGGGCGTGGGGGTCGCCTCCGCCGCCGCAGCCGCCGCTTCGTTGGCCACCGAGACCTGGTCGTCGTCCTGGTTGTAACCAGCCGGAGCACAACCTTGCAGGGCGAGCGCGACCCCTGCCAGAGCGCCTGCCAAGAGAGCGGTTCGCTTTCCCGGTATCACTTGCCCTCCCTGTACATGTCCACTTGGGCCTTGTCGCCGGTTAGTACGCAGGGGCGGGCAGAAAAGATGAACTATCGACCGTAAACAATTTCACAGCCGGGGCTTGAACCAGAGGTCGGGCGGGTGCGTGTGCAGGTATGCAAGTGGTGTGCACCCAACAGATCTTTAAGAAAAGCTAAAGGGGGTGCCGCCATTTGGAGCGGGCACCCCCGACGTTCTTAGCTCTTTCTTAAATCCCAGCTCCTTCTTAAACCGGCACTTCGACGAGTGACTCGACGACGCCGTCCTTGGTCACCTGCTGCACCTGGACGCGGTCGATCGCGTTACGCGGCGTCGCCGTGCTGGTCTGCAGCAGCAACGGCTCCGGCTCCTCCTTGGTGCCGTAGCCGGCCGGCGGGACCGACCAGCTGTTGAGCACCTCCTTGGTGCCGTCTTCGCGGAGCACCGTCAGCCGGCACTGGCGCGGGCCGGAGAGCTTGGCCAGCTGGAACGAGATCTGGGTGCCCCAGGTCTTCGTCTCCAGCACCAGCTTGGCCTCGACGCCGGTCTGCACGTCCGTGGCGGAGAACTCCTCGCCGTCTTCACTCGCGCCCAGGTCGGGGCCGCCGATGCCGGGCCCGTTCGGGTTGCCGGGGTCGGGCGCCGGTGAGAGCGGTGCGCTGCTGCCGCCGCCCGCGACCACGTCGGGCGGGGTGCCGCCGTCGCCGAACAGGCGACCGCCGGCCACCAGCGAGACGCCGGTGGTGGTCGCGAGCACCACGACCGCCGCCGCGGCGGCCAGCCACTGGCGGCTGCGCACCTTGCGGCGGTGCGCGCCGACCTCGACGATCATGCGGTCGAGCAGCCGCCCGTCGGAGCGGGACTGCTCGGCGGTGATGAGGCTCTCGCCGTCCACTTCGGACAGCAGGTTGACCACGGGCAGCATGGTCTCGAGCTCGCCCGCGCAGGCCCAGCAGCCGGCCAGGTGCTCCTCGAACCGCTCCGACTCCTGCGGGTCGAGCACGCCCAGCGCGTACGCGGCGACGTCCCAGTGTGCTGCCCTGCTCATCCGGTCACGCCCCGCTGCTGAAGCGCACTACGCAATGCACGCAGCGCATAGTAGACCCGTGACTTGGCCGTCCCCAACGGCAGGCCCAGCGTCTCCGCCGCCTCCGGCACTGTCTTCCCCCGAAAGTACGTCTCCAGGATGATCTCCCGGTGTGGCTGGCTCAGCGTACGCAGTGCGTCGGTGACCGTCATCAGCCGGAGGACCCGTTCGGTCTCGTCCGGCTCGGAGAAGTTTTCCAGGTCACGGCCGTAGGTCTCCGGCGGGCGCGCGTTCTCACTGCGGTGGTCGTCGATCGCGATCCGGCGGGCCACGGTGACCAGCCAGGGACGCAGGGACGACTGCCCCTGCGCGCCGAGGCGGTGCGCGTTGCGCCAGGCACGCAGCAGCGTCTCCTGCACGATGTCTTCGGCGCGCTGCCGGTCACCACCGGTGAGCCGCAGCACGAACATCAGCAGCGGGCCGGCGTGCTCCTCGTACAGCTCCCGGACCAGAGCGTCGTCCGGGTTGGGAGCCGTGGACCCGGCTTGGTGGCGCCCGGGGGCGGGTCGTGGCGTCACGCGCTCATCATGGCGTGCGGCCGAGCCGCCGTCGACAGCCTGCCACCGATTCGCCGACCGCTGGGCCGGCACCGCCGACACCCGATCCCTCGGGCGACCACCGCGCCACTCCGCGGCTACCGCATACATAGGCTGTCCAGCGGCGTCAGCATCCTGACCTCCATACACAGGGCCTGAGACTCTCGGACCATGCTTGAGTACGGGGCGGGCCCGGTGTTCGGATCAATGACGCCAGAAACTCGCCGGCGGTGGGGTCGAGGGCCGCGCTGACGCGTCGTCGACCACCTTGGCACCGTGCGTGAAGCGGTCGAGCTCTCCGCCGTAGACGACCCGGCCCGGAAACCAGTCGCCGGCCACCCGCCGGGACAGCGCCGGGATCGGCGGCTCGGCGTGCCCGGCGACGACGACCAGGTTGCCGTACCGCCGGCCGCGCAGCACCGTCGAGTCGGCCACCAGGCACGCGTGCGGCAGCGCCGCCCGGATCGTGGTGACCTGTCCCTTCGCGTACGCCAGGGGTGGCCCGTCGGCGAGGTTGACCAGGTATGTCCCGTCCGGCGCGAGCACCCGGGCCACCTGCCGGGCGAACTCCACCGACGCCAGGTGGGCCGGCGTGCGGGCACCGGCGAAGACGTCGCTCACCACCAGGTCGTACGCCCCGTCACGGCTGGACTCCAGCGCCGCGCGAGCGTCGGCCACCCGCACCCGCAGCAGCGGGTCCTTCGGCCACGGCAGCTCCCGCCGCACGAACTCCACCAACGCCCCGTCGACCTCCACGACCCGCTGCGCCGACCCGGGCCGGGTGCTCGCCAGGTACCGCGGCAGGCTCAGCGCCCCGCCGCCCAGGTGCAGCGCGCGCAGCGGCCGCTTGGGCGGGGCGGCCAGGTCGACCGCGATCGCCATCCGCCGGATGTACTCGAAGTCGAGGTAGGTGGGCTCGTCCAGGTCCACGTACGACTGCGGTGCCCCGTCGAGCACCAGCGTGAACGCCCGCGCCCGGTCGGGGTCGGGCACGAGTTCGGCGGTGCCGGAGTCGACCCGCGCGGACACCCGATCCGCCGCCCGCCGCCCGCCCGCCATCAGAGCAGTATGCGGCAGGCGCCCAGTCACGGTGATCAAAGAGCTTGTTTCATCTTGATTTTGCAGGTCATCGGGGGTTGCGGGATCGGGATGGGCGATGCTCGCGCTGGTCACCGGGTGTGGATCTTGTGGTTTGATCATTTGCCCGGACCGTGATCATCTGCCGCGGCGTGCCCGTCCGGCACAGCAACGGGCTGCCGGCATCCTGCTTCGTTCATGACAACAAACCCAGACCCCGACAGCCCGGAGCTTGTCTACCAGGTGCGGCTACCACTGTCCACACAGACCGTGCAGCAGGTCCGGCAGGCCATCACCACCTACCGCAAACAGGTCCGATCCCGGTGGCGCAAGCTGCCCGACGGCCAAGCCGCGTTGCTGGTGTTGGCCTACCTACGCCACGACCAACGCCTACGCGACCTGGCCGGCGGCAACAGTATCTCCGCCTCCACCCTGCACCGCTGGGCCCAGCAAGCCCTGACCGTCCTGGCCGCCCAAGCCCCCCGCCTACCCCGAGCGTTGGCCGCCGCGGTCCGCGCCGGCCACGAATACGTCCTGCTGGACGCCACCCTGATCCGCACCCGCCGCCGCAACGGCCGCCGCAAACGAGCCGATTTCAACGGCAAACACCGCCACCACGGACTCCTGTTCACCGCCCTGGTCGACCCGGTCGGCAACCTGCTATGGATCTCCGCCGCCAAAGCCGGCCGCACCAACGACGCCACCGCCGCCCGCCACCAACACATCACCGCCGCCCTACGCCAAGCCGGCCTAGGCTGCATCGCGGACATGGCCTACAGCGCGTTGGACGACAACCCCAACCAGCCGACCATCATCACCGGCCGCCGCCCACACCCCCGACGCCTACTCACCCGCACACAAACCCAGATCAACGCCATGATCGCCCGGGACCGGGCAGTCAACGAACACCCGTTCGCCTACCTCAAGAACTGGCGCATCCTCACCAAACTCCGCATCAAACCCGACCCCGCCCGGGCCACCACCCTGCTACGCGCCCTGCTCGTCCTAACCCAGATCGAAAACCCCCGATAGCCGCGGCAGACGATCACGGCACAAGATCCACAACCGCCCAGCAGCACAAGCAACCCCCACCCCAAAATCGCAACCCCCACCGACCAGGCAAATCAAGATGAAACAAGCTCAAAGCTCCCCTCATGTCGTTAGAACGACTTCAGAGGAGCTTCGATCACAGGCGGACGGCGGCCAGGGTTAGTGCGCGGTGCAACAGGCGGGGGTCGCCTAGGAGGGCGCGCAGGCGGCGCTCCAGGCCGGCGATCGGGATGAGGTTTTGCGGGGCGCGCGGGTCCTTGTACGACGTCGAGGCGAAGCGGGGCAGCGTGACCAGTGACAGGTTGGCCAGCTCGACCGCCTGCTCGATGCTCAGGTCGGGGGAGCACTCCACCCGCACGATGCCCGACCAGGGAGCACCGCTGGCGCCGGGCAGCCGCAGGTACCACGACCAGCAGCCCCACGCGGTGCCCTGCTTGAAGATCGGCGACCGCTGCCCGGGGATCAGCGCGGTGACGACGAGCGTGAGGGCGGGCGGCAGGTACTGCTTGTCCTGCTTCTTGATGTAGCCGATCGTCCGCGGGAGGTGCCGCCGGCCGCGCAGTGGGCCGTCGACCACCAGCAGGTCACCGTCGGTGCGGGCGGTACCGGAGATCTCGACCTCGAGCGCGGTGAGCGGCCCCTGCACCGAGGCGTGGAGCTTGCTCAGCTCGCCCGAACCGTCCACTTTGTGCACGGCGTACCGGACCTGCCCGGCGGTCACGTCCCCGACCGACGGGCTGGCGGTGAAGAGCGCCCGGGCCACCTGCGCGCCGGCCAGCTCGGCGGCGCCGCGGGCCAGGTCACACCGCACCACGCCGGCCGCGTAGGAGGCGGCCAGGCCGGGGAACGAGGTGCCGTCGTCCTCCTCGGTGGAGAGCGTGCCGTCGACCCGCTGCACGCCGTCGACCAGCAGTACCAGGTCGGGCGTGTGGACCCCGGCCGGCGCGACGATCGGATGCCAGTCGCCGGCGGGCACCTCCGGGTCGGTCTCGACCTTGGCGGTGCTCGGCGACGTCGGCCCGTCTCCGCCCTCGAACGAGGCGCCGTAGGACGCCGCCCAGGTGTCGACGAAGAGCCGGGTCACAGCCCCATCCGTTCCACCCGCGCGGTACGGGCGTCCTTGCGCACCTCGAACCGCACCGGTACGCGTTCGGCGAGCGACGGCACGTGGGTCACCACCCCGACCATCCGGTCGCCCCTGGCGGCCAGCCCTTCCAGGGTGACCGCGACCGTGTCGAGCGTGGCCGCGTCGAGCGTGCCGAAGCCCTCGTCCAGGACGATCGACTCCAGGCTCGCCGAGGTGGTGGAGAGGCCGGCGAGCTGCTCGGACAGGGCCAGCGCCAGGGCCAGCGAGGCCTGAAACGTCTCGCCGCCGGAGAGCGTGCGCACGCCCCGCCGCAGCCCGGCGTCGTGGTGGTCGACCACGTAGAACTCGCCCTTGTCGTGCACCAGCTCGTACTGCCCGGCGGAAAGCTCGCGCAGGATCCGCGAGGCGCCGTCGACCAGCAGGTCGAGCGCCTCCTCCAGCAGCCACCGCTCGAAGTTGTTGGCCCGCAGGTGGCCGGCGAGCGCCTTGGCCACGCTGCCCTCGCGCTCGTGGATGACGCGCTGCTCGCGGAGGCGCTCGGCCTGCTCGCGGCGCTCCACGACGCGCTCGTGGGCGGCCTCCGCCTGGGCCACCGCCACGGCCACCGCGCGGCTGGCGCCGGCGCCGTCGAGACCGGCCCCGGAAACGGGGAGCCCGCCCGCGGTGAAGAGGGCCGCCAGCCGCTGCTGGATCTCGCCGACCGCCGCGCGGGCCGCCTCCAGCGCGGCGACCGCGTCCGCGCGCCGTCCGGCCCGTTCGGCCGCCTGGTCGGCGGCCCAGCCGGCGAGGGTGCTCCAGGCGGCGACCAGGTCGTCACGGTCGGCGGCCGGCGGGCCGAGCCGGCCGACCGCGTCGCGCGCCTTGTCGAACCGCCGCCACGCCGCCTTGAGCCGCTCGCCGGCCGCGTCGGCCCCGCCCCGCGCCCGGCGCTGCGCCTCCCGCGCGGCGCGCACGGCACCGGCGGCGTCGTCCAACCGCGCCTGCAGCGCCGCCCGTGCCTCCAGCTCGCGGCCGAGCGCGGCCGGGCCGGGGGAGTCGGCGAGCCGCTCGGTCAGCTCGGCGAGCCGGGCGGTGAGCTGGTCGTGCTGCGCCCGCGCCCGCTCCAGGGCCCGGTCGAGTTCGCGCAGCGCCTTGTCGCGCTCGGCCACGAGCTGGTTGGCCTTGTCGGCCGCCTTGCGCGCGGCCTTGCCGGCCGCCTCCGCGGCGGCGACGGCCGACTCCGCCACGTCGGGCACCGCCGTCACGGTCTGCGCGCAGACCGGGCAGGGCTCACCGGCCACCAGGTGAACGCGGAGCGCGGCGGCCCGGTCGGCGGCCTGCGCGTCCTGGTACGCCCGGCGCGCCTCCTCCAGCTTTTCGGCCGCGTGGGCGGCGTCCGCGGTGGCCTTGTCGAGCGCCTTGGCCGCGGTGCCGTGCTCCTTCTTGGCGGCCTTGACCGCCCCGGCGAGCGACCCCACCTGGCCGGTCAGCTTGTCGTGCTCGGCGTGCGCTTCCAGCAGCAGGCGGAGGGCGGCGACGTCGGGCGCGCCGGCGAGCTGGCCGCGTACCTTCTCCTCGCGCTCCTCGGCTACGGCGACGGCGTCGGCGGCCTCGGTGGCGGCCGCCCGGGCGGTGGCGACCGCCTCGGCCACCGCGGCGTGGTCGTCCGGCGGGCGGATCGCGGCGAGCGCGTCGATCTCGCCGCCCAGCTCCTTCAGCGCGGCCGCGGCGCTCTCCGCACCCCGCTCGGCGTCGCGCAGCGCGGGTACGTCCGCCTCGACCGCCGTGGCCAGCTCGCGCATCGCGGTGACCCGGGCGGCCGCCGCGGCGAGCGACTCGTCGTCGGCGTCGGCGAGGTCGTCCAGCAGCTTGTCGACGGCGCCGAGCTGGGCGTCCGCCTGGATCGCGCGGGCCGACGCCTTCTTCTGGATCGCCTCGTAGACGTGCAGTCCGAGCAGGTTGACCAGGATCTCCTGGCGGGCGGCCGGCTTGGCGTGCAGGAAGTCGGCGAACTGCCCCTGCGGCAGCACCACGCAGCTGGTGAACTGCTCGTACGGCAGGCCGACCGCCTCCAGCACCGCGGCGTCCATCTCGCCCGGGGTACCGGCCAGCACCTCGCCGAGGTCTTCCGGCGTGAGCCCGGCGTCGAGCTTGGCCGGGTCGAAGCCGCGCGGCATCAGCTGCAGCCCGGCACCGCCGGTGGAGACCCGGCCCTTGCCGTCGCGGCGCACCACCCGGGTGGCCACGTACCGCGCGCCGGCCGACTCGAAGACCAGCCGCACCCGCGCCTCGGTGGCGGACGGGGCGAGCGCGTTGACGATCCCCCGGCTGCTCGCCCAGCGTGGCACCTGCCCGTACAGGGCGAAGCAGATCGCGTCGAGCACGGTGGACTTACCCGAGCCGGTAGGGCCGACGAGCGCGAAGAAGTCGGCGTCGGTGAAGTCGATCGTGGTCTCCTCGCGGAAGACCGTGAACCCGGCCATGTCCAGCCGCAACGGCCTCATGGGTGCTCTGCCCGCTGGTTCGCTCGCTCGCTCACGCAGACACCTCCTCGTACAGCGTGTCGAACAGCTCCTGCACGCCCTCGTCGGCGTGGCCCCGGCTCTCCAGGTAGTCGGCGAACAGGTCGCGCGGGGAGCGGCCGGCGCGCTCGGCCCGGCCGCTGACGGTGGTGTCCGGCAGCATCTCCGGGTCGATCCGCACCTCGATCGCCCGGGGCAGCAGCGCCTGCACCTCCTCGCGCAGGCCGGCCCGGGGCGCCTCGCGCACGTACACCCGGAGCCAGCCGGGCTGGTCGCCGTCCATCATGGACAGCTCGGCGAGCGTGCCGCGGACGGTGCGCAGCGGCACCGCGGCGGTGATCGGCACGTCCCGTACCTTGGCCGTGCTCTCCGCCGTCACCTCGACGATCGCGACGGACGGCGTGTTTTCCCCCTCGCCGAAGTCGATGGCGAGCGGGCTGCCGCAGTAGCGGACCGGCGCCGGTCCGGGCACCTGCTGGGCCCGGTGCAGGTGGCCGAGGGCGACGTAGTGCGCGCTGCCCGGGAAGACGGTGGCGGGCACCGCGTACCCCATCACGGAGTGCGCCTCCCGCTCGCCGCCGCCCATCGTCGCGCCCACGACGGTGAGGTGCGCGGTGACCAGGTTGACCGCGTCCGACCCGAAGCCCTGGCAGAGCACGCCCAGCAACCGTCCGATGTGGTCGGCGTAGGTCTGGCTCGCCTCGGCGGCGGTGAGCTCGTACATCTCGGCGGCGCGCACCGCGAACCGCTGGGAGAGGAACGGCAGTGCGACCAGCCGCCACCGCTCGCCGCCCGCGGTCTCGCCCGCCAGCACGTGGTCGGCGGCCGACTCGCGGACGGTGCCGCGCAGGCAGACGCCGGCCGCTTCGGCCCAGGGGCGGAGCGCGTCGAGGGCGGCGCCGTTGTCGTGGTTGCCGCCGATCGCCACCACCTCGGCGCCGGTGCCGCGCAGCGCGGAGAGCGCCCGGGTGACCAGGCGGGTCGCCTCGGGCGTCGGCGCCGCCGTGTCGTACATGTCGCCGGCCACGATCACCAGGTCGGGGCGCTCGGCCCGGGCGATCTCCACCACCTGGGCGAGCACCGCGATGTGCTCCTCGTTCCGGGACTGTCCCTTGAGGACCTTCCCGACGTGCCAGTCAGATGTGTGCAGCAGCTTCATCAGAACGGGATTTCGTCTTCGGTGCGGCCGCCGACGACCGCGAACGGGTCGGCGGACTGGACGATCGAGCGGAGGGTCGCGGACGGCGCCGGTCCCGCCTCGGACGGGCGGGTGGCCCAGGCCGGAAACGGGAACTCGACGCAGAGCGGCACCGGGATGTCGGGCTGGCTGACGAACATCGTGCCCGGCTTGGCGAGCAGCACCCGCTGGCGCTGGGCGGGCGGGAGGAAACCGTACTCCGGGCGGGACGCCTCGGCCGGGTCGAGCCGCCCGACGACGCGGATCGCCGAGTTGGTGACGATGCGCCGCTCCACCTCGCTGGCGGTCTGCTGCGCGCCGATCAGGATCACGCCGAGCGAGCGGCCCCGCTCGGCGATGTCGAGCAGCACCTCCTTGATCGGCGACGACCCCTCGCGCGGGGCGTACTTGTTGAGCTCGTCGAGCACCACGAAGAGCAGCGGCTTGGCCGAGCCCGCCTTCTCCTTGCGCTCGAACTCGGTCTTGAGCGTCACGCCGACCACGAAGCGCTGCGCGCGGTCCGGCAGGTTGTGCAGGTCGACGACGGTGACCTGGGCGCTTTCCGCCGTGTTGATCGCGTGCGGCCGGCGCGCGGCCAGGTCGCCGCGGATCAGCCGCGCCAGGTCCTTCTTGCTGGCGATCAGCCGCCGGGCGAACGCGTTGACCGTGCCGGTGTTGACCGCGCTGCCGGCCCAGGTGCCCCGGGTCTCCTCGTCGGTGAGCCGGGCCACCACGAAGTCGACCAGGTCGGGGTAGGACCCCAGGCGGGTGCCGTCGATGCTGATCCCGCCGTCGGCGGCCTGGGCGTGGCGGGCCAGGTGGGCGGTGACCGCGTGGACCACCATCGTGTACTGCTGGCGCTCGTCGTCGGCGTCCGCGAAGACGTACGGCAGGAGCCGGGCCTCGCAGAACTCGGCGAGCGTCCAGTAGAAGCTGTCGACGCCGGCGAGGCGGCTGCTCACGTCGGGCGCGCCGGAGGAGTCGTTGGCCCGGGGCGGCGCGTAGACCCGCACGTCCGGGAAGGGCGTGGCGGGCAGCCCGAGCTCGGCGTAGCGGCGGGTGGTCTCGTCGTCGAGCCGCGCGTTGGGGTGGTCGAGGAAGAGCAGGTCTTCGCCCTTGACGTTGAAGATGAGCGCCTTGGCGTTGATCGCGTCGCCGCCGAGCACGCCGGAGCGGAACACCGAGTACAGCAGGAAGGTGGCGAAGCTGGTCTTGGTCGCCACGCCGGAGATGCCCGAGATGGAGACGTGCGCGCCGCGGCTGCCGTCGAGGAAGTCGGCGTTGAGGAACGCGGGCAGCCCGTCGCGGCCGGTCCCCATCGGCACCCGCTTTTCCATCCGGTCGAAGTGGAGCGCCGCGGCCCGGAGGTCGCCGGTGGCCCGGCGGACGATCGCGCCCGGGGCGGGCGGCACGTACAGCTCCGGGTCGACCCGGGTGGTGGTGATCTCGGCGGCCTCCTGCACCAGCGCGGGGAGCGTGCCGTCGGCGATGGCGAAGACGTCGGAGTCGAACTGGGCGCCCTCGTGCCGCGCCCGCACCTGGGTCACGACACCGGCGATCGTCACCGGACCGCGGTCGGGCAGCTCGCGCCGGGTCACCACCACGTCGTCGAGCTGGAGGTAGCTGCCGGGGGCCACGGCCGTCCAGAACTGCAGCGGCGTGGCGTCGGCCGTGCCGAGGACCCGCCCCACCGCCTCACCGGTCTCATCTGCCACGGCCTCATCGTGCACCACCAGACCGACATCAGTGCGAGCGACTCACCGACTTTCCACGAGAACTCGTCGAAATAACCACAAGAGGTTGTGGTCATCCACAGATTCATCCACAAGAACGTGTGGTCACTGCGTGTGATGAGCGCGGGCGTACCGGAGGAAGAGCGACCCCTCCGACTCCAGTACGTGCCGCAGCGCCATGCCCTTCGGCGGGCTCGGCGGGCCGGCGGTGATCCGGCCGGCGCCCGGGCCGGTGACCAGCGGCGAGACGGTCAGGCAGACCTCGTCGACCAGGTCGGCCGCGACCAGCGAGCCGAACAGGTGCGGCCCGCCCTCGCAGAGCAGATGCGCTAGGCCGCGCTCACGGAGGCGTACCAGCGCGGTTTCTAGGTCGACGGTGTCGTCGCCGGCGGTCAAGACCTCGGCCACCGCGGAGAGTGCCGCCCGCCGGTCGGCGGGCGCCCGGCCGTGGGTGAGCACGATCGGACGGACCGGGGCCTCCGCGAACGCCGCCTGCCCCGGGTTGAGGTCGAGCGCGCCGGAGACGACCACGAGCGTCGGGTACTCGGCGAGCCCGTGCTCCCGCCGCCAGGCCCGGCGTCCCTCGTCCAGCCGCACCGCCCGGTAGCCCTCGTGACGGAGCGTGCCGGCGCCCACCATCAGCCCGTCGCAGAGCATGCGGAGCAGGCCGAAGACCCTCTTGTCGGGTCCGCCGGACAGCCCTTCCGAGAAGCCGTCGAGCTCGACCGCACCGTCCACACTGGTGACGAAGTTGACCCGGAGGGTCGGGCCGTCCGCGCGGTACAGGTCGGCGAGCGCGCCGTCGTCGAGCGCCGGGCCGGGCTGGAGGCGGATCAATCGACTCATTCGCCGGCCGGACCGGTGACCGGGGGAGTCGGCGCCGGGGTACGGTGCTGACAATCGCACCAACTGCCACCGCGGCAGTCGGCGTGTCGCTTCGACCGGCACGCCTGGCAGATCATGTGAAGACCCTACGGCAGCACCACGTCACGAACGGGGGACAGTGCCCACCATGCCGCGCCAGATCTTCCAGCTCAGGGTTTCGCTGGCGGACGTCGTCCCGCCGGTGTGGCGGCGGGTGCTCGTGCCGGGCGGGTACACGCTCGACCGGCTGCACCGCGTCGTCCAGCTCGCGATGGGTTGGCAGGACTGTCACCTGCACTCGTTCGACGTCGACGGCGTGCAGTACGGCGAGCCCGATCCGGACGGCGAGCTGGCCCTCCGCGACGAGCTCGACGTGCGGCTGGACGCGGTGGCGGCCAAGGGCGGCCGGTTCCTCTACACGTACGACTTCGGCGACTGGTGGGAGCACGAAATCACGGTCGAAGACGTCTTCGGCGCCGAGCCCGACGAGCGGTACCCCGCCTGCATCGGCGGTGAGCGGGCGTGCCCGCCGGAGGACGTGGGCGGCGCGTTCGGCTACACCCGCTTCCTCTCCGCGATCAGCGATCCCGGCCACCCCGAGCACGAGGCGATGACCGCCTGGGTGGGGCGCCCGTTCGACCCCACCGACTTCGCGATGGACCGGGCGACGACGCTGCTGCGCCGCCTCGCGTAGCCGCCGCTCCCGCGGCCTTCCCCTTTCGCGGTCCGCGCCCGATCGCCGGAACGTCCGTGGCACCCGCCCGCCGGGGATGGATCGGCCGCGGATCTGCGGTAGCTGAACCCGTTCCGCGCGGCTGGTGGTAGTTCGCCCCACTGCGGTCAGTAACGAAATGGGAACGCTCCCACTTGGGTCTTGACACCCTAGAAACGTCCCGGCAATCTCATGGGAGCGCTCCCGGCGGGGTGTGGTGAGAGCCACACACCGGGCACCGTGTGGCGCCAGGCACGCCTTCGCGGCGTTCGTGGGCAGCGGTTTTCGTGCGTCCGCCGACGTGGCGTGCACCGGGCACACCCCCACCACAGACATCACGACCTGAGAGGGGTCAGGGATGAGCGTTTCGACGCGCCGCCGGCGGTACGCGGCGGTCGCGCTCGCCACGGTCGCGGCTCTCGCCACGACCACGGCGTGCGGAGATGACAACGAGGGCGGAAGCTCAGACGGCGCGAAGCCGGAGAAGCTGGTGGTCGACACCTTTGGCGAGGCCGGATACGAGGACCTCGTCAAGCAGTACGAGCAGCAGACCGGCATCAAGATCGAGCTGCGCAAGGTCGCCCAGCTGAACGAGTTCCGGCCGCGGGTCGTCCGCTCGCTCGCCACCGGCAAGGGTGCGGCCGACGTGATCATGCTCGAAGAGGGCATCCTCAACGAGTTCAAGCTGAACCCGGGCAACTGGGTCGACCTGGCGCCGCTGGTGGGCGACCTCAGCAAGGACTACCTGTCCTGGAAGTACGAGCTCGGCAAGGCGCCGGACGGCCGCCTGATGGGCCTCCCCACCGACGTGGGCGGCCTCGGCCTCTGCTACCGCACCGACCTCTTCAAGGACGCCGGCCTGCCGACCAACCGCGACGAGGTCAGCGCGCTCTGGCCGACCTGGGACAAGTTCATCGAGACCGGTAAGAAGTACAAGCAGGCGACCGGCAAGGGCTTCGTCGACTCGGTGACCACCGCGGTCAACGCGGTGCTGTTCCAGCAGAACGGCGGGGACCTGTTCTACGACAAGGACGACAACCTCATCGCCGACAAGAGCCCCGGGGTGAAGGCCGCGTGGGACCAGGCGCTCGCGATCGCGGACGCCGGTATCTCCGCCAAGATCACCACCTGGTCGCCGGAGTGGAACGCCGGCTTCAAGCAGGGCACGTTCGCGGTGAACGCCTGCCCGTCGTGGATGCTCGGCATCGTCGAGAGCAACTCCGGCCCGGAGAACGCCGGCAAGTGGGACCTCGCCGCGGTGCCCGGTGGCGCCGGTAACTGGGGTGGCTCGTGGCTCGGCGTGCCGACGCAGAGCAAGTACCACGCGGAGGCCGCGAAGCTGGCGGCGTTCCTGACCAACACGGCCGGCCAGGTCGCCGCGTTCAAGAAGAGCGGTCCGCTGCCGACCAACCTGAAGGCGCTGGAGGACCCGTCCTTCCAGTCCTTCACGAACAAGTACTTCAGCGACGCGCCGACCGGCAAGATCTTCGGCGAGGGCGTGCAGAAGATCGTCCCGACCCACCTCGGTCCGAAGCACCAGGCGGTGAAGGAGAACGCGCTCGAGCCGGCGCTGCGGGCGTACGAATCGGGCCAGGCCAGCAAGGAAGAGGCCTGGGAACAGTTCACCAAGGACGCCGCGACACAGGGCGCCTTCTAGCCCACCTGTACCGGTTCCAGCCCGTATCGATAGCGGTCTCGGTGGCGTCCGGGGAGTCCCCGGGCGCCACCCTCCGCCCCCCGGGAAGGACTCCATGAGCGAGCGAATCACCAGACCCAGCGCCGATGGAGCCTCGCGGGCGCCCACAGCGAAGCGAGGACGACCGTGAGCGTTTCGGCCCCCACTGCCCCGCCCTCCCGGGGCGCGCCCACCAAACACGCCCTGCCTCGCCGGCGCCGCGGCTACTCGCGGTTTACGAGGCTCGACATGAAGTACTCGCCGTACCTCTACGTCGCCCCCTTCTTCGTGCTCTTCGGCATCTTCGGCCTGTACCCGATGCTGTGGACACTGTGGATGTCGCTGCACGACTGGGACCTGGTCGGCACGCACACCTTCATCGGGCTGGACAACTACAGCGCCCTGCTCAGCGACGACTACTTCTGGAACGCCGTCCGCAACACGTTCGGCATGTTCATCCTGGCCACCGTGCCCCAGCTGGCGCTCGCGCTCTTCCTGGCCAACCTGCTCAACCGGCCGCTGCTGCGGGCGCGCACGTTCTTCCGGATGGCCATCTTCGTACCCAACGTCGTCTCGGTCGCGGCCGTGGCGATCGTCTTCGGCATGCTCTTCCAGCGCGACTTCGGCGTCGTCAACTGGATCCTCGGCCTCTTCGGCGTGGACGCCATCGACTGGCGGCGGGAGTGGTGGACCTCCTGGATCGCGATCTCCACGATGGTCGACTGGCGGTGGACCGGGTACAACACGCTGATCCTGCTCGCCGGCATGCAGGCCATCCCGCGCGACCTCTACGAGGCGGCGGCGATGGACGGAGCCGGCCCGTGGCGCCAGTTCTGGACGGTCACGCTGCCGATGCTGCGGCCCACGTTCGTCTTCGTCGTGATCCTCTCGACCATCGGCGGCCTGCAGCTCTTCGTCGAGCCATTGATCTTCAACAACGGCAACATCATCGGCGGTACGCAGCGCGAGTTCCAGACCGTGCAGATGTACATGTTCGAGAAGAGCATCGGCAACCTCAGCACCGCCGGGTACGGCGCGGCGGTCGCCTGGGCGCTGTTCCTGATGATCGTCGTCGTATCCGTGCTCAACTTCGTGATCACCCGCCGTTCGGTGAAGTGAGGGAGACCCGATGTCCAATCTCTCCACCGGGTCGAAGCGGCTGTGGCGGACCAGCCCACTCACCTACATCGCCCTGGTCATCGCGGTGATCAGCTCGATCTACCCGCTCTACTACATGTTCGTGATCGCGACCCGCAGCAACGACGCGATCAACGACACGCCGCCGCCGTTCACCCCGGCCGGCCTCTTCGGCGACAACATCAACCGGGCGCTCGACAACGACACCGCCAACCTGCTCCAGGGCATCGTCAACTCGGTGATCGTCTCCAGCGTGGTGACCGTCTCGGTCGTACTGACCGGGTCACTGGCCGGCTTCGCCTTCGCCAAGCTCCGGTTTCGTGGCCGCAACGGACTGATGCTCGCGGTCATCGCCACGATGATGGTCCCCACCCAGCTCGGCATCATCCCGCTCTGGGGCCTGATGCAGGACATCGGCTGGTACGACTCGCTGTTCGCGGTCACGGTGCCGTTCCTGACCAGCGCGTTCGGCGTGTTCATGATGCGCCAGTACGCCACGTCGGCGGTCTCCGACGAGCTCATCGAGGCGGCCCGGATCGACGGCTGCTCCACCTGGCGGATCTACTGGAACGTGGTGCTGCCCGCGCTCCGCCCGGCCGCCGCCGTGCTCGGCCTGCTGACCTTCATGCAGACCTGGAACGAGTTCGTGTGGCCGTTCGCCATCCTGACCCCGGAGAATCCGACCCTGCAGGTGTCGCTCTCCACCCTCTCGTACGCGTACTACACGGACTACTCGATGGTGTTCGCCGCGACCGCGGTCGGCACCGTGCCACTGATCGTGGTGTTCATCCTGTTCGGCCGCCAGATCATCGGCGGCATCATGGAAGGTGCAGTCAAAGCGTGACAAGCCCGAACGGCCACGGGGTGGCCTTCCCGCCGGACTTCCTCTGGGGCGCGGCCACCGCCGCCTACCAGATCGAGGGAGGCGCCACCGAGGGCGGCCGGACGCCGTCCATCTGGGACACCTTCAGCCGTACCCCCGGGAAGGTGAAGGGGGGCGACACCGGCGACGTCGCGTGCGACCACTTCCACCGCTCGGCCGACGACGTGAAGCTCATGGCCGGGCTGGGGCTGAAGTCGTACCGGTTCTCGCTCTCCTGGCCCCGGATCCAGCCGGACGGGCGCGGCCCGGCCAATGAGGCGGGGCTGGACTTCTACCGCCGGCTCGTCGACGACCTGCTGGCGCACGGCATCGAGCCGTGGGTCACGCTCTACCACTGGGACCTGCCGCAGGCCCTGGAGGACGCGGGCGGCTGGCCGGTGCGGGACACGGCCGGCCGGTTCGCCGAGTACGCCGAGCTGGCCCACGGCGCCCTCGGCGACCGGGTGCGCTACTGGACCACGCTCAACGAGCCGTGGTGCTCGGCGTTCCTCGGGTACGGCTCGGGCGTGCACGCGCCGGGCCGCGACGACGGCGCCGACGCGCTGCGCGCGGCACACCACCTGATGCTCGGCCACGGGCTGGCGGTACAGGCGATGCGGGCCGCCCAGCCCGACCACGAGCTCGGCATCACGCTCAACCTGTACGCGATCTCGCCGCAGACCGACGCGCCCGCCGACGCCGACGCCGCCCGCCGGATCGACGGCCTGGCCAACCGGATCTTCCTCGACCCGGTGCTGCGCGGGCAGTACCCGGCCGACGTGGTCGAGGACGTGCGCGAGGTGACCGACTTCGGGCACGTGCGCGAGGGCGACCTGGAGATCATCTCCACGCCGCTGTCGGTGCTGGGGATCAACTACTACAGCCGGTACGTGGTTGCCGCTCCGGACGGGGAGCCGGCCGGGCCGTACTGGCGGGCGCCGTCCAACTGGCCCGGCAGCGAAAACGTGCGCTTCGGCGACCGCGGCCTGCCGGTCACCGACATGAACTGGGAGATCGACGCGCCCGGCCTGGTCGAGGTGCTGGATCGGGTGCACCGGGAGTACCCGCCGATCCCGATCTACATCACCGAAAACGGGTCGGCCTTCGTCGACGAGGTGGTCGACGGTGCGGTGGACGACCCCGAGCGGGTGGCGTACTTCGACGCCCACCTGCGGGCCTGCGCCGAGGCGATCGAGGCGGGCGTGCCACTGCGCGGCTACTTCGCGTGGTCGCTGATGGACAACTTCGAATGGGCGTGGGGTTATTCGAAGCGCTTCGGCATGGTCTACGTCGACTACGACAGCCAGGTACGGATTCCGAAGTCGAGCGCGAAGTGGTACGCCGAGGTGATCCGCCACAACGGCCCGCCCGCCGAGCCCCGCGTGAGCGGAGCGAGCGCGAATGGGCAGAGCCACAGCGGCTCGGAAGGGCGGGAACGCGCACAATAGGCTGGTCAGCTAACTGTGTAAGGCCCGCCCGCCGTCCGAGGAGCAGACGATGACAACACAGCGCACGCGGTCGCTCGGCCGCCCGACCCTGGACGCGGTCGCGGCCCGCGCCGGTGTCGGCCGAGGCACGGTGTCCCGTGTCGTCAACGGCTCTCCGCAGGTCAGCCCGGAGGCGCGGGCCGCGGTGCAGCAGGCGATCGAGGAGCTCGGGTACGTGCCGAACCGCGCGGCCCGGGCCCTGGTCACCCAGCGGACCGACTCGGTCGCGCTGGTGATCTCCGAGTCCGGCGAGCGGCTCTTCGGCGAGCCGTTCTTCGCCGGCATCGTCCGCGGCATCCACGCCGGCCTGCTCGACACGCCGATGCAGCTCTGGCTCGCGCTGGCCCAGTCGCCGGCCGAGCGGGAGAAGGTCGAGCACCACCTGACCAACCAGCACGTCGACGGCGTACTCCTGCTCTCGCTGCACGACGCCGACCCGCTCCCGACGCTGCTGGAGCAGCGCGGCCTGCCGACCGTGCTGGGCGGCCGGCCGGCGCGCATGCTCCAGCCGGGGGCGCAGGCGGCCAACTTCGTCGACGTCGACAACGCCGGGGGAGCCCGGCAGGCCGTCGAGTTCCTGATCGGCCGGGGGCGGCGGCGGGTCGCCACCATCGCCGGCACCCAGGACATGGGCGTGGGGATCACCCGGCTTGCCGGGTACCGGCAGGCGATCCTCGACCACGGCGGCACGGTGACCGAAGACCTCGTCGCGTACGGGGACTTCAGCGAGGCCAGCGGCACGGCGGCCATGCGCCGGCTGCTGGAGATCACACCAGACCTGGACGCGGTGTTCGTCGCCTCCGACCTCATGGCGAGTGGGGCGCTGCGGGCACTGCGCGAGGCCGGCCGGCGGGTGCCCGAGGACGTGGCGGTGGTCGGCTTCGAAGACGCGGAGATCGCGCGCCAGGCCGACCCGCCGCTGACCACCGTCTACCAGCCCGTCGAGGAGATGGGCCGGCAGATGGCGCACCTGTTGATGGCGCTGATCCGGCGGGACGAGCTCGAAGAGCCGTACGTGCTGCTGAACACCCACATGGTGCAGCGCGCGTCCGCCTGAAGAGTGGCTTCCGCCCGGGTAAACGGGGGGTTTTCGTCCCGGAGACATGGCGCAGCAACAGGGACGAAATGGTCATCAGGCACCCTGGAGTGTGCCGGCGCGGGGGCGCCGGTCTGCCGACGGGAGGCTTGTCATGTTGTTGCGGGTTCGGGTGACCCTGCCGGACCGGCCTGGTGCGTTGGGGCAGGTGGCGCGCACGCTCGGCGTCGCCGGTGCCGACATCGTCCAGGTGGTGGTCCTGGAGCGGCTGGGCGGCCGGGCCGTCGACGACTTCACCGTCGTGTGGCCGGGTGCCTCGCGGGTCGAGCGGCTGCGCGCCGGCCTCGCCGCCATCCCCGGTGTGCAGGTCGATGGCGTGTGGCGGGCCATCGGCGCGCCGGTCTCCGGCGGGCATGACGCCGAGCTGCTCGCCCAGGTCGCGGCCAACCCGACGGACGGCCTCGGCACGCTGGTCGACGCGGTCCCCGGGCTGCTGGCCGCCGACTGGGCCGCCGCCGCGGTGGTCCCGGCCGACTGGGCCGCCCGCAGCGGGTCCGCGCCGCAGTCGAGTCTCGCCGGCGGAGAGCCCGCGGTGGCCTACGCGAGCTGGCGCGCACCCGAGCCACTGCTGCTGCCCGAGGTGACCCCGCTGCGGGCGCGGTCCCTGACCGGTCCCGACCAGACGCGTTACGCGGTGGCCCCGTTCGGCCGCGCCGGCCTGGTGCTGATGGTGGCCCGCGGCGAGGCGGAGGGACTGCCGGCGGCCGGGTTCCACGTGACCGAGGTCGACCGCGTCGCGCAGCTCGTGCGGGCCGCCGCGGTCATCCTCGGCGACCGGTTGGACCTGGTCAGCGCCCCGTCCGCCGTTTCCCGATCGTGAGCGATCACGGTTGAGTAACGTCAGAGAAACAGCGGCCGTGCAGTCTTGATTTCGAGACTGAGAGGGGTTCGCGATGGGTCTGTGGCGGATCAGAGCGACCGTGGACGACCGGCCGGGATACCTGGCCGTTCTCACCGCCAGCCTGGCGCTCAAGTCGGTCAACATCCTGGCGGTGCAGGTGCACACCACCGAGGCGGGTGCGGTCGACGACTTCCTGGTCGACGCGCCCGACGCGCTGACCGAGGAGGACCTGCTCGCCGCGGTGGAAAAGGGCCGTGGCCGGGACGCCTGGGTGACCCGCACCGAGGCCCGCGAGCTGGCTGATTGGCCGACCCGCACGCTGGCGCTGGCGAGCCGCCTCGTGCGCGACCCCGACTCGCTCGGCGACGCCCTCTCCGCCCTGCTCGGCGCCGACGCGGTGATCTGGCGGCCGGCACCGGGCCAGGACCGCTACGGCGCCAACCGGGGCGGCATGCGGCTGGTCGACCCGACCGGCGGGACGTACGAGATCAGCCGCCCCGCACCCACCTTCACCCCGGCGGAGTACGCGCGGGCCCAGGCCCTGGTCGACCTCGCGGCCACCGTTGTGCGCCAGGCCGCGGACCAGGTCACGCTGGTGCTGACCGACGGCGCCGAGATCCGGGTACGCCCGGCGGTCCGCGACGACCTGACCGCGGTCACGGCGATGCACGACCGCTGCACCGCGCTCACCCGCTACCGCCGCTACCTGACCGGTTCCACCGTCCCGTCCGCCGCCCGCCTGGAGCGGATGCTCGATCCCGACCGCGGCGTGACGCTGGTGGCGCTGGCCGCCGACGACCGCGTGGTGGCGACCGCGACGCTGGTGGTCGAGGGTGCGATCGGTGAGATCGCCGTGCTGGTCGAGGACGCCTGGCAGCGCCGCGGCATCGGCACCGCGCTGCTGCGCCGGCTGGTGGCCCACGGCGAGCGCGCGGGCTACGCCGCACTGGTCGCGCACACCCACGCCGACAACACCGCCGTACTGGCCACCCTCCGCCGCCTGGGCCGCTCCGGCCCGGCCCCGGAGCGCGACGACACCGTGGTGAGCGTGACCGTGCCACTGCTCCCCGCCGCGGTCGGCGACGGCCAGCCGAGGACACCCGCCGCCTCGACCTGAGCGAGCGGGTAACGACGACGGCCCGGTCCCGGTGCGGGACCGGGCCGTTTCACGCCCGCAAACACCCTTGCAAGATCGAGCTACCGCAACGTCCGCGCTGGTCCGGACCCGATGCCTCTCACCGTGGTTTGATCATGAGGTCGGGTGCCCCTGTGAGCAAGGAGGATCCGTGCCCGTCCGAGGGCGCGGCCGTTGCCGGGTGGTCGGGGTGGTCTCGGCGAGCGCGCACGTGGCAGCCTAATGAGCGTGCAAGGGCCGGACCTCGCTGGAGTCGTTGGAGATCTCGGTGAGTAGCCCGCGCGGCCTCACCCTCCGTGGTTGGCATATCCGCCTCTCAGGCGGCGGTCTGCTCTCGTTGGTTGTGAATCTAGAACGCTTAGGGCGGATATAGAACCCTAAACGTTCTAGATCGGCTTCGGATCTGCTCCCGCCGGAGGCAAGTGGAGCGGTGACCGCGACCAGATGCGGAGGGTGAGGCCGCGAGAGCGACAGTCCGGACCTAATGCCACTCACCCTGATTTTGATCGAGGTCAGGCGACCGTGCACCGCGAACGACCGGGACGGTCCCACGATCCCCACGATCCCCCGGCCCCGCCGCCGATCAAGGGGCGCCCGGACCTCGACCCCCGAGCTCACCGCTCAGCAGTGGACCGTCCCAGCAGATCGTGGTACGAATCCGCCCGCCCGAGGGCACCTACCTACCACGATCTCAACGACCGCCCGGTGATCGCGGCCTGGCCCGCCCGGGTCAGGCCGTGGTCTGACGCTCCCGAGCGTGCCCAGCTCACGGCCTTGATCGAACCAGCGTGAGTGGCACAGGGTCCGGACCAGCGCGGACAGTGCGGCCGCGGGAACGCACCCCGCAACGGCTCTGGACAACGACGGGCGTCGCGGTAGCCCATCCATCCCTTGGAATTGATCCTCTAGGTCGTGGGGTAGCTGGTGTGGTCGGGGAAGTTGCCGTGGAGGCGTTCGCCCGGCTCGCCGAGCGTCACCGCCCGCACCAGCAGGTCGCCGCCGACGAAGGCGCCCTTCCAGGACGCGCCGCGGCCGCCGAAGGGCTCCTCGCGGTCGCCGCGGGAGCGGGGCTTGTTGATGCCCACCTTGAACGCCTGCAGGTCGCCCGCCAGCTTGGCCGCCTCCTCCTCGTCGTCGCAGGCGAGGCTGGCGACCAGGGCGCCGCCACCGGCGTTCATCTGGGCGAGCAGCTCCTCCTCGGTGTCCACGACCACGATGGTGTCGACCGGGCCGAACGGCTCGGCGTGCATCAGGCGCGAGCGGCCGGGTGGGGCGAGCAGCGCGGCCGGCGCCACGTACGCGGAGGTGTCCTGCCCCGGGAGGAAGGCGCCGCCGTCGAGCTTGCCGCGGTACAGCGGGATGGCGCCGGCGTCGATCGCCTCGCCGACCTTGCGGTGCAGCTCGTCCGCCTTGGCCGCGCTGATCAGCGGCCCGAAGTCGAGGTCGGGGAGGGGGTCCGCGCCGGCCGCCACGGCGAGGGGATGGCCGAAGCGGACCGAGCGGACCACCGGCAGGTAGACGTCGAGGAACGCGTCGACCAGCTCGCGCTGCACCACCAAGCGCGGGTACGCCGTGCAGCGCTGCTTTCCGTACTCGAAGCCCTTCCGCAGGTGTGCGGCGAGGAGGTCCCAGCGGGAGAAGTTCCAGACGCCCCAGGCGTTGAGCCCCTCCTGCTCGATCATGTGGCGCTTGTCGGTGTCGAGGAGGGCGGCGGCCACCTTGCCGCCGTTGGAGCGCCCGCCCACGAACGCGACCGCGCCGATCTCCGGGGCCCGTACGAGCACCTCGGAGAGCTCCTCGCCACCGCCGGAGAGGAGCGTCGCGGGCAGCCCGGCGCGGTGCATGAGCGCGTGCGCGACGGTGAGGCAGGTGGCGCCGCCCTGGGACGGGGTCTTGGCGATGACCGCGTTGCCGGCGAGGAGCTGTACGAGCTCGGCGTGCACCAGCACGCTCATCGGGTAGTTCCAGCTGGCGATGTTGCTCACCGGGCCGGGCAGCGGGGCTCTCGCCGGGCGCCCCGGGGAGCCGGCGAGCTGGCGGTCGATCTGCTCCAGGTACCAGCGCACGCCGTCCAGCGCGCGGTCGACGTCCGCCCGGGCCAGCCGCCACGGCTTGCCGATCTCCCAGACCAGCAGCAGTGCGAGCGTGTCCCGGTGCGCGGTGAGCTCGTCGACGGCGGCGGCGACCCGCGCTTTGCGTTCGGCCAGGGGAGTGGCGGCCCAGGCCCGGTGTGCGGTCGCCGCGGACGCGACGGCGGCCCGCGCGGCGCCGGCGTCCACACGGGACAGACGGGCGAGGGCGGTGTTGTCGACCGGGGTGCGGACCGCGCTGGGGGTACCGACGGAGCGCCACTCGTCGCCGATGAGATTACGCAGGGTCACGTCACCGCCGGTAGCGCGGTCGAACGCCTCGGGTGCCGCGGCGACCGCGCGGGCGAGTACGTCCGCCCACGCGGTGCCCGGGGCGAGCTGCAGGGCCATCGCTGCCTCCTCGGTCTGGCTTGCCGTTTCGCCGAGGGTCCCGGCCGTGCGTGGTGGGCCGCAACTGGACGTTGGTATGCCAAACCGCGTTTACCTGCAATTTTCTGATTCGCACGTTCGCAGCCGAGCGCGTGACCAGGGGTGGACGGAGACCCCTTCACAAGCGGGAAACAGTATGGGAACATAGGTGGCTATATATGGGAGCGCTCCCATCTCCCGAGCCAACCCCCACCCGTTCGCGGCTCTCCCGAAACGAGGTGAGGGGCGGATGCGCCCACATCCGCCCCTCGATGTCCTCACTACGCGTAGTCGCGCGCGGCTCCACAGCAGACTCCGACCGTCGCGTCGCGCAGCCGCGACGTGGCGGCCGGGGCCTGGAAACACGGACAGGAGCGAGTCTAGTGAGCGAGCTTGCGAGCGAACCAGCAAACTCAGCGATAAACCTCCGCGCAGGCCGCACCACCAGACGGCCGTTTGTTGCCAGAGCCATCTGGTATCGCCGCGCGGCCGCTGTGGCCTCGGCCGTCCTGGTCGCGGTGGCCGCCGCGATCTGGGCGGCGCCCCGCTCGGAGGCGGCCGGTGCATACAACTACGCCGAAGCCCTGCAAAAGTCCCTTTTCTTCTACGAGGCCCAGGTCTCCGGCCGCAAGCCCGCCTGGAACCGGGTCTCCTGGCGCGGCGACTCCGCGCTGAGCGACGGCTCGGACGTCGGGCTGGACCTCACCGGCGGCTGGTTCGACGCCGGCGACCACGTGAAGTTCGGCTTCCCGATGGCGTTCACCACGACGATGCTCGCCTGGGGCGCGGTGGAGTACCGGGAGGCGTACGCCGCCTCGGGCCAGCTCACCCACCTGCTCAATAACCTCCGCGTGCCCAACGACTACTTCATCAAGGCGCACCCCTCCGCGAACGTCCTCTATGGACAGGTGGGCAAGGGCGACGACGACCACAAGTGGTGGGGGCCGGCCGAGGTACTCCCGATGGCGCGCCCGGCGTACAAGATCGATGCCACCTGCGGTGGCGCGGACCTGGCCGGTGAGACGGCGGCCGCGATGGCCGCCTCCTCGATGGTCTTCCGCCCCACGGACGCCGCCTACGCGAACACGCTGCTGACTCACGCGCGGCAGCTCTACACGTTCGCCGAGACGGTGAAGCGGATGTACCACGAGTGCATCACCGACGTCACCAGCTTCTACAAGTCCTGGAGCGGGTACGCCGACGAGCTGGTCTGGGGCGCGATCTGGCTCTACCGGGCCACCGGCGACGCCGCCTACCTGGCCAAGGCCGAGGCCGGCTACGACGCGCAGGGCAACGAGAACCAGACCAACACCAAGATGTACAAGTGGACGATCGCGTGGGACAACAAGCAGTTCGGCAACTACGTGCTGCTGGCCAACCTCACCGGCAAGCAGAAGTACGTCGACGACGCCAACCGCTGGCTCGACTGGTTCACGGTCGGCGTCAACGGTGAGAAGGTGCGCACCTCGCCCGGCGGCATGGTGGTGGTCGACACCTGGGGCGCCCTGCGGTACGCGGCCAACACCGCCTTCGTCGCCCTGCTCTACAGCGACAAGACCACCGACACGGCGCGCAAGACCCGCTATAACGACTTCGCGGTCAAGCAGATCGACTACGCGCTCGGCGCCAACCCGCGCAACTCCAGCTATGTCATCGGGTTCGGCGGCAACTACCCGAAGAACCCGCACCACCGCACCGCGCACGGCTCCTGGTGGGACAGCATGACCACGCCCACCAACACCCGCCATGTCCTCTATGGAGCGTTGGTCGGCGGCCCCTCGTCGCCGGACGACGCGTACAAGGACGAGCGCAACGACTACGTGATGAACGAGGTGGCCACCGACTACAACGCCGGCTTCACCTCCGCGCTGGTCCGGCTCTACCAGGAGTACGGCGGCACACCGCTGGCCAGCTTCCCGCAGCCGGAGACGCCGGACATCGACCAGTTCACGGTCGAGACCACCGTCATGCAGAACGAGCCGCGGGCGACTGGCATCAAAGCCATCGTGTACAACAAGTCGGCGTACCCGGCGCGGGCGCTGACCCGCTCGGTGTTCCGCTACTACTTCACCCGCGAGGGCTCCGCCGCTCCCGTGGTGACCAGCGGGTACACCCAGGGCTGCCCGTCGCCCACCACCGCCCGCCAGCACAGCGGCGACATCTGGTACGTCGAGGTGGACTGCACCGGCTACACGATCGCGCCGGCCGGGCAGTCGCAGCACCGGATGGAGGTGCAGTTCAAGATCGGCGTACCCGAGGGCGGCACCTGGGACCCGGCCAACGACCCCTCGTACCAGGCGGCCGCCGGCCCCAACCGCGCCGTGCCGCTCTACGAGAACGGCGTGCAGCTCTGGGGCGACCCGCCCGGCACCGTCACGCCCAGCCCGACGACGCCGACCCCGTCGGTGTCGCCCTCGCCGTCGGTTTCCGTGTCGCCGTCGGTCTCCCCGACCCCGAGCCCGACCCCGACGACGCCGGGGCCGTCCGGGCCGTGCGCGGTCACCTACAGCACCAACGACTGGTCGAACGGCTTCACCGGCAACCTGACCATCCGCAACACCGGCGGCGCCGCGTGGTCCTCGTGGACGGTGGCCTTCACCTTCCCCGGCGGGCAGCGGATAACCCAGGGCTGGGGCGCCCGCTGGACGCAGAGCGGCACCGCGGTCACCGGCACCAACGAGTCCTGGAACGGCGCGGTGCCGGCCGGCGGGCAACTGTCGGTCGGCTTCAACGCCTCGCACACCGGCACGAATCCGCGCCCGACCGCGTTCACGGTCAACGGCGCCGCCTGCACGGTCGCGTGAGGCAGGGGTGGAGGGACGTGCATCTGGGTACGTCCCTCCGCCATGAGCCGTGAGCCTGCAACTTCACCCCACATTTCGTCGATTCTTGACGTAGAGTGGCCTGAGCGTGCAGTGTGTACGCGATGGAAGCGGGCGAGTGATGCTGCTGCGGTTCGAGGTCTCCAACCATCGGTCGATCATGGAGCCGGTCGAGCTCTCCATGGTCGCCGTCGACGACGACCGACCCGCGGCGCGTTCCTACGAGCGGCTCAACGAGAAGGTTCTCACCGTCGCCGGGGTGTACGGCCCGAATGCGTCCGGCAAGTCCAATCTGCTAGACGCATTCGCGTGGATATCGGTCGCGGTTCGCGATTCATTGCGGTCCTGGGATCGGCGCATTCCACGAAATGCATTCAAGTTTGCCGTTGGGCCGGAGACACCATCGACCTTCGAGGTCGAAATGATGGTGGATGGTGTTCGTTACGAGTACCGGGTCGAGCTCGACGACGAGGGCGTTGTCTTCGAAGGGCTCTACAGCTATCCCGAGCGGCGACGTCGATCGCTCTTCGAGAGGGATGGGCTCGAGGTCACCTTCAGGCGAGGGCTGGGCGGACTCTCCGGGACGCGGGAGCTACTGACACCCACGACTCTCGCGCTTTCCGCCGCGATGAGACTCGACATACCCGAGGTCGAGGGCTTCGGGCGGCTGCTGGCGAACGTCGGCATCCTGGGTGGTCAGCGGCACCTCGGGGGGCGGTCGTGGTCGCCGTGGGAGGCGATGTCGTCCACGCAGCGGCTGTTCATCGACGCCACGCGCGGCGAGCAGTTGGCACTGTTCGGCGAATCGGAGTCGGAGCAATTCGGCTCGAAATCCGCACTGGCGCTGCTGCGCCTGGCCGACCTGGGGATCGACGACGTAAAGGTCGTCGATGATTTGGCCGGTTCGGATGGGGACGTTCGCCCCAGGCTCTGGTTTGTGCATCGGGCAGCCGGTCAGGAGTTGCTTTTCGATCTTGGTGAGGAGTCAGCGGGCACGCGCACCTGGTTCGGCCTTATCGGACCCATGCTGTGGGCTCTCCGAAATGGCCAGGTGCTCCTATTCGACGAGATCGACGCCAGCCTCCATCCGAAGCTGTCGGCGCGCCTGCTCGAGTTGTTTCAGGATCCGGAGGCCAACCCGTACGGTGCCCAGCTGATCTTTACTACACACGACACGAGCCTCCTCAACCACCTTAATCGGGACGAGGTCTGGCTGACCGAGAAGAACGAGCGGGGTGCCACCGTTCTCACCGCCCTCGCCGAGTACGGCGGGGACAAGGTCCGCCGATCCTTGAATCTGGAGAAGGCATACCTGCAGGGACGGTTCGGTGCCGTGCCCCAGTTCGATCAACGCCTACTGCGCAGCGTCCTCGGCTTGGCGGCAGGCGGAGACTGATGGCACGCGGCCGGTCCAAGGCGGGTAAGCCCTTGAGGCGAAGCGTGAGCCGGGTGTCAAGGATGTCGCTGCCGTTGATCTACGCATCGAGCGGAGCTCAGCCGGGTCCGTGCCGTTGACGCTGGTACGCGCGGCCGTCGAAGCCCGGGAGCGGGCGGATCGCGAAGAGGGCGAGGTCGACGAGATCTGGTGCGTGTTCGATGTGGAATGGCCAGCCAACCATCCGGGCCTGCGTGAGGCCTTGGATCTCGCCCAACGGCACGACATCCGGGTGGCCGTCTCCAATCCCTGCTTCGAACTGTGGCTGGTCCTGCACTTCCAGGACTGGCGGGCGTGGCTCGACAACGACGGCGCGCGCCGCCTTCGTCGTTCCTGTGATGGACAGGAGGACAAGGGCGTCATAGGGAGGAGCTACATGGCCCGACGCCTGGCGGCCGTGGAACGGGCGATCGTCCTCGACCGGATGCATGCCCGGAACGGCACCGCGTTTCCGCACGACAACCCGTCGTCGGGGATGCATCTGCTCGTGACTGCCGTATCCTTGCCTTCGCCGTAGCCGGCGCGATGAGTGCAAATTCCCACCCGATGAGGGGTGTATCACGATTCGTCAGACCTAGGTTACGCAGCTCCGACATCATCTGTTTGATTCGCGACGCCGGGTCGCCTGTTGACAACTCGGCGTTGCAGGTACGGTATTCGGCGTCATCGTCCACACGGGGTTGGCGGGGCGGAGGTGGGGAGTGCCGGTCACAGGCCAACGCGTCGTGCGACGGACGTTGGGACGGCGGCTGACTCGATTACGGACCGCGTCCGGGATGAGTCGGCGTGAGGTCGCGGAAGCGCGGCTGGGTATTTCAGAGCCGACGTTGCACCGCATCGAGACTGGCAAGGTGCCGGTCACCGCGGCGAACGTGCGCGCGCTCTGCTGGTTGTACGGCGCGGACCAGAGCATCACCGACGCGCTCGCCGAGCTCGCGCTCGGCACGTCCCAGCAGGAGTGGTGGGACGCCAGCCCGGTGATCCCGGAGTGGTTCAAGCTCTACGTCGGTCTGGAGGCGTCGGCGTCCCGCATGTTCGGGTACGACGGCGAGGTCATCCCCGGCGAGCTGCAGACCCCGGAGTACGCGCGGGGCGTCTTCGGCGCCGAGCAGCCGGTCGAGTCGGAGGCCGCCGAGCGCCACATCAAGCTCCGCATGCAGCGGCAGAAGAGCCTGTTCGCCCGCAACCCGCCGATCCGTCTCGTGACGGTGCTCGGCGAGGGCGCGCTGACCCGGCCGGTCGGCGGTGAGCAGGTGCTCAAGGCGCAGATCGAGCACCTGCGGCGGCTCTCTCGGGAGGACGCGGTCGACATCCGGGTGCTGCCGTTCTCGGTCGGCGCCCACGCGGCGATGGCCGGCGCCTTCCGGATCCTGGAGTTCGACGACCCGGACGACCCGGACGTGGTCTACCTGGAGTCCCACGTCGGCGCGCTCTACCTGGAGGAGCAGGCCGAGGTCGACGAATATCGGCGGATCTTCGACCTCATCAGTAAGGATTCCGTACCGGTAGGGGAGTACCGGTGACGACGACCTGGGGAAGGGCGTGACAGGGGTGGGCAACGGCGTGCCAGGCGCACATCAAAAGCCGGCCACGGCGGCTCGGATGTACGACTACTACCTGGGCGGGATCCACAACTTCCCGGCCGATCAGGAAGCCGCCAAGGTGGTGCTGTCGAAGTCGCCGCTGCTGCCCGCGATCGCCCGCAGCAACCGGGCGTTCCTGGGACGTGCGGTCAACTACCTGACCTCGGCCGGCGTGCGCCAGTTCCTGGACCTCGGCTCGGGCATCCCCACCGAGGGCAACGTCCACGAGATCGCGCAGGCGGCGATCCCGAACGCCCGAGTGGTCTATGTGGACATCGACCCCGAGGCGGTGTCCGAGAGCCTGGACCTGCTGGAGGGCAACGAGTTCGCCACGGCCATCCGCGCCGACGTCCGCGAGCCGCAGGCCATCCTCACCCACTCGCAGGTGCGCAAGCTGCTCGACTTCGACCAGCCGGTCGCGGTCCTGCTGGTCGCCGTCCTGCACTTCGTGGAAGACACCGACGAGGCCCGCGACATCGTGGCCACGCTCCGCTCCAAGCTCGCCCCGGGCAGCCACGTCGTGATCGCGCACGCGACCGTGGACGAGATCGTGTTCGACGAGGAGCACGCGCAGTACTGGAAGAGGAGCCAGGAGGTGTACCGGCGGCAGACCACCACGCCGCTGACGCCGCGTACCAAGAGCGACGTCGCCCGCCTCTTCGACGGGCTCGAGATGGTCGAGCCCGGTCTCACCTGGGTGAACCAGTGGCGGCCGGACCCCGACACGGCCGACGACTTCAAGGACAACCCGCACCTGTCGAGCTTCTACGTCGGCATGGGCCGCGTGCTCTGAGATTGTCCACTTAGCACGATCGAGACCGTCCACTTAGCGCGATCGCCGGCCCCGAGGGGCCGGCGATCTTTTCGGGGTCCGCTTGTGGTCAGTCGGCCAGGAGCTGGTCGAACTCGCCGCGCTTGGCGCCGAACAGGAACGAGTCCCACTCTTCGGTGGTGAAGACCACCGTGCCGGCGTCGCGTGCCTTGCTGTTACGGACCTCGATGAGGCCCTCGTGGCGGCGCGCCTCGACGCAGCTGCCGCCGTTGCCGGTCGACCTACTGGACATGATCCAGCCGGTTTCGTTACTCATCAGTACTCCCTCGCGCTGGAGTGCTTGCTGTGGGTAACCGGCGTGACCCCCGGGCCGGTGACCGGTGTGCCACCCGATGCCCGTGTGACAGGCAGAACCGCGCTTGGGGCGCGCGGATCATTCTTTCACCACGAAAGTGGCACGTACCTAGAGTAGCCGAAACTGGTTCCGATGCACGATGTCGTCGTGACAGTTATCCAGGTGAAATCTTGCACGTGCGTCTGCAAACTGTCATGATTCCTTTGTGGCGAGGGCATCCTTCGTCGCCATATGTCGACTCGACGGCACCGCTGGTCCGCCGCAGTCTTGAGAGGATGGCCGATGCGGATCCTCGATTCCGCCGCCGCCGACACGGGCGGTGCGCCGCCCGCCGGTGGCCAGCCGCGGACCGAGGCCGACGCCGCTCGACTCCAGGCTCGCATCGACCAGCTTGAGGCGCACGTCCAGCGGCTGGAGGCGGAGCGCAAGACGCTCCACTGGATGGCCGGCCACGACGCGCTCACCGGCCTCGCCAACCGCCGCCTCTTCCACGCGATCGCGCCGACGCTGCTGCTCGGCGGCGAGCGCTCCGCGGCGGTCCTGATCCTCGACCTCAACGGCTTCAAGCCGATCAACGACACGTACGGGCACGACGCCGGCGACGAGGTCCTCTGCGAGATCGCCCGGCGCATGTCCGCCTGCCTCGGCGACCACCTGGTGGCCAGGTTCGGCGGTGACGAGTTCGCCGCGCTGCCCAGCGCGCCGCGCGCGGACGCCGCCGAGTCCTGGTGGCACGAGGTCGCCGCCTCGCTGAGCGCCGCGATCGCGCCCCCGATGCACGTGGCGGGACGCGAGCTCACCGTGACCGCCTCGATCGGCGTGGTCCCGGCCGGGCACCCCGCCGACCTTCCCGACCTGCTGCGCCGTGCCGACCAGGCGATGTTTCGGGCCAAGCGGCACGCGCGCACCACCGGCAAGGCCGGCATCACCTGGGTGGTGGCCACCGAGAGCGGTGGACGCGCCGTGACGTACGAGCCGGCCGCCGCCCCCGTCGCCATCCCGGGCCCGACCGCGCCGGCACCGGCCGTGCCGTACCGGCCGGGTGACCCGGTGTGGGTGCACCGTGACGGCTTCCGCCGCGCGGGCGTGGTCGAGGGCGCCTCGGAGTGGGCGGCCCTGGTCCGCTACCGCTGCTCCGACGGCACCGGCACGATGGTCGACACGATGCCCGCCGACTGCCTGGCGATCCGTGCCGAGGCGGACCCGCATCTGGACCGGGAGCCGTCCGAGCTGTGACGGGGGTCGCCACTACCGCCCGGCGGCGCGGTAGTGGCGGCATGGTCTCGGCCTCAGCCCGAGCGCGCCGTGCCGTGCTCGACGCAGGTGGCCGACCAGCCCGCCGGCAGCACCTGCACCTTCATGCGGCGGCGGCAGGCCGGGCAGTAGCGCGGCGGCTCCAGCCGCCGGGCGGCGGCGCAGGCGGAGTGGTCGCCCTCGGCCGCCCGCTCACCGCACCGGTCACACCAGAGCGCGGCGGCGGTCACAGCGTCGCCCTTCCCGGTCACAGCGTTGCCGAGAGGGCCTTGACCGGCATCTTCAGCTCGTCGAGCAGGGCCAGGTCATCGCCGGCCGGGCGACCGAGCGTGGTCAGGTAGTTGCCGACGATCACCGCGTTGATGCCGCCCAGCAGGCCGTCGCGCGTGCCCAGGTCGCCGAGTGTGAGCTCGCGCCCGCCCGCGTACCGCAGGATCGTGCGCGGCATCGCGAGCCGGAACGCGGCGATCGCCCGCAGCGCGTCCTTGCCCTCGACCACCGGGCGGTCGCCGAGCGGTGTACCCGGGCGGGGGTTGAGGAAGTTGAGCGGCACCTCGTGCGGGTCGAGCTCGGCCAGCTGCACGGCGAACTCCGCCCGCTGCTCCACCGTCTCGCCGAGCCCCAGGATGCCGCCGCAGCAGACCTCCATGCCCGAGTCGCGGACCATGCGCAGCGTGTCCCAGCGCTCCTCCCACGAGTGCGTGGTGACCACGTTCGGGAAGTACGAGCGGCAGGTCTCCAGGTTGTGGTTGTACCGGTGCACGCCCATCTCGACCAGCTCGTCGACCTGCGCCTGGCTCAGCATGCCCAGCGACGCGGCGACCTGGATGTCCACCTCGGCCCGGATCGCCGCGACGCCCTCGCGCATCTGCTTCATCAGCCGGTCGTCCGGGCCACGCACGGCGGCCACGATGCAGAACTCGGTCGCACCCGTCTTCGCGGTCTGCTTGGCCGCCTCCACCAGCGCGGGGATGTCGAGCCAGACCGAGCGTACGGGCGAGGTGAAGAGGCCGGACTGGGAGCAGAAGTGGCAGTCCTCGGGACAGCCGCCGGTCTTCAGCGAGACGATGCCCTCGACCTCGACCTCCGGACCGCACCAGCGCATCCGCACCTCGTGGGCGAGCTGCAGCGCGTCCGGTACGCACTCGTCGGGCAGGCGCAGCACCGCCAGCACGCCGGCCTCGTCGAGGCCGACGCCGCGTTCGAGCACCTGGGTACGGGCGAGGTCGAGGATCTCTGGCATGGTCGTACCTTACAAGTAAGGTGACGAGGGGAATCATGAGTGAATGGCTGGAGCGGCTCGATCGCAAGGCCGAGCTGCGCGCCAAGGCGGGGCTCACCCGGCGGCTGAGACACCGGTCGCCCGGTGAGGGCGTGGTGGACCTGGCCGGCAACGACTACCTCGGGCTGGCCACCCACCCGGACGTGGTCGCCGCGGCCCAGGCGGCACTCACCGCGTACGGGCTCGGCGCCACCGGCTCCCGCCTCGTCCGCGGCTCCACCGACGCCCACGCCGCCTTGGAGGAGCGGCTCGCCGGCTGGCTCGGCGCCGAGACCGCGCTCGTGTACTCCTCCGGGTACCTGGCCAACCTCGGCGCGGTGCGGGCGCTGACCCGCCCGCGTACCCTCCTCGTCTCCGACGCCCACAACCACGCCTCGCTGATCGACGGGTGCCGCATCTCCGGCGCGGAGGTGGTCGTCACGCCGCACGCGGACGTCGCCGCGGTCGAGGCGGCCCTGGCCGCCGCGCCCGGGCGGCCGGCGGTGGTGGTCACCGAGTCGATCTTCTCGGTCGACGGCGACCTCGCGCCCCTCGCCGACCTGCACGCGGCGGCCCGCCGCCACGGCGCGTTGCTGCTGGTCGACGACGCGCACGCGCTCGGCGTGACCGGCCCGGCCGGCGCCGGCGGCGTCGCGGCCGCGGGCCTGGCCGGCGAGCCCGACGTGGTGGTCACCGCCACGCTCTCCAAGTCGCTCGGCGCGGCCGGTGGCTTCGTCGCCGGGCCGGCGCCGCTGGCGCGGCACCTGGTCGACACCGGCCGGACGTTCATCTTCGACACCGCGCCACCGCCGGCCGTCGCCGCCGGCGCGCTCGCCGCGCTGGAGGTGGCCCGCGCCTCCGACGGCCGCCGCGCGGAGCTCACCGATCGCGCCGACACACTGGTACGCCGCCTGCGTGCCGCCGGCCTCGAGGTCTCCACCCCGGCCGGGGCGGTGGTCTCGGTGACCGCGCCGGGCCCGGAGACCGCCGTGGCGTGGGCCGCGGACTGCCGCGATCGCGGCGTGGCCGTAGGCTGCTTCCGTCCACCTTCCACTCCGGACAGTCGGGCCCGGCTGCGGTTGACGGTCAACGTCGGCGTGCCGCGGGCCGATTTCGACCGGGCCCTCGACGTGATCGTGGAGTGCGCACCGTGATCTCTTTGCTTGTGCCGCGATCGGTCCGCGATCCCGCCGCTTGTGCGGCGACCGGTCCGCGGCGAGGCCGGCCGGGCACCTCGTGGCCGCCCGTGGCGAAGCGAGGACGGCCATGAGCGGGGAATGGCGCGGGCCGGTGGTCGTGACCGGCACCGACACCGACGTGGGCAAGACCGTGGTGGCCGCCGCCATCACGGCGGCCGCGCAGGCCGCCGGGCTGCGGGTCGCGGTGGTCAAGCCCGGCCAGACGGGTACCGCCACCGGCGGACCCTCCGATGTGGACATCGTCAACCGGCTGGCCAGCCCGGCGACCGCGCGCACGCTCGCGACCTACCCGGACCCGCTGGCCCCGCTCGCCGCCGCGCGGGTGGCGGAGCTGGCGCCACTGGAGCTGTACGCGGTGGTCGACGAGGTGCGCGCCGAGGCGGAAAAGCACGACCTGGTGCTGGTCGAGGGGGCCGGCGGGCTGCTGGTGCCGATGGGCCTGCGCCCGTCCGGCGAGCCGTGGACCGTGGCCGACCTGGCGGTCTCCCTCGACGCGCGGGCCGTGGTGGTCAACCGCGCCGGCCTCGGCACGCTCAACCACACCGCGCTCACGCTGGAGGCCCTGGACCGCCGCGGCGTGTCGGCGGGCGTGGTGCTGGGCGCGTGGCCGCCCGAGCCGGAGCTGGTGCACTGGGAAAACCTCGGCGAGCTCCTGCCCAACCTGGTCGGCGCCCTCCCGGACGGCGCCGGCGCGATGGAGCCCGGCGTCTTCCAGCGCTCCGCCCCGGGCTGGCTGACGCCCGCTCTCTACGGCGTCCTGGACGACTGGCGGGTCTGGGCCGAGGACGTCTCCTAGCCTTGGCCCGGGCTGGCGTCCCTAGCCTTTCTGGACGACGAACGCGTCCGGCATGCGAAAGGAGAGGTTGTCCGGGCACCACGGGGGGCGTACCACCTCGACGCCCCGCAACAGCGGCGCGGTCTCGGCCACCACCACCGAGGCTTCCATGCGGGAGAGTTGGGCGCCGACGCAGCGGTGGGCGCCGGCGCCGAAGGCGAGGTGCCGCCGCGAGCCCCGCTGACCCGGGCGAAACTCGTCCGGATTCGGCACTACTGACCCGTCGCGGCCGGCCCGCGCGAGCCACAGCAGGACGCTCGTCCCGCGCGCGACCGGCGTACCGCCCAGCACCGTGTCCCGCGCGGCGACCCGCCGCCAGGTGACGATCGGCGGTACCAGGCGCAGCCCCTCCTCGACCACGTCGTCCACGGCGACGGCGCCGGTGAGCAGGCCGTCGAGCACCGCCGGCTCGCCGGTCAGCCGGTGCAGCAGCAGCGTCAGGAACTGCGAGGTCGTCTCCTGCCCCGCCACCAGCAGGAAGAAGAGCGCGCCGACCACCATGTCCAGGCTCTCCGCGTGCGCCCGCAGGTCGGCCGCCAGCCCCGGCCCGCTCTTCGCGAACTCCCGCAGGACTGCGTGGAAGCGCCCCACGATCTCGGCCAGGGCGAGCTGCCGGTCGAGCGCCACCGGCGCCCAGAAGAGCTCCAGCGCCGCCCGGGTGAACTCCTTGACCACGGCCGCCTCGGCGTCCGGCAGCGCGACGAGCCGGGCGAGGACCAGCAGGGGCAGGTCGGCGGTCAACTCCCCGTACACGTCGATGGGTCGCCCGTCGAGGTCGGCCGTGAGCTGGCCGACCCGCCCGCGCACGACGGCGGTCAGCCACGCCCGCTGCTCCTCGACCCGTCGCGGATGCAGCGCCTCGGCGACGATCCCCCGGATCGCGGGGTGGCTGGGATGCCCGTTGTTGGCCAGGGTCGGCGGCAGCCGGAAGCCGTGCTGGGTGAGGATCCGCAGGGCGCCGACCGGGATGGGGGTGACCGCGTCGAGCGCGTTGTCCGGCCGGAAGGTCTCCTGGTCGGCCAGCACCTGCCGGACGAGGGCATGCCGCGTCACGACGAGGTGCTCGACCCCGACATGGTCCGCGACGGTGGCGACGTCAGGCCATTCCCGCGCGTGCGCCTCCCAGGTCCGAAACAGCACGCGGTCACGCTACCGCCCGCCATCGCGGGCGACGCCCGGGGTGGCGCCGGGTCCGATCGCCTGGTCCAGGGTGACCTGCCAGACAGTGGTTTGCTTGATCTCGGCGTCCTCCAGGGTCGCTACGACCGGGACGGCGTACGCGGCCACCCTCCGCAGGCCTGACGGCGGCAGGTATGCCCGCCCCGGGTCGCCGACCATGACCAGCGCGCCGGCGGCGGCCGCGCGCTGGAAGTACGCCATCATGCGCTCGGCCATCGCGCGGCTGTAGAAGACGTCGCCGGCCAGGACCACGGCCGCGTCCGGGGTGGTGTCGAGGATGTCGCGCTCCACCGCTGCCACCGTCACGCCGTTCGCCGCTGCGTTTGCGGCCACCGCGGCCAGCGACAGCGGGTCGATGTCGACCGCGGTCACCGCCGCCGCGCCGGCCTTGGCCGCGGCGATCGCGACCAGGCCGGAGCCCGCGGCCAGGTCCAGTACCTCGCGGCCGGCGACCAGCGCCGGGTGGTCCAGCACGTGGCGGGCCAGGGCCTGCCCGCCGGCCCACGCGAACGCCCAGAACGGCGGTGGCTGGCGTGTGGCCGACTCGTTTTCGGTCCGCTCCCACAGCGCGATGGCCTCGTCCGCCTGGTGGAGGAGGATCTCGGGGACCAGCGGCACCGGGGAGAGGCGGGTGTGCGCGCGGACGAAGCCGCGGAAGTCGGTCACCCGTCGAATCCTAATATTGACCGTTTTGCTGACCGGTGTCCGACTCCGCGGGCGAACCGGCCGGCGCACTCTGGCTGAGTGGCGAGTCAGGATAGCTTTCTGGAAGTGACGTGGACCGACGAGGTCACCGGCAAGCGCGGCTACCTCGTCATCGACCGGCTGGTACGCGGTGCGGCCAGCGGGGGCCTGCGGATGCGCGAGGGCTGCACGCTCGACGAGGTGCGCGACCTCGCCCGCGGGATGACCCTCAAGGAGGCGGTCGTCTACTCCCCGGACGACGCCTACGTCCCGTTCGGCGGGGGAAAGGGCGGAATCGACTTCGCACCCCAGGATCCGGGGGCGCGCGGGGTCATGGCGCGGTACGTCTCCGCGATGAAGCCGCTGCTCCAGGCGTACTGGTCGGCCGGGGAGGACCTCGGCGTGCGGCAGGACGTGCTGGAGGAGGTGGCGATCGAGGCGGGGCTGCGGTCGACCATCGACGCGGCGCTGCGGCTGGTACCGGATCCGGCGGCGGCGCTCGACCGGGTGCGGGCCGGGTTCGCGGTCTATGTGGACGGTGTCTGCCTCGCCGACCTGGTCGGCGGCTACGGCGTGGCCGAGGTGACGCTCGCCGCGGCCGAGCGGCTGGGGCTGCCGGGCGGGCGGGCGCGAGCGGTCGTGCAGGGCTTCGGCTCGATGGGCGGGGCCACCGCGCGCTACCTGGCGCGGGCCGGCGTACCCGTGGTGGGGATCTGCGACGTGCTCGGCGTGGTGTGGCATCCGGACGGGCTCGACGTGGAGGCGCTGCTGCGCACCCGTGACCGGTACGGGCGGGTGGACCGGCGCGCCCTCCGCCCCGGCGACCGGGAACTGCCCCGGGAGCAGTGGCTGGCGGTCGAGGCGGAGATCCTGGTGCCGGCCGCGCTCTCGTACGTGCTCACCGAGGCCAACGTCGACGCGGTCCGCGCCCGGCTCGTCGTCGAGGCGGCGAACGCGCCGACCACGGCCGGTGGCGAGGCGGCGCTCACCGCCCGGGGCGTACCCGTGATCCCGGATTTCGTCGCCAACGTGGCGACGAACGCCTGGTGGTGGTGGACGCTGTTCGGCGACATCGCGCCGACCGCGGAGGCCGCGTTCGGGAAGATCTCGGTCACGCTGCGCGGGCTGCTCCACGAGATGCTCGACCGGGCGGCCAGCACCGGCGGCTCCCCGCGGGCCGCCGCGCGGGCCATGGCGAACGAACGCGCCGCCGAGCTACCCCGCTAGCGCTCCGGTGATCGAAGCTCCCGCCAAGTCGCTGGAACGCCTTGACGGGAGCTTCGATCACGGCGAGAGGACCAGGCGGTCGAAATCGGGCGCCCAGGCCCAGCGGTTGCTGAACTCGATCGTGTTGGCGCCGGCTCGCAGCGCCAGCGTGACCCGCACCGAGCCGACGCGGTCCCAGCCGCCGGTGGCGGGAAAGTCGACCATGGCCGCGAACCGGCCGTTCACCTCGATGGCGGCGGTCCGGCGCTCGCCGGTGACGTAGTGGACCGTCACCTCGTACCGCCCGTCCTTCGCCACCGTGACGCCGGTGAACGTGAGCGTGTTGTCGCGCTCGCGGCCGACCCAGCCGACCACACTGCCGCCGGAGGCGCCGGCCATCTCGCGCGCCGCGACCCGGCCGCGCAGCCGGTTGCCGGGCGCCTCCGCCTCGTACGACGCGGGGGCCGGGGTGGTCGGCGACGGGCTCGGCGAGGTGGCAACCCGGGGCGGGGCGGCCTCTCCGCCCGGCGGGGGAGGGGGAGGTGGCGGCGCCACCGGTTCCTCCGTGCGGGGCGGCGTGGGGGACGGGGACTCGGAGACCGCGGCGGCCGCCGGTGGCCACCGCAGGGGCGGCGTCTGGCCGCGCGGCGTGGAGGACCCGTCGGAGGTGGCGAACAGCGCGATCGGCACGCTCGCCAGCGCCGCGGCGGCCAGCGCGACCAGTGGCCACCGCCACCGCCGGCCGAGGCCGGTCTCCTGGAGACCCGGGGGCTCGGGCGCCATGGCCGGGATCAGCGCGGGCAGGTGCTGGGTCGGGGCGTCGAGGGCGCGGAGCTCCCGGGTCTCCTCGTTGCCCGCTTCACCCACTTGTCCGCCCTCTGTCCACTATGGAATGATCGAGGCCGGCCGGTGCCGCCGGAGTGAGGGTACGCGAACTGTCCGGCGACTCAGCGAGAGGGGTGCACCCGCGCCTCGGCCGCCCGCCACGCCGCCTCCGCGCCCCGCGTGGGCCGGTAGGTGCGCAGCTCCTGGCTACGCCGCAGCAGGGCGCGCAGGTCGTCCAGGCCGCCGTGCAGCACGCCGAGTGCGCGGGCCTGCACCAGCGCGTTACCGAGCCCGGTCGCCTCGACCGGGCCGGCCACCACGGGCAGCCCGCAGGCGTCGGCGGTGAGCTGGCAGAGCAGGGCGTTTCGGGCGCCGCCACCGACGACGTGCACCGCGTCGACGTCCCGGCCGGAGAGGGCGCACGCCTGCCGTACCGCGCGGCGGTGCGCGAGCGCCAGACTGTCCACAATGCACCGTGTGAACCCGGCCGGCGACTGCGGCACCGGCTGCCCGCTCGCCGCGCACGCCGCCGCGATCCGGGCCGGCATGTCGCCCGGCGGCAGGAAGACCGGGTCGTCCACGTCGACCAGCGCGCCGAGCGCGGGCTCCTCGGCGGCGGCGGCCAGCAGCTTGCCCAGGTCGCCGGTGCCCCACCCGCGCATCGACTCCTGGAGGACCCAGAGCCCCATCACGTTGCGCAGGTAGCGGACGGTGCCGTCGGCGCCCGCTTCGTTGGTGAAGTTGGCCGCGCGGCTTGCCTCGCTGAGCACCGGCTCAGGCAGCTCGACGCCGACGAGGGACCAGGTACCACAGGAGATGTAGGCGAACCGCTCGCCCCGCGCCGGCACCGCGACCACCGCGGAGGCCGTGTCGTGCGAGCCGACCGCCGTGACGGGCACGTCCAGGTCACGCACGACGCCGGCGGGGTCGCCGGGCCGTCGCAGGTCGCCCAGGAGCCGCGCCGGCAGGCCGGCGCGGGAGACAAGTTCGGAAGACCATTCCCGGGTACGCACGTCGAGCAGCTGGGTCGTGGAGGCGTTCGTGACCTCGGTGCCGGCGACGCCGGTGAGCCAGTACGAGAGCAGGTCCGGGATCAGCAGCATCCGCTCCGCGGCGGCCACGGCCGGAGTGTCCGCCGCGGCGGCGAGCTGGAACAGCGTGTTGAACGGCAGCAGCTGCAGGCCGGTCGTGGCATACAGCCACTCCGCGCCGAGCTTGGCCACCACCGTCTCCATCACGCCGTCGGTGCGCGCGTCGCGGTAGTGCACCGGGTTGCCGAGCAGCGCTCCGTCACGGTCGAGCAGGCCGTAGTCGACCGCCCACGAGTCGATGCCCACGCTCGCCAGGTCGGGGTGCCGGGCGACGGCCGTGCGGAGACCGGCAAGCACCTCCGAGTACAGCCGGAGGGCGTCCCAGTGCAGCGTGTCGAGCAGCCGCACCGGGCCGTTGTCGAAGCGGCGCACCTCCTCCAGCGCCACCCCGTCCGGCGAGACCGACGCGAGCATCACCCGCCCGCTGGCCGCGCCGAGGTCGACGGCCGCGACCGTCGCCGTACTCATCGCAGGAATGCGGCTGCGACGCCGGCGTCGACGGGTATGTGTAGTCCGGTGGTGTGGGTCAGGTTGCCGGCGGTGAGGGCGTAGACGGCGTTGGCGACGTGTTCGGGGAGTACTTCCCGTTTGAGGAGGGTGCGTTGGGCGTAGAAGGCGCCGAGTTGGTGTTCGGGGATGTTGTAGGTGGCGGCGCGTTGGGCGCCCCAGCCGGCGGCGAAGATGCCGGAGCCTTGGACGACGCCGTCGGGGTTGATGCCGTTGACGCGGATGCCGTGGGGGCCGAGTTCGGTGGCGAGGAGGCGTACTTGGTGGGCTTGGTCTGCTTTGGCGGCGCTGTAGGCGAGGTTGTTGGGTCCGGCGAACACCGAGTTTTTGCTGGTGATGTAGATGATGTCGCCGCCCATGTGTTGGTCGATGAGGGTGGGTGCGGCTTCGCGGGAGATCAGGAAGGAGCCGCGGGCCATGACGGAGTGTTGGGTGTCCCAGTCGGTGTCGGTGGTTTCGAGGAGGGGTTTGGAGATGGATAGGCCGGCGTTGTTGATGACGAGGTCGAGTCCGCCGTAGGTGAGCAGGGTGGTTTGGATGGCGTGTTGGATGGCGGTGGTGTCGGTGACGTCGACGGTGAGGGGTATGGCGGTGTCGGTGTCGCCGATTTCGGCGGCGACGGTGGCGGCGGTGTGGGGGTTGCGGTCGGCGACGACGACGCAGGCGCCTTCGGCGGCGAGGCGGTGCGCGATCGCTCGGCCGATGCCGGAGCCGGCGCCGGTGACCAGGGCGATGCGGGTGGTCAGGGGTTTGGGTTGGGGCATGCGCTGGAGTTTGGCTTCTTCCAGGGCCCAGTATTCGATCCGGAACTTTTCGGCTTCGCTGATCGGCTGGTAGGTGGAGATGGCTTGGGCGCCGGCCATGACGTTGATGGCGTTGAGGTAGAACTCGCCGGCCACGCGGGCGGTTTGTTTGTTGGTGCCGTAGGAGAACATGCCGATGCCGGGGATGAGCACGATCGCCGGGTCGGCGCCCCGCATCGGCGGGCTGTCGGGGGTGGCGTGCTGCTGGTAGTAGGCGGCGTAGTCGGCCCGGTACTGTTCGTGCAGGTCTTTGAGGCGCTGCTTGACCTCATCCAGGGGTGCGGTGGGGGGTAGGTCGAGCAGGAGCGGGCGGACCTTGGTGCGTAGGAAGTGGTCGGGGCAGGAGGTGCCGAGCGCGGCCAGCCGGGGGTGTTGCGTGCGGGCCAGGAAGTCCAGCACCGGGGCGGTGTCGGTGTAGTGGCCGACCTGCCGCCGGTCGGTGGACGCCAGCCCGCGCAGGAGCGGGGCGAGGGCGGCGGCCCGGGCGTGCCGCTGCGGCTGCGGTAGGGCGGTGTAGCCGTCGATGATCGGGCCGAACGGGTCGGGGCGGCCGCGTTCGTCGATGAACGCCTGCGCGGTCCGGATGATCTCCCGCGAGTTGGCCTCACACTCGGCGCTGCTGTTGCCCCAGGCGGTGATGCCGTGCCCGCCCAGGATGACCCCGATCGCCCGCGGATGAGCCTGCTTGGCGGCGGCGATGTCCAGGCCGAGTTGGAAGCCGGGACGCCGCCAGCCCAGCCACACCACCCGGTCCCCGAAACACTGTTTGGTGAGGGCTTCACCGTCGGCCGCGGTAGCGAACGCGATACCGGCGTCGGGGTGCAGATGGTCCACATGTGCCGCGTCGACCAGGCCGTGCATCGCGGTGTCGATCGAGGGTGCGGCCCCGCCCCGCCCGTGCAGGCAGTAGTCGAACGCGGCCACCATCTCGTCCTCGCGCTCCACCCCCGGATACACCTGCGCGAGGGCGCGTAGCCGGTCCAGCCGCAGCACCGCCAACCCGGCCGGTGTGAGCGTGCCCAGGTCGCCGCCCGACCCTTTGACCCACACCAGGTCGACCGGCTGCCCGGTGACCGGGTCGATGCCGGTGCCCTTGGCCGAGGTGTTACCGCCGGCGTAGTTGGTGTTGCGGCGGTCGGCGCCGAGCCGGTTCGAGCGGCCGATCAGATCCTCAACCGGCGAGTCGTCAACGGTGGACACTTTTCAGGCTCCCCATCCGGCTTGCTGGCCGCCGACCCGCTCGGCGACGATCTTGTCCCCATAACCCGACCGCTGATACGCCGCGACCGGGTCGGGGTCCAAACCCATCTCCCGCCTGACATCCGCGAGCAGGGGACGCACGTCGGTGTTGTAGGCGTCCATGAAGACCGCGTTCGCACCCAACACGTCACCGGCCCGCTGAGCTTCGGCCAGGGCGTCGTGGTCGACCAGCAACGCCTTCGCCGTCGCCTCCTGCACATTCATCACCGAACGGATCTGCGCCGGGATCTTCGGCTCGATGTTGTGACACTGATCAAGCATGAACGCGATCCCCGCCCCCGACTTGAGCGCGTCCGCCGACACGATCTCATGCATGATCCGAAACAACTGGAACGGATCCGCTGACCCCACCATCAGGTCGTCGTCGGCGTAGAACCGCGAGTTGAAATCGAACGCCCCCAACTTCTGCTCGCGTAGCAGGAACGCCACGATGAACTCGATATTCGTACCCGGCGCGTGATGCCCGGTATCGATCACCACCTGCGCCTTCTCACCCAGCCGTAGGCAGTGCGCGTAGGCGGTACCCCAATCCGGGACGTCCGTAGTGTAGAACGCCGGCTCAAACAACTTGTACTCCAACAACAGACGCTGGTCGGGATTGAGACGCGCGTAGGTTTCCCGCAACGCCTGCGCCAGCCGGTCCTGCCGGACCCGGATCGAGTCCTGACCCGGATAATTCGTGCCATCCGAGAACCACAACTTCACGTCGCGGACACCGACCTGAGCCGCGATGTCCACACACTCAAGGAGGTGGTCGATGGCCTTACGCCGCACCGCCGGATCCGGATTCGTCACCGACCCGAGCATGTAGTCGTCGTCCTGGAACACATTCGCGTTGATCGTCCCCAACCCGACCCCATGCTCCTTCGCGAACCCCGCCAGATGCGTGTAGTCATCCACCCTGTCCCACGGAATGTGCAACGCCACCGTCGGCGC
>NZ_JAVHUY010000017.1 GCF_031085175.1 Phytohabitans maris
GGGGGCGGCCCCCCCGGCCCCCCCCCCTCGATTGCCTGGCTGCGCGCGTCAGAGGCGCTGGCCGGTCACCGCGTGGAACGCGTGGTTTTGGCCGGTGCGCGGCTTGACGAAGACCGTGTCACCCATGTTGGGCATGTGGCGGCGGTCGGTGCGGACGACGAAGCGCTCGGAACCACCGTCGAGGGCCGCGTGGCCGTACACGTTGGCGTCGGAGCCGAGGTCTTCGACCAGCTCGACGACGACGGGCAGGCCGCCCTCGGTCGGGCTGACCAGGTCACAGTCCTCCGGGCGGAAGCCGACCGTGATCTTGCCGTTGCCGCCGTTGGCCTGGGCGGCCGCCACCTGCTCGCGGCTCAGCGGCACGATCATCTGGGCGAAGACGGCACCCTGCTCGGTGAGCGGCACGGTCTTGATGTTCATCGCCGGCGAGCCGATGAAGCCGGCCACGAAGACGTTGCCCGGGCTGTCGTACAGGGCGCGCGGGGTGTCCACCTGCTGCAGCACGCCGTCGAGGAGGACCGCCACGCGGTGGCCCATCGTCATGGCCTCGATCTGGTCGTGGGTCACGTAGACGGTGGTGATGCCGAGCTTGGCCTGGAGGGTCGCGATCTGCGTACGGGTCTGCACGCGGAGCTTGGCGTCCAGGTTGGACAGCGGCTCGTCCATGAGGAAGACCTGCGGCTCACGCACGATCGCGCGGCCCATCGCGACGCGCTGGCGCTGGCCACCGGAGAGCGCCTTCGGCTTGCGGCTGAGGTACTCCTCCAGCTGGAGCAGCGCGGCCGCCTCCTTGACCCGCCGGTCGATCTCCGACTTGGGGGTCTTGCGGAGCTTGAGGGCGAACGCCATGTTCTCGTACACCGTCATGTGCGGGTAGAGGGCGTAGTTTTGGAAGACCATCGCGATGTCGCGGGCCTTGGGCGGCAGGTGGGTGACGTCGCGACTGTCGATGTGGATCGAGCCCTCGTCGACGTCCTCCAAGCCGGCGAGCATCCGCAGGCTGGTGGACTTTCCGCAGCCGGACGGGCCGACCAGGACGAGGAACTCCCCGTCGCCGATCTCCAGGTCCAGGTGGTCGACCGCGGGACGCTCGGTGCCCGGGTAGATCCGGGTCGCCTTGGAGTACGTGACCGTAGCCATGGTGAAGCGCTTCCTTTCACCGGCAGGAACGTGCCGGACGATCCGAGTGAAAGAGCGACCGGCACACTTCGCACCGGTCAACGGGCGCGCACCAGGGTGTCGCCCGTGTCACGCAACGGTAAACGGTTTCCGCCTGCCTGCCAAGGTGGGAGCGGTTCCGCGCCCTCGCTGGAACGGATCATTCGGTCACCGGGGCACGAACGGCGCCGACGTCGCATGCTTACCCAGCGGGGGCCTTTCAACACGCCGCGTACGCTGCCCAAACGCGGATCACCAGGCATGCCCGTCGGTCGTTATGCTGGCGTCGACACGCCCCTGTAGCTCAGCTGGCCAGAGCACTCGCCTTGTAAGCGAGTGGTCGTCGGTTCGAATCCGACCGGGGGCTCAACCCAACACCCTATCTGCGCGTATGCCGCTGAGCCTCCACGGGAGGCGGGCCGCGCCGTGCTCCGACCACCCGGCGCCGCCGGTTTCGCGCCGCGGTCCCGGAATGCCTTGACGTGTGTCCGAGGCGAAGCGTCGAGAGCGCTCGAATCCACCCGTACGAACGGCCGCGGTGACCTGAATCCGACAGCGCCTCGCACGACGGCGTCGTTAGCGTGACCGCCTTCCCCAAGGCACGGCGGCCGGCCTCCGGCAGGGTCTGGCCGGCCGCCGTCTATCCAATTCGACCCTGCCGAAGACCCTGCATTGGAGAGATCACCGTGTCATACCCGAACGCGCCGGCTGGCCATGGCCCGCAGCAGCCGTACCAGGTCGGCCACGCCATGCCGCCGTCGAAGAAGAAGAGCAACGTCGGCCTGATCATCGGGATCGTCGTCGGGGGCTTCGTGGTGCTGTGCCTGGGCGGCGGCGTCATCGCCGCGGTCGCCGGCAATCCCGAGACCACCAACACCGCCGACAGCTCGAACGAGCAGCCCGCCGAAGGGGCTGCGCCGTCCGAGCGGGCGGCCGCCGCTGCGGAGGACAAGCAGGAGACGAAGCCCGAGGAGGGACCGAAGACATACCGGGTGGGCCAGACGGTCCGCGGTGGCGACTTCGAGTTCGTCGTGCACGGCTTCAAGTGCGGTATCGCCCAGGTCGGCAACGAGTTCCTCAACCGCAAGGCGCAGGGCACCTTCTGCCGGGTCGACGTCTCCGCCAAGAACGTCACCAAGAAGGCCCACTACTTCCACGCCGACGGCACGGTGACCGCCAAGGACACGGCCGGCCGGGAGTTCGACGCGGACGGCGAGGCCAACATCTACGGAAACAAGGACGGCGAAGGGTTTCTGGACGAGATCAACCCGGGCAACCAGGTGCGCGCCTTCGTCTACTTCGACATCCCCAAGGGTGCGAAGCTGACCACCATCATGTTTGACGCCGGACTCTTCACCCTCGCGGAAGACGCGGTGGTCAAGCTGTAAGCCGGCCGGCCGGCCGGGGCGGTCAGCGGCGGCGGGTGCGGGCGCGGGTCGAGCGGATGCGGCGCAGGCGACCGATCAGGACGGGGTCGTGGGCGAGCGCCGCCGGGTTGTCGAGCAGGCCGTTGAGGAGCTGGTAGTAGCGGGTCGCGGAGAGGTCGAACTCGTCGCGGATCGCCTGCTCCTTGGCCCCGGCGTGCTTCCACCACTTGCCCTCGAAGGCCAGGATCTGCCGCTCCCGCTCGGAGAGGGCCGGCGGCTCCTCGACGGCCGTCGCGGCGGGGCGGTCCTCGACCTCGACGTCGAGTGTGGCGTCCGAATCCAGGTCGGCGTCGGGCTCGACGTCGAGGTCGTCCTCCACAGTGGGGGATGCCTCGGCGTCGAGCTCACGAGCGTCTGCGGCGGGGTGCTTCATGAGGCGCCTCGCGAAGATATCGATTAGCACGGAAGTGCTAAGAGACTATCTCACGTGATGTCCCGGCTGCGCATCAGCCAGATCGCCGCGGCCAGTACCACCGCCGTCCCCAGGCCGAAGACCAGGGCGGACTGCTGCCAGGTGATGACGAACGTATCCGGCTCGCACTGGCCGCTGAAGCTGATGTTGCAGGCTCGCCAGTCCTGCAGCTCCCACCGCTTCTCAAACCAGGCCAGCGCGTACGTGGACAGTACCCAGCGCTCGGCGAAGCGGACCTGCGCGATGGCCAGCGCGATCCGCATGCCGATCTCGCTGACCACGCCCACGCCGATCGCCACGCCCAGCGCCATCGCCGTGTGGCGGCCGACCGACGCCAGGCCGAACGCGACCGCGGTGACCGCGAGCACCAGGCCGGCACCGCGCGCGCCACTGAGCGCGAACGACTCCCACGCTCCCTGCGTCATCTCGCCGGTCTGGCCGTCGAACGTGCCGATCAGCCAGAAGCCGACGGTCCACAGTGCACCCAGCACCACCGTGACCGCGAGTACCCCGCCGAGCAGCACGCCCAGCTTCGTGAAGAGCACCGAGAGCCGGCGGGGGCGCCAGAGCAGGAGGTTCATCATGCCGCCGCTGTGCCACTCGGCGCCCACGTAGGACGCACCGACGATGAAGCCGAACAGCGCCACGATCCCCGCGAACACCGAGATGAAGACGCCGAACTGGTCGCGGAAGTGGAACTCGTACGGCAGGTTCCACGTGGCGTCGAACTGCTCGCGCTGCGGCGCGTACCCGGGCTCGTTGCCGCAGTCGGGTGGGAAGCGCTGGGTGATGTCCTCGCCGCGCGCCTTGGCCGCCTCGCAGTCGGCCACCATCTGCTGGTGCCAGCGCAGCGCCTCCTCGTACTGCCGCTGTGCCTCCGCCTCGGCGGCGGCGACCTGGGCCGGCCCGACCTTCTGGCTGGCGACCGTGAACGCGACGCCGATCGCGCCGAGCCCCAGTACCAGCAGGATCACCATCAGGCGGGTGACGCGGCGCTTGGCGAGCCGGCGTACCTCCGCGCGGATCAGCCCGCTCATGCCCGTCCTCGCTTCGCTGCGGGCGGGCACGAGGCTCCAAGCCCGCTGCGTTTGATGATTCGCTCGCTCATGCCGGCACCTCCACGGACTGGTCGACCTGGCGGTGCTGCCCGGTCACCGGTGCGGTGCCGGTCAGCTCCAGGAACACGCTCTCGAGGTCGACGGTGACCGGGGCGAGCTCGCTCACGTAGAGGTCGTGGCCGGCCAGCGTACGGGTGACCCAGGCGGGCTTTTCGACGCCGGTGACGAGCAGGTGGTCGGGCTTGAGGTCGACCCGCGCGCCGGCCGCGACCAACACCTGCGCCGCCTTCGGGAGGTCGGCGGCGGACTCCAGCCGCACCACGACCCCGCCGCCGGAGTGCTGGGCGAGCACCTCGGCGACCGGACCGGAGGCCACTCGCCGGCCCAGCGAGATGATCGTGACCGAGTCGCAGATCTGCTGCACCTCGCCGAGGATGTGGCTGGAGAGCACCACCGTCATGCCGGAGGCGGAGAGCTGCCGCATCAGGTCGCGCATCTCCCGGATGCCGCCCGGGTCGAGACCGTTGGCCGGCTCGTCGAGGATCAGCAGCTGCGGGCTCTTGAGCAGCGCCGACGCCACCGCGAGGCGCTGCTTCATGCCAAGCGAGTACGTCTTGACCCGCTCTTTGGCCCGGTCGCGCAGCCCCACCAGCTCCAGCACCTCGGTCACCCGCGCCTGCGGCACCTCGCCGGCGTCGGCCAGGAGCGAGAGCGTGTCCTGCGCCGAGAAGTGCGGGAAGAACTGCGGACTCTCCACGATGGCCCCGACCTGGCCGGCGACCGCCGGCAGCCGGGCCGGCACCTCCTCCCCGAGGATCGCCATCCGGCCGCCGTTGGGGCGGATCAGGCCCAGCAACGTACGCAACGTCGTGGTCTTGCCGGACCCGTTCGGCCCGAGGAAGCCGTGCACCTGGCCGGCCTCCACCACCATGTCGAAGCCGTCGAGCGCCCGCCGGGCACCCTTTCGGCGGCTTCGGTAGGTCTTTCGCAGACCTTCGATCTCCAGTACCGCTGTCACGCCGACAACATACTGGGTATGCACAATGGTCCGCTGCCCCGTCGATCCTGACCTGAATTAGGCGGAGATGACCCGCACCCCGATCGCTTCGAACGCCGCCACGATCTCCGGCGGCGCGCCCGAGTCGGTCACCAGCATCTCGATCCGCTCGATCGGGCAGATCCGCGCGAACGCGTGCCCGCCCAGCTTGGACGAGTCCGCGATGATGACCACCCGCTTCGCCCGCGCGACCATCAGGTTGTTCATCGAGGCCTCGCCCTCGTGGTGTGCCGCGGCGCCGAGCTGCACGTCGATCGCGTCGACGCCGAGCAGCGCCACGTCGAGCGTGACCTCGCGCAGCAGCGCCCCGCCGAGCGGACCCACCAGCTCGTACGACTGCGGCCGCACCACCCCGCCGGCCACCACGATCTTCATCCGGGAACGGACGAGCAGCTCGTTCGCGATGTTCAGCGCGTTGGTCACGACGGTGAGCTGGGCGCCGTCGTTGCCGCTGTTGAGGTCGGGGCGGACCGCCAGCGCGCGGGCCACCTCGGTCATCGTGGTGCCGCCGTTGAGCCCGACCACCATGCCCGGCGACACCAGCGAGGCGGCGGCGGCGCCGATCCGCTGCTTTTCGGCCGAGTGCTTCGCGGTCTTGTACCGCAGGGGCAGGTCGTACGACACGCCGTTGGCCACCGCGCCACCGCGCGTGCGCGTAATCATCTGCTGCTGGGCGAGCTGGTCGAAGTCGCGCCGGATCGTGGCCTGCGAGACGTCCAGGCGGGTGGCGGCCTCTTCCACGCTGACCCGCCCGGTCTCGGTCAGGAGCTCGAGCAGGGAATTCCAGCGTGCATAGCGATCCACGTAGCCTCCGTTGCGTGCACAATAGTGCGCGAAACACTGGCACGCAAAACAGGCCGCTGCGCGAAGTTGCGCGCGGTTGCCACCAAGCGGCCGGACCGCGCACAATGACGCTCGAAAGCCGGCCAGTCCGAACCGTTACGCGCAGGAGAGTCATGGCTTACGTTGACGGGGAGATAGCCAGCCAGCCCGACTGCTGGCGCCAAGCGGCCGACCTCGCCGGCCGATCGGGAGGGCTGCCACGTCCGGGGGAGCGGGTCGCCGTCGTCGGTTGCGGCACGTCGTGGTTCATGGCGATGGCGTACGCGGCGCTGCGCGAGCGCGCCGGCCACGGCGAGACCGACGCGTTCCAGGCCTCCGAGTTTCTCACCACCCGGCGCTACGACCGGGTGGTAGCGATCACCCGTTCGGGTACCACCACTGAGGTGATCGACCTCCTCGGCGCCATCGACACGCCCACGACCGCGATCGTGGGTGACCCGGCCGCGCCCGCCGTGCACCTGGCGAGCGACGCGGTGCTGCTCCCGTTCGCGGACGAGCGTTCGGTGGTGCAGACCCGCTTCGCCACCAGCGTGCTCGCCCTGCTCCGCGCCCACCTGGGCGAAGACCTCGGGCCGATCGCGGTCGACGCCGAGGTGGCCGTGCGCGCACCACTCCCGGTCGACCCGACGACGACCGAGCAGGCCACCTTCCTGGGGCGGGGCTGGACCGTCGGCCTCGCCCAGGAGGCGGCGCTGAAGTGTCGCGAGGCGGCCACGCTCTGGGCCGAGGCGTACCCGGCCATGGACTACCGCCACGGCCCCATCTCGATCGCGGCGGTCGGCCGGGTGGTCTGGGCGTTCGGCGACGTGCCGGAAGGGCTGGCTGAAGACGTGGCGGCGACCGGCGCGTCGTTCGTGCACGGCAGCCTCGGCGGCGGCTACTCGGCGCTGGGCCGGTGGGGCGGCGGACGCAAGCCGCTCGACCCGATGGCCGACCTCATCCTCGCCCAGCGCTTCGCGGTGGCGATCGCCGCCAGCCGCGGCCTCGACCCGGACGCGCCCCGCCACCTGACCAGATCGGTCGTGCTGGCATGAACGAGGCGGTGGTGGCGCTCGACGTGGGCGGCACGGCCATCAAGTGCGCGCTGGTCTCCGCGGCCGGCGAGGTGCTGCGCACCGAGCGCCACGCCACCGGCGCCGCCCGGGGTCCGGACGCCGTCGTGGAGACCATCCTCGACCTGGCCGCGAGCCTGGCCGGCAAGGCGCGCGCCGACGGCCTCACCCCGGTCGCCGTCGGCGTGACCGTGCCCGGTGTCGTGGACGAGACGGCGGGCGTCGCGGCCTGGTCGGCGAATGTGGGCTTCCGCGGCGTACCCCTGCGTGATCTTGTGTCGGCGCGGCTCGGACTCCCCGCGGCGCTCGGCCACGACGTGCGTGCGGGTGGCCTGGCCGAGGCCAGGCTGGGGTCCGGGCGCGACTTCCGGCACGTGCTCTTCGTCGCGATCGGCACCGGCATCGCGGCCGCGCACGTGGTCGACGGGCAGGGCTTCGCGGGCGCGCACGGCGCCGCTGGCGAGCTCGGGCACATCGTGGTACGCCCCGGCGGTACCCCGTGCGGTTGCGGTGCCCGCGGGTGTCTGGAGGCCGAGGCCTCCGCGGCGGGGGTGAGCCGCCGCTACGCCGCCCTGGCCGGAAGCGAGGCGACGGCCGCGGAGGTCGTCGCCCGCGCGGCCGCCGGCGACCCCGTCGCCAGCCAGGTCTGGACCGAGACGATCGAGGTACTGGCGGACGGGCTGGTAACCGCACAGACGCTCTACGACACGGAGGCGATGGTGCTCGGTGGTGGCCTGGCCGAGGCCGGGGACGCGCTGCTCGAACCGCTGCGGCTGGCGATCCGCGAACGGCTCCGCTTCCAGCGCGAACCGGTCCTGGTGCGCGCCGCCCTCGGTGACGAGGCCGGCTGCGTCGGCGCCGCCCTGCTCGCCCTGGACGGCCGGGCATGAGGGTCGAAGGCCGGGTGGTGACGCCGACCGGCGTGGTCGACGGGTACGTGGAGGTGGCCGGCGACACCATCGTCACGGTCGGCACCGGCACGCCGGCGAGCGGCCGGTGGGTGGTGCCCGGGTTCGTCGACATGCACACGCACGGCGGCGGTGGGCACACCTTTACGACCGGTGACGCGGCGGACGCCCGCGAGGCCGCCGCGTTCCACCTGCGGCACGGCACGACCACGCTGCTGGCCAGCCTGGTCAGCTCGCCGTACGAGCTGATGCGCGACGCCACCGCCGCCTTCGCCCCGCTGGTGGCCGAGGGGGTGCTGGCCGGAATCCACTACGAGGGGCCGTACCTGTCGCAGTTGCGGTGCGGTGCGCAAAACCCGGCGTACCTGCGCGACCCCTCCGTCGAGGAGCTCGAGGCGCTGGTCGAGCTGGGTGGCGGTGCGGTCCGGATGGTCACCATCGCCCCCGAGCGGCCGGGCGCGCTGGAGGCCGTCAAGCTGCTGGTGTCGCACGGTGTGGTGGCCGCGCTGGGGCACACCGACGCCACGTACGAGCAGACGCTCGCCGGGATCGAGGCCGGGGCCACGGTCGGCACCCACGTCTTCAACGGCATGCGCCCACCCCACCACCGCGAGCCCGGCCCGGTCTTCGCGCTGCTCGGCGCCGACTCCGTGGTGTGCGAGCTGATCCCGGACGGCATCCACCTGCACGACGGCACGCTGGCGTTCGCGGCGCAGGTCACCGGCCCCGACCGCGCCGCCCTCATCACCGACGCGATGGCCGCGGCCGGCATGCCCGACGGCGAGTACGAGCTGGGTGGCCAGGCCGTCGTCGTCGCCGACCGCGCGGCCCGGCTGGCCCGCGACGGCGCGATCGCCGGCAGCACGCTGACGATGGACGCGGGACTGCGCCAGGCCGTACACGCCGGCGTCGCCATGGTGGACGCCGTCCGCATGGCGGCGACGACACCCGCACGGGCGATCGGCCTCGCCGGCGAGGTAGGCGCCCTGGCTCCGGGTCTACACGCCAACCTGGTGGTACTGACCGAGGATCTGCGGGTGGAAAGCGTGATGCGCGCCGGCTCCTGGCTCTAGCAGGTGGTTGTGGGACCGTTTCCGCCTCCCGGCAATGCGACACTGGCGAGGTGGTGACCGTCCTTGAACGCGAGATGTACACGGAGGCTGAAGCCGCCCGCCTGCTGAATGTGGCCCAGGGGACCTTGCACTATTGGCTTGAGGGCGGGACATCCCGGCGCAAGGCATACAAGCCGGTCCTACGGACAGAGCCCACCGGTAAGCGCACCGTGACCTGGGCTGAGTTCGTGGAGGCTGGGTTGCTCCGGCAGTACCGTCGCCACCACAAGGTGCCGATGGCGGAGCTTCGTGCCTTCATCGACCGGATGCGCGAAGACCTCGGTGTGCCGTATCCGTTGGCCGACCGCCGTCCATACGTGGTCAACAAGGACCTCGTGCTGAAGGCGCAGGTCTCCTCAGGCCTGGATCCGGAGTTTCACCTGGTCGCCGCGATCAGCGGGCAGTTGGTGCTGACCCCGCCGTCCCAGAACTTCTTCGACCGCGTCGACTGGGAGGGCGACCAGGCGGCTGGATGGCTACCGATCGCGGAAGAAGGCTCCACGGTGCGAATCCGCCCCGATGTCCGATTCGGTCGGCCGGCGGTCAAGGGCATCAGCACAGCGGCGATCTGGGAGCAAGAGGACGCCGGCGAAGACGTCGAAGACCTAGCAGCCTTGTACAGCTTGACGGTGGCCGACGTTCGATGGGCGCTCGCTTATGAGAACGCCGAGCGGGCGAAGAACTCGCGCACCGCGTAGTCATGCGTCCTGCCGAGGTCCGTTTCTACATCGACGCAGACATCTTGGGACTGGCGCGCGTCCTTGCCGGCCTTCGCGACGACGTCACATACCCCGGTGATCCGGGAGCAACGATCCGGAAGCGGCAACGGCCGCCTTGCCCGATCGAATCACCAGCGGTTAAGGATGTCGAATGGATCGGTCCAGTCGCGTCGCGCGGGTGGCTGATTCTCACGCGTGACGGCCAGATTCAGGCGCACACGCGGGAGCTGGCAGAGGTGCGAGATCATGGCGCCAAGATGGTGGCTCTCGACACCTCGCAGGCCCACGGCACCTTTGATCAGCTCGAGATAGTCATGTGCCGCTGGCGCCAGTTGGTCGATCTCCTGCAGCAGCCCGGTCCCTACATATACGTCGCCTCTCGTACGAGGCTGCGGCGAGTCGACCTCGGATCCTAGGCCCTGTTTCGAAAATCCTTGCCGGGCTGCGCCGGGTCCAGACGACGACCTACGCCCGACTTGCCGGCGAGCTTGCCGAGTCGCCGGCGCCGCGCGAGCATGAAGCCCGTACGGACGTGCCGGGGCGGGGGAGGGCCGGCCAGGGTACGCGGGTGAGCAGGCGGTCGAGCAGTAGCCCGAGCAGCAGGCCGGCCACCGAGTCGGTGACCCAGTGGAAGTTCAGGTAGACGGTCGTGCAGAAGACGATCGTCGGCGGGGCGATGCGGAGCCAGTGGCGCGCCGTGCGGCCGAGCCACGGAGCCAGCAGCAGCGCGAGTACGCCGTACCAGACGATCGTGTTGACCAGGTGGCCGGAGGGGTAGGAGAGGCTGTACTCGCCCGCCGGCAGGTGGTTGAAGATCTCGACCGCGTCGGGGAGGGTCGAGCGGGGCGCGGCGCGGTCGGTCCAGAGCTTGAGCGGCATGATGGCGAAGCCCGTGGCCAGAAACGCCGCCACCACCAGTGCGAACGGCCACGCCGACCGGCGCCGTACGCCCAGCCAGATCGCGATGAGGGCGCAGATGATGGTGAGCGGGCTGCCGCTGCCCAGGAAGTTGAGCGTGCGGGTGATCCAGTAGGCCGGGTCCCACTGGTGGCCGGAGACCCAGTCGGCGACCGCCTGGTCGAGGTCGAGGAGCCACCCGGCCGCGAGCGCGGCGGTCAGGGCGGCGAACCCGACCAGCAGCAGGCCGTCGAACCACCAACCGGCCGGCCACACGTGCCCGAGGCGGCGCCGGCCCGCCTTCGAGGTGGTCTCCTGGGCGCGAGTCTCCTGCACGACCCCCAAGCTACAGTCGAGACTTGATCTTGTTGTAGATCAGGTCGATGCGGACGCCGGAGTTGGGGCAGCCGCCGAAGTGGTGCAGCGCGAGCACCTTGTCCGTGCGCTTGGAGATGACCGGCGAGCCGGACGAGCCGCCCTCGGTGTCGCAGTAGTACGAAATGTCGGACGCGGCGGCGTACCCGGTGTAGCTGGGGTCGTCGACCGCGCAGTTGCCGTTGGCGTCCTCGTCGCTGGTCATGGCGATCTCGGTGGGGTCGCCGCCGGGGTGCTGCGGGATGTAGAGCTCCTCGCCCTTCGCCGGCCGCCGCACGTCGAACTCCAGGTAGCCGAACTTCTCCACCTGATCGAAGTCCTCGACCGTGAAGAGCGTGTAGTCCAGTTCTTCGTCGGTGCTGAGCACCTTGTCGCCCCAGACCTTCGTGGACCGGAAGACCGCGTGCCCCTCGCACTCGGCGCACTGGTAGTTGAACCACACCTCGGTCTCGTAGGCGTCCGCCGAGGTCACGATGCAGTGGTTGTTGGTCATCATCCGGTTGTTGGGGCCGACCCGCCACGCGGTGCACAGCTCGTTGCCGTTGATGAGCAGGCGGGCGACGGCCTTGGAGCGCTCGTACGCCACCGGGTCCTTCGACTTGTAGCAGACCGCGTCCGCCTTCTGGTCGCCGCCGCAGACGCTCTCCGGCGTGTTTCGCGGCTGCCGGGCCCGCTCGTCCGCGCTGAAGCCGTGGGCCACCTTGTCCACGCCGACGCCCAGGTTGGCGATCGTCGACTCCAGGCCGAGCAGGTCGGGGCGGAGCGAGTGGAGCTCGACCACGGCGGTGTCGCCGGAGATCGACATGCCCCACCGGCCGGGGCCGGGGAGCAGGCCGGACTCGACCCGGTGCACCTCGGCGCCGCTCGGGTCGGAGATGGTCAGGTAGTCGCCGGGCAGCAGCAGGACGCGGCTGAAGTGCGGCTTCACGTAGGCGGCGCCCGGGTACCGGAGGGTCATCTTCCGCTGGCCGTCCAGGTACCCGATGACCTTGTCGACCTGCTCGACGGAGCCGATCTGCTCGCGCCCGACGAGCCTGCGGCTCCGGTCGGCGCGTTCCTCGGTCCGGGGGGTGTCCGCCGCCTTCCGGGGCGGCGCGGCCTTGCCGGGCGCGCCAGCCGCGCCGGCCGGGCCGACCTCCGCGCGATCGACCGTGCGCGCGCTCACCGCGGCCGGTGCCGGCTCTTCTCCGGTACGCGCGTACGCCGTCGCACCGGCCACCCCCGCGAGCGCGACGACCGTGCAGGCCCCCACCGCCAGCGCCACAGTTCGCCGCATGGCACTACCTCACAGACACATTCCGTGACAATCCGTTCCGACTCTGTGTAACGAGCCACGGTTAGCGGCGACGCGCACGCCAACCCGTCATGCTTGTGTGCGTGCGGATCACATCGGCCCTCGTAGACCCGGCGCTGCTCGACCTTCCTTGGTCGACGCCGCTGGAGGAGTGGCCTGCCGACCACCTGGTGGCGCTTCCCCAGGGCATCTCGCGGCACGTGGTGCGATTCGTCAAGCTCGCCGGCACCGTCTACGCGGTGAAGGAGACCGGCGAGCGGGTAGCCGAGCGGGAGTACGACCTGCTGCGCGCCCTGGAGCGGATCGACTTCCCGGCGGTACAGGCGGTGGCGATCGTGGCCGACCGGGCGGCGCCGGACGGTGAGCCGCTCGACCCGGTGCTGATCACCCGGCACCTCCAGTTCTCGCTGCCGTACCGGGCGCTCTTTTCCCACACCCTCCGGCCGGAGACGATGAACCGGCTGCTCGACGCGCTGGCCGCGCTGATCGTGCGGATGCACCTCACCGGCTTCTTCTGGGGCGACTGCTCGCTCTCCAACACGCTCTTCCGGCGCGACGCGGGCGCGTTCGCCGCGTACCTGGTGGACGCCGAGACCGGTGCGCTGCGCCCCTCGCTCTCCAAGGGGCAGCGCGGCGAAGACCTGGAGATCGCCCGGGTCAACATCTTCGGCGAGGCGCTCGACCTGCAGGCCGCGGGGCTGCTGCACGAGTCGATCGACCCCGAGGTGGTGGCCGAGGAGGTCGTCGAGCGGTACGACCGGCTGTGGCACGAGATCACGTACGAGCAGGAGATCAAGCGGGAGGACCGGCACGACATCGAGGGGCGCATCCGCCGCCTCAACGAGCTCGGCTTCGACGTGGCCGAGGTGGCGATGTCGCTGGTGGACGGCGACGGCGGCTACCGGGTCCGGCCGAAGGTCGTGGACGCCGGCTACCACACCCGCCGGCTGCTCCGCCTGACCGGCCTGGACGCGGAGGAAAACCAGGCCCGCCGGCTGCTCAACGACCTCGACACGTACCGGGCGGAGAGCGACCTCTCCGACGAGCAGCAGGCGGCGCACCGCTGGCTGACCGAGGTGTTCGAGCCGGTGGTCCGCGCGGTCCCCACCCACCTGCGGCGCAAGCTGGAGCCGTCGGAGCTCTTCGTGCAGATCATCGAGCACCGGTGGCGGCTCTCCGAGGAGGCCGGCCGCGATGTGGGCCTCGCGCCGGCCGTGCAGTCGTTCCTCGCCGACGTCCTGGTGCACCGCCCCGACGAGCAGGCGGTACTCGGTGTCGAGCTGATGCCGTCGCTCTGATCAGGGAGCGTCCGGTGAGGGCTCCGGCTGCTCCTCCGTGCGTTTGAGCAGCCAGCCCAGGCCGGAGCGGCGGGCGACGACGGTGAGGCGATCACCGCCGCCCACCCGGTACGCCTCCGGCGGCGTCCAGATCGGGCGTGGCTCGCCGAACTTGGCGAGCGCGATGACCCGTACCTCGCCGGCCCGGCTGGCGTCCGCGACCGTAGCGCCGTCGAGGAGCGAGCCGCGCGCGACCACCACCTCGGAGACGAGCAGCACGTGGCGGTCGACCGGGATGGTGGCGATCACGTCGCGGTTCATCAGCGCGGCCACGAACGCCGGCGCGGCCAGGTACGACACGCTCCGCGAGGTGCCGATGTTGAACGCCCGCTGGATCCGGTAGGCCAGGTCGCCGTCGAAAAGGCGCATCACCACGCGTACGTCGAGGCGGATCGAGCGGCCGTTGAGCGCGGCCTGGAGGTTGCTCACGTCGTCGGTCGAGACCACGACCAGCGCCTGGCAGGTGCCGACCGAGGCGGCGCGGAGCACCGTCTCCTGCGAGGCGTCCCCGATGATCAGCGGGATGTTGAGCTGCCGCGCGACCGGAGCGCCGCGGGCGGCCGGGTCCTTGTCGATCGCCACGACCTCGATGCCGAGCTCGTACAGCTGGCGGATGATCCGGGTGCCGACGTTGCCGACGCCGACGACGACAACGTGGTTTTCCCGGGGCATCCGCAGGCGGCCGGCGTTGAGCGCGAGGCGGGCGTTGACGATCGCGTCGACCACGACGGCCGTGATCAGCGGCACCAGCGCGAGCCCGGCCAGCGTCAGCACGATCTGGATCAGCTGTACGCCGAGCGACTCGTTGAGGTCCACATCGGACCCGGTGATCGTGGTGAGCAGCGTGGAGTAGAGCGCCTGCCACGGTGACAGCCCCTGCGACCGGGCCAGCAGCGCCCCGAAGGTCGTCGACACCAGCAGTACCGCGATCGTGGCGATGCCCAGCTTGCGGCTGACGAACCACCGCAACCCCCGGAAGAGCACCGCGAACGGCCGGCGCCGCCGCCGCTTCTGGATGATCCGGCGGGCCGCGATGATCGTGCCGGCCTGCTGGCCGCGCACCTCGGCGAGCACCAGGTCGGCCCGGCTCTGGTCGGCCGGCAGTACGCGCGGGTTGTTGCGCTCGCGGGTGTCGGCGAGCCCGCAGACGATGCTGTCCGGCCGCACCTCCGATCGCCGGGCCACGTAGAAGTTGCGCCCAGCGTGGTGGAAGTCGGTCGGCGCCGGCTCGCCCAGCGCGGCGGCCACGAAGGCGGGTGCCGCCATCGCCGAGTCGGACATCACCTCGCAGTCGGCGAAGAGGCGCTTGACCCCCTCGGCCAGCCGCGGGGTGAACATCCGGATCACCAGGCGCACCCGGGGCTCGACCTCCTGCGCGCAGAGGGCGGCGTGGATGTTGCCCACGTCGTTCTGGTGCAGGAGTGCGAGCCCGTCCGCCCCGGCCAGGCCCGCACGCCGGAACGTGTCTTCGTCGAGCCGGTCGGAGCGGATCAGGTGGATGCCCTTGATGTCGGCGATGTCCGGCCCGTCGGTGCGGCGGCGGCTGGGCACGATGACGGTGATCCGCGCCTCGTACGACTGCGTCAGCTCGGTGACGACCCGGTAGGCCAGTGGGTCGTTGCCACAGATGACGTAGTGGGGCGCGTCGCCGTTGGTCCGAAGCCCTTCCCGCAGGCGGGATACCACCGCACGCCGGGCCCGGTTGCGCCACGGATCTAGCGACATGACCGGGATGGTAGCCAGACCGTTCACCCCGCCGCAGCCCTGGCGATCATGAAACTGCGTCCTGCCAGGAACCGTTTAGCCTGCGGCTCGTTGGAGGTTTTAGCGTACTTAGCACCAATTGCTCGGTGCTACCGGTAAGCACTGAATGGATGGACATGAACAAGTGGTTCTATCGCGCGGTGGGGACGGTCGGCATCGCTGGCGGCTTCCTGCTGCTCGGCGGCGGCGCGGCGCAGGCCGAGGATGTCGACGCCACCCCGCCCAGCGACCCGCAGCAGCTGCAGGGCCTGCTCGACGGCTTCTTCACCCCGCTCGGGGGTAAGGACTTCTCGCAGGTCAACCTCGGCTCGAACGGCAAGGGTGCCAGCTCGGACCTGGTGCTGGGTGGGCGGCTCGACTCGCTCGTCGGCGACGTCGCCCCGACCCGCGACCTCGGCTTCGTGGGCTCGGCGCCGTCGTCGCCCACCGCCTCGGTCAGCAGCGACGCGCTGGGCCACGGTTCACTCGACCGCGCGCTGGGACACGGTTCGCTGGACCGCGGGGTCGCTCGCGACTCGCTCGGCCGTTCGCTCGGCGCGGATGGCGAGGCGCACGCCGGTAAGCCGAGCCTGATCTCGGACCTGCCGGTCGCCGGTACGTTCACCGACACCGTGGGCGCGACCCGCGCGGTCGACTCGCTCGGCCTGGGCGGCACCACCGACACGCTGCTCAACGGTGCCAACGGGATGAGCGCGAACGCCGGCAAGATGGACGACCTGGTGCCCGCGACGTCCGACGTGGACACTTCCCGCGCCGGTGCGGCCGTCCCCGCCTCGCTCGGCCTGGTGCCGGCCGGCGCGATCCCGACCGTGGACACCGGCAAGGCGGTGCGCGGCAACACCAACGGGGTCACCCGCTCCACCCGCTCGCAGGCGCAGGACCTGGTACCCGCCCTGATCGGCGACGCCATGACCGCGCAGAACCCGGAGCTGTTCACCCGCTCCTTCGAGTTCGGCGAGCCGGAGGCCCTGCCGCCGGTCGCCACGCTTCCGCTGCTGGGCGACCTGAACCTCAAGGGTGTCCCCGGCGCCGCGGACAACCCGACGAACGACCTGCCGATCCTGAGCTCGCTGCGTGACCTGGGGCTGCCCGGCGCCGGCGCACCCGCCACGACGCTGCCGGCCCCCGCCGCGGACGACGCGGACGCCAAGGCGCCGTCGCACCGGCGGCACAGCACGAACGAGCGTCCGGTGGCCGGCGAGGACGCCGATTTCGCCGAGGGCGCCCAGGTCGGGCTCCCGCTGGTCGGTGACGTCGGCAACGTCACCCGCGTGCTGCCCACCAACGGCAGCCTGGCGGGCGCGCCCGGTCTGGCGTACCTGCCGTTCTGAGCGTTCCCTCCGAGGGGCGCGGGTCAATCCGATCCGCGCCCCTCCGCTTTTCCGAGTAGGCGCTCCAGCAGCCGTGGCTCGCCCGGCCAGGCGGCGAGGAGGACCTCCCGCGGCACCTGGCGACCCGCGTACCGGAGGGCGAGCGCGACCACGACGATGTCGTCGAGCGGGCCGATGACCGGCAGAAACTCCGGGATCAGGTCGATCGGGCTGGCCACCCAGAGCCCCGCCACGACGATCGCCACCCTGGCCCGGCGCGGCACGCGCGGGTCCTTGCGCAGCCGCCGCACGGTGGTCACACAGTCCGGGACGAAGGCGGCCAGGTCACGCAGGACCCCAGGCGGCAGCCGCCGGGCCAGCAGCACGAGCAACGCCCAGCTGGCGAGGAGACACCCGGCCGCGACAGCGAGCCCGAGCAGCCAGCTCCGCACGATCACAGGCTAGCGAACTTTCTTGACCCCAATTTCCCGGCAACCTCTGGCTTTCGGCTGCCGTAAGTCGTAGCTTTCCGGCGCACAAGACGAGGAGGACGCGATGACTGTGACGAGACCGCTTCCGGATCTACTAGATTTCTACTAAGATTTCTCCCGTGCCTGCATCGCCACTGCCCGCCGGTGACGCCGTGACCGTCACCGAGCTAAACCAACAGACCACCTCTGTGCTGCGACGAGTCAAGGAGGGCCAGGTGCTTCCCATCACCGAGCGCGGCAAGGTCATCGCTTTCCTCACTCCACCCCCACCTACCGTGACCGGCAACCCGACGATCGACCGTTGGATCGCCGAGGGCCGGCTGGTCCCGCAGGCCGTTCCGGGCACCGTGCTCGATCTGCTCCCGCTCGCCGAGAGCACCGGCACCAGCCTCGCCGACGCGGTCATCGCGGAGCGGGACATCGAGCGGTGATCTATCTCGACACGTCGGCCGCGGCCAAGCTCATCCACACCGAGCCGGAGTCGCTGGCGCTGACGACCTTCCTCGCGGAGCGCATCGACGTTCCGCTGGTCTCGTCGGCGTTGCTCTATCCCGAGCTGGTCCGCGCCGCCACCCGCCACCATCCCGACCAGGTCGGCCGCGTCATGGCCCTCACCCAGAGGGTCATGACGGTGCCGCTGGCCAGCGACATCGTCACGAGCGCCGCCACGATCGGGGGCCCGCTGGTCCGCACCCTCGACGCCCTGCACCTGGCGACGGCCAAGGCGATCGAGCCGGGCCTGCACGCCTTCGTGACGTACGACAAACGCCAGGCCGACGCCGCGACGGTCGAGGGCCTCCCGGTCACCATCCCCGCTTGACCGGGGGCCTCGGTCAGCGGGCGGCCTGTTGCTCGGCGTACGTCTCGAGCCAGGCGACCTGGCCCGGGTCGAGCGACGGGCGCACGCGTTCCCGCGCGGTCGTCACGTGAGCCGCCGTCACCGAGGAGGCCTCCAGCGACTCGCGCATCGCGGCCAGCGCGGCCTCGCGGATCAGCGCCGCGCAGTCGGCGGCGGAGAAGCCGTCGAGCGACGCCGCCAGCGCCTGCAGGTCGACGTCGTCGGCGAGGGGGACGGTGCGGGACGACGCGCGCAGGATCTCGCCGCGCGCCTCGGCGTCCGGCGGGGGGACGTAGACCAGGCGTTCCAGGCGGCCGGGGCGCAGCAGCGCGGCGTCGACCAGGTCGGGGCGGTTGGTGGCGCCCACCACGACCACGTTGCGCAGCTCTTCGACGCCGTCGAGCTCGGTGAGGAGCGCGGCGACCACGCGGTCGGTGGTGCCGCCGTCCGTGGCCTGGCCGCGTATCGGGGCGAGCGCGTCCACCTCGTCCAGGAAGACGAGCGTCGGGGCGGCCTCGCGGGCCCGGCGGAAGAGTTCACGGACGGCGCGCTCGCTGTCGCCGACCCACTTTGAGAGCAGCTCGGCACCCTTGACCGAGAGCACGTTGGCCTTGCCGGTGCCCGCGATCGCCTTGACCAGGTAGGTCTTGCCGCAGCCGGGCGGGCCGTAGAGCAGTACGCCGCGGGGCGGCTGCACGCCCAGCCGGGCGAACGTGTCGGGGTACGTCAGCGGCCAGAGCACGGACTCGGTCAGCACCTGCTTGACCTCGACCATGTCGCCGACGTCGTCGAGCGTGACGGCGGCCAGCTCCAGTGTGGACTGTGCCATCGAGGTGGGGCGGACGACCTCCAGCGCGGCCTCGAAGTCGGCCATCGAGACCGTCGGCGGGGCACTGTCCGGCGCGCCGGAGGAGCGGATGCGCAGCGCCGCCCGTACGCCGGCCTCGCGGGCCAGCGCGGCCAGGTCGGCGGCGACGAAGCCCGGGGTACGGCCGGCTACGTCGTCCAGCCGCACGTCTTCGGCCAGGGGCATGCCGCGGGTGAGCACGGCCAGCTGCTCGCGGCGCATCGCGGCGTCGGGGAGGGCCACCGCCAGCTGCACCGCCAGCAGGTCCGGGCCGCGCAGCGTGGGGTCGACCGATTCGGGGCGGCTTGTCGTGCAGACGACGGCGGCGCCGGCGCGGACCAGCTCGGCGATCAACTGGCGAAAGACCGTCGACAGTGGACCGGGCTGGTCACGCGGGGCGAGCGCCTCCACATCGGAGACGAGAAGCACGGCGGGGCCGCCCGAGCGCAGGCCGGCCGCCGCCGAGCGGAGGCGAGCCGCCGCGTCGTTGTTGGTGAGCGCGGCCACCTCGGGCGCCCATACGGTGGTGACGGTCGCGCCGACCGCGGCCGCGACCGCGCGTACCAGCGCCGACTTGCCCGAGCCGGCCGGACCGGTGACGAGCACGCCGAGCGCGACGGTGGTGCCGAGCTTGGTGAGCACCTCGCGGTGGTGGAAGCCGAGGTCGAGCAGCTCGGTCAGCTCCTGCGCCTGGGTGCGCAGGCCGGGCAGGTCGTCGACCGAGGGCGGCTCCTCGACGACGGCGGCGGGTGCCTGCACGGTCACCGACCCGGGCTCGTGGGTGGCCTGCCCACCCTCCCAGGCGACCACCGTGTCCATCGTGACCAGTGCGGAACCCGCCGGTTCCAGAGCGGTGACCGTGAGGAGGGTGCTCGTCCACGCGTACCCGACGGTGTTGGCGAGGCTGAGCCGCGCGGCCTGGATGAGCGCGCGGACGCCGGTCTCGGTCACCACGTCCTGGGGTAGGAGCGAGACGTTGTCACCGGCGGTGACCACCTTGCCGAGCAGCGCGAGGCGAAGCATCTCGGGGGAGACGGCCGCGACGATCTCGACCGGCCCGGCCAGCGTGACCTGGCGGGCGCCGACGACCGGCGCGGGCGCCACGGTGATCTGGCCGCCGTCGCGGACGCCGAGGTTGCCGAGGATGAGGTCGTCGGCGTAAAGCAGGGCGCGGCTGGCACCGGGCTCGGCGCGGGCCGCGATGCCGGCGGTGGCGCGCCGGCCGGTCAGCCGCACCGGGTCGCCGGGGTTGAGGTCGAGCGCGGTCAGCACCTCGGGATGGAGCCGCACCACGCCGCGGCGGGCGTCGAGTGCCGCCGGACGCATGCTGGCGGTCAGCGTGAGATCGCGTTCGGCCACCCGCCGAGAGTAGCCCGGGACCCTGCCGGTCCGCGCTCGCTCCACTCGCGCCCGGCCCCGGATGCCGGATCGGACCGTTCTCGTCGCTGCGCTCCTCCGGCCGGACCTCACCGGCCCGGCGCCGCATTCTGAGAGGCTTCTCAGCGATGCGAGTGCCGCGCGCCGTACCGTTTGCGTCATGCCAGCGATCCGGTCCGCGCGCGTGCGTCGTGCCCTGCCCGCGGCGGCGGTCGCGTCCGCCCTGCTCGCCGCCGCCGTGCTGTGGCTGGCCTGGCCGGAGTCGGCGGCGTACACGACCGAGGAGCAGGTGGTCAGCGTCCGCTCCGGCCCGGGCGGCGACGAGCCGGTCGACCTGGACACGACGCTCTACCTGCCCACCGACCGGAGCGGGCCGGTGCCGGCGGTGCTGCTCGCGCACGGCTTCGGCGGTACGAAGCAGAGCGTGCGCGCCGACGCGGAAGACCTGGCCGGGCTCGGCTACGCCGTCCTGGCGTACACGGCGCGCGGCTTCGGGCGCAGCGGCGGCGAGATCCACCTCGACAGCCCCGACTACGAGGTACGGGACGCGCAGCGCCTCCTCGACTGGCTCGCCGCCCGCCCCGAGGTCGGCAAGGACGCCGACGGCGACCCGAAGGTGGGCGTGGTCGGCGGCTCGTACGGCGGCGGCCTAGCGCTCCTGCTCGCCGCCCAGGACCAGCGGGTCGACGCGATCGTGCCCATGATCACGTGGAACGACCTGTCCCGCTCCTTCCTCCCCGAGTCGACCGGCGCCGACCCGGTCGACGGCGTGTTCAAGAAGGGCTGGGCGGGGCTTTTCTTCGGCGGCAGCGCCGGCATAGGGGCCGATCCCGCCTGTGGCCGCTTCGCGCGGGACGTCTGCGAGATGTACCAGCGGACCGCCACCACCGGCCGGGCCACCCCGGAGGCCGTCGACCTGCTGCGCCGCTCCAGCCCGTCCACCGTGCTCGACCGGATCAAGGCGCCCACCCTGCTCGTACAGGGCGAGACGGACACGCTCTTCCCGCTCTCCGAGGCGGATGCCAACGCGCGCGGCATCGCCGCCAACGGCACGCCGGTACGCGTCGCCTGGTACACCGGTGGCCACGATGGCGGCGAGGGCCCGCGCTCGGACCGCGACCGGGTGCGGTTCCTGACCGCGCAGTGGCTCGACTACTACGTCAAGGGCGAGGGTGAGGCGCCGGCCAACAGCTTCACCTGGTCACGCGTCGCCGGGTTCGACGCGATGGACCGCGGCCTGGTGACCAACGGCTACTCGGTCGACGACTACCCCGGCCTCTCCGGCACGGCCACCGAGCGGGTGGCGCTGGCCGGCCCGCCGCAGCCGATCGCCAACCCGCCCGGCGGCAACCCGGCCGCGATCTCCACCCTGCCCGGCGGGGGCGGCCTGGCGAGCGCGGCCTCCGAGGTGGGCGGGCTGATCGGCGACCTGCCCGGCCAGCACGCGATCTTCCAGTCCGAGCCGCTCGCCGCCGCGGTCGACATCGCCGGCGCGCCCACCGTCTCGATCCGAGCCGCCTCGCCGACCGGCGAGGCCGTGCTTTTCGTCAAGCTCTACGACGTGGACGAGGGCGGCGCGGCCACGCTCCCCGGCGGCATCGTCGCGCCGGTGCGGCTGACCGGGCTGCCGGCCGACCCGGCCCAGGCGCGGGCGGTCACCGTGACGCTGCCGGCGATCGTGCGGCGGATCGAGGCCGGCCACCGGCTGCGGGTCGTCGTGGCCACCTCCGACCAGGGGTACGCCACGCCGGCGGAGCCGGCCCTCTACACGGTCGCGCTCGGCGGTGACGGGATCACCGTCCCGACGGTCACCGGCGAGCCCATCCCCACGACCGCGGTGCTGTGGCGCTGGGTGCTCGCCGGGCTCGTCGCCGCGGTGCTGCTCGGGCTCGTGGTGGTCCTCCTGGTCGTGCGGCGCCACCACCGCCGCACCGATTCCAAAATCCACGAGGAGTACGCGCAGACGCCGCTCGTCGTTCGCCGGCTGCGCAAGGAGTACGCGGACGGCTTCGTGGCGGTATCCAATGTGGACTTCACGGTGGCGCGGGGTCAGGTCGTCGGGTTGCTCGGCCCCAACGGCGCGGGTAAGACGACCACCCTGCGGGTGCTGATGGGGCTGACCCAGCCCTCGGGCGGCGAGATCTACGTCTTCGGCCACCGCCTCGTACCCGGCTCGCCGGTGCTCTCCCGCCTCGGCGCGCTGGTCGAGGGGCCGGGCTTCCTGCCGCACCTGTCCGGGCTCGACAACCTCAAGGCGTACTGGCGGGCGACCGGCCGGCCGGCGGCGGACGCGCGGCTGGACGACGCGGTCGAGATCGCCGGCCTGGGTGACTCGATCCACCGCAAGGTCCGCAAGTACAGCCACGGCATGAAGCAGCGCCTCGCGATCGCCCAGGCGATGCTTGGCCTGCCCGAGCTGCTGGTGCTCGACGAGCCGACGGACGGGCTCGACCCGCCACAGATCGCCGAGATGCGCCGGGTGCTCAAGCGGTACGCCACCGACGGCCGGGCGGTGCTCGTCTCCAGCCACCTGCTCGCCGAGGTGGAGCAGACCTGTACCCACGCGGTGGTGGTCAACAAGGGCGAGATCGTGGCGTCCGGCCCGGTCGAGGAGATCGTCGGTGACTCGCCGACGGTACGGCTGGACGTCTCCGACGTGGATGCCGCCGAGGCGGTGCTCCAGCGGCTCGCCGGCGTCCGCTCGGTCGCCGGCGACGGCACCAACGGGCTCGTGGTGGACATCAACGGCACCGCGCGCAGCGAGGTCGTGGCCGAGCTCGTCCGCGCCGGCGTCGGCGTCGACCGGGTGGTGCCCCGGCGGCGGCTCGAAGACGCGTTCCTGGCCCTGGTGGGCGACAACTCACGGGGGAGTGGGGACCGATGAGTTCGACGGCGACGATCGGCGCGGCGGCGGGCTACCGGCCCGGCCGCACGCTCTCGGTCTGGCAGGAGTGGCGGCGGCAGGCGACCCGGCGGCGCACCCAGCTCGCGCTCGGCTTCATGGTGCTGCTGCCGCTGATCGTGCTGATCGCGTTCCAGTTCGACAGCGGGGGCGACGACGACAACGGCGGCGGGGAGTTCGCCAGCCTGATCGACCTGGCCACCTCGGGCGGGCTCAACTTCACGCTGTTTACGCTCTTCGTCTCGGCCGGCTTCCTGCTCACCGTCGTGGTGGCGCTCTTCTGCGGCGACACGGTGGCCAGCGAGGCGAGCTGGGGCAGCCTGCGCTACCTGCTGGCGGTACCGGTGCCGCGGGCCCGGCTGCTCGCGGTCAAGCTGGTGGTCGCGCTCGGGTACTCGGCCGTCGCCCTGGTCCTGCTCGCCGGCACCGCCCTGCTCGTCGGCACGCTCCGGTACGGCTGGTCGCCGCTGCGCAGCACGGTGGCCGCCGAGATCCCGGCCGGCGAGGGGCTGCTACGGCTGCTCGGCGTCCTCGGCTATCTCGCGGCGGGGCTGCTGGTGGTGGCGGGGCTGGCGTTTCTGCTCTCGGTGCTGACCGACGCCCCGCTCGGCGCGGTCGGCGGCGCGGTGCTCCTCTTCATCCTCTCCAGCATCCTGGACCAGATCACCGCACTTGGGAGCATCCGCTCCTTCCTCCCCACCCACTACAGCGACGCGTGGCTGGGGCTGCTGTCGACACCCGTGCAGTCCGACGACATCGTCAAGGGATGCATCTCGGCGGTCGCGTACGCCACGCTCTTCTGGTCGCTCGCGTTCTGGCGCTTCACGCGCAAAGACGTGGTCTCCTGATCGCAGAGGGTGAACCAGATCACCGGAAAGGCGCGGTAGGCGGTTTCGCCCCGTACACTGTGGCGAGTACGCACAACTGAATACCTCATCCAGAGGGGCTGAGGGATACGGCCCGACGACGCCCCGGCAACCACCCCGCATGACTCGACGACGAGGCCATTCGCGGGACAGGTGCCAATTCCGTCCCCGCCGCACGGTGCGGCGCTGGGAAAGATGAGAGGACGCCTCGATGCCGTCGACCCTCGACGCCACTACCGCCACCTCCGACGCCCCGGCCCCGGCCAGCCCCGCACGCGCGCTCGTCTGTCGCGGCTGCGGCAAGGAGTACCCGCTCGCCGCCCAGCACGCCTGTTACGAGTGTTTCGGCCCGCTCGAGGTGGCGTACGACCAGGCTGCTCTCGCGCGGGTGACCAGGGCCCAGATCGAGGCGGGCCCGCACAGCATCTGGCGCTACGCGGCGCTGCTCCCCACCGGGCAGGACCCGGCGAGCCGGGTGACCCTCGACCCCGGCCTCACCCCGCTCGTCGCCGCGCCCCGGCTGGCCGAGGAGCTCGGCGTACGCGGGCCGCTGTGGGTCAAGGACGACAGCGCCAACCCGACCCACTCGTTCAAGGACCGGGTGGTCTCGGTGGCCCTCACCGCGGCGCGCGGGCTGGGCTTCAGCCGCTTCGCCTGCGCCTCCACCGGCAACCTGGCCAACTCGGTCGCCGCGCACGCGGCCCGGGCCGGCGTACCGTCGATCGTCTTCATCCCCGGTGACCTCGAGCCGGGCAAGGTCGTCACCACGGCCGTGTACGGCGGCGAGCTGGTCGCGATCGAGGGGTCGTACGACGACGTCAACCGGCTCTGCAGCGAGCTCGTGGAGACCGACGAGTTCGAAGACACCGCGTTCGTCAACGTAAACGTGCGGCCGTTCTACGCCGAGGGCTCCAAGACCCTCGGGTACGAGGTGGCCGAGCAGCTCGGCTGGCGCCTGCCCGAGCAGGTCGTCATCCCCATGGCGAGCGGCGAGCTGCTCACGAAGGTCGACAAGGCGTTCAGCGAGCTGGTCGAGATCGGCCTGGTCGAGGCGCCGGCCAACGGGTGGCGGGTCTTCGGCGCCCAGTCGTCCGGCTGCAACCCGATCGCGGTCGCCCTGCACAACGGCGTCAGCGAGATCATCCCGGTCAAGCCGACCGGCATCGCCAAGTCGCTCAACATCGGCGACCCGGCCGCCGGGCTGTACGCGCTGGAGGCCGTGCGCCGCTCCGGCGGGTGGATGGACTACGCGACGGACGACGAGATCCGCGACGCGATCCAGCTGCTCGCCGCCACGACCGGGGTGTTCGCCGAGACGGCCGGCGGGGTGACCGTCGCCGTGCTCAAGAAGCTCGTCGAGTCGGGCAAGCTCGACCCGGACGCCGAGACGGTCGTGTTCAACACCGGCGAAGGGCTGAAGACCATCGAAGCGGTCGCCGAGCAGGTCGGCCCGACGCACCGGATCAAGCCCTCGCTCCGCGGCGCCCGCGACGCCGGTCTCCTCGGGTCCTGACCCCGCGCTTCCCGGTGCCCTGGGCGATTCCCGGTTACTGCGAGCGGGAGCGTGACCACGGAGGGAAGTGCAGGTAGCGGAGGTTTGGTCGGGATGGGAGTTGCATTCCGTAGTCGGGATTTTGCCGTCCGTCGAGAAAACACCGCTCCGGGGACTTGACGGCGCCATCTGGACGACGCAGGATGCTCCGTGCGGGAGGGCGGTCGCCGTAGGCTTTGTTCTAACGTCCCAGCGCCGGAGGCGCTGTGCGGCTGTCCCTCCCGACCAACTTGTCCGGGCTGATCCAGCCGATCCGAGCGGCTAAATTCGGTCGCGGAGAGCGGCCCGAAAAGGGACCCTCGGTGACATGGACATCGCCGTCAGACCCATGGATCCGGCCGACGAGAAGGCCGTCGAGCAGGCGTACCAGATCGTCGAAGCCGCGTTGGCCGCGGACGTGCCGGACTTTCCGCCCGTGGGCCGGCAGCGCTTCCTCGCCGAGCTGCGCTACCCGTGGCCCGGCGCCACGCACGAGCGGTTCCTGGCCACGATCGACGGCGTCGCCGCCGGTTACGTGACGGTCGAGCTGCCGCAGCTGGACAACCTCGAAAACGCCGAGGCCGACCTCAGCGTGCACCCCGAGCATCGCCGGCGCGGCGTGGGCCGCGCGCTGTACGAGCACGTCCAGGCCATGGTCCGCGGCGCGGGTCGCAAGCGGCTGATGGGCATGTCGGTCGAGTCGCTGCCCGGCGGCGTGGCGCGCGACGAGGCGGGCGGCGCGTTCGCCACCGCGATGGGTGCCAAGGGTGCGCTGACCGACGTGCGGCGCCGCCTCGACGTCACCAAGCTCGACGAAGACGGCCTTCGCCAGCAGCTGGCCGCCGCCTGGGAGCGCGCCGCCGGCTATTCGCTGGTCAAGTGGCGGGGCGCCACGCCCGACGAGATCATCGACGACATCGCGTACCTCGACGGCCGGCTGCTCTCCGACGCGCCGATGGGCGACCTCGACTGGGAGGCGGAGAAGGTCGACGCCGACCGCATCCGGGCAAACGACGCCGTCGCGGCCGCGCGTGGCCGCCGCCGGTACAACACGGCGGTACGGCACGACGAGAGCGGCAAGGTCGTCGCGTTCACCACGATCGACTTCCCCGGTACGGTCGACTGGCACGCGTTCCAGCAGATCACCATCGTCGAGCCGACCCACCGCGGCCACCGCCTCGGCACCGTCGTCAAGCTGGAAAACCTCGGCTACACCCGGGCGCACGAGCCGGGGCTGCGGGCGATCGACACCTGGAACGCCGGGGTCAACGACCACATGATCTCGATCAACGAGGCGATGGGGTTCCGCCCTGTCGACGGCTGGCAGAACTGGCAGCACGACCTATAAGACGGCCGGTCCGCGCGGCCCACGGACGCAGCGGGAGCTGGCGGTAGCCACCGGCCGCCAGCCCCGCGTCCCGCTCGAAGAAGTTGCGGCAGCCGTAGCCACCGGTCAGCAGGTACGAGTACGCGGAGGCGGCGCCGTAGAGCGGGAAGAAGAAGAGGCCGAGCACCGCGTACTGGCCGACGTGCCGGGTCTCGTGGCCGAGCAGCTCCGCCCGATCGGGGTCGAGCAGCCAGCCGGCCGGGCGCTTGGTGAAGACCACCGTGCCGACCGTGAAGCAGGACTGCTTGGGCACGCGGAGGCGGTAGCCGCCCGCCACGTACAGCCCGCCGGGGCCGCGCACGAGCCGGGTGCGCGTGGCGGTGGCGAGCAGCAGCGCCGCGAGCGTGGTGCCGTTGACCCACGTCAGAGTGGTGCGCACCGCCGGCCACCTGGGCATACCTGTTAGCTTCTCACCCCCGCTGGGGGATGATGGCGGGATGACGGACTCCCCGCGCCATCTGTACGACAAGCACGCCGACACCCTCGCGCGTGCGCTCGCCGCGATCTCCGAGCGCGGCTACTGGTCGGCCTACCCCGAGTCGCCCAGCCCCCGCGTGTACGGGGAGACGGCCGCCGCCGACGGCCAGGCGGCCTTCCAGGCGTACCTCGACAACCGCTTCCCGCTCGACCAGCCGGGCACCGACGGCTGGATCGCCACCGAGGCGAGCCCGTTCGGCGTCGAGCTCGCGGTGACCTACCCGCACGTCGAGGCGGGCGAGCTGATCGCCGCGGCGACGGCCGCCCTGCCCGCCTGGCGCGACGCCGGCCCGCAGGTCCGTGCCGGCGTCTGCCTGGAGATCCTGGCGCGGCTGCACGCGAACGTGTTCGAGCTCGCCAACGCGGTGCAGTTCACCAGCGGCCAAGCGTTCGTGATGGCGTTCCAGGCGGGCGGGACGCACGCGCTCGACCGTGCGCTGGAGGCGCTGGCGTACGCGTACGCGGAGATGACCCGGCACCCCGGCGAGGCCGCCTGGGAAAAGCCGGCCGGCAAGGGCGACCCGCTGCGGATGACCAAGCGGTTCCACGTGGTACCGCGCGGGATCGGCCTGGTCATCGGCTGCAACACCTTCCCGACCTGGAACTCGTACCCAGGGCTCTTCGCCTCCCTCGTCACGGGCAACCCGGTGATCGTCAAGCCGCACCCGCGGGCCGTGCTCCCGCTCGCGATCACCGTCCGGTACGCCCGCGAGGTGCTCGCCGAGGCCGGCTTCGACCCCAACCTGATGCTGCTGGCGCCCGAGGCGCCGGGGGAGGCGCTCGCCTCCACGCTGGCACTGCGCCCCGAAGTGAAGATCATCGACTACACCGGCTCGACCGCGTACGGCGAGTGGCTGGAGGAGAACGCCCGCCAGGCCGTCGTCTACACGGAGAAGGCCGGCGTCAACACGATCGTGATCGACTCGACCGACGACTTCGCCGGCATGTGCCGCAACATCGGCTTCTCGCTCGTCCTCTACAGCGGGCAGATGTGCACCACGCCGCAAAACGTGCTGGTACCGGCCGGCGGCATCGGCACCGACCAGGGGCACAAGTCGTTCGACGAGGTGGCGGCCGGCATCGCGGGCGCGGTGGGCAAGCTGACCGGCGATCCGGCCCGCGCGGTGGAGCTGACCGGCGCGATCGTCAACGACGGCGTGCTCAACCGGCTCGACGAGGTCAAGTCGGTCGGCGAGCCGGTGCTGGAGTCGCGGGTCGTCGAGCATCCGGCGTTCGAGGGCGCGGTCGTCCGTACCCCGGCGATCCTGAAGCTGCCCGCGGACGCCGCGGAGACCTACGGCATGGAGTGGTTCGGACCGATCTCGTTCGTGATCGCCACCGACTCCACGGCGGAGAGCCTGGAGATCTTCCGGTCCACTGTGGGCGAACGGGGCGCGATCACCGCATCCGTGTACTCCACGGACGAGAAGGTGCTGGACGCCGCCGAGGCGGTCGCGCTCGACGTGGGCGTGCACCTGTCCTGCAACTTGACCGGTGGCGTCTTTGTCAACCAGTCGGCGGCCTTCTCCGACTTCCACGCGAGCGGCGCCAACCCGGCGGCGAACGCGGCACTGACCGACGGCGCGTACGTGGCCAGCCGCTTCCGGATCGTCCAGTCCCGCCGCCACACCGCGTAGCCCCGTGATCGAAGCTCCCGTCAAGTCGCTAGAACGACTTGACGGGAGCTTCGATCACCGAGTGGGGTCAGGCCAGCCGGCGCATCTGGAGCTCCCGGAGCACCGGGACGACCGGGTGTGGCACGCGGATGCCGGTGTCGACGAAGCCCAGCCGCTCGTACGCCCGTCGCGCCCGTTCGTTGCCGACCACGACCTCCAGCATCAGCTCGGGGCGGCCGACGCTCCGCGACCAGGCGGCCACCTCGTCCACGAGTTGCTCCAGCATGCCGGTGCCGCGCCGGGCCGGCGTGATGTAGACGGCGAAGATGATCGTGAGCTTGGGCTCGTCGGGCGACATGATCCCGCCGGCGTGCCCGACGAAGCGCCCGTCCACCTCCGCCACGAACTGCGCCCGGAAGTGGCCGAACGCGCTGCCGGCGATCCGCTCCGCGAACTCGGCGTGCGGGATCTCGGCCGCCTCGGCCAGCGTCTCCAGGAAGGCGAGCGGGGTGTCGGCGAGCATCTCCAGGCGCAGCGCCCGCATCCGGGCCGCGTCCTGCAGCCGCACCCGGCGCACGGTCGCTCGCGTCGTCATCCCGTCACCCTAGAGGGCTTTCAGAGCCTGGGTGCGGCGCGTCCCGCGCTCCCCACGGTCGGGGGGGGGGGGGGGCGGCCGCGCGGTCGTGGGGCGGGGGGGGGGGGGGGGTGCCACGCCCCCCCCGGGCGGTGATCGAAGCTCCCCCCACGTCGTTCTCGCGACTTGAGGGGAGCTTCGATCACACGACGGCTTGCCTGCCGACGTTTTCGCAGAGGTCGGTGCCGTACTCGAAGCCGAGCTCGGCCGGGTAGCGCAGGAGCACGCCGAGCACCCAGCGCTCGGCGATCGCGAGGCAGCTGATGTGCCACAGCCGGTCGTCGTCGCGCAGGAGCCAGCCGTTCTTGATGGCCACGCGGCCGGGGTCGGGGAGCGCCAGCCGTACGCCGAAGTCGCCGGCCCCGCGCACCTGCCGCATCTCGTCCAGCAGCCAGCCGGTCCACCGGGGACCCGCCGCGCGGCCGTCCGCGATGCAGGCGCCCAGCCGTACGGTGTCCCGCGCCGAGACGGTGGTCCGGCTCCACCAGTTGCCGTACGCGCTGCTCTCGGTGAGCCCGCAGGTGGCGATCAGCCGCTCGATCGAGGCCCGGCGCCCGACCAGCTCGAACAGCGCCTGGGCGGCCGTGTTGTCGCTGTCCCGGATCATGATCCTGAGCTGCCGGAGCCGGTCTTCGCTGATCTCCTCGTCCGCCGCCGTCCGCAGGTAGTCGGCGGCGATCCAGGCCTTGACCATCGACATCGTGTCGCTGGGGGCGGTCAGGTTGCCCGAGCCGCTGATGCTTCCGCTGCGCCGGTCCAGCAGCGCCCAGGAGAGGAAGCCGGTGTGGTCGACACGGACGCGGACCGGCGGCGGTGGCTTGGCCGGCGGGCTGGACGCCACCGGTCGCTGACCCGCCACCCAGTGCGCCGCCGAGCCCTGACTCGTACTCACGGTCGCGATCAGGGTCACGACGGTTAGCGCGGCGCTCACGTACGCCGTCGCGAGCCATCCCTGGCCCATTCCGGCCCGGTGCCGGCCTCGTCCGTTCGGTCTGCGTGAAACCACGTTCGTTCAACGAGGCAGGAGTGCAGGTCGAGGCGGCAGGATGCCGGGTGACGACCCGGGTGTCCGGTTTGGGGTAGTGCGCGGGCGGGGGTCCTCGTGTAGCGTGCGATTTCGGCCGCTGTGTTCGACGGACCACCCCGGACCACGGATCGGCGGCCCCGGCCGGCAAACGGCGCGGCCGGGGGTTGTCGAACCCAGCACCATCGAAGTGAGGGAAGTGCACCGTGGCACAGGGCACCGTCAAGTGGTTCAACAGCGAAAAGGGCTACGGCTTCATCGCGGTCGACGGCGGGCAGGACGTCTTCGTCCACTTCTCGGCGATCGAGATGGACGGCTACAAGGCGCTGGACGACGGCCAGCGCGTGGAGTTCGAGATCGCTCAGGGCCAGAAGGGGCCGCAGGCCGAGAAGGTTCGGGTCATCGCCTGAGCCCTCAGTGACGCGTTGAGGCGGGGCATCCGGGTTTCCGGCCCCGCCTCCAGCTATTGCGGGCCAGGTTTCGCCAGCCCTCATCACCCGTTCACCCGACGCGCTTGCACTCCCTAGGGGAGAGTGCTAAACAGGTGATTGGCACTCGCGGCATGTGAGTGCCAATGGTCGGGGCGGTGGGGCCACGGTCGTGATCATCGCATTGATGGCGCGGCACGGGCCGGTCGTCGCGGGCTATCCGGCCCGGCCGGACGGAAGGTCGCTGCGCGCTTCGGGCTGACCGCTCGAAGTGCCGTGGATGTCCAGCTGGAGGACAACGCCGTATGGCCAAGATTATCGCGTTCGACGAGGAGGCGCGCCGCGGCCTTGAGCGGGGCATGAACACCCTCGCCGACGCCGTAAAGGTGACGCTGGGCCCGAAGGGCCGCAACGTCGTGCTCGAGAAGAAGTGGGGCGCGCCCACCATCACCAACGATGGTGTGAGCATCGCCAAGGAGATCGAGCTCGAGGACCCCTACGAGAAGATCGGCGCGGAGCTGGTCAAGGAGGTCGCGAAGAAGACCGACGACGTGGCCGGTGACGGCACGACGACGGCGACCGTCCTGGCCCAGGCGCTGGTCCGCGAGGGCCTGCGCAACGTGGCGGCCGGCGCCAACCCGATGGCCCTGAAGCGGGGCATCGAGGCGGCCGTCGCCAACGTCGCGGAGGAGCTGGCGAAGCTCGCCAAGGACGTCGAGACCAAGGAGCAGATCGCCTCCACCGCGTCGATCTCGGCCGGTGACGCCACCGTCGGCGAGATCATCGCCGAGGCGATGGACAAGGTCGGCAAGGAAGGCGTCATCACCGTCGAGGAGAGCAACACCTTCGGCCTGGAGCTCGAGCTCACCGAGGGCATGCGCTTCGACAAGGGCTACATCTCGCCGTACTTCTGGACCGACGCCGAGCGGATGGAGGCCGTCCTCGACGACCCCTACATCCTGATCGTCAACAGCAAGATCTCGTCGGTGAAGGACCTGCTGCCGATCCTCGAAAAGGTCATGCAGTCGGGCAAGCCGCTGGCGATCATCGCCGAAGACGTCGAGGGCGAGGCGCTCGCCACCCTCGTCGTCAACAAGGTGCGTGGCACGTTCAAGTCCGTCGCGGTGAAGGCGCCCGGCTTCGGCGACCGCCGCAAGGCGATGCTGACCGACATCGGCATCCTCACCGGCGGCCAGGTCATCAGCGAGGAGGTCGGGCTCAAGCTCGACGCCGCCACGCTCGACCTGCTGGGCCGCGCCCGCAAGGTCGTGGTGACCAAGGACGAGACCACGATCGTCGACGGTGCCGGTGACGCCGACCAGATCCAGGGTCGGGTCAACCAGATCCGCGCCGAGATCGAAAAGAGCGACTCCGACTACGACCGTGAGAAGCTGCAGGAGCGCCTGGCGAAGCTCGCCGGCGGTGTCGCGGTGATCAAGGTCGGCGCGGCCACCGAGGTCGAGCTCAAGGAGCGCAAGCACCGTATCGAGGACGCGGTCCGCAACGCCAAGGCCGCAGTCGAGGAGGGCATCGTCCCGGGTGGTGGCGTCGCGCTGGTCCAGGCCGGCAAGACCGCCTTCGACAAGCTCGACCTGGCTGGCGACGAGGCCACCGGCGCGACGATCGTAAAGATCGCGCTCGACGCGCCGCTGCGCCAGATCGCCGTCAACGCCGGCCTCGAGGGTGGCGTCGTGGTGGAGAAGGTGCGCAACCTGGAGACCAACCACGGCCTCAACGCGGCCAGCGGTGAGTACGTCGACCTGCTGTCGGCGGGCATCATCGACCCGGCCAAGGTGACCCGTTCGGCGCTGCAGAACGCGGCTTCGATCGCGGCCCTGTTCCTGACCACCGAGGCTGTGGTGGCGGACAAGCCGGAGAAGGAGAAGGCCCCGGCGGGTGCGCCCGGCGGCGGCGACATGGACTTCTGATCTCTGATCAGTCCTGTCCACAAGGGAGGGGCGAGCCGGGTTTCCGGCTCGCCCCTTTCGTTTGTCTATCTACTCAGCGGCCTCGTCGCTTGCGCGGCGGCCGTGCGCCGCGGCCGGTTCGCACCGGTGTCAGCGGCGTGGCTGGTTGCGCTGCTTGTCTGCCCGCGACATCGGCTTCGGCGGCAGGTCCTCAGTGGACGACTGAGGGCCGCTCATCTCGTGCGGCTGTCCGGGCCGCGGCTGGTTGCGCTGGAACTCGTTGTGCTGGTGCTGGTTGTTGCTGTGCTGGCCGGGCTGTGGTGCGCCCGGGTCCCGCCGGTTCGCCAGGTCCGGCCGCTCCGGGCGGTCCGACCGGTCTGGTCGGGCCGCGCCGGGTGAGAGGCTCTGGTCGAGCCTGCCCCCGGCTGTCTCGGCCGGCATCTGGGCCATGCGGGACTTTGCCACGGTCTGGAGATCGTCCTTCGGTCGCTTTTCCTTGGCCATGATCTCCTCCTTCCAGGGGCAACGTTATGGGCCGGTCAAGAGGCTCGCGGTGAAAAGAGAGTATTAATCCGTATGCGTCGGTTGCCTGGTATGAGCTCCGATAGGTTCGGCGGAGAGAACCGGGCGCAGGACCGATGAGTTCAGCGGGTCCGGTCCGTCCTACCTGGCGATAGAGCGTTCAGCCGCTACCTGGGAGACGTCATGAAGAAGATCACCGCTGGCCTGTTCATCTCGCTCGACGGGGTCGTCGAGGCGCCGGATCAGTGGCACTTCCCGTACTTCAACGACGAGATGGGCGCGGCCGTCGACGGCCAGCTCGGCTCGGCGGACACACTGCTGATCGGCCGCGTGACGTACGACAGCTTCGCCGGCGCGTGGCCCGATCGGGAGGCCGCGGGCGACGAGGACGCGCACTTCGCCAAGAAGCTCGGCGACATGCGCAAGATCGTGGTGTCGCGGCAGCCGCTGGAGTTCACCTGGCGCAACTCCGAGCTGCTCCAGGGCGACCTCGTGGAGGCGGTCACCGCGCTCAAGAACGAGCCGGGCGAGGGGACCATCGGCATGAGCGGGTCGGTCTCGATCGTGCGGCAGCTGCTCGCCGCCGGCCTGCTCGACGAGCTGCACCTGCTGGTGCACCCGATCGCCGTACGCAAGGGGATGCGCCTCTTCGACGAGGGCGACACGACGATGCCGCTCACGCTGCTGTCGTCCACGCCGTTCCAGACCGGCGTGCTCTACCTCGTCTACGGCCCGGCGACCCAGGCGCCCGAGGGTGGGTACGAGGAGGCCCGGACGCACCTGCCGGCCGAGTAGGGGCTACAACTGCTTGCGGTACAGGAAGAAGACGCGCTCGATCCGGGCACCCACCGCCGACGCGTAGAACGGCACCGGCCCCACCCAGCCGATCTGGGCCTGCTGGAGGCCGGTGTCCCGCAGGTCGCGCAGGCATCGGCGGAGCAGCAGGCCACCGATGCCGAGCCCCTGCGCGGCGGGCGCGGTGCCCATCGGGCCAAACCAGCTCGGCCGCGACGAGCCGTACGCGGCGAAGCCGAGCACCTCGCCGTCCCGGAGCGCGATGTGGCAGCCGGCGCCGGGCCGCCCCACCGAGTCGGAGACCTCGCCGGCCCAACCGTCGCTGAAGTTGGCGCGGGCGAACTCGACCAGCGCCGGTAGGTCGCCGGTGTCCGCGCGCCGGACGGCGACCCCGTTCGCCGCCAGCCGCTCCTGCGCCGCCTCGGTCGGGCGGAGGGCGGTGAGGTCGGCGGTCATGTTCCACGCGGTGCGGTCCTGCTCGTACCCGAGCGCGTTGGCCGCGCAGACCGCGGGCGTGTAGCGGACGTCGATGCCGGGCCAGGCGTAGTACGGCGGGTTGCCGGCCAGCAGCACCTCGACCGCACCCCGGCCGGCCAGCGCCCCCTCGGCCCGGGTCAGCAGCGCCCGCCCGATGCCCTGGCGGCGTGCGGCCGGCCGGACCGCGACGAGGTCGACGTGCCCGATCGAGTCGTCGCGGTGCGAGATCGACCCGAGCACCACCCCGGCCAGCTCACCGTCCGCGGTGGCGGCGAAGCCGATGCCCGGCTGCTCGCGCAGCCGGGCCACGATCTGGTCCGCCTCCGCGGCGTCGTCGGGCAGGTCCAGCGCCTCTCGGCAAAGGTCAACCACGGCGGGTACGTCGGCGTCGGTCAGCGCGGCGATCGAAAACTCCACGGTCGCCGACACTAACCGGCGGTCAGGACGCCGTGCGTGCCGCCTGCACCGCCGCGTACGCGTCGACCATCCCGGCGCCGGTGACGTCGGCCGGCGCGCACTCGCCGGAACTGTCGCCAGGGTTCGCGGGCGTGGCCGTGTCGCGCAGGATCTCACGGGTACGGGCGAGGTCGCCGATCAGCCGCGGGTTGGCCGACCACATCAGCGCCACCACACCGGCCACGTGCGGTGCGGCCATGGAGGTGCCGCTCTGCTCGGCGTACCCGCCGCCGGGCATCGCCGAGAGCACGTCCTGGCCGGGCGCCACGATGTCGGGCTTGGCGAGATCGGCGTCGGTCGGTCCGCGACTGGAGAACTCCGTGACCTCCTTGAGCCGGTCGACCGCGCCGACGGTCTCCACGTCCGGGTACGGGGCCGGCGGGTCGTCGACCGATCCGCAGAACGGGCCGGTGTTGCCGGCCGCGACCGTGAAGAAGATGCCGGCGGCCGCGAACGCCGCGGTGGCCGCGCGCAGCGAACCCTCGTCGCAGCCCTCGATCCGCGGGCAACCCCACGAGTTCGTGAGGACGTGCGGGGCCCGCTCCGGCCGGCCGTCGGTGAACGCGTCGCCGCCGAACGGGAACGGGGCCAGCATGAACTGCATGCAGTCCAGGTAGTGGGCCGGGTTGCCGAGGTTGCGGTCGAGGTTGACGCAGCCGACCCAGCGGGCGCCGGGTGCCACGCCGACGGTACGGCCCACCGCCGAGCCGAGCGTGTGGGTGCCGTGCCCGCCCCGGTCGGTCGGGGTACGGGTGTGGTTCCACGGGTCGTACCAGGAGTCGTCGCCGCCCCGGAAGTTGCCGGAGAGCGCGGGATGCGCACCGTCCACACCGGAGTCCGAGGTGCCGACCACGACGCCCGAGCCGTCGACGCCGAGCTGGGTGGCGGCACGGTCGGCGCCGATCAGCGAGATGTTCCACGGCGGGGCGGAGGGGGCGGGCGCGTCGCCGTGGGTCACGCCGGGATCGGCGGGCAGCGGGCGCAGCCGCTGGCTGAGCAGCACCCGGTCGACGTCGTCGCGCCGGGACAGCCAGGCACGGATCGCCGGCCCGCCGTCCACCTCGACGGCGTTGACCAGGTAGTACGGCGTGTAGTCGAGGTGCCAGCGGTCGAGCGTCCGGCGCAGATCGGCCTGCGTACCGTTGGCGTGTTCGACGAGCCGGCGGTAGACCTCGGTGACCCGGGCCTCGCGGCTGGCGGTGGTCACCCCGCTCAGGTCGGCCTGGGACTTGAGGATGACGAAGAGGCGCTCGCCGAAGAGGCCGGGCTGACCGGGGCCCAGGTACATCGCCGCACCGGTGACCAGCATCAGCACCACCGCCCCGGCCCCGATCCACCGTCCGGCGAGGCGGGCGCGCGCCAAGCCGTACCCGATGCCGACGACGAGCGCGACGGCGAGTGCGACGGCGGCGGCGATGGACGCCCAGACGGGCAGGTCCCGCCCACCTCCGACCAGCAGCAGCGTGATCTCCTCGGGATCGGCGAAGGCCAGCGGTCCCAGCGCCGCGACCGCGACCAGCGGTCCGGCGCTGCGCAACGCGGCGGCCGCGAAGCCCAGCGGCGGCAGGAGCAGCATCGCGGCGAGCTGGGCGCCGGCCTGGCCGACCCCGGCGGCGAGCAGCAGCAGCGCCACGCCGGCGACGAAGCCGCCGAGCACGACGCCGTACCGGGCCCAGAAGGCGGCGTCGAGGATCGCGGCGGCGAGCCAGCCGAGCGCCGCGGCCGCGAGCACGGCCAGCACGGTCTCCGCCAGCCCGCCCAGCGCGCCGATCCAGAGCCAGGGCAGGAGCACCGCGAGCCCACCGGCGAAGCCGAGAGCGGGCAGCGAGGGGCGGCCGCGCAGCAGGACCGCGCCGCCGGCCGCGGCCAGGGCGAGGAGCGCGAGGTAGAGCTCGTTGCGCGGCTGGGGTACCGCGCGCAGCAGGCCGAGGCCGCCGAGCGCCGCCGCGCCGAGCAGCCACACCCGGCCGGCGGCGCGTACGGCCGGGGAGCGCGGCACGAACGCGAGGATGACCGCGGGCGTGGCGGCCAGCACGGCGTTGACGATCGCGACGACCGGCCAGGTCCACGTCGGGGTATCCAGCCCGGTCACCAGCAGCACCTGGTCGGCCAGCCAGCCGACCGACTGGCACAGGACGGTTATCGCCACCGCCCACACGCCGACCGACGCGGCGGCGAACACCACCCACGGGCTGGTGGAGCGCTCGGGGACCGGGTACGCCGGGTGTGAGGGATACGCCATGCGCGAAACACTACGACCGGCCTGCGGTTACCGTGGACAGGTGCGAGACCCTGCCGTATCCCGGTACACCGCCAGCGAGCTCTCCCCCGAGCGCCGCGCCGCCGACCTGCGCCGGCTGCGGAGCGAACGCTTCGACGTCCTCGTCATCGGCGGCGGCGTCACCGGCGCGGGCGCCGCGCTCGACGCCGCCTCGCGCGGGCTCAAGGTCGCGCTGGTCGAGGCGCGTGACCTGGCCTCGGGTACCTCCAGCCGGTCCAGCAAGCTGATCCACGGCGGCCTGCGCTACCTGGAGCAGCTCGAGCTGCACCTGGTGCAGGAGGCGCTCACCGAGCGTGGCCTGCTCGCCACCCGACTCGCCCCGCACCTGGTGCGCCCGGTGCCGATCCTCGTGCCGCTCCCCGGTGGCCACTCGCCCCGCGAGTTTCCCGGCCGGGCGTGGCGGCGGGCGTACTACGGCGCGGGGGTCGCGGCGTACGACGCGTTCGCCGGGCTCTTCGGCCACGGGCGGGGCATGCCGCTGCACCGCCACCTGTCCCGCGACGGCGCCCGGCACGTCTTCCCGAGCCTCCGTCCGGACGTGGTGACCGGGGCGATCCGCTACTACGACGGGCAGGTCGACGACGCCCGCCTGGTGGTCACCCTCGCGCGCACCGCGGCCAGCCTCGGCGCGGCCGTCGTGACCAGCGCCCGCGCCGTCGGCATGGTGCGGCAGGCGCGGGAGGTGACCGGGGTACGGGTACGCGACCTGGAGTCGCGGGCGGACGAGTTCGAGGTGCGGGCCCGTACCGTGATCGCGGCGACCGGCGTCTGGAGCGACGACATCTCCGCGATGCTCGGCGACGTCGGCGTACGGCCGGGGCTGCGGGTGCGCGCCTCGAAGGGCGTCCACGTGGTGGTGCCCCGCTCGGCGATCACCGGCGACGCCGGGCTGATCCTGCGCACGGCCAGCTCGGTGCTCTTCGTGCTGCCGTGGGGCGGCCACTGGATCATCGGTACCACCGACACCGACTGGCAGCTCGACCGCGACCACCCGGCCGCCTCCGCGCGCGACATCGAGTACCTGCTGGATCAGCTAAATACCGTGCTCGACCGGCCAGTGTCCACATCGGACATCGAGGGTGTGTACGCCGGGCTTCGCCCGCTCCTGTCCGGCGAGGCCGAGCCGACCTCCAAGCTCTCCCGCGAGCACGCCGTCGTCGAGCCCATGCTGGGCCTGATGCTGGTGGCCGGCGGAAAGTACACGACGTACCGGGTGATGGCCGCCGACGTGGTCGACCGCGCGGCCCGCCGGCTGGGCGTGCGCGTGCCGTCCCGCACCGCCGACCTGCCACTGCTCGGCGCCGACGGGTACGCGGCGATGTGGCGGGACCGGCTCGACCTGGCCCGGCGGCACGGCGTGCAGGCGGGTGTGCTGGAGCACCTCCTGGAGCGGTACGGCACGCTGGCACCCCAGCTGATCGCGATGATCCACGCCGAGCCGGCACTGGCCGCCCCGCTCGCCGGCGCGCCCGAATACCTGGCGGCCGAAGTGGCGTACGCGGCCCGGGTCGAGGGCGCCCTGCACCTCGACGACGTGCTGACCCGGCGCACCCGGATCTCGTTCGAGACGCCTCACCGGGGCACCGAGTCGGCCCAGCACGCGGCCGAGATCATGGGCTCGGTGCTGGGCTGGGACGCGGACGTGCGGGCCCGCGAGGTGGAGCACTACCTCGCCCGCGTCGAGGCGGAACGCCAGTCGCAGAAGATGCCCGACGACGCCACGGCGGACGCCGCCCGGCTCGGCGCGCCGGATGTACGCGGCGCGAGCCCGCTCGCCTTGTAGGGGAACCGATCGGGCGTACTCTCCGTCGCATGAAGATGGCGTACGCGCGTCTATGTGTCGTCGTCGCGGGGCTGCTCGCGTTCGCCGCCTGCGACTCGCCGTCGCCCTCCACGGCCCTGCCTCCTCCTACAGCCGTGCCCTCCACTGGTGTGCCGGCGCCCTCTACGGCCGTGCCGTTGCCCGCCACGGCCGCGGCGCCGACGACGGTCGCCGCGGCTGGGGTGACGGTCGAGCGGACCGGCGGCTTCGTCGGGATCGACCAAAACATCACCGTGGAGCCGGACGGGCGCTGGACCTACTACCGCAGCCGCGTCGGTCAGGGCGGCGGCACACCGGTGCGCGGGCGGCTCAACGACGCCCAGCTCGCCGACCTGCGGGCGCTCCTCGCCGACCCCCAGCTTGGTCGCGAGGTGGGTGAGTCGTCGGACTGCGCGGACGGCTTCGTCTACACGCTGGTGACCGGCCCGACGAAGGTGGAGTGGGCCGACTGCGGCACCGGCTCCCCACCGACCGCCATGCGCGTGGTCGATCTGCTCTCGACCAGCACCCCGTTCTAGGCGGATTTCCCGCGCGCAGCCGCCGGGCCCACCACAGGGCACTCCCGCGGCCTCACCCTCCGCGGTTGGCATATCGGTCCCGCAGGCGGCGCCTGCGCTCGATGGTTGTGAATCTAGAACGCTTAGGGCGGATATGGAGCCCTAAACGTTCTAGATCGGCTTCAGCTCCCGCCGGAGGCAATGGAGCGGTGACCGCGACCAGACACGGAGGGTGAGGCCGCGGTTGGGTCGGTCCAGAACCATTGCCACTCGCCCAATCTTGATCAAGGTCAGGCGACTGCGCACCGCGGACGACCGGGACGGTCCATGATTCCCGCGGGCACCGCTGCGGCCGGCGGCGGGTTGGCGCTCGCCGAGATCCCCGGCCTCCACTGCCGGCTCCGCGACGCAAGCCCACCTCACGGGAGGCTCCCCGCAGGGGCCGGGGTGAGATCGCCGACGGCGGAGGGTGAGGCCGCGGGAGCAACGGTCTGGACCACGACGGGCGTCGCGGTAGCCCATCCCTCTAAAGGACCTTGCCGGGGTTGAGCAGTCCCTGCGGGTCGAGCGCGGCTTTGATGGCCTGCTGCACGCGGATGCCGACCGGGCCGAGCTCGCGGGCCAACCACTCGCGTTTGAGCAAGCCGACGCCGTGCTCGCCGGTGCAGGTGCCGCCGAGCGCGAGCGTGATCTCCACGATCTCGTCGAACGCGCGCTGGCACTTCGCCACGCTCGTCGGGTCGGCGCGGTCGACCACGATGTTGGGGTGCATGTTGCCGTCGCCGGCGTGGCCCACGACGCCGATCGCGACGCCGTTTTCGACCGCGATCCTCTCGATGCCGTCGAGCAGGGCGGCCAGGGCCGAGCGGGGTACGGCCACGTCGTCGATGATCAGGCCGCCGCTGCCCTGGGGAAACATCTCGGCCGCGTACTTCTCCATCGACGCGTGCGCCAGCCGCCGCGCCTGGAGTAACTGGGCCGCCTCGATCGCGTCGGTGGCCGCGTACACCTCGTCGGCGCCCGCCTCCTCGCAGAGCGCGGCGATCCGCTCCAGGTCGGCCGCGGCCCGGGCGCCCGTGTCGGTGGCGGCCAGCAGCAGCGCCTTCGCCTCCGTGCGCAGCCCCATCGGCTGGTACGCCTCCAGCGCGATCAGGTGGGTCTGGTCGAGCAGTTCCAGCAGGCTGGGCGAGAGCCCCTGGGCGGAGATGGCGGCGACCGCGGCGCCGGCGGCGGCCGTGGACGGGAAGAGCGCCACGAGCGTGAGCGACTCCTCGGCGACCGGCCGCAGCGCCACGGTGATCTCGGTGATCACGCCGAGCGTGCCCTCCGAGCCGACGAAGAGCTTGGTCAGGTCGTAGCCGGCCACGCCCTTGGCGGTACGCCGGCCGGTGCGCAGCACCTCGCCGGAGGCGAGCACGACCTCCAGCCCCAGGACGTACTCGACGGTGACGCCGTACTTGACGCAGCACATGCCGCCGGCGTTGGTGGCCACGTTGCCGCCGATCGTGGACGACTCCCACGAGCCGGGGTCGGGCGGGTAGCGCAGGCCGTGCTTGGCCACCTCGGCCGCGAGCGCCGAGTTGACCACGCCGGGCTGGAGGACGGCGATGCGGTTGACCGGGTCGACTTCGAGGACGCGGTCCATCGCCACGGTGGAGAGGACGATCCCGCCCTCCACCGCGTTTGCGGCGCCGGCCAGGCCGGTGCGGGCGCCCTGCGGCACGAGCGGCACGCGGTGCTCGGCGGCGATCTTCACGACCGCGGCCACCTGCTCGGTCGTCCGCGGGCGTACCACCACGGCCGGCAGGCCCGCGTCGACCATGTCGGCCTCGTCGCGTGAATGGCCCTTGAGCAGGTCGGGATCGGTCAGTACGGCTTCGGTGGGGAGGGCGTCACGCAGCGCGTCGAGCAGGTCGGCCATGTCTGGCAGGCTAACCGCCGCGCTACGGTGACGCCCATGGGCAGCACGCGAGCGGTGAGCTAGGGGAGCGGCAGGCATGGTGGTGTACGTCGACCCGCCCGCCTGGCCGGCCCGTGGGCGGCTCTGGTCTCACCTGATCAGCGACGTGTCGTTCGAGGAGCTGCACGCGTTCGCCGAGATGCTCGGCCTGCCCCGGCGCGGCTTCGACCGCGATCACTACGACATGCCGGCCGAGCGGGTGCCGGTGGCGGTGTGGCTCGGCGCCCGGCCGGTGTCGAGCCGCGAGATCGTCCGCCTGCTCCACGCCGCCGGCCTGCGCCGCCCCAAGCACCTCTTCTCGTGCCAGCGCGCGTAGTCCCGGCCCAGCGCCTCTTCTCATGCCAGCGCGCGTAGCTCCCGCTCCAGGTTGGCGCGGGCCGGGCCCTCCCAGCGCTCGGCCAGCGCCGGCCGGCGGTAGAGCGCGGGCAGGTCGAGCAGGCTCCGCAGCACGGCCGCCCGGCCGGCCCGAAAAAGCTCGTCGGGCACGTGGGCGTACTCCCGGCGGACGGCGGCGGCGTACGCGTCGTACTCGGCCGGCGGCCGGGCCAGCACCGCCAGGTCGGCGTCGCAGAGCAGCTCACCGTCGCCGTCGCCGGGTGCCACCACGTGCCCGGCGGTCAGCAGTACCAGCCGCTCCACCTCGGCCGTGACCGCCGCCGGTACCCCCAGGCCGGCCAGCTCGGTCCGGGCCAGCGCGGCGCTCTCCCGCTCGTTGGCGTCGCCGGGGGAGCGCGGGTCGTAGACCGCGTCGTGAAACCAGGTCGCCAGGCGTACCGGGTCGCTCCCGCCCTCGGTGTCCACGATGGACAGCATGGCGGCCAGGTGGTCGACCGTGTGGTAGTGCCGCTGCGGCTCCCGCCACCGGTCCAGCAGGGCCGTACCGGCCGCGACCAGGGCTTCGTCGCCGGCGGTGGCACCGGCACCGCGGGCCGCCACCCTCCAGCGCTCGACAAGCGTCATGTCCCGATCATGCCGGTAGTCTCGCCCGCATGGTGCTCGCGACCGACGAGCTGGCCCGGCGCACAGGCGCCCAGCTGCGGGACCGCGTCCGCCGGGTGCGCATGAACGTGCTGCTCGCGCTCCAGGCCGGCGTCGCCGCTGGGCTCGCCTGGCTGGTGGCGCACGAGCTGATCGGCCACCGCGCGCCGTTCTTCGCCCCGATCGCCGCGGTGATCACGCTCGCGGTGTCGGTGGGGCAGCGGCTGCGGCGCGCGTTCGAGCTGGTCTTCGGTGTGGCCATCGGCATCGCGGTCGGTGACCTGCTGATCTACCTGATCGGCACCGGAGCGTGGCAGATCGGGCTGGTGGTCACGCTCGCGATCGTGACGGCCATCTTCGTCGGCGGTGGGTCCGCGCTGATCACCCAGGCCGCCTCGTCGGCCGTGCTGGTCGCCACGCTCACCCCGCCGACGACGTCCGGAATCTCGTACGAGCGCTTCGTGGACGCGCTGGTCGGCGGGCTCGTGGGGCTCGGCGTGATGGCGCTGCTGCTCCCGGTCAACCCGCTGACCGTGGTCGGACGTGCGGCCCAGCCGGCACTCGACGTACTCGCGGAAGGGCTGACCGGGACCGCCGAGGCGCTGGCCGCGCGCGACGTCGAGCGGCTGGAGGCGGTGCTGGCGCGGCTGCGGGCGGCGGAGGGTGACCTCCGTGCGCTGCAGGAGGCGATCGGGGCGGCGAGCGAGACGGCCGCGCTGGCGCCGGCGCGGTGGCGGACGCGGGGAGCGCTCGGCCAGTACATCGACGCGGCCGACCACGTCGCGCACACGCTGCGCAACAGCCGCGTGCTGGTGCGGCGGGCGCTGGCGCTGGTCCGGGACGGCGAGGCGCTGCCAGCCGCGCTGGTCGAGGCGGTGGAGGCGCTCGGCGAGGCGGTGGGCTGGCTGCGGCGCGAGCTCGCCGACGGGATCGAGCCGGTCGCCGCGCGGGAGCGCGCTCTCCGGGCGGCGAGCGAGGCCGGCATCGCGTACGCGGAGGGCGTCGACTTCTCCGGCAGCGTGATCGTCGCCCAGGTCCGTTCGGCGGCGATCGACCTGGTCCAGGCCTCCGGTCTGGACGCGAACGAGGCCGGCCGCCGGGTCCGGCGGGCGGTCGGCCGGCACATCCCACCTGATCGCCGCTGACGGCTAGGCTGGGCGGCATGAGCGAGGTCGCGCTGGCGCCACCGCCGCGCCGGTCGGCGGTCCGGCGTGGCCTTCAGGTCGGCGCGGTCATCGCATTCATCGCGCTGTGCGCCATCGGGATGCTCGGCTTCCTCGGCTACAACATCGGCCTCACCGCGCTGATCATCGGGCTGGTCGCGGCCGTGCTGCCGGTGCCCGCGCTCGTCGCCTGCTTCCTCTGGCTCGACCGCTACGAGCCGGAGCCCGCCAAATACCTGGTCTTCTCCTTCGCCTGGGGCGCGTTCCCGGCGACGCTGACCGCCCTGCTCGTCAACTCCGGCGCGGCCGCGCTCTTCGAGCGGTGGGGCATCCCGGACGCGCTGGTGGCGGTGCTGGTCGCCCCGTTCATCGAAGAGCTGGGCAAAGCGCTCGGCCCGTTCCTGCTGCTGTGGCGGCGGCGCCGCGAGTGGTCCGGCATCACCGACGGCATCGTCTACTGTGGCCTTTCCGCGCTCGGCTTCGCGATGGTGGAAAACATCCTGTACCTCGGCGGCCACGGCTACGCGGCCGGCGCCGACCAGTACGGGCCGGCCACCGGCGCGCAGATGGTCTTCGCCCTCTTCATCGGGCGCATCCTGCTCTTCGGCTTCGCCCACCCGCTCTTCACCTCGATGACCGGTGTCGGGCTCGGCATCGCGGCCCGCACCGGCGACCGCCACGTCCGGTGGATCGCGCCGCTCGCCGGCCTGCTGCTCGCGATGATCCTGCACGGCTCGTGGAACCTGATTCCCACGCTCGCCCAGGCCACCGGCGAAAACCTGATCCTGCTGTACGGGTTCATCGGCGTGATGGTGCCGGTCTTCTTCGGCATGGTCGGCTTCGCGGTGTGGCTGCGCAGCTGGGAGGGGCGGCTGACCGAGCGCACGCTCCCGGAGTACGTGCGGGCCGGCTGGCTCTCCCCGCCCGAGGTCGCCGCGCTCGGCAGCCTGGGGCGGCGGCACTCGGCCCGGCGGTGGGCCCGGCGGGTGGCCGGCGACGCGGGGCTCAAAGCGATGCGCGGGTACCAGTTTGCCGCGACCCGGCTCGCACTGCTCCGCGACGGGATGCGGCGCGGCCTCTACCGCGATCCCAAGGAGGCCGGGCGGGCGCTGGCGGAGGAGCGGCAGCTGCTGGAGGCGATCACCGGGTACCGCCAGACGTTCGCGGGGCGCGACCCGCAGGCGCCGGTGGCCCGCTGGGACGGCGCCCGCTACCAGGTGACCTTTCCGGACGGGGTGGCCCGCACGATCGAGCAGCCCGACCAGCCGGTGGTGCCGGTCCCGGTGGTGCTGGCCCCGCCGCCACCACCGCCGTACTACGGGTACTACCGGCCCTACAGGTAAAGGCCGGTCGCGTCCGGCTCGACCCGCTGGGCGGCCACGGCGTGCACGTCCCGCTCGCGCAGCAGCACGTACCCCCGGCCGTGCAGCTCGACCTCCGAGCGGTCGTCCGGGTCGAAGAGCACGCGATCTCCGGCCACTATCGAACGTACGTGCGGCCCGACGCCGACCGCGGTGGCCCAGGACAGGCGCCGCCCCACGGCCGCGGTGGCCGGAATCACGATGCCGGCGCTCGACCGGCGCTCGCCTTCGTTGCCCTCCAGGCGGACGAGAACCCGGTCGTGCAGCAGCCGGATCGGCAGGCCCTGGTCGAGATCGGGATCGGCGTTCACCCACGGAACGGTACAGCGTGCCAATGTGGGGGAGAACTCAGGGACGAATGGGCCGGGCTGAGAGCTTCGTGCCCGATACGGTAAAGGACGTCGCGACGGCGGGAGGGGGTTGCGTGAGTCGGGTCGAGCGGGTGCGGGCCAACCTGCGCCGGGCGTACGAGGCGGGTCGCGAGACCGTGCGCGCCCGCCGCGAAGAGGCCCGCCGCGCCGCCGAGTCGGGAAACGGCAACAGCTCGTTCCGCGAGATGGATGAGCCGCCGCCCCCCACGCCGTCTGACGTGCACCCCTCGACCGCCAGCCGCGACGACGTCGAGGTGCCGCGCGGCCTGCGTATCGCGGCGGCCTGGTCGTGGCGGCTGATCGTCCTCGGCATCGTGGCCTGGGCACTGATCCAGGTCATCAGCCGGGTCCACATCGTCATCATCCCGCTGGTGATCGCGCTGCTGCTCTCCGCGCTGCTCTCACCGGCCGTGCGGTGGCTGCTGCGCCTCGGGCTGCCCCGGTCGCTGGCCACCGCGGTCGTGCTCATCGGCGGCCTCGCCGCCGTCGCCGGCACGCTGACGCTGGTCATCACCGAGTTCATCGACGGGCTGCCGCAGCTCAGCGACAGCGCGACCCAGGGCATCCGGCAGATCCAGGACTGGCTGCAGACCGGCCCGCTGCACCTGTCCGACAAGCAGATCGACAGCTACGTCGATACGGCGGAAAAGTGGCTCGATGACAACACCGAGTCGCTGACCAGCGCCGGCGTCTCCACGGCCACCACCCTCTTCGAGGTGCTCACCGGGATGTTCCTGGTGCTCTTCTCGACGTTCTTCTTCCTGCGCGACGGCGGGCGGATCTGGCGCTTCATGGTGCGGCTGCTGCCGCTGCGGGCCCGGTGGCAGGTCGACGACGCGGGCCGGTCCGGCTGGCTGACCCTGGTGGCGTACGTGCGGGCGACCGTGCTGGTGGCCTTCATCGACGCGGTTGGCGTCGGCATCGCGGTCTGGATCCTCGGCGTGCCGTTTCCGCTGCCACTGGCCGCGCTGGTGTTCCTCGGCGCGTTCATCCCGATCGTCGGTGCCACGCTCTCCGGCGCGGTCGCGGTGCTCATCGCGCTGGTCGACCGCGGCTGGGTGAGCGCACTGATTCTGCTCGGCGCGGTGATCGCGGTGCAGCAGCTCGAAGGCCACGTGCTCCAGCCCCTCATCATGGGCCGCGCCGTGGCCATCCACCCACTCGCCGTGATCGTGTCGATCGCCGCCGGCGTCGTACTGGCCGGCATCGTCGGCGCGCTGGTGGCGGTGCCGCTGGTCGCGGTGCTCAACACGGCCGTCCGCCGCCTCGGCAACCCCCGCCGCCCCGAGGTGCCCCCCGATGCGGTCGTGGTCAAGGCGACCCCACCATGAGCCTTTAGCGACCTGCGCATTTGTCCCGGTCCGCGCCCAGCTGCGGACCGCTTGCGCGGGGTCCCCGGGGAACGTGGAGCGTTTTTCTAGGGGTGCTTTCCCACGGGCACCGCTGCGGCCGGCGGCTCGCAGGGCTCGCCGATAGTCCCGGCCTCCACTGCCGGGTCCGCGAGACAAGCCCAAATCTCGCGCCGCCCGCCGGATGCCCCCCGGCTCGAACTGCCCGCACATCGACCGCCGCGCGGCGCGAGCCGCGCGCACCGCGACCAACGGCGGGCGCGCGCCAGACGATTCGTTCCGAGCGTGTGGTCGATCCGGTGGCGGTCGTGCGTGGCGGCGGACGGCGCGGCAGTGGGCAATGTCGGGGACTTTGCCCACTGAGCGCGGGTCGCAGTGGGCAAAGTCCTGGACATTGCCCACTGTTGGCGGCGGGCGCTCTCCCGTCGAGGCCGCTCGGCCTCTGGGGCCGGGGTTCGCGGCGGCGGTCGGCGCGGGCCGGCCGACGGCCGACCGGCGGGGGTTTGTCAAGCGCGGAGGGTAAGGCCGCGGGAACGCACCCCAAGAAAACGCTCCGCTGCGCTCCACATTTCCCCGGGGGCCCCGCGCAACGGTCTGGACCACGACGAACGTCGCGGTAGCCCATCCCTTGGAATGGATCCGCTAGGGCCTGTATCGGTGTTGTATGTGGCCTTGCGCCCAACGCCGCATGGCGTCGTCTGGGCCCGGCGCAGCCCGGCAAGGAATTCGATCAGGCCCTAGGTCTCGCTGAGGCGTTTGAGCGCGCCTAGGGCGGTGTCGCGCTTCGTCGTGTACCAGAACGGGGGGAGCGACCGGCGCAGAAAGGGTCCGTAGCCGCGGGCGGTCTCCAGCCGGGAGTCGAGCACGGCCACGACACCCTTGTCGCCGGTCGAGCGGATCAGCCGTCCCACGCCCTGGGCCAGCCGGATCGCCGCGATCGGCACGCTCACCGACGCGAAGCCCGAACCGCCGGCCGCGTCGACCGCTGCCGCGCGTGCCGCCGCCAGGGGCTCGTCGGGCCTGGGGAACGGCAGCCGGTCGATGACCACGAGCTGGCAGGAGTCGCCGGGCACGTCGACGCCCTGCCACAGCGACATGACGCCGAAGAGGCAGCTCGCCCTCTCCTCGCGGAAGCGGCGGACGAGCAGCGGTAAGGCCTCTTCGCCCTGCAGGAGCACGGGCAGGTTGGTCTTGGACCGCAGCAGCTCCGCCGCCTGCTGTGCGGCCCGGCGCGAGGAGAAGAGCCCCAACGTGCGGCCGCCGAGCGCCTCCACCAGCGCGAGCAGCTCCTGGCCCGCGGCGTCGGGCAGGCCGGAGGCGGCGGGGCGGGGCAGGTGGGCGGCAACGTAGAGGATGCCCTGCCGGCCGTAGTCGAACGGCGAACCGACGTCGAGCGAGTGCCAGTCGCCGTCGTCGCCGTCCTGGGCGTCGGGGGCCGCCAGGCCGAGCGTCTTGGCGACCGTCTCGAACTGGCCGCCCAAGGTCAGCGTGGCGGAGGTGGCGACGACGGTGCGTTCGTCGTACAGGTGGGTGGCGAGCGTGCCCGCCACGGAGAGCGGCGCGACCACGAGGGCGCGGCGGCCACCGACGTCCGGCTTTTCCACCCAGGCAACGTCGTGGGCCGCCTCCTCCAGCAGCCGCTGTGCGGTCTTGGAGAGCTCGTCGAGGACCGCCTTGGCCTGCTGCTTGCGCACCGGATCGGGGTCGTCGGCCTTGATGTCACCGATCGCGTCGAGGCTGGTGCGGGTGGCGGCGTCGAGGAGCGTGCAGGCCCCGCTGAGGGCCGGCGGCAGCCCGGTCGTGATCCGCCCGGCCGGCGCCTCGGCCAGCCCGACGGTGAGCGCGTCACCCGCCTCGGCCAGCGCCTCGTAGGCCTCGGGCGAGATGAACGTGCGCGCCCGCCGGGCCGCCCGATCGATCATGTCGGGCGTCAGCTCGGCCTGCGCGGCGGACGAGACCCGGTCGGCCAGCTCGTGCGCCTCGTCGACCACGAGCAGCTTGTGTGGCGGCACGATGTGGCGCCCAGCCAGCATGTCGACGGCGAGCAGGCTGTGGTTGGTCACCACGATGTCGGCCTCGCGGGCCCGGGCGCGGGATGCCTCGGCGAAGCAGTCTCCGCCGTACGGGCAGCGGTTGGCCCCCACACACTCCCGCGCCGGCATCGACACCTGCCGCCACGCGGTGTCGTCTACGCCCGGGTCGAGCTCGTCACGGTCGCCGGTGGCGGTCTGCAGCGCCCACTCGCGCAGCCGCTGGACCTGCTTGCCCAGCCGCCCCGCCTCGCCCAGCCACTTGGTCGCACCGGGTGCGGGCGCGTCGAAGAGCGCGTCGCCCGGCTCCTCTTCGGCGGAGTTGTCGAGGCGGGCCAGGCACAGGTAGTGGTGCCGCCCTTTCAACACCGCGAACGTGGGTCGCCGCCGCAGCACCGGCTCGACCGCGTCGGCCAGGCGCGGCAGGTCGTGGTCGACGAGCTGGGACTGGAGCGCGAGCGTGGCGGTGGAGACCACGACCGGCCCGTCCACCAGGAGGGCGGGGGTGAGGTAGGCCAGTGACTTGCCGGTGCCGGTGCCCGCCTGGACCAGCAGGTGCTCGCCGGTCTCGATCGAACGCTCGATGGCCAGCGCCATCTGCTGCTGCCCCGGTCGCGCCGCACCGCCCGGCACCGCGCCCACCGCCGCCGCGAGCAGGTCGGTTGCCGTCGGCTGGTCACCGCTTGACCGGGGCTTTGGCGCCGTGGGGGGTGACGGTGGTGCGTTGGTCGCGGTGGTCACCGTGCGACGGTACCCGTCCCCGCCGACGCATCCGTGCTTATCCACAGGCGCCGCGCGTTGTCCACAACCCGCACCGCGAGCGCGGTGACCGGATCACCCGAAAGACCGCGTCGGCCGGCGAAGCGACCAACACGAGCAGCAGGACCATGTTGACAGCAAGGAGGCTCCAGAACGGGCCGTCGGCGAAGGCCACTGCGCTGATCGCGGTCGCGGCAGCGCCTCCGGATGCCGCACCGACAGGACGACCGCTACACACAGCAAACCTATGGCGCGAGTCGTCATCGGTAACCCGGGCGCCGGAGAGGTCGCTGGTCTTGGGCGGCTCCTAGCTCGGCTGCCGCGTCACGCCACCCGGCGCCCGTCGGAGCGGAGGCTGGCAATCGCCACGGAGACACTCCGCGGGCTGGGCGGTGGTGCCATGTGCTCCCCGGAAAAGGTGATCAGGTGCGGAAGCCGAGCTGACGCAGCATTCGCTCGGGATCCGCGGTAAACGACATCAGGTCGCTCAACTCCCGTGGTAAAAGGTCACCAATTCCGGTCCACGCACGGTCGTGTGCATCCTGGAGAAGTCGGCACACGTGACGTGCCACTTCCTCGGCGCCGGCAGGGGCGATCCAGCGCTCGTCGAATTCGATCGCGCTCACCTGGCCGCCTTGAGTCGCAATGGTCAACTCGCCACCCGGACTGGAGAGCGTCGACTGCCCGGCGAAATGACTCTCCAGTTGGTGGCGTGCTTCGTCGAGTTGCCCCTCGGCCCGATCGAGCAACGACAGCAGATCGTGAACCAGATCCGGGCCGGACAGATCGAGCGGGCCGTCACCGGGCGGGGTGGCGCGATCGAGGAGCGTGGCGTCCGGCTGCGTCTGCGCGTGCTCACCACCAGAGGCCCAGGCCTCCAGGCGGCGGCGCTGTGCCTCGGCCGCCGCCTCCACGAGAGCCTGAGCCAGTCCTGCGGCGTCCGTTTGCCGTCGCCATTCGCGTGAGACCACCACATCGGTGGCGCGTCCGCTGCTATCGACGGTCACTTGTGCCAAATCGAGTCGGTCACCACCGGAGTGGCGGAATCGCGGATCGATCGGGGCGGACAAGCGGGTGGCCAACGCCTCCGCTTGCGCATGCAGCTCCGCAAGCTCGGCGAGCAGCCGTGCACTGTCTTCTCCGGACATGGGGGTCTGCCTCACCACAGAAAATTGTGCGGTCGAATGGCGGTGGCGCTGTCGAAATACTGTACAACGAAGCTTTTCGATCTTAGATTGCCGTCTCCCGGCTAGGCCGGACAGAGGATGTGGCATCCGCCGATCGGGGTATCGGCTAGGGTGCGGGCATGCCGAGCGACATGGTCCGGGTCGTCTACCGCAAGTACGACGGCTCGGCGCACCGTGACTACCCGGCGCGCCGGCTGGCCGAAGACGACCTGGGCACCTGGCTCGGCGTGACCGCCGGCACCCGCTCGGTCTACCACGGGCGTCCCTCGGTGGAGCAGATCCCGTTCGTGCTGCTGGTGCCGCACGACGCGTGGTGGACCGGCATGTTCAACCCACCGCCGCGCACCAGCGAGGTGTACTGCGACATCGCCACCCCGGCCGAGTGGGAGGGCGACACCGTGCGCATCGTCGACCTCGACCTCGACGTGGTGCGGCGGCGGGCGACCGGCGCGGTGGAGCTGCGCGACGAAGACGAGTTCGCCGAGCACCGGGAGCGGTTCGGCTATCCCGACGACGTCGTCGCCAACGCCCAGACCGCCGCCGGATGGCTCCTCGACGCGCTCGGTGACGGCACCGAGCCGTTCGCCTCCGCGTACCGCAAGTGGTTGGCCCTGGTCGTTTAGGGCCTGTATCAAATTCCTTGCCGGGCTGCGCCGGGCGTAAGGCCACATACAACACCGGTATGCGACCTTGCGCCCGCCACCACCTGACGCCGCCTGGACTCCGGCTCGCACCGACAAACTCTTCGATACAGGCCCTAAGAGGGATCGGGGCGCTCAGACAGGATTAGGCCCCGGTCCGCCCCAGCTACGGAGGGTAAGGCTGCGGGAGCAACGGTCTGGACCCAATGCCACTCACGCTGATTCGATCAAGGCCCTGTGAGCTGGGCGCACTCGGGAGCGTCAGGCCGTCGCCCGGCAGACCCATCCGCGATCACCACCGCACGGGGTGGTCGAGATCGTGGTATCCAGGTGCCCTCGGAGGGGCACTGAAATACCACGATCGCCGCGCGTTGACCGGTTTTGGGGTGTCGCCTAGGACGGGATGATGCTGTGATCGACTGGGCTGAGTGGCATTGGGGCCGGATCAGCACGGACGTCGCGGTAGCCCAAATCTCTAAAGCTCGGGCGGCCAGTGGCTCGCGTCCGGCCGCAACGGTGCGATCGATGCCACCTTTTCGGGGCTCAGCTGGTTGAAGATGCCGGTGATCCGGCCGTCCGCCACGGCGAACGACATCACGATCCGCATCGGCCGGCCGTCCTTGTACTCGCCGTCGACCTGGATGCCGAACCCGCCGTTGACCTCCATCGGGGCGGCCTGGATGCGGCGCATGTCCTTGCCGGTCCGGCTGAAGAGGCCGAGCGCGAAGCGGGCCACCTCGGCCGCGCCGGACAGGGGGCGTCCGGCGGCGGGGAAGACGCCGCCGCCGTCGCCGATCATCACGGCGTCCGGCGCCAGTACGGCGAGAAGTTTGTCGATGTCGCCCGACTCCACGGCGGTGAAGAACGCGGCCGCCAGGCGGCGCTGCTCGGGCAGGCCGGCGGTGTGCTTCGGCGGTCCGTCAGCGACCGCGCGGCGGCCCCGCGAGGCCAGCTGCCGGGCGGCCTGGACCGTCGTGCCCAGGGCGGTCGCGATCTCGTCGAACGGCACCGCGAACACATCGTGCAGCACGAACGCGACCCGCTGCTCCGGGGTGAGGCGTTCGAGCACGACGAGGAGCGCCATGCTCACCTCGTCGGAGCGGGCCGCCACCTCCGAGGGGTCTGGGCCGCCGTCGGGCAGGCGGTTTACCAGCGGCTCCGGGAGCCACTGCCCCGGGTACGCCTCGCGGCGCACCCGCGCCGACCGCAGCACGTCGAGGCAGATGCGGCTGACCGTGGTGGTGAGCCAGCCGCGCAGGTCGCGGACCTGGGCGCGAGCGGCCGGGTCGGCGAGCGCGTCAGCGTACCGCAGCCAGGTCTCCTGCACCGCGTCTTCGGCCTCGGCGCGGCTGCCGAGCATCCGGTAGGCGACCGCCGTCAGGTGGCTCCGCTCGGCCTCGAACTCCGTGGCGAGATCCCGCACCCGTCCAGTGTTACCTACCCTTGAGCGGCGTATACGTCCCGGGTAAGCGATGATCGGTAAATGACTTCTCTGCGCGAGCTGCTGCGGGTCGGTCCGGCTGTGGATCTCAAGGACATCGACCCGGGCACCACGCCCGGCCTGCCCGGCCGCAAGGTGACGGGCAAAGACCCCAAGGCCTGGGCCCGGGAGCAGCTCGCGTCGATCGGCGGCGAGGTCGCGGTGCACCAGGAGATGCTGTACGCGGGTGCGAAGGCCTCCGGCGACCGCCGCCGGGTGCTGCTCGTGCTCCAGGCGATGGACTGCGGCGGCAAGGACGGCACCGTCAAGAAGGTGGCCGGCTCGATGAACCCGCTCGGCCTGCACGTCGTCGCGTTCGGACCGCCGACCGCGGAGGAGCTTAAGCACGGGTTCCTGTGGCGGATCCGGCGCGCGCTGCCCGAGCCGGGCGTGGTGGGTGTGTTCAACCGCTCGCACTACGAGGACGTACTGGTGGCCCGCGTCGACTCGCTCGTACCGGAGCGCACCTGGCGGTCGCGGTACTGGCAGATCAACGGGTTCGAGCGTGAGCTGACCGACGCCGGATTCACGCTCATCAAGGTGATGCTGCACATTTCCTACGACGAGCAGCGCGAACGGCTGATGGAACGGTTGACCGACCCGACCAAGCGGTGGAAGTACAATCCGGCCGATGTGGACGCCCGGGGCCGCTGGACGGACTACCAGGCGGCCTACAACGATGCGTTGAGCCGGTGCTCGACCGACCACGCCCCGTGGTACGTCGTGCCGGCCGACCGGAAGTGGTACCGCGACTGGGCAGTGGCCAACCTCGTGCTGGAGGCGTTCAAGGAGATGCGCTTGTCGTACCCGGAGCCTGTTTTCGATTTCGACGCTGAGCGTCGGCGGCTGGAGGCGGACCGCGCGCCGGCGATGGCCTCGTGAGATTTTCCTTCCGGCCCACCGAGGGCGCCTTCTACGAGCTGTTCACCAAGGCGGCGCAAAACCTGGTCCGGGGCACCGAGCTGCTCAACGAGCTCGCGCTGCCCGGCGTCGACGTGCAGTCGGTGAGCGAGCGGCTCACCGAGGTGGAGCACGACAGCGACCAGCTCACGCACGAGCTGTACCAGAAGATCAACTCATCGTTCATCACGCCCTTCGACCGGGAGGACATCTACCGGCTCGGCTCGCAGCTCGACGACGTGATGGACCACCTGGAGGCGGTCGGGAGCCTGCTCTACCTGTACGGCCTGACCCGGCTCCCCTCGCTGCCGCGCGAGATGCACGAGCTGATCGCGGTCCTCGACGAGCAGGCCAAGCTCACCGCCGACGCGATGCCGCGGCTGAGGTCGATGAAGGCGCTCGAGGACTACTGGATCGAGTGCAACCGGCTGGAAAACAACGGCGACCGCGCCTACCGGATGCTGCTGGTGCGGCTCTTCTCAGGTGAGTACGACGCGTTGACGGTGCTCAAGATGAAGGAGGTCGCCGACGAGCTGGAGGCGGCCTGCGACGCGTTCGAGCATGTGGCCAACACCGTCGAGACCATCGCGGTCAAGGAGTCGTAGTCCTTGAGCGGGGAGCTCGTCGCCGTCCTCGCGGTGATCTTCATCGCACTGGCCTTCGACTACACCAACGGGTTTCACGACGCGGCCAACGCGATCGCGACGAGCGTCTCGACGCGCGCGCTCACACCGCGGGTGGCCCTGGCGATGGCGGCGGTCGGCAACTTCGTGGGCGCGCACTTCGGCGCCGGCGTCGCCAAGACCGTCGGCGCCGGGCTCGTCGCGCTGCCCACCGGGCGCGACAGCCTGGGTATCGTCTTCGCCGGCGTGCTCGGCGCGATCCTGTGGAACCTGATCACCTGGTACTTCGGCCTGCCCTCGTCGTCGTCGCACGCGCTGATCGGCGGCCTGGTGGGGGCCACGATCGCCGCGAGCGGCACGGTGCTGTGGCGCGGGATCGTCGAGGACGTGATCCTGCCGATGATCCTGTCGCCGCTGGTCGGGTTCGTGCTCGGCTTCCTGGTGATGCTCGCCGTCCTGTGGATCTTCCGGCACGGGCATCCGGCCAAGCTCAACCGCGGTTTTCGGATGGCACAGACCGTCTCGGCGGCCGCCATGTCCGTCGGCCACGGCATGCAGGACGCCGCGAAGACCATCGGCATCGTCGTGCTCGCGCTCTACGTGGGCAACCGGCAGAGCAGCCCCGAGCACATTCCGGAGTGGACGTTCTGGGCCTCGGCGACGGTGCTGGCGCTGGGCACTTACGCGGGTGGCTGGCGGATCATCCGTACCCTCGGCCGGAAGATCGTGGACCTGCGCCCGCCGGAAGGCTTCGCGGCGGAGACGGTGGCGAGCTCCGTGCTGTACTTCAACGCGCTCGTGCTGCACGCGCCGATCTCCACCACCCACACCATCACCTCCGCGATCATGGGCGTGGGCGCCACCAAGCGCCTCTCCGCCGTCCGCTGGGAGGTGGCGGGCACGATCGTGGGTGGCTGGATCCTCACGTTCCCCGCCGCCGGGGTGATGGCCAGCGTCGTGTACCTGGTGGTGCGGCCGCTCTTCTGAGCCGCCTCAGCTGTACTCGAGTCCGATCTGCTCACGGATCTTGTCGAGCAGCTCCATGACCTGGATCGTCACCGCGTGCGGTACGAGCGGGCTCTCGGTCAGCCCGGCGCGGAGGCAGCGCTGCACCTCGGCCGCCTCGTACAGGTAGCCGAGCCCTTCGCGGGTCACCCCCACGACCTCGGGCTCCGCGCCGTCCCGGTGCAGCGTGAACCGGTCCGGGCGGAAGAACGGCGGGTCCAGGACGATCCGCCCCTTGGTGCCGCTCACCGTGGCGCCGAGCGCGGTCTGGCCGAGCATGCCGCTGGTGAGGGCCGCGATGGCACCCGAGTCGTACCCGAAGATGATCCCGGTGTTCTCGTCCGTGCCCTCGGGTCCGATCTTGGCCCAGGCGCGCACGTGCTCCGGCATGCCGAGGATCAGGTGGGCGAAGCTGACCGGGTACACGCCGAGGTCGAGCAGCGCGCCGCCACCCAGCTCCGGCGCCCGCATGCGGTGGGTCGGCTCGAACGGCCCGGCCACTCCGAAGTCGGCGTGGACGCTGGTCACCTCGCCGATCGCACCGTCGCGGATCAGCTCGACCAACCGCAGCACGCTCGGGTTGCACCGCATCCACATGGCCTCCATGAGGAAGATGCCACGTTCGCGCGCGATGTCGATCAGCTCGACGGTGGTGGTGAGATCCAGCGTGAACGGCTTTTCGCAGAGCACCGCCCGCCCGGCCTCCAGCAGGATGCGGGTGGCGGCGTAGTGGGCCGAGTGCGGTGTGGCCACGTAGACCACGTCGAGGTCGCCGTCGTCGGCCAGCTCGCGCCAGGACCCGTAGGCCCGCGGGATCTCGTGCTTGCCCGCGAACGCCTGCGCCGACTCCGCCGACCGCGAGCCGACGGCCAACACCTCCGCGTCCGGCAGCAGCTTCAAATCCTGCACGAACGAGGTGGCGATGCCACCGGTGGACAGGATGCCCCAACGCGTGCGCTCACTCATGACTCCGGATCGTACGGGCATACTGGGGGCGATGAACGTGACGGAGGGGTGGCGGCTGCCGGAGGCGTTCGAGGAGCGGGCGCGGCGTTACCTGGCCGGGGAAGGCCCGCCGCCGGTGGTGCCGCGGGTGGCGGCGACCGTGGTGCTGTTGCGGCCGGCCGACGCGGGCTTCGAGGTGTACGTGCTGCGGCGGGCGGCGTCGATGGCGTTCGCGTCCGGGGTGTATGCCTTTCCGGGCGGTGGGGTCGACGCGGCCGACGCCGGCACTGACCTGGACTGGGCGGGGCCGCCGCCGGAGGAGTGGGCACGGCGCCTTGGGCGGCCGGCGGGTGAGGCTCAGGCGGTGATCTGCGCGGCCGTCCGCGAGGTCTTCGAAGAGGCCGGCGTGCTGCTCGCCGAAGGCGCCCCGGACCGTGGCATCGACGGCGCCGAGGGAGCCCCAGCCCGCGGCGGCGACGGCGCCAGGGGAGCCCCAGGCCACGGCGCCGGGGGAGCCTCGGGCGGTGGCTTCGACGGCGTCGAGGGAGCCCCAGGCGGCGGCATCGACGGCGCTGGGGGAGCCGAAGGCGGGGACGGTGGCGCCGAGAGTGGGCTGGAGGCCGACCGGCAGCGGCTCGTGCGGCGGGAGGTGCACCTCGCCGAGGTGCTGGCGCGGCGCGGGCTCGTGCTCCGGTCGGATCTGCTCGGGGCGTGGGCGCGCTGGATCACGCCGGAGTTCGAGGCGCGGCGCTTCGACACGTACTTTTTCGTGGCCGCCCTGCCCGAGCGCCAGCTGCCCCGGGACGTCTCCGGCGAAGCGGACCACACGATGTGGGTGCGGCCCGCGGACGCGGTCGCCGGCTTCGAGGCGGGGCGGATCGCCATGCTGCCGCCCACGGTGATGATCCTGCGAGAGCTCTCCGCGTACCCGGATATCGCTGGCGTGCTGGCCGCGGTGGGCGACCGGGACGCGGCCACGGCCGTGACGCCGCGTCCGGAGATCGCCCCCGACGGGACCATCCGGCTCCGGGCCCGCTGACCGCGAGCCCAGCCCCAAACGACCCGGGTACGCACAATGTGGCCGGGGCCAAAGGCGGGCGCGACCCAAAGCGGCCCGGCGGCGCGGAGCCGCCGGGCCGTCGGAGCAGACCTCAGCCGAAGCGGCCCGTGATGTAGTCCTCGGTGCGCTTGTCGGAGGGGTTGGTGAAGAGCTTGCCGGTCTCGCTGAACTCGACCAGCCGCCCATGCCGCACCTGCTTGTCGTCGACCTCCGCGGTGAAGAACGCCGTGTAGTGGCTCACGCGGGCGGCCTGCTGCATGTTGTGCGTGACGATGACGATGGTGTACGTCTTCGCCAGCTCGTGCATCAGGTCTTCGATCTTGCCGGTGGCGATCGGGTCGAGGGCGGAGCAGGGCTCGTCCATCAGGATCACGTCCGGGCGGACGGCGATCGTGCGGGCGATGCAGAGCCGCTGCTGCTGGCCGCCGGAGAGGGAGAGGCCGCTCATCTTGAGCTTGTCCTTGACCTCGTCCCACAGGGCGGCACCGGTCAGCGCCTCCTCGACCTGGTCGTGCAGGTTGCCCTTGATGCCGTTGATGCGCAGGCCGTACGCCACGTTGTCGAAGATGGACTTCGGGAACGGGTTGGGCTTCTGAAACACCATCCCGATGCGGCGGCGCACCTGGATCGGGTCGACGTCCTTCGCGTACAGGTCCTGGCCGTGGTAGGTGACCTTGCCGGCCACCCGGGCGCCGGGGACGAGGTCGTTCATGCGGTTGAGCGACCGCAGGATCGTCGACTTGCCGCAGCCGGACGGGCCGATCATGGCGGTGATCTGGTTTTGCCGGATCGGCATCGAGGTGCCGCGGACGGCCTCGTAGTTGCCGTAGAAGACGCTGACGTCACGCAGGTCCATGACGGGAGCGCCGGCTGCCTGCGGGGTGTCCACACCGACGGCACCCCACCCGCTGGTGGGTGCGTTGATGCTGACGGACGGGCGGTCGCTGGCGGTCACTGTCTCCACCTTGGGGTCGGGTGCGGTCATGGGTCAGCGCTCCTTAATCGCGAAGCGGTTGGCGATAATGCGAGCGATGATCGTGAAGACCAGCACGATCACGATCAGCGTCAGGGCGGAGCCCCAGGCCCGCTCCTGCGCCGGTTCGAACACCTGGCTGGCGTTGCGGAAGATCTGCGCCGGGAGCGCGGTGTTTTCGCCGCTGAAGAGGTTCCAGTTGGGTGCGGTGGTGACGCCCACGACGAAGACGATCGGGGCCGTCTCGCCGGCCGCGCGCGCGATGGCCAGCAGGACGCCGCTCGTGATGCCGGAGATCGCCGCGGGGAGCACGACGGTGAGCGTCGTACGCCACTTGCGGGCGCCCAGCGCGAGGCTGGCCTGGCGCAGCTCGTCGGGGACCAGGCGGAGCATCTCCTCCGTGCTGCGGATGATCACCGGGAGCATCAGGCAGGCGAGCGCGAGAGCGCCGGCGAAGCCGGTGCGCGCGTCGAAGAGCAGCACCCAGGCGGAGTAGATGAACAGGCCCATCACGACCGAGGGGACGCCCGTCATGATGTCGGCCATCGTCCGGATCAGCCGGGCGAGCGGCCGCTGCTTGCCGTACTCGTTGAGGTAGATCGCGCCGAGCACGCCGAGCGGGACCGCCATCAGCGCGGCCATGCCGGTGATGATCAGCGTGCCGATCACCGCGGGGCCGACGCCGCCACCGGAGCGGCGGAACGAGTTGGGGATGTCCTCGGTGAGGAACTCCCAGCTGATCACGCTGCCGCCCCGGCTGAGCACCGACCAGACGACCAGGCCGAGCGGGATGACGGCGACGAACAGCGCCAGCACGATCAGGCCGAGCGCGACCTGGTTGGTGACCCGGCGGCGGACCGAGAGCGCGCTGCGGGTCAGGTTGGGCGCGCCCGCGGCGGGCGGGCGGGTGACCGGGTCGACTGTGGTGGTCACGACCGCGCTCCCTTCATCCGGATCTCGGCGCGGCGGACGATCGTCTGGGCCGCCGTGTTGATCAGTACCGTCATGACGAACAGCACCACGCCGAGGCCGATGAGGGCGGCGGTGAAGGTGCCGGTCGACTCGCCGATCTGGTCGACGATGACGGCGGGCATCGCGTTACCGCTGGCGAAGATGTTGGCGGTGATCTGGGTCGAGCTTCCGATGATCAGTGCTACCGCGATCGTCTCACCCATGGCGCGGCCGAGGCCGAGAATCACGGCGCCGACCAGGCCGCCGAAGCTGTGCGGGAAGACCGCGCCGGTGATCATCTCCCAGCGGGTGGCGCCGAGGGCCAGCGCCGCGTCCTTGTCGGCCCGGGGCACGGTGTCGAAGACCTCGCGGGCGATGGAGGTGATGATCGGCGTGATCATGATGGCCAGGATCAGCCCGGCGGTCATGAAGCTGCGACCGCTGCCCACCGGCTCGCCGAACACGCTGCCGATCACCGGGATCCCGCCGAGCACGTCGTTGAACCACTGGTAGATCGGGACCAGCTTGGGGGCTACCACGAGGACGCCCCACAGGCCGAAGACCACGGAGGGCACCGCGGCGAGCAGGTCGATCACGGTGACCGCCGGCGCGCGCAGCCGCCGGGGCGCGAGCTCGGTGAGGAAGAGTGCGATGCCGATGGACACCGGCACGGCGAAGATCAGCGAGATCAGCGACACGATCGCGGTGCCGTAGATGAACGCGAGCCCGCCGAAGACGTTGCTCGGCGGGTCCCACCGGTTTTCGGTGATGAAGCGCAGCCCCATCTCGCTGAGCGCCGGCCAGGCCTCCCTCGTCGTGGTGATGAGGATCAGCGCTAGTACGGCGAGCACGAGAAGGCCCGCGACGAGGGTCAACACCTGGAAGGAGCGGTCGGCCCTCGGGCCACCACCCCGGCTGGAGAGTGCTGTTTTCGGGTCGGGCCCGGTCTGCGTCTGGGTCGTCAAGGTCTCAACTCCGGTGGGCTAGGGCGCCCGTAGGGGCGGGATCGACTCGCGATCCCGCCCCCGGAAGGCTGCCCGTCCGTTGTCTCAGCAGTCGGTCACTGGATCTTGTCGAGCTGGGCGAGTGCCTTGGTCTTGAGCCCGTCCGGCAGCGGAGCGAAGTCCACCTCCGGGGCGAGCGCCTGACCCTCGGTCAGGATGTAGGTCACGAAGCCCTTGACCGCGTCCTTCTTGGCGGCGTCCGGGTACGACGGGCGGACCAGGATGTAGGTCGGCGCGGTGATCGGGTAGGTGGTCGCGCCCGCGGCGTTCAGCGGGTCGTACGTGAGGTCGTCCTTGATCGTCGCGCCGTTCAGAGCGGCGGTCGCGCCGTCCAGGCTGGCCTCGACGAACTGGCCGTCCTTGTTCTTGATCGCGGCGAACTTGAGGCCACTGGCCTTGGCGTCGCTGAAGTCGACGTAGCCGATCGCGCCGTCGGTCGACTTGATCAGCTGGGCGACACCGGAGTTCTTCTGGGCGCCCTGGGTGCTGGCCGGCCAGTCGACGGTGTCACCGCTCTTCAGCTTCCACGTCTCGGGAGCCGCGGCCACCAGGTACTTGGTGAAGTTGTTGGTGGTGCCGGAGCCGTCGGCGCGGTGCGCGACCGTGATGTTCTTGTCCGGCAGGGTGACCCCCGGGTTGTCGGCGGCGATCGCGGCGTCGTTCCACTTCTTGATGTCCGTCTGGAAGATCTTCGCCAGCGTGTCGGCGCTCAGCTGGAGCTTGTCCACACCGGAGACGTTGAAGGACACCGTGATGGGGGCGGCCACCGTCGGCACGTACAGGTAGGAGCCCGCGGCGACGCCGTCGGTGTCCTTGACCGTGCTGTCGCTGCCGGCGAAGTCGTTGAGGTTGGCGCCGAAGTCCTTCTTGCCCTGGCCGGAGCCGGTGGCGTTGTAGGTGACCGTCAGCTTCGAGGCCACGCCCTTGAACTCGGTGATGACCTCTTGGTAGTAAGCGTCCGGGAAGCTGGCACCGGTCGCCTTCAGCTCGCCGGACAGGTTGCTGTAGTCGGTGGCGCCAGCGCTGGCGTCAGTCCCGGTGTCCGTGCCGGTGTCGCTGTCGTCATCTCCGCCACCGCAGCCGGCAAGTGCGAGCGCGGCGACCGCGACGCCGACGAGGGCACGCCGCGAGAGCACGTTGCGGTTCACCTCAGGTAAGCCTCTCTGTTGGGATGCATCGGCCATGAGCGGGCCGAACACCCGCGACGCTAAGAGCGGCAGGTAGCCGGCTTCCACGGCGTGGATGAACGAGGAGTGAACACGTCTACCAGGCAAGATTGCGCGATGCTGAGGGAGAGTTGTCCGTTCCGTGAACCCGGGGGCTTGTGCCGGAAATATCCGATATTGGCGGTCGGCTGTTACCGCTACGCGATGTCACCTTGATGTAGCCGTGACCGGGTGAACAACCCGGCGGTAACTCACGTCCGTGGACCAACGGGCAAAGCCCAGCCGGCTGTAGAGCGCCACCGCCCGTACGTTCGACTCGTCGACGTAGAGCATCGCCTGATCCAGTCCCCGCCCGCGCAGGTACCGCAGGCCGGCCACGGTCAGCGCGGAGCCGAGGCCGGTGCCGTTGGCGTCCGGGTCGACGCCGAGCACGTACACCTCGCCGATCGGCTCGTGCTGATGCTCGTGGTGGTGCCCCAGGTCACCGTGCACCTTCGTCCAGTGGAAGCCGAGCAGCCGCCTGTCCCGCGCGTCCACCGCGAGCAGGAAGCCGTCCGGGTCGAACCACGGCTCCGCCATCCGCAGGTGCAGGTCGCGCAGCGTCCAGCGGCCCTGGTCCGGGTGGTCGGCGAAGGCCCGGGCGTTGACCGCGACCCACGCCTCGTCGTCCACGCCGGGCCGGAACGGGCGCAGCGCCACTCCCTCGGGCAGCCGCGGTTCGAGCAGCGGGGCGAAGAGCGAGCGGCGCATCTGCAGGAGCACGCGGGCGCGGGTGAAACCGAGGCCGAGCGCGAGCGCGCCCGCCGACGGGTGGTCGCCGTGCGCCCAGAGGCGCAGGCGCCCGCGCGGGTCGGTCTGGTCGGTCACGTCCATCGCCGCCCGCACAAGGGCCCGCCCGAGCCCGTGGCGGCGGTGCAGCGGATGCACCACCAGCTCAGCGGCCGCACCCTCGACCTCGTCGGTGGTGTCCAGGTGGGCATAGCCGGCGAGCGCGCCGTCGTGGTCCCGCGCCAGCAGGTGTACGGCCGGAGCGTCACCGCCGTGGCGAAGGTGGAGCACTACGTGCTCGGAGAGGGGGTACGCCCCGTCGGTGTCGCCGGCCGCCTGGGCGAGGGCGAGCACCTCCCGTACCTCTTCCCCCGTCAGTTGATCGGTCCGTGCGGCGACGGGATGAACGGAGGTCACCAGCTCACCGTATATCTGGATCAGATCTGCCCTGGCTTGAGTGGCCACTCGCGGCCGTGCATGCGGGGCGGGTCGATGCCGGGCGGGAGCGCGCAGAGCTGGAAGCGGCGACCCAGGTTGGGCAGGATCGAGCGGAGCGCCGCGAGCGTGCCGCGACGGTCGCCGCCGGCGTCGTGCAGCAGGATGATCGCGCCGCGGGTGGTGCCGGAGTTGACCGTGCTGGCGATGCTCCCCGCGCCGGGCTTGCGCCAGTCCTGCGGGTCCACGGTCCAGTGCAGCGGCGTCATGCCGAGCTCGCGGGAGACCGCCACCACGGACGCGGTCCACGCGCCGCCCGGCTGCCGGTAGTACGACACCCGGGCGCCCGGGGCGGCCTTGCGGATCGCGTCGTTCGTGCGTACGAGGTCGGCCCGGATGCTGGCCCGGGAGCGCGCGCCCAGCCCCACGTCGTGCTCCCAGGAGTGGTTGCAGAGCGTGTGCCCCTCGCCGACGATCCGCCGTACCAGCGCGGGGAACGCCTTCACGTTGACGCCGACCAGGCAGAACGTCGCCTTCACGCCGTACCGCCGCAGCAGCGCGAGCGCCTGCGGGGTCTGCGAGGGGTCGGGGCCGTCGTCGAAGGTGAGCGCCACCTCGGGCGTACCCGTGGTGAGGCGGCTGCCGAACGGTCCACCCCGCTCGGCGGGCAGGGGCGGGCGGCCCGGGCCGGTGAACGGCTGTACGGCCATCGGAGGCGGTGGCGGCGCGTCCGGCGGTCGGGGCGCGGCCGCCACGTGCTGCGGCGCTCCGGCGGCCGGCTCGGCGGTCGGCTCGGCCCGCGGCTTTGCGGTGTCGCTGCCCAGGCGGTGCCCGATCAGGTAGGCGCTGGCCACGATCGCGGCGATCACACCGGCGACGATGACCACGGTACGCACGTTGGACAGTGCGGCACCGGTGCGCTCGCCGGCCTCGGCGGTCTCGTTTGCCTCCTGGATAACAGGCACGGCCTGAGGATAAAACTCACGTAAGACCCTTAAGGTCAAAATCACCCAAGTACCGCGCACAAGACGAAGCGCCACCCAGCCTCAGCCGGATGGCGCTTCGGGGCAGCTAGCGGATCAGACGGGCAGCGGGGCCGGCTCGCTGTCGGGCAGCGGGCGGCTCGGCGGCACCACGAACTTGTAACCGACCTGGCGGACGGTGCCGATCATCGACTCGTACTCCGAGCCGAGCTTGGCCCGCAGGCGCCGGACGTGCACGTCGACCGTGCGGGTGCCGCCGAAGTAGTCGTAGCCCCAGACCTCGCGCAGCAGCTGGTCGCGGGTGAACACCCGGCCGGGGTGCTGGGCCAGGAACTTCAGCAGCTCGAACTCCTTGTAGGTCAGGTCGAGCGGGCGGCCCTTGAGCTTGGCCGCGTAGGTGTCCGGGTCGATGCTCAGCTCGCCGGCCCGGATCAGGCCGCCGGCGCCGGAGGTGGCGTTGGTGAGCCGGCCGACCGCGAGGCGGAGGCGGGCCTCGACCTCGGCGGGACCGGCGCTGGCCAGGATCACGTCGTCGACGCCCCAGTCGGCGTTGAGCGCGATCAGGCCGGCCTCGGTGACCACCGCGACCAGCGGCACGCCCAGCCCGGTGGCGTGGAGCATGCGGCAGGTGGCGCGGGCCTCGGCCAGCTCCGAGCGGGCATCGACCATGACCGCGTCGGGGCTCGGGCCGGAGACGAGCGTGCGCACGTCGCGGGGGGCGGTGCGCACCGAGTGCGGGAGCAGGTCGAGCGCGGGGAGCACCGCGGACGGCTCACCGGCGCGGGCTGTCACCAGCAACAGGATTTCCACTCTGACCTCCGTCCTCGCGGCGCTTGGGCCGCGCGGTGACCGGCGGCAATCCGGATGACCGGCTTACCGTTGTGACTCTGCGTCGGTCCCGGCGTCGCTGACGGGCGGGTGCTGTTGACTTCGGAAGAGCTTAACCGATGGTCAGTCGGAAACGCTCCCGTGCCCACCCGTTCATCTGTGTCATCGACCATAAAATCGACGATTTCGATCGAGTTCCACTCTCCGGGCGGGGTGGCGGGGCGGCCTAGTATCGGTGGCGTGTTCCCGTCCGCTTCCGAGACCGCCCCGCGCGCCGCCGCCACGGCCGACGACGAGGACGAGCTCGAAGAGGTCGAGGTCGTCCCGGTCCGCCCCGTGCTCTCGATCGCCATCGCCGGCTTCGCGGCGCTGCTCGCGATCGGGCTGGTCTTCGGCGCGCAGACGGCCGGCCCGGGGAGCGCACGGATTCCGTACGCGATAGTGATCTTCGGGGTGCAGCTCCTCTTCGTCCTCGCCTGGACGATGGCCGTCCGGCCGCCCGCGCTGGCGGCCGTGGCCGGTGTCTGCGTGGCCGCGGCGCTGCTCGCCGACGTGACCGCGGTCTGGCCGCGGAGCGCGACGATCGTCCCCCTGCTGTACGTGTCGGTCGGCGCCTTCGCGGTCGCCGTGCTGAGCCAGCTGATCCGCCCACCGGACCGCGCCCGGGCCAAGGACTCGCTCGGCTCGACGCTGCTCATCGTGGTCGGCGTGGTGTCGTTCGCGTCGCTGATCGTGCTCGGCCGCGAGCCGCTCGGCACCCAGACGATCTTCGTCTGCCTTACCGCCACCGGCGTATCCCTGATCGTGGCCCGGCTGACCGACGCGGTGCTCGCCTGGCCGCGGCTCGCGCCGCAGGTGCCCCGCGGCGCCGCGGGCGTGGTCTTCGGGGCGATGGGCGGCACGCTCACCGCGGCGGTCATCGGCAGCTACGTGGTCGGCTTCACGCCCACCAGCGCCGCCATCGCCGGCCTGGTCGCGGCCGGCCTGGGCGCGCTCGCCGACCTCGCCGTGGGCTATGCCGAGGCCGGGCGCCAGATGGCCGGCGAGCCGCCGACCCTGTGGATCGCCCGGCACATGCAGGGGCCGCTCGGCGGGTTCGCGCTCGCCGCACCGGCCGCTTACACCATGTGCGTCCTGTTCCTGACCTGAACGACGACTCGCGAGCTGGAGAGCGGGGTATAAGGGCCGCCGTGACGACGTACACGCATGAATATGAAGCGGCACCCCCGCGCCGCCGGCGCCGTTGGGGGCGGCGGCTCCTGATCGTCTTCATCGTCCTGCTGGTGATCCTCGGCGGGCTCCTCGTCGTCGCCGACCGGGTGGCCGCGAGCGTGGCCGAGCGCACGATCAGCGACGAGATCGCCAAGGAGCTCGTCGCGCAGGACATCAAGTCCTCCCCGCCGGAGGTCTCCGTAGGCGGCTTCCCGTTTCTGACCCAGGTCCTCTCCGGCGAGTACCAGTCGATCAAGATCAGCCTCCGCGACCTGGAGGGCAACGTCGAGGGCGACGGCGTGCGCGTGCCCCGGCTCGACGTGGACGCCCGCGACGTCTCCGCGCCGCTCGACACGCTCCGCAGCGGCCAGGGCGAGGTCGTGGCGCAGACCCTCGACGGCACGGCCACCATCTCGTACGCGAGCGTCGTCGACCTGATGGACCAGCCCGGCCTGCGCCTCTCCGAGCGCGACGGCAAGCTCGTCGTCGACGCCCAACTCGACGTGGCGGGCCAGCGGGTCGACCTCAGCGGCACGGCCGACCTCAGCATCGCCAACGGGAGGGTGCAGATCCGCGTCCGCGACCTGCAGGCCGAAGGGGTGTCCCAGCTGCCCGGCGTCCAGGCGCTCGTCAACCAGTTCGCCCGGCAGATCTCGATCAGCATCGCGCTGCCCGAGCTTCCGTTCAAGCTGGACGTTCGCGGTGTCCAGGCGCGGCCGGACGGGCTCGCCGTGGATGCGCAGGCCCTCGACGTCGCGCTCAACCAGTGGTAGCCGTTCCGTCCCGGATGGTGAGTCGGCCCTGTCACGATCAGAAGAACGGCTGGTAAGCTGCCTGCTCATGGGGACGCTCCTCACCAAACGGCGCGCGGTCGACCTGTGCCGCGTGGCCACGTGCCTGTGTCGCCCCGTCATCTGACGGCGGGGCCGGTTTTGCGTACCCTCTGATCCATTACGCCCGGCAGTGGCGCCGTCGCACGTACCCGTGATCCGTCCAAACCCATGGGTCGCGCGCTACGGCGAAAGTCTTGAGCGCCTGCGCGCCGACCTCGAATCAATCCTCACAAGGAGTTCATTCGATGAGTCGCGACACTGCACTCGTATCAGCCGACTGGGCCGAAAAGAACCTGGACGCCCCGGGCGTCGTCTTCGTGGAGGTCGACGAAGACACCACGGCGTATGACGCGGGCCACATCCCGGGCGCCATCAAGCTCGACTGGAAGACCGACCTGCAGGACCCGGTGCGCCGGGACTTCGTCAACAAGCAGCAGTTCGAGGCGCTCCTGTCCGAGCGTGGCATCGGCAACGACGACACCGTGATCCTGTACGGCGGCAACAACAACTGGTTCGCCGCCTACGCGTACTGGTACTTCAAGCTCTACGGCCACCGCGACGTCAAGCTGCTCGACGGCGGCCGCAAGAAGTGGGAGCTCGACGCCCGTACGCTCACCAAGGACCCGGTGACCCGCCCCGCCACCCAGTACGTGGCGCAGGAGCCCGACCTGACCATCCGCGCGTTCCGCGACGAGGCTGTCGCCGCGATCGGCACCAAGAACCTGGTCGACGTCCGCTCGCCCGACGAGTTCGCCGGCCGCCTCCTCGCCCCCGCCCACCTGCCGCAGGAGCAGGCGCAGCGGGCCGGCCACATCCCCACCGCGGTCAACGTGCCGTGGAGCAAGGCGGCCAACGAGGACGGCACCTTCAAGTCCGACGACGACCTGCGCCAGATCTACGGCGACGCCGGGCTCGACGACAGCAAGGCCACGATCGCGTACTGCCGGATCGGCGAGCGCTCCTCGCACACCTGGTTCGTGCTGAAGGAGCTGCTCGGACACCAGGACGTCAAGAACTACGACGGTTCGTGGACCGAGTACGGCTCGCTGGTCGGCGTGCCGGTGGTGCTCGGCGACGAGCCGGGGAAGGCGTGACCATGACTGCCGTGACCTCCGCCAACACCGCTGCGGGCTGCGCCGCGCCGGACCAGTCGGCTCCCATCCCGGCCAGCGTCGACCTGGAGAAGGAGACCGTGATCACGGGTACCGTCGTGGCCGACTCGGGCGAGGCGGTGGCCGGGGCGTACGTGCGGCTGCTCGACTCGACCGGCGAGTTCACCGCCGAGGTCGTCACCTCCCCGGAGGGCCTGTTCCGCTTCTTCGCGGCGCCCGGCACCTGGACGCTGCGCGCCCTGTCCCGCCACGGCAACGGCGACGCCACCGTGACCGCCAGCCAGGGCATCAACCAGGTCGGCGTCACCGTCGCCTGACCGCGTCTCGACGAAAGGCCGCCGGAGTCCGCTCCGGCGGCCTTTCCGCGTTTGCGACGTTTCGGCGACATCCAGTTGACTTCGTCAATTTCGGGGCGTTGGCTGTGCTTCACGCGACACTGTGGGCCTGGGGAGGGATGCGGTGGTCAGCGGAGAGGTGCCGTTTGTCGTCTGCGTGTCGTCAGACGTGGCGGTGCGGGAGCGGGTGGTGCGGCGGCTGGATGACTGCGGAGCGGTGGTGCTCTGCGCCGACCTGTCCGAGCTGCGGGCGATGCTCTTTCCCGCGGTGGTCGCCGCGCCGGTGGCCGTGCCGGCCAACGGTCCGGTGCGCTTCGGCGAGCTTGTCGTCGACACCGCCGGCCACCTGGTCACCTGGCGGGAAAAGCCGCTGGCGCTGACCCGGCTCGAGCGTGAGCTGCTGGCTCGCCTGGCAAGCCCGCCCCTGGCCGTGTGGACGTACGAGCGGCTGTTCGACACGGTGTGGGGCGGCGCCTACCTGGGCGACACCTCGATCCTCCACTCCGCGGTGAAGCGGTTGCGCCGCAAGCTGCGCGCCGCGCCGGACGGCCCGTCGGTCGAGACGGTACGCGGCGTCGGCTACCGGCTGACCCCCGTCTGAAAGCCACCAGGGCTCCGCGCCCGGGCCCGCGCAGCCCGCCGAAGCCCCAGGAGACAGGCCCAGGAGGCAGACCCAGGGTCGCGGGCCATGGGCTGGCCGCCGCCTGGCACCATGACCGGGTGACCGGACCCGTCGCCGCGCCCCCGCGCACCCCGCCCAGCCGCCGCGGTCGATGGCTGGTGGCGGTCGCCGTGGCCTGGGCGGTGCTGCTCGGCGTCCTGGCGTACGTGTCGGTCCGAAACGACCCGCCGACCGTCCGCGACCAGCGCACCATCGGCGAGGCCAGGCCGCGGGTCGACCGCGCGGTGGGCGAGTTGGCCGTCGCCGCCGGCTCCGACGCGGTGCTCTCCATCTCCGGGTACGAGGTGACGGGCGGCTGCCGCATCACCCCGATGCGCTCGGGCGAGACGCTGGAGCGCGACGTCACCGCCTACACGAGCCAGACCGACGCGCCGGTCCTGCTCGACCGGATCGCCGACCGGCTGCCCCGCTCGTACCAGGCCGGCGTCCGCCACGGCCAGGAGCACGACACGCTGCGCGCGGACGCGGGCGAGTTCGTCTCGGTGCGCGGCGGGGTCACCGCGCCCGGCGTCGTGATCCTCACCGTCGGCACCGGCTGCCGCCCGCCCGCCCCGCTCGGCGTGGAGTTGCCGGCCCCCGGCGACGAGGACCGCCGGATCGCCGACCGCATGCTGGTGGCCCTCGGCGGCACGCTCGACGGCGTCGCGGTGGCCGAGGCACCCTGCCCGTCCGGCGGCACGGTCCGTACGGTCGCCGCGTCCGGGTCCCGCTCCGGCTCCGGCAAGCCGCTCGGCGACGTGCTGGTGCCGGTCTTCGGCAGCGCGCAGGCCGGCCCACCCCTGGTCGACACCGTCGAGCGGTACGCCTATCGCGGCGACGAGGCCATGGTCGCGGTCGACGCCGACAAGGACGGCACCCTCGACGCCCGGCTCACCACGCCCTGCTGAGCACGCGGGGCGAACGCGAAGCCGCGAGCATCGACCTTCGCCCGGCCCGGAGCAGGCGCCGCGCCGGGCAGGCCCCTCACCAGACCGGGCGGATCGCGCCGACCGGCTCGCCGCCGCCCAGGACCGGCACCTCGGCCACGCCGGCGGGTGCGTCGACGCCGAGCCGGCGCAGGGCCGAGAGCAGCACGGGCAGGCGCGGGCGCGGCGCACCGTCCTCGATCTTCATGGCCACCGCGCCAACGTCCGGGATCGCCACGGCCAGCACGCCTTCGGCGCCGCCCTTCGACAGCAGGCCCGGTACGGCCCGCATGATCCGGGTGTCCTCGGCGCCCGTACCGGCGACCACCTCCGGGTTGGCCCGCATCGCGTCGGCGACCGTCCGCTCGATCGAGCCCTGCCCGCCCGACACCAGTCGCAGGTAGGCGGAGGCGAGCCCGGCCAGCGACGCCGAGAGCACCGGCGCGCCGCACCCGTCCACACCCACCGCCGCGGCCGGCTCGCCGGTGAGTTGCTCGACCGTCGCCCGTATCCGGATCTGCAGCGGGTGCTCGGGCAGCCAGTACTCCTCCAGCGACCATCCGGACGCCACGCAGGTCAGGAGCATGCCGGTGTGCTTGCCGGAGCAGTTCATCTGCACCCGCGAGCGCCCACCCCCGGCCCGCAGCACCGCCTCGGCGGTCGGCTGGTGCAGCGGCAGGTCGGGCGGGCAGCGCAGCGCGCTCTCGTCGAGCCCGGCGCTGCGCAGCAGGGCGCGTACCCGGGCCACGTGAAAGTCCTCGCCGAAGTGGCTGGCGCAGACCAGCGCGAGGTCGGCCGGGTCGACCAGGCGCAGCCCGGAGCGGAGCATGCCGATGGCCTGCAGCGGCTTGCTGGCGGAGCGCGGGAAGATCGGCGACTTTACGTCACCGGCCGAGTCGAGCACCGCCCCGCCCGCGTCGAGCACCACCACCGAGCCGCGGTGCAGGCCCTCCACGAACCCCGATCGAACGACCTCGGCGAGCGGCACCCCGCCGCCGGTCATGCCCGCCCCGGTACGCCGAGCAGGGCGCGGGCCTGCGCGGGGGTGAGCGGCGGGCGCTGGGCGAGCTGGGCGAAGCCGACGGCGCGGGCCACGAGCTGCATGTTGGACTCGACCGGGCGGCCCTTCGCGTACGTGATCGTGTCTTCCATCCCGACTCGCAGGTGGCCGCCGGTCGAGAGCGAGGCGAGCATGACCGGGACCGTCGAACGCCCGATGCCGGTGGCCGAAAACGTCGTGCCCTCCGGCAGGTCGCGCATCGCCTGGCGGCAGGCGACCAGCGCCTCGGTGGTGCCGGGCATCCCGCCGGGCACACCCATCACCAGGTCGACGTGCACGTGGCCGCCGGCCGGCAGGCCGTGCTTGTCGAGCAGGCGCTGGAGTGCGGTGAGGTGGCCGAGGTCGAAGATCTCGTACTCCGGCACGATGCCCCGATCGCGCATCCGCGTGTGCAGCTCGACGACGAACTCCCAGCGGTTCATGAAGACGTCGTCGCCGAAGTTGACGGTGCCCATCGTGCACGAGGCCATGTCCGGGTCGGCGTCGAGCACGGCGAGCCGGTCGGCCTCGGGATCGGTCACGGCGCCACCCGACGACAGCTGCACGATCAGGTCGGAGGTGTCGCGCAGCGCCGCCACGGTGGCCCGCAGCCGCCCCAGGTCGAGCGTCGGGCGCGCCTCGTCGTCGCGGATGTGCACGTGGATCACGCTCGCGCCGAGTGCCTCGCACTCTTTAGCCGTGACGACCAGCTCTTCCAGCGTCACCGGCAGCGCCGGTACATCCGCCTTGGACGACTCCGCGCCGGTGGGCGCGACCGTGATCAACGTTCCCGTCATCCGCTCACTCTAGGTCGATCGCGGCGACCGATTCGCCGATCCGCAGGACCGCGTCGTCGGGCACGTTTCGCTTCAACACGGCGAGGGCGATCATGCCGAGCTCGAAGTGGCGCAGCGCGGTGCCGACGAAGCCGACCGCGCGCCCCTCCTCGTTGGTCACGGCCGTGCCCGGCGCCGGCGGCTGGTCGGTGGCCACGCCATCCAGATGCAGGAGTACGAGCCGGCGCGGCGGCCGCCCCAGGTTGTGCACCCGGGCGACGGTCTCCTGCCCCCGGTAGCAGCCCTTGTCGAGGTGGACCGCCGGCGCGAGCAGGTCGATCTCGGCCGGGATCGTGCGGTGGTCGGTCTCCAGGCCGAGCCGCGGCACCCGGGCGGCGACGCGCATCGCCTCGTACGCCCACAGGCCGGCGAGGGGCACGCCGAGCCGCTCGACCACATCGCCGACGGAGTCGCGCGGTACCAGCAGGTCGATGCCGAGGCGGCCGCGGCGGGCGAACCCGCCCTCGGGCAGCTCACGAACGTCGTACACCGTGGTGGGTGTGGCCGGCACGGAGCCGGCGCTGAACTTCGGGCCCGGCACCGCGCGGACCTCGGGCTCCTTGAGGTCGGGGACGACCTCGGCGGCGCGCGGCCCGACCAGCGTCAGCACCGCGAGCTCGGCGGTGGCGTCGCGCGGCTCGACCCGGGTGAGGAAGCGCATCCGGTCCAGGAACGTGAGCAGCTCGCCGGCCGCGCCCGGCTCGGTGTCGAGCCAGGTGGTGGTGCCGTCCTCGGCGACCTGGGCGTGGTGCTCGACGTGGCCGTGCGGGGAGAGGACGAGCAGCTCGGTGCCCTGTCCGGCGCGGAGGTCGGCGAGGTGCTGGGTGGTGATGCTGTGCAGCCAGCTGGCCCGCTCCGGCCCGGGTACGGCGACGACGCCCCGGTGCGAGCGGTCGACCAGCCCGACGTCGGTGGCGAGCGTACGCTGCTCGCGCATCGGGTCGCCGTAGTGCGCCGCCACGCCGGCGTCCCGCGACTCCGGCTCCAGCGCCTCGACGGCGACCGCCCCGGCAGTGTCGATCATTTCGTCTCCCCACAATCCCCGCAGGTGCCAAATAGCGCCACGTGACCGATGTCCAGCCGGAACCCGCGCTCCTTGGCCAGCTCGCCGGCCAGCGGCGCGAGCACCTCGGGCTCGATCTCGCTCACCGCACCGCAGTCCCGGCACACGAGGTGGGCGTGCTGGTCCTCGCCCACCGGGTGGTACGTCGGCGACCCGTGCGACAGGTGCGTATGGGTAACCAACCCGAGGTCCTCGAGTAGTTCCAAGGTGCGGTAGATCGTGGTGATGTTCACGCCGGCGGCCACCTCGCGCACGGCGGTGTGCAGCTGCTCGGGGGTGGCATGGCCCAGCTCGTGGACGGCCTCCAACACCAGTTGTCGCTGGGCGGTCAGCCGCAGTCCACGGGCCCGCAGGATCTCCGGGAGGGACGTTTCCGACACCGCACGATAATAGTGCGGTGCAGGCTTCGGTCGTCGCCGTGCTCGGCCGGGGGGTCGTCCCCTCCGGCTCGCCGGTCATGCGTGCGGATGATCCAGGAGTCCTCGGCGAAGGGCTCTTCGAGACGATGCTCGTTCGCGGCGGGCGCCCCTGGTTGCTCGACGAGCACCTGGCGCGCCTCACCGCCTCCGCGCCGGCGCTCGGGCTGGCGGTGCCCACGAGCCTGGCCGAGTTCGTGCTCTCGGCCTGCGCCGAGTGGCCGGCCGAGGTCGAGGGCGCGCTGCGGCTGGTCTGTACGCCGATGACGGCGTTCTGCACGATCAGCCCGGTGCCGCCCCGGACGCTCTCGCTCCGGGTGCGGACCCTGCCGGCGTCGTCCGGGCTGCCGTTCAAGTCCCTCTCGTACGGCCCGAGCATCATCGCGCGCCGCCAGGCCGCCGCGAGCGGGGTGGACGACGCGCTGTGGATCTCCCCCGACGGGTACGCGCTGGAGGGGCCGACGGCCAGCCTGGTCTGGCTGGACCGCGACGTCCTCTGCACCGTGCCGCCCTCGGCCGGGGTGCTGCCTGGCGTGACCGCGGCCTGGCTGCTGGCTCAGGCGCCATCGCTGGGCTGGCGGGCCGAGCAGCGCGTGATCAGCCTCGCCGACCTGCACGCGATGTCCGGCGTCTGGCTGGCGTCGTCGGTGCGCGGGCTGGCCGAGATCCGGGTGCTGGACGGGATCGAGATGCTCCCGTCGCCGCACACCGAGCTGCTGCGCTCGCTGGTCAGCCACCCACCCGGATGAGCCGGGCGGACAGGTGCGGGGAGAGGCCGTGGCCGACGGCGGCCATGTCCTGGGCGTACAGCAGCGCGCCCTCGACGATGCCGTAGAGCCGGTGGCCGGCGGTGACCTCCTTGGCCGTGGAGGTGCGCAGCACCGCGTCGGTCGCCATCTCGAGCTGGGTGCCGTTGACCCGGCCCAGGTAGAGCTCCATGATCCCGGTGGGGTTGGTGATCAGCGCCTCGACCTCGTCGGTCGCGCGGCCGTCTTCGAGCACCGGCCGCAGCCAGCCGACCTCGCGCATCGCCGGGCGCACCGGCTTGCTCTGCTCGTCGAGGATCCAGGCCCGCGCCGCGTAGTGCAGGAACGGCCGCCCGTCGTGGCTGATCCGGATCTCCTGCGCGTAGTCGAAGTCTTCGATCGTCGGGAAGCCGCCCTTGCCGCGCCCGCGCCACTCGCCGACGTACGGCAGGAGGGCCAGCAGCGCGGGATGCAGATCGGGCCCGGTGCGCAGGTCGTGGGTGTCCTCGAACGGGTACGGGTCGACCGGTGGCGCGTTGAGCCAGGGCGGGGGTCCGAGCGGGTTGTCAGTCACCAGCGTCCTCTTGAGATGCGCACGGCCAGGTAGACGAGGCCACCGGCGAGCAGCCCCAAGCCCGCGACCAGCAGGCTGACGAACCCGATCTCGGTAACCATGACTGGGCCATCTTATGACCAGCACTGCCTATGCTGATCGGCATGGCTCGTTCTCTGGTCGTGAAAGTAACCGCGGGGACGGATTCGCCCGAGCGGTGCGCGCAGGCCTTTACGGTGGCGGCCACGGCGGTGGCGGCCGGGGTCGATGTCTCGCTCTGGCTGACCGGCGAGTCGGCGTGGTTCGCGCTGCCCCTGCGGGCGGCGGAGTTCACACTGCCGTATTCGGCGCCGCTGCCGGACCTGCTCGACACCGTGCTCGCCGGCGGCCGGGTGACGCTCTGCTCCCAGTGCGCCGCCCGGCGCGAGATCACCGAAGAGGACGTGCTGGACGGCGTGCGGATCGCCGGCGCCGCGGTCTTCGTCGAGGAGGCGCTGGCCGAGGGGGCCCAGGCGCTCGTCTACTGAACGACTCCGCGCCCCGGTGAGTTAGCCCACAGTTAGCAGTTTGCTTGCAAAAGCAAGCGCGGCGGGCGTACGGTCGGGTGCATGGCCACTCCGAAGGATCTGCCCCGCGACATCGGCGGGTTCATCCGTGACCTGCGGCGCAATGCCAAGATTTCGCTGCGGCAGCTCGCCGACCAGGCCGGGGTCAGCAACCCTTACCTGAGCCAGGTCGAGCGCGGCCTGCGCAAGCCGAGCGCCGAGGTGCTCCAGCAGTTGGCCAGCGCCCTGCGCGTCTCCACCCCGGTGATGTACCTGCGGGCCGGGCTGCTCGACGCGCTGGACGCCAAGGAGGGGCAGGGCGTGCTCGCCGCGATCGCGGCGGACCCGGACCTCACGCTGTCGCAGAAGCAGTCGCTGAGCCAGATCTACGAGACGTTCCGCCGGGAGAACGCTCGCACCGCCGACGAGTCCGGGCCGGACGCGGCGGATTCGCCGACCGCCACCCCCGAGTCCGGCTCCGACTCGCCGATCGCCCCGCCCGCGCAGACCGCCACCCCCGAGCCCGCGAAGAAGACCGTGAAGAAAGCGGTCAAGAAGACGGTCGCAACCGCGGCCAAGGAGGAGAACCAATGACCGAGCAGACCAAGCAGACCCGCATCCCCGGGCCGCTCTACGCCGCCGCCGGCGCCGGTGACCTGGCGTACCAGCAGCTGCGCAAGCTGCCGGCCGTGGTCAACGAGCTGAGTGGCAAGGCCGCCGCCGGCAGCGTCGACCTGCGCGCCCGGGCGGTCGCCACGCTCCGGGCCGCCAACACCACCGCGACCAGCCTGCGTGACCGGGCCGCGACGACCGACTTCGACGCCGACCGCCTGCGCGCGGTCGCCCGCCGCAACGTCGCCGCCCTCGCGGCCGGTGCGCACGCCGCCCAGGAGCGCGCGATCGCGCTCTACGACCAGCTCGTCGCGCACGGCGAGCGCGTGGTCGGCACCGGCGTGGTCCGCACCGCCGACGCGGTCAACTCCGACATCGAGGCGACCGAGCCGCCGGCCGAGGTGACCGCCGCTCCGGCCAGCGAGCCCGCGGACGAGACCGAGGAGAAGCCGGCCGCCAAGGCGGCCAAGGCCACCAAGCGCACCCGCCCGGTCGCGAAGTAACTCAGCGCAACGTTCGACGGGCGCCGGCAGGGCATGGCCCGGCCGGCGCCCGCGGCTAAGCTTTGACTCATGGCCATCACCGCGCCGCTGTTCTACCTCGACGTTCGGTACGTCATCGACATGGCGCTGCTCATCTTCGCCCTGGTGATCGAGGGCGTGGCGCTCGTGCACTGCCTCACCCAGCGGTCCGACGCGTTCCCGGCGATCGGCACGATCCCGAAGGGTGCCTGGCTGGCCATCCTCGGCGTGTCCCTCCTGCTGACACTCTTCTTCTTCAGCGCGGTCAACATCTTCGGCCTGATCGGCATCGCCGCCGCCTCCGTCTACCTGCTCGACGTACGTGTCGGCCTGCGTGACCTGACGGACGGTAAGGGCTTCTGGTGAGAGACTTCCGCTGGCCGCCGCCGCCCGACGGTGGCCCGCGGACGTACGGTCCGGGGCCCTCGGCGCCGCGCACCGGCCGCCCCGCCCTGCCCGAGCCGGCGACCGAGCTGGTCACCACCCCGCACGGCGTACGGCTGGAGCGGCTCGTATCGGGCTCGGGCGACCCGGCGACCGTCTTCGCGCACGGGTTCGCCACCGGCATCGGGGCCACCCGGCCGCTCGGCAGCGCGGTCAACGGGCGCAAGGTCTTCTTCCAGTTTCGTGGCCACGGGCGGTCAGATCCGCCGAGCGCCCCACTGACGTACGGCGACCTGGCGCGCGACCTGCGGGCGATCGCCGACCTCTCCGGCGCGACCCGTGCGGTGGGAGCCAGCCTCGGCGCCGGCGCGCTGTGTCACCTGCTGGCGCAGAGCCCGGAGCGCTTCGAGCGGGTCGTGTTCTTCCTCCCGGCCGTACTCGACGAGCCCCGGACCACAGCGGCGCGCGAGCGGCTGACGGCGCTGGTGGAGGCGGTGCAGTCGGGCGATGTGTCCACTGTGGCCGACGCGGTCTCGGCCGAGACGCCGCCGGCCGTGCGCAACACCCCCGCCGGCTGGGCCTACCTGCGGCAGCGCATCGACCAGCTGATGCGCGACGGCCTGGCGCCGGAGCTGGCCGGCCTGGCCGACCAGGCCGCGGTCGCCGACCGGGCCGACCTCGGCGCGGTGACCGCCCGCGCGCTGGTCATCGGCAGCGGCGGTGACGACCTCCATCCGGCCGCCGTCGCCGAGCAGCTGGCCGCCGCGCTGCCCCGTGCCGAGCTGCACCTCTACGACCGGCCCGGCATCCTCTGGACCGAGCGGGCCGACCTGCGCGACCGGATATCAACGTTCCTGAACGACTAGGGTCTGTATCGAAGAGGGACCGCATCATGGGCGTCACGCATCACGGCCGCACGCAGCGGCTCGACCTGGCCGACCCGACCCTGCGCGAGTGGGAGTGCACGGTGCTGGCCGCCGACCCCGAGCAGGGCATCGTGCTGGACCGCTCGGCCTTCTACCCGGGCGGTGGCGGGCAGCCGCCGGACCACGGGGTGCTGCTCTGGCAGGGCGTGCAGACCCGCATCGTCGGCACCCGCAAGGGCGACGACCTCTACCTCCTGCCCGCCGAGGGCGACCCGCTGCCGCCGCCCGGCACTGCGGTCACCGGCGCGCTGGAAGACGAGCGGCGCAGCCTGCTGATGCGCACCCACAGCGGCCTGCACGTGCTGTGCGGCGTGGTCTTCCGCGACTTCGGGGCGCTGGTGACCGGCGGCAACATGGAGCCCGGCGAGGCCCGCATGGACTTCAACCTCCCGCAGGTCCCGCCCGACTTCAAGGCGTCGCTGGAAGACCTCGTAAACGCCGAGGTCGTGGCCGACCGTGCGATCGAGGTGCGGGTGCTGCCCCGCGCGGAGGCGCTCGCCATCCCGGACATCGTGCGCACCCAGACCAACCTGATCCCGCCGGACGAGCAAGAGGTCCGCATCGTCGACATCACCGGCCTGGACGTACAGGCTGACGGCGGCACCCACGTGGCCGCGACGGCGCAGATCGGCAAGGTCCAGGTCGTCAAGGTCGAGAGCAAGGGCAAAGCCAACCGGCGGGTGAGGATCCGGCTCATGGCGTAACCTTTTTGCCGTTTGCGCGGTGAAAAGGCGTGGACAAGACGCCGAAGGTGGTTTTTGCGGCAATCGTGGTACTTGGGCTGCCGATCGCCATCTTGGCGGGGTGGCGCCTCGCCGCCGGTGCACCCCCGCCGGCCCTGCGGCCCGAAGGGGCGGCCAACTTCGGCACCGCCGCGCCCGACGCGTCGGCGCCCGCCCGTGGCCTGCCGGGCCGGGGACCCGCCTCGCTGCCCGTGGCCGCGAGCCAGTCGGTGACCCCGTCGCCGTCCGCGCCCGCCTCGGCGGAGCCGTCCGCGACGCCTACCGCCGAGCCCTCGCCCACGCCCACCCCGACGGCGACTCCCGAGGCGACCGCCGAACCCACCCCGCCGGCCTCCACCTCGCCGTCCGCCAGCCCGGATCCCACCCCGACCGCATAGCGCCGCTGAGCGGTACTGGGCGGGGTGTTCTACGCTCCCGGCGTGGTTGGTGAGTTCCTCGCGGGCGTCGGGCTGCTCGGTCGGGGCATCGGCATGTACGCCCGCAGCCCTCGCCTGGTCGTCCTCGGCATCATCCCGGCGCTCATCTCAGGACTGGTGTTCCTCGCGGCGTTCGCCACGCTGATCTACTTCGTCTCCGACCTCGCCGAGCTCGCCACCTGGTTCGCCGACGACTGGTCCGAGGGGCTGCGCGACGCGGTGCAGTTTCTCGCCGCGATCGGCATCCTCGGGCTCGGCGGCCTCATCGGGGTGCTGACCTTCACCGCGGTCACGCTGCTCATCGGCGACCCGTTCTACGAGAAGATCTCGGAGATGATCGAGGAGCGCTTCGGTGGCGTGCCCGGCGAGGTCGAGGTGCCCTGGTGGCGCTCCCTGCGGCGCAGCCTGTGGGACTCGATCCGGCTGATCGCCCTCTCGCTGGCCATCGGCATCCCGCTCTTCTTCCTCGGCCTGCTGCCGCTGGTCGGCCAGACCGTCGTCCCGGTGATCGGCGCGCTCGTCGGAGGCTGGTTCCTGGCGCTGGAACTGGTCGGCGTGCCATTCTTCCGCCGCGGCCTCCGCCTGCCCGACCGGCGCCGGATCCTCGCCGCCCACCGCCCCGTCGCGCTCGGCTTCGGCGTGAGCGTCTTCGTCTGCTTCCTCATCCCGCTCGGCGCCGTGCTCGTCATGCCGGCCGCCGTCGCGGGCGGCACGCTTCTCGCCCGCAAGGTGCTCGGTCTGCCCGTCGACGTGCCAGCCCCGACCGCGCAGCCCGCCAAGGACCTGAGGCCGCGATAGATATGCCCCGGCCCGCCTCACCCGCGGACCGCACGCGCACCGCTCCGGCCGGCGGCTCGCAGCGCTCGCCGAGACCCGGCCTCCACTGCCATGCCCGCGGCCACAAGCCCCACCGCGCCCGCTTCCGACGCGCGGAGGCACGCGTGGTGCGGTGGCCGGTAACCCTTGCCGGCTTTGCCAGCGCCGGTGACCAGCGGCCGAAGGCCGCCGGTCACCCGGCGAACGTTAGTGGCCACCGCACCAGCGACAGCGCGGAAGCTCTCAAGCTGCACGCACAGACGGGGCACTCGCCGGAGCCCATCGGCCGGCCGCCTTCCTGGTGGAGGCCCCGCGCCTATCCGCACTGGCCGGCCAACGACGCCGCCCTTCGCTGGTGCCCCCGTGTGGAGCGCCATCGTCGCGAGCGCCCTGATCCGGGCGGGCCTTGGTGGTCCCGCGCCACAATCTCGGTCATGCGCCGCAACCGGCCGACCGGCCGGCCTGTGCGGTCGGGCTTGAGGGCGGGTGCGGGGGTGCCTGCCTGGCGCGGCCGTCGTTGCCTGCTGCCGGACCGCGACGTGGGCGTCATCAGTGCGGTGGCCACTAACCTTTGCCGGCTTCGCCGGCGCCGGGTGACCAGCGGTCGAAGGTCGCCGGTCACCCGGTGAACGTTGGGGCCACCGCACTAGCGTCGGGTTGGGATGTGCGGCACGGATGGGCGCGGCAGCTCAAGACTCGTCTGCGGGATCGCGGGCGCTCTCCCACCGCCTTGTCCTCCGTCGCAGGGCTGGCCCCTCAGGCGCAGCGGCCGGGTCTCTCGTCGCAGCGGCCGGGTCCTTCCCAGGCTCTGGGGGTCCGAGAGCGCCTCGGGTCCTTGATCGAGGAGTAGCTGAGCCGTCCGTGGCGAATACCTGCCCCTCGGGGGGCGGCTCTTCGCCACGGACGCGCCGCGATCCGCGCTCCTACGCGTCGATCAAGGAAACGGCCTACGGCGCGGTTTCGGGCGGTCCCGGGCGGGAACGCCAAGATCGATCTCAAACTCGCAGTCGGGGTGATGGGCGGTGATCGAAGCTCCCCCCCCGAGGGGGGAGCGCCTTGGGGGGGGGGGGGAGCACCCCCCGGGGGTTCCGGTGATCGAAGCTCCCTCCAAGTCGTTAGAACGACTTGGGGGGAGCTTCGATCACCGCCGTGGGGAGGTGCAGCGAGCTACCACGATCGCGGGCCTGAGCCCGCGCGAGCCGGGTTCTGCCCAGGCCGGACCCCCAGCGCGGGCGACGCAGCGGCTTAGGCGCTCTGGCGGATCACCAGCTCGGTCGGGAGGATCAGCGCCTCCTCGACCTCCTCGCCCTGGGCGATACGCAGGAGCTGGCGCACCATCTCGCGGCCGATCTCGATGATCGGCTGGCGCACGGTGGTGAGCGGCGGGTCGGTGTAGCGGGCGATCTCCACGTCGTCGAAGCCGACCACCGCTACGTCGTCGGGCACCCGGCGGCCGGCTTCGCGCAGGGTGCGCAGCGCGCCGTGTGCCATCAGGTCGGACGCCACGAAGACCGCGTCGAGCGCCGGGTCGTCGTCCAGGAGCTGGCGCATCGCGACCGCGCCGGACTCGCGGGTGAAGTCGCCGTTGGCCACGATCGAACGCCGGCGCGAGCCCTTGAGCTCGCTGCGGTAGCCGGCCAGCCGGTCGACGCCGGCCACCATGTCCTGCGGGCCGGCGATCGTCGCGATCCGCTGCCGCCCGGCGTCGAGCAGGTGGCGTACCGCGTTGGCCGCCCCACCCACCGAGTCGACGTCCACGTACGGCACGGGGGGTGTGCTCCGCCCCATCGGGCGGCCGCTGCACACGACCGGGATGCCGATGCGGGCGAGCGTGCCGGGCAGCGGGTCGACGCCATGCATCGAGGCGAACATGACGCCGTCGACGTGCCGGCCGGTCGTGTACCGCTCGACCCGGTCGTAGCTGGCTGCCGAGCCCGCCATGATGAGCACCAGCTGCTTGTCGGCCGCCTCCAGCTCCTGGCTGACGCCCCGCACGATGCCGGGGAAGAACTGGTCGTCGGAGAAGACCCGGGTCGCCGACTCGGGCAGGATCAGCGCGATCGAGTCGGTGCGCTGGGTGACCAGGCTGCGGGCGGCGAGGTTGGGCACGTACCCGAGCTCGCGCACCGCCTGCCGCACCGCCTCCTGGATCGGCCCGGCCACGGTGGTGGAGCCGTTGACGACGCGCGACACCGTAGCGCGGGAGACCCCGGCACGGCGCGCGACCGCTTCCAGGGTGGGGCGTTCCCGCGCGATGGTCATGGCTTCTCCTCGTTCGCACGGCTCACGAAGGGAAGCCATGCCTTCCTGCCTGCTGTGCCCTCACGCAAGCGCTCGGTCATGACGGCAGTCCGTTGCGGGCGATGACGTCCCGGTACCAGAGCGCGCTGTCCTTGGGTGTGCGCCGCTGGGTCTGGTAGTCGACGTGGATGATGCCGAACCGCTTGCGGTACCCCTCCGCCCACTCGAAGTTGTCCATCAGCGACCACACCAGGTAGCCGCGCACGTCGACGCCGCGCTCGATCGCGGTGTGCACCGCACGGAGGTGGCCGTCCAGGTAGGAGATCCGGTCGGCGTCGGCCACCTGCCCGTCCGGCCCGGCCTTGTCGTCGAAGGCGGCGCCGTTCTCCGTGATGTACAGCGGGGTGCCGGGGTAGTCGCGGCCGATCCGCTCCAGCAGCGCGGTGAGGCCGGCGGGCTCGATCTGCCAGCCCATCTCGGTGAGCGGGCCGGCCGGCGGCAGGAAGAGGATGCCCTCGGTGCCGGGGTGGGCGGGGCCGCCGCCGGGCGCGCCGGGGCGACCCGCGACGTACGTGGGGGAGTAGTAGTTGATGCCGAGCAGGTCGATCGGCGCGGCGATGGCCTTTTCGTCGCCGTCCTGCAGGAACGCCAGGTCGGTGAAGCGGCGCATGTGCTCCAGCACGTCGGGCGGGTAGCCACCGGCCAGGATCGGGTCGAGGAAGATGCGGTTGGAGAGGCCGTCCACGATCCGTACCGCCTCGGCGTCGGCGGCGCTCTGCGGGTCGGCGGGCAGCACCGCCGCCGGGTTGAGCGTGATCCCCACCTTTTCCGCGCCCGCCGCGCGCAGCGCTCGCGTGGCCAGGCCGTGTCCGAGCAGCAGGTGGTGCACGGCGGCGAACGCGTCCGCCGGGTCCCGCCGCCCGGGCGCGTGGACACCCGCGGCGTAGCCGAGGTAGGCCGAGCACCACGGCTCGTTGAGCGTGGTCCAGGTGGAGACCCGGTCGCCCAGCCGGGTGTACGCGGCCGCCGCGTACTCGGCGAACCAGGAGGCGGTGTCGCGGCTGGCCCAGCCACCCCGGTCTTCCAGCGTCTGCGGCAGGTCCCAGTGGTAGAGCGTGACGATGGGGTCGATGCCCCGGCCGATCAACTCGTCGACCAGGCGGTCGTAGAAGTCGAGGCCGCGCGGGTTGACCGGGCCGGTGCCGTCGGGCCGCAGCCGTGGCCACGAGATCGAGAACCGGTAGGCGTGCAGCCCCAGGTCGGCCATGAGCCGCACGTCGTCGGGGTAGCGGTGGTAGTGGTCGCAGGCCACGTCACCGGTGTGGCCGGCGAAGACCTTTCCCGGCGTACGGGAGAAGGTGTCCCAGATGGAGGCACCCCGCCCGTCGTCGTGGGCCGCCCCCTCGATCTGGTACGCCGCGGTGGCCGCACCCCACACGAAGCCGTCTGGAAACTGCAAGCCCACCGTCATCCCCTTACCACTCCCTGGCACGGTCCTTACGATTATGTGCCAAGTGGCGGGTGGGCGCGGACCGGCGTCAGCCCGTGCGGAGGCAGTCGAGCAGCGTCGGGTCGCCGGTGACCTCGAGGACGTCGAAGCCCACCCGGCCGTAGAGGGCCAGCAGGAGGTCGCTCGCCGTGCCCGCCGCGTACACCCGGGCGGGGTGCTCGTCGGTGTCCAGGAGCGTGCCGGTGTCGAGCAGCGCGACGCCCTCGCCCCGCAGCCGCAGAAACCACTCCTGCGCCGCGTCGGTGGCCACGAGGTGCACCACGCCCTGCCGGGAGGTGGGGTTGTGCCGGCGGCCGGCGGGCAGCCAGGTGTCGAGCACCTCGCTCACCCCGTCGACCGCGAGCTTGGCCTCGACCGGCTCGCCGGCGCCGATCGCCATCTGCGCGTCCCACCGGTGCACGGCGGTCTCGTGCGCCATGCGGCGGTGCCAGAAGCCGGCCTTCTTGGCCTGGGGCGCCCAGTTCCACGCGGGAAGCTCGGGGTCGAGGGCCTCGAGCGTGTCGACGAGCGCCGTGAACTCGTCGTGCCACCACTGCGCGGCGGCCGGCCCGCTGGGGAGTCCCTCGGGAATGGGCGCGTGGCGGGGCTCGGGCGGACTGGTGACGCCGCGGGTGGCGTGGCCGCGCACCCAGCGGTAGATCGAGCCCAGGTGGTGGACGAGGTGGGTGACGGTCCACTCGGGGCAGGAGGGCACTGGCGTGTCCGGAGGGGCCTGGGTGACGGCGTCGCGAAACTGCGGTCCCTCGGCTCGGAGCCCCGCGATCCAGAAGTCTTTCGACCCGTGCAATCTGCTGCTCATGCCCGTCCTCGCTTCACTGCGAGCGGCCCCGCGGCTCCACCCGGACTGTGCCCGATGGTTCGCTCGCTTCGCCCGCTCATGACACCCTCCCGACGTGGCCGGGCGGCCCTTGGGTTGCCCCCGTGCAGTCCAGCCTAGGGTGATTAACGTGCCCGACGTTAGCGCCGAACTGCCTATCACCGCCCAACCGTCCGTGCCCGATTCGCTCTCGGCGTACACCACTTTGCGTCTTGGCGGCCGAGCGCAGCGAGTATTGATTGCCACGAATGCGGATGAGCTGGCCCAAAGTCCCGCGAACTCGTTCATCCTTGCGGGTGGCAGCAACGTCGTCGTCGGCGACGGCGACTACCCCGGCACCGTGGTCCTGGTCCGCTCGACCGGCGTGACGGTGCGCGGGTCCGACGCCGAGACGGTCACCGTGACGGTCGAGGCCGGCGAGCCCTGGGACGCCGTGGTCGCCCAGGCCGTGGAGGCGGGCTGGTCGGGCATCGAGTGCCTGTCCGGCATCCCCGGGTCGGCCGGGGCCACCCCGATCCAGAACGTCGGGGCGTACGGCCAGGAGGTCGCCGAGACCATCACGGCGGTACGGGTCCTGGACCGGACCACCGGCGAGCGGCTGGTGCTGACGCCCGAGGAGTGCGGCTTCGCGTACCGGGCCAGCGTCTTCAAGCACAGCGACCGGTGGGTGGTGCTCTCCGTCGACTTCCGCCTGGTCCGCTCGGCCGAGTCGGCACCCGTGCGCTACGCCGAGCTGGCCCGGGCGCTGGGCGTGGAGGTCGGCCACCGGGTGCCGCTGGCGGACGCGCGGGCGGCGGTGCTGGCGCTGCGGGCCGGCAAGGGCATGGTGCTCGACCCGGCCGACCCGGACACCCGTTCGGTCGGCTCCTTCTTCACCAACCCGGTGCTGGAGGCCGCGGCGTACTCGGCGCTCCGTGAGCGCGCCGCCGAGCTGGGCGAGCCGCCGTCGTGGCCGAGCCCCGACGGCGTCGTCAAGGTCAGCGCGGCGTGGCTCATCGACAAAGCGGGGTTCGCCAAGGGGTACGGCTCCGGCCCGGTCGGCATCTCCACGAAGCACACGCTCGCCCTCACCCACCGCGGCGGCGGCTCCACGTCCGATCTGCTCGACCTGGCGCGGGAGATCCGGGACGGGGTGCGGGAGCGGTTCGGCGTCACGCTCCACCCCGAGCCGGTCCTGGTCAACTGCGAGTTGTAGCCGGCGCGACGGCGGACCACCCGACCGTCACCTCGCCGAGGCGCCAGCGCGCGGGCCGGTCCAGTACCGGCCAGCCGCCCGCCCGTACCGCGGACACGGCCCGTAGCCACCGCTGCCGCGGGCCGAACGTGGCGTACGGCGCGGCGTCCCGCCAGGCCCCGTCCAGCGCGGACACGAACGCGTGGATCGGCTCGCCCGGCACGTTTCGGTGGATGAGGGCCTTGGGCAGCCGTTCCGCGAGTGTGGCCGGCGTGTCCAGGGTGGCGAGCCGGGCGGCGAGCGTGAGCGTACGCGGGCCGGCGGCGTCGAGCAGCACCCATGTGGAGAGGCGGCCCAGCTCGTCGCACGTACCCTCGACCACCGCTCCGCCCGGGGCGAGCGCGGCGGTCATCGTCTGCCAGGCGGCTGCCACGGCCCCCTCCTCGTACTGGCGCAGCACGTTGAACGCGCGTACGACGGCGGGGCGCAGGCCGGCCAGCTCGAAGCCGCCGCGCGCGAACGTGAGCCCCGGCGGGTCGGCCATCGGCGCGGCGGCGGCCACCCGGGCGAGGTCGATCTCCAGCCCCACCACGCGCACGTCCGGGCGTACGGCGCTCAGCCGGGCGCGCAGCTCGACGGCGGTCACCGGGCTCTCGCCGTACCCGAGGTCGACCACCAGCGGGTCGGCCGCGTCGCCCAGCGTGTCGCCCAGCGTGGCCGCGATCCAGTTGTCCACCCGGCGCAGGCGGTTGGGGTTGGTGGTCCCGCGGGTGATCTCACCCTGCGGCCGGGCGGCCATCAGAGCGCCCGGTGCACCTTGTGCTGGGCGGCCTGGGCGAGCGGGCGTACCACGATGCGGTCGATGTTGACGTAGTGCGGGCGGGTCACGGTCCACGCGACGCAGTCGGCGATGTCGTCGGCGACCAGCGGCTCGGCCACGCCCGCGTACACCGCGTCGGCCCGCTGCGCGTCGCCGGCGAAGCGGGTCAGCCCGAACTCCTCGGTGCGCACCATGCCCGGGTCGATCTCGATGACCCGGATCGGCCGGCCGCTGAGCTCCAGCCGCAGCGTCTCGGCGACCGCGGTCTGGGCGTGCTTTGCCGCGGTGTAGCCGCCCCCACCCTCGTACACGATGAGGCCGGCCGTGGAGCTGAGCACCACGACGGAGCCGGCGCCCGACGCGTCCAGGGCGGGCAGGAAGGCCTGCGTCACGCGGACGGTGCCCAACACGTTCACGTCGAACATCCACTGCCAGTCGGGGATCGACCCGGTCTCCACCGGGTCGAGGCCGCGGGCGCCGCCGGCGTTGTTGACCAGGACCGTGACCGGCCGGCCGAGCGCGCCCACCGCCTCCGCCAGCGCCGCCACCGACTCGTCGGAGGTGACGTCGCAGGTCAGGGCCGTGGCCTCGCCACCGGCCGCGGCGATCTCCTTGACCAGCGCGTCCAGCCGCTCGGCCCGGCGGGCGGCGGCGACGACGTGGAAGCCCTCGGCGGCCAGCCGGCGGGCGGTGGCGGCGCCGATCCCGCTGGAGGCACCGGTCACGATCGCGATCGAGGAGGTCATGCGGCGATTCTTCCCTATGGCGGGCGGGGGAGCGGGGGGTTGCGGACCCCGGCACCCGCGGCCGCGCGCCCCCGGGCCGGTCCGGAGATGAGAACCCGGGCCCGGAAGAGAGGTGGATCACGTCTGGTGCCGCGTTAGGTGCGCGCTCAACTGGTGATCGGGAAGATGAGTCCGGCGACGGGGGTTGCAATGCCGGGGGCGTAGAGACCCGGGCGTAGAGATCCGCCGTCGTGGAAGGAGCACGCGTGTCGCACTGGCCGACGCCGCGGCGCATCGCCACCCTGTCCGTGCACACATCACCGCTGGACCAGCCGGGCACCGGCGACGCCGGCGGCCTCAACGTGTACGTGGTGGAGGTCGCCCGCCGGCTCGCCGACGCCGGGGTCGAGGTGGAGATCTTCACCCGGGCCACCACGAGGGAGCTGCCGGGGTGCGTGGAGATGTCACCAGGGGTGACGGTCCGGCACATCATCTCGGGGCCGCTCGAAGGGCTGGCCAAGGAAGACCTGCCGGGTCAGATGTGCGCGTTCACCAACGGGGTGCTGCGCGCCGAGGCCGCGCACCCGCCGGGCTACTACGACCTCATCCACTCGCACTACTGGCTCTCCGGGCAGGTCGGCTGGCTGGCCAAGGAGCGGTGGGGCGTGCCGCTGGTGCACACCGCGCACACGCTCGCCAAGGTCAAGAACGCCCAGCTCGCCGCGGGCGACCGCCCCGAGCCGCTCGCCCGGGTCGTCGGCGAGGAGCAGGTGGTCGCCGTCGCCGACCGGCTGGTCGCCAACACCCAGGTCGAGGCCCGCGACCTCATCAGCCGGTACGGGGCCGACCCGGCCCACGTCTCGGTGGTCCAGCCCGGCGTCGACCTCGACCGCTTCCGTCCCGCCCCCGGTGGCCGGGCTGCCGCGCGGCGCCGCCTCGGGCTGCCCGAGCGGGGACACATCGTCGCGTTCGTCGGCCGGATCCAGCCGCTCAAGGCGCCCGACGTGCTGCTCCGCGCGCTGGCCGCGCTGCGCGACCGGGAGCCGGAGATGGCCGAGCAGGTCACGGTCGTGATCTGCGGCGGCCCGAGCGGGAGCGGCCTCGACCAGCCGACCGCGCTCATCGACCTCGCCAACTCGCTCGGCGTCGCCGACTCGGCCCGGTTCATGGCACCCTGTACCGGCGAGGACCTGCCGGCGCTCTACCGCGCGGCCGACCTCGTGGCGGTGCCGTCGCACAACGAGTCGTTCGGGCTCGTCGCGCTGGAGGCGCAGGCCTGCGGCACGCCGGTGGTGGCGGCCGCGGTCGGTGGCCTGGTGACCGCGGTGCGCGACGGCGTGAGCGGCGTACTCGTCGATGGGCACTCCGCGGCCGATTGGGCGATCGTGCTCGGCAAGCTGCTGGCCTGCCCCGGGCGGCGCGAGGAGCTGGCCGCCGGCGCGGTCGGACACGCCCGCAACTTCTCCTGGACCCGCACGGCGTCCGGCCTGCTCGCGGTCTACCGTGAGGCGGTGACCGAGCATCGCGAGCGGCTGACCTCGTCGCTGGGTGGCGCCGCCGAGGCGTTGCGGGCCCTGGCGTGAGCGCATCCCGGGCCGAGGTCGGCGCGCTCATCGAGCGGGTCTGCGCGGAGCGGGAGCTGCCCTGCGAGGCGACCGGCGAGCTGTCGTACGCGGTGACGCTGCCCGGCACCCACAAGCTCAAGACGGTCTGCAACCTCATCGTGGGCGAGCACGCGCTGCGCGTCGAGGCGTTCGTGATGCGCCAGCCGGACGAGCGGCGCGAGGAGCTGTGGGCCTGGCTGCTGCGGCGCAACGCCCGCATGTACGGGGTGGCCTTCTCCATCGACACCGTCGGCGACGTCTACCTGACCGGCCGGGTGGGACTGTCCGGACTCGACGAGGACGAGCTCGACCGGCTGCTCGGATCCGTCCTGACGTACGCGGACGAGTCGTTCGACACGATGCTCGAAATCGGCTTCGGCACGGCGATCCGGCGCGAATGGGAGTGGCGGGTGAAGCGCGGGGAGTCACTGGCAAACCTGCGCGCCTTTGCCCACATGTTCCCTGCTGGCCAGCAGCCGGACCTTCCCGACAACCGGCCGCGAAACGTGTGACGGGCGAGACAACGTAATCGCCTTGTGTCAAGAAAGTGTTGCGCCGTAACGTGATCTACACGCGCCACACCTGGCAAAGCAGTTCGGGGGAACTCTGGTCCGTCGTCGGGACCCGCCAGGATCGGTGCTGGGGGATGGGTGGCAATCAAACGCCGTTGGGGGACGGCGCCACCTAAAGACCGGCGGCGAGAGCGGGCGACGCTTACGGGGGTGAGTGTCGTCCGCCGCCGCCGGGCCGAAGACCCCGTCCCAGCCTAGAGTCGACACCATGACCGGTCCGCTCGCTGGGTTGCGCGTCATCGAGATGGCCGGGCTCGGCCCCGCTCCCTTCGCCGGCATGGTCTTCGCCGACCTCGGCGCCACCGTGGTCCGCGTCGACCGCCCCGGTCAGTCCGCGGTGCCGCTCCCACCCCGCGACGACCTGCAGGGCCGGGGCAAGCGCTCGATCGCCGTCGACCTCAAGCGGCCCGAGGGCGCGGCCCTGGTACGCGCGCTCGCGGCCCGCGCCGACGTGCTCGTCGAGGGCTTCCGGCCGGGCGTCGCCGAGCGGCTCGGCATCGGGCCGGGCGAGTGCCACGCGGTCAACCCCCGCCTCGTCTACGGCCGGGTCACCGGCTGGGGGCAGGAGGGTCCGCTCGCCGGCACCGCTGGGCACGACATCACGTACCTGGCGCGCACCGGTGTACTCCACGCGATCGGCCCGGCGGGCGGCCCACCCGTGCCACCCCTGAACCTGCTCGGCGACTACGGCGGCGGCGGGATGCTGCTCGTGGCCGGGGTGCTGGCCGCGCTGTGGCAGGCCCAGCGCACCGGCGAGGGACAGGTGGTGGACGCCGCGATCGTAGACGGCACAACGCTTCTGGCCACCCAGCTGTACGGCCTGCTCCACAGTGGAGCCTGGCAGGACCGGCGCGGCGCCAACCTCCTCGACGGCGGCGCCCCCTTCTACGGCGTGTACGAGACCGCCGACGGCCGTCACCTCGCGGTGGGTCCGCTGGAGCCCAAGTTCTACGCGGAGTTCACCGCCCGGCTCGGCCTGGACCCGGCGCTCGCCCCGGACCAGCTCGACATCGCCTCCTGGCCCCGCCTCCGCACGCTCATCGCGGCCCGCCTCGCCACCCGTACCCGTGCCGAGTGGGTCGAGGCGTTTGCCGACGGCGACGCCTGCGTGGCCCCGGTGCTGTCGCTGGCGGAGGCGCCCGAGGACCCGCACCTGCGAGCCCGCGGCACCTTCGTCGAGGCACACGGCGCCCGGCAGCCGGCGCCGGCCCCGCGCTTTTCGGCCACGCCCGCTGCCGCGCCGTCGCTGCCACCGCCGCTCCCCGGCGAACACACCCGCGCGGTGCTGGCCGACTGGTCCATCCCCGACGCCGAGGCCCTCCTCGCCGCGGGCGTGGCCCACCAGGCCGACCCACCGCCGGCGTAGCGCCGCGTCCAGCCCTGACGATCCAATCCAAAAGACAGATCCGAGCTACCGCTCTGTCCGCCGTGGTCCCGACCGTCGCGAATCGCTGCCCCCGGAGAGCCGAGCGGCCGGCGATAGAGAGACGTCGACGTACGGACGTGATCGGATGCCAGCCTTGCCCGATATGTCCGCTGGTGAATGTAGACCTAGATCTGATCTAGAACGTTTAGGGCTCTATATCAGCCCTAGATGTTCTAGATCTACTTCGATCCGGTCCTACGACCAAGCCGGCGGAGCTGACGAACAGCGCACCGCCAATTATGCGAGCGGCTCTGGAGGGGCGGTGTTTCGCCACGGACGCGCGCGAACCGCGCTTTCGCGCGCGAACCGCGCCTTCGCGCGTCGATCAAGAAACGGCGCGCGGGGACGTCGCGATCCTCGATGGGTCTTTCTAGGCCCTGACCCGGGCGCGCTCCTCGGGCATGGGTGGGGCCCCGTCCGGCGCGGGGGTGCGCGGCGCGGGAGATGGGGGAGCCGTGGTGAGGGCGGCCACGCGGCGTTCGCGGGAGGGGCCGGAGAGGAGCTGGCCAACCGAGACGGTGGCGGCGACGGCCGCGGCGCCGAGCCAGAGGGCGGCGTTGCCGACGTGCTGCATCACGTATCCGCCCAGCGTCGGCGCCAGGAACGCGGCGGCCGACCAGGAGAGCGAGAAGACGCCCTGGTAGCGGCCGCGGGTGGCGGCCGGCGACAGCTCGGCGATCAGGGTGGCGTTGGAGGGCGAGGTGAGCATCTCGCCGACGGTCCAGATCAGGACGGTGACCGCGTACAGCCAGGGGACGTCGGCCACGGCGGTCAGGCCGAAGCCCAGGCCGGTGACGAGCGAGGCGACCGCGAGCGTGCGGGAGCGGTCGCGGCCGTGGATCAGGCGGGGGACGAAGAGCTGGCCGGCGACGATGAGCACGCCGTTGAGCGCGATGATCCAGCCGAACGTCGACGGTGACAGGCCGTCCTGCCCCATCGCGATCGGCAGCATCGAGATGTGCTGCAGGAAGACCAGGGCGGTGAGCAGGTTGAGCAGCAGGAAGCCGAGGAACACGCGGTCGGCGAAGACGGTGTGCAGGCCGGTCGCCGGCGCGCCGGTGTCGCGGCGGCGGGCGAAGCCCTGCGGGCGCCGCGTCTCCCGCACCTTGACGAAGACGATCCCGGCTGTGATCAGCGTGGTGGTCGCGTCGACCACGAAGAGCAGCAGGAAGTCGGCCTGTGCGGCGAGGCCGGCGAGCACCGCCGCGAAGGCGAAGCCGAGGTTGATCGCCCAGTAGTTGAGCGAGAAGGCGCGCAGCCGGTCGCGCTCCGGCACGACGTCGACCATCATCGCCTGGAACGCGGGGCGGGTCGCGTCCATGAAGAAGCCGAGCACCAGCGCGCCCAGCGTGATCGTCCACCGGTCGCGGGCGAAGCCCATCACCAGCAGCATGGTCGCCGCGCCGAGGTGGGCGGTGAGCAGCGTCGGGCGGCGTCCCCAGCGGTCGGCCAGGACGCCGCCGACCGTCACGCCCATCGCGCTGCCCACGCCGAAGAGCCCGATCACCAGGCCGGCCTCGGTCTGGGTGAAGTGCCGCTCGCTGGTGAGGTAGATCGCCATGAAGATCATGACGAACGAGCCGAGGCGGTTTACCAGGGTGCCGGTCCAGAGGTACCAGAAGGTGGTGGGTAGCCCGCCCGCGGTCTCCCGTAACCAGCTCCGCACGCCCGATACCTCCCCCGTAACGGCTGTCGCGCTAAGCAACCCTTACACGCTAGTCCGGCGTACGAGCGGCACGCATCCCGATTTCAATGTGGCGGCGGTCACGGTGGCAGGATGAGGGGCATGACTCTGGGGACACTCGTGCTGCTGCGGCACGGTGAGAGCGAGTGGAACGCGAAGAACCTCTTCACCGGGTGGGTCGACGTCGACCTGTCCGCCAAGGGCGAGGCCGAGGCGCGGCGCGGCGGCGAGCTGCTCCGCGAGCACGAGCTGCTGCCCGACGTGGTGCACACCAGCGTGCTGCGCCGCGCCATCCGCACAGCCGACCTCGCGCTCAACGCCGCCGACCGGCACTGGATCGCCGTGCGCCGGTCGTGGCGGCTCAACGAGCGCCACTACGGCGCCCTTCAGGGAAAGAACAAGAAGCAGACCCTGGAGCAGTACGGCGAGGAGCAGTTCATGCTCTGGCGCCGGTCGTACGACACGCCGCCCCCGCCGATCGACGACAACGACGAGTGGTCGCAGGCCGGAGACCCGCGCTACGCCACGCTCCCGCCGGAGCTGATGCCGCGCAGCGAGTGCCTCAAGGACGTGCTCGAGCGGGCCCTGCCGTACTGGTACGACGCGATCGTGCCGGACCTGCTCGCCGGCCGCACCGTGCTGGTCGCCGCCCACGGCAACTCGCTGCGTGCCCTGGTCAAGCACCTCGACGGCGTCTCCGACGAGGCGATCGCCAAGCTCAACATCCCCACTGGCATCCCGCTGCGCTACGACCTGGACGCCACGCTGCGCCCGGTGACGGTCGGCGGCACCTACCTCGACCCGGAAGCGGCCAAGGAAGCCGCCGCCGCGGTCGCCAACCAGGGGCGCTAGCGGTTACGCGAGGCCGGGCGGCTCGGTCGGCTCACCCGTGACCAGGTAGACGACCTGCTGCCCGGCGTTGACCGCGTGGTCCGCGTACCGCTCGTAGAAGCGGCCCAGCAGTGCGCCGTCGATCGCCGCCTCGGCGCCGTGCGGCCAGTGCCGGTCCAGCAGGATGTTGAAGAGCTGCCGCTGCAGCTCGTCCATCGCGTCGTCGTCGCTCTCCAACTCGGCACCGAGGAGCGCGTTTTGCGTGGTGAGCACCAGACCCACCTTGCCCGCCATCCGGTCGGCCACCGAGCCCATCGAGGTGATCACCTCGCGCAACTCGGGCGGAACGGCCGGTGCGGGGTAGCGCCGCAGCGCGGTCTTGGCCACGTGCTCGGCGAGGTCGCCCATCCGCTCCAGGTCGGCGGCGATCTGGATGCCGGTGACCACGAGCCGCAGGTCGGTGGCGACCGGCGCCTGGCGGGCCAGCGTGTCGTACACCTGCTGGTCAACCTGCCGGCGCAGGTCATCGACCTCGTTGTCGCGGGCGATGACCGCCTCGCAGATCTCACGGTCGGCGGTGAGCAGCGCCTGGGTGGCATGCACCATCGCGGTGCGCACGGCTTCGGCCATGGACACCAGGAGGCGGCCCACCTCGAGGAGGTCTGCCCGCAGATCGTCACGCATCGCGTCGATGCTAGCGATGTTTCACGATCTCCGGCGTACCGGGGTGAACGACGCTCGGCCGGGCGGTGAACTCTATTGGAAGGCGGCCGGGTTTGTCCTATTCTGCGAATCAGTTGGGTTAACAATGACCCTACGATCGCGACGTGGAGTGGGCGGTCGGAGCCGGGGTGGTCGGCAGCGTTCTCGGCCTGGTGGCCGGGGCTGCCGCGCTGCTAGCCGTGCGCGGCCGCGCGGGGATCCGTAGTCTGCTCGTCCCAGTCGGCGGTCGACCGCCGCGGGGCGAGGCCGCGACTGCCGGGGGCTTCGGAGGAGCCGCCCGCGACAACGGGAGGCCGGCTATCGCCAAAGAGCAGCAGGGCCAGGTCTCCGGGCTGGGCCGCAAGAGCCTCGACGCGCTGCGGGTCGGGGTGGTCGTGCTCGACCAGGACGACGTCCCCGTGCTGGTCAACCCGGCGGCCCGCGCGATGGGGCTCCTGCGCGCCGGACCCCAGCCCGGCACCATCGCCGCGCACCCCATCGTGCGTACCCTGGCCGGCCAGGTCCGCCGCACCGGCGTGCGCCGGGAGGTCGAGCTCGACCTGCCCCGGGGGCGCGAGGGCGGGCCGCAGTCGCCGCTCGGCGTCCACCTGCGGGCCGTCGCGCTGGGCGGCAACTTCGTCTCCGTCGAGGCCGCCGACGTGACCGAGTCGCACCGGGTCGACCGGGTGCGGCGTGACTTCGTGGCCAACGTCAGCCACGAGCTGAAGACCCCGATCGGTGCGCTGCAGCTGCTGGCCGAGGCGCTGCTCGACGCCACCGACCCGGACAGCGTCACCACCGACCCGGCCGAAGACGTGGCGGCCGCCCGGCGGTTCGCCGAGCGGATCCAGTCCGAGTCCACCCGCCTCGGCCGCCTCGTCAACGAGCTGCTGGAGCTGACCCGCCTGCAGGGCGCCGAGCCGCTGCCCGCGCCCGAGCCGGTCGCGGTCGACTGGGTCGTGGCCGAGGTGATCGACCGCACCCGTACGGCCGCGTCCGCCCGGAGCATCGAGGTCGACGTGAGCGGCGCCCGCGGCCTGACCGTGTACGGCAGCGACAGCCAGATCGCCACCGCCGTCGCCAACCTCGTGGAGAACGCGATCGCCTACTCGGCCGAGCACACGAAGGTGGACGTGGTCACGCGCGGTGACGACGAGTACGTTGAAATCGCGGTGACCGACCAGGGCATCGGGATCGGGCCGAGCGACCTCGACCGGATCTTCGAGCGGTTCTACCGGGCCGACCAGGCACGCTCCCGGGCGACCGGCGGCACCGGCCTCGGCCTGGCGATTGTCAAGCACATCGCGACGAATCACGGTGGCCGTGTGGAGGTGACGAGCAGGCTGGGTGGAGGGTCGACGTTCACCATCCGGCTGCCCGCCCGTCCGCCGGACGCCGTACTGCCGCTACCACCGTCGGTTGAGATCGAGGCCGGTCCGGCCGAGCTTCGACAGGCCTGACGAGCAATAGGAAGGAAAGTCTGTTGGCCCGCGTGCTCGTGGTCGAGGATGAGGAGTCGTTCTCCGACGCCTTGTCCTACATGCTCCGCAAGGAGGGTTTCGAGGTCTCGGTCGCCGCGACCGGCACCTCCGCCCTCACCGAGTTTGACCGGACCGGTGCGGACATCGTCCTACTCGACCTGATGCTGCCCGAGATGTCGGGCACCGAGGTCTGCCGCCAGCTGCGCCAGCGTTCGCACGTCCCGATCATCATGGTGACCGCGCGAGACAGTGAGATCGACAAGGTCGTCGGGCTGGAAATAGGAGCCGACGACTACGTGACCAAGCCGTACTCCCCGCGTGAGCTGGTCGCCCGCATCCGGGCGGTCCTGCGCCGGCAGAGCGTCGACGCGGTCGAGCTCTCCGCGCCCACGCTGGCCGCCGGCCCGGTGCGGATGGACGTGGAGCGCCACGTGGTGACCGTGGCCGGTGCCGCCGTCCAGCTGCCGCTCAAGGAGTTCGAGCTGCTGGAGCTGTTGCTGCGCAACGCCGGCCGGGTGCTCACCCGGGGCCAGCTGATCGACCGGGTGTGGGGCGCCGACTACGTCGGTGACACGAAGACGCTCGACGTGCACGTCAAGCGCCTGCGCTCCAAGGTCGAGCCCGAGCCGAGCACGCCGCGCTACATCGTCACGGTCCGCGGCCTGGGCTACAAGTTCGAGCCCTAGGGCTGCTGGCGTTGCCGCCTCGCGGCCTTCGGAGGCGCAGCGGCCGTCGTCGCCGGGTGCGGCGCGACCAGGCCGCTCTTGAGGCGTGCCGCGCACAGCTCGGCCAGCTTCGCGTACGCCGCCTTGCCGACCAGCGCGGTCAGCTCCGGCTCGTACGACAGGTACATCGCCTCGGTGCCGACGTGTGCCTCGGGCGACGAGGTGCACCACCAGTCGAGGTCGTGCCCGCCCGAGCCCCAGCCCCGCCGGTCGAACTCGGTCAGCGTCGTCACCAGCACCTTGGTGCCATCTGGCCGCTTCGACCACTCCTGCTCGCGCCGCACTGGGAGCTGCCAGCAGACATCCGGCTTGTACTCCAACGGGTGCACGCCGTCGCGGATCGCCTGGGCGTGCAGCGCGCAGCCGCCACCGCCGGGAAAGTCGGCGTCGTTGAGAAACACGCACGGCCCGTCTTCGCCCTGCGTGGCGGTGCGGCGGGCCGGGCTCTTGCCGTCGATGGTGTCCATCTCGGTGTACTGCTTGAACCCGCGCCGGTAGTGCTGCCAGGTCTCCGGCGTCAGGCGCTTGACCGCCGCCTTGACCCGGGTCTCGTCGTCGGAGTCGGTGAAGAAAGCGCCGTGCGAGCAGCACCCGTCGGATGCGCGGCCGGCGATGATCCCGTGACACGCCTTTCCGAAGACGCAGGTCCAGCGGGACAGCAGCCAGGTGAGATCGGCACGTACGACGTGCTTGGGGTCCTCCGGGTCGACGAACTCGATCCACTCGCGGGGGAAGTCGAGCGCGACTTCCTTGCTCCGCGGGTCCTGAGGGTCGTCGACGAGGACGTGCAGGCTTGCCACCCGGCCAGCTTACGCGCGCGGTACGCGTTCCCGGCGCTGGTCGCCGTGTCGCGAAGGCGTGACATAGCGGCCACTCATCCCCGTCCCCGACTTAAGGTTTTGGTATGCGCCTCGGTGTCCTTGACGTCGGTTCCAACACCGTGCACCTCCTGGTCGTGGATGCCCACCACGGCGCACACCCCTGGCCGGCCCACTCGGAAAAGGCCGTGCTCCGCCTGGCTGAGCAGATCGGCAAGGACGGCGCGCTCACCAAATCGGGCGCCGACGCGCTGGTCAAGGCGGCCGCGGACGCCATGACCGCCGCGGCCCGGCTGGTCACCGAAGACCTGCTGGCCTTCGCGACCTCCGCGGTCCGCGACGCCACCAACTCCGCCGCCGTGCTCGCGCGGGTCCGGGAGGAGACCGGGGTACGGCTGCAGGTGCTCTCCGGCGCCGACGAGGCGCGGGCCACCTTCCTCGCGGTACGCCGGTGGTTCGGCTGGTCCGCCGGGCGCCTGCTGGTGATGGACATCGGCGGCGGCTCGCTGGAGCTCGCGGCCGGCATCGACGAAGATCCGGACCTGGCGATGTCGCTGCCGCTCGGCGCCGGGCGGCTGACCCGCGACCGGCTGCACATCGACGGCAGCACGGCCACGCCGCCCTCCGCGCACCGGGTCGACGAGCTGATCGAGTACGTGGACGAGATGCTCGACCCGGCCGTGCGAAAGCTCTCCGAGGTCGGCTGGGACCGGCCGGTGGCCACCTCCAAGACGTTCCGCACGCTCGCCCGCCTCGCCGGCGCCGCCCCCTCGACGGCCGGGCTGTGGGCACCCCGGCGCCTGCACCGCGACGGGCTCCGCCAGGTGATCGGATTCATCCGCCACATCTCGCCCCGCGAACTGTCCGGTTTGGAGGGTGTGAGCGCGCGCCGGGCCCACCAGCTGCTCGCCGGCGCGGTGGTGGCCGAGGCGACCATGCGCCGGCTCGACATCGACGCGGTGGACATCTGTCCCTGGGCGCTGCGCGAAGGGGTCATTCTTCGCCGCCTCGACCAGTTGGAGCCGGCGTAGCGCCAAAGCGCATTTACCACCGTGGCGATACCCTGGCAAACGTGAGTTCCCGCGTTCCAGTGCTCCTGTCCAGCTCCTCCGTCTTTCCGGAGCCGACGGCGGCGGCGTTCGAGATGGCCGCCACCCTGGGCTACGACGGCATCGAGGTCATGGTCTGGACCGACGCGGTCAGCCAGGACGCCGGTGCCCTGCGCGGCCTGGCCGCGCATTATGGCGTGCCGGTGCTCTCCGTGCACGCACCATGCCTCCTGGTCACCCAGCGGGTGTGGAGCTCCGACCCGTGGGAGCGGCTGCGCCGGGCGGCCGTGCTCGCCGAGACGCTGGGCGCGCCCACGGTGGTGGTGCATCCGCCGTTCACCTGGCAGCGCGACTACGCCAGGGGTTTCGGCACCGGATTGGCGCGCTTGGCCGCTAAGCACCCGGATGTCACGTTCGCGGTTGAAAACATGTACCCGGTGCGGATGGCCGGCCGCGAGTTCGTGCCGTACGTGCCGGGTTGGGATCCCACCGTGACCGGCTACGACGCCTACACGCTCGACCTGTCGCACTGCGCCGCCTCGCGCAGCGACCCGCTGGCCATGGCCGACACGATGGGCGCCCAGCTCGCCCACGTGCACCTGGGTGACGGCACCGGCGAGGGGCGCGACGAGCACCTGGTGCCCGGGCGCGGTAACCAGCCCTGCGGCGAGCTGCTGGCCTCACTGGCCGGGCGCGGCTTCACCGGGTCGGTGGCGGTCGAGGTGGCGACGCGCAAGGCGAGCAGCCGCGCGGTCCGCGAGGCCGACCTGCGCGAGTCTCTCGCGTTCGCCCGGGAGCATCTCGCCACCCCGACGCCGGTCACACCGCGGTAAGCAGCTTTTCCTTCTTGCGCGCGCGGTGGGCGGCCACGTGGGAGCGGGTGGCGCACCGCTCCGAGCAAAACCGCCGGCAGTTGTTTGACGAGGTGTCCAGGTAGACGTTGCCGCAGCGCTCGTCGGCACAGACCCCGAAGCGGGCGCTGCCGTACTCACACAGCCACACGGCCAGACCCCAGACGGCGCCGGCGAGGTACTCGGCGCTGACGGACGCGCCCCGGCTGGTCACGTGCATGTGCCAGTCGTTGGCGTCGTGGCCGGAGATCCGCGGCTGGACCGGGAAGGTCTCCAGCAGCGCGTTGAGCTCGGCGACAGCCTCGATGTCGCGGCCGGACGTGCCGAACTCGAAGACATCTCGCAGGCGCTTTTGCGCCCGGCGGAAGATGGCCAGGTCGCGCTCCACGACCTCGCCGCCCATCCAGGAGTGTTCCTCGTTGAAGAGGCCCCGGAGGCCGTCGAGGTCGTCCAGCGACGCGTTGACAAGGTCAACGGCGGTCCTGGCGTACGCGTCGAAGTTCACTCGACAACCGTAGACGACCGGGGCCCTCCGTGGCGCGTCGCGCTCGTGCGGACGGTAACCGGGTCACTCCGGGAGGCGGGCGTTACGCTCGCCTCATGCTGCGATCGGTCATCCTCGCCGCCTCCCGGTCGTCCGGGCTGGAGCGGCTCGTCGAGACTGCGCCGCTCACGCGTGGTGTGGTGCGGCGGTTCGTCGCCGGCACGTCGCCCGACGACGCGCTCCGCGCGACCGGTGAGCTGGTCGCCGACGGCCTCGCGGTGAGCCTGGACGTGCTGGGTGAGGACACCGAGACGGCTGAGCAGGCCGTGGCGACCCGCGAGGCGTACGTGTCGCTGCTGGCCGCCCTCCGCGACTCCGCGCTGACCCCGGCCGCGGAGGTGAGCGTCAAGCTCTCCGCGCTGGGCCAGAAGTTCGACGAGCAGCTGGCGTACGAGCAGGCCCGGGCGATCTGCGCGGCCGCGTCCGAGGCGGGCACCACGGTCACGCTGGACGCCGAGGACCACACCACCACCGACTCCACCCTCGACATCCTGACCAAGCTGCGCACCGACTTTCCGACCACGGGCGCGGTGCTCCAGGCGTACCTGCGGCGCACCGAGGCCGACTGCCGGGAGCTGGCGACCGCGGGCTCGCGGGTGCGGCTCTGCAAGGGGGCGTACAAGGAGCCCGAGTCGGTCGCCTACCAGTCCACTCTGGACGTCGACAAGTCGTTCGTGCGCTGCCTCAACATCCTCATGTCCGGCGAGGGCTACCCGATGCTGGCCACCCACGACCCGCGCCTGATCGCGATCGGCGAAGACCGGGCCCGGTGGTTCGACCGCTCGCCGGACGAGTTCGAGTTCCAGCTGCTGTACGGGGTGCGCCCGGAGGAGCAGGCCCGCCTGGCCGCCGAGGGGTACACGGTGCGTGTCTACGTCCCCTACGGCACGCAGTGGTACCCGTACCTGATGCGCCGCCTGGCCGAGCGGCCGGCCAACATGGGCTTCTTCCTCAAGGCAGTGAGCCGGAAGAGCTGAGAAGAGCTGAGCTAGTCTCCGCGTGTGACGGAGGCACCCGGACCGCGCCGGTGGCCGCTCTGGGTAGTCCTCGGGGTGGTCGGCGCACTGCTGTCCTGCGGGGTGCCCACGGCCGTCATCGTCGCGCTTCGCGAGCAGGGGCCGGGCGCGGCGGCCAGCGCCAGCCCGGTCGCGATCCACAGTCCCGAGCCGGGCGACCCGGAGCAGGTGACCCAGCTCTGGCTGCGCGAGCGGATCGCGGAGGTGCTCACCCAGCAGGCAGGGGCGCTGCTCCGCGGCGACGAGCGGGGCTTCCTCGCGGTCGCCGAGCCGAAGTCGGCGGCGGTGGCCGCGCTGCGCCGGCAGTTCCGGTCGCTGCGCGCGCTGAAGGTCACCGCCTGGCAGGTGCGGATCACCGACATCCCGGACCGCGTCGGCTCGCAGTGGCGGGTCACCGTGACGTACGAGCACTGCTTCGTCGACCCCGGCTGCCTCACCGGTCCGGTGTCGATCGAGACGACCTGGGCGGACCGCGCCGGCGTACCCCGCATGGTGGCGCTGGCGCCCTCGCCCTCGGGGCAGGACGGGCCGCGGCCGTGGGAGGCCAGCGATCTGGTGGTGGCCGTGGGCCAGCGGGCGGTGGTCGCGACGACCGCCAAGCAGAAGGGCCGCCTCACCGAGGTGCTGCGCGAGGCCGAGCGGGCGGCCGAGGTCGCCGACCGGTACGCGGTGGACGGCACGCCGCCCCGGCACTACCAGATCTTCTACGCGGGTGAGGCGGAGTGGCGCCGCTGGTACGGCGGTGACCGCCCGGAGTGGACCGCCGGCTACGCGGTGCCGGTCGGCGGCGGCCGCTTCGACGTCGTGCTCAACGGCAAGGACCTGCACGTGAGCGTCCTCGACGACCTGCTGCGGCACGAGATGACGCACGCCGCCTCGCTGCCCGGCGGCGGCTACCGCACCGGCGACAACTGGTGGCTGGTCGAGGGCGTCGCCGACCTGGCCGCGGCGGGCGGGCGCCCGGTCGGCCGGTACGAGAGCCTGCCCGACGTGCGGCGGCTCGTCTCCAGCGGGTGGAACGGGCCGCTGAGCGCCGCCGAGCCGGGCGCGCGGGCCACGGACTGGCAGGTCAGCGCCGCCTACGGGATCGGGTACCTCGCCGTGCGGCACCTGGTCGACCGCTTCGGCGAGCAGGCGATGCTGGCGTTCTTCAAGGCGGTCGTGCACGAGCGGAAGTCGCCGGACGAGGCGTCCCCACTGGTCTTCGGCGAGCCCTGGCAGTCCCTCCAGGACGACTGCGTGTCGTACGTCCGGACCGCCGCCTCGTAACATGACTGCGTGTCTGGCGTCCCCCCGCCACGAAGACTGATCCTGCTCGCCGGCGCCGCCCTCGTCGCGCTCGGCGCGACAGCCGCGTCCTGTGGCGACGGCGAGTCGGCCGTGGCACTCGGCAGTGCGTCCCGCGGCGAGGTGACCGAGGTGGTCGACGCGCCCGCCTCGGTAACCGCGAAGGCGGCCGCCACGCTCACCTCCCCGGCCGACGGCACGCTCGCCTCGCTGCGGGTGCGGCCGGGCGACTCCGTGCGGCGCGGGCAGGTGCTCGCGGTGATCGACTCGCCCGGCGCCAGGCAGCGGCTCGCCCAGGCCAAGGCGGCGCTCGACGCGGCCAAGCGGGCGGGTGGCGGCTTCGGCGGCGGCGTCGACCTCACGACCGTGCAGCGCAACACCGACAAGGCCGCCGCGGCCGCCTTCGACGCCGCCCGCGTCGCCGCTGGCAAGATCACAGACCAGCGGGTACGCGGCGCGCTGCTCGCCCACGTCGACGCCGCGCAGAAGCAGTACGAGGCCGCCGCCCGTGCCGCTGGGCAGGCGGTCCGCGCGGTGCAGCGGGGCGTGGCGGGACTGAGCTCGGCGGTCAGCGCGCTCTCCGCCGCCCAGCGCCTCCAGGCACAGCAGGCGTACGACCTGGCGAAGTCCACAGTAGACGCGTTGACGCTGCGGGCGCCGATACCCGGCGTGGTGCAGCTCGGCGGCGCGGCCTCGCCGGCCGGTGGTGCCTCGGCCGAGGCGCTGGCCGGGCTGCTCGGGGGTGCCGGTGCGCAGCTCCCCGCCGGCACGCTCACCCCGCCCGCGGCGGCTCCCGGCCCGGCCGCCGGCGTCGATGTGGCCGTGCCGGTCGGCGGGCTGGTCACCGCGGGCGCCGCGATCCTCACCGTGGTGGACGTCTCCGCGCTCGGGGTGGTCGCCGAGGTCGACGAGACCGACGTGCTGCTGGTGCGCCCGGGGCTCGCCGCGACCGTTGAGCTGGACGCGGCGACCGGCGCCACGTACTCGGGGGAGGTCCGCTCGGTCGACGTGCTCCCGACCTCCTCGGCGCGCGGCGGCGTCGCCTACCGGGTGCGGCTCGCCCTCGGCACCGGAGAGTTCGGCGACGGGCGGGACGCGCCACCGCCCCGCCCGGGCATGAGCGCGGTCGTCCACCTCCAGGTGCGCGAGGCGGCCGACGCGGTCACGGTGCCCGCGGCAGCGGTCTTCTCGGCCGGCGGGCGCGACGCGGTCTGGGTGGTACGCGGCGGGCGCGCCGAGCGGGTCGAGGTGACCGTCGGCGTGCAAGGGCAGGACGTCGTGCAGATCGTCACCGGGGTGGCGCCCGGCGACAGCGTGGTCGTACGCGGCACCGACCAGGTCAGCGCCGGCCAAGAGGTGCCGTGAGCGAGGCGCTGGCGGTCGAGGCCACCGACGTCACGCGGACGTACGAGCTGGACGGCGTCTCCGTGCCGGCCCTGCGCGGCGTCTCGCTGGTCGTCGAGCCGGGCGACTACCTGGCGATCGTCGGGCCGTCCGGCTCCGGCAAGTCCACGCTGATGCACCTGCTCGGCGGGTTGGACCGGCCGAGCGGCGGCCGCCTGGTCATCGGCGGGCGGGACGTGTCGACGCTCTCCCCGCCCGAGATGGCGCGGCTGCGCAACGAGACGATCGGCTTCGTCTTCCAGGCGTTCCACCTGCTGCCCCGGACCTCCGCGGTGGACAACGTCGCGCTGCCGCTGGTGTACCGCGGCGTGGGTGCCCGGCAGCGGCGGGCGCGGGCGGCGGAGGTGCTGGAGCGGGTGGGGCTCGGCCACCGCCTGCACCACCGTCCCAACCAGCTCTCCGGCGGCGAGCAGCAGCGGGTGGCGATCGCCCGTGCGCTGGTCACCGATCCCGCCGTGCTCCTCGCCGACGAGCCCACCGGCAACCTCGACACCGCGACCGGCGCCGCCGTGCTGGCCCTGCTGGAGGAGCTGAACACCACCGCCGGTGTGGCCCTCGTCCTGGTCACCCACGACCGCGACGTGGCGGCCCGGGCCCGCCGCCAGATCGTGATGCGCGACGGCCTCGTCGTGCCGCCGGCGGGGCAGTCGATCCCCGGCCAGCGGCGGCCGGAGGAGGAGTCGTGAGGCTCGCGGAGGCCTGGCGGGTGGCCCTCGACGCCCTGCGCGCCAACCGGTTGCGCAGCGCGCTGACCATGCTCGGCGTGGTGATCGGTGTCGCCGCGGTGGTGGTGCTCGTCGCGATCGGCACCGGCGCCAAGCGCGAGGTGGAGCAGCAGGTGGAGGGGCTCGGCTCCAACCTGCTGGTGGTCGTGCCGGGGCGGCTGGAGTTCAACTCGGCGCCCTCCGTCTCCCGCCTCTCACTGTCTGATGTGGACGCTGTCGGCCGGGTGGTCGGTGACCCGTCGCGGGTGGCGGTCACGGTGACCTCGGGCGAGACGGTCCGCGCCGGCAACCGCTCCACGTTCACCACCGTGCAAGGGGTACTCGAGACGACGCCGCAGGTCTTCGTCCGGAACGTGGCGCGCGGCAGCTACCTCACATCGTCCGATGTGGACACAGCGCGCCGGGTCGCGGTGCTCGGGGCCACCGTCGCCCGTACCCTCTTCGGCGACCGTGACCCGGTGGGGCAGCAGGTGTCGGTCGCGGGCGTACGGTTTCGCGTGATCGGCGTCTTCGCCCCGCTGGGCCAGAGCCTCGGGGTCGACCGGGACGACGAGGTGCACATCCCGGTGACCACCGCCCACCGGTTGTACGGCACCAACCGGATCGACGGCATCGCGGTCAAGGCGCCCGACCGGGAGCGGATCGACGTGCTCGGCGAGCGGATCGTGGCCGAGCTCAGCGAACGCCACCCGGACACCGAGTTCAGCGCGGTGACGCAGGAGCAGATCCTCGGGGTACTCGGCGACATTCTGGGCGTGCTGACCGGTGTACTCGCCGCGATCGCGGGCATCTCGCTGCTCGTGGGTGGAGTGGGGGTCTCCAACATCATGCTGGTCTCGGTCCGCGAGCGGACCCGGGAGATCGGGCTGCGCAAGGCGGTCGGCGCCCGGCCGCGCGACATCGGCGTGCAGTTTCTGCTGGAGGCGGTGCTGCTCACGACGATCGGCGGGGTCACCGGCATGGCGCTCGGCGTGGGCGGGGCGCTGCTGGTGGGTGAGCTCTCCCCGGTACCGGCGGCGATCACCTGGTGGTCGCTGGCGCTCGCGTTCGGGGTATCGGCGGCCGTGGGCATCGTCTTCGGCGTGGTGCCCGCCCAGCGCGCCGGCCGCCTCGACCCGGTGGTCGCACTCCGCACCGAGTAGCGGTTCTCGCACTGGTCGACCGAGTCGGCAAACGTCCGATATACCCCCTTGGGGTGAATTATGCTTATCGCCCGGAGTGGCGACTTGACTGATCATGATCATCTGGCTGAAGGGATCGCGTGGGTCACAGCCGTCCCGGTACCGTACTAGTTACACGCGCGTTGCCCGCCGCGGCGCATCCCGCCCGGCGGCGCGCGCCGGGGATGGGATGGGTTGGTGAGCCATGGCAGGATCACCACAGTCCGAGAGCAGACTGTCGGAGGTCAAGTTCCTGACCGTCGCGGAGGTGGCGACACTGATGCGGGTCTCGAAGATGACCGTTTACCGGCTGGTGCACTCAGGCGAGTTGACGGCGGTCCGGGTCGGCCGGTCCTTCCGGGTCCCGGAGCACGCGGTGCACGAATACCTTCGGGGGGCGTTCCAAGAGTCGGCGTAACAGGGGCTACCCTGGTGGGCGACCGTGAGTCCGACGGGCGTCGGCGCCCACCAGGCAGCTCCGGTCCGCTGTCCAGATTGGTCGCCGGTTGGCGACCGGCTGTAGCCGAGGAATCGCAACGGGAAGGCTTTCGTATGGGCTCGGTCGTCAAGAAGCGCCGCAAGCGCATGGCTAAGAAGAAGCACCGCAAGCTGCTGCGCAAGACCCGCGTCCAGCGTCGTCGTCTCGGCAAGTAGCCACGTCCGGTCCTCCACGCCGGACGAGCATCGAAACGTGAGGTGGCGGTGACTGCCGCCTTGAGCGTCGTCGTGGTAACCGGCATCAGCCGGTTCCTCGGCGCGAACGTCGCCGCCCGCCTCGCCGCCGACGATCGCGTCGGCCGCGTGGTGGGCCTCGACCCCAACGAGCCCGCCGCCGAGATCCAGGAGCTGCTCGGCGGCGTCGAGCAGGTGCGCGCCGACGCCGGTTCGGCCCCGACCGTGGTGGCCGAGCTCGACGCCGAGGTCGTGGTGCACCTCGCGCTGATCACATCGCCAGAGCCGGGCGGCCGGTCGGCGATGAAAGAGCAAAACGTCATCGGCACGATGCAGCTCCTCGCCGCCTGCCAGCAGGCACCCCACCTGCGCAAGCTGGTGATGCGCTCGTCCACCGCGGCATACGGCGCCTCCTTCCGCGACCCCGCCGTCTTCACCGAGGAGACCGAGCCGCGCCAGGTGCCCCGGGGCGGGTTCGCGCGCGACATCCTCGACATCGAGGGCTACCTGCGCGGCTTCCGCCGCCGGCGGCCCGACATCAGCGCGACCGTGCTCCGTTTCGCGCCGTTCATCGGCTCCACGGCCGACACCACCCTGACCCGGTACTTCGCCCAGCCGATCGTGCCCACCGTGCTCGGGCGCGACCCGCGGCTGCAGTTCCTGCACGTCGATGACGCGCTCGAGGTGGTGCACCGCTCGGTGGTGGAGGATCACCCCGGCACCTACAACGTGGCCGGCGCCGGCGTGCTCGCGCTCTCCCAGGCGATCCGGCGGGCGGGGCGGCTCGCCGTACCGGTCTTCGAGCCCGGCCTCTCCGCCGCCGCGACGCTCGCCGGCGGGCTGCGCCTCGGTCGCTACGGCCTCGACCAGCTCGACCTCTTCGTGCACGGCCGGGTGGTCGACACCACCCGCCTGGTCGAGGAGTTCGGCTTCGAGCCGCGCACCACGGCGGCCGCCTTCGACGACTTCATCCGCCGGCACGCCGACCGCGCGCTGGTGTCCGCCGACCACCTGGCGGCTGCCGAGCGGACCATCCTCGACGGCATCCGGCGAGTCCGGGCCGCCACCGCGAAAGAACTCCCGCTTGGAGCCTCGTGGCCGCCCGCGGCGAGGGAGTCATTGGGCTCAGCGCGTGCGGAGCCTCGCGGCCGCCCGCAGCGAAGTGAGGACGGCCATGAGTGACCCGGCTGTCCAGGACGTGCCCGGCGACCCGTGGGACAAGCGGGTGGCCTCGGCCCTGTCGTTCCTGCGCCGCCGCCTCTCCGGGCAGTACGAGGTGGACGAGTTCGGCTTCGACCCGGAGCTGACCGACCACGTCTTCTACCCGGTCCTGCGCCGGCTTTATCACGACTGGTTCCGCACCGAGGTGTTCGGCCTGGAGAATCTCCCCGACGACGGCGCCGGCCTGGTGGTCGGCAACCACTCGGGCACCGTCGCGATGGACGCGCTGATGCTCTCGATCGCCATCCACGACGGCCATCCCAAGGCGCGCCACCTGCGGCTGCTCGGCGCCGACCTGGTCTTCCGCGTGCCGGTGCTCTCCGAGCTGACCCGCAAGTCAGGCGGCACCGTGGCCTGCAACCCGGACGCCGAGCGGCTGCTGAGCGGCGGCGAGCTGGTCGGCGTCTTCCCCGAGGGCTTCAAGGGCGTCGGCAAGCACTACCGCGACCGGTACAAGCTGCAACGCTTCGGCCGCGGCGGCTTCGTCTCGGCCGCGCTCCGCACCGGCACTCCGATCGTGCCGGTGGCGATCGTCGGCGCCGAGGAGATCTACCCGATCCTGGGCGACCTCAAGCCGGTGGCCCGCCTGCTCAAGCTGCCGTACTTTCCGGTCACGCCGACCTTCCCCTGGCTGGGGCCGCTCGGCCTGGTGCCGCTGCCGAGCAAGTGGCTGATCGAGTTCTGCCCGCCGATCCCCACCGCCGACCTGGTCGACCAGGCCGACGACCCGATGGTCATCTTCAACCTCGCCGACCAGGTGCGCGAGACGATCCAGCACACCCTGCACCGCCTGCTGGCAAAGCGCCCAGACCCCTTCGGCCGCTAGTCCCTGTTTCGAAAATCCTTGCCGGGCTGCGCCGGGCCCAGACGACGACCGGCTGCGCCCGCCACCACCTGACGCCGCCTGGACTCCGGCTCGCACCGACAATCCCTTTGAAACAGGCCCTAACGCCCGGCCGCGACGGTTCGGATCCGGTCCGAACCTGATGATCGTTCACCCGAAACCCGCGTCCTTCCCGGCGTTTCACGCGGAAACCGGGCGAACGATCACCACCACCAGGGTGGGGCGGTGCGGGCTACTTCAGGGTGCGGAGGTCCAGGGTGTGCCAGGCGGTGGTTTCGTTGTCGCCGGTCGACCACCAGAGCAGGCCGCCGCGGCTCTGGACTATCCCGACGCCGTCGGCCACCGCGACCACGCGCTTTTCCTTCAGGTCGTAGAGGAGCAGCTGCTGGGAGCTGATCGGGGCGCTCTGGTCGCCGCCGCTCTGGGAGAGCACCTCGAACCGGTCGAGCAGCGCCACGTCGATCACCGAGGCGGTGGCGGCGCCACCGGCCACGCGGCGGCGGTCGCTGCCGTCCGGGCGCATCAGGTCGATGCGGGACGGGCCGTCGCCGGCCAGCACCAGTACGCGGCACCAGGTCGGGCCGCAGGTGGCCAGCTCGGTGGCGGAGGCCCCGACGGTAGTGACCTGCCGGGTGTCCAGGTTGCGGAGCTGGACCGGGCCGGTCTGCCCGCTGCCCGCGCTGACCAGCCACGGCCAGGCCGACAGCGCCCAGGCGCCCGGTTCGGTGCGGACCGATACCGTGCCGCCGCTGAGCGGGACCGAGCGGACCTCGGTCGAGGTCTCGTCCTGCGGTGATACCGACACCCAGTGCAGGCGACCGCCGGCGATCACCATGTCGTACTCGGAGTTGAAGAGCACCACGTCGCCGGTGTCTTCGGTGAGGAGTCGGGCCGGTCCGCCGCTGGCGACGTCGGCGATCCACATCCGGGTGCGGGCGATGCCCTCGGCGTCGCTCACCGACTCGGCCCAGGCGACCTCGTCGCCGGACCGGACGAACCCACCGAACTGCGGGGTCCCGTCGACCGGCAGGCGGCGCAGCTCCCGTACCGAGCCGTCGGCCGCGCGCAACACCAGCCGCTGGTGGGTGCCGCCGGGCTCGGGCGCGGTGCCGAGCGAGGTCTTGGCGTCCAGGAAGTAGACCGGGCTGTACAGCGGGCCTTCCGGCAGCCCGCCCGTCAGGTCGGCGCGCTCGGCGTCCGGCCACACCTCGGCGACGGTACGTGGCTGCTGCGGGCCCGTGGGCTGCTGCTTCTGGCCGGGGGAGAGCGCGAGGAGCGTGCCGGCGGCCGCCAGCGCGACGCCGAGCGCGGCCAGTCCGACCGTCCGCCGGGGGCGTGGGTGCCGGCCGGGTCGCGGCGCGGGCACCACCGGTCGCCCGGCGGTGAGGGTCATCGGCGAGACCTGCGGCGGCGCAGGGCCATCCCGGCGGCGACGGCACCGATCAGCACCGCCGTGGCGGCGGTCGTGGGTACGGCGATCTTGGCGGCCTTGCGTCCGGTGCGGAAGTCGCGGACCTCCCAGCCACGCTCGCGGGCCTCGGCGCGCAGCGCGCTGTCCGGGTTGACCGCCACGGCGTTGCCCACGATCGACAGCATCGGGATGTCGTTGGACGAATCGCTGTACGCCGTACAGCGGGACAGGTCGAGCCCTTCGACCTTGGCGAGCTGCTGGATCGCGTCGGCCTTGGCCGGGCCGTGCATGAGGTCGCCGACCAGGCGTCCGGTGTACGCACCGTCCCTGACCTCGGCGACCGTGCCGACCGCCCCGGTCAGGCCGAGCCGCCCGGCGATCACCCGGCCGAGCTCGACCGGCGCCGCGCTGACCAGCCAGACCCGCTGGCCGGCGTCGAGGTGCAGCTGGGCGAGCGCCCGCGTGCCGGCCCAGATCCGCTCGGCCATCAGCTCGTCGAAGATCTCCTCGCTGAGCCGCTCCATGTCTTCGACCCGCCAGCCCTCGACGAACGCGAGCGCGGTGGCCTTGGCCCGGGACATGTCGCCGGCGTGCTCGCGGGAGAGCAGCCGGAAGCGCGCCTGCTGCCAGGCGAAACGGGCCAGGTCGCCGGTCGTCAGGTACTTGCGGGCGGCCAGCCCACGGGCGAACCAGTAGATCGACGCGCCCTGCATCATCGTGTTGTCGACGTCGAAGAACGCCGCCGCCGCGCTGTCTGGAGGAACGGCCAGGGCCGCCTCCAGGTCGGTGGCGGCCCAGCCAGCGGTGTGGCCGTAGGCGTCGGTGCTGACAGTCACCTTCTTGGACTTTCCGCCGACCCTGCGGGTGCGCGCCACGCGTGGACCTCCCTCTGGCTCCCTCCTAGGGAGGGTAGCCAACGAGGCCCTGAATGACCCCTAAAGCGGAGGCCGCTCCGGGCGCGCGTGCCAAGCGCTGTTTCAAAACTGGGCTTAACCCAGCAGGTCACCGAGGATGCGTCCCAGACCATCGAGAAGACCGCCCTCCGTACTGGTCGGTGTCGGCGCGGGCTGGTCGGCCGGCGTCGATCCGTCCGGTGCGGGAGTGCCCGGGGGCGTGGTCGTACCGGCGCTACCGGCCGGCTTGGGGTCGGTGCCCTCGGTGCGCTCCGGCGCCGGCTTGGCGTCCGTCCGCTGCGAGGAGTCGGGGTCGGACGCCGGACCCGAGCGCCCTTGGCTCGGTGCCGACCAGCAGGTGCCCGGCTTCGGGCCCAAGACGTCGGCGCCAACGGTCGCCGCGTCGCCGCAGTCGAGCGTAGCGCGCAGGGACTTGGAGCGCTGGCTCACCTGGTCGAGCACCGCGAGCGACGCCACCGCGCGGTCGCGGCTGGCAGCCGGCAGGCGGTCGAGCATCTTGGTGATCTGCTGGCGCTGCCCGCTCACGAACGTGTCGACCGCGTCCAGCGGGGTCGCGTCGCGTCGCGCCACGGCGGCCGTGTGCAGCAGCTTCGCGCCCTCGCGGGTGTCGCTGTCCATGTCGTCGAGCACGCCGGAGAACCCGGTGGTGTCGCCTACCGCGCCGGCCTCGGCGAGCCGGGTGCGGGCGAAGTCGAGGAAGAGCTGCCCCCGGGTGACGTCCGAGCTGGCGAGCGCGAGCTGGGCCCGCTCGGTGGAGCGCTTGACCCCGTACAGAGCGTCGCCGGGCATCGCGTTTTCGCTGGCCGCGGACATGCCGGAGACGGCGATCGCGCCGACCGCCACACCGACGATCACGGCGCCGCGGGCGCGGATCCGGCGGCCGGTGAACCGCGGGCGCGACTCGGACGCGAAGCCAGGCTCGGGTGCCTCGACCGCGGTCGCGCCGATCCCGTCCCGCTCGGCCTTCGCCACGAGCATCGCGCGCAGGCCGGTACGGAAGTCCGGGTCGATCTCGACCTGCGGCTTCACGGCGGTCAGATGGTCACTGACCGCGATGAACTCGGCCAGCTCCTCCTCGGCACGGTCGCGCACGTGGTGCCGGCGACCGCCGCTGGCCTCGTCGAGGAGCTGCGCGAAGCGCTCGGCGCGCCGGCGGTAGAAGACGTTCGTGGTCACCGCGGGCACCTCCCTTCGCTGGTCACGGCTGTGCGGTCGGCGTCCTCGCCGACCGGTGCGACGGCAGCGGAAACCGCGGGATGAGCCAGGGGGGATGCCAGGGCCACCGCCGGTCGCACCAATACAAACGGTCGGTGGGCACGACCGGTTACGGGTAGGCGGGAGGCGTAATTACGAAGAGTGAGGAGTGTCACGGTTGGAACCCGTCCGGCAGGAGCCGGGCGAGTGCGCGTACCGCACGGTACTGGAGGGCCTTGATGGCCCCTTCGTTCTTGCCCATCGCCTGGGCGGTCTCGGCGACGGAGAAGCCTTGCAGGAAGCGCAGGACGATGCACTCCTGCTGCTCGGGGTTGAGCTGCTTGACGGCGCTCAGGAGGGCCACGTTCGTGATGTGGTCGACGACGGCGGCTTCGGGGCTGCCCTCGGGCCCGCGGTCTTCACGGTCGGCGTCCAGGACGTCGCCGGTGGTGACCTCGAGGCGGTAGCGGCCGGACTTGAAGTGGTCGGCGACCAGGTTGCGGGCGATGGTGACGAGCCAGGCGCCGAGGTCGCGGCCCTGCCAGGTGAAGCTGCCGATGCGCTTGAGCGCGCGCAGGAAGGTGTCGGAGGTGAGGTCTTCGGCGAGCTGGCGGTTGCCGACCCGGAAGTAGACGAACCGGAAGACCGTGTCGACGTACCGGTCGTAGATCAGCCCGAACGCCTCGGCCTCGCCGGCCTGGGCCCGCTCGACCAGTGCCCACACCTCGGCGGCCGCGTCGGTCGGGTCGGGGCGGCTCGCGTGTCTGGTGGGTGGCGCGCTGCTCGGGCCTGGTGGCCCGGACTGGACGACCGGCAGTACCGCCGTGTCGGTGTCGCCACCCGTGCGTAAGCCCGGGTCGGCCGGGTTGTGCCCCGGGGCCGGCTGGGCCGGCATGGACGGGCGCCCGGGCGCGACGACGCGGCCACCGACCGGCTTGGCGTTGGAGCCCGGCACGTGGCGGGCCGGCGCCGGCGCCTCGTTGACGTGGGGCGTCCGGTTGCGGGTGTGGCGGGTGCTCATGTCGTTCATGGCGAAGCGCCATGTCCGCATCTCGTTCATGGCCTGGCGCAGGGCTCGCAGACCGTCGGCGAGTGCCACCCGCGCGTACAGCTCCTGGTACGTGTAGGCCGTCACTGCCCCTCCTCCGTGACCCCGCGCAGCGCCAACATCGGGTATGTGCCGGGTCTGGCACGCTCCCCTACCAGCCGGACAGGGCGCGCCATCTGGCGACACACACCCTTGAGGTGCTGGTGCGGTGCGTTATCGGGCACGGCGGCCTCCTCGGGGTGAGGGGTGTCGACTCACGGCAAAAGGGGTGAGCCGACCCAGAGATAATAGGGCCAACATCACCCACGTGTGCGGAGTCCGTTACACAGAGCCGAATTATTTACCGATCGTGGGCGAATCTGTCGCACACCGTGTGCGGCGTCGGACACCCGACAGGGGTAACGCCAACCCCCATTCGAGTGACACGGGTGCGACACGCCGCACCGAGCCCAGGAAAGCGTTCGGCGCTCGAACAGCGGCATCGTACGCAGGTGGGGACGAACTGAACATCAGGCGACACCGAAGTAAGGCGCGTCACACTAACCTGTGACCGTGCACGAACCAGCCGCCGTCGACGAGCCCGCCCGCAACCTGGCCGACTACGTGCGCCGTGCGGCGCGGGCCGGCGCCGACCGTCCCGCGCTGCTCTGGCGGGACGGGGTCGTGACCTGGGGGCAGCTCGACGCGCGCGTGGACGCCGCCGCCCGGGGCCTGGGCGGCCTCGCCGCGGATACGGCGGGACATCCGGCCCGCGTGGCGGTCGCGCTGGGCAACACACCCGACTTCGCGGTCGCGTTCTTCGGCGCGTTGCGCGCGGGGCTGGCCGCGGTGCCGGTCAACCCGGAGTACACGGCCCGCGAGCTGCGCCACGTGCTCGCCGACTCGGCGGCCACCGCACTCGTCTGCACCGAGCGGGTGCGAGACACCGTCGACGGGATCCGGGGCGAGCTGCCCGCGCTCTCGGCCGTACACGTGGATCTGCTGGACCTGGATGGCCCGCCGCCGGCCGGCGAGACCGGCGGTGAAGACCTGGCCGTGCTGCTCTACACCTCGGGCACCGAGGGGAGCCCGAAGGGCGCGATGCTCTCCCACCGCGCGCTGATCGCCAACCACGTGCAGGTCGCCCGCGTGCCCTCGGTGCTCGGGCCGGACGACGTGCTGCTGCTGGCGGTGCCGCTCTTCCACGCCTACGGGCTCAACTCGGGGCTGGGCGCGGTGGCCTTCCACGCCGCGTGCGGGGTGCTGGTGGAGCGCTTCGACCCGGCCGCCACGCTGGAGACCATCGCCCGGCACTCGGTCACCGCGGTGGTCGGCGTCCCGTCCATGTACGTGGGCTGGGCCGCGCGCCCGGAGTTGGACGGCGCGTTCGGCTCGGTGCGGCTGGCGGTCTGCGGGGCGGCGCCGCTGGAGCCGGCCACCGCCGCCCGCGTCGGCGCCGCGACGGGACGCCAGGTCTTCGTCGGGTACGGGTTGACCGAGACCGCCCCGGTCCTCACCTCCACGCTGCTGAGCAGTGCGCCGAAAATGGGCTCGATCGGGCAGCCGCTCCCCGGCGTGGAGCTGCGGCTCGTGGCGGCCGACGGCGGTGACATCTGGCGCGACGGCACGGTCGACCCGGACGCCGAAGACGAGCTGCTGGTCGAGCTGGAGTCGCCGGGCACCGACCCCGGCGAGATCGTGGTGCGCGGCGACAACCTCTTCTCCGGGTACTGGCCGGACGGGCACGACGGACCCGACCCGGCCGGCTGGTGGGCCACCGGCGACGTGGCGTACGCGGACGCGGACGGCGACCTCTTCCTGGTCGACCGCCTGGGTGAGCTGATCCTGGTCTCCGGCTTCAACGTCTACCCTCACGAGGTGGAGTTGGTGATCGAGGCCTGCCCCGGCGTGGTCGAGGCCGCCGTGCTCGGCGCGCCGCACCCGCAGACCGGCCAGACCGTCCGGGCGTACGTGGTGCGCGAGCCGGGCAGCGAGCTGACCGTGGCCGAGCTGCAGCGGCACTGCGAGCGCAACCTGGCCCGGTTCAAGTGCCCGACCGCGATCGAGTTCGTACCGTCGCTGCCGCACTCGCCGACCGGCAAGGTGCGCAAGACCCTGCTGCGTTCGGAGGCGGTCCAGTGAGCGACGCCCGGCTGACGCTGATCACCCGGCCCGGCTGCCACCTCTGCGACGTGGCCAAGGAGGCGATCGCACGGGTCGCGGCGGCCACCGGCGAGCGGTGGGTCGAGGTCGACGTGGAGTCCGACCGCGAGCTCGAGGCGGAGTACGGCGACCGGGTGCCGGTGACCCTGCTCGACGGCAAGGAGCACGGCTACTGGCGGGTGGAGGAGCAGCGACTTCTCCGCGATCTGGGAGCCGCCAAGTAGAGTTCCCGCGTGGTGAGCAAGCACCTTGTCTGGGACTGGAACGGCACTCTTCTCGACGACCTGCCCCTGGTCGTCTCCTCGACCAACGCGGCGTTCGCCAGCGTCGCCGCGCCGGCGTTGACCGCCGAGGCGCACCGCCGCGCGTTCCGCCGCCCGGTCGCGGAGTTCTACGCCGAGGTGCTGGGGCGGGCGCTGGAGGAGGGCGAGTTCGGCCGCCTCGACAAGATCTTCCACGACGCGTACCGGCTGGGCCTGGCCACCTGCGGGCTGGCGGCCGACGCGCAGACCGCCATGTCCAGCTGGCTGGGGAGCCAGTCGCTGCTCTCGATGTGGTTTCACCACGAGCTCGTGCCGGAGGTCGAGCGGCGCGGCCTGACCGCCCGGCTGGCCCGGGTCGACGGGCTGCGCGGCACGGTCGGCGGCGACCTCAAGGCCGAGCACCTCGCTCGGCACCTCACCGAGCTCGGCGTCGAGGGCTCCGCCACGGTCCTGATCGGCGACTCGGTCGACGACGCCGACGCGGCCGCCTCGGTCGGCGCCCGCTGCGTGCTGTACACCGGTGGCTTCACCGATCCGGCCCGGCTGCGCGCGGTCGGCGTACCGGTGGCGGACTCCCTGGTCGAGGCCGTGCGCCTCGCCGCGGACGCCTAGCCTCGCCGCGGACGCCTAGCCCCGCCGCCGCGCCGGGCTTCGCGGCGCCGCGCTGATCTCTCGCCGCGCCGGCGTGGCGGGTGCGGTCGCGATCGGGCTGGGCCCCGCCCGCGGCGCTGGTCCGCGATAGTAGGGAAAGCCCTACCGCCAAGAGGCCAGCCGACGGGATGGGAGCCAGCCGGCCCGATGCCTAGCGTCGATGACATGACCACCACCACCGCGCCAGCGAGCCTCGGCGCCGAGCCGAGCGCCCGCCGTCCCATGCTCCGCCAGCTGGCGGTCGACTCCGCCTACGTACTGCTGGGCTTCCCGATCGCGGTGGCGTCGTTCATCGTCCTGATCACCGGTTTGGCGGCCGGTGTCGGTCTCGGCATCACCGTCATCGGCCTGCCGATCCTGGCCGGGGCGCTCTACGCGGCTCGCGCGTTCGCCGACATGGAGCGGCTGCGCATGCCGATGGTGCTGCGGCAGGCCCGGGTCCGGCCGCACTACCGGACCGCTGACGAGGGCGCCGGCGTGTGGCGCCGGGTGATCACACCGATCGCTGACACCCAGTCCTGGCTCGACCTCGCCCACGGCATCATCAAGTTTCCGATCACGATCTTCTCGTTCGTCGTCACGCTCGTCTGGTGGGCCGGCGCGATCGGTGGCTGCCTCTACTGGTCCTACGCGTGGGCGATCCCCAACGGCCCCGACGACCAGGACCTGAGCGAGCTGCTCGGCCTCGGTGACTCGATCGGGGCGCGCATCGCGATGTACAGCGCGTTCGGCATCTTCTTCCTGATCACGCTCCCGGTCGTGGTGCGCGGCTGCGCGCTGCTGGAGGCGAGCTTCGGCAAGGCGCTGCTGACCGGCGTGGCCGAGATGCGCAACCGGATCACCGTGCTGGAGGAGCAGAAGGCGGCGGCCGTCTCCGCCGAGGCCAACGCGCTGCGCCGGCTGGAGCGCGACATCCACGACGGCCCGCAGCAGCGGCTGGTGCGGCTGGCCATGGACCTGGGCCGGGCACAGCAGCAGATGGAGACCGACCCGGAGGCGGCCCGGCGCACGCTGGACGAGGCGCTCACCCAGACCCGAGACACGCTGGCCGAGCTCCGCGCGCTCTCCCGGGGTATCGCGCCGCCGATCCTGGTCGACCGCGGCCTGCCGAGCGCGCTCGCCGCCCTCGCGGCCCGCGGCGTGATCCCGGTCGACCTCACCGTCGATCCCAAGCTGGGGCGGCTGGAGCCGTCGGTGGAGACCACGGCGTACTTCGTGGTGGCCGAGGCGCTCACCAACGTGGCCAAGCACAGCCGGGCCAGCGAGTGCTGGGTGGTCGTCTCCCGCACCGGAGACCGGCTGAAGATCGACATCATCGACGACGGCGAGGGTGGCGCGCACGTCTCCAAGGGCCACGGCCTGGCCGGGATCGCCGACCGGCTGCGGTCCAACGGCGGCACGCTCGAAGTGTTGAGCCCGTCCGGCGGCCCGACCGAGGTGCGCGCCGAGCTGCCATGCTGAGCCAGTTCGGTGGCCCGGCCGAGGTGCGCGCCGAGTTGCCATGCTGAGCGACGCCGCGCTACAAAGCCCCATGCGCGTCGTGATAGCCGATGACGCGGTCCTCCTCCGGGAGGGCCTCGTCCGGTTGCTGACGGAAAACGGCCACGATGTCGTCGCCGCCGTGGGTGACGGCGACAGCCTGGTCGAGGCGATCGAGGAGCACCGCCCAGACATCTCGATCGTGGACGTGCGGATGCCGCCCACCCACACCGACGAGGGGCTCCGGGCGGCGGTCGCCGCCCGCGAGCGGGTGCCGCGTACCCCGATCCTGGTCCTCTCCCAGTACGTCGAGGTGTCGTACGCGGACGACCTGCTCGCCGACCGGGCCGGTGCGGTGGGCTACCTGCTCAAGGACCGGGTGGCAGCCATCGCCGAGTTCCTCGACGCGGTCGCCCGGGTGGCCGCCGGCGGCACCGTGCTCGACCCCGAGGTGGTGAGCCAGCTTCTGGTGCGGCGGCGCCGCGACGACCCGCTGCGCGAGCTGACCCCGCGCGAGCGCGAAGTGCTGTCGCTGATGGCCGAGGGCCGGTCGAATACGGCGATCGCGCGCATTCTCGTCGTGAGCGACGGTGCGGTGGAAAAGCACGTACGCAACATCTTCACCAAGCTTCAACTCCCTCCCGACGAGGAGCAGCACCGGCGGGTATTGGCCGTCCTCGCGTACCTCGGCACCTGAGTCGCTTGACGTCGCTTGATCAAGATCGCGATTTGTGCACGACTTCACAAGCGCCTAGTCTGTAAAGCCGTAGCGCCCCGCTAGCACAGCCCTCCGGGGCAGTCGACGGTGGGTTCCCCACGGAGCACGGAGTCACATGAGTCAGCAGCGCCCCGGTGGTCAATCCGGGCAGCCCGGTGCCGTCCCGGCCCTTCCGGATCTGCCGGAGGCCACGGTGGCCCGCCTTCCGGAGTACCTGCGTGCGCTGCACAACCTCGCCGAGACCGGCCACGACACCGTCTCCAGCGAGGGCCTGGCCAGCGCGGCCGGGGTCAATTCCGCAAAGCTCCGCAAAGACCTGTCCCACCTCGGGTCATACGGGACGCGTGGCGTCGGTTACGACGTGGCCCTGCTGATCGAGCAGATCGAGTACGTGTTGGGTCTCACTCAGCGCCGGGCGGTGGCCCTGGTCGGCGTGGGTAACCTCGGTCATGCGCTGGCTGGTTACGCGGGCTTCGCCACTCGTGGTTTCCGCATCGCCGCCCTTTTCGACGCCGATCCGTCCCGTGTGGGCGAGCGGATAAACGGGCTGGTCGTGCACCATATCGACGACCTCACGCAGATCGCCGCCGCCGAGTCGATCGCCATTGGCGTGATCGCGACTCCGGCCCCGGCCGCGCAGAGCGTCGCTGATCAGTTGGTCGCCGCGGGTGTTACGAGCATTCTCAACTTCGCTCCTTGCGTACTCTCGGTACCCGAGGGGGTTGACGTCCGCAAGGTCGATCTCGCGATCGAGCTGCAGATCCTCTCGTTCCACGAGCACCGCAAGGCATCGCTCACCTCGTTGCCGGCCACCGGCCCCGCGGGTGGCCTCACGGCGTTGCCGGGTGGGCTCTCCGCTACCGGCACGGAGGAGGCGGTCGGCACGTGAACCTGATAGTCGTTGGCGCGTCGTACCGCACCGCGCCGGTGTCGATCCTCGAGCAGATCGCGGTGGCCCCGACCGACCTCGCCACGGTGCACGACCGGCTCCTCGCCCAGTCGTACGTGAGCGAGGCCGTCGTGCTCTCCACCTGCAACCGCGTAGAGGTGTACGCGGCGGTCAACGGCTTCCACGGCGGCCTCGGCGAGATCTGCACCGTGCTCGGCGAGCGGGCCGGGTGCAGCTCCACCGACCTCGCCGAGCACCTGTACGTGCACTACGACTCCGCCGCCGTCCAGCACGCGTTCCGGGTGGCCAGCGGGCTCGACTCGATGGTGGTCGGCGAGGCGCAGATCCTCGGGCAGCTCCGCGAGGCGTACCAGGCGGCGATCGACCACGAGAGCGCCGGCCGGCTGCTGCACGAGCTGATGCAGCAGGCCCTGCGCGTGGGCAAGCGGGCGCACGCGGAGACCGGCATCGACCGCGCCGGCCAGAGCGTGGTGACCGCCGCGCTCGGCGTGGCCGCGTCCGCGTTCGCCGTCGACCACGAGTGCCTGCTCGGCGTCGACTGCGAGCACCCGCCCACCGACCTGGCCGGCCGCCCGGCGCTGGTGATCGGCGCCGGCGCGATGGGTTCGCTCTCGCTGGCCACGCTGGCGCGTTCCGGCGCCGGCCCGCTGACCGTGACCAACCGCGGTGCCGGGCGCGCCGAGCGGCTCGCCGCGGCGTACGGCGCGACGGCCGTGCCCTTCGACGACCTGCCCGCCGCGCTGGCCGGCGTCGACGTGGTGGCCACCGCCACGGCCTCGACCGAGCACGTGCTGACCCGCGAGGCCGTGTCCCGCGCGGTCGAAGGGCGCGACCGGCCCCTGGTCATCCTCGACCTGGCCGTGCCGCGCGACGTCGAGCCGGAGGCCGCCGCGGTGCCCGGCGTCGTGGTGATCGACATCGACCGCCTCGCCGCCAGCCTGCGCACCGGCCCGGCCGCCGTCGACGAGGCCGCGGTCGAGGAGATCGTGGGCGCCGAGGTGGAGGCGTTTCTCGGCTGGCTGCGCGGCGCCGACGTCGCACCGACCGTCGCCGCGCTGCGCACCCGCGCCGACGACGTGGTGAGCGCCGAGCTGCGCCGGCTGGCCCAGCGCCGCCCTGACCTGACCGACGAGCAGCGCGCCGACGTGGCACACACCGTGCACCGGGTCGTGCAGCGGCTGCTCCACTCGCCGACCGTACGGGTGCGGCAGCTCGCCGCGGAGCCCGGCGGCGACCAGTACACCGCGCTGCTGCGCGAGCTGTTCGACCTCGAGGTGCCGCGGAGCGCCCAGGCCGGCGAGGTGCCCGATCTGGAGGAGCACTCGTGAGCTTGCGGCTCGGCACCCGGGGTAGCGCGCTCGCCCTGGCCCAGTCCCAGCACGTCGCCGACAGCCTGCGCGCGGCGACCGGGCGCGACGTGGAGCTGGTCGAGATCGTGACGGCCGGCGACCGGTCGAGCGCGCCGGTGCAGCAGCTCGGCGTGGGCGTCTTCGTGTCGGCGCTGCGCGACGCGCTGCTCGCCAAGGAGATCGACTTCGCCGTCCACTCGTACAAGGACCTGCCCACCGCACCCGCCGACGGGCTGCACATCGCCGCCGTACCGCCGCGGGAGGACCCGCGCGATGCGCTCGTGGCCAGCGGTGGCCGCACCCTCGCGGAGCTGCCACCGGGGTCCCGGGTGGGCACCGGCGCGCTGCGGCGGATGGCCCAGCTGCGCGCGCTCGGGCTGCAGCTCGAGGTGGTGCCGATCCGGGGCAATGTCGACACCCGGCTGCGCAAGGTGAGCGAGGGCGAGCTCGACGCCGTCGTGCTGGCCCGCGCCGGCATCGCACGCCTCGGCCGCACCGCCGAGATCACCGAGACTCTCGATCCGATGCTGATGCTGCCCGCCCCGGCTCAGGGTGCGCTGGCGGTGGAGTGCCGGATCGACGACGAAGACCTGGTCGGGCTGCTGGGGAGGCTCGACCACGCACCGACCCGGGCCGCGGTCACCGCGGAGCGGGCGTTGCTGGCCACGCTGGAGGCCGGGTGCAGTGCTCCGGTGGCCGCCTTCGCCGAGGTCGCCGAGGGCGACGACGGTGAAGAGATCTACCTGCGCGGTGCGGTGATCAGTCCGGATGGCACCCGAGACATCCGGCTGTCCCGCACCGGTACGCCCGCCGCCGCGGCGGAGATCGGACGCGCTCTCGCCGCCGATCTTGTCGAGAGCGGCGCCGAGACCCTACTTGGGAGCACAGAAAATGAGCCGCACCCGTAAGCCCGCAGGCCGGATTGCCTTCGTCGGGGCTGGTCCCGGCGATCCCGGTCTGCTGACCCGCCGGGCGCACGCCGCGCTTACCGAGGCCGACCAGGTCGTCTACGACCGGGGCGTCTCCGAGCCGCTGCTCGACGCGATCCGGGCGGAAGCCAAGAGCGACACCCAGTTCAGCCCGGCCGAGGGGGCCCCGGGCGACGTGGCCAAGGTCCTGCTCTCCGCGGCCCGTTCCGGCCTGCAGGCGGTGCACCTGGTCGCCGGCGACCCGTTCGGCCACGACTCGGTCGTCAAGGAGGTGCAGGCGGTGGCGCGCACCGCCGTGCACTTCGAGGTGGTGCCCGGCGTCGGCCAGGCCGAGGGCGTCGCCACGTACGCCGGCGTGCCGCTGCCCGGCGTCCGCACGGCCGCCGACGTCGACGATGTGTCCACGTTGGACTTCGAGGCGCTCGCCGCGGCCATCTCCCGCGGTTCGCTCGCGCTCGCGGTCGACGCGGGCGACCTCGCCGCCGTACGCGACGGCCTGCTCGCCGTCGGGGTGGACGGCGAGACGGCGGTGGGCGTGACCGGCGACGGCACCGGCGAGACGCAGTACACCACGTCGTCCACTGTGGAGAGCTTCGTCGCCGCCGCGCTCGGTTTCACCGGCCGCGTCGTACTCACCCTGGGCCAGGGCGTCGCCCACCGCGACAAGCTGAGCTGGTGGGAAAACCGCCCGTTGTACGGGTGGAAGGTGCTCGTGCCGCGCACCAAGGAGCAGGCCGGCGTGATGAGCGAGGCCCTGCGCGCGTACGGTGCGATCCCGTGCGAGGTGCCGACCATCGCGGTCGAGCCGCCACGCACCCCGGCCCAGATGGAGCGCGCGGTCAAGGGCCTGGTCGACGGCAGGTACGCCTGGGTCATCTTCACCTCCGTCAACGCGGTGCGGGCCGTCTGGGAGAAGTTCGCCGAGCACGGCCTCGACGCCCGTCACTTCGGCGGCGTGAAGATCGCCTGCATCGGCGACGCGACGGCGGACGCGGTGCGCGCGTTCGGCATCCAGCCCGAGCTCGTACCGTCGGGTGAGCAGTCGAGCGAGGGCCTGCTGGCCGAGTTCTCGCCGCACGACGAGGTGCTCGACCCGGTCGGCCGGGTGCTGCTGCCGCGCGCCGACATCGCCACTGAGACGCTCGCCGCCGGCCTGGGTGAGCGCGGGTGGGAGGTCGACGACGTCACCGCGTATCGCACGGTCCGCGCGGCACCGCCACCCGCGGAAATCAGGGACGCCATCAAGTCGGGTGGCTTCGACGCGGTCCTCTTCACGTCGTCATCCACCGTGCGTAACCTGGTGGGCATCGCCGGTAAGCCACACACCCGCACCGTGGTCGCCGTGATCGGTCCGAAGACGGCCGAGACGGCGACGGAGTTCGGCCTCCGGGTCGACGTCCAGCCCACTCACGCGTCCGTGCCAGACCTGGTCGAGGCCCTCGCCGGATACGCCGTGGAGTTGCGCGAAAAGCTGGCTGCCATGCCGGCCAAGCAGCGCCGCGGTTCAAAGGTGCAGGGGCCCACTGCCCTTAGGTTCCGCTGATGCCCTTTCCCGATGTGCGGCCGCGGCGCCTGCGCCGCACGCCAGCCATGCGCCGGCTGGTCGAGGAGACCAAGCTGGCCCCGTCCGAGCTGATCCTCCCGATGTTCGTCAAGGAGGGTCTGACCGAGCCGCGCCCGATCGCGTCCATGCCCGGCGTCGTGCAGCACACCCGCGACTCGCTGCGCAAGGCCGCGGTCGAGGCGGCCCAGGCCGGCATCGGCGGCATCATGCTCTTCGGCGTGCCAGCGCCGGAAAACAAGGACGAGACCGGCTCGGCGGGCATCGACCCCGACGGCATCCTCAACGTCGCGCTGCGCGACGTGGCCGCCGAGGTCGGTGACGCCACCGTCGTGATGAGCGACCTGTGCCTGGACGAGTTCACCTCGCACGGCCACTGTGGAGTGCTGGCCGCCGACGGCACGGTCGACAACGACGCCACGCTGGCCCTCTACGCCGAGATGGCGGTGGCCCAGGTCGCCGCCGGCGCCGCCGTGGTCGGCCCGTCCGGGATGATGGACGGCCAGGTCGGCGTGGTGCGCAAGGCACTCGACGCCGCCGGCCACCAGGACGTGGCCATCCTCGCCTACGCCGCCAAGTACGCCTCGGCGCTCTACGGCCCCTTCCGCGACGCGGTGGAGTCTTCGCTGGTCGGCGACCGCCGCACGTACCAGCAGGACCCGCCCAACGTGCGCGAAGCCCTGCGCGAGGTCGCCCTGGACGTCGACGAGGGCGCCGACATCGTGATGGTCAAGCCGGCACTGCCGTACCTGGACGTGATCGCCGCCGTCCACGCCAGCTTCGACGTGCCGGTCGCCGCCTACCAGATCTCCGGCGAGTACGCGATGGTCGAGGCCGCCGCCGCCAACGGCTGGCTCGACCGCGACCGCACCATGCTGGAGACGCTGACCTCCATCCGCCGGGCCGGCGCCCAGATCATCCTCACCTACTGGGCCCTCGACGCGGCCGCCGCCCTCCGCGCCCGCTACTGATTCGCTACCCCGGTCCGCATGCGCGCGGCGTCCCCGGGGAAGAGCGGAGCGTTTTCTTGAGTGCTTTCCTGCGGGCACCGCTGCGGTCGGCGGCTCGCTTGGCGCCCGCCGAACCCCCGACCTCCGCTGCCAGGCCCGCGGCTCAAGCCCACCCCTCACCTGGCCCGTTTCGGTCGGGGCCGACGCCCCAGGTCGGTGCCTGGGGCGGATCCCAAGATCGAGGTCGGCGGCGGGAGATCGTGGTACTTCGCTGCCCCTCCAGGGGCACCAAACGTCCACGATCGCAAGCCTGACCCGCTCGACCGCCGTCGATCACAGCGTGCGGTTCGCAGCTGGCGCGGAGCGGTCAGGAATCGAGAAGCACGGGGCTTGGGGCGCACCTAGCGTGGTTGTCGGGACAGAAACCGACCGTAACCACGACCTTCAGGAGTGACCATGACTGGCTCGTCCACGCAGGGAATCAAGACCGTGCTGCACCCCGTCTCCGACCTCGACAAGGCCAAAGCGGTCTACACCGCCCTGCTCGGCGTAGCGCCGCAGACCGACGCGCCCTACTACGCCGGCTTCGACGTCGAGGGCCAGCACATCGGGCTGGTGCCGGACGGGGGACCGCAGGGGATGACCTCGCCGGTGGCGTACTGGCACGTGCCGGACATCGAGGCGAAGCTGGCCGAGGTGACCGCCGCCGGTGCCACGCTGAAGGAGGCCGCGCACGACGTCGGCGGCGGCCGTCTGGTGGCGACGGTCACCGACCCCGACGGCAACGTCCTCGGGCTGCTCCAGGACCGATGACCGAAAGCGGGCCGCGACCGCGAGGCCGGGCCGCGACCGCGAGGCCGGGCCGCGACCGCGAGGCCGGGCCGCGACCGCGAGGCCGGGCCGCGACCGCATAGGCCGAGCGGAGCCGCGACCGTCAAGGAAAGAGCCAGGCCACGACCGGCGAAGCCGAGCGAGCCGGGCCGCGTCTGAAGGCGCAGCCCGGCTCGGGTCTCTCAGGGCGAGCGATGATCAGTCGTCGTCGACGATCGTGCCGTAGGCGATCGGGTCGCCGGACCACTGGCCGGGCAGTGAGCCGACCAGCAGGGCGAGCTTTTCGTCGGGCTCGCGCTTGCGGTCGCCGTTGACCGACACGGTGAACGTGGCCGTGCTGGCGCCGGCCGGCATCACCGTGCAGCGGACCAAGGTGTCGAAGTCCGAGCCGGGCAGCGCGGTGACGCCCAGCGTGGCGGCGCAGAGCACGATCGGCTGGGGCACGGGGCGGGAGGCCGTCACCGTGAAGGTCATCGGCGTCTCGCCGCGGTTGCCTTCCACCACCGACACGTCGGCGATGGAGAGTGTCGGCCGCGAACGGAAGCGAGCGACCTGCGGATCGTGGTCGCTGGAGCCGCGCGAGCCGTCGCCGGCGTAGTCGGCCGCCCAGTCGGCGTTGACGTGGGCCGCCCGCATCTGCACCAGGTCGGCGCGGAGCGTGGGGCTGACGAAGAGGTGGTCCAGCGTCTGCGCCTGGCCCTCGAAGACGTACGAGTACGCCGACTCGGGCACCTGCGCCGCGAGGTCCTCCCAGAGGTTGTGCAGCCCGGCGTCGTAGAGCGGGGCGAGCTGGTCGGAGACGGGCTGCACCGGGTCGTCGGGGCGGGGGAAGACGTTGAGGTCACCGCCGTACACGACGCGGGCACCGGCCCCGATCGCGGTCACGATGGCCGCGCCGTACCTGGCCTGCTCGCGGCGCTGCCCGATCCGACCGTCCGGAGTGGACGAGTAGTGGTTGCTGACCGCCCACACCGTAAACCTGTCGGACGAGCCGGGCGAGGCCGCCACCGTGAACTTGCCGACCTGCGGCGCCCGGGTGAAGACGTCCGAGCCGTCCACGCCGGTGGAGGTGTCCACGTCGGCGGGGAGGTCGGCGTTGAGCGCCTTCGGGTTCTGCACGTCCGCGTTGTACGCCAGCCCGGGCGCCCGGTACGACACGGTGGGCGCCGAGCCCAGCACCGGATCGTTCGCGGCGGCCGGGGCGAGCGACACCCGGTCGGTGCGGTAGAGGAACGCGGCCGTGATGCCCCGGTCGTCCGCGCCGTCCCGGTCGTACGCCGCGGCGTAGGCGGGACCCCGGGCCGCCCGGATGCGCAGCGCGAGCTCCTGGAGCGTGTCCGGTGCACCGTCGGCGTCGTCGGCCGTGCCGCAGACCAGCGACCCGCCGGATACCGAGCAGATGTCCTGGTCCTCGGCCTCCTGCACCAGGATCAGGTCCGGCGCGTGCAGGTCGTTGACGATCTGGTCGGCGAGGTTGCCGAGCTGCGCCTGGTACTCCTCTTCGGAGAGCGGCACGTAGTCGAACGGCGGGCTCACCCCGGGGCAGCCGGAGTTGCCCAGGAAGTCGCAGCCGTCGAACGGGTCGTCGCGGAAGTCGTACAGGTTCTCCACGTTGTACGTCGCCACCGCGAACTCGCGATCCCGCGCGGCCGGCTTCGGCGGTGCGTTGCCCGCCGGCGAGGTGCCGGCGGCGGTCGAGGCCGACGCCGCCTGCACGCCGTACTTCTCGAAGGAGAAGTAGAGGCCGCCCACCGCGTCGGCGGTCAGCGTGTCGAAGGTGTGCGCCGGCGGGAGCAGCGTCGTGCTGTCCTGCGCGGCCCACTTCACGCCCATGCTGCCGAGCATGATGCGCTCGCCGTTGCCGTCGTCGAAGAGCTGGCCGGGCACGTTGTCGCTGGGGTGCGCGTCGCGGAAGACCCGCCGGCCGAACTTGTCGCGCCGGTCGAGCAGCGCCGAGTCCTTGTCGACCAGCCACACCTCGGAGTCGGCGGTCGAGGCGAAGACGTCCCGCCCGCTGACCACGCCGCTGCCGGCGCGTACCCGGATCTGCTCGCCCTCGTGCCGCTCCCAGAAGCGGTCGGCGGCGGCCAGGTCGAGCGGCGGCCGGGCGTCCGTGACCGCCACGTCGGTCACGCCGCTGTCGAGCACGCGGACGAGCGAGGCGCTGGAGAGCTGGGTGAGGTTGAAGAACTCGGACACCCGCGCCCGGAGCACGACCTCGTCGCCGACGACCGGCTCGTACCCGCCGATCAGGCTGGTGAAGGTGCTCATGAAGACGAAGATCCCGTCCGAGGTCGACGGGTCACCGTCGGAGGCGCCGGCGCGGCTCTGCAGGAAGAAGCCGTACTGGCTGGCCCCGGCCGAGGTGCGGGCCAGCGTGCGCTGCGTGATCACGCCGCGCACGTCGTAGAGCGCGCTGCTCGTCCCGTTGCCGGAGGCCGGCGCGAGCGGCGAGCGGTCGAGCTTGCCGTCTTCGGCGTCGGTGGTCTGGCCCTGCACCTCGCCGATCGAGAGCACGGTCGTGACCTGCACGGTGAAGCCGCAGGTGGCGGTCGTGCCGTCGGTGTCGGTGGAGGTGACCGTCACGGGGTAGGTGCCGGCGGGCAGGTCGGCGCCCGCGGTGACCACGGCGGTCGCCGTGCCGCCGGGCGCGCCCGCCGGCGTGAACGAGGTACGGGTGATCGCGGCGTGCGGGGCGCTGACCGCCAGGTCGACGATCGTGTCGTCCGGGTCGGTCGCGGTCACCTCGCGGGTCGCGGCCACACCGGAGGAGGTGGTCAGGGTCCCGCCGCAGGAGAGCGAGGCGCTCGCGCCGTAGGCACCCAGACCGTCGAAGGTGTCCGAAGCGAAGCCCTCCCACTGAGCCGCCGGGTCGAAGGCGTCGCTCGGGTCGGTGTCGGGGGCGGTGAGCCGCCGTAGCGTGTTGTCGGCCGTGCTGGCGAGGCCGGTGCCCCACTCGGCGCCCGGGTCGACGCCCACCTGGCCGACCGCGTCGACGACGTCGGCCGAGGCGCCCTTGACCAGCACGACCGCGTCGTCGCCGTTGAAGAGCCCGGAGCCGGTGGTCTGGTCGGCCTGGCCGAGGATCGCGGCCGAGGCGGAGGAGTGGGCGAAGACGAAGACGTCACCGTCGGCCACCGTGCCGGTCAGCGCGAAGTTTGTCGAGGTGGTGGCCCCGTTGAAGGACATGCGGAGCTGGTATCCGCCGGCCGCCAGGTCGACCGCGGCGCCGGTGCCGTTGTATATCTCGATCGCCTTGTTGTTTGACGATCCTTCGATGTATTCCGATATGAACAGGTCGGTGGGCGCTGCTGACGCCGCGGCGGGCGCCAGCCCAACCGAGGCGAGCGTGACCGCGACCAGAGCGCACAAGCGGCGGCGCATGCATCCTCCAGGCGAGACGGGAGATCAACGCACGTTAAGGCGTTGATCCGTCGCCCGTCTATCGCCTGGGTGTCATATAGATGTCACGTTTTCGGATCGAGCTTGTGCAGCAGCTCCGGAACGTCCGCCCCGTACTCGTACCACTCGCGGTCGGCCATGAACCCCAGCTCCGCGTTGACCTTGAGCATCGGCTCGTTGTCGGGCGCATTCCACGTCTGCACCTCGGTGAGCCGGGGCTCGGCCGAGCGGAGCTCGAACAGCATGCGCGCCTTCAGCGCGCGGTCGATCCCGTTTCCGCGGTGGTCCGGCACGACGATCGTGTCGTACTGGTCGGCGCGGGTCGGGTGCTGCGCGGGCACCACCACCTCGGTCAGCCCGGCGACCGCGCCGGTCTGCTGGTGGATCGCCAGCACGATGTAGGGCTTCATGCCGCGCCCGTGCAGGCAGGCGAGGCTGTCGCGGAGCCGCTGCGGATCGTACGAACTGGGACGCAGGTCGAGGTCGCCGTCGTCGACGTCGCGCGTCGCCGCCTTCGCCACCGCGTATCCCTCGATGAGGTCGTCGGGCGGGCCACCCGGGAAATACTCCAACCGGTAGCCCTCGCTGACGCTGCCCGCCGTCTCGCCGACCGCCAGCCAGTCCACGGTGGACAGCTTGAGCACGCTCCGGGTCTCCACGTACTCCCGGGCGAAGCCGAGCGACTCGTAGAAATGCACTGCCGGCGTGCCACCGACCACCTCGACGCCGATCGAGGAGAAACCCTCGTCATAGACCCTGCGGACCACCTTGGTGAGCAGGGTGCGGGCAAGGCGGGTGCGGCGCACCGACGGATGGACGAAAAGCTCGACCACCCCGATGTCACCGAGTAAAAGCACATTGGCATGGCCGACAATGCGGCCGGACTCCTCCTCAGCCACCCAGGAGATCCGCCGCTCGCCGGGCATGGTCACCGACTGGTACTCACGCAGGAACGAGTCCTGCCACTGGGGATCGTCAGGGAGGTCGGCCGCGAGCACCGCGTTGAGAGTGTCCAGCAGGGACTCGATCTCGGCGGATGACGCGGTCCGCGGATCCCACTCGCGCACCTTCACCCGTACAGCTTGCCGCCAACCGAAGGTGAGGGGAAGGGCCTTGTTCTTCAAAGTGCCTGGGAGGTGACGCTAAGTGCGACTGCGGCTGCCGTAATCGTTTGCCGCGTCAAATACATCCTGGGCGTAACGCCGCACGTCATTGTAGGAAAGGATGGCATTCCACCAGTCGTTGGCGAGATCCATGTTGCGCCCGCCCTGACACAGGTAGTTACCGGCGGCGAGGGCGGCGTCGTCGATGTCATTGACGTCTTTGAGGCCGTCGTTGTCCGCGTCGACCTCGTGTTGCTTCCACGTCGACGGGATGAACTGCATCGCGCCGACCGCCCGGTCGTACAGCAGGTCACCGTCGAGCACGCCGTCGTCGGTGTCGTCGATCCGCTGGGTGTCGCCGGTGCCGTCGAGCACCGGCCCGAGGATGCGCGGGGAGGAGGCGCCGTCGATGCCGAGCGTGGCGTTGTGCCGCCCGTGGTTGGACTCGATCTTGCCGATCGCGGCGAGGGTCGTCCACTTGAGGCTGCACTGCGGCCGGGTCCTAGCGATGACCAGCTCGGCGTACCCGTACGCCTGCATCGCCACCCACGGGATGTCGAGCTTTCCGCCGGTCTGGTTGGCCCACGCCGCGAGCACGTCGGCCGGGCGCCCGACGACCGCCGGCCCGGTGGTCCCGGTCGCGCCCGGCGAGGGTGTGCCGCCCTCGACCGGCGCTCCGGTCGAGGGGAGCGGCGCCAGCCCTTCCGGGAACGTCGGCGCGGCCTCGCCGCTGGCCGTCGGGTCCGGCGCCGCCTTGCGCGAGCCGGCGGTCAGCGGAAACGCGACCGCTCCGGCGACCACGCCACCCACGACCAGCACCAGCAGCAGCACGGCCGGCAGCGTGAGCCGGCCACTCGGCCGCCCGGACCAGGCCCGCCCGTCGCGGGCCACGTCGCGCGCCCGGGGCGCGCCACGAAAAGCATGCGCGAACCGCACCCGCCGTCGAGGTCCAGGTGGAGTCTCGGGTACGGCGGCGGAGGCGGCCGCCACCGTGACCGTGGGCGCGTCGGTGGCGGGTGTCGTGGCGTCCGCCGCGGGGACGGGAGGCGTCTCGGGCGGGCGGGCCCACTCCGACTCCGGCTCGGGTCCCCGCTGCTCGGGCGCGGGCTTTTCGGCCGTCTTCTCCGCGGCGGGCACCGGGCTCTCCGCGGTGACGGCCGGCTTGTCGACGATGGCCGTGGGGCTCTCCGCGGCGGCGGGCTTGTCTACGGTGGCGGCGGGCTGGTCCGCGCCGGCCACGGGGATCTCGGTCGTCGCCGTCTGTGCCGACTCCTCGGGAGCCGCACCCGAGCTGCCCAGCGGTCCGGCCCACTCGGGCGCCGCCGAACGCAGAGGTCGCCCGGATCCCGCCTCTCCGTTTCTCGCCTCCCCGTCCACCACGGGTCGAGTATGGCGCATCGCGCCGGGAGGCGCCTCAGTCGTACCCTGTCTGGCATGCCCCGGTACGAGTTCCGCTGCCGCGCCTGTGGCGACACCTTCGAGGTCAACCGCCCGATGACCGAGTCCAGCCAGCCCGCGACCTGCCCGCACGGCCACGCGGACACGGTCAAGCTCCTCTCCACAGTCGCCATCACCGGGCGTGGCGGTGGCTTCACGCCCAGTCCCGGTCCGGTAGCCTCGGGTGGCGGCGGATGCTGTGGTGGCGGCTGCGGCTGCGGATAAGTACGGAAAGCCGGCCAGATCTGACCCGTTGTGCCACAACCCGGACCGCCCGTTGTCGTTACGCCAGCCGTAACGCCCCCGACACACCCCTCTCGTTGGCTGCTGCTTGGTTGTGATCGCCCCTGGCTACGACCGTGGGGGCAGGTCTGTACCGGCCGTTCCTACGATGTGCCAGGTTGCGGGGGTACGGGAGCATAAACCGCGACTTCCCAGGGGGGCGGAGGTTCCACGCGTGCCGGCACAAAAATTGCCGAGTGGCCTGGTGACTTTCTTGTTCACCGACATCGAGGGTTCGACCAGATTGGCGCGGATGCTCGGTGCTGGCTACCGTCCGGTCTTGAGTGAGCACAGACGGTTACTGCGCCGTACGCTGTCCGAAAGCGACGGTACGGAGCTGTTCACCGAGGGTGATTCCTTCTTCGTGGCGTTCTCCGACGCGGCCGCCGCGATCGAGGCCTGCGCGACCGCCCAGCGGGCGCTGGCCGCACACGAGTGGCCCTCGCCGGAGTCCACGCCCAAGGTGCGGATGGGGCTGCACACCGGGCACGCCGAGGCGGTCAACGGTGAGTACGCGAGTCCCGAGGTGCACCGCGCGGCCCGGATCGCCGCCGCGGCCCACGGTGGGCAGGTGCTCTGCTCGGAGGCGACCGTGCGCTACGCCACGCCGCTGCCGGCCGGGGCGTCCCTGCTCGACCTGGGCCTGCACCGGCTGCGCGGCTTCGACGGCCGGGAGCGGCTGTACCAGCTGGTCGCGCCGGGCCTGGAGCACCAGTTCCCCCGCCCGCGTACGCCCGACGCGCTGGCGCACAACCTGCCGACCCAGGTGACCTCGTTCGTCGGCCGTCACGCCGAGCGGGCCGAGCTGTCCAGCCTGATGGCCGACCACCGGCTGGTGACGGTCGTGGGGGCCGGTGGCGCGGGCAAGACCCGGCTGGCCGTGGAGATGGCCGGTGGGCTCGTCGACACGTACCCGGATGGGGTCTGGTTTGTCGATCTGGCGTCGGTGACCGACCCGGGCCTGGTGGCGTTCGCGATCGCGGCGGTGTTGGGTCTGCGGCCCGAGCCGGGCCGCCCGGTGGTCGACACGCTGGTGGAGTTCGCCGCGTACCGGCGGATGCTCCTGGTCCTGGACACCTGTGACGCGCAGCTGTCGGCGGCGGCCGAGGTGGTCTCGCGGCTGCTGACCGGCGGCGGTGGGATCCGGGTGCTGGCGACCAGCCGCGAGCCGTTCAACCTGCCGGGCGAGACGGTGTGGCGGATCCCGCCGCTGTCGGTGGCGCCGGGTCCGGGTGGCGGGCCGAGCGAGGCGGTGTCGCTGCTGCTCGACCGCACGACCGCAGCGCGTGGCGGCCGGCGTGCGGAGCCGACCGAGGCCGACGACCTGCAGCGGGTGGTGGCCCGGCTCGACGGGCTGCCGTTGGCGATCGAGCTGGCCGCGGCCCGGCTGCGGGTGCTGTCGGCCAGCCAGCTCGCCGAGCGGTTGGACGACGTGCTCGGTGCGCTCGACGCGGGGCGCGAGGATCCCGAGGGGACGTACGCCGGTGACGGCCGGTGGGTGGCCAGCCAGCTGGCGACCGTCGACCTGGCCCAGGCCGGCGCGGCCCGCCGAGCGGAGGCGGCCAGCCGGGCGGCGACCCAGCGGCACGCGACGATCCAGGCCACGGTGACGTGGTCGTACCGCACTCTGGGCCCGCGCGCGTCGCGGCTGCTGCGGTGGCTGTCGGTCTTCTCCGGGCCGGTCGACCTGCCGACGGTGGAGTGGCTGCTCGACGACGACCCGCTCGACCCGCTGTCGGTGCTGGTCGACAAGTCGATGATCCAGGCGGAGCCGCACGCCTCCGGCACCACCTACCGGATGCTTGACCCGATCCGGGCGTACGCGGCGCGCCGGTTGGCCGAGGCGGGCGAAGAGCAGGCCGCCCGTGACCGGCACGTGGCGTGGTCGCTGCACGCGCTGGAGAAGGCGCACCTGGGTCCGGACCATCGGCCGGTGACGCTGTCGCTGTACGCGCTGGACTCGCTCGCCGACGAGATGCGCGCCGCGCTGCGCTGGTCCGCCACGGGTGGCAGCGCGCGGGGTGGCCTGCGCCTGGCCAGCGGGCTGGACCAGTGGTGGCGTGAGCGGGGCCTGGCCCGGGAGGGCCGGCTGTGGCTGTTCCGGCTGTACGGGCGGATCGCCGAGACCGGTGAGCCGATTCCCGAGGCCGAGCTCGCGGCGGCGTACCACATGCACTCGCAGCACGCCGGCGCGGACGGTGAGGTGGCCGAGGAGCTGCGGTTCTCGCAGCGGGCCGAGGCGGCGGCGCGGCAGGCCGGCGACGCCGGGCTGCTGGCCCGGGTGCTCACCGGCCGGGGCGGCTCGCTGGTCGACATGGGACAGTTCGACGACGCCGAGCGGGTCAGCCGCGAGGTGATCTCCTGGGCCGAGGCGAGCGGGGTGGCCAGCGACGCGCTGCTGGCCGTCTACACCCTGGCCGAGCTGCTGTGGCGGCGCGGTGCCCTCGACCTGGCCGCCGACGTGCTCGCGTCGGCCCGGCCGCTGGAGGCAGCCCGCCCGGCCGAGCGGGGCCGGCGCAGCGTCGACTTCCTGCTCGGCATGGTCGCGCTCGGCCGCCGTGACCTGGTCGCCGCCCATGACCACCTGGTGGTGGCGCTGCGCTCCCGGATGACGTACGGCTACCACAGCCGGGCCTGCGACACGATCTGCGCGATCGCGGTCCGCTGCGCTCTCGGCGGCGACCCGGTGACCGGGGCCCGGCTCTTCGGCGCCGCCCAGGCCACCCGCTCGGCGCTGCGCAGCACACCCGGCCGGTTCGGCGCGTACTGGGCCGAGCAGCAGGCCGCCGTCCGGGCCACGCTCGGCGACGCCACCTTCGACGCCGCGTACGCCGAGGGCGGTGCGCTCACGGTCGACGAGGCGGCGGCCCTGGCGCTCGCGGTCGACCACCCGGACATGGCGGTCGGCTCCCGCCGCTTCGCCGCCTGACCTCTTTACGTGATCAAAGCTCCCCTCATGCCGTTCTAGCAGCTTGAGGGGAGCTTCGATCACGGGGGAGCTAGCGGGCCGAGCCTGCGGGCAGCAGTTGGGCCGCCTCGTTGATCTGCGCCGGGCTCACCGAGCCGAAGATCGACACGGCCTGGTAGTACGTCCAGGCGAGCGCCAGGCAGGCCGGGCGCACCGCCGAGTTGTACGTGTTGCACTTGCGCTTGAGGTCCTCGTAGAACGCGCTGTCCAGCCGGGACTTGTTCGCCGGAAACTGGCCGATCGCCTTGTAGTTGCGGTAGCCGAAGTCGTGCCGGTGGCAGGAGAGGGTGAAGTCGAACCCGAGGGGGTTGTCCGGGCTCGACGAGCAGTAGTCGGTCGACCAGTCGAAGCCGTACGCCGCCCAGGCGCCCTGGTTCTGCCGGGCGGAGTTCCAGGTGTTGTAGCTGGTCGCGCTGGTCTGGGTCCAGCTCGACAGGACCTGCGGCTTGTCGGCCGGCGCGGCCGCCGCCGGGCCTGCCAGCCCCAGCAGGGTGAGCAGGGCGGCGGGCACCGCGACGAGCAGGGTTGCGACCCGACGGGACACGTTTCCTCCATGGGGTGGAAGGGGATACGGCCCTGGTTACTGGTGAGTTAACCAAGGTGTCCACAGTGTCGAGCCATCGCCTTGCATAAATCAATAAATGGGAAACCGCGCGTGATCAAAGCTCCCTTCAAGTCGCTAGAACAGCCCGACCACTAGGTATCCATCTAGTCGGCTTCGACTCCACCGGCCCGCAGGATCCGGCGCACCGACTCCCGGTTGTAGCCGGTCACCGCGACGATCTCACCCTGCCGTGTGCCCGCCTTCGCCGCGCGGACGATCGCGGCGTGCAGCCGCTCGCGGGCCTGCGGCACCTTCGCCTTGACGTCGGCGAGCGCCTGCTCTGCGTCGCCGACTGCCGCCTGCGCCTCACGGAAGGCACGGGTTGCGGCCTCAAGGTCATCTAGCACGCGGCCATAGTCGCATGCCCCAGTTTGCGCCACATCATGCCGGTATTCTGCGGCCATACGACGGTGGCTCATATGGCCACGCGGCGTTAACGTGTATGGCACAGACAAGGACGGGCCCGAGCGGCGCGCGAACGCCAACCCGGGCCCTTGATCGCCTAACGAGGAGGCGACCCATGCACATCTTGCCGGAACCTGCCCGCCCCGTTGCCGACGACGCCCGGCGCGCGTTGGCCGACCTCGGTGTCGAGACGTACGGCCAAGCCGTCGTCGCGCTGATGATGTGGAGCAGGCGCCACCTGCTCAGCCCCGCCGACGTCCGCGTGGTGCTGGCGAGGTACCCACGATGACCGACTGGATGTCCGGGCCGTCCAGCGACGAGCCCACCCTGATCAGCGACATCTTCGACCTGGCCGACGCGAACTTCCGGCAGGGTCAGGCGGTGGCGATCGGCAACCACCACGGCGCCCGCGAAGCCCATCGGCGGGCGATGGCCGCGCTCGGCCGGATCCTGCGCCGGGTCGACGCCGGCGAGGTCGATGCGTCCAGCCTGCTGATCGAGCCGCCGGCGCAGCGGGGGGCGGACCGGTGAACATCACCCGCACCAGCGACCTGGTACGCAGGGACCTCGCTCAGGTGCGACCTGATGTCGCACCTGCCGAGCCGGTCGAGCCGGCCGCTGTGGCTGCGCTGGCCCCGCGGCGGACCATCCCGGGCCGGGCGGTCGTCGTCCGGCCGCCGGGGCTCACACCGTCGCAGGTCGACGGATTGGTCAAGCAGTGCTTGGAGTACATCGAGCGGCACCGGCACCGCCTGGTCGGGATCGCCGACGGCGAGGGCGCGTTGAAGCTGATCGCCTCCGGCGGCGCCGACCTGATGGTCGCGGTGTTCGCCAAGCATGTCCCGATACCGTCGTACATTCGGCTGGTCAGCGACGACTGGGCCGAGACGAACCCGCGCACGAGGCGGCCGCGCCCGGAGCGGGTGTCGCGGTTGGCGCCCGGCCCGGTACCGACGACGCAGAGGGCACGCCGCGTGTCCTGAGACCCGCGCGGACCCGGACCCGGCGGCTTGGGCCCGGTACGGCGAAGCGGCCCGGCCTCTCCATTGTGGAGGGACCGGGCCGCTTTCCGTTGCCGTGTCTAGCTTCCCGCCACCGCGACCGTGCCGTTGGGCCGCACGGTCAGCTTGATCTTGCCGGTGCGGATCAGCATCAGGATCAGGTCGACGAGCTTCTGCTCGGCGGCCGAGCCGCCGCCGCCTTCGACCCGGACCGTCGTCTCTCCGCCGCCGCCCATCCGGCGGAAGCCGCGCGGCAGCGGCACCACGGCTTCGTCCTGGCCGCCCTCGCCGAGCAGCGCGAGGGTGCCGCCGGGGCGGGCCCTGGCGATACCGCCGTCGGCGAGCATCGGGATGTCCGGGATCAGGTCGGGGATGGTGAAGCTGGCGCCGCCGATCAGCGGCACCCACGAGGGGATGCCGATGTGCCAGCCGAGGTCGAGCCGGTTCCACAGGGAGATGAGCTTGTTGATGCCGCCCTTGCCGGCCGCGACGATGCCGTCGAACATGCCCTTGGCCTTGTTGGTGATCTTGTTCTTGAGGCCGGCGACGAAGTTGACGAAGCTGTCGATCTTCCCGGTGACCCAGCGCCAGCCGGCCGCGACACCGTCGAAGACCATCTTCCAGAAGCCGGTGAACAGCCCCCACCACGCCTTGAACAGGTCGACGAAGAACTGGCCGATGGCCTTCCAGATGCCGGAGAAGATCGCCCACCACGTCTTGGCCGCAGTGACGATCACGTCGAGCATGCCCTGCCAGGTGCCGACGATGTAGTCGATCACCGCGAAGAACACGGCCTTGATGAAGCCCCAGGTGGCCTCCCACGCCGTGGAGAACCAGTCGGTCTTCTTCGCGATGAGCACGATGATCGCGATCAGGGCGACGATCGCCAGGACGATCAGCGTGACCGGCCCCAACGAGATCGCGGTGACCACACCCCACGCCGCCTGAACCGCCGTCCAGATCTTCATCGCCACCACGATCGTGTACACGGCGGCGGCGAGCACGCCGAGGGCGATCGCGAGGGGCTTCACCCAGGACTCGTTCTTCTTGAGCCAGCCGCCGAACGCCTCCAGCTTGGGGATGGCCTCGGACAGCTTCTGGATCAGCATCGTCTCCAGCCCGCGCTTGAACGCGACCAGCCGGGTCTTGGCGTTGTCGCCCAGCGTCTCGGCGAGCTGGTCGGTGGCGCCTTCGACGTCGCCGAGGCCGGAGCGGGTCGTATCCAGCGACTTGAGGAACTTGGGGATCTCGCTGACCGACAGGTCCTCCAGCGGGGTGCCGAACAGGGCGAGCGCGGCCTGCTGCTGCTTGAGCGGATCCTTGATCATCAGCAGGCCGGTCACGATCTGGTCGAACGCCTTCGCCGCCTCCGGCCCCCCCTTGGTGATCATGCGGGAGAACTTCTCCTGCGACAGGCCCAGCGCGTCATAGCCGGCCTTCGACCGGGTCGACATATCCGACGCCAAGATCGTGAACTCTTTCAATGCGTCGCCGGTCTTGTCGATCCCGTACATGCCCTTCTGCGACGCATTGACCAGCAGCCCGAACGCCTTCTCGCCGGTGATACCGATCGAGGTCAGGAACGGCCCGTACTCGTCGACGGCGTCGATGATGTCCTCGCGGACCGCCTTCGGCACCTTCTGCAGCGACGCGGTGATCAGGTCGAGAGCCTGGGTGGAGTCCTTGGCCAGCCCTGTCTTGACGACCTGCCCGGCGACCTGCGCGGCCCGGGCGACGTCGAGCTCGAACGCCTGCGCCAGGGCCAGCACCTTCCCGGTCATCTGCTCCACCGCGGCGTCACCGACCATGTCGTCGATCGACGTGGTGACTGCCTCGACCGCGCCGGCGACCTCATCCATGGACTGGCCCCAGCCCTGGGCGTAAAGGCTCCCGGCGGTGCGGCCGAGGTCCTCGGCCTCCTTGCCGGTGGCGCCGAGCGACGCGGCAAGCTTGTCGGTGGCCACCTCGGAGTCGAGTGCGGCCACCGTGCCGGCCATCAGCGCGGCGCCCGCGGCCGCCCCGGCGATAGCCGCCGTCTTCTTCGCGCCGTCCCACATCTTGTCCAGCCTCTTCGCGACGTCGCCGGCACCCTTGTCCACACCGGAGCCATCGAGGCCCACCTTGATCAGCAGATCCGCGAGCGTGCTCACCGCGCGCTCACCTCCTTGAATGTCTAAGTATGTGACGGTCTGTGACCGCTGGAAGGTTTGAAATTTGTACAGGCTGGCAGCCGCTAACCCCCGCCGCCATCGGACCCCCGGCCCGGGGGGTACCCCCCACCCCCGGTCACAGTGTGTAGTGATCGATGGGTGTCGGTGCGGGCGGCGCGCTGGCGGATCTTCGCGGGAGAAGGGACCACGCTCCCCGCCATCGCTGCCGTGCTGTCCTGTGGTGGCTGGCGTTGACGCGCCTGCCCGCACCGGGTTGGTTCTCCGGCCCGCGCGTGTGGTGGCCTCCTGTGTCGGGTGCCCCCTGCTGTGCGGTGGTGCCTGTCCTCGTGGCCAGTCGAGGGTGCGCGGTCTGGCCTGCCGCGCGCGGCCCTGTGCGGGCCGGAGAAGCTCTGTGGAGTTGTGGGGTGCCCGGGGGGGCTTAGGTGGGCTCTGAGGCGGGTGTGAGGGTGTTGGGGCCGGAGAGCCGCCACCAGGCGCTGACGGTCAGGTCGGGTGCCTGTGGGTGGTCGGCGATGATGGCGAGGGCTTCGGCGGGCAGGACGATGTCGTGGCCGCCGGCGAGGGTCAGGAACGCGGGGTTCTTCTTGCCGATGGTCTCGGACAGGGTGAGCGCGACCGGGAACCAGCAGGCGATCAGGACGCCGCGGATGGTGGGTGTGGTGGCCATCAGACCGGCACCGCCTGGTGTGCGGCGTCGGCGAGCCGGGTGGGCAGGGCGACGGTCGCGGCGCGGCGGGCGGCATAGTCGCAGCCGTGGACCTCCTTGAGGATCTCGCGGGCGGCGACCGCGAGGGGCTGGTACCGCTGGTCGAGGTCGAGCAGGGTGCGCCAGGCCATGATCTGGGTGGGCGCACCGGTGCGGAGGATGTCCGGTTCGCGGTAGTCGGGTGCGAATCTGTCGAGCTTGGCCAGGGCGTCCGCGGCCTCGTCGAGCAGGGCGGTGACCGCGTCGCGGAGCGGTCCGGCCAGGAAGCCGGCGCCGTCGGTGCGCGCCCAGGCGTACAACTGCGAGCGGGCGACCGAGGTCATGGCGCTGTTGGTGGCCATGGCCTTGCGGTAGGCGTGCCGGTCGGCGCGGTACTGCTCGGCCGCCGGCCCGTCGATGGCGGGATCGCCAGTCATCTTGGGCCGCTGCGGTCCGGCCTTGAAGCGGTTGGTGTTGATGGCCGAGGCGCGGCGGGCGGCGCGCAGCTCGAGCACGCGGTCGAGCTTGGCGGCGACGTGGTCGGGAAGCACACCGCGGATGGCGTCGAGGGCTTCGGGGAGCTTGGGTGTGGTCTGCGCCATGGTCAGCGCCACCTTTCGATGTTCGCGGCGGTCTTGCCGGCCGCGGTGTCGGGTGTGGTGTCGGTCAGCAGTGCTTCGGCGAGGGCGGCCGCGTCGACCGGTTCTTCGTCGGCGGGCGGGTCGGGCAGGATGCGGCGCTGCCCGCCGAGCAGGGCCTGGTCGTCGGTGCTCATGGGTGGTGGTTCCTTCCGTCTGGTCTTGCGGCTTCTGCGGATCATCTGGTCGGCGAGGTCGGCGAGTGCGTCGCCGCCGCGGCGGCTGATGCGGGGGTGGTTGGAGGCGACGAGGAGGGCGTCGGCGAGGTGGCCGGCGTCGTCGGCGGTGAGCGCGTCGAGGTCGAGCAGCACAAGCTCACGGGTCATCGGCCGTCGCCGACGTGGAGGTCGGTGTAGCCGTGGCCGAGTGAGAGCCGCAGTCCGGTGCTGCCGGGCCAGAGCTGGTCGCGGTGCGCGGCGGCGAGCTGGACGACGTTGAGGGTGGCGGTGGCGAAGTCCTCGGCTGTCTGGTTGGTGCCCCTGGCCATGGCGATCTGGGTGGTGCGGCCCTGGCGCCGTAGGGCGGCCAGGGTCGGACAGTCGTCGTCGTGCGCGACGGAGTACGAGGTTTGGTCGGCGGCGAGGGTGACGGTGCTGCTGCAGTCTGGGCAGCGGGCCGCGCGCTTGATGCGGGCGGCGGCGATCGGGTCGAGCCGTGGGCGCTTGCTCATCGATCCTCCTGGTTGGCTGGTAGGTGCTCCCGGAGCGCTCCTCGGTGCTCCTCGGGAGCGCCCGTAGGTGCTCCGCTCCCCACACCCACCGATTAGGTGGGGAGCGGGAGCATCGGGTCGGGTTCGGGCATCGGGTCGGCCTCATCTGTGGCGTGTTTTTGCTGCTCACGCCACCTGCGCAACGCCGACATGGCGCGGCTGCCGCCCCATCCCATGCGCTCCTTGACGTCTCGCTGGGAGCGCGGGGGCGGATCGAGCTGGTCGAGGAGCGCGACATCGGGGTCAGGAGCACTCTCGATGCCGTCGTCTCGGGGTGGGCCGGTAACTGCCCAGGTGAGTGTTCCGTCCGGCCAGGCGCTCAGCACGAACCGGCCGGCGGGGGCGCTCTTGCCAGCGCCGGGGCAGTGTGCCCGGACGCCGCCGCTGCGGTCTTTCTCGACGGTGAGGTTGGCTGCGCCGCCGCGGCCGGGCGCGAACGTCTCGTGCACGCGTACGCGAAGGGTCACGCCGTTGACGGCGCGCCGCTTCGCCAGCGTGCCGGTTTGGCCGTGCACGCGGGCGTCGTCGGACTTCGGCAGGTGGTCGATCGCGACGACCGCAGCGCCAGCGTTCGCGAGCGGGGTGAGCACGCGGCGGTGCGCAACGGTGTAGTCGTCGGGGTTGCTGCTGTTGAGGCCGAACAGCGGGAGCAGTTCGCCGAGCGAGTCGACCAGGGCGACGGCGGGCCGGAACATGCGCAGGGCGGCGACGGTGAGCACGAGGTTGTCCTCGTCCTCGGGCTCGGCGAGGCGGAAGCGGTTGGGGTCCGAGAGGACGTCCGGTCTGGCGCCGAGCATGAGTAGCCGGCTGAGGATCTCCGCGGCGCCGTTGTGGTCGAGGTCGATGATGGCGGCGCGGCGGTCATCGGCCAGGGCCTCGACAATGGCGGCGAGGGCGATCCAGGTCTTGCCGCACTCGGGGTCTCCGAAGAGGACGTTCACCTTGGCGGCGTACAGCAGGCAGTGTCCGTCCGTGCGGCGCAGCAGCACCGGCGGCGGCGCCTCAGGGAGCCCACCGGAGAGTACTGCGGCGACGTCGACAAAGAGCGGCACCTCTTCGCCCGTGGCTGTCGCTCCCGGAGCCTCCGGCAGGTCGCTTTCCGGCGGCGGCTCGTCGATCCACCCGTCCTTGAGATCCTGGTCGGCGCGGATGGCGGCGATCGCGAGGTCGGCGATCTCGTCGTCGCTGACCTCGCGCCGGCCGTTGGCTTGCTCGGCCGCGTGGCCGAGGCCGGCGAGATGCGTCTGGGCGGCGTGGATCCCCTCCCAGGTCGGCGTGCCGGGGTCGTCCACGGCGGTCACGCCGCACCCGGATCGTCATATCCCCAGCGGTCCCGGATGCCGTGCTGGGCGGCGGCGTCTGCGCCGTAGAGCCGGATGCAGAGCAGGTCGAGGGCGAGGGACACCCGCCGGCGGTAGCGGCGCCGGTCGGCTCGCCAGCGGGCGCGTACGCGGTCGGGCGCTGCTACGCTGGCGTGGTCGAGCGCCTCGCCGGTGACGACTTCTGACCCTCCGGGCTGTCGCCGCCCGGGGGGTCGTTCCATGTCGGTCATGCCGCGGCGACCCCGTCGCGTGGTGCGGGGAGCAGGGCGCGGATCTTCTCGATCGTCTCGGCGGACAGCGGCGGCGCCTGCTCGATCGCCTCGCGGATGCGGCGTTCAGTGCGGGCGAGCGCGAGCGCCTCGCGTGCCTTGATGACGTCGGGGTCGTCGTCGGGTCGGCCTCGGCGCTTCAGGCCGCCGAGGCTTGCGCGTAGTTGGGGGACGGTGGCGGCGTCGAGCTCCACGAGTTCCTCCGCATGACGGAGCGTCTCGCAGGTGCTCTCCTGCGCCTACATCGGCCCAGCAACTCGGGGGCAAGGACCTGGTCTCGGTGCAACCAGGCGGCCGGGGTCCCGACAATCAACTGAACCAAGCTTTGGGCGCTAGCTTACACCTGGCTTTGCCCGCAGAGTGGCTACGGTGCCGCTGATCCTCGCGTGCGCCGCGGCTGGCTCGACGACCGCCCATCCGATGTCGAGCCAGCCGTGCTTGGTGCAGCGCACCGAGTTGCGCAGCATCGGATATTCGCGATCTCCGACGCGCACGCGTAGCCACTCGCCGCGGTCGACGATCGTCGCGGTGACGACACCGCACACGTCGCAGCGGATGTGCACGAGCGGCGTGGCGCGGTCGCTGACCGGGCGGCCGGCCTCCCACCACTGCCACCATGACAGCCGCTCGCGGAGGTCGACGGCGCGTCTACGCCACCGCGGGATCAGGGCGTGGCGCAGGCGGCTCCACCAGCTGCCCGTGTTCACGCTTCGTCGGCCCACCGGTGTGTGATCCGCTCCCCGGCCGGCTGGCCGCGGTAGGCCGCGCGCTGCAGCTCCAGCCGCTCGAACACGACCTTGAGCAGCGCCTTGCGCGCCGGCAGCGACGCGTCGGCCCACCGCCGCACCAGCAACTCCTCGTTGCCCAGCGCGTCGGCGAAACCGGCCAGCGCCGGCGGCGTGGACAGCTGCGCCGCCCGCTCGGTCGCCTTCTTGATCCTCGGCTTGAGGCGGCGCAGCTGCTCCAGGATCTCCTCTTCCTCCTCGGCGGCCGCGGTCTCCAGCCGGTCCCGGAACCTGCTCGCCTTGCGGCGCAGGTCGTCCGCCTCGGCGCGGGCGGCGGTGGCATCGGCCGACGTGTCGCGGGCGAACACGGCGGCGGCGTCGGGGCGGGCGAGCCGGCCGAGGGCGAGCGCGAGCACGTACTGGTCGGCCTGGGCGGCGTTGACCTTCGTCCCGCACTCCCGGCAGAAGTAGGTCGCCGCGGTGTTGCCCTTGCCGTGCTGGCCCTTCCACGACCCGGAGGCGCCGCAGACGCAGTCACCGACCTGCGAGAGCAGCCACACCGTGTGTCCGGGCTTGCTGCCGCGGTTGCCGTCCAGCACGGCGACCGCCTGCCGCCAGGTCGTCTCGTCGACGATCGGCACCCAGCGGCCCTGCGTGTGCCCGCCGCCAGGGGCCGGGCGCAGGTTCGCGTACGCCGGGCACGTCACGATGGCGTGGATCGTGGACCGGGGCAGGATGACGCCCCGCGCGGCGAGGTCGCGCTGCACCTCGTTCAGCGGCACCGAGGCGGCGACCCGCTCGATGATCTCCTTGACGACCGGGGCGTCGTCGTTGGGTATCTGCTGCCACACGCCGTCGACTTGCGCGAGCTTGCCGCGCCCGTCGTACACGCGGGCGTAGCCGAACGGCGCGCGGCCGCCGGGCCGGCCCTGGGCCGCGCTGTCTGCGTGTCCTCGCCGAATGTTCACACTGAGCTTCTCCGAGAAGTAGGCGGCGTCGATGCCGTCGTCGGCGAGCGATCGCCAGTCTCGACCGACTCGCACATCGTAGGTGCGGCGATGGGTGATGACGTGGATGAGGACCCCACGGTCCCGGCAGACGTTCAGGAACCGGGACCACGCCTCGAGCTCACGGGCGGCCCGGTCGACCTCCCACACGATCACCAGGCCGTACCGGCCGGCGCGCAGGTCGTCGAGCAGGGCGTCGAACCGCTTGCGCGGCTTCGTGCCGAACCGGCTGGCGGACTGGCGCTCTTCGTAGACGGCGTCGTCGGTGAGCAGCACCGGCCGGCCGTCGACCTCGGTCACCTCGCGGGCGGCGTCGAGCTGCTGCTCGGGCGAGCGCTCGCGGTCCCGGTCGGCCGCCCTGCCCTTACGGGATACCCGGGCAAGCAGGGCGGCGACCAGCGGGAACACCGGCGCCTCGTCGGCGAGCCGGTCGAGCAGAGGAGTAGTCATGCACGAAGGGTACCCAATGCACGGCTGATTAGAACGACTTGAAGGGAGCTTTGATCACAAACTGGTGGCGCGTCAGCGCACCACTGGGCGGGGCGGGCTGGGCGGGCTTTCGTTCCAGAGCCGGTCCAGCGCGGTGACGTAGTAGGTGTAACGGGCGCCGGGCGCCGCGGTCGTGTCCACGTAGGACGTGCCGCGGGTGGTGCCGACCAGGTGCGCCGCGTCCGCGAAGCCACACTGGCCGGGGAGGGTGAGCCCGTCGAAGCGGTACACGGCGTACGACGTGGCCTGCCCCAGGACCTGCTTCCAGCGCAGCGTGACCGCGCCGTCCGCCGCCCGGGACGCGCCGGTGACCAGCGGAAACAGCAGCGGCTTGCGCGGCAGGTGCGGCATCTGCGGCACCAGCGCCGGGCGGGAGTAGTGCTCGGCGGCGTAGATGTCGGTCGCGCCGAGCTTGTTGGCCCGCACCTGGACCGCGCTGAAGTGCACGTTGCCATCCACCTCGGGGTAGTCGCGGTTGAACGTCAGGTGGCGGGACATCTCGGCCGGGTCCTGCCACGGCGCCGGCTGCGCCGGATCAGCGATCTTGTAGTCGGCCTGCCCGATGTAGAGGTGCACGCGGGTGCCGGCGACCACGTCCGACCACCACGGCACCAGCTTGGCGTAGTCGGCCACGGCCAGCCCGATGTGCCAGTACAACTGGGGCAGGATGTAGTCGATCCACTCCTGCTTGACCCACTTGCGGGTGTCCGCGAAGTTCGCGTCGTACGACTGGGTGCCGTTGGTGTCCGAGCCGAGCGGGTCGGTGGCCTTGTTGCGCCAGATGCCGAACGGGCTGATGCCGAACTTCACCCACGGCTTGGCCGCCTTCACCTTCGCGCCGAACTCCTGGACCAGCAGGTCGATGTTGTGCCGCCGCCAGTCCGCCTTGCTGGCGAAGCCGGCGCCGTACCGCGCGAACGTCGCGTCGTCCGGGAAGTCCTGCCCGGCCGCCGGGTACGGGTAGAAGTAGTCGTCGAAGTGCACGCCGTCGATGTCGTACTTGACCACCGCGTCGAGCATGGCCCGCTGCACGAACTGCCGTACCTCGGGGATGCCGGGGTTGTAGTAGAGCCGCGAGCCGGCCGCCGCGACCGGGTAGGCGACCGCCCACTCCGGGTGCCGCTGGACCGGGTGGTTGGGCGCGAGCTTGGCGATGTCCGGCCCGGCACCCTGCGGCATCGAGATCCGGTACGGGTTGAACCACGCGTGGAACTCCAGGTTGCGCGCGTGTGCCTCGGCGACCAGAAACCTCAGCGGGTCCCAGCCGGGCGAGGCGCCGTCGCGGGCGCCGGTCAGCCACTCCGACCACGGCTCGTACGGCGAGGGCCAGAACGCGTCGGCGGTGGGGCGCACCTGCACGATCACCGCGTTGTGGCCCCGTCGCTGGGCCAGGTCGAGCCAGGCGCGGTACTCCGCCTTGAGCTTCTCCTCGCTCTGCCCCGGCGCGCTGGGCCAGTCGATGTTGGTGACGCTCGCGATCCACATCGCCCGGAACTGCCGCTTCGGGGTGGCGGGGTTCGTCGTACACGTGGGGGTGGTGGCCGCGGCGCTCGCGGGTGCCGCCGGCGCCACGAGCCCGCCCGCGATGACCAGCGCCGCCACCAGCGCGCTTCTCAGGGGACGTCTCTTCGACAACATTCGCCGCCTCCTACCTTCTGGTAGAAGGAAATTTTCACAACGGCCACGCCGAGCGCAAGAGCGATGCCGGGGTTTTCCCCGATGCGGCGGTTGCCAGCGAGGAGCACTCTGGGTTCATGGGACGTTTCTTGGCCTGGACCGCGGTGGGTGTCGTCGCCGTGGTGGCAGTCGGCTGGCTCGCGATCGCGCTGCTCAAGGCGCTGCTGGGCGTGGCTGTGTACCTGATCGTGGGCGCGGCCGTGGTCGGCGGCGGTGTCTACCTGTACCAGAAGGGCAAGCGGGCCATCTCCCGCGACCAGCGGATGCGTAACCGCATCGAGGCGGCGACCACCACCTACCGCCAGCGCAACCGCTGACGAAGAACGGCTCCGCTCCGGGGGTCGGAGCGGAGCCGACGATGCTGATCCGCTAGAGGATCGTCCAGGTGTCGCCGCTGGTCAGCAGGCCGGCGAGCTGCTCCTCCGGCGTGCCGCTGGTCTTTGCCCGAGCCGCCTCGAGCTGGCTCTGCACCAGGTTGTCGTAGGACGGCCGGGAGACGTCGCGAAATACCCCGATCGGGGTGTTGCGCAGGTCGAGGCCGGGCAGGCGGGAGAGGGCGAAGGCGTAGGCCGGCTCGGTCACGCCGGCGTCGTGCACGACGATCTCCTCGGGCGAGACCGTGGCCGTCTCCCGCACCTCCAGGCCGAAGCCACCGGGCGGGTGAACCACGCAAAACTGCCCATCCTTGCCGAACGTAATCGGCTGCCCGTGCTCCAGCCGGATCAGGTAGTCGTCGCGCGTGCTGGCGTCCTTGAGCTCTTCGAACGCGCCGTCGTTGAAGATGTTGCAGTTTTGGTAGATCTCGACGAACGCGGAGCCGTTGTGCTCGGCGGCCGCGCGGAGCACCGACTGGAGGTGCTTGCGGTCGGAGTCGATCGTCCGCGCCACGAACGTCGCCTCCGCGCCCAGCGCCAGCGACAGCGGGTTGAACGGCGAGTCCGCCGACCCGACCGGCGTCGACTTTGTGATCTTGCCGAGCTCCGACGTCGGCGAGTACTGCCCCTTGGTCAGGCCGTAGATCCGGTTGTTGAAGAGCAGGATCTTGAGGTTGACGTTGCGCCGGAGGGCGTGGATCAGGTGGTTGCCGCCGATCGAGAGCGCGTCGCCGTCGCCGGTGACCACCCAGACCGACAGGTCGGGGCGGCTGACCGAGAGGCCGGTGGCGATCGCCGGGGCGCGGCCGTGGATCGAGTGCATCCCGTACGTGTTCATGTAGTACGGGAAGCGGGACGAGCAGCCGATACCGGAGACGAAGACGATCCGCTCGCGGGGGATGCCGAGCTCCGGCATGAACGACTGCACGGCCGCGAGGATCGCGTAGTCACCGCAGCCGGGGCACCAGCGCACCTCCTGGTCGGACTTGAAGTCCTTCGTCGTGAGCTTGAGGGCGACGGGCTCAGCCATTCTTAACCACTTCTTCCAGCATGGTCTCCAGCTCGGCGGCGGTGAACGGCAGGCCGCGGACCTGGTTGTACGGGATGGCGTCGACGAGGAAGCGGGCCCGGATGACGTGGGCGAGCTGGCCCAGGTTCATCTCCGGGATGACCACGCGGTCGTACCGGCGCAGCACCTCGCCGACGTTGCCCGGCATCGGGGAGAGGTGGCGCAGGTGCGCCTGGGCCACCGACTGGCCGCGCTGGCGCAGCGCCCGGCAGGCGGCGCCGATCGGGCCGTACGTCGAGCCCCAGCCGAGCACCAGCACCCGCGCGTCGCCGTCCGGGTCCTCCACCTCCAGGTCAGGCACCTCGATCGCCTCGATCCGGGCCGCCCGGGTGCGCACCATGAAGTCATGGTTTGCCGGGTCGTACGAGATGTCGCCGGTCTTGTCCGCCTTTTCCAGGCCGCCGATCCGGTGCTCCAGCCCCGGCGTGCCCGGGATCGCCCACGGCCGGGCGAGCGTCTGCGGGTCGCGCAGGTAGGGCAGGAAGGTGCTGCCGTCTTCGCCGTTGGGCTGGGTGGCGAACTCGACCTGGAGGTCGGGCAGCGAGTCGACCTCGGGCAGCAGCCACGGCTCGGAGCCGTTGGCCACGTAGTTGTCGGAGAGCAGGATCACCGGCGTGCGGTGGGTCAGCGCGATCCGGGCCGCCTCGATGGCCGCGTGGAAGCAGTCGGAGGGGGAGCGCGGCGCGATGACCGCCACCGGCGCCTCGCCGTGCCGGCCGAACAGCGCCATGTTGAGGTCGGCCTGCTCGGTCTTGGTGGGCATGCCGGTTGACGGGCCGGCCCGCTGCACGTCGACCACGACCAGCGGCAGCTCCAAGGCCACGGCCAGCGAGATCGTCTCGCCCTTGAGCGCCACGCCCGGCCCGCTCGTGGTGGTGATGCCGAGCGCTCCGCCGTACGCCGCGCCGAGGGCGGCACCGATCGCCGCGATCTCGTCTTCGGCCTGCATGGTCGTGATGCCGAAGCGCTTGTGCTTGCTCAGCTCGTGGAGGATGTCGGAGGCCGGGGTGATCGGGTAGGCACCCAGGAAGACCGGCAGCTTGGAGCGGACGCCGGCGGCGATGATGCCGAGCGCGAGCGCGGCGTTGCCGGTGATGTTGCGATAGGTGCCCGGCGACATCTGGGCCGGCTTCACCTCGTACCGGACGCCGAAGTCTTCGGTCGTCTCGCCGAAGTTCCACCCCGCCTTGAACGCCGCGATGTTGGCCGAGACCAGCTCGGGGCGGGCGGCAAACTTGCGCTCCAGGAAGCGGATCGTCGACTCGTACGGCCGGGAGTACATCCAGGAGAGCAGCCCCAGGGCGAACATGTTCTTGGCGCGCTCGGCGTCCTTCTTCGAGACGTCGTGCTCGGCCAGGGCGCCCACCGTCATGCTGGTCAGCCCGACCGGGTGCACCGAGTAGCCGTCGAGCGAGCCGTCCTCCAGCGGGCTGGCCGTGTAGCCGACCTTGGCCAGGTTGCGCTTGGTGAACTCGTCGGTGTTGACGATGATGTCCGCGCCCCGGGGCAGGTCGCCGAGGTTGGCCTTGAGGGCCGCCGGGTTCATCGCCACGAGGACGTTGGGCGCGTCGCCGGGGGTGAGGATGTCGTAGTCCGCGAAGTGCACCTGGAAGCTCGACACGCCCGGCAGCGTGCCGGCGGGCGCGCGGATCTCCGCCGGGAAGTTGGGCAAGGTGGAGATGTCGTTGCCCAGCTGGGCGGTCTCCGAGGTAAAACGATCACCGGTGAGCTGCATGCCGTCGCCTGAGTCGCCAGCGAACCGGATGACCACCCGATCCAGCTGGCGGACCTGTTTGGTCACTGACCCCTGACCTCCTTGCGAGCCGGCAGCGGCGGGGCCGGCACCCGGGTGTGCCAAGCCCGCCTACGGTTTTCCACCCTTGAGCGTACGTCGGGCGAGTGAGGTCATCCTTTACCAGTCCGCCGGCTGAGACCCCTAGACAAGGCACGTAAGAAAGATCACGCGGTACGCTGCGGGCCGTGGACGGTTATCTGGGGTCGTACGCGACACTCGGGTTGCTGCTGGTCGCGGCCGTTCTGGTGTTTGTCGGGGCATTCTCGGCCAACCGCCTGCTGAGCCCCGCCGCCCCGGCCGAGCCACCCGGCAAGCGCGAGTCGTATGAGTGCGGCATCGACCCCGTCGGCGGAGACTGGGCACAAGCCCAGATCCGTTATTACGTTTATGCCTATCTATATGTGCTCTTCGCTGTCGAGAGCGTGTTCCTGTTTCCGTGGGCGGTGATCTTCGACCGCCCGGGCTTCGGCATGACCACCGTGGTGGAGATGGCGATCTTCGTTGCCGTGCTGGCACTCGGCATCCTGTACGCCTGGCGCAAGCGCATCCTCCGCTGGACCTAGAGGATCCATTCCAAGGCATGAGCTACCGCGATGCCCGTCGTGGTCCAGACCGTTGCTCCCGCAGCCTCACCCTCCGCGCTTCACAACCGAACCCGCCCCCTCGCCCCCGCAGCGCGTGCGGGCGGCGGCCCGTACCTGACCCGATAGCGGCGCTCTGTCGGCTTTGTCACGCCGATTCCGGCGAACAGTCACCGGCGATCCAACCGCCCTGGCTCAAGATCTCGGTTAGGCGAGGCCGCGGCGGGAGACGGACGGGGGCCGGTCGCCCTTGATCGAGGCAACCATGTCGAGCACCTGGCGGGTCGGGCGCACCTGGTGGGCCCGAAAGACCCGCGCGCCCAGCCAGGCCGACACCGCGGTCGCGGCGAGGGTGCCGGAGAGGCGCTCGGGGACCGGCAGGTCGAGCGTCTCCCCGACGAAGTCCTTGTTGGAGAGGGCGACCAGCACCGGCCAGCCGGTGGCCACGAGCTCGCCCAGCCGGCGGGTCAGCTCCAGCGAGTGCCGGGTGTTCTTGCCGAAGTCGTGCGCCGGGTCGATCAGGATGCCGTCGGGGCGTACGCCCAGGTCACGGGCGCGTTCGGCGAGCCGGGTGACGGTCGTGACGGCGTCCGCGACCACGTCCTCGAACGCCGCCCGGTGCGGCCGGGTGCGCGGCCGCAGCCCGCCGGCGTGCGCGCAGACCAGCCCGGCTCCGGTCGCGGCGGCCACCTCGGCCAGTGCCGGGTCGGCGCCGGCCCAGGTGTCGTTGATCAGGCCCGCGCCGGCCGCCACCGCCTCCCGGGCCACCTCGGCCCGCCAGGTGTCGATCGAGATCACCACGTCGGGGTGCTCGGCCCGCACCGCGCTGATCGTGCCGACGGTACGGCGGATCTCCTCGGCCACGTCCACCTCGGCGCCCGGCCCGGCCTTGACCCCGCCGATGTCCACGATCTGCGCGCCCTCCTCGACCGCCTGGGCGACCGCACGCAGCGCCGCATCCGGCGAAAAGGTCGAGCCTTGGTCGAAGAACGAGTCAGGCGTTCGGTTGACGATGGCCATCACTACCAGCTCACCGGGGCCGAATGCCCGCCCACCCAGGCGTAGATCCTCCACGCTTTGAAAACTTAGACCGGGGTGGCGGGGTCGCCCGGTTCGGCGGGCCGTGCCACGATCGGACGCATGGGTCAGGTACTCCTCCTCGTCGTCGTGGCGTTGACGGTCGCCGCTGTCGTCTTCGGGGTCACCGTCCTGGTGACCGGCGGTGACTCGGGCCTGGGCACAGCCGAGCCGGACGGCCGGGCGGTGCCGTTGCCGGGCACCCGGCCACTGGTGGAGGCCGATGTCTCCGCGGTCCGGTTCGACACGACCGTGCGCGGTTACCGCATGGCCCAGGTCGATCAGGCGCTGCGCCGCGCGGCGTACGACATCGGATACAAGGACGAGCTCATCGGCGTGCTGGAGGCCGAGGTCACGGCGCTGCGCGAGGGGCGGGCGAGCGACGCCGACACGCTGCGCCGGGCCCGTGAGGCGGCCCTGGTGCCGGCCGGCGCGGGCGTTGGCGGCGGCTACGGCGGCACCACCCCTGGCCTCGTCGACCTCGGCGACGTCTCGGCGCCGCGTGAGGGCGGCGACGGCGAGGAGCGCGATGCCGAGGGCGCCGCGACGGCCGTGCCGGGTCCGGTGCTCGCGGCGGGCGCGGCGGTGACGGCCGACGAGGTGCTCGGCGACGACACCGACGACGAGGTCGACACCGACGCGGCCGACTCCGAGGCGTCCGGCAGCGTCGAGGGCGAGGCCGGGGCGGCGGACGAGGCTGGGGACGAGCCGGACGACGCCACCGACTCGGACGCCCGTCGCACCCTTCCCGACCGGGACGAGAGGGCATGACCGAGGAAGATCTACGTTCGGCGGCCCGGCCCGGTTCGGGCGAGGTCACCGCGACCGTGATCGTCAACGCGCCGGCCGAGGCCGTCTTCAAGGCGTTCACGGCCTGGGAGCGGCAGTCCGACTGGATCCCGTTCACGAAGGTCCGGGTCGTGGAGGGAGACGGCGGCGAGGGGAGCCTGGTCGAGGCGGTCACCGCGGTCGGCCCGGCGGTCGTCCGTGACGAGATGCGCGTGGTGCGGATCGACCCGCCGTACGAGGTGCGGGTCGTGCACTGCGGCCGCCTCCTGCGCGGCCCGGGCGTCCTGCGCTGCACCCCGATGGGCGAAAGTCGCACGCAGGTGGTGTGGCACGAGTGGTTCCACCTGCCGGGTGGGGTCGCCGGGCGGGTAGCCTGGCCGGTGCTCTGGCCCGGCTCCAAGGTGGGCCTGACCCAGGCGCTCAAGAAGTTCGGCCGGCTGGTGGAGGCGGGAAAAATCTGATGTCCGACCTCCTGATCGGAGCCGACGGGCTGGCCCGATGCGGGTGGGGCGGCCGCACACCCGAATACATCGCGTACCACGACGACGAGTGGGGCCGGCCGATCCACACCGACGACGGCCTCTACGAGCGGGTCACGCTCGAGGCGTTCCAGTCGGGTCTGTCCTGGTTGATCATCTTGCGTAAGCGGGAGTCGTTCCGGGCCGCGTTCGACGGCTTCCACATCGAGACCGTCGCCAAGTACGGCGAGGCCGACGTCACCCGGCTGCTGGCCGACCCGGGCATCGTGCGCAACCGGGCCAAGGTCGAGGCGGCCATCCAAAACGCCCGAGCCGCTCTCGACCTGCCGGACGGGCTGGCGTCGCTGCTGTGGTCGTACGCGCCGGCGGCCCGGGTCCGCCGCCCGCGGTCGTTCGCCGAGGTCCCCGCGGTCACGCCGGAGTCCACCGCGATGGCCAAGGCGCTGAAGAGGAGCGGCTTCCGCTTCGTCGGCCCCACCACGGCGTACGCGCTGATGCAGGCGACCGGGATGGTCGACGACCACCTCGACGGGTGCCACGTCAAGCTCCCGTGATGGGATTGCGGGATGGGGCACTGGGCGGTCGTCATCTCGGATGAGCGACACGAGGCGGAGCGGCTTTTCCACCACGACACGCTGGAGCTGACCGGCGTCGAGCGGCCGCGCCCCGCCCCCGGCGACGAGGTGCTGGTCGTGGCCGGGCAGGAGCGGCCGGCGGTGGTGGCGCTGGGCCGGGTGCGACCGGTCGAGCCGGAGCGCGACCCGGACGACCCGGCGCCCGGCGACGACGAGCCGCTCGTCGTGACGTACACGCGGAGGGTCTTCGACGAGCCGGTACCGGCCGAGCGGCTCGCGCTCGACCGTCCGGTGGCTCCGGTCGACCCGGAGACCTTCCAGGCGATCATGGGCAGTCTCCGGCCGGCCGTCGACCGCAGTACCTGGATGGTCAGCCTCGCCCTGCCGATCGAGGCGCCCTCCCGGGCAGAGGCGGTCCGGGTCTTCTGGTCGTACGTGATGGAGCTCGGCCCGCGCGAGCTGCCCGCCTTCGTCTCGCCGGCCGGCGACGAGCTGGCGATGCAGGCGTTCGTCCTCGGCGAGGCGGCCAACCTCGACCCCGAGGAAGACGAGGACTAACGGCCCTCGAAGAGCGGCTTTTCCTTGGCCACGAAGGCGGCCGTGGCGTTGTGGTGGTCGGCGGTGGCGCCGCAGATCGCCTGGGCCTGCGCCTCGGCCGCGAGCGCGTCAGCGAGCGTGCCGGCGTCGCCGACCGAGAGCTGCCGCTTGATCGCGCCGTACGCCACCGTCGGGCCCGCGGCCAGCCGGGCGGCCAGCTCCTGCGCGGTGGGGAGCACCAGCTCGTCGTCGTCGAGCAGGCGGGTCAGCAGGCCCAGCCGCTGCGCCTCGGCGGCCGGCACCGGCTCGGCGAGCATGAGCAGCTCGACCGCCTTGGCGTGGCCGACCAGCCGGGGCAGCGACCAGGAGACGCCGGTGTCGCCGGCGAGCCCCACGTTGGCGAAGGCCATCAGGAACGTCGTCTTCGGCCCGCCGATCCGGAAGTCGGCCAGCAGCGCCAGCGAGGCGCCGGCACCGGCGGCGGTGCCGCGCACGGCCGCGACGACCGGCTTGGGCAGGCCGGCCAGGCGGGCGGCGATCGGGTTGTAGTGGGCGCGCACGGTCCCGAGCGGATCGGTGGTGCCGCTCTCCAGCGTGGTCACGTGCTCGCGGAGGTCCTGCCCCACGCAGAACGCCCGGCCGGCGCCGGCCAGCACCACCGCGCGAACCGACCGGTCGCGCTCCAGCTCGCCGAGCGTGTCGCGCAGCGCTTCCTTGAGGGCGGTGTCGAGGGAGTTCAGCGAATCCGGCCGGTTGAGCGTGAGGGTGGCGACGGCACCGTCACGTTCGACCAGAAGCGGCTCGGTCATGGCTGCAACCCCTTCTTCTGATCCAGGCAGAGATCAACATACCGGTCGGCCGCCGGCCGCAGCCGCGCGGCGTGCCGGTCGAAGAACGCCGCCGCGCTGCTGCCGGCCCAGCGCTCGGGGAGCAGGGCCGGCGGTAGCTGCGGGTCCCGGAACAGAAAGGTACGCCAGGCGTGCACCAGCCGGAACCGTGCCGCGTACGCCTCTTCGTCGCTGCTGCGGGAGGTGATCTGGCCGAGTGCCTCGCGCTGCTCGGCCACGAAGCGCTCGTACGCCGCGCCGATCTCGCCGAGGTCCCAGGCGCGGCGGACCATGCCCATCGCGCCCGGCCCGCCCATCGCGTGGCTGGCGCTGAAGCGCTCGTAGCGGATCCCGGACTCGCTGAGCAGCCCGTCGACGTCCTCACCGGGGCGGGGCGCCACCCAGGTGCGCTCGTCCAGCACGCCGTACCCGAGGAACGTGAGGTTTGCCGCCAGCCGCAGCCGGTCGCGGCGGGATGCCGGGGGATCGAGCACGATCAGATCGAACCGGCCATCCCAGCTGATCTTGCCGGTGCGGTAGATCCGGGAGGCCGCCTCGTCCAGGCGGCGGGCGGCTTTGGGGGTGAGCAGGTAGCCCGGGCCGGCCGAAAGTCGTAGCGGATGAAGCCACCCTTGACGCACCATACGGGACACGGCCGTACGCACGGCCGGTGGCGCGATCCCGAGCGGGGAAAGCAGCCTGACCAGGGCGGCGACCGGTGCCCGTCCGCCCCGAGGGCGGAGGTAGTCGCCGTAGAGGTCAAAGAGCGCCGACCGTGCCTGCATGACGGGACATTGTGACAGCCGCCTTCAGGATAAGCTAGATGTTGTCACATCAATCCGGCTTCAGTTTGGGCTCAGCGGGTTTCATCAGGGAAAATCGTTGGTCGGCACCGCGGGCCGTGAGCGCGGTGACGCTGACGGAGTGGCTGTGGGGAGACCCACCGACCCAGGTGTAGAGGTCTGAGGGGAGACAAGATGGCGGCGATGAAGCCGCGGACGGGCGATGGTCCGCTGGAGGTCACCAAGGAGGGCCGGGGCATCGTTATGCGGGTTCCGCTGGAGGGTGGTGGCCGGCTCGTCGTCGAGATGACTCCCGACGAGGCGAACGCGCTCGGTGACGCGTTGAAGGCCGCCGCCGGATAACTATCAGTTCGATGGACCCGCCGGCGCGGCACCGTGGCCGTGCCGGCGGTTCTGTCTGTCATAAACCTGGAGGTCGCCCGTGATGGCCATCCGCGTCGCGGCTGAGCCGGGCGCCGCGCGTGCCGTCGCCCTGCCCGTGCTCGCCGGTGCCGGTGGGCCAGGGCTGCCCCCGACCGCGTACGACCTGCCCGAGGATGCCCGTGCCGAGGCGGCGGAGCTGCTGGGCGACCTCGACGGCGAGGCGGGGGCGACGCGGGTGCTGCGCCGGCCCCTGCGTACGCCGGGCCACCTCCTCCTGGTCCCCGCCGGCAGTGGCGACGAGGCGGGCTGGCGGGCCGCCGGAGCGGCTGTGAGCAGGGCGTTCGAGGATGAGACGTCGATCACGGTAGCCATGCCGGTCGATGCCTCGCCGGTGGCTGTACGCGGGCTGGCCGAAGGGCTGCTGCTGGCGGCGTACCGGTTTTCGATGCGGGACGAGCCGGCCGCGGAGCGCGACGTGACCGTGGTGGTGGGCGACCCGGCGGCGTACGCCGAGGCGCTCGCCACCGCCCGGGCCACCGCCGACGCCACCCGCCTGGCCCGCGACCTGACCAACACGCCCTCGTCGCTGAAGAACCCGGCCTGGTTCGCCGCCCAGGTGGTGGCGGCCGCCGGCGGGCGACCGGGCCTCCGCGTCGCCGTGCGCGAGCCGGAGCAGCTCACCGCCGAGGGCTTCGGCGGCATCCTGACGGTCGGTGCCGGCTCGGCCAGCCCGCCCCGCCTCGTCGAGCTCTCCTGGCAGCCCGAGGGGGCGCGGACGCACGTAGTGCTGGTCGGCAAGGGGATCACGTTCGACACCGGCGGCGTGTCGATCAAGCCGGTCGACGCGATGAAGCTCATGCGCAAAGACATGGGCGGCGCGGCCGCCGTCGTCGGGGCCACGCTCGGCGCCGCGGCGCTGCACCTGCCGGTACGGGTCACCGCGCTCACCCCGCTCGCGGAAAACCTGCTCAGCGGCTCGGCGTTCCGCCCGGGTGACGTTGTCCGCCACTACGGCGGGGTGACCAGCGAGACCACCAACTCGGACGCCGAGGGGCGGCTGGTGCTGGCCGACGCCCTCGCGTACGCGGTGGCGCGCCTCTCGCCCGACCTGGTGGTCGATCTCGCGACGCTGACCGGGGCGAACGCCGTGGCCCTGGGCAAGCGGACCGCGGCTCTCTACAGCGAGAGCGACGACCTCGCCGCCGCCGTGATCGCCGCTGGCGCGGAGGCGGGCGAGCAGGCCTGGCGGATGCCGCTGACGGCCGACTACGTCGAGTACCTCGGCAGCGAGGTCGCCGACCTCTACAGCGCGCCGGACCGGGGGGCCGGCTCGGTGACGGCGGCGCTGTTCCTGCGCGAGTTCGTGGGGGACTGGCGCGACCGCTGGGTCCACCTCGACATGTCCGCCCCGTCGTGGTCCGACAGCGCCGACGGCGTGCTGCCCAAGGGCGCCACCGGCTGGGGCGTACGGACGCTGCTGCGGTGGCTCGCCACGCTCCCCGCCGAGCCTGCTCCCCGCCGGGCCTGAGGAAGGGAACGTCGCGTCAGGCGTGCTTGACGGCCGCCAGCAGGCCGTCGCCGGCCGGGAGCAGTGCGGGGATCCACTCCTCGCTCTCCCGTACCGCCTTCACCACCTCGCGGATCGTCACGGTGTCGAGGTCGCGGGCCGCCGGGTCGGCGATCCGGCCACCGGCCAGCGCGCCGTTGAGCGCGAGCACGCCCGCCGGCCGGAGCAGGCGGAGGGCGGCGTCGACACAGGCGCTGTACTCGGCCGGGTCGGCGTCCACAAAGATCATGTCGTAGGCGCCGTCGGCCAGCCGGGGGAGCACGTCGAGGGCCCGGCCGGTGATGATCCGGGTGCGCGAGGGGGCTAAGCCCGCCTCCTGGAAGATCCGCCGCGCGATGCGCTGGTGCTCGTTGTCCAGGTCGATCGTGGTCAGTACCCCGTCGGGGCGCATGCCGCGCAGCAGCCACACGCCGCTCACGCCCGTACCGGTGCCGATCTCGACCACCGCGCGGGCGCCGCCGGCGGCCGCGAGCAGGCGCAGCGCCGCTCCCGCGCCGGGGGCGACCGGCTCCAGGCCCACCTCGCGCGCGAGCGTGCGCGCGGTCTGCAGGACGATGTCCTCGGCGACGTACCCCTCGGCGAACTGGAGTGCCTGGGCGCTCGTGAGACCGCCGAAGCGTGCGACCGTGGCGATGGTGGACCTCCTGCTGCGGGGTGCCGGTCGGAGTATCAGCCTAAGGGCGCGGGTAACGGAACGGGAGCCGGTGTATCCACTGAATGCTTCAGTCCTTATCCTTCCCGCCGGCCCGCCCCATCTCCGATATCCGTGCCATCCTGGATGAACCGAAGTACCGACTGGGAGGCTGCGAACGTGACGGACGGCTGGCACTGGCACCAGCCCGACGGCACCGCGACGCCGGCGACTTCGTCGCCGTCGGCGAGGCCGCCGGTGACCCCGCAGGATGCCGGTTCACCCTGGTGGTCCGACGCGCTCGGCGACCCGTGGCGGGACCCGCGGGCACCGGCCGCCGTCGTGCTGCCGACGCCGCCGAGCCCGGGCAACGCGCCCGAGCCGGTCACCGACCCGGACGCGCTGCCGCGGCGGGGCATGACGTCGGTGCTGTTCATCGCGATCTTCTCGGCGCTGCTCGCGGGCGCGCTGGGCGGCTCCCTGGGGTACGCGTTCGCGGTGCGCGGCGGCGCGGGCGGCGGCACGGTCCTCGGCGGCGATCCCGGTGAGGCACCCCCGGTCGCGCAGCGCCCGCCGGACTCGCTCGCGGGCGTCGCCGAGCGCGTGGCGCCCAGTGTCGTGACCGTGCGGGCGGCTACCAAGGTCGGATCCAGCATCGGCTCCGGCTTCGTGGCCACCGCCGACGGGTACGTGATCACAAACGACCACGTCGTCGAGGGGGCGACCGGCGGCGCCACGGTGGTCTTCAACGACGGTTCGACCGCCTCCGGCTCAATCGTGGGGCACGACGCGGAGTCGGACATAGCGGTCATCAAGGTGTCGCGGCCCAACCTGGTACCGGTCGAGTTCGGCGACTCGGAGGCCATCGCGGTCGGCGACCCGGTGCTCGCGTTCGGCTCGCCGCTCGCGCTCGCCAACACCGTCACCGCCGGTATCGTCAGCGCGCTCGACCGTACGATCCAGTCCGGCGATCCGGGCGGGCAGGTCCGCTACTACGCGGCCATCCAGACCGACGCCGCGGTCAACCAGGGCAACTCCGGCGGCCCGCTGGTCGACAGCGGCGGGCGCGTGGTCGGGGTCAACTCCGTGATCAAGTCGCTCGCCCCCGACGCGGAGACGGCCGGCAACATCGGCCTCGCGTTCGCCATCCCGATCAACCAGGCAAAGCGGGTGGCGCAGGACATCATCGACACCGGCAAGGCCCGCCGTACCGTCATCGGCGCCCAGGTCGACGGCAGCAGCCGCAACCCGGGCGGTGGCGCCCGGCTCAGCGCCGTCGACGCGGGCGGTCCGGCGGCCGCCGCCGGCCTCCGCGCCGGTGACGTGGTCACCAAGCTCGACGGGCGGCCGGTGGAGGAGGGTGCCGATCTGATCGCCCTCGTCCGCAAGTACGCGCCGGGTGCGGTGGTCACCGTCGAGTACCGCCGGGGGAATTCCAAGCAGAATGCGTCAGTGACGTTGGCGGCGGACGCGAAGTAGGCTCCATCTTGGCCGGCGCGGGGGCTCTCACCGCCGGCGCACGAGAGGGGTCCCTGGCGTGTTCGAAAACCTCAACTGGTGGGAGATCGGCGGCCTGCTGCTGCTCGCGCTGCTCATCTTCGGCGACAAGCTGCCCAACGTGATCTCCGACGGCCTGCGCATGGTGCGCAACCTGCGCCACATGGCCCGAAACGCCACCGGTGACCTGAGCCGCGAGCTGGGCACCGACATCCAGCTCGAAGACCTGCACCCGAAGACGTTCATCCGCAAGCACCTGCTCAGCGAGGAAGACGAGGAGCGGCTGCGCAAGCCGCTGCGGGGGATCTACGACACGGTCAAGAGCGACCTCGACGGCGTCAAGGACGAGATCAAGGACGTGGCCGCGTCGGCCGACATCCGCACCCCGGCCACCACCACGCCCACGACGACGAGCACGCCGGCCAACCGGCCGCACAAGTTCGACCTCGACGCCACCTGACCGGCGGTCGGCGAGACGGCGGCCGCGGGCGAGGTCAGCGAGACGACGGGCGCAGGCCGAGCGGCTTGCCGATCAGCGACTCGCGGCGCACCGCCAGGCGGTCGGCCACCTGCCGCAGCGCGACCGAGGCCGGCGCTTCCGGCGCCTCCAGCACCACCGGACGGCCGGCGTCGCCCGCCTCCCGCACCCGGGTGTCGAGCGGCACCTGACCCAGCAGCGGCACCTCGGCGCCGACCGCGCGGCTGAGCGACTCGGCGACCGTGGCCCCGCCGCCCGCGCCGAAGATCTCCATCCGCTCGCCGGTGGGCAGCTCCAGCCAGGACATGTTTTCCACCACGCCGACCAGGCGCTGGTGGGTCTGCAGTGCGATCGCGCCGGCCCGCTCGGCCACCTCGGCGGCCGCCGTCTGCGGGGTGGTCACCACAAGGATCTCCGCGTTGGGCAGCAGCTGGGCCAGCGAGATCGCCACGTCGCCGGTGCCCGGGGGCAGGTCGAGCAGCAGCACGTCGAGGTCGCCCCAGTACACGTCGGCGAGGAACTGCTGGAGCGCCCGGTGCAGCATCGGCCCGCGCCAGACCACCGCCGCGTTGCCCGCGGTGAACATGCCGATCGAGATGACCTTCACCCCGTGTGCCTGCGGCGGCATGATCATGTCTTCCACGCGGGTGGGCTTGCCGTCCGCGCCGAGCATGCGGGGCACCGAGTGGCCGTAGATGTCGGCGTCGACCACGCCGACCGAGAGGCCGCGGGCGGCCAGTGCGGCCGCCAGGTTGACCGTCACGCTGGACTTGCCGACGCCACCCTTGCCGCTGGCCACCGCGTACACCCGGGTGCGTGAGCCGGGCTGCGCGAACGGGATGACCGGCTCGGGCGTGGCACCGCCGCGCAGCCGGCTCTGCAGCTCCTGCCGCTGCTCCTGGCTCATCACACCGAAGTCGATCTCGACACCGGTCACGCCCGGCACCGCGCTCACCGCGGCGGTGATGTCCGCCCGAAGCTTGTCGCGCAGCGGGCAGCCGGCGACCGTGAGCAGCAGGCCGACCTGCACCACGCCGGACGCGTCGACCGTGGCGGAGCGGACCATGCCCAGATCGGTGATCGGCCGCCGGATCTCCGGGTCGTCGACGGTGGCGAGAGCGGCCTGCACCGCTTCCTCGATGGTGCTTGCCGGTGCGGACATGTACGCCATGCTACGTCGGCCGACACCGCCCGCTGGCGGGGATCCGGCAGGCGAGCGGTGCATTTTAAGTCACTCGTCGGCCCTGTGTGGTCTTTTTGGATATTGTCGGTTTCCGGCTGGACTCCGTACCCCCTCAGGTGCGACGATCGTTGTAGAACGCCGCGCGCCTGGCCCCTTGGGGCGCGCGGCGCCACCCTTTCCAGGCCCTGGCCGCGCACCTGGCCACAGCGCCCAGTGCGGGCGCGCGGCACCCCACCCCTTCTAGAGCGAGAATTTGGGCTACCGCGACGTCCGAGGTGGTCCGGACCGTTGCTCCCGCGGCCTCGCCCTCCGCGCCCCGCGATCTCACCCCCCGGCCCCAACGGCAGGGGTCAGGGGGTGTCGCTGTCGAGCTCGTCGTAGGGCTCGGACGGCATCTTCTTCTTGGCCTTGCGGGCGCGCTTCTGCGACTCCGCGAGCTCCTCGGTGAGCCGCTGCAGCTCGGAGCGGAGGAAGTCGCGGGTGGCCACCTCGCCGAGCGCGATCCGCAGCGCGGCGATCTCGCGCGCCAGGTACTCGGTGTCCGCCTTCTGCGCCTCCGCCCGCCGCCGGTCCTGTTCCAGCGCCAGGCGCTCGCGGTCGGCCTGCCGGTTTTGCGCGAGCAGGATCAGCGGGGCCGCGTACGACGCCTGGAGCGAGAGCATCAGCGTCAGGAACGTGAACGTGTACGGGTCGAAGCGCAGGCTCGCCGGCGCCAGCGCGTTCCAGCCGATCCAGAGCAGGATCACCACGGTCATGTAGACCAGGAACTTCGCGGTGCCCATGTAGCGGGCGATGCCCTCGGACCACTGCCCGAAGGCCTCCGGGTTGAAGCGCGGCAGGCGGACCCGGCGCGGCTCGCGGGGCTGGTCCAGCCGGCCGGGGCGGGATGCGTCAGCCACCGGCGCCTCCCGGAGCGGTGTCCCGGTCGCGCCAGTCCGGCGGCAGGGAGTGGTCGAGGACGTCGTCGACGGTGACCGCGCCGACCAGCCGGTTGGCCCCGTCGACCACCGGGAGCGCCACCAGGTCGTACGTGGCCATCCGCCGGGTCACCTCCACCAGCGGCGTCTCCGGCCGGAGCGGGTCGATCCCGCTGTCGAGCACCCCGCCGAGGATCTCGGCCGGCGGCTCGCGGAGCAGTCGCTGGAAGTGCACGATGCCCAGGTACCGCCCGGTGGGCGTGGCCATCGGCGCGCGGGCGACGAAGACCTGCGCGGCGACCGCGGGCGGCAGCTGGGGCTCGCGGATGCGGGCCAGCGCCTCGGCCACCGTGCTGTCCGGAGTGAGGATCACCGGCTCGGAGGTCATCACGCTGCCCGCGGTGCCCTTCTGGTACTTCATCAGCTGGCGGACCGGATCGGCCTCCTCCGGCTCCATCAGCTCGAAGAGCACCTCCTGCTCCGCCCGGGGCAGCTCGGCGAGCAGGTCGGCCGCGTCGTCCGGGTCCATCTCCTCGAGTACGTCGGCCGCCCGCTCCCGGTCGAGCGCGGCGAGGATCTCCACCTGGTCGTGCTCGGGCAGCTCACCGAGCACGTCGGCGAGCCGCTCGTCGTCGAGCGCGGCGGCCACCTCGTTGCGCCGGCCGTCGGTCATGTCCTGCAGCGCGTTGGCCAGGTCGGCCGGGCGCATCCCCTCCAGGAGCGCGAGCAGGTTGGCGGTGCCCTGTGTGTCCGGTACCCCGATCAGCCCTCGCGCCCGCGCCCAGTCGACCTCGCGCAGGTGGCCGCGGCGGGCGAGGCGGCCGGTGTGCTCGCGTACCGCGACGCGGACCAGTGACCACTCGCCGACCCGGTTGGCCTCCATCGCCACGTCGACCACGATCCCGGGAACGTCGTCCGGCTCGATCCTGACCCGGCGGTCCAGCAGGTCTTCGAGGACCAGCAGCTCGTTGGGGCGCTTTTCGAAGCGGCGCAGGTTGAGCGTGCCCGTACCCAGCTCGACGGCGTCCGCGTCGAGGGAGGTCACGCGCCCCATCGGGAGGAAGATCCGGCGGCGCAGCGGCATCTCCGCGACGAGGCCGACGACCTGGGGCGGGCGGTTTGTCGTGCGCAGCCGCACGACCGCGTCCCGGACCCGGCCGACCTGGTCGCCGTTCGGGTCGAACACGGGGAGCCCGGCGAGCCGGGCGACGTACACCCTGGTCGCCGTGGTCACCAGATCAGCGTAGTGCCATAGGCTGCGGAGGCATGTCGACCTTGGACTACCAGATCGTTGACGTCTTCACCGACCGCGCGTTCACGGGCAACCCCCTCGCGGTGGTCTTCGGCGCCCAGGATCTGAGCACCGAACAGCTGCAGGCGATCGCGCGCGAGTTCAACCTCTCGGAGACCGTGTTCATCCTGCCGCCCAGCGACCCGGCCGCGGCCACCTACCGGGCGCGGATCTTCACGCCCGGAGTGGAGCTGCCGTTCGCCGGCCACCCGAGCGTCGGCGCGGCGGTCGTACAGGCGGGTGGCCCCGGTCGGGTGATCCAGGAGTGTGGCGCCGGGCTGCTGCCGATCGAAGTGACCAAGGACGGCCGGGCCACGCTCACCGGCGGTACCCCGTCTCTCGGCCCTGAGATCGACCCCGCGCCGCTGCTGGCGGCCGCCGGCCTGGCCGAGGCCGACTTCGTGGGTCCACCGCCGCGGATGGCGGGGTGCGGCATCGACTTCCCGTACCTGGCGGTGCGCCCGGAGGCGGTGTCCCGGGCGGTGCTCGACCACGGCGCCGCGGCCCGCGACGGCGTCGACACGGTGCTGATCGTGGCCTGGGACGCGGCTGCCCGCGCCGCCCACGTGCGCATGTTCGGCCCGGGCGTCGGCGTCGCCGAAGACCCGGCGACCGGCTCGGCGGCGCTCGGCCTCGGTGTCTGGCTGGTGGCGAGCGGGCTGCTTCCCGGCGAGGGCGAGTCGGCGTACACGGTGCGGCAGGGCGCCGAGATCCACCGCCCGTCCACACTGGACTGCGTGGTGACCGCGGCCGGTGGCGCGGCGGTCAAGGCCACGGTGACCGGCCAGGTCGTACCCGTGGCGGAGGGCCGGATCACCATCCCGTGATCAAGGCTCCCCTCAAGTCGTTCTAGCGGCTTGACGGGAGCTTTGATCATGCACTCTCTAGGGGCGTGCGCCGCGGACGCGGTGCAGGCGGAACGGGCGCCGGGCCGGCCGGGCGGCGGGCGACTCGCGGGGCGGCGCCGCCTCGGAGGCGTCTCCCGGCGGCTCGGGGTCGCCGGCCGGCGCGAGCCGGTTGACCGAGCACTCGGCGGCCCACCGCTCGGCGAGGGCGGTGGCCGAGCCGGGTGCGTTCAGCCGCTTGCCGGCGAGCTGGGGCACGACGGCGGTCCACTCCTCGCTGCGCGGGTCGATCCGGGTCACCTCGGCCGACCAGGTCACGATCCGGCCGCCGTGGTCACCGCGCAGGCTCACCCGCGCCTCGTCCGCGTACGCCAGGCCGGGCGCCGCCTGCTCGCCGGGACCACTCACGACGTAGAGCGCGTCGTCGATCGGCAGGCACCACAGCGCGAGGGCCGGGCCGCCGTCGACCGACACCCACGCGACGGCCGCCTTCTTCAACGCCTCCGACACGAGTGGATCCGCCATGGAGGCATCATGCCTCAACCGACGGGTATCGGGCTGCGGTCGACCGCGCGGATCAGCTCCGACAGCGCGGCCACGGACGGACCGGCCCAGTCGGGCTCGGCGTTGAAGACCAGGTGCTGGGTGAGGTCGGGCGCGGTGAGCCGCACCGCGGTCATCCCGAGCTCGGCCGCGCCGGTGAGCTCGCGGCTGCCGCCGTCGCCGACGTACAGGCACTCGCTCGGCGGCACGCCCAGCCGCGCGCACGCCTCCAGGTAGATCGCGCGGTGCGGCTTGCACTCTCCGATCTGGACGGAGTACGCGCACGCGTCCAGCAGGCTGGCCACGGGCATCGTGGGCAGCAGTTGCGGCAGTTCGTGGGTGCAGTCGCTCACCACCGCCGTACGCAGGCCGCGGTGGCGCAAAGCGCGGAGCGTGGCCACCGCGTCCGAGCGCAGCGTGGTGTCGGCGCGCAGCGCCGCGACCCGGGCCGCGCACGCGCTGCGGAGGGCGCTGGGCGAGGGCCGGGCGCCAACCTGCCCGGCCAGCCACCGCAGCGTCTCCTCGGCCGTCCCGTACTCGCCGCGGGCCCGGTTGTAGTACGAGCGGTCGAGCGCCTCGACCAGTGCGTTCGGGTCGCAGCCGAGGGCGCGGGCGACGGCGGTGTGCGCGGGTCCGCGCCGCACCGAAAGCGTCAGAGTGCCGAAGAAGTCGAATAGAACCGCACGGGGTATAGACACGACGAATCAGCCTCCGGGGGTCCAGAGAGGCACGGATCGGGCGAGCGTATCTGGATCACGGCAGGCGGTCAGCGCAGCACTCTTAGTAAGGAGTTAACTGCAACAAGTTACGTGTGAGGATAAACCACCGTGCATCACCGCCTTGATCCCCTCACGCTGGCGGCGATCGGGCTCGCGGTGGTCTCCGTGTCGTCATCGGCGCCACTGATCGCGTACGCGGCCGCGCCGGCCCTGGCCATCGCGTTCTGGCGCAACTTTCTGGCGGTCGGCGTGCTCGGCCCGGCCGCACTGGTACGGCGCCGCGCCGAGCTGCGGGACATGGTCACCGGCGGCCGGCGCCGCGAGGCCCGGTACAGCGTGCTGGCCGGCCTCGCCCTCGCGGTCCACTTCGCCACCTGGATGCCGAGCGCCCAGCTCACCTCGGTGGCCACGGCGACCGCGCTGGTCGCCACCCAGCCGGTCTGGCAGGGCCTGCTCGCGCTCGCCCGGGGGCGCCGGCTGCGTCCGGTCATGTGGGTCGGCATCGGCATCGCGGTGGCCGGTGCCGCCATCGCGACCGGCGCCGACCTCGGCACCTCCGGCCGGGCCATCGCCGGCGACCTGCTGGCACTGGCCGGCGCCGTGGCCGTCGCGGTCTACACCGACCTCGGTGAACGGGCCCGGGCGGCGCTCAGCACCACCGCGTACACGCTGGTCTGCTATTCGGTCTGTGCCGCCGCGCTGCTGGTCGCCTGCCTCGTGGGTGGGGCGCGACTGGGCGGGTACGGCCACACCACCTGGCTGGCGATCCTCGGCCTCGTGGCGGGCGCCCAGCTGCTCGGGCACTCGATGTTCAACTACGCGCTGCACAAGGTCTCGGCGACCACGATCAGCATGCTGATCCTGCTGGAGGTGCCGGGTTCGGTGTTGATCGCCTGGCTCTGGCTGGGGCAGGTACCGCGGGCGGCGGCGTACCCGGGGCTGGCCTTGCTGGTCGTGGGCGTCGCGGTGGTCGTCGCGGGCGGTGCCAGGACGCTCCGGCAGCCGCCCGAGCCCGCGGCGTGAGATCTTCCACAGGTTGGTTCTCGCTGGTCGGCGGGCGAGGCTACGGTGGGGTACCACGCGCCTTACCGATCGCTAAGGAGCTTCGATGGTCGCTGTCGGACGCCCGCGCCGCTCCTGCCTGGCTGTCCCCGGGTCGAGTCTCAAGATGCTCGACAAGGCCCGTGGCCTCCCCGCCGACCAGGTCTTCCTGGACCTGGAGGACGCGGTGGCGCCGCTGGCCAAGCCGGAGGCCCGCAAGAACGTCGTGGCCGCGCTCAACGAGGGCGACTGGGGTGGCAAGACGCGGGTGGTACGGGTCAACGACCTGACCACGCCGTGGACGTACCGCGACGTGGTCGAGGTGGTGGAGGGTGCCGGGGCCAACCTCGACTGTGTGATGCTGCCGAAGGTGCAGTCGGCGTCCCATGTGGAGTGGCTGGACCTGACGCTCACCCAGATCGAAAAGACGCTGGGGCTCGAGGTCGGGCGGATCGGCATCGAGGCGCAGATCGAAAACGCCGCCGGTCTGGTCAATGTGGACGCGATCGCGGCCGCCTCGCCCCGGGTCGAGACGGTCATCTTCGGCCCGGCGGACTTCATGGCGAGCATCAACATGCGGTCGCTGGTGGTCGGTGCGCTGATCCCGGAGTACCCGGGGGATCCGTACCACTACATCCTGATGCGGATCCTGATGGCCGCGCGGATGCACGACAAGCAGGCGATCGACGGGCCGTTCCTGCAGATCCGCGACGTGGACGCCTTCCGCGAGGTGGCCAGGCGGTCGGCGGCGCTCGGCTTCGACGGCAAGTGGGTGCTGCACCCGGGGCAGATCGACGCGGCGAACGAGGTGTACTCGCCGGCCCAGGAAGACTACGACCACGCCGAGCTGATCCTCGACGCGTACGACTTCTACACCTCGGAGGCGGGCGGCCGGCTGGGCGCGGTGATGCTCGGCGACGAGATGATCGACGAGGCGTCACGCAAGATGGCGCTGGTCGTCGCGGCCAAGGGGCGCGCCGCCGGCATGCGCCGCACGAGCACCTTCACGCCGCCCGAGGGCTGAGCCGCACCCGTGGGGCTGGGCCGCGCTTGAGGGCTGAGCCGCACCCGTGGGGCTGGGCCGCGTGTCCGAAGCCGAGCCCGCCGTCAGTACGTCGTGCCGCTCTCGCTGTTGATGGCGATGATGATGATCACGACATAGAAGGCGATGAGGAGCACCAGCAGGCCGGTCAGGATCCAGCCGACGATGATGCCGGCCAGCGCCAGGCCGTCGCCGCCCTCGCCCCGCTCGCGGATCTGCTTGCGGGCGATGTGGCCGAGGATCGCGCCGACCGGCGCGCTGATGCAGGTCGCCAGGCCGGCGAGCGAGCAGACCAGCGAGGCGATCGCCATGCCGTTGGTGGGCGGCGAGGGCGGATAAGGCGCGTACCCCGGGTACATCGGCGCGGCGTAGCCCTGCGGGATCGGCTGCCCGCTCACCGGAGAGCCCGGGTCCTGCTGGCCTTGCTGCGGCGGCCAGGAGGGGTCGCTCCAGTTGCCGGGCTGCTGGTACGTCATAACGATCTCCGTCGTAGGGGTCGGTCGTCAGGGTAGCGGTACCTCACCACTCCTTGGGGTACCCCGTCGTTGCCCGCGCGGGACGGACCGGGCAGGATCGCGGGCATGGACGACGACGCGACCACGCCCGCGCCCGACTACGGCTCGCTCCGCCTCGACGGCCGGGTGGCGCTGGTCACCGGTGCCGGCAGCCCGGACGGTATCGGGTACGCGACCGCCCGCCGGCTGGTCGACCTCGGCGCGCGGGTGGCCATCGTGTCCACGACCCGGCGCATCCACGAGCGCGCGTCGGAGCTGGGCGCCACCGGTTTCGTCGCCGACCTGACCGACGAGTCCGAAGTGGGCGCGCTGGCCGACGCGGTCGCCGAGCAGCTGGGCGACGTGGAGGTGCTGGTCAACAACGCCGGCCTCGCCAGCCGCACCAGCCCGGAGGTGCTGCGGCCGGTCGCGCAGCTCACGTTCGACGAGTGGCGGGCCGAGATCGACCGCAACCTCACCACGGCGTTCCTGTGCAGCCGGGCGTTCATCGGCGGGATGGCCGAGCGCGGCTGGGGCCGCATCGTCAACCTCGCCGCCACCGCCGGCCCGATCAACGCGCTGCCCACCGAGGCGGCCTACGCGGCGGCCAAGGCCGGCGTGGTCGGCCTCACCCGGGCGCTGGCCATGGAGATGGTCGCCGACGGCGTGACCGTCAACGCGGTCGCGCCGGGCACGATCTACACCGCGGCGTCCACGGTGGCCGAGCTCAAGCAGGGCCTGGGCACCCCGATCGGGCGCCCGGGCACACCGGACGAGGTGGCGGCCGCGATCACGTTCCTCTGCTCGCCGGCCGCGTCGTACATCACCGGGCAGATGCTCGTCGTCGACGGAGGCAACAGCGTGCGCGAGGCGCAGTTCCGGTAGGCACCGCGCCCCGAGGCAGCCGGATCAGTACGTGGTGCTGGAGCCGTCGGTCGCGATCGCGGCGATCACACCGATGCAGCAGAAGGCCAGCGCCAGGCCGGTGAAGATGTAGCTGAGCACGAGACCGGCGGTGGCCAGGCCGCCGCCCTGCTCGCCGCGCTCCTTGATCTGCTTCTTCGCGATGTGGCCGAGCACGATGCCGACCGGTGAGAAGACGAACGCGAACACCAGCGACAGGATCGCCATGATGTTCGTCGTGCTCGACTGGGGTGGGTATCCGCCGGCCGGGTACTGCGACGTGCCGTAGCCCTGCGCGCCGTACTGCGGCGTGCTGTACTGCCCGCCGTAGGGCTGGCTCCCGTACTCCTGGCCGGAGTAAGGCTGTCCGGTGTATGGCTGGCCGCTGTACGGCGCGGCGGGCGAACCGGGCTGGCCCCCGTAGGAGGGCCCCGGCGACCCGGGCGGCTGGCTGCCGTACGGCGCGGCCGGCGACCCCGGCTGCGGCGTGCCGTACGGGTCCGAGTACGGCTGCTGCGGCTGGTTGGGATCGTAGGGCTGCTGCGGCTGGTACGGGTCGGTCATTTCTGTTGCCTCCTTGTCCCCCGGCACGCTACTAGGCCCGGTGAACCTTTTCACACACGTCCCGCGCCACCGGCCATGGGAGCATACTGAGCAAGCGTTTAGTTACCTATTGGTAATAAAGCAAAGACCCCGGAGGCACACATATGGCCCGCCTCGCCCAGACGCCCGGCCTGACCGACGTACAGCGCTCCATCCTGGAGACCGTCCGGGACTTCGCGGACAAGGAAATCATCCCGCACGCCCAGCGGCTGGAGCACGCCGACGAGTACCCGGCCGACATCGTCGACGGCATGCGGGAGATGGGACTCTTCGGGCTCACGATCGCCGAGGAGCACGGCGGGCTGGGCGAGTCGCTGCTCACGTACGCGCTCGTGGTCGAGGAGCTGTCGCGCGGCTGGATGTCGATCTCCGGGATCGTCAACACGCACTTCATCGTCGCCTACCTGGTCTCGCAGCACGGCTCGCCCGAGCAGAAGGCCAGCCTGCTGCCGCGGATGGCGACCGGCGAGGTGCGCGGCGCGTTCTCGATGTCGGAGCCGGGCTGCGGGTCGGACGTGGCCGCCATCCGCTCCAAAGCGATCCGTGACGGCGCCGACTTCGTCCTCAATGGACAGAAGATGTGGCTGACCAACGGCGCCTACTCGTCGGTGGTCGCCACGCTCGTCAAGACCGACGTCGGCGCCGACTCGGTGTATGGCAACATGACCACCTTCCTGCTGGAAAAGGAGCCCGGCTTCGGCGAGACCGCGCCCGGACTCACGATCCCCGGGAAGATCGACAAGATGGGGTACAAGGGCGTCGAGACCACCGAGATGGTCCTCGACGGCGTGCGCGTACCACCGTCCACTGTGCTCGGTGGCGAAGCCGGTGTGGGGCGCGGCTTCTACCAGATGATGGACGGCATCGAGGTGGGCCGGGTCAACGTGGCGGCCCGCGCCTGTGGCATCTCCATCCGCGCGTTCGAGCTCGCCGTCGCGTACGCCCAGCAGCGCCAGACCTTCGGCGCACCGCTGAGCAAGCACCAGGCGATCGCGTTCAAGCTCGCCGAGATGGGCACCAAGATCGAGGCCGCGCACGCGCTGATGGTCAACGCGGCCCGCCTCAAGGACTCCGGCGCCCGCAACGACGTCGAGGCCGGCATGGCCAAGCTGCTCGCCTCCGAATACTGCGCCGAGGTGGTGCAGGAGGCGTTTCGCATCCACGGCGGCTACGGCTACTCCAAGGAGTACGAGATCGAGCGGCTCATGCGCGAAGCGCCGTTCCTGCTGATCGGCGAAGGCACCTCGGAGATCCAGAAGACGATCATCTCCCGTGGCCTCCTCAAGGAGTACCGCGCCTAGAGAGCCTCCGGTTTCAGACAGGATTTGCCCCGGTCCGCCTCAGCTGTGGGCCGCGTGCGCGGGGCAAGCCCACCTAGCTCCCCGCAGGGGCCGGGGTGAGATCGCGGGGCGCGGAGGGCGAGGCTGCGGGAGCAACGGTCCGGACCACCACGGACGTCGCGGTAGCCCAAAGTCTCTTTCGGGGTTGGCTCCGGCTTATGCCTTGCTCTTCTTTTCCTTCTCGTCGCAGGCGACGCCGTTGCCGTCCTTGTCCAGCTTGTCGCGGTAGCCGGGATCGCCGGGGTAGAGCGGCGCGGCGCCGGCCTTACGGGCCTTGTTGCAGTTCTGGTAGTACACCGTCGCGGTGGTCGCCGGCGCGGTCGACTCCGCGGCCTTGCCACCCCCGCCCGGTGCGGGCTTGGTCGTGCCGTCGCGGCGCGGTGCCGTCGTGCTCGTGGACGACCCGGGGCTGCCCGCGGACGGGGGCGTGAGCTGGGTCGGCGCGCCGCGGCCGGTCGGGGGGAGTGGCTGGATCGGGGGCGCGGGCGCCTCGGGCGCGGGCACCCGCGGTGCCTGGGCGATCGGCGCAGGGCTGGCGAGCACCACCCCGAAGATCGCGGTGCCGAACGCGATGGCCACGAGCAGCGCCACCAGAAACAGCGCGAACCTGCGCCGGTTTGCCGACTTCGCCTCCCGGCTCGTCGGGGCGGCGGGCGCCAGGTCGGGGACCGGCCGGCCCCTGCGCAGGGGCCGGTAGTGGACGGACGCCTGGTTGGCCCGCCCGTAGACCGCCGCACGCCGCTGTTGCGACGGCTCGTCGAGGGGCGGAAACGTCACCCGAAGAGTTTTACATGTACGAACGGCACAGAAGGGGGCCGATGTGCCACTCTGCTGTCAGAAACCTGATCGATACATTGCTTAGAGATCCAGTGCGGCGCTCAGGCGATCGAGCTCCTGGCGGGTGCCGATCTCGGCCCGGTGCTGCGGGTTGTCGACGTAGTGGCGGATCGCGCCAGCCAGGAACGCGGCATCGACGGCGAGCCATCGATGCAGGATGCGCACGACGTAAGCGCCGTAGTCCGGTGGCTGGCGGCGGACCAGCAGCGAAATCTGCCGCGGCTTTTCCACCGGCGCCGGCGGCCCGCTCGCGAGCAGCGACTCCCACCGCACCATCTGCGTGCGGACGGTCCGCACGAGCAGCCCGCCCGGCCGCAGCTCGACCCGCGGGCCGCGGAAGAGCGTCCAGCCCGCCACCGCGAAGATCACGGCAACGGTGACCAGCGTCCGCGCCCAGCCGCCCGACGAGATGCTCACCTCGCCGTCGGGCGCACGCTCGGTCGCCAACCCGTTGCCGGCCAGAAACATCAGCATGATGACGAACGGCCCCACCATCCACGGCGACGTCGGCGTCACGAACGCCGGCCGCCCGCGATCCGCGCCGATCAGCAGCGTCCGCGGGGCCGGCCGAGGCCGTGGACAGAGCCGGGTGAAGGCGAGCAGGGGAACGGCCAGCGCCGTCACCGCGCCGGCCGCGTAGACCGCGAACGCCGGCACGAAGCTCAGCCGCCACGACATCGGCTCGATGCCGAACTCCACGACCACCCGCAGCGCGAACGCGCCGAGGCCCAGCAGCAACGCCGTCGCCTGGACATTGCTCACGCTGGTGGTCAAGTCCTCCCGGACGTGGCGGGTCACGAGATCTCCGGACCTGAGGGGGATGTCGCCGGGACGGTCATGCTTCGCAGGGTAGGAAAACCTCCCGCCCAGCGCGAGCCCGGTCTTGTGCGACGCCGGCACGGTCAGGCGGCCGGGAGGCGGCTGAGCTGGCCTACCGCCCGCTCGACCGCGAGGCAGCGGTCTTCCACGTAGTCGATGCCGGCCTCGGTCGCGATCCGGCGAGCCTCCGCCGAGACGATGTCGAGCTGCAGCCAGACCGCCGGTGCCCCGATCGCGACCGCCTCGCGCACCACCTGGACGGCGTCTTCGGCCGGGCGGAACACGTCGACGAGGTCGACCTTCTCCGGGATGTCGGCCAGCGACCGGTACACCTTCTCGCCGAACAGCTCGTCCGCGAACGGGTTGACCGGGATGATCCGCCACCCGTGGCGCTGCATCTGCAGCGGGACGGTGTGTGCCGGCTTTACGGGGTGGCGAGACGCCCCGACCACCGCGATGACCGCGGACTCCGCCAGGATCTGCTGAGGGCTTCGCACGCTCCGACGATAGCTCGGCCTCGATCAGACCTTCCCGGCGCCACCGCGGATGCCCGCCGCTACAGCAGCGTCAACTGCTCCGGCTCGGGCGGGACCGGTGGCGCCTCCGGCTGGCGGGCCTCACCCGGCCCGGCGCGGTCGAGGCCGTGCCGGCGTGCGGCCATGCGGACCCGGGCGGTCACCTCACGCTGGTACTCCTTCGGCAGGTAGGAGCCGCGCCCGTAGAGCCGGCGGTAGTGCGGGGCCAGCGCCGGAAACTCACGGGCCAGCCACGCCGCGTACCACTCGCGGGCACCGGGCCGCAGATGCAGCGGGATCGGCGTGACGCTGGCCGCGCCGGCTGCCGCGATCGCCGCGACCGTAGCCTCGATCGAGTCGTCGGTGTCGGTGAGGCCGGGGAGGATCGGCGCCATCAGCACACTCACCCGGAAACCCGCGTCGGTCAGCGCCCGCACCGCGTCGAGCCGGCGCCGCGGGCTCGGCGTGCCGGACTCGACCGAGCGCCACATCCGCTCGTCGACGAAGCCCACCGACATCGCCACGCTCACCTGCGTCACCTCGGCCGCCTGCCGGAGCAGCGGCAGGTCGCGCAGGATCAGCGTGCCCTTGGTGAGGATCGAGAACGGGTTGGCGAAGTCACGCAGCGCCGACAGGATCCGCGGCATCAGCCGGTATCGCCCCTCGGCCCGCTGGTAGGGGTCGACGTTGGTGCCCATCGCGATGTGCTCGCCCCGCCACCTGGGCGCGGCCAGCTCGCGCCGCACGAGCTCGCCCGCGTTGACCTTGACGACGACCTTGGTGTCGAAGTCGTGCCCAGCGTCGAGATCCAGGTAGGTATGCGTGCCGCGTGCAAAACAGTAACTGCATGCGTGGCTGCAGCCCCGGTACGGGTTGATCGTCCACATGAAGGACATGCGGGACGAGGCGGGGACGCGGTTGATGATGCTCTTGGCCTGCACCTCGTAGAAGGTCATGCCGGCGAAGCCCGGTGTGTCGAACGTGCGCGCCACCGCGCCGGGCAGCGCCAGCGGCAGGGGTGGAGCCGCCGGCGCCGGCCCGTCCGGGACCGCTCCGTCGGGGGGAGCCGACAAGTGGTCCCAGCGCATCCAGCCTATTCGAACATGTGTACGACCAAATTGCAAGCGCCTACGCGGGCGGCGCGCCGGTGCTGTCGCGGCGGATCAGCTCGGCGCCGACCTGCTCGATCCGGGGTGCCGTGTGTCCGGCCGGCTCCTCCAGCGCGAGCGTCATCGCCCGCGCGCCCATGTCTTCCAGCGGCAGCCGCACGGTGGTGAGCGCCGGCGTCACGTCCCGGGCGATCGGCATGTCGTCGAAGCCGATCACGCTGATCCGCTCGGGCACCGCGATGCCACGCGAGCGGAGCAGCGAGAGCGCGCCGATGGCCATCGAGTCGTTGAGCGCGGCCAGCGCGGTGAGGCGCGGCTCGGCGTCCAGCAGGGCGGCGGTCGCCTCGGCGCCGCTGGTGCGGTCGAAGTCCGCGTACGCCACGCGGCTGGCCGGCAGCTTGCGGCCGTGGTCGCGGGCGGCCCGGCGCAGGCCGGCGAGGCGGTCGGTGGTGGTGGTGAGCTGCTTGGGTCCGGCGATCACGCCGATGTGCTCGTGGCCGAGCTCGTAGAGGTGGCTGGCGAGCAGGTAGCCACCCATCTCGTTGTCGGGGACGACCGCGTCGCCGGCGTGCTCGTGCCGGCCGATCACGGCGACCCGCCCGCCGGTGCTCTCGTACACCCGGAGCTTGCCGTCGAGCGCTTTCGTGAAGTCTTCGTCGTGGTAGCCGGAGCCGGCGAGCACGATCGCGGCGACCTGGTGGGCGCGGAGCAGCTCCACGTACTCCAGCTCCTTGACGGGGTCGCGGTAGCTGTTGCAGATGATCACGAGCCGGCCGTGGGCGGTGGCGACCCGCTGGAGGCCCCGGGTGATCTCCGCGAAGTACGGGTCGGAGACGTCGTGGACGATCACGCCGATCGCGGTGCGGTGTGAGCGCGCCAGGAGCTGGGCGTGCGCGTTCGGCACGTACTGCAGCTCCTCGACGGCGGCCAGCACCCGCTCGCGGAGCGCGTCGGTGACCGGCTTCGAGCTGCCGTTGATGATCCGGGACGCGGTGGCCGGCGATACGCCCGCGCGCCGCGCGACATCGGCCAGCGTCGCCATCTGAACCCTCCGCCCACGCGACTGGCGCGCCCGCCCACGGCACTCCAGATCTGCTGATTTGCGCTCGCTCCGCTCGCGCTTGGCCCTGGATGCCGGCTCGGTCCATCCTCGTCGCTTCGCTCCTCGGACCGGATCTCGCCGCCCCCAGGGCCATTTGCCGACTGAGAATACCGTGGACCTGCCCATATAGAGGAAAGGCCTTGCAGCGCAACGGTGACCGCCAGTACCGTGATCGAGGAAAGCGCTTACCTCGGAACGATTGGACCTCCGCATGGCCCGCAGGACGATCGGCATCGCGCTCAACGGCGTGACCGGCCGGATGGGATATCGCCAGCATCTGGTGCGTTCGCTGCTCGCGATCCGCGACCAGGGCGGGCTACCGCTGCGCGACGGCACCCGGCTGTGGCCGGAGCCGGTGCTGGTGGGCCGGAGCGAGACCAAGCTCCGCGAGATCGCCGACCGGCACGGCCTCACCGACTGGACCACCGACCTGACGGCCGCGCTGGCCCGCCCCGAGGTGGAGGTCTACTTCGACTCCCAGGTGACCGCCCAGCGGGAAAAGGCGCTGCGCGCCGCGATCGACGCCGGCAAGCACATCTACACGGAGAAGCCGATCGCCGAAGACCTGGCCACCGCCGTCGACCTGGCCCGCCTCGCCGACGCCGCGGGCATCAAGCACGGCGTGGTGCAGGACAAGCTCTTCCTGCCCGGCCTGCGCAAGCTGGCCCGCTTGGTCGAGGGGGGCTTCTTCGGCCGCATCCTGTCCGTGCGCGGCGAGTTCGGCTACTGGGTCTTCGAGGGTGACTGGCAGGCCGCCCAGCGTCCTTCGTGGAACTACCGGGCCGCGGACGGCGGCGGGATCACAGTGGACATGTTCCCGCACTGGCACTACGTGCTGGAGCAGATCTTCGGCTCGGTCAAGGCGGTGACCGCGCACGTCACGACCCACATCGACCGCCGGTGGGACGAGGCCGGCGAGGGCTACGACGCGACCGCCGACGACGCGGCGTACGGCATCTTCGAGATCGAGGGCGGCATCGTCGCTCAGATCAACTCCTCCTGGGCGGTCCGGGTCTACCGCGACGAACTGGTGGAGTTTCAGGTGGACGGCACCGAGGGGAGCGCGGTCGCCGGCCTGCGCGAGTGCCGGGTCCAGCACCGCGCCACCACGCCCAAGCCGGTGTGGAACCCGGACCTGCCCGCCACCGAGGACTTCCGCGCGCAGTGGCAGGTCGTGCCGGACAACGAGGAGTTCGACAACGGCTTCAAGGCGCAGTGGGAGCTCTTCCTGCGGCACGTGGCCGAGGGCGCGCCGTACACCTGGGACCTGTGGGCCGGCGCCCGCGGCGTCCAGCTCGCCGAGCTGGGCCTCAAGTCCGCCCGCGAGGGGCGCCGCATCGAGATCCCCGAGCTGTGACGCGCTTTTCGTTCAACCAGGCGACGGCCAACCGCTGGCCGATCCCCGACCTCGTCGCCGGCTGCGTGGCGGCCGGCGTCACGCGGGTGGGGCTGTGGCGCGAGCAGGTCGCCGAGTTCGGCCTGGAAAAGACCGCGGCGCTCGTAAAAGACGCCGGGCTCGAGGTCACCTCACTCTGCCGCGGGGGTTTCTTCCAGACCCCCACCTGGTACGAGGAGAACAGTCGCGCCGTCGCGGAGGCGCACGCGCTCGGGGCACCGGTGCTGGTGCTCGTCTCCGGCGGGCTGCCGCCCGGTAGCCGTGATCTCGACGCGGCCCGCCGGCACGTCGGCGAGGCGATCGGCTGCCTGGTGCCGGCCGCACTGGAGGCCGGCGTCCAGCTCGCGATCGAGCCGCTGCACCCGATGTTCGCCTCGGACCGGTGCGTGGTGTCGACCCTCGGGCAGGCGCTCGACCTCGCGGCGCCGTACCCGGCCGAGGCGGTCGGCGTGGTCGTCGACACGTACCACGTGTGGTGGGACGACACGATCTGGGCGCAGATCGCGCGGGCCGGCCGGGAGCGGCGGATCGCCTGCTTTCAGGCGGCCGACTGGATCACCCCGCTGCCCGAGGGCGTGCTGCTGGGACGGGGGCTGCCCGGTGAGGGCTGCGTCGAGCTGCGCCGCTTTCGCGAGGCGGTCGACGCCGCCGGCTACACCGGGCCGGTCGAGGTGGAGGTATTTCACGCCGGCCTGTGGGCGCGTCCGGGCGCGGAGATCCTGGCGGACACGATCGCGGCGTACGAGGCGCACGTCGCCTGACCGTCCACGCCCCAGATGCACAGGGCGCCCCTCAATGGCGAGGGGCGCCCTCCGTATGCGAAAGGGGTTTGTCGATCAGTGGTTGTGGGCGGCGAGCTTCTTGCGGACGTCGTCCATGTCGAGCGCCTGCACCTGCTCGATCAGCGACTCGAGCGCCGACTCGGGCAGGGCGCCGGGCTGCGCGAACACGATCACGCCGTCGCGGATGGCCATGATGGTGGGAATCGACCGGATGTCGAACTTGGCCGCCAGCTCCTGCTGCGCCTCGGTGTCGACCTTGCCGAACACGATGTCCTGGTGCTTCTCCGACGAGCGCTCGTAGACCGGCGCGAACCGGACACACGGACCACACCAGCTGGCCCAGAAATCGACCAGTACGGTGCCGTCCTGGCTGGTCACCTCGTCGAAGTTCGCCGTGGTCAGCTCAACGGTCGCCATTTGATCTCTCCGATCACAGGGATGTCGCCTACGCGTACTGAAACCTACCGAGGCGGGTTTGCATTCCCGACGAACCGGACACCCGGCGCGGCGCGGCGGAGCCTCTGTGGCGGGTCTGTCAGTGCCCTACCGGAAGCGTCCAGACAGTGACCAAAAGCGATGACCGGTGCGTAACCCAAGGTGATGGGAGCGATTCCATCAGTTTACCTGGCCGTAACAGCGAAAATGCCGAAGACCTAGGCTAATGCGGTGCGTGAAGATCGGTAACGGTAGGCCACAAGTCGCCGAACTCTCACTGACGGTAACGTCACAAAAGGATAACTGTGACCTCCGTCTCGCCCTGAAACCTTTCTTGAGTGCGAGTTGCACGGCAAAATCAACTACATCAAGCGTGGGCGGCGGGTGCCGGGGAGGGCCCCGCCGCTCATTGCGTCCGGGGTCGGTTCCGGCCCTCGGCCTCCAGGCTTAACCATCGATAAGGCATCCTTGCTCTACCCACAGGTAGGCGTAACGCGTAGGGAGGGCGTGGATGCGGTTCGGCCGGTACTACGAGGAGTTCGAGGTCGGCGCGGTCTACCGGCACTGGCCGGGCAAGACCGTCACGGAGTACGACGACCACCTGTTCTGCCTGCTCACCATGAACCACCACCCGTTGCACCTGGACGCCCACTACGCCGAGACGTCCACCCACTTCAAGCGCAACGTGGTCGTGGGCAACTACATCTACTCGCTGCTCCTGGGCATGTCCGTGGCGGACGTGAGCGGCAAGGCCATCGCCAACCTCGAGGTCGAGTCCCTGCGTCACGTCGCGCCCACGTTTCACGGCGACACCATCTACGGCGAGACCACCGTGCTCGACAAGCGCGAGTCCACCTCGAAGTCCGACCGCGGCGTGGTCTCGGTGGAGACGAAGGGCTACAAGCAGGACGGCACGCTGGTCTGCGTGTTTCGCCGGCGGGTCATGGTGCCGAAGAAGGAGTACACGGCCGCCGCCGTGCTCGCCGGCGCCGACCCGGACCGGCCCAGCTTCCCCGAACCGAAGGGCTGAAACCCCCGACACGCAGGCCTGGGCCCGCAAGCCACGCATCCCCGCAAAACTGGGCATATGCTGACCTCGGGAGGTCGCTATGCCGAGCCAATCCGCTTCCGGAGACCCGACTCCTACTGGCACCGCCGGCCAGGTCGCCGCGATGGCGTTCGCGCCGGGTGAGTGGGAGCTGCTGACGCACCTACCCGCGCGGGTGATCGTGGCGGCCACGTCCGCCGAGCCGGATGCCCCGCGCCGTACGGTCGCCGAAGGGCTCGCCGGCCTCGACGCGATCGCCGCCGGGCGGGCGTTCGACAGCGATCTGGTCCGTGCCGTGGTCTCCGCGATCTACGCCGAGGCCGACGACGACCGGCCCACGGCCGAGGAGTTCACCGACCGGGCCGCCGGCCTCGCCGAGGTACTGGAGGCCTGCCGTCGGGCGACCGGGGTGCTGGCCGCGCGGGCCGACCCGGCCGACTCGGCGGCGTACCGCCAGTGGGTGCAGTCGGTGGCCGCCCGGGTCTGCGGCGCGGCCCGCTCGGGTGGGCTGCTGGGGCTCGGCGGCGCGCAGGTGAGTGCCGCGGAGCGGCGCTTCCTCGACGAGCTGGCGATCGCACTGGCCCTGGCCTGACCACCGCCGCGCGGCGGGCCGGGCGTGGGCCGTACCCTCTGATGACCGTGAGTGGCGATGAGATCGAGATCGGGGTTGGACCGTGGCCAGGTGAGTGGCCGGCCGATCCACGCCTCGACCCGGAGCTGCTCGCGCACGGTGACCGGCGAAACGTGGTCGACCGCTACCGCTACTGGCGGCGCGAGGCGGTCGTGGCCGACCTCGACGAGCGGCGCCACGACTTCCACGTGGCGATCGAAAACTGGCAGCACGACCTCAACATCGGCACGGTCGTGCGCAACGCCAACGCGTTCCTCGCCGCGGAGGTGCACATCGTCGGGCGGCGCCGGTGGAACCGTCGGGGCGCGATGGTGACCGACCGCTACCAGCATGTCCGCCACCACGAGACGATCGAGGAGTTCGTGGCCTGGGCGCACGGCCACGACCTGCCCGTGGTGGGCATCGACAACCTGCCCGGCGCGCACCCGCTGGAGGCGGTGACGCTGCCCCGGCGGTGCGCACTGCTGTTCGGCCAGGAGGGCCCGGGGCTCTCCGACGTCGCGCGGGCCTCCTGCGACCAGGTCTTCTCGATCGCCCAGTACGGCTCCACCCGATCCATCAACGCGGGCGTGGCCAGCGGGATCGCCATGCACGCCTGGATCCGTGCGCACGCCGGCCCGCCCCCGGCGGACAGCGCACCAACGTCCGGAGACCTTGACGGGGAGGCGGCGAGCCCCGCACCGTAGGGAGGTGGGCGTTGCGGTGAGTTGCCCCAGATGTGGCGGTCCGGTGCGACCGCCGGACCTGATGCACACCGACTGGCGCTGCGACGACGACGGCCCGGTGCCGCCGATGCACGTCGCCGAGCATGTGAGCGCCGACGTCGTGGCGAGCGTGCTGGCCGCGGTCCAGCGGTCCCAGGAGCTGAGCGGCCGGGCGCCGGTGCCGGTCTGGTGCCCCTGGCCGCTGCCACCGGGCTGGATGATGACCGGCCTGGCCTGGGCCGGCGACGACCGCACCGGCGTGCGCGCCACCGCCGTGGCCTGCAGCGGGCCGTCCCCGCTCCGTGGCGGGCCGGCCGATCTCGTGTTCGTGGCCGAGGAGCCGGGCGTGGGGCTGGGCAACCGGTTCGGCGGCCTTCCCGGGCTCGATCCGGGCGCGCTGATCGCCGACGCGCTCGGCGACGAGGGCCCGCCGGCGGGTGACCACGGTGGACCGCACGCGAAGATCAAAGTGGGCGGTCACCCGACTCCACTTTGGTCTGTGAAGTCGCCGACGGATCGGAGCGCCTACGCGGGAGAAGCCAGGGGAATGTGGCTGTATGCGATAGCCTGGCCAGCGAGCGCGGGTTACCTTCTCGCGGAGCATGTCGTGCTGCACGACCTCTCCGAGTGGCTGCCGCCCGAGCTCGTGTACGGCGCGCCGTCGCCGTACTTGCACGGGAGAGCGTGAATGCGTTTTCCAGTATTGGATCAACACGTAAAGACGCTCGACTGATACTCTGGGTACTGCCGACACCGGCTCGGCGCGCAGTGCGGAGGGACGGCCTGCAAATGGTCAAGAAGATCCTCACCTGGGGCGGCATCGCGTTCCTGTTGTTTTTCATCGCGTACCGGCCAGATTCAGCGGCGGACGTGTTCCAGTCACTGGGCACCACGGTTGCCGACATCGGCCAGGGCCTTGGTGACTTCGTCACGAGCCTGATCGCCTAGGTCGTCCATGGGCAGCGCACCGGGCGGACCCCCCGACGACCCTGACGAGCCCGACCGAATCCATCGCCAGCGCGACACGGAGCCCATCCCGCCACGCACTCCGCGTGACGACGGTCCCGGCTACAGCGAAGACACCGCGTTCTCGCCCGGTGCCTCCTATTCGGACGGCCCGGCCTACTCCGAGAGCGCCGGATACGCCGACAGTGGACGCGGTGGCTATCTGCCGCCCGAGTTCTCCGAAGACGAGCTCTCCGGACTCCGCACCGACGCCGCGGGCATGCCGATCGGCCCGCGGCGCGTCCTGCCGCTCGAAGACGAGCCCAGCTCCCTGGTCGCCCGCTACCTGTTCCCTACCGAGCGTTACCGCGGGGAGTGGAAGCGGCACTGGGTCCACCTGACCACCCCCCTGCTGATCGGCACCGCCGCCACCTTCGCGCTCGGCTACCTTTCCGGCTTTCTCGCCCGGCAGGACGTCCGCGGCCTCACCACCGCCGCGGTCATCGTCTGGTTCGCCGTCATGGGCTGGGTCGCCTGGCAGGTCGGCGACTGGTACTTCGACCGCTTCATCCTGACCAACAAGCGGGTCATGGTGGTCAACGGCATCATCACCCGCAAGGTCGGCATGATGCCGCTACTGCGCGTGACCGACATGAAGTACGAGCAGTCCCCGCTCGGCCGCATGCTCAACTACGGCACGTTCGTGCTCGAGTCGGCCGGCCAGGATCAGGCGCTCCGCGAGGTCAAGCACCTGCCCAACCCCAATGAGCTCTATCTCCGCGTGGTCGAGGAGATGTACGAGCCGCAGGCCGTCGAGGCGCGCCTCGGCAAGGCGGAGGAAAGCACCGCCGAAGACGGCGCCTGACCAGCATCTATTCGTTATCCCGCCGTTATCGTGCCAGAGGGCGGTATAGCCATCCGTGCCATGGTTCTCACCCAAAGGCTGTGACAACCTTCGGGAGGGCACCTATCACGGGGAGGCGATGAGTGTCGGCCGCCAGGCAGGAAATGGAGGAGGAGTTCCGCGAGTTCGTCGCGGCGCGCTCCGCCGCCCTGCTTCGTACGGCCTATCTGCTCGCCGGTGACTGGGCCACCGCCGAAGATTTGCTCCAGATCGCCCTGACCAAGACATATCTGGCCTGGAAGCGGCTGGGTGAGATCGAGGCCGTCGAGCCGTACGCGCGCCGGGTCCTGGTCAACACCGCGACCAGCTGGTGGCGCCGGCGCTGGCACGGTGAGCGCCCCACCGAGGTCCTCCCCGAGCGGGCCGCGCCCGACCGGATCGACGAGCAGCTCGAGCGCGACGCGTTGTGGCGGCACGTCAAGGCGCTGCCGGCCCGCCAGCGCGCGGTGCTGGTGCTGCGCTTCTACGAAGACCTGACCGAGGCGCAGACCGCCGCGCTGCTCGACATCTCGACCGGTACGGTCAAGAGTCAGACCTCGCGCGCCCTGCACACCCTGCGGCAGCGGCTCGGTGCCGAGGGCGTCGCCTCCGGGCTGGCGAGCGACACCGGCTCGCGTGCGGCTACGCGGGGCAAGCGGGTGCCGGCGGGCCGAGAGCCGGAGCCCACCCGCGTACGGCCGGCGCCGGTGGTGCCGAGCCTGCCGATGCCGCCGATCCCGGCACCCGCCGCCGGCTTGGAGCGCGGGTGACGATGGGCGAGCCGGACAACCTGGGGCGGCCGCCAAGGCGTCCATTGGACGTGGCATCGGACGACCTGGAGCGGGCACTGCGGGAGACGCTGTCGCGGGCAGCGACGCCGGAGCACGGGGTCGGCGGCCCCGACCCGGCCGGCCGCGCGATCGGAAAGGGGCGCCGCATCAACCGGCGCCGTTCCGTCGTGGGCACCGTGCTCGTCGTCGCCGCCACGGCCGCCGCCACCGCCGGGGTCGTGCAGCTCAACCCCGACGACCGGCGCTACGCGGGGCCCGCCTGGATCGAAGATCCGCCCCCGGAGATCGTCCAGTCGCTGCCGGCGATCGCGCCGACCACGGCCGTGCCGGTGCCCAGCGGCACGTTCGACCGCGACAAGATGTCTGCCACCCGGGCGCCGGTCGACCTGGTCGTCGCCACCCAGCTCCGGACGGCGACCGGCACCGCCATCACGCTGCCCCAGGTCGGCACGGTGGCCCAGGCGCACGAGGCCACCAAGGGCTGGCTGGTCGTCGGTGTGCCACCCGCGGGCGGCTCCAGTTTGTGGTACGTGGCCTCCGACGGCTCCTCCGTCCAGGTGCTCCACGCGGTCGACGCGGTGGCGCTGGCGCCGGACGGCCGCCGGGTGGCCTGGCGCGACAGCGCACGCCTTTTCAGCGCGGTCGTCGACCAGGGCACGCTCAAGGACGCCACCCAGGCCTCCGCGCCGGAGGAAGGGCTCCCGGTGAGCTTCGTGGGGAGCGGCGTGGTGATGGAGCGGACCAGCTCCGGCGCCCAAGAGGCCGGCTTCGACGTGTGGTGGCCGCGGCGCGGCACGCCGTACACACCGGAGTGGAAGGCGAGCACCTCCGAGATCTACGGGCCGCTGCCCGACGGCCGCACCGTCGTCGCCCAGGTCACGGCCGAGGCCGGCGACCGACCGTGCCTCGCCCTCCTCGACGCGGTCAACGCGCTCACCGTGCTCAAGACCGCCTGCGCGCTGCAGCTCACCCCGCGCGGCGACGGCACCGTCTCGCCCGACGGTCGCTGGCTGGTGGCCGACGGGGCCGGGCGGTCGCGGCTGGTCGACCTGCGGGTGGTCTTCGAGGGCGAGGCGACCTCGGTCGACGCCGGTCCGGAGCTGACCGACCAGTCGGCGTGGGCCAGCGGCAGCACGCTCGTGCACGTCTCCCGTGACGGCCAGCTCATGCGGGTCAAGGTGGGGCGCGAGCCGGAGGTCGACGTGGTCGCGGTGCCGGGCGCCGGCACCGACGACCGGCTGCTCGTGGTGGACCCCATGCTGGTCTGATGCGCATCGACCTGCACGCCCACTCCACCGCCAGCGACGGCACGCTCACCCCGGCCGGGCTCGTCGCCGCCGGCGCCGAGGCCGGCCTCGACGTACTCGCCATCACCGACCACGACACGACCGCCGGCTGGGCGCCCGCGGGCGAGGCCCGCCCCGCCGGCCTCGCACTCGTGCGCGGGGCCGAGCTCTCCTGCCGGTGGTACGGCCGGTCGCCGGCGATCCCGCTGCACCTGCTGGCGTACCTCTTCGACCCCACCGCGCCGGCCCTGGTGGCGGAGCTGGCCCGGGTGCGGGGCAGCCGCGAGGAGCGGGCCCGGCGCACCGTCGAGCGGTTGCGCGCCGACGGGGTCGACGTGACCTGGGACGAGGTACGCGGGTACGCGGCCGGCGGCACGGTCGGGCGGCCGCACGTCGCGCTGGCGCTGATCCGGGCCGGGCTGGTGGCCGACACCGACGAGGCGTTCGAGGACCGGTGGCTGGGCGAGCGCTACCGGCTGCCCAAGGAAGACACGGACGTCTTCGCGGCGGTACGGCTGGTGCGCGAGGCGGGCGGCGTACCGGTCTTCGCCCACCCCAGGGCCACCAAGCGCGGCACGGTGGTGCCCGACTCGCTGATCGTGGAGCTGGCGGCGGCCGGGCTTTTCGGGCTGGAGGCCGACCACGAGGCCCACTCGCCGGCCGAGCGCGAGCACGTGCGGGGGCTCGCCGCCGAGCTGGGGCTGGTGGTGACCGGCTCGTCCGACTTCCACGGCTCGCACAAGCAGGTCAAGCTCGGCGCGTTCACGACCGAGCCGGCCGCGTTCGAGGCGATCGTCGCGGCCGCCTCGGGCGTCCCCGTCCTGGGCCCGTGACCGTTCCTCTAGCGTGACCGTGTGGATCTCAAGCTGCTCGGCGAGGTGTTCGTCACCCTCCTCGTGATCATGGATCCGCCGGGCATGGTGCCGATCTATCTCGCGCTCACCGGCACCCTCTCCGCCCGCGAGCGCAACCGGGCCGGTACCCAGGCGGTCGGCCTCGCGTTCGGGGTGATCGTGGTCTTCGCGGTGGCCGGCCAGACGCTGCTCGACTACCTCCACGTCGACCTGCCCGCCCTGCAGGGCGCTGGTGGCCTGCTGCTGATCCTCATCGCGCTGGAACTGCTCACCGGCCGCAGCGACGACCCCAACCAGCAGGTCACCGCGAACATCGCGCTGGTGCCCCTCGGTACGCCGCTGCTGGCCGGCCCCGGCGCGATCGTGGCGACGATGCTCTTCGTCCAGCGGTCCGACGGTGCGGCCGACTATTTCGCGGTCGCGGTCGGCATCGTGGCGGCGATGGCCACGGTGTGGCTGGCGCTGCGCTTCTCCGGCGGGATCGTGAAGGTGCTGCGCCCCAGCGGCATCGAGGTGCTCACCCGTATCGCCGGGCTGCTGCTGGCCGCGATCGCCGTACAGCTGATCGCCGACGCGGTGGCCGCCTTCGTGCGGCAGTACACGAATGGCGGGTGACGCCTCGCCGTGGCGGTGGGCGGGATGTCGTACGGCGGTGGGAGGATCGTGGGGTGCGTAGGGCATATTCCGCGACCCCGCGTCCGCGCGGCGGCGCCGGCCGGCCAGAGCCGGAGCAGCTCGGCTTCGAGGGCATGCCGGAGCGGCTCTTCGTCTGTACGCCCAGCAAGCTGGGCTCCTACGAGGACTGCCCGCGGCGCTATCGATACTCCTATGTAGACCGTCCCACCCCGCCCAAAGGCCCGCCCTGGGCGCACAATTCGCTCGGTGCCAGCGTGCACACGGCGCTGCGCAACTGGTTTGCCCTGCCCGCCGAGCGCCGCCTCCCGGAGGCACTGCCCACGCTGCTCAAGGGCACGTGGGTGCGCGAGGGCTACCGCGACGAGGCGCAGGAGCGCGCCGCCTACCGGCGCGCCCTGGAGTGGCTAGAGTCCTATGTGGAGACACTTGACCCGGCGGTCGAGCCGCTCGGCGTGGAGCGCGTGGTGGCGGTGAAGACATCGGTGCTGGCGTTCAACGGGCGCGCCGACCGCATCGACTCGCGGTCCGGGCCCGATGGGCCGGAGCTGGCCATCGTCGACTACAAGACCGGCCGCACCGGCCTCGACTCCGACGACGCCCGCGGCTCCCAGGCACTCGCGCTGTACGCGTTCGCCGCCGAGCGGGTCTTCCGCCGCCCGTGCCGCCGGGTCGAGCTGCACCACCTGCCGTCGGGCACGGTCGCGGCGCACGAGCACACGCCCGAGTCGCTGGCCCGGCAGGTCAGCCGCGCCGAAGACACCGCACGCGACATCGTGGCCGCCGAGCGCGCGGTGGCCGAGGGTGGCGACCCCGACGAGGCCTTCCCGACGACGCCCGGCCCGATCTGCACCTGGTGCGACTTCCGCAGGAGCTGCCCGGCCGGTGCCGAGGCCCCGACCAAGGACCCCTGGGCCGCCGTCGACCGCGTGCTGACCCCGGCCGCCGGCGACGCGTAGCGACTTCGGTCACGCGTGTGGCACGCGCCTCGCCCTGCGCGGTCGGCGATCTCACCCCGCCCCCTGCGGGGAGCCGGCGGCCATCTGCGGTCTGCGCGACCACGACACCTCACCACCCCTCCGCCGCCGGGTGGGCGGATGTGTGTGTGCGGGGAGCTCTGGAGCTGCCCCGTCTGTGCTCCCTCTGGGGCGGGCTTGTGTCGCGTGGAGCCGGCAGCGGAGGTCGCGGATCTCGGCGAGCGCCAGCTCGCCGCCGGCCGTAGCGGTGCCCGTGGGAAAGCATCCGCGCACGCGGTCTACAGCTGAGGCCCGACCTCGAAAGCACTGCTTCCTGGGTCGCGAAGCGACCATGAGGGGGAGGACGAGGCCCCGGGAGCGACAGTCCGCACCCAATGCCACTCACGCCTATTCGAGCAGGGCTGGCCAGCCCATGATCAACACCGGGCGGCGGTCGAGATCGTGGTATGTAGGTGCCCTCGGGTGGGCGGATTCGTACCACGATCTGCGGCCAGGGCTGATCTTGGAGTGTCGATCGTGGGAGGGCGGTCGGCTTGGGCGCGGCCGGTGGTCGTTGGTCTGGACCACCGCGAACGTCGCGGTGGCTTGATCACGGGCGGGCGCGTCCCGCGTCGAGCCCCGACTCCGAAAGCTTTCTAGCGCGCCGGGAGGCGATAGACGGAGACGTGCGAGCGCGAGTCGGCGGTGAAGGCGGCTCCGGACCAGTCGGCGTGCCGGCTCTCCAGCTCGAAGCCGGCGAGCTGGCCCATGAGGTCGAGCTCGGCGGGCCAGATGTAGCGGTGCGGGCTGCGGGTCAGCCGGGCCTGCTTGCTGTCGTCGTACCTGACGTGGTGCGAGACCACGTGCTGGCGCAGCACGTCGTACGTGTCCAGGCCGATGTAGCCCGGCTCGGTGTGCCAGACCACGGCCTGCTGGCCGGGTGGGAGCTTGCGCAGCTCGGGCACCCACAGCTCGATCACGAATCGGCCGCCGGGCGTGAGGTGGCGGGCGGCGTTGCGAAAGCAGGCTACCTGCGCGGCCTGGTCGAGCAGGTTGGAGATGGTGTTGAAGACGAGGTAGGCGAGCGTGTACTCGCCCGGGGCGACCGCGGTGGTCATGTCGCCGACGATGACCGGGAGTGCGGTCTCGTCCACCTTTTCGCGGAGGCGGTCGACCATCGGGCGGGACAGTTCGATGCCGGTGACCGGTACGCCCCGCTCGGCGAGTGGTATGCCTACCCGGCCGGTGCCGATGGCCAACTCCAGTGCCCGGCCGCCGCCCGCGAGCTCGGCCAGCCGGTCTACGGTCGGTCCCAGCACGTCGGGCGCGAACATGCCCGCACCAGGCGTGTCATAGCTTTGGGCGGCGTCGACGTCCCACAGCTCTTCCTGTCGCATCCGGTCCACGATGGTCGCGACGGCTCGCACCGTCCATCGATTAATGCCTCAGCCTCGGCCAGCGGCGAGGCCAGCGACGAGGCCAGCGGCCCGGTCGGCGGGTGCCAGGGCAGCGGGTGCCGGATCGGCGGGTGCCAGGTCGGCGGGAACGCCCGCGGCCCGGCCGGCGGGCGCGGGGCCGCCGGTGGCCAGGCTGCGGGCGCGGGCGGCGCGTTCCATGGCGCCCTTGTGGATCGGGCCGCTGCGAAAGCGCTTGGGGAGTGCGGCCAGCAGCAGCCGCAGCCCGCGCACGGAGACGTCGGCCGAGATGTCGGCGAGGGGCAGGCCCAGCGCGCCGTACATGCGGCGGGCCCAGGGCGGCAGCAGCGAGAACGCCGTGGCGGCGACGCCCAGGTAGGCCAGGCGCACCGGGGTGAGGCCCAGGCGCCAGGGGAGCGGCGGGTGGCTGAGGAAGAGGAACGTCTCGGCGCCCGCCTTGCTCATGCCCAGCTCGGGGCGGACGCGCGCGTAGTACTCGGCCACCTCGGCGGCGGTGCCGGGCACCGCCACCGGGTCGAGGCCGACGAGGGCGGCGGCGCGACGCTGCTCGGTGTAGTAGGCGTCGACGTCGGCCGGGCTCAGCGGCACGCCGGCGCGGCGGGCGGTGGAGACGAACGACTCGATCTCGGCTACGTGCACCCAGCGCAGCAGATCGGGATCGTCGACCCGAAACTCGGCGCCGGTGCGCGGGTCGGTGCCGCGCAGCCGGGCGTGCAGGGCCCGCACCCGCCGGCCGGCGGCCTCGGCCTGGGCGGTGGTGCCGTAGACGGTGGTGGCGACGTACTGCGAGGTGCGCACCAGCCGGCCCCACGGGTCGCTCCGGTAGTCGGAGTTTTGCGTCACGGCCGCCACCGCCAGGGGGTGCAGCGCCTGGAGGTAGAGCGAGCGGAGCCCGGCGACGAAGAGGATGGGCTCCTCGTGCACGCGCCAGCTCACCGAGTCGGGACCGAAGAGGCCGAGATCCTCAGATGTCATCGGTCTTGCGGGCCTGGCACGCCGGGCACAGCCCCCAGAACGTGACCTCCGCCTCGTCGATCTTGAAGCCGTGCGAGACGTTGGGGTCGAGGCAGGGCGCCTCGCCGACGGCACAGTCGATGTCGGCCACCTCGCCGCAGCCGCGGCAGACCACGTGGTGGTGGTTGTCACCGGCGCGGGCCTCGTATCGGGCGGGGCTGCCGGCCGGCTCGAGGCGGCGGGCGAGGCCGGCGCGGGACAGGGCGCCGAGCACGTCGTAGACGGCTTGGGTGGAGACGGAGTCGAGCCGGGTGCGCACCCGGCGGGCGATCTCGTCGACCTCCAGATGGCCGCCACCAGCCAGGACATCGAGCACGGCGAGGCGCGGTCGGGTCACCCGCAGGCCGCGCGACCGCAGCAGCTCTTCGCCGTGCATCTAGCAATAACAGCACGCGAATACGTCACCAGCAAGGCGCGCGGAACCCGGATGAACCGGTTCGACTCTGTCTCCGTAGCCACCGTTTGACAAGGGCATCATCCGCGAGACAGACAAATCGTACGCTGATCTCGCGGTCACATGGATCCCCCGAAGGAGGACTCGTGTTCGACGAGATCATGGGCCTGCCGATGCATCCTCTCGTGGTGCACGCCGCGGTGGTATTCATCCCACTGCTCGCCGTCGCCGCCGTCGTATATACGTTGATCCCTCGCGTACGGGCCCGGATCGGCTGGGCCGCCGCCCTGCTGGCGATCGCCGGCCCGGTCGCGGCGTTCGTGGCGCGCGAGTCGGGGGAGCGGCTGCAGGAGCGGCTGGTCGCCGCCAACTACGGCCAGGAGATCCTCGACAAGGTCGCCGACCACCAGGGGTACGGCGACCTGACGTTCTGGTTCAGCCTCGGCCTCGGCGCCGGCACGCTGCTGCTGGTGCTCATCACGAACGGCCTGACCAGCGGCCGCGGGGTCGCCGGCGGCGTGCCGCTCTGGCTGACCTGGGTGCTCGGCGCGGCGGTGATCGTGCTGGCCGGCGTCACCGGCGTCTACGTCTACCTGACCGGCGACTCAGGCGCCGACGCCGTCTGGAGCGGCATCTAGGGTGGCCGCCTGCCAGTGATCAAAGCTCCCCCCAAGTCGCTAGAACGGCTTGACGGGAGCTTCGATCACTAGAAGAGCACGCGCGAGCAGAGCAGGCAGATGACCACCACGAGCACGGCGGCGGCGATCATGCCGATGCCGTACGTCAGGGTGCGCGCGCTCCGCTCCTCTTCCTCGATCCCCGCGGTGTCCTGCCGGGGAAGCTCGCGCGGTGCGGATGGCTGCATGACGACCGGTGGGCGCCATCCCCGGGGCGGCGGGGCGCTCGGCGGCGGACCCGGATACGCCGGTGTGGCCGGCTCGGCGGGAGGCGGCTCGGGCGGGGGCGGCGTGCCATCTGCCGGCCGCCGCCAGAACTCGTCGTCGGCCGGGCCACCGTTGCGCGTCGTCACGCTCACCGACGCTATCAACGCCAGCCTGTCCCCCGCGGTTAACCATGCCTCGGTACGCTGCTTTCCGTGAACGGGGCGGAAGACCTGCGCGAAGATCCGGACCGCCTGGTCGACCTCGATGAGGACGACCTTCCGGTGCTGCCCGACCAGACCCGTGACGACACGGATCGCGGGTGGGGCGAGTCGTCGTATTCCAATGACGACCGGCTGCTGGAGGACCGCCCGCCGCACTGGGACTGATCACTTCGGCCGCACGATCACGCCAAAGCGGGTGCCGTCGGGCAGGCTGACGATCGCCCGCGCCCGGTCGGGTGCGAGCGCGAGCAGCACCGCACCGTCCACACCCACCACGCCGAGCACCAGCGCGTCGCGCGCCAGGGGCGCGGGCTCACGGCTGGGCGCCGGTGTGGGCGTGGCACCGCCCACCGCCAGCAGGTCGACCCGGTCTCCGGGACGCACCAGCGCCAGCACCGCGGGCTCGGCCAGCCGCACCGGCACGCCCACCGCGCCCGGTGGCACCGCGAGCCGGCCGCTGGCGTCGACGGAGGGCGCCGGGGCGGCGGTCGGCGCCGGCGCGCAGGTGGCGGCCGGGTCGCGGGCGAAGAGCGCGGCGACCGCGGTCAGCAGAAATGTGGCGACCAGCCCGGCGCGCAGCAGCGTACGGCCGCGCGGCAGCCGGGGCCGGCGCACCGGATCGAGGGTGGGCTCCCGCATGGCCCAGGACCGTAGGCGGCCGGCGGGGCGGGCCGCCCGCGTCGACCGGGCGCCTGTGGACAACCGGCCCGGGTGTGGATAACGCCCGGGCGACCGGCGGATCTGCTAGGGCCCGTACCAAATTCCTGGCCGGGCTGCGCCGGGCACAGACGACGACCGGCGGCGCATATAGCGGCCATCTGGTGGTGCGGCCTTCGTGGCGGGTCCATCACTGCGCCTGATGGTTTGCTCGCAAGCTCGCTCACGCCCGGTGTGCGACCTTGCGCCCGCCACCATCTGACGTCGCCTGGACTCCGGCTCGCACGACAAACTCTTTGATACAGGCCCTGGACGATCTATTCCAAGGATTGAGCTACCGCGATGCCCGTCGTGGTCCGGGCCCGATGCCACTCGCCCTGAGTCGATCATTGAGCCGGGCCCGTGCCGCGGCATGGACGCGCCGTCCGGGCTTGTCCGCGGCTGTCGAGTGGCAAGCCTTTGCTTGATCGATGCGGGTCAGCGGGGTTCGTGGGCGTCCGTGGCGAAAGCCGCCTCGCGAGGGTGGCGATTCGCCACGGACGGCGTGCGCTGCGTCAAATCCGGTCGGCGCGTGGTGATCGTGGTATTCCAGTGCCCCTCCGTGGGCACCTATGTACCACGATCTCGGCGCGAATGGCCTGGATCTGGTCATCGTCCGCGCGGACCGCGGGGCCGGGCGGACGGGGCTGGTGAATGTGGACGGCAGAGTCCAGCTCACGGCCTTGATCAAACTACGGTGAGTGGCATTAGGCCCGCGGCGTCACCCTCCGCGTTTGGCAACCACAACCCACCCGACCCCGGGGGCCGGGGCGAGAGTCAAGGCGGCGCTGCCCGTCGATCAAGGGCCGAGTCTCTGCTCAGCGGTACTGGAAGTACGTTTTGAGGCGGTCATAACGTACTTCCAGTACCGCTGAGCGAGCCCACCCTTGGAATAGAGCGTCTAGTCACGTTTCCCCTGGTGGGGGAGCTCGTTCCGGGCTGAAAATTGGGGGTCCGGTCGCTCGTTGACATCGTTGCTGCTTGGCTGTTGAGGCCGTCGTCTAGTCGGATGCTGGGAGCCGCGTTGTTGGGTTCTTCACTGTTGCTTCGAGCACGCGGATTAGCTTCGCTTCGCCCTTGCGGCTCCTGCGGGCGACCGGTCTGGTATGGGTTCGGCTGGGGTGGGGTGGTCTGTGATGTTGGAAGAGACGCGGGACCGCGACGAGATCGTTGAGCGGGTCGCGGCGTTGGATATCGGCAAGGCTGAGGTGGTCTGTTGTGTGCGGGTGCCTAGCCCGAGCGGGTCGGGACGGCGGGCGCAGGAGGTCAGGACGTACCCGACGATGACCCGGTCGCTGATCGCGTTGGGTCAGTGGCTGGCCGGGCTGGGGGTGACCCGGGTGGTGATGGAGGCGACCTCGGACTATTGGAAGCCGCCGTTCTACTTGTTGGAGGCGGCCGGGTTCGAGGTGTGGCTGGTCAACGCTCGCGATGTCAAGCACCTGCCGGGACGGCCGAAGACCGACAAGCTCGATGCGGTGTGGTTGTGCAAGGTTGCCGAGCGGGACATGATCCGTCCGAGTTTCGTGCCGCCCGCGCCGATCCGTCAGCTTCGCGACCTGACCCGCTACCGCATCGACCTGGTCGGCGATCGGGGCCGGGCCAAGAACCGGGTGGAGAAGTTGCTCGAAGACGCGCAGATCAAGCTGTCCGTGGTCGCCAGTGACATCTTCGGTGTGTCCGGGCGGGCGATGATGCAGGCCCTGATCGCCGGGGAACGCGACCCGAAGACCCTCGCTCAACTGGCCCGCACGCGCATGCGCACCAAACTGCCCCAACTGGAAGAGGCGTTCGTCGGCCGCTTCAGCGAACACCACGCGTTCCTGCTGGCCCGGATGCTCGCCCAGATCGACACCGTCAACGCCGATATCACCACGGTCGAGCAGCGCATCGCGGAGTTGGTCGCCCCTTTCGCCGCAGCGGTGACCCGCCTGGATGAAATCCCCGGCGTCGCTACCACCGCCGCCCACGCCATCCTCGCCGAGATCGGTGTGGACATGACCCGATTCCCCACCGCCGGCCACCTGGCCTCCTGGGCCAAGTTCGCCCCCACCGTCAAACAATCCGCCGGCAAGAACAAGGGCAACGGCGCCACCGGACACGGCAACCCATACCTGGCCCGCACCCTGGGCGAAGCCGCTGTCGGCGCGTCAAAAACCAGCACCTTCCTCGGACAGCGCTACCGCCGCATCGCCAGACGCCGGGGCAAGAAGAAAGCCGTCGTCGCCATCGGCCGGTCCATCCTGACCATCGTCTGGCACCTACTCCACGACGAACAGGCCAGGTTCATCGACCTGGGACCCGACCACTACGACACCCGCACCAGCACCCAACACGCCGTCCGCAACCACATCCGCGGCCTGAACGCCCTCGGCTACCAGGTCACCCTCCAACCCGCCGCATAACCACAAACAAACCCAGTCCCGGCTCCACTGCGCTACGCCGGGACGCTGCCGCACGCCCACCAACGCTCATTTTCGGATTAG
>NZ_JAVHUY010000018.1 GCF_031085175.1 Phytohabitans maris
TGGAAGTACGTTATGGCGGCCTCATAACGTACTTCCAGTACCGCTGAGCAGAGACTCGGTCCTCGATCGGCGGCCAGTGCCGCCCTGACGCCTCGGGCGGGCCGGTCGGGGCCGGGTGGGTTGCGGTCGCCAGGCGTGGAGGCTGAGGCTGCGGGAGCAACGGTCCGGACCCAACGCCCGGTCAGCTTAAGTTGATCAAGTCGGCCGACGGTACGTCCCGGGCGACCGCGGCGATCCTATGATCGACACTTCGGTCGGGATCGTCCCAGCAGATCGTGGTACGGATCGGCCCGCCTGGGGGCACCTGCGTACCACGATCTCGACGTCCGCCCGGTGCTGTCCTTGATCGATCGCGGCCCGGCTCGGGCCGGTCAACAGCCTGACGCTGCTGAGCGTGCCCAGCTCACGGCCTTGATCGAATCAGTGTGAGTGGCGTTGGGTCCGGACCGCGACGGGCATCGCGGTAGCTCATACCTTGGAATAGATCGTCTAGACCAACTTCCAGACAGAGATTTGAGCTACCGCGATGTCCGTGGTGGTCCGGGCCGTTGCGCGGGGTCCCGGGGGAAACGTGGAGCGCAGCGGAGCGTTTTCTTGGGGTGCGTTCCCGCGGCCTCACCCTCTGCGGTTCACAACCTTGACGCGGATGGCCGGCGCCGCGCCGGTAACGCAAGATGGTGAGAAATGGCCCGCCTCGCCGCGGTGGTCATGGCTGGCGCGGCCACCCGGACGACTTCGATCGTCTGCGCTTGGCCCGGCTGCTCTTCGGGTCAAGCGGGGTCGCGAGGTTCATGGGCGGCTCGTAGGAACGGGAGGGCGGGCCACTTTCGACAGCCCGCCGGTACTCGTCCGCGATCATTTGGTAGAAGGCGCGCTCGCGACGGCGGCGTGAGTGTGAGCGCCATGCTCCGAATATCCTCCAATACTCGCGTGACACTTCGCTCTCGAAGGATGCGCGTATGTAGGCACGGACCTGCTGATCGCCAATTTGGCGTTGCTCCCACGCGTACGACCAGACCGTAAGCATCATGTTGACGTAGTAGAAGAGCCGCTCATCCATGTCGGGAGGCGTTACCCGAGGGCCCCAGCACTGGGCATAGACGGGATCGTCCATGGCCATCTGGACGATATTTGTCGTGTACTCTCGCTGCAACCACAGGCGTTCGTGGCTCATCTGCTTTCGCTGGATCAGCGTGGACGTCGCCGCCACAAACAACGTGACGATACCTGCGGCCATCCAGTCTTGATCTCCGCTGTCCAAGCCAAGGTGTGGTGCGGGTAAAACGACGGCACCTACAAAGGCGGCTGCGGACAAGACCGCGAGTAGTGCTGCGATCTTTCCTGAGTGTGCGGTGAATCCGGCTTTGGAAACATGCATCTCGGGCCCCTGTCTGGTCGCTCAGGCTGTCCCTATGGTGATGCTCAAAAGCAATCGCCGCCTGTGGCGATTTCTTGGAGGAAGATCGCGGGCGTGGTGTGATGGCGGCGTGAGCCGTGCTGTCGAGGAGACCAACCGCCGGATGTTGCGGGCTCGCGACGCCATGGACCGGGCCTACGCGCAGCCGCTCGACGTCCCGGCGCTCGCTCGCCTCGCCCATGTATCCGAGGGGCATTTCATCCGGACGTTTCGGGCCACCTTCGGCGAGACGCCGCACCGCTACCTGCAACGGCGGCGGGTGGAGCGGTCGATGTTCCTGCTCCGCGAGACCGACCGCTCGGTCACCGACATCTGCTACGCGGTGGGGTTCACCAGCCTGGGCACGTTCAGCCGGACCTTTCGCGACATCGTCGGGCAGTCGCCGTCGCTGTACCGGCGGACCGCGGTGAACGTGCCGGTGCCCACCTGCTTCACCCGGACCTGGATGCGACCCGCGACGCCGGCGGGGCCAGCGACGCCGGCAGCACCCGCGACGCCAGCAGGGCCAGCGACGCCAGCAGGGCCAGCGACGCCAGCAGGACCCGGCACGCCGGCGGGATCCGCTACGACGGTGCGAACCGCGACCTGGATGGGACCCGTCAGTTTTGGATAAGACTCGCCGGCGGCGGTGGCACTAGCGTCACCGGCATGTTGAACGCGACCGCGATGTCCTCAATCTTCGTACTCGACCAGGATCAGGCCCTCAACTTCTACGTGGGCACGCTCGGGCTGGAGGTCAACACCGACCAGGATCTGGGCTTCATGCGCTGGCTCACCGTAAACGTGCCCGGGCAGCCGGACCGCACGATCCTGCTGGAGCGGCCCGGCCCGCCCTCGATGGACGAGGCGACCGCCGAGCGGGTGCGTGAGCTGGTCACAAAGGGTGCGGCCGGCGGGTGGCTGGGCTTCGACACCGACGACGCGCACCGGACGTACGAGGAGTTGAAGGCGAAGGGCGTGGACTTCACCGACGAGCCGACCGAGCGGCCGTACGGGACCGACTTCGGCCTGCGCGACCCGTTCGGCAACGCGATCCGTATCGTGCAGCGACGCTAAGGAGTCCTGCCGGCAGCCGGTGGAGGGGCGGCAGACCGGGACGTCCCCGCGAGCGAGGCCGTGGGGAAGCAGCCAAGGACGTCAGGAAACGCCCGCCGGGCGGAACTGGACGCTCACGCGGGGGCCGACCGGCCTGGCGGTCTTGGGCACGGCATGCTCCCACGTGCGCTGGCACGAGCCGCCCATGACGACCAGGTCGCCGTGGCCGAGCGGAAACCGGATGCTGGCACCGCCGCCACGGGGGCGGAGGAGCAGCGGCCGGGCCGTGCCGAACGAGACGATCGCGACCATCGTGTCGAAGCGGGACGAGCGGCCGTTGGTGTCGCCGTGCCAGGCGACGCTGTCGCGGCCGGTGCGGTAGAGGCACATCCCGGCCGTGACGAAGGGCTCGCCCAGCTCGGCCGCATAGTGGGCGGTGAGGCCCTCGCGGGCCTGCTCCAGCAGCGGGTCGGGGAGCGGGTCACCCTCGCCGTACCAGCACAGGAGGCGGGGCACGTCCACCTCCCGCTCATACATCTCGCGGCGCTCGGCCCGCCACGGCACGTCGTGCAGCAGCGTGTCGAGCAGCAGGTCGGAGCCGCGCACCCAGCCGGGGAGGTGGTCGACCCAGGCGCCGCGGGTCAGCTGGTGGCGCCGCACCTGGCCGGCGAGGGGGCCGAGGCTGGCCCGCTCGGCGAGGTCGAGCATCGAGGGCTGGTGTGCGACTTCCATACCCGCACCATACGCCGCTTAGTACACGCGTGCTAACCCGTACGCGGCCAGCGTGTCGTCCAGCACCCGCTCCTGGACGGCGGGCGGATAGCCGGCCGGATCGCCCGAGCCGAGCGCGGCGGCCCCCTCCACCAGCGCGATCAGGGTGGAGGCCACGGCCGCCGCGCGCTCGGCGGACCAGTCGGGCGCGGCGGCGGCGACCAGGCGGGTGATGCGCTGCCGCCACGCCTGGTTGTTCGCACGGTGTTGGGCGATCAACTCGTCATCGGCCACCGCCGCGGCGAGGAAGCCCACCCAGACGGTGCTCTCGGTGCGCAGCTCGTCATCGAGCGAGAGGCCCTGCCGGAGCACCGCGCGCAACGCCTCCCGCGGCGTCGCCGACGAGGCCTCCAGCGCCTCGACCCGGGCCCGGGTCCGCTCGTGCAGCAGGCGCCGGGCGTGCAGGAGCAGCGCGCGGCGGTGCGGAAAGCGGTGCATGACCAGGCCGGTCGTGCATCCGGCGGCGGCGGCGACCGCGCGGATCGTCAGGCGCTCCAGGCCCTGGTGGGCGAGCACGTCCCAGACCGCGCGAGAGAGCAGCGCCTCCTGCGCGGGTCGATCGGCCGTTCGTGCCATAGGCGTAACCGTAACGCATGTTACCGTAACGTTCGTGACGGGAAACGACGCGCGGTGGACGATCGAGGCGCGGCAGTGGGACGACCCCGCCGGCACCGCCCTCCGCAAGGAGCAGCGGGTCGAGCTCGACGCCCGATACGGCAGCGACGACCACGAGCCCGGGCCGCTGCCGTCGGCCGCCGACATCGACCACTTCCTCGTCGCGGTCGACCCGGCCAGCGGCGTGGCGCTCGGCTGCGGCGCCCTGCGCCGGCTCGACGCCACGAGCGCCGAGGTCAAGCGGATGTACGTGGTGCCACACTCCCGTGGCACCGGCGTGGCGACCGCCCTGCTCCGCGCGCTCGAAGCGGCCGCGGTCGAGCGCGGCTGGACGACGATCCGCCTGGAGACCGGCACCGCGCAGCCGGACGCGCAGCGCTTTTACGCGCGCGAGGGCTACACCCCGATCCCCCAGTTCGGCGTCTACATCGGATCGCCGGTTTCGCTCTGTTACGAGCGAAAGCTCAAGACAGAGATCTGAGCTACCGCGACGTCCGCGGTGGTCCGGACCGTTGCGCGGGGTCCCCGGGGAAACGTGGAGCGCAGCGGAGCGTTTTCTTGGGGTGCATTTCCCGCGGCCTTACTCTCCGCGGTCCATAGAAAGATCAGCGCGCCGCGAACCGCTCGGCGAACGCGCGCAGGTCACGGCGCTCGATCGCGGCGGCCATCAGCTCGGGAAACGCGTCCGGCGTACAGGCGAAGGCCGGCACGCCCAGCGACGCCAGTGCGGCCGCGTTGTCGTGGTCGTACGCCGGCGCGCCCTCGTCCGAGAGCGCGAGCAGCACCACCACCTGCACGCCCGCCTCCACCAGCGCGGCGACCCGGCGCAGCATCTCGGCCCGGACACCGCCTTCGTACAGGTCGCTGATCAGCACGAAGATGCTGTCTCGGGGCCGGGTCACCAGCTCCTGGCAGTACGCGATCGCCCGGTTGATGTCGGTGCCGCCGCCGAGCTGGGTGCCGAAGAGCACCTCGACCGGGTCGTGCAGCTGGTCGGTCAGGTCGACGACCGCGGTGTCGAAGACCACCAGTGACGTGCGCAGCGACCGCATCGAGGCGAGTACCGCCGCGAACACTCCTGAGTAGACGACCGAGGCGGCCATCGAGCCGGACTGGTCGACGCAGAGGATCACGTCACGCTGCACGGCGGTGGTGCGCCGCCCGTACCCGACGAGGCGCTCGGGCACGACGGTGCGGTACTCAGGCTGGTAGTGCTTGAGGTTGGCCCGGATCGTGCGGTCCCAGTCGATGTCGGCGTGGCGCGGGCGGTTGATCCGGGTGGCGCGGTTGAGGGCGCCGGTCACGGCGGCCTTGGTCTTGTCGGCGATGCGCCGTTCGAGGTCGTCGACGACCTTGCGCACCACCTGGCGTGCGACGTCCTTGGTCTGGTCGGGCATGACCCGGTTGAGCGAGAGGAGCGTGCCGACCAGGTGGACGTCGGGCTCGACCGCGTCGAGCATCTCGGGTTCGAGCAGCAGGCTGGTGAGGTTGAGCCGCTCGATCGCGTCGGACTGCATGATCTGCACGACCGTGCTCGGGAAGTACTCGCGGATGTCGCCCAGCCAGCGCGCGACCTGAGGCGCGGAGGCGCCGAGCCCGGCCGAGCGCCGACGCCCACCCTCAAGGGAGCCGTCTGCCGCGCCGGAGTCGTAGAGCGCGGCCAGTGCCGCGTCCATGGCCGCCTCGTTGCCGCCGAGCTCGCCCAGCGACTCTTCGGCCGCACCCCCGAGCACCAGCCGCCACCGGCGCGAACGCTCATCCATGCCGGATCTCCCGCCCGAGCAATGTAGACAGTGTGGGAAGTACGAGGGCGGCCCGGTCCTGGTCGAGGCGGGCCACCACCGGCTCGGAAGCGGACACGCCGCCGCGCACCCGCTCGCCGATCGAACGCCGCTCCGGCGGGGCGAACGTGCCGAACGTACGGCGCAGCAGCGGCAGCACGTCGGTGAACGAGTCGGCCGCCACCGCCGAGAGCCACTCGTCCACAAGGGACAGCAGGGCCGCGTCGTGCACGAGCAGCAGGCCGCCGCCGGCGAGGAACCCCTCGACCCAGTGCGCCGCTCGCGCCGGCGGTGTGCCCGCGGTCAGCACCAGCCCCATCCGGCGCCGGGTCTCGGCGGCGTCGAGGCGGCCGGCGTCGTACAGCAGGCGGGTCAGCCGCCCGGTGACCAGGCCGTGGATCTGGTCGGAGCCGGCGAGCCCGCCGAGCGTGTCGAGCCACCGCTCCCGCATCTCCGGCTGGTCGAGCAGTCCGAGCGAGCTGTGGACCGCGTCGATGTGGGTGCGCAGCGAAGCGGCCGCCTCGTCGGAGAGGGACGCGACCGCGCCGGGCAGGCCGACACAGATGCGCACCAGCAGCCCCTCGGTGACGGTACGCAGGGCGCTCACGTCGGTGCCCCGCACGTCGCCGTACCGGAGTGTGCGGGCCAGCGGCGGCACCGCGCCCATCAGGTGGGCCACGTCGGTGTCGAGCGCGGCCCGGGTGTCGAGCGCGCGGAGCACGGCCGGCGTGGCGTCGGGCAGGTCGGCGAGCAGGCAGACCTCGACCAGCGGCGTCACCTCGGCCAGCGTCTCGGCGGCGCGGGCGGCTTCGGTGACCTTGGCCGTGGCCGCGCTCGGCACCGTCGTGCCGTAGCCACCCGCCTCGACCACCGCCACCGCAAACTCCGGCAGCCACCGCAGCCGCCACTCCTCGCGAAACGTCCCCTTGCCCCGGCTGCCGCCCAGCGGCTCGCCCCACGGGATGCCGAGCAGCCGTAGCCGGTGCAGCAGCTGGCTGCGGGCCAGGTCGATCTTGCGGCGCAGGTCGAGGTCGAGGGCGCGTTCGAGGGCCTCGGCCTTGAGGCGGAGGCTGCGCTGCTGCGCGGCCAGGTCGCGGGCGAGCGGCACCGCGGGCATGTCGTCGGGCACCTCGCCGAGGCGCTCGCTCACCACCAGCCGCCGGCCGATCAGCTCGACGCGCAGCTCGTCGCCGTCGCAGAGCACCGCCCGGGTCGCCTCGGTCAGCTCGGCGAGCCCGGCCAGCGGGCGGCCCCGCAGCGTGGCAAGCGCCTCGGTCAGCCGGACCGCCTCGATGACGTGCGCGGACGAGGTCGGCACACCCTCGTCGCGGAGGACGCCGGCGGCCGCCACCAGCCAGCGGGTGACCACCTCGTCGGGCGCGGTGAAGAGATGGTGGTACCAGCCCGGCGAGCGGACGCCCGCGCCGTAGCCCTGCCAGGAGGCAAGCCGCCCGTACGTCCACGGCACCCAGGTGAACGTGACCTTGGTCTTCTTCCGCCCCTTGAGCAGCGCGGTGTCGTGGGCCGCGGTCACCTTGGCGGTCAGCGCCGGCACGTGCCACGCACCGCAGACCACCGCCACGTTCTCGTGCGACCTGCGCACCTCGCGGAGGACACCGCGCATGTACGCCTCGCGTACCAGATCCTCCGGATCCTCCTCGGCCTCGGCGCGGATCGCGGACATTGCCTCGCCGATGGCCTCGAAAGCCGGGGCGCCGCGATGCTCGACCACGTCTTCCCACCAGCGCTCGGGGTCGTCGTAGCCGGCGGCCCGGGCCAGCTCACCGATCGGGTCGGCCGGCCGCTCGGGCCGCTGGGCCTCCTCGTCGCGGGAGAGCCGGTAGGCGTATGGAAGATCGAAAAACCGCACTGGTACGCCGTGCGCGCCCGCCCACCGCATCGCCTGCCACTCCGGGGAGAAGACGGCGAACGGCCAGTACGCGGCCTGTCGCGGATCGTCGGCCGCGTACCCGAGCAGGGCCACCGGCGGCTCCAGCCGCTCGTCGGCGACCCACCGCACCAGCTCGTCGGCCTCGGGCGGCCCCTCGATGAGCAGCACGTCGGGGCGCTGCTCGTCGAGCGCCCGCAGCACCGCCCGGGCCGAGCCGGGCCCGTGGTGCCGTACGCCGTAGAAGTGCTCAGGCATCGCGCGCGGCGCGGTAGAAGGCGGACCAGCCGTCGCGCTCGCGTACGACCGTCTCCAGGTACTCCCGCCACACCACCGGGTCGGTCGTCGGGTCCTTCACCACGGCGCCCACGATGCCCGAGGCGACGTCGCGCGGCCGGAGCGTACCGTCGCCGAAGTGCGCGGCCAGCGCCCAACCGTTCGTGATCACGGAGATCGCCTCGGCGGTGGAGAGCGTGCCGGTGGGCGACTTGAGCTTGGTGCGGCCGTCTTCGGTGAGTCCGGTGCGCAGCTCGCGGAAGACCGTCACCACGCGACGGATCTCCTCCAGCGCCGGCGGCACCTCGGGCAGCTCCAGCGAGCGGCCGAGCTGCGCCACCCGGCGGGCCACGATGTCGACCTCTTCGTCGGCGCTGGCCGGCACCGGCAGCACCACCGTGTTGAACCGGCGGCGCAGCGCGCTGGAGAGCTCGTTGACGCCGCGGTCGCGGTCGTTGGCGGTGGCGATGATGTTGAAGCCCTTGACCGCCTGCACCTCGCCGCCAAGCTCCGGGATCGGCAGCGTCTTTTCCGACAGGATCGTGATCAGCGTGTCCTGCACGTCGGAGGGGACGCGGGTCAGCTCTTCCACCCGGGCGATGCCGCCGCTCTCCATCGCGCGCATCACCGGGCTCGACACGAGCGCCGCCGGCGAGGGGCCTTCGGCGAGCAGGCGGGCGTAGTTCCAGCCGTACCGGATCGCCTCTTCGGCCGTGCCGGCGGTGCCCTGCACCAGCAGCGTAGAGTCGCCGGAGATCGCCGCCGCGAGGTGCTCGGAGACCCAGGTCTTGGCCGTGCCGGGCACGCCGAGCAGCAGCAGCGCCCGGTCGGTGGCGAGCGTGGCCACCGCGACCTCCATGAGCCGGCGCGGCCCGACGTACTTGGGTGTGATCTTGCCGCCGTCGCCGAGCAGGTAGGTCACCACCGCCTGCGGCGACAGCCGCCACCCGGGCGGGCGGGACCGGTCGTCCTCGGCGGCGAGCGCGGCCAGCTCGTCGGCGAACAGCTGCTCGGCGTGCGGTCGCATTACCGTCATCGAAGCTCCTCGTACATCTCGCGGCGGAAGGTCAGTGCGGAGGCCAACTGCGCGACGGCGATGGCCTGGCGGGTCGGTGGGTCGGTGGCGTGCAGCGCCTCGGCGAGCGCGGCGACGCGGTCGGCGAAGCGCACCGGCATCGACGGGGCGGCGGTGCGGCACAGCTCGCCGATGTGCCACGCGTGGCGCTCGCCGCCGGCCAGCACCTTGATCGCGTCGAGCACCGCGACCGCGAGGTCGTCGGGCCAGGGACCGGTCTGCATGGCGAGCAGCCGGTGCGCCCGGATCGGGTCGCGGCCGAGCGCGCGGGCCGCGTACCGAGCCAGCTCGTCCGGGGGCAGCGCCTCGTAGAGCTGGGCGGTCAGCGCCTCGTCGTACGGCTCGAGGTCTTTGTTGACCGGGCGGGACATCTCGTCGGCCAGCTCGGTGACCCACGCCGGGTCGCGCTGCACCACCGCGGCCCGCGCGAGTCCCTTGTGGAGGGTGGACCCCCAGTCGTCCGCCACCGGCAGGGCGAGCACCCGGTCGGCAGGGCGCTCGAACGCGGTGGTCCAGGTGTCGAGCGGCGTGCGCGCCAGGATCTCTTCCAGGAGCCAGGCCTGCGGCCCGATGCCCCGTGCCGGCTTGGCCTGTACACCATCCCGGCGCATGCTGACGTCACACTCACCCGGCGGCGTGACCACCAGCCGGTCCCGCCCCAGCGCGCGCCGCTCGATCCGGACGCAGGCCAGCGCCCGCTCGGCCATCCGCTGGCGCAGCGCCGAGCCGGGCAGGGCGGAGAGCAGGTCGGCCGCGACCGACCGGACCTCTTTGCGCCGGTCGTCGAGCGCCCGCTCCAGCAGCGGCTCGTCGCCCCGGCCGAGCCCGGTGGCGAGGGCGCCGAGCAGCCGGGCCCGGTCGTCCGGGTCTTCGGCGTCGAACGTCTCGCTGAGCAGCGCGAGGCCGGCGGCCGGATCGGCGGCGCGCAGGGCGGTCAGGTAGGCGAGGCGCTGGCCCGGGGTGCCGGTCGCCCAGTCTTGCGGGTCGGGGTCGGCGGCCGCCTCGGTCAGCAGGTATCGCCAGTCGGCCCGGCGGGTCGCGAGCCAGCTCGCCCGGCGGCCGGCCACGGACGCGAGCGCCGGCCGCAGCGCGGTGCGCCGCCGACCCGTGTCGAGCAGGGCGGGCAGCAGCTCGGGCGGCACCCGGTAGCCGAGGTCGGCCGCGTGGGCGAGCCAGTCGCCGAGCAGGCCGAGGGCCACTTCGGTGCCGCCCGGCACGCCGCCGTCGCTGAGCAGCAGGGTGAGGCGGTGGGCCGCGGCGGCCGGCACCTGCGGGCTGGTCTCTTCCGGCGCGGGCTCGATCGGCACCCGGTCGGGCACCGGGCTGACACCGGCCCGGGCGTACGCCAGCGCGACCGCGGCGCCCTCCAGCAGCCCGGCCGGCCCCGCGCCGTCGAGCAGCACCCCGCCGATGGCACCTCCGGAGTACGGCCGGCGCTCGGTGCCGACGAGCGCGGCGGAGAGGAGGTCGGGCGGGAGCAGCGGGCCGCGCCGGTCGCCGGTGGGGCCGATCGGCGCCGGGACGAACCGCCCGTCCGGCCAGGCGGCGAGCGGGCGGAAGCCACCCGGGCCGTACTCCCCGGCGATCGTCGCCGGCCGGCCACCGCTCGCCGCGAGCAGCCACCAGGGCTGGTCGTGCCCGGCGCTGAGCGGGAGCGCGTCGCCGGCCCTGTCGACGACGTGCCCGTCGTCGGTGAGCGTCACGCCGCCGAGCAGCATCGGCACGTTTTCGCACCACGGCTCGGCCGCGACCGCCGCGGACCAGCCGGCGAGCGCCGCCGCCACGCCGACCGCACCGGCCGGTGCCTGCTCCGGCTGGCGGACCGCGTGTCGCTGCGCGACCAACGCCCGCATCGGGAGGTTTCCCGGATGCCAGCACAGGTCGGCGTCGAGGATCATGCCGGGCACCGCGTCGGCCGGGAACGCCTGCCCGATCGGCACGAACGTGAGCAGCAGCGCGAACCGCCCCGACTCCTCGCCGTGCAGCCAGGTGCGCCGGGTCGCGAGCCGCTCGTCGGCGAGGTCGACCTGGCCCAGCACGTACCACCGGTCGCGCACTCGCGGGCCGGCCAGCACCTCCTCGCTGGGGACCGGTATGCCGACCCGGGACCGCACGGTGGCGGCCAGTGGCGCGGGCAGCTCACCGAGCCGGCCGTACGCCGCGACGAGCAGGCGCAGCAGGGCCAGCTCGCCGAGGAGCCGGTCGGCCCAGTGCTGGCCGACCCCGGCGACCCGGCCGAGCCGGCGCACGGCGTTGGCCGCGCCGGGTGCTTGCGCGTCGACCAGGCGGGCGGCCATCGCCTCGTACGGCCCGTAGCCGGAGCGCTCGGCGCCGGCCAGCCCGTGGGCGACCTGGTCGGTGAGCCAGCGGTCGAGCTCGTCCAGGCCGGCCGTGATCCGGTCGGCGCGCTGCTCGGCCCGCTTGCGGGCGGCCGCCTCGTCGGGTGGGCCTTTCGGGGCGGCGGCTGGGCGGGACCGGGATGAACGGGCCGCGCGCCACTCGGCGACCCAGTCGGGTGCCGCTGCGTCGGGCGCGCCGCCCGCCGCCCACATCAGCATCAGGCCGAGCGCGTGCTTGCAGGGAAACTTGCGGCTCGGGCAGGAGCACCGGTACGCCGGCTCGGTCAGGTCGACACAGGCCTGGTATGGATGCTTGCCGCTGCCCCGGCACAGCCCCCAGAGCACGTCGCCGTCACGCCCCGCGGCCTCCCACTTGGTGGCCGCGCTGACCCCCTGGGCCGCGCGCGAGGAGCTGGCATCCGGGGCGAGTGCGAGCACCTGCGCGGTGCTCCACCGTTCGATCGGCACCGCAGCAATCTATTGCCCCCGTGCGACATCTCAGGGGGCCACCCCGAGATCGTCTCAGGGGCGGATCAGGGGGCCGCTCCGGGCTGCGGCCCTGATGTGCGGATATAGATGCGCCCATAGCGTCTATTGGCATGACGGAGTGGCTGGGGTGGGTCGCGGAGCTGCCAACGGCGGTATTCACCGCCGCGCTGAGCGTGATCATGGTGCTCGACGCGATTCCTCTGGTGGGCATCCTGGTGCCGAGCGACGTGGTGGTGCTGACCGCGCTCGGCGCGCGCGGGCCGCTCGGTGGGGGCAGCGTATTCCTGGCCATCGTGCTTGGCTGCCTGGCCGGCTGGTCGCTCGTCTTCCTCGCCGGGCGGCACCTCGGCGACCAGGTGCGCGGCAGCCGGGTCGGGCGCTGGATCGGCGAGTCGCGGTGGGCGGCGGCCGAGCGGGCGCTGCGCCTCGAAGGTACCCGGATGGTCATGGTCGCCCCGTTCCTGCCCGTCCTGAACACGCTGGTCCCGCTCGCCGCCGGTGGGCTCCGGATGCCGTACCGCCGGTTTCTCCGCTCGGCCACCGTCGGCGCCGCGCTGTGGGGCGGCCTCTACGTCGGCCTCGGCCTCTTCGGCCAGGCGGTCGGCGGCGCGCTCGGCGGTACGACGACCACGATGGCGGCAACGATCGCGATAGGCCTGGCGTTCGGATGGGTGGCCCTCTACGGCGCCCGCAGGCGCCTGGCGCTGGCCGGCCCGGACGCGGTGCTGGCCGGCCCGGACGCGGTGGCGGAGGCGGGGTCGGATGTGGCGGCGGTCACAAATGATGTACTGGTTGGAACAGAGTGCACCCTTCGTAACTTGAGTCGGAGTAGCTCAACTCAAGAACGGGGCGCACCTCATGACGACACTTCCGGTTCTGCCATTGACCGACGCGGTGCTGCTGCCCGGCATGGTCATCCCGGTGACACTCGACACGACGACGCAGTCCGCGATCGACGCCGCCCGTACGTCGGCCGGCAAGAAGCTGCTGGCCGTGCCGCGGCTCGACGGCGAGTACGGCTCGGTTGGCACGATCGCGACGATAGAGAAGGTGGGTCGACTCCCCACCGGCGAGCCCGCGGCGGTGATCCGTGGTCTCGCGCGGGCGCGCATCGGCTCCGGCGTGCCCGGACCCGGCGCGGCCCTCTGGGTCGAGGCCGCGGAGTTGGCCGAGGAGCCGCCCTCCGGTAAGGCCAAGGAGCTGGCCCGCGAGTACAAGGCGCTGGTCACCTCGCTCCTGCAGCGCCGGGGCGCATGGCAGGTCATCGACGCCGTGGAGCGGATGACCGACCTTTCCGAGCTGGCCGACTCGGCCGGCTACGCCCCCTGGCTCGCCAACGAACAGAAGGTCGAACTGCTGGCGGCCACCGACGTGACCGCCCGGCTGGAGCTGCTCGTCGGCTGGGTGCGCGAGACGATCGCCGAGCAGGAGGTCACCGAGCAGATCAACGAGGACGTCCGCGAAGGGCTGGAGAAGTCGCAGCGGGAGTTCCTGCTACGCCAGCAGCTCGCCGCGATCCGCAAGGAGCTCGGTGAGGAGGAGCCGGACGGCTCCGCCGACTACCGTTCCCGGGTCGAGGCCGCCGCCCTCCCCGAGAAGGTGCACAAGGCCGCGCTCGCCGAGGTCAACAAGCTCGAACGGGCCAGCGACCAGTCGCCGGAGGCGGGCTGGATCCGCACCTGGCTGGACACCGTGCTCGACATGCCGTGGAACACCCGTACCGAGGACAACACCGACCTCGGCGCGGCCCGGTCCGTGCTCGACGCCGACCACGCCGGACTCTCCGACGTGAAGGACCGCATCCTGGAGTACCTGGCGGTGCGCAACCGCCGCGCCTCCCGTGGCCTGCACGTGGTCGGCGGCCGTGGCTCGGGTGCCGTGCTGGCCCTCGCCGGCCCGCCCGGTGTCGGCAAGACCAGCCTCGGCGAGTCCGTCGCCCGGGCGCTGGGGCGCAAGTTCGTCCGGGTCTCGCTCGGCGGCATCCGGGACGAGGCGGAGATCCGCGGCCACCGGCGCACGTACGTCGGCGCGCTGCCCGGCCGGATCGTCCGGGCGCTGCGCGAGGCCGGTTCGATGAACCCGGTCGTGCTGCTCGACGAGGTCGACAAGCTGAGCGTCGGCTTCGCCGGCGACCCGGCCGCGGCCCTGCTCGAGGTGCTCGACCCGGCGCAGAACCACACGTTCCGCGACCACTACCTCGAGGTCGACCTGGACCTGTCCGACGTGCTGTTCCTCGCCACGGCCAACGTGATCGAGACCATCCCGGGTCCGCTGCTGGACCGCATGGAGCTGGTCGCGCTCGACGGCTACACCGAGGAGGAGAAGGTCGCCATCGCCCGTGACCACCTGCTCCCGCGACAGCTGGAGCGGGCCGGCCTGACCACCGACGAGGTCACGATCGCCGACGAGGCGCTGCGCGAGATCGCCGCCGCGCACACCCGCGAGGCGGGGGTACGGCAGCTGGAGCGCGCGCTGGCCAAGGTGCTGCGCAAGGTCGCGGTCGCCCTGGCCGGCGGTGGCGAGCCGATCCGGGTGGACGCGGGCAACCTGGTCAAGTACCTGGGCCGGCCGCGGTTCACGCCGGAGTCGGCGGAGCGTACGGCCGTGCCGGGCGTGGCGACCGGGCTCGCGGTGACCGGTGCCGGTGGCGACGTCCTCTTCATCGAGGCCACCGCCATGGAGGGCGAGCCGGGGCTGACCCTGACCGGCCAGCTCGGCGACGTCATGAAGGAGTCGGCGCAGATCGCGCTCTCGTACCTGCGCTCGCACGGCGCGGAGCTCGGCATCGACGCGGCCTCGCTGGCCAAGCGCCGGACCCACGTGCACTTCCCGGCCGGGGCGGTGCCGAAGGACGGCCCGAGCGCGGGCATCACGATGGTGACGGCGCTCGCGTCGCTCGCCTCGGGACGCCCGGTGCGCCCGGAGGTCGGCATGACCGGCGAGGTCACGCTGGCCGGGCGGGTGCTCCCGATCGGTGGTGTGAAGCAGAAGCTGCTCGCCGCGCACCGGGCCGGGCTGACCGACGTGATCATCCCGGCGCGCAACGAGCCCGACCTCGACGACGTGCCGGAGGCGGTGCGCGAGGCGCTCACCATCCACACCGTCGGTGAGGTGGCCGACGTGCTGGAGCTGGCCCTGCGGCCGGCGGAGGAGCGGGCTCCCGCACTCGCCGCCGCCTGACGAATCCCTTTGCAGACCCCGCTCCACGGTTACGGCCGTGGGGCGGGGTCGCTGTCGTTACGGAATCGTAACTACGGGGTGGCTCGGCTACGACCCGTGAGCGTCATGGCAGTTGGTAACCGGTTAGGGCCGATTTGTCATTACGCCGCTCGTACTAATGGGTGACGAGGAGTGACAAGCCAGGAACGAGCGTCACACGATCGTGTTACCAACCGGTAGCAAGGGGGTTGTGACGCGCGTCGCTTCGCGAGAGCATCGGCTCCGCGCTTGCTACCGGCCGGTAATGGCCAGGAAACAGCCCTCAACGCGTACCCCACGCTCCCATCCGTCGCCGGGGCTTCCGTCGCGCCGGTGACACCCATCGAGGAGGACCTTGTGAAGGATCCGCAAGGCCACCTGGTGCAGGGGCGCACCAGGTGGCGGCGCTTCGCCGCGTTGATGATCCCCGCGACCGCGGTCGCCGGGGCCATCGTCTTCGGTATGGCCAATGGCGCGATCGCCGCGTCGTTCGCCGTGTCGGGCCAGACGTTCAAGGTCTCCGCCAGCAAGCTGGACGGCGAGGGCTTCACGCAGTACGGCGGGATGGTGACCGAGAAGTCGAGCGGGAAGACGCACCCGGTCGCGGTCTCCGGCATCGCCAGCGCCAAGCTCTACGACCTGTGCCAGTCGGTCAAGGTGCCCAACCTCCCGGTGGTGCTCACCATCAACGCGGGTGGCGGCGGCGACCCCGCGACCGCCACCGACCTCCTCCTCGACATCGAGCGGCTCGAAGGCGACGCCACGTTCACCAACATCGACATCGGCGTGGACGAGACCGACATCGGCGGCCAGCGCGCGGGCGGCTTCGGCCAGCGTTCGGAGAAGGTCGTCATCACCGACCTCAAGCAGGTCGCGTGGTCGACCACCGCCGGCACGTTTACGCTGAAGGGCCTGAAGCTGAAGGTCAACGTCGGCGCCGACGCCAAGGAATGCTTCGTCACCACCGATTAGCCGCCACGAGGCCCGCGGAGGGACCGCCTTCGCGGGCCTCGTTCTGGCTTGCCGTCGTATCTCGCCATTGGAGGAGTTGGTGACTTCCGCGACGCCGCAGCATGCCCGGACGAACGTGCTGGTCCGGGGCTGGCGGGCCTTCCGCGTGTGGCGGCGGACCCGGCCCTTCTGGGGCGGCCTCTTCACGATCCTCTCCGGCCTGGAGATCTTCGCGACGACCCAGGGAAGCCTCGGCGGCCTGACGTTTCAGATGGGCCCGACCGGCTTCCTCTCCTGGCTGATCCCGACCATCCTGGTCGCCTGCGGGCTGCTGATGTGGGCCACGCCAGGGCAGCGCCTCTTCTACGCGATCGTCGCCGCGATGACGGCCGTCTTCTCGCTCATCGGCGTCAACCTGGGTGGCTTCCTCCTCGGCCTGCTGCTCGGCATGGTCGGGAGCGCGCTCGGCTTCGCGTGGACCCCGATCGCGCCGCCGCCGCCCGAGGCCGGCCCCGAGGAGCCGGACGCGGAGAACCGGCCGGAGCCAGGCGACCAGACCACAGTGGACACCCTGTTGGACGGACCCGAGGTGCCGCCGCAGCGCGACCACCGGCACGAGTCCGATGTGGACGCGACGACCGAGATCCCCACCCAGCGGCCCGGCCCCGGGCGGTCCCCGCTCTACGCGATCACCGTCGTGCTGCTGAGCCTGGCGGTGGCCGGGGTGACGCTGCACGGCGGGACTCCGGCGCACGCGGCGCCGTGCCAGACCGAGGCGCCGTCCGGTGCGCCCACGCCGACGCCGTCCGGCACTCCCACGCCGGCACCCGAGGGCGAGGAGGACGACGGCGGCAACATCATCACCGACATCCTCGAAGGCATCGGCGACCTGTTCGGCATCGGCGGCGACCGGGAAGAGGCACCGGCTGCGGAGGCGGCACCGACGCCGACCCCGAGCGGCACCCAGACCCCGGCCGCCCCCGCCGGGCCGACTCCCACGCCAAGCTGCCCACCGGCGAACGGCGGAACCGCGCCCGGCGGCGCTCAGCCCGGCGGCGAAGAGGACGGGGAGCGGCCGGCCGTCACCCGGGTGCTGCCCCCACCCGCCGACATCAAGGCGATCAACCGCATCCCGTCGATCATGACGGGCTCCAAGCTGACGAACTACAACCTGGAGTACCACGGGGTGACCGACCTACCACTGGACGGCGGCGGCACGATGAAGGTGCTCTGGTTCAACATGACCAAGGCGGTGACGGAAAACTTCGAGCTGAAGCCCGCCGTCCCGAACGACCGCCGCATGTCCATCAAGGCGTTTCCGCTGACGGTCGAGGGGAGCGTACGGTTCTTCACGCCGCGCTTCACCGGCAAGCTGCTCGGCCTCGACCAGGTCTACACGCCGGCTTCGCCACCGCCGCTGATCCCGGGCATCCCGGTGCCGGTGCTGCCGATCGTCTTCACCGACGTGGAGATCCAGCTCGCGTACGTCGACTGCAGGACGCTCACCGCGGACGGCCTGATCAACACCCCCTGACGCCGACCAGCGCCCTCCCAAAGGCGTTCAAAGAGACCCAATTCAAAATCTCAGATCCGGGCTACCGCGACGGGCGTCGCGGTAGCTCGGAATGTCTAGAGGCGCGACATCGCGGCCTTGAACGGGTCGAGGCCGAGCGAGCCGAGGTTGAGCGCGTCGCGGTGAAACTCCTTGAGGTCGAAGTCCGCACCCTTGCGCGCCTTGGCCTCTTCGCGGGCCTGGAGCCAGATGCGCTCGCCCACCTTGTACGCCGGGGCCTGGCCGGGCCAGCCGAGGTAGCGGTTGAGCTCGAAGCGCAGGTTTTCGTCCGGCACCCGGCAGTGCGCGCGCATGAACTCCCAGCCCAGCTCCGGCGTCCAGCGCTCGCCCGGGTGGAAGTCGAACGGGTTGTCGCGCGGGATCTCCAGCTCCAGGTGCATGCCGATGTCGACGATCACGCGGCCGGCCCGGAACGCCTGGCCGTCGAGCATGCCGAGCTTGTCGCCCGGGTCCTCCAGGTAGCCGAGGTCGTCCATGAGCCGCTCGGAGTAGAGGGCCCAGCCCTCACCGTGCCCTGACGACCAGCTCAGCAGCCGCTGCCAGCGGTTGAGCAGCTCGGCCCGGACCAGCGTCTGGGCGATCTGCAGGTGGTGGCCGGGCACGCCCTCGTGGTAGACGGTCGTGACCTCGCGCCAGGTGGAGAACGCGGTGATGCCCTGCGGCACCGCCCACCACATGCGGCCGGGGCGCGAGAAGTCTTCGCTCGGCGCGGTGTAGTAGATGCCGCCGTCGCTGGTCGGCGCCAGGCAGCACTCGATCCGGCGGACCGGCTCGGGGATGTCGAAGTGGGTGCCGTGCAGGTCGACGAGGGCCTTGTCGGCCAGCGCCTGCATCCAGTCGCGGAACGCCTCCTTGCCCTCGATCCGGCGGGACGGGTCGGCGTCCAGCGCGGTGACGGCGTCGTCGATCGAGGCGCCCGGGCCGGCGATCCGGGCGGAGACCGCGCGCATGTCGGACTCCAGGCGGGCCAGCTCGTCGAAGCCCCAGGCGTACGTCTCGTCGAGGTCGACCCGGGCGCCCAGGAAGTAGCGGGAGGCGAGCTGGTACCGCTCGCGGCCGGCGGCCTGCTTTTCCCGGCCCAGCGGCGCCATGGTCTTGCGCAGGAACTCACCGAACTCGGCGGTCGCGGCGGTGGCCGCGGCGGCGCCCCGGTCGAGCTCGGCGGCGAGGGTGTCGCCAGCGTCGAGCCGGTCGGCCAGGCCGTGGAAGAAGTTGTCGCGCTCCGGGTCGGTCCAGCTGTCGCACTGCTTGGCGACCTCGATCATCTGGGCCTGCGGGCTCGCGTGCCCGGCCTCGGCGGCCTGCAGGAGCGTCACCTTGTACTGCTCGAGGGCGGCCGGGAACTGGCTGAGGCGGGCCGCGATGTTGGCGACCGCCTCCTCGCCCTCGGTCGGCATCAGGTCGAAGACCATGCGCAGGCCGTGCAGCGAGCTGGCGATCACGTTGAGCTCGCTGGTCACCTCGCCCGCGTCGTACCGCTCGAGCTCCAGGCCGAGCCGCTCGACCATCGCCTCCTTCGCGACGCGCTCGGGTTCGGTCGCCGGCTCGGTCGCCTCGATCGCGGCCAATGTGCGGCGGGTCAGGTCTGCTTGGGCCGCGAACCCGTCTGGCGAGAGGTCGTCCAGCCGATCGTCGTGGCCTTTGATGCCGGCATAGGTGGCGCCGGTCGGATTGAGGGTGGCCCACTCGTCTACGTAGCGGTCCGCGAGGTCATCGATTCGTCCCACGGTGGAAAACCTTACGGGAGAGCAGTGTGACACGCCCGTTCATTGCCACTGCCCGAATCGGTGCCGCGTGACGGCCATCACCAGGTCCGAAATGCGCGCGACTTTCGTCGTACCCCTCCGGCAAAGTGTCAGGGGTGTCCGCCGCTTCCGCTCCTGACCGGCTCGACCTGCGCGCCTTCCTGCCGGGCTACCTCGCCCTGGCGGTGATCTGGGGTGCCAGCTTCCTCTTCATCAAGGTCGGCGTGCGCGAGCTGCACCCGCTCTACCTCACCCTCTTCCGGGTCGGCACGGGCACGCTGACGCTCCTCGTCGTGCTCGCGGTCATGCGCGTGCGGCTGCCCCGCGATCCGAAGCTCTGGGCCCACCTCAGCGTGGTCGGCGCGATCGGCGTGGCGCTGCCGTTCACACTCTTCGGCTTTGGCGAGGAGCGGGTCTCGTCGGTGCTCGCCGGCATCTGGAACGCGACCACCCCGCTGATCGCGCTGCCGATGGCGGTGTTCGCGTTTCGCACCGAGCGGCTGACCACCCGGGGCGCTGTGGGCGTCGGGATCGGCTTCGCCGGCGTGCTGACCGTGCTGGGCGTGTGGCAGGGCGTCGGCGGCTCCCACCTGACCGGCCAGCTCATGTGCTTCGGCGCGGCAGCCTGCTACGGACTCGGCATCCCGTACACGAAGCGGTTCGTCGCGGGCCGGTCGGAGTCGGGCGTCGCGCTCTCCGCGGCCCAGCTGCTCACCGCGACCGTGCAGCTGGCGATCGTGACACCGTTGCTGGTCGGCGCGCCGCCGGCCCCGACCGACCTCTCGCTCGACGTGATCGGCAGCGTGCTCGCGCTGGGCGCGCTCGGCACCGGCCTGGCCTTCGTGATCAACATGCGCAACATCCGGCTCGCCGGGGCCAGCACCGCGTCGACCGTGACCTACCTGATCCCGATCGCGGCCACGGTGATCGGCGTGCTCGCCCTCGACGAGCGGCTTTCCTGGTACCAGCCGGTCGGCGCGCTCATCGTGCTCGCCGGTGTGGCGGTGTCGCAGGGCCTGCTGCGCCGGCGGCCGGTCACCCGTGCGAGCGAGCCCATTCGACAACCTGCTCGGCAGGCCAGCTATTGATCACGTGCTGGGGGAGCACGCCGCAGAGCGCCGCCCGCTCGCAGCCGAAGCGCTGCCAGTCGAGCTGACCCGGCGCGTGCGCGTCGGTGTCGATGGCGAACGAGCAGCCGGCCTCCAGAGCCTTTCGGATCAGGCGTTTCGGCGGGTCCTGGCGCTCCGGCCGTGAGTTGATCTCGACGGCCTTGCCGTGCTCGGCGCAGGCGGCGAAGACCGCGTCGGCGTCGAACTGGCTCTCCGGCCGCCCGGAACGGCTCGCCCGGCGGTGGCCCTTGTCGCCCTCGCCCTCGGCGCCCTTCGGCCGCTTGGTGACCATCCGGCCGGTGCAGTGGCCGAGGATGTCGAGGTGCGGGTTGGCGATCGCGGTCAGCATCCGCCGGGTCATCTTGGCGCTCTCGTCGCGCAGGTTGCTGTGCACCGAGCCCACCACCACGTCGAGCTGGGCCAGCAGCTCCTCGTCCTGGTCGAGCGAGCCGTCGGCGAGGATGTCGACCTCGATGCCGGTGAGGATGCGAAAGCCCTCGGGCAGCGCCTCGTTGACCGCCGCCACGTACTCGATCTGCTTGTGCAGCCGCCCGGCGGTCAGGCCGCGGGCCACGGTCAGGCTGGGTGAGTGGTCGGTCAGCACCATGTACTCGTGGCCGAGCTCGACCGCGGCGAGCGCCATCTCCTCGATCGGCGAACCGCCGTCGGACCACTCCGAGTGGGTGTGGCAGTCGCCGCGCAGGGCCTGCCGCAGGCGGCTGGCCGCGTCGTCGAGGTCGACGCCCTCGGTGGCGAGCAGGCGGCGCAGGTACACCGGCTCCTCGCCGGCCAGCGACTCGGTCACGCAGCGCGCGGTCACGTCGCCGACGCCGGAGAGCTTGGTCAGCGTGCCCTCCGCGGCGCGGCTGGCCACCTCTTCGGCGGGCAGCGCGGCGAGCGCCTTGGCGGCCGAGCGAAACGCGCGCACGCGGTAGGTCGCCTCGTTGGCCCGCTCCAGCAGGAACGCGATGCGCCGCAGGTCGGCGACCGGGTCACGGGTGATCACGCCCCGAACCTACCGTCCCGCCCCGCGCGCGCTCAGGTAGTGCTCGACCGGGTCGCCGCCGCCCATGTAGTGCCACGGGTGGTCGGTGATGTACGCGTCGCCGATCAGCCGGAACTGGTCCGCCGCGGCCGGTACGTCGCCGGACTGCCAGAACGCGAAGGCGAACGAGTTGTGCAGCCTCGGCCAGCCCGGGCGCGGCTGGTACGCCGGGTGCCAGATCGACCGCTCCGCCGCGGCCCGGATCTCGGCGCCCACCTCGGGGCGCTGCATGTACGCCACGTCTTCGCCGCTGGGCAGGTCGAGCCACATCTCGATGTGCGCCTCGACCAGCCCGCCGTGCAGTTGCGAGCCGGGCGGCGCGTACCCGGAGGTCTGCCGGGCGAAGCCGAACATCTGCTCGTGGCTGCCGAACCACTTGCGGCACAGGTACTGCTGCATCGCGCCGTGCGCCCACTTGTGCAGCGGGTGGCGCTTGACCACCTCCTGGAAGCGGCGCTGCTGCTCCTCCAGGTCGACCTGGCGGCCGACGCCCGAGGTGAGCAGGAACGCGCGGGCGGTGGTGTCGTACGGGTCGCGGTCGACCACCTCGTCGAGGCAGTTTTCGGCGAACCGCAGCCGCTTGAAGAACAGGTCGAACTGATCCCGCTGGGTCTGCTCGGCCCGGGCCGCGCCACGCGCCTCCCAGGCCCAGAAGACGCCGTGCGCGCCCTGCACCAGCAGCGGCAACGTGGACTGCGGCTCGGCCGCCACCCACTCGCCGATCCACTCCTGGACGCCGCTGACGTCCGCGCAGACCGAGATGTAGAAGGCGTGGTCGTCCGGGTCGCGCACGGATTGCAGGAAGCCGCGCGCGGAGGGCCAGTCGCGCCGCTCCAGCGCGGTGATCAGCTGGCGTGCGGCCGGGTCGCGCTGAGCCTTGTCGATGGCTGGCCGTGGCTGTCCGCTCGGCTGCTGGGCGTGGGCCGGCCGTTTCCTGGAAAACAGTCCCATCGGTTCTTTCCCCCGTCTCGATGACCCTCGGAACTGTAGACCTGGCCGCCGACGTGCCGGAAGGGGTTGCTGGCCAGAGATCAACTCGGTAGTGTCCGCACGTTTCCACGGGGAGGAAGCGCATGGTCGCCGCAGTCCGCGCCGGTGCGTCAGTGCTCATGCTCGCCGGCTTCTATATCGTCGCGCTCGTCCAGGTCGCCGCCGCCATCGCGTTCGGCGTGTGGCTCAGCTCGCTCGTGCCGGGCGGCATCGCCCTGAAGATCATTTTTCCGGTACTGGTGGCCGCGATCGGCTCGGTGGCGGTCGGGCTCTGGAAGGCCGTACGCGCCAAGCCCAAGCCGCCCGAAGGGCTGAGCGTCGGCCCCGACCAGGCCCCCGAGCTGTGGCGTACCGTGCACGAGCTGGCCCACGTCGTCGGCACCCGGGTGCCCAACGAGATCCGCCTCGTGCCGGAGGTCAACGCCGCCGTCTTCGAGGACTCCCGCCTGCTCGGCCTCGTCGGCGGGCGGCGCACCCTCTACATCGGACTGCCGCTGCTCCAGGCGTTCACGGTCGACCAGCTGCGCGCCGTCCTCGCCCACGAGCTGGGCCACTACTCACACGCGCACACCCGGCTCGGCGCGATCGCGTACCGGGGGCGGCTCGCGATCGGCGGCACCGTCGGCCGGATCGGGCCGTACAACGTGGCGGGTTGGGTCTTCAAGGGCTACGCCCGGCTGTACCTGCTGGTCGACAACGCCTCCTCCCGCCGCCAGGAGCTGGAGGCCGACCAGGCCGCGGTCCGCGCCGCCGGCCGGGCCGCCGCGGCCAGTGCGCTGCGCGAGGTGCCGGTCGTGGACGCGGCGTGGGGCTTCTACTTCCGGCGGTACGTGGAGCCGGGCTGGGAGTCGGGCTACGCGCCGGACGACCTCTTCGGCGGGTTCGCCGAGCTGATCGCCGCCCGCAAGGACGAGCTGGACGAGCTGCGCGGTCAGGAGCCGCCGAGCGAGGGTTCGGTCTGGGACACCCACCCGCCGATCGCCGAGCGGATCGGCGCGATCGCCGCCACGCCGGAGGTGGTGCGCCCGCCGGACGGTCGCCGGGCCGGTGCGCTCCTGCCCGACCTGGGCGGCGCCGGGCGGGCGATGCAGGGCCGGATGCTCGACGTGGGAGAGCGGCAGGTGCTGCCGTGGGCGTACTTCACGGCCGCCACCGCCACCACCGTGATGCAGCGGGACGCCGACGCGGTCTTCCGGGCGATCGGCCGTACGGTCGGCACCAACCAGCTCAACCTGGCCGCACTGCTCGACATCGCCGAGGCCAACCGGCTCGGCACCGCGGCGGAGAGCCTCTTTCCGGACGCCACCCGGCGGGAGGTGCCGAAGCGGTTCGTCGACACGATGGCGATGCTGATCGCGCTCGCCGCCGTCCGCTCCAACGCGGCGTACTGGCAGCACTCGTGGACCGGGCCGGCCCGCCTCGTCGGGCGCGACGGCCAGCCACTGCCGACCGCCGAGATCGCCGCGCGGGCGGTGTCGCCGCAGACCGTGGGGGAGGCCCGCGCCTGGCTGGCCCACCTCGGCATCGACCCGGGCAGCGCTGCGGTGGTCGAGCAGCGGGCCAGCGCGACCGGCGCCGGCGTGATCGCGGCGATCGCCAACGTCAAGGTCGACGGCGTCGAGCACGACCTGGTGGTGCTGGACAAGGGGCTGGTGTTCGTCGGCAACCCCGGCAAGTCCGACAAGGGAAAGGTGCGCCTGGAGGAGCTGGTCGGCTCGGCGCCGGCCGACGAGATCGCCAAGCGGCACCGCTTCCTGCCGTACGAGGAGATCGCCTCGGTCGCCATCACCAAGAACGTGCCGCTGCGCGCCGACCTCACCCTGCACAGTGGACAGATGATCTCCGTACACGAGGCGTGGAGCAGTGAGCTGATCGCCAAGAACAGCCGCGACGTGCTGGCCGACGTCCTGAAACAGGTCTCCGACTAGCCCGTGATCAAAGCTCCCGCCACGTCGCTAGAACGACGTGGTGGGAGCTTTGATCACGGGGAGGGCGCGGGGCGGACGACGGTCACCGAGCGGCGGTCCGCTGCCACGGCGGTCACCCAGCCGCCGGCCCGGCCGAGGCGGAGCAGCGCGTCCGAGCGGGCCGGTACCTCCAGCGACTTGCCCGGCTTGGGCGGCCAGGCCGCGCGGGCGGCCGCACCGGGCGTGAGCCACGCGGTCAGCTCGCGGATCGGGTCGGCGCTGGCGAGGGCGTCTCGGGCCCGGCCGAGCGCGTCGAGCACCACGTCGAGGGCCGGCCCCACCGCCGCCGCGTTGCCGCCGCACATCGCCGCCACGAGCTCCGGCCGGGCGGCGGCGACCCGGGTGCCGTCGCGGAACGACCCGGCGGCCAGCGCCGCCGCGAGCGGATCGGTCGCGCTGGCGGCGAGCGCCGCGGCCAGCAGATGGGGTACGTGGCTGACGGCCGCCACCGCCCGGTCGTGCTCCTCGGCCGTCGCCGGTACGACCCGCGCGCCCAGCCCGGTGAGCAGCGTGGCCAGCTCCAGCCAGTCGGGGAGCGAAGTCTCCCGCGGCTCCAGGCAGAGCACCCACGCGCAGCCGGTGAAGAGGTCGGGATCGGCCGAGGTAAAGCCCGAGGTCTCCCGCCCGGCCATCGGGTGCCCGCCGACGAACCCGGCCAGCCGGTGCAGCCGGCGCCCGACCAGCTCGCGGACCGGGACCTTGACCGAGGTGACGTCGGTGACCAGTCCCGAGTAGCCGGCCTTGCCCAGCTCGTCGAGGACGATCTCGAACGCCGGCAGCGGCACCGCGACCACCACGAGCTCGGCGCTGGCGACCGCGTCCCGTACCGTCGGCGCGACCTGCCACCGCCCGCCGGCCGGGGCCTTCGCCGCCGCGGTGCGCGCGGTGGCCCGGGTGGCTGGGTCGGCGTCATAGCCGAGCACCCGGTGCCCGGCTCGGGCGAGCGCCCGCAGCGTCGATCCCCCGATGAGTCCCAGCCCGATCACCGCGATGTCCACGCGGGAGACTTAAGCACACCCCGACGCGGGACGGTTACCGAGATCTCCGGCTACCGCGCGAAACGGCGGTTACCGTAATCGCGTGACTTTCCGGGCTTTTCGCTTTAGTGTGCTCGGGCTGGTCGCCGCGCTGCTCCCGGCGGCTCCCGCCCTGGCGGCGGCGGTGTCCGCGGTGCCCGAGCGGACGCCCACGTTCGACGGCGTGGTCTGGGCGACCGCGTACGACGGGGACACCGTCTACGTCGGCGGCGACTTCACCGCCGCGGTCGTGTCCGGACGGTCCATCCCCCGGGCGCGGCTCGCCGCCTTCGACGCCCGTACCGGGGCGCTGCGCAGTTGGGCGCCGAGCGCCGACGGCCGGGTCCGGGCCATCGCGGTGTCCGGCGGCTCGGTGTACGTGGCCGGCGAGTTCGGTCGCATCAGTGGCGTGCGGCGGGACAACCTCGCGCGGCTCGACGCGGTGACCGGCGGGGTGCGCGGCGGCCTGGTGCACAGCGTCTCGGGACAGCCGTACGCGCTCGCGACCGGCGACGGCCGCCTCTACGTCGGCGGCACGATCAGCGCGGTCGACGGGGAGGCCCGGTCCCGGCTGGCCGCGTTCGACCTGCGCGGCGGGGCCCTCGACCTGTCCTGGCGCCCGGCCGCCGACGGCACCGTCCAGGCCGTCGTGGCCAGCGGCGACCGGGTGTACGTGGGTGGCAAGTTCGGCACGGTCGACGGCGTGGCCGGCTCCGCGCGGCTCGCCGCCCTGCACCCGGTGTCCGGCACCGTCGACCTGAGCTTCCGCCCGACCGTCGCCGAAGAGGTACGCGGGCTCGCGGTGGGCGGGTCCTCCGTGTACGCGGCGCACGGCGGCCAGGGCGGCCGGGTCGCGGCGTACGACTCCGGCGGCGGCAGCCGGTGGCGCCTGACCATGGACGGCGACCCGCAGGCGATCGCGGTGCTCGACGGCGTCGTCTACTTCGGCGGCCACTTCGACCACGTCTGCCGCTCGCCGCAGACCGGCGCGAACGGCACCTGCCTGGAGGGCTCGATCGGGCGGGTCAAGCTCGGCGCGGCGGCCACTGGCGACGGCCACCTGCTCCCCTGGACCGCGAACGCCAACGGCGTGGAGGGCGTACACGCGCTGGCGGCCAGCGGGCGGCTCGACAAGGTCGCCGCGGGTGGCGCGTTCACAAAGATCAACGGCGTGGCCCAGCCGTACTTCGCGCAGTTTTCCCAGGGCTGACCTACGGCTCCTTGGGGCAGCCCTTGCTCGCCTTGAACGACGCGACCTTGCTCACCGGCGACGTGCTCTTCTTCTTGCGCCAGTCGTCGAGGAACGGCGCCGGCCAGATCACGCCGCGGCGGATCCACCAGTCGCCCGTGCGCCCGCACACCGGCGAGATGCCGAAGTGCAGGTGGCAGACGTTGTTGGCGTTGCCGGTCTTGCCGACCGTGCCGAGCCGCTGGCCGGCCCGGACCCGTACGCCCGCCTCGATGCCGGACTGCACCACGGTCATGTGGGAGCCGTAGTAGCGCACGCCGTCGTCGCCGAGCAGCGACACGGAGAGCCCGCCGTTGTCGGGGCCCTGTGGACCACTCTTGCTGTATGTGTCGACCCGGCTGACCTCGAGCACCTTGCCGTCGGTGACCGCTACGACCGGCTCGCCGCAGTCGGCGAAGACGTCGGTCGCCGGGTAGCCGGAGTGGGTCGGGTGGTAGGACACGTTGCCGGACTGGACCGGAAACACGTACCGCCAGTTGCCGGTGGTCTTGGCGGCGGCGCTCTTGGACGGCGCCGGCTTGGGGGTGGGCGTGGTCGCCGCGCTCGGCGTCGGGCTGGGCTCCGGCGGGGTGGTCGTCGGGTCGGCCGCGGCCGTGGTCGCCGGCGGCGCCTCCCAGGCGACCGGCTCGCCCGCCTCCGGAGCGTGCCGCGCGCAGCCGGCCACCAGGGCGCCGGCCAGCACAGCGATCATCGCCGCCCGCATCCGAAGCACCCGGCCATAGTGGCAGACGAGCCGGGCCACCGCAGACCTGCCGGGTAGTCTGCCCTTATGGCGGACCACTTCCCGCATACCCCGTCGGGGTTGTTTCCGTCCCGGCCGCCGCGCCCCACCTACCGGGAGCCCAACCGGGTGCGGGGTGGTGCGCTGAGCGCCGGGTTGGGCGCGGGCGCCGCCTGGATGCTCTTCCTCGGCCTGCTCGGCGACGATCTGCGTACCTATGTCTGGTGGTCGCTGCTGGCCGGCGCGGTCGCCTGGGCGGCGGCCTGGGTCCTGACCCGGCAGGGCGACCGGGGTGTCGCCGCCGGGGTCGCGATCAGCGTGGGTGTTGCCTGGTCCGCGGCGGCGATCGCGGTCGCGGTCCGCTGGGGGATGAGCGGCGACTGGCCGCTCTGGTAGGTGTACTCCGCGCATTCGCCGGATCGCTCACCGCGACCTGGGGAGATAACCGGCACCCGGGCTTGACTAAGGGCGCCACCGTTGTGCACCCTCGCGGCATGGCCTGGACTGTGGAGCGGCTCGACCCCGACCGAAGCCGCCGCCGGCTCCAGCTCCTCGCGGAGCTCGCCAGCGCGAAGTCGGTGCGGGATCGCGAGCGCCCTCGGCGAGTGCGCGGAGATCGGCTGCGCGAGCTGATCGCCGTGCGCCGGCGCCTGGCAAGCTGAGCGGAGCCCCCTTCGGGCCACTAGATGAGCCCCGAGAGCACGATTCTCGGGGCGTTGTCCGGCCAGCCGCCGATCCGAGCGGCTACCGTCACGCGTAGCGCGAAACTTGGGGGGACCGTGTCGTACTTCGCTGCTGCCGTCGCGCGCGGCTCCACCGGCTGGGCCGCGTCCGAGCTGGATCTGACCGGTGCCGCCGACATCGACGAGGTCGTCGACCGGCTGCGCGACGTCGACCCCGACGCCGACGTGGCGCTGCTGTTCGTCGAGTCGGACGACTCCTATCTGGCCATCCTCCGCCTCGACCAGGGCGAAGACCTGCGCGTCTTCGGCTCCGACTCGGTGTTTGCCGAGGAGTCCCGGCTGGGCGCGCTGCTGCTCGGCGACGTGAAGGCGCCGGCGCTGGAGATCGACGAGGTGACCAACCCGCCGGCCCCCGCGGGCGACGACGAGACCGGCACCCCGCCGGCCGCCGAGCCCGACGTCGACCCGGTCGGTGACCCCGAGCTCCTCGCCGACCTCGGCGTCTCCGCGCACCAGCTGCTCAGCCTCTGCGCCCACGAGGGCCTGCTGCCGGCCGACGTCACCGCGGAGATCTGCCAGGTGCTGGGCTGCGCCGACGAGGTCGAAGACCTGCGTGAGTGAGCGAGTTGGCGCGGCGTCGTCTGGACGGAGCTGCCCCGCCGACGAAGTCGGGGTTTCGGGGTGGCGGAGGAAGACGTCGCCTTCGGCGCCGCACGAGCGAACGAACCAGGAATACAGTGAGTGAGCGAGTTGGCGCGGCGTCGTCTGGACGGAGCCGCCCCGCCTCCTCAGGCCGCAGGCGGGCCCGACGAAGCCGGGGTCTCGGGGCGGCGCGGGAAACGCAGTGAGTGAGCGGCGGGACCGCTACGAGGAGTGGATGCGGCGGGCGCTGGCGGTCGCCGGTTCGTCCGGCCCGGACATTCCGGTCGGGGCCGTTGTCTACGGCCCGGACGGTGCCGAGCTGGGCGCCGCCCCCAACGAGCGGGAGCTGACCGGCGACCCGACCGCGCACGCCGAGATCGTGGCGCTGCGCCGGGCCGCCGAGGCCACCGGCTCGTGGCGGCTGGACGGGTGCACGCTCGTCGTCACGCTGGAACCCTGCACGATGTGTGCCGGCGCGCTGGTGCTGGCCCGGATCTCCACGCTGGTCTTCGGCGCCTGGGAGCCGAAGACCGGGGCGGTCGGCTCGCTGTGGGACGTCGTGCGCGACCGCCGCCTCAACCACCGCCCCGAGGTCTACTCCGGCGTGCTCGAAGCGGAGTGCGCCGCGCTGCTACGCGACTTCTTCCGGCTCCAGTGAGCGTTCCGGCTTCAGGAGCGGCAAGGCCACCTCGCGGGCGGCTTCGGTCCACGGGGTCGGGCGGAGCGTGACCTGGTCGAGGCGGACGATCGCCCGGTGCCCTTCCGCGTAGCAGGTGCGGCCGTCGGAGGAGAGGAAGCGGAAGCCGTACCGCGCGCTGGTCTCGCCGAACGTGTCGAGCCAGAAGTGCACCAGCACCTCGCCCGCGCCCCGGATCGGCCGGTGGTACGTGATCGAAAACTCCCGTACCGCGTGGAAGAGGTCGGGCGTGGACGGTCCGTTGTGGTCGAAGTAGTGGCCCCGCGCGGTCCAGTACGGCGTGATGGCCCGCTCCAGGAGCACCGGGTAGCGCGCGTTGTGCACGATCCCCATCGGGTCGTGGTCGTCGAAGTAGACCGCGATCGGCTCGACGTGGCCGTAGTCGACCTCGAAGGGCGCGGGCGCGAGTGCGGTGTGCGTCATCATTCCTCCGGCAGCAGGGTCGGGTCGGTGCAGAGCCCGCGCAGCCGCTCAAGCACGGCCCGGCGGGCCAGCGGGTAGACGACCTGCGGCGAGAGCAGGCGAAACTGCATGACGGCGGCGACTCCGGCCGCCTCGATCTCGTACGCCAGCATGGCCACGTCGGTGTCCGGCCGCAGCTCGCCCAGCTCGACGGCGTGGCGGGCGAGCTTCTCCACGTACTCCATCCACTCGGCGTGGCTCTGCGCGATCCGCTCGTAGACCGGGCCGGAGCGGGCGTTGTACTCGAACTTGACGGTCGCGAAGAAGCAGCCGCCGGGCAGTGCGCTGGACGCGTAGAAGTCGAGCCGCGCGACGTGCAGCGCCCACAGCCGGCGGATGCCGCGCGGCGCCTCCCGGGCTGGCCCGATCACCCGCTCGGCCCACTGGTCGCGGGCCCGCTCGACGGTGGCGAGCTGGAGATCCTGCTTGGAACGCCAGTGGGCGAAGAGGCCGGACTTGCTGACGCCGAGCGCCTCGGCGAGGTGGCCGAGCGACAGGCCGTCGAGCCCGTCCTGGGTGACGAGCGCGACCGCGGTGTCCAGCACCGCCGTGCGCGTCCGCTCGCCCCGGGCCACCCGGCCGTCGACCATCACCCGGCCAGCATATAAATAAGACCGACCGGTCGTAAATCTAATTCGCCGGAAGAGTGACCTGAACCACCAGCCCGCCGCCCTCCCGGGGCGTCGCCCGGACCGTACCGCCGTGCGCGGTAGCCACCGCCCGGACGATCGACAGGCCCAGGCCGAAGCCGCGCCCGCCGTCGATCCGCTCCCGGCCCAGCCGCCGGAACGGCTGGAAGAGCGCCTCGATCTCGTACGGCGGGACGACCGGGCCGGTGTTGGTGACGGTGAGCACGGCCCACCCGTTCACCGCCTGCGTGGTGACGGCGAGCCAGCCACCCGGGGTGTTGTGGCGGGTCGCGTTCTCCACGAGGTTTTGCACCAGCCGTTCCAGCAGGATCGGGTCGCCCCGGGTGGGCGCCGGGGCCAACTGCCGCAGCACCTCCAGCTCGGCGGTCTTGAGCTGGTCGAGCACGTGCTCCGCCACCTCGTACAGGTCGAGCGGGGAGCGGTCGGCCACCTCGTTCTCCGCGTCGGCGAGCGTGAGGAGCCCGTCGATCAGCCGCTCGTGCCGCTCGTTGACGGTCAGCAGCGACTCGCCGAGCTGCTTGGTCTCGGTGGCCGCGCCGGGCCGGGTCACGGCCAGTTCGACGAGGGCCCGGTTGAGGGCGAGCGGGGTACGCAGCTCGTGCGAGGCGTTGGCCACGAAGCGGCGCTGGCCGTCGAAGGAGCGGTCCAGCCGTTCCAGCATGACGTCGAACGTGTCGGCCAGCTCCTTGACCTCGTCGCGCGGCCCCTTCAGCGCGATCCGCTCGTGCAGCCCGGTACGCGCGCCGTCCGCCCCGGCGATGCGGCGGGCGGTGTCGGTGATCCGGTGCAGCGGCTGGAGTGCCCGCCCGGCGACCAGCCACCCGAAGGCGCCCGCGACCACACCCACGCCCAGCAGCGCGATGCCGCCCTGGGTGAGCAGTGAGTTGAGGGCGTCGTCCCGCACCCGATCGCGCTCGGCCAGCGCGTGCTGGACGGCCTGTGCCATCGCGGCGTTGTTCGGAAACAGCTCCCGCACCTGGTCCTGACGGATACCGATATCGGCGCGGGAGCCCAGGTTGCGGTCCAGGCGCTGCGCCATCAGCAGGTACGTCACGCCCAGCAGCACCGCCCCGGCCAGGAAGAACAGCCCGCCGTAGAGCACCGTGAGCCGTACCCGGATGGTCCATCGGTTCATGGCACTCGGTACCCCACTCCCGGTACGGTCTCCACCACCTGTGGCTCGCCCAGCTTGCGGCGGAGCTTCATCACGGTGACCCGGACGACGTTCGTGAACGGGTCGATGTTTTCGTCCCAGGCCTTCTCCAGCAGCTGCTCCGCCGAGACGACAGCGCCACCGGCCCGCAGCAGCTCGGCCAGCACCGCGAACTCCTTGTTGGCCAGCGGCACCAGGCGCCCGTCCCGATAGACCTCGCGCTTGGCCGGATCGAGCTGGATGCCGGCCCGCTCCAGCACCGGCGGCGCCGCCGGGCGGGCCCGCCGCCCGAGCGCGTGCACCCGGGCCGAGAGCTCGGCGAACGCGAACGGCTTGGTCAGGTAGTCGTCCGCCCCGATGCCCAGGCCCTCCACCCGGTCGCGGACCCGGGCCGCCGCGGTCAGCATGAGCACGCGGGCCGCCGCGCCACTCGCCCCTATCGCGCGGCAGACGTCGTCGCCGTGCACGAGCGGAAGATCACGATCGAGTACGACGACGTCGTACTCGTTGACCGGGACGCGCTCGAGAGCGGCCGCGCCGTCGTACACCACGTCGACCGCGAACGCCTCCCGTCGCAGCCACTCGGCGACCGCGTCGGCCAGCATCTTCTCGTCTTCGACCACCAGGATCCGCACCATCCCATGGTCACTCAACAGCGGATAACACCCGCGTTAACTCGTCGGTTATGCCCGGGTTACTGCCGTCCCGGTTCACTTCCCGGTGTTGCTTCTATCAGGGGAGACCATCGATGAGAGTGCGTATCCATCTGGCGCTCGCCGCGGCGGCGCTGGCGTTCCTGTCCGCCTGTGGTGGTGAGACGGACGCGGGCGGCGTGGCCACCGTGGGTGGCAGCGCGGCGGCGAGCCCGTCGGCCAGTGCCGACACCGCCGATCAGGGGCGGAAGTTCGCCCAGTGCATGCGGGACAACGGCCTGCCCGACTTTCCGGATCCCGGTCCGAACGGGCAGCCGATGGGCGGCGGCGACTTCGACCGCAAGAAGCTCACGTCCGACGCCGGCGTGAAGGCGCTCCAGGCGTGCCGCGACCTGGCGCCCAACGGCGGCGAGCGCGCCGACCTCGATCCCGCCCAGCAGGAGCAGCTGCGCCAGTGGGCCGAGTGCATGCGGGCCAACGGCATCGAGATGCCCGACCCCAACCCCAACACCGGCGGGTTCCTCGGGCTCGACGGCGGCGAGCTGCCGTTCGACCCGGACGACCCGAAGTTCCAGGCGGCGATGGAGGCGTGCCAGGACAAGTTCACGTTCCGCGGTCAGGGAGGCGACCAGTGAGGGGTCGTACCGTCCTCCTGGTCGGCGGGGCCGTCCTCGTGGTCGCCTCAGGTGCCGCGGCGGCCGTCGGCTTCGGCGGCGCGGACGCCTCCACGCCGCCGCGCAGCGCGCTCCCGCCGGCGACCGCCACCATCACCCGCGGCACGCTGATCCAGACCGAGACCGTGGACGGCACGCTGGGCTACGGCGATCCGGTGGCGGTCAAGGCCAAGGGCTCGGGCGGCACGCTCACCTGGCTCCCGGCCGAGGGGTCGACCATCACCCGCGGCAAGACCGTGTACAAAGTGGACGACGATCCGGTCGTACTCCTCTATGGAGCGACGCCGTTGTACCGCGCGCTCACGACGGACGTCTCCGGCGCGGACGTGGCGGAGTTCGAAAAGAACCTCGCCGCGCTCGGCTACGACGGGTTCACAGTGGACGACGAGTACACGTCGGCCACCGCGGACGCGGTCGAGCGGTGGCAGGAGGACCTCGGCCTGGAGGAGACCGGCACCGTGGCGCCCGGCCAGGTCGTGGTGGCGCCCGGCGAGATCCGGGTGGGCGAGCTGCAACTGAGCAAGGGCGACCAGGCGGCCGGGCCGGTCCTGACGTACACCGGCACCACGCGCAGCGTCACCGTCGACCTGGAAGTCGACAAGCAGCAGCTGGTCGAGAAGGGGCTGGCGGCCACGGTCGAGCTGCCGGGCGGCGCGCGGGTCGCCGGCACGGTGTCCGCGGTCGGCTCGGTGGCCGTCACCTCGCCGGCCGCCTCGAACGGCGACTCGAAGACCACCATCGACGTCACGGTGACGGTCAGCGACCAGAAGAAGCTCGGCACGCTCGACCAGGCGCCGGTGGACGTGATCCTCGAGTCCGACAAGCGCGCGGACGTGCTCACGGTGCCGATCAACGCGCTCGTCGCGCTCGCCGAGGGCGGGTACGGCCTCCAGGTCGTCGAGGGCGACACCACCCGGTACATCGCGGTGAAGACCGGGATGTTCGCCAGCGGGAAGGTCGAGGTCTCCGGCGACGGTGTGGCCGAAGGGACGGTCGTGGGGGTACCCAAGTGATCACGCTCTCGTCGGTGTCCAAGGTCTATCCCGGCGGGGTCGCCGCGCTCCGCGACGTGTCGCTCTCGATCGCGGCGGGCGAGCTGGTCGCGATCGTCGGACCCTCCGGGTCCGGAAAATCCACCATGCTCAACCTCATCGGTACCCTCGACCGCCCGTCGTCGGGCACGGTGAGCATCGACGGGTACGAGGTGTCGGCGCTCTCCGACCGTTCCCTGTCGGCCCTCCGGGCGACCCGGATCGGCTTCGTCTTCCAGCAGTTCCACCTGGCCGCGGGCGTGTCCGCGCTGGACAACGTCGCCAACGGCCTGCTCTACGGCGGCGTGCGCATCGGCGAGCGCCGCCGGCGGGCCGCGGCGGCGCTGGAGCGGGTGGGGCTGGGGCACCGCATGCGCCACGACCCGCACGAGCTCTCCGGCGGTGAGCGCCAGCGGGTGGCGATCGCGCGGGCGGTGGTGGGGGAGCCGGCGGTACTGCTGGCCGACGAGCCCACCGGCAACCTCGACTCCGCCTCCGGCGCCACGGTGATGGCGTTGCTGCACGACCTGCACGCCGCCGGTACCACGGTCGTGGTGATCACCCACGACCGCGACATCGCCACGTCGCTGCCGCGGCAGGTGGCCATGCGTGATGGGCAGGTGCGGCCGTGAAGCCCGCGCGCCTGTCCTTCACCGATGTGCTGCGGGTCGGCGCGGCCGGGCTGCGGGCGCGGCCGCTGCGGGTGTTCCTGTCCGCATTGGGCATCGCGATCGGCATCGCGGCCATGCTCTCGGTGGTGGGCATCTCCACGTCGTCCCGCGCCGAGCTGGACCGCACGCTGGACCGGCTCGGCACCAACCTGCTGACGGTCGGCCCCGGCCAGAACTTCTTCGGCGAGGACTCCCACCTGCCCGACGAGGCGATCGAGATGATCGACCGGATCGAGCCGGTGGAGTCGGTGAGCGCGACCGGCAACGTCGACGCGCAGGTCTACCGCACCGACCAGATACCGGCCACCCAGTCCGGCGGCATCGCGGTGCGGGCCACCCGCATCGACCTGCCCGACACGGTCGGCGCCACGGTGGCCAGCGGCGCGTGGCTCAACGAGGCGACCGCCCGGTACCCCGCCGTCGTACTCGGCGCCACCGCCGCCGACCGCCTCGGGGTGGCCCTGGCCGGCCCGTCCGTGCAGGTGTGGCTGGGCGGGCGGTGGTTCACCGTGGTCGGGGTGCTGCAGCCGGTGCCGCTCGCCGAGGAGTTGGACGCGGCCGCGCTGGTCGGCTGGCCGGTCGCCGCGTCGGAGCTGGGCTTCGACGGCTACGCCACGACGGTCTACACCCGTACGGCGGAGGCGTCGGTGGAGGCGGTGCAGGGCGTGCTCGCCGCCACCGCCAACCCGGAAAACCCCAACGAGGTCAAGGTCTCCCGGCCCTCCGACGCGCTGGCCGCCAAGCAGGCCACCGACGAGGCCCTGAACGGCCTGCTGCTCGGCCTGGGTGCGGTGGCGCTGCTGGTCGGCGGCGTGGGCGTGGCCAACACGATGGTCATCTCGGTGCTGGAACGCCGCGCCGAGATCGGCCTGCGCCGCTCGCTGGGCGCCACGCGGGGCCAGATCCGCACCCAGTTCCTGGCCGAGTCGCTGTTGCTCTCCGCGCTGGGCGGCCTGGCCGGGGTGCTGCTGGGGGTCGCGGTGACCACGGCCTACGCCACGACCCAGTCCTGGCCCACCGAGGTCCCGGTGTGGGCCCTGACCGGCGCCCTGGCCGCCACGCTGGTGATCGGCGCGATAGCCGGCCTGTACCCCGCGGTGAGGGCCAGCCACCTCCCACCCACGGAAGCCCTGTCCACCCCCTGACCCCCCTTCGCAGTTGATCAGGGAGTTGGAGGGCGTGTTTACAGCGTGTCGCTCCATTAACTCCCTGATCAACCGCGCTTACCAGCAGGCTCCGTGGGATGGGGGTTGTCCACAGGGGGCCTGGTTATCCACAGGGAGACGGGCCCGGGTGGAGAGACGGCGTGGCCGGTGCCAGTCTGTCTCCCCGTGGACATCGGGACTCTGGCGGCTCAACAGGACGGGGTGGTGACGGCAACGCAGTGTTCGGCCGCCGGCATCGACCGGGACGACGTGGCGTCGCTGTGTGACAAGGGTGAATGGCGGCGGGTGTTTCGTGGGGCGTACTTTGTTGCCGATCAGGTGTCCGAGGTTCCGGCTCGGGCTCGGATCCGGGCCGCGTTGCTTACGCTCGGGCCGGACGCGGTTGCCACGCTGACGTCGGCCGCCCAACTACTCGACCTGCCGTGCGTTCCGTCGGACCCGGCCGTGCACGTTGTTACGCCGACGGCCCTACGGCGGCGCGATCAGGACGGGCTGGTGGGCGTGTCGTGCGGCGCGAACTCCCTGATCAACCGGGATTGGGGCTATGCGATGCTGGTGTCCAGCGCTACCTCGACCATTTCGGCGAAGGTGCGTTCGCGGTCCTCGGCGGTCGTACGTTCGCCGGTCTTGATGTGGTCGCTGACCGTCAGGACCGTCAGGGCCCTCGCCTTGAACCGCGCGGCGATCGTGTAGAGGGCGGCCGACTCCATCTCGACCGCGAGCACGCCGTAGTCGGCCAGGCGGTCGTACAGGTCGGGGCGGTCGGTGTAGAAGGCGTCGGTGGCGAGGATCGGGCCGACGTGCATCTGGATGCCGCGGCGCTCGGCCACCTCGACGGCGGTGCGTAGGAGTCCGAAGTCCGCGACCGGCGCGTAGTCGACGAGGCCGTCGAAGCGGGCACGGTTCATGTTCGAGTCGGTGGCCGAGCCGATGGCCGCGATCACGTCCCGCAGCTTGAGCGACTCGGTGAGAGCGCCGCACGACCCCACCCGGATGAGGGTGTTGACGCCGTAGTCGTTGATCAGCTCGTGCGCATAGATCGACGCGGACGGCATGCCCATGCCCGAGCCCTGGACCGACAGGCGGACCCCCTGGTAGGTCCCGGTGAAGCCGAACATGCCGCGGACCGTCGAGTAGCACTTGGCGTCCTCGAGGTAGTGCTCCGCGATCCACTTGGCCCGCAGCGGATCCCCCGGCATCAGGACCCGCTCCGCGATCTCGCCCGGCTGGGCGCCGATGTGCGTACTCATGCCGCCGATCCTGCCAGGCGGCATGCCGCCCCAAGGCGGCCCCCACCGGTCAGGTACCCTTCTCGGCGGTGGTGTGTCCGAGTGGCCTAAGGAGCACGCCTCGAAAGCGTGTGAGGGTGCAAGCCCTCCGCGGGTTCAAATCCCGCCGCCACCGCTCCTGAGCAGGCACGAACGCCCGAGCCGTCGAGCGCGACGGAGTCGGGCGTTTTGCTTTCTAGTCTCATTTCGACTCAGTCGCGGTCGCCGTTGCGTGTCGCCCGACCCGCCCGAGTGCTTTCTTGATCTTGATTAGGGGATGTTAACGCAGGCCCCGGTAGGTGGGCAGGTCCTGTACAACATCACGGGTGGTCCTGTACAACGCGGACTGTTCCTGTACAACAGCTGTGGCACAATCGGCGGTAGGCAGGTTGTACAGAAGGAGGGATCAATGATCCCCGCGGACATCCCAGCGCTGCTCGCAGAGCTTCGGCGGGTCGGCAACGATCACTTTCGCTGCGAGGTGAAGCGCTCGCAGGGTGGCCCGCCGGCCACGCTTTGGGAGTCGATCAGTGCCTTCGCCAACGCGCAGGGCGGATGCATCCTGCTCGGCATTGACGAGCGGTCCGGCTTCACCGTGGTGGGCGTCAACGACGCCGGCGCTATGGAGAGCCATCTGGGCGCCGTGTGTTCTGAGATGGAACCTACTGTGCGGGCCGAGATCTTCACGGCGACGGTCGACGACAAGAACGTGGTTGCCTGCTATGTGCCGCCGACCCCTCGGGATCAGCGACCGTGTCACCGCAGGAGTCTCGGCCCGTGGGCGGGCTCGCGTATCCGGGTGGCGGACGGAGACCGGAAGCTCACCGACTACGAGGTCGCGATCCTGCTAGCGAATCGTACCGAACAGAAGTACGACGTCCGAGCCGTGCCTGGCAGCAGCTTCGCGGATCTGGATCAGAAGGCAGTCAGCCGATTTCTGGGCCGGATCCGCGAGACCAAGGGCGAGCTTTTCCGCAAGGTTGACGACGAGCGTGCGCTGACCATGCTCAACGTTCTGACCGTGCACGACGGCGACCTCGTGCCGACCCTGGCCGGGCTACTTGCATTTGGGATCTACCCGCAGACCTTTGAGCCGCAGCTCAACCTTACGTTCGTAGCCTATTCCGGTACCGAGCCCGGCACTCTCGGCCCGGCGGGTGAGCGGTTTATCGAGAACCGATCGGTGGACGGCTCGATTCCCTTTATCGTGAACGAGTGCGTACGTGTCCTGAAGCGGAACATGAAGCGTCGCAGTATCGTCTCCGGCATTTTCCGCATCGATGAATGGGAGTATCCGGAAGAGGTCTTGCGGGAGGCGTTGGTCAACGCGCTGGTGCATCGCGACTACTCAGATTTCGCGCGCGGCATGCAGGTCCAGGTTGAGATGTATCCCGATCGGCTGGTTATTCGGAATCCCGGCGGACTGTATGGGCCAGTCGACGTTGGTGCCCTAGGCACGACCACGGTGACATCCTCCAGAAACAAGGCACTACTCAAGATTCTTGAAGACACACCACACTTTGACGGCCACATGGTGTGCGAGAATCGCGGAAGCGGGATCACCCGAATCCGAATCGTTCTAACTGAGGCCGGTATGGAGCCTCCGGAGTTCATTGATGGGGTCTCCTCGTTCACTGTCGAGTTCCCCAACCACGCGCTGCTCGACCAGGACGCGATTGAATGGCTGCAATCCCTAGACAATCGACCGTTGTCACGGTCTCAAATGACTGCGCTCGTCATGATGCGCAACGGTGCGGTACTGACTAACGGCACCTATCGCGCCTCCACCGGGGTCCAGGACAGCCGAACCGTGAGTCGAGAGCTTCGCGATCTTGTCGAGCGCGGCTTGATCGAGCAACAGGGTACGCGTGGCACGACAACCTACCGGCATTCGGACGGCAGGACGTTCGAGCAGGAGGAGGATCTCTTTACGCTGACTCGTCTGGACGATCGCGACGCCGAGGGATCCGCTTCGACCGCCGACGCACCAACCACCGAGGAGCTTGTGCTGAGCGTTATGTCGAGGACCGAGCTGTCGCGTACGGACATCGAGCAGCAAACCGGTCTGAGAGGCCATCAGGTGCTGCGTGCGCTGCAGTCGTTGCGGGACCGCGGTCTTGTTCGGATGATCGGGCGGCCTCGATCGCGGAGCGCGCGGTACGTCGCGACTTCACCAGCCCCGGCACCAACGGAGCGCTCTTAAGCGCTCACAGACAACGCTTCGTCGCAATTGTCGTCTCGTTCCTCTCCGTTCGCGAGTGGCCATGCGCGCCGGCCGCTTCGTGTAGGCGCCGCGGAGGATGGTGTCGACCGTTGCTGAACAGACCAGGGCAGACCTCGAAAGCGCGTGAGGGTGCAAGCCCTCCGCGGGTTCAAATCCCGCCGCCACCGCTCTTGGCCGTTGACGCCCGGTAGATCCCATGAGCGCCGAGCGTTTGCCTGCGTCCTCCGACCCTGTCCGCGTCAAGTTTCGTTCAGGGACGGCATCACCAGCTCAGACCAAGGCGCCTCGTCGTCACCTGTGATCAGCTGTACGCCGACGCTGCGGCAGAGTGCGAACCAGGCCGGGTCGACAACTCGGCTGACAAGCAGGACAGCGCTGGCAGGGCCGCGCAGGGCAGAAACACGGTGGCGGTACTCGAGCACTTGGCCGAGTCCGAGCCGCAGCTGACTGATGTCGTTTCCTGCGCTACAGCTCTTTACCTCGGCGATCATCTGCACACCCGCCGGGCTTTGCCAGGCGATGTCTACCGGCGGATCGACCAGCTCACCGGCAAATATCCCGTAGCGCTCCAGGTATGCGATGAGCCGCCTACAGAGGGCGTCGTGTTCTCGTACGGCGGCTTCCTTCGCCTCCGGACTGGTTTCTTGCGTGGGTGGGTAGAGGCCCTCTGCCGGTTTGCCGCGATAGGAGCGATCGAAGCCTGGACCAGCCGACGATCCTGGTGCCCTCTCCACTGGTGCGGCGTCTCCCAAGAGCCGCCGACGGATCTGTGCGGCCTCGGCTCGCATCTCGGACGGACGGGCTTGGAAGTCGTTGAAGACCTCGCGGTCTAGCCGGTTGCCGTTGCTACTTTCGTTGACGATTTTCTATGTCTTGCGGGCAACTCCCACTAGGTTGCGAAAGTCGGGATGCCTGGGGTCGGTGTGTATGGCGGGGCTTTGCAGGATTGTCGAGAGTTCTGCGACTCTTGGATCGCCCGAGTCGAGTTGGCGCCATCCGTTGTCGACCACAAGTTCACACGCGAGAATGATCTCGTCTCTGACCGTCTTTGTTGATCTCAAGGCTTGGGATATACGCGACGTTGAGGCCCGAGGCGACGATTGGCCGACGGTCAACGATATCTTGAAGGCATCAATCGTGCCCGCTAATGTGCAGGTCATCGCGGACATGCATAAGAATCTGCCGGGATCATCGAAGGTTATCTGGATGATTGACGGCATGAACGAACTACGCAGCGAACTGAGCGCGAAGGTACTTGAAGCACTGACGAACGAACTCCGAGGAACTGTGCGATCTCGGCTAATTGTCGCCGACAGATCGGATTCGCGGTATAAGGGCGCCGACTGGAGGGTCCGTCTTGTGAATCCGCTAGACTCTGCGGTCGTCGAGCAGCACGTTCCGATTGTTGAGCTGGTTACTGAGGAAGATAAGAGGCGTCGAGAACTGTTACGGAGCCCGTTCTTTCTTGATGTCGCGATCACTAACGAAGGCCTCACTTGGAGGTCTAGTGTCCAAGCAATTCACGGCTTGTTCGCATCTAGGGTCAAGTTGAATGAGTTAGAGATCGACGTACTTTCGGCTTATGCGCTCTCGGTGTACGAGGCCAAGGCGGGCCTTGCATTTGAACTGGATGATATGGTTCGGGCAGTTGGCTCTCCGATCGCCAAGCGGCTCATAGAGTCACGGCTTGTTCAACCCGTGACCGGAACGAAGGTTTCTTTTTACCACCAGCTCCTCCATGATTACCTATCTAGCCGCAGTGTCGCGCAGCGGCCGGAGACTTGGGTTCCACGGTACTTCGATGCGCTCAGCTTCGATGCCAACACCTACGAATCTGTCTTTATGGTGCTGGACCAACTCGGTTCAGAAGACGCATTCGCTAGGTACATCACTGCGCTTTATGACTGGAACTGGTTCGCAACCATTCGATGTGTCGAGCGTGCGCTGAGCGACGGCTGGGCCGTGCCCCACCACCTCAAGCTTATGCTATCTGCCATGCTGTGCGAAAAAAGGTTCGATCCTGTTGCGGGATCGCGTGCTAGAGCAGATAGCTGGAGTTCAAAGCTTGATGCGGTCACAGGTTTTGGATTCGCGCGGGTCACGACCATACCGGGCCTGGTGGCAGAGGTTGAGCAGTTCAGAAAGGGTTCGGAGCCCTCGTGGTTTCAGGACTGGTACAAGCTGTTCGCGCTGATCGGCACGCCAAGTCACGTTCCATCCGAAAACGAAATCGCACTGCTGGCAAGCCCTAATCCCTTCATTGGCTGGATCGCTGCGCAGGTGACGCGGCATTGTAATCTGACTGACGAAGGTGCTCGTCAGATCCGTGCGATATATTCGGGGGCTCGCCACGCCACGGACGACGTCTCCTGTTCGATCAGATGGAGGGCCGTACATGCCGTCGGGCGAAACCCGTCGTCTGATAATGCCCGAATGCTTTTGTCTGCCATTGACGGCGATTCGTATTCCTGGGTAAAGTACGGTGCTGTTAGGTCTCTTCTAGAAATGGCCGCGATCTCGGAGGAGGCGGATTCTCTAAAGTTTCTGTCAGAGGTGGGCGCTAGACTGTCGAAGCTACCTCAAGAGGCGCTCGCGCAGGTGGCTTGGGCAACCCGCTACGAAGGTACGACGGCCGGATGGGCTAGCCGGGCCTTGCCGTTGCTTGAGGCAGCTTACGAACTCCAAGAGACCGACAAGGAAAGGGAGCAGTGGCAGAACCGAATGGAGGCTTTCAAGGCGTGGGCAGCTCGGGAGACGTCGTGACAGATGACGCGTCTGTTCTTGAACTAGTGCGTGCCGCGTGGCGAGTTAGGGAAAATGCTCGCATTCTGGGTAAAACGCAGGTCGGTGCGGCGGTGCTAGCTAGCGATGGAAAAATGTACCTGGGTTGTAATGTCGAGCACAAGTTTCGTTCTCACGACGTTCATGCAGAGGTGAATGCGCTGACCTCTATGGTCGCAGCGGGTCAATCGTTGGCCCTCGCCGTGGCCATTGCGAGCAAACGCGATCACTTTACACCCTGTGGTGCGTGCATGGACTGGATCTTCGAACTTGGCGGCCCGAGCTGTCGCGTTTACATCTCGAACAGCGAAGATGCCATTGCGTTTGAACACCTGGCAGCGGCCTTGATGCCGTTCTACCCCCATTGATCTTAGTTAGCCCGACACAGAGGTGCGAAGCCAGCGCCCACATGATGCTGGCCCGGCAAAGTCTTTGGGAACGGTCGCTGATAACGGTTTCAAGAATCGGTCCTGACCGCCTGGTAGCAGCGAATAGCTGGGGGTTGGTCTCGGCGCCGCGGGTTTCCGTCGGCGGACCGGACATGCGCAAGTGGGCGCCTCTCGCATGACTGCGAGCAGGCGCCCACTGGATGTAGTGCTATGCCACTGCCGCGGTGCCGGCGTCTGGTTCGTCTCCGCCTTGGCGGAGTTCGTCGAGCACCGCCTTATCCGCTTTCAGTTTCGATGCGGAGTCTTTCCGGCGCGCGTCTACGACGATCGGGATGACCTCGATGCCCTTGTCCCTGGCGACCAGCTTCGCTGCCCTCTCGACCATCTCTGCGTTCTCGGCGCTCATCTCCTCGTCGGTGTACCCGATCGCAACGAAGAAGGCGACCTTGACCTCCTCGGAGATCGCGTACTGGGGCGTCTGCTCCAACAGGCCATGCCAGAACTTGGTGTTGTTCATGAGTTTGATCTCGACGACCGCACGGGCCGACCAGCCCTGGGAGAACTTGAAGTCGACCGGGCCGCGGCCCGCGTTCGCCTCGCCCGAGATGTCAATCTCGTTGGCGCGGCAGTAGTGGGTGGCGCTGCTGCGGAAGAGCAGCTGCACCTTCCGCTCCGGCAGCGCGATGTTGCGGTACCAGAGCATCTGCCAGTCACCCTGGTGCTCGATGCCGTGTTGGAACGCCGCTAGGACCGCCTTGACGAACGTCGGGAACTCGGCCGGCTCCGTGGCGACGAAGGCCAGCGGCGACCGCGTGGCCATCTCCCCACCCAGCTCCCACCAGCGGATGCGCATCTTCGGGTCGGTGTCGACCGGGTACGGGCGGTGCTCCTGCTCTTCTTCCTTCAGCAGGTACTTGGCCACGATGTCCGGGTTCTGCCGAGCCATCTTCGCCTTCTGCCGGCGGTCGACGTTCTGTGCCAGGTCGAAGTTGAAGTCGCCGCGCAGGTCGGCGGCGTGGTTCGCCCAGGCGTAGGTCCAGAAGGCGTTGGCGGTGACCACCGGGATGTCCTTGAGGAACCGGTAGGGCACCAGCAGCACCGGCTGTCGCTTGCCTACGAAGGGGTTGACTGGAAGCTCCGTGTCGCGTTCCTGCCAGCGTGCGTACTCCTCGCTCCAGTACGCGTTCCGGACCCGGAAGGTCTCCATCGGCACGCCGTGCCGGCGGCAGACCTCCTGGGTGTACTCGATGAAGTAGCTCTTCAGGATGTTGCACACGGCGTCGCTGATCCGGTCGAGCCCCATCCCGCCCTGGAACAGGGCAAGCATCTCCATGTGCTCCAGGTTGTCCATACCGAGGCCGAGCGCGGTGCGGACGCCCTCGAGCATGCCCTCCTGGAGGCCGCGGCCGGTGCCCGAGCCCATGGGCGACGTCTCCGCCACCCCGAGGCAGAACTCCGGCGGTTCAGGGAACATCAGCAGCCGCGAGGCCTTCAGCCACGCGGGATGCTGCTCGTTGCCGCCGGAGTCGCGGACGAGGCCGAAGACCATCCCGAAGAAGTCGAGGATGTGGTCGTGCGCCGTGCGCCACCGTTCAGACTTCTCGGGGTAGATCAGGAAGGGGTCGACGCACAGGTTGGTGTCCGCCAAGAGCAGCGGGTCGAACCAGTCGTCGTCCGAGGTGCGTTCAATCGCGTACAGCTCGCTGAAGTGCACGGTGGATCTCTCCTTCATGGGCGCGGAGCGTGTGTCGCTCCTCGCGGCGTTGCGCCCGCCCATGAGGCAACTCACGGACCCCAAAATGCTGCGGGGCACGTGTGATCCCTGTAAGGTTCGCTGTGCGACCTAGCCAATCGCAGCGAGACCCCGGGCGGGATGTCGACCTCGGCATCCTGTAGCCGGGGTTTTCGCGTGCCAGCGTAGCAGACGGTAGTCGCCCGCCGTGCATACCAACGTGACGAGTCTGAATGTGCCGCACGTCACCTCGCGCGTTTAAACGGCCTCTATTCAGCGCCAATACCCCTCCTGTGGACAACGTACAAGTTGTCGTACCCCCGCTGTATGATGCCGAGCTTTCACCGCCGTAAGTTACGCAGAGTAGTTGCACTTAGGGGTCGCGCGAACAACCCGCCACCAAGTGGGATAGCGAACCTTAAGGTTCACGATGTAACTCTCCGTTATCCACGCGGCATCCGCCCGAGTTCTGACCGTCACCGGCTATCCACAGCGTCGGCGCCGTCCTCCACATCCTGTGCACAGGGAGGAAGCCGCGGACGCGTTGAATACGCGACGCGGCCGACCGAAGCCAGCCGGGGCCGTTCGGCGTGGCGCGGTTCCGGGAACGGCCACAATCCATCTCGGCGGCCCCGCGCTTGGATGGACTCAGGCGAGTGCGAGACCCGGCCGGCGCAACCGACCGTCGCCTATCTCGGCGTGGCCGGCTGGCCAGGGCAGTTGTGCAGCTCGGGGAATGGATCGCGCGGCCCGCATGGCAGCATCTCTCGCGGGTGTCGCAGTAGGTCTTCAGCGGTGGGGCTGGGGCTGACCACGGTTGGCGGTGCCGCCTCGCAGCGCAGCACCGTCTGGCACAGCACCGGCGCGTCGACCTGGCAGACGCGCCAACCGTCGTCCTGAACCAGAGTGAACGTCCACGCGCCTGCGCCGATCTGTGTACCTGTGGCTCCGCCCGGCTGGCGGTCCCGGAAGGTGAACTTCAGCGCCACGTCCACCGCGACGGCGGCCCGGTCACCGTTGACGTCGACCGAGCTGGGCACATCGGCCTCGGCCTTGAGCAGCTGGACGCCACCCGCGGCCAGCTCGGCCGCCTCGACGTCACGCGCCATCGCCGCCGCCTGGCCACCCAACTCGTCCCGGCGTCCGTCACAAAGCAGCCGCCGGAAAGCCAGCTCGTTGGGCGCGACCGCGAGCGGCCCGGCCGCCAGGTATACGGTCACCGCACACTCGGGGCACTCCGCGCCTGCTGGCCCGTGATCGACTCCGAACGTCCACAGCGTGCCGACGGGTACGGCACAGAGCAGCATCGCGGCACTGCCGCCCAGGACAGCGAGCACAACCCGGCGACCCGGCCGTTGATCAGCAACAGCCACCAAGGCGACGCCGGCTCCAGTGAGCGCCAGCCACAGCCCGCCCGCCCATCGCAACGCCGCCTGCCCATCCGCGACTGGAGACAACCACGCCAGGATGACGGCCGAGGGCAGCGCGACCGCTCCTGCCGCTGCGGTGACGGCTGCCAGCCATGGCCAGCGACGCTGCACGACTCCCCGGAGCCGCCCGCCCATGTCGCCTGAGTGGACCATCAGCCCAGGGTGCCAGCTTGCCTGCCCGGTGGCCATCGAGTACCTGCTATGCGTTGGTCAAACTCATGATCGGGCCTCAGCCTGGCGAACGCCGGTCGGTCGCGGTGATGTTGCGCCACTGCTGACCGGCGCTGAGCGGAGTGGGCTTGAGCAGGAGCGCCGGTTGAGGTCGCTACGGCCAGTGCGGATCTAATCCGTTGCGCAGCCATTGCCCGGTGACAGAATGCCTTCCATGCAACGCAAGCCGACGTTTAGGGCTCTGACCTTCACGCCCCTGGCCAATGGTCTCGACTACCTTGACAGTGTCGTGGCCCATCTGGGTGGAAAGCCGACAAAACGGGATCTGAAGTATGCGGTTCTTCACCTGTACTCCGCTATCGAGGTTCTCCTCAAATACAGACTGATACGCGAGCACTGGACAACAGTGGTCAGTCGTATGGATTCTGCTGACAAAACGAAGTTTGAGAGCGGCGACTTTGAGTCCGCGTCTTCGCTGGAGAGCTACGACCGGCTCGTTCGGATCTGCGGGCTTCCCCTCGACAAGGAGGACCGGAAAAAGATCGAGACGGTTGGGAAACTTCGGAACAAGTTGCAGCACTTCGGGCTGAGCGCGACGACGGAGGAAGTTGCTGCGACAACGGCCCGTGCTCTGGACTTCCTGTGGAGGTTCATCCACGAACACGTGGTCCCCGGTGCAGAGGACGACGAGGAGGCCGAACTCGATGACGTACTGGATCGAGTACGGGCGGACCTCGGCACGATTCTCTCCCTTGTAACCGCCCGGATGAAGGAATTGGATCCCATCCTGGCGCAGAAGGATGTTGTCGTTGACTGCCCAGCTTGTCGCCAATCGGCGCTCATCGTAGATGACACAGGCGTACCGACCTGCGCCTTCTGCTATCGCGAATGGGTGGCCGACGAAGCGGCGAGCGAATACGTCGGCGCGACACACGGACTCAATGAGCATTCCGTGCTGAAAGACGGTGGAGTATGGCCGGTCTACTCCTGCGTTAATTGCAGTGAAGAAACGTTGGTAAGCGGAGTCTCGATCCGAGAACAAGAAGGCGAACACTGGGTTTGCTTCACGTGCGGTATGTCGGTGAGCCTTCTGGATCTGGACGCATGTACTCGCTGCGGTGCGATTACGGACACAAGCGGCGACGACGGGGCTCCTATGTGCTCATCGTGTTGGGCCGAAGTTATACGGTCGGACTAGGCGCTACGTAATGGGAGGGGATCAAAGCCGAGCTTTGTTGGCCTATGCGGCTGGAGGTCGCTGTGCACGCGGGTAGGTGTGATGTGCTGTCAGGGTGATTACCCTGTATTTGGCGTTCGCCGATACACGAGCAAGCCGTCCGCAATTTCCCTGCTCAGCGACGCTGCTGCTTGAAGTTTTGCGACAATCTCGTCAGGGTCTGGATGCTCGAAGATTTGTGCGAGCGCCTCGTCGAGGTTCCGCGCGATCTCGGCCATAGCGACGTGACCAGCTACAAGGTCCACGGCATCGACGCGGATGGACTCCCTGTCTCCGGCGGGTAGAGGGATCATGAGATCGTGTAGGCGTGGGATTGACACACTTGGTCTCGGGCTGTGTAGCGGAAGCATTGCCTCTCCTTGGGGACTGGAAAGGTAGGCACCGACGTATTCCATCGAGGTCACGTCGATTGAAGGTTGAACCACGACCAGGCCCTGACCCGGCTGGACGCCGCTGTAGCTTGCCGGGAGTACGGTCCAGATCCGATCCTTGGCCAGGTTCCGACCGACCAGGTCGCCCTCCCGAAGCCTCCGCGGCGGATTACGACGCGTGGTGCGGATCGGTAGATCGTCAACGGGCGTCAGCGGGCGTGTCAGTAGCGAAGGCGGCAGTACCCGATCTGTACTTCGGAACGTCGTCAGCTCTGTGCTGGCGACCTCATGGGTTGGTACCGATCCACCATAGATGCTCGCGAAGGTACTCAGCTTCACCCACCGTGCGGCCCGGTCGGGCATTGGTCAGCTCCCTGCTTTCAGTCGTAATCCCCCGGCTCCTCAGGACTACCCCCAATGACCGGTCAGATGCGAAGCGACTTCAGCGGCGCGTGGATCTTGCTGGCGATGCGATGCCCGTGATTGCCACTATAGATGGACGACGCTTGCGCCTGGACGCTCATCTCCTGCTTCTGGGCAGGCCGGGTGGTCTAGATGGTCGCTCGGAAGGTATGCGTTCTGTGCCAAGCGAAGTATTTCTCGCGGTCCTGAGTCCACCATTCGGTGGTGCGCCCGAGGAGGTGATCGTCGCAATGCCGCGCGACCGAGGGCGACAGGGTGACTTCCGAGCTGATAGCGATCTTGCCGCCTGGGTCGACGGTGATGTAGCCGTGCTCATACAGGCTGTCGCAGCCGAGTAGACACGCCAGCATGGCGACGTTGTCCAGATCGAGTTTCTCGGTGTCCGAGCATTCGGTGCGTCGCTTGATATGTGCGGCGACAAGGAACTGCGGAGGTAGCTGCTCGCCGCAGAGGGCGCAACTCCTGCCGCCAAGTTGGCGGAGCCTGCGCTTGAGAAGGCGTTGCTCGGCCCGGTACGCCGCGTTCCTGGTGCGATCGAGCGGCCCGGAGAAGCGGTTGACGGCGTCAGCGACGTCACTGCCGGCCGGTGCGGTCGGCAGGGCGTAGTCGGACGGGTCCAGGTTGGCCAGCTCGGCCAGGCCCTCAGCCTCTGCGCCCTCCCAGACCCTGAAGCCTTGCACGATGCCGCTGGTCCAGCCCAGAACCGGGCGCACCTCCTCGATTGGGATCTCCACCGAGCGTGTGCCCGTGAGGGCGTACATGTACTCCCAGGTTTGGCCCTTGCCGTCACGCTGCCACAGCCGTTCGGCCAAGGGTTCGTTGTGGAACCGCCACGCGATCGTGGCGGCAAGGTAGAGCCGCCCGTAGCCGTAGAACATGACGAAGTCGCCCGGCTGAAGCCTGACCACCTGGCCGACGTTGCGGTCGTCCACACCGGGGGTGACGCCCCACATCTGGGCCGACCCATCGGGGAACAGCTCGCGGAGCCTGGCCAGGTCGGCCGCGCTCAGAAGGTCGACATGGGAATTGAACGGCACCGGTGAGGCGATCGTGTCCTCGTAGTGCTGCCGCACGGCGCCCTCAAGCCGTGCCGGCTGCAGTGCCACCCTCATGCGACCCCTCCCCGAGCTGGTCGTACTTGTCGGCGCGTCCGTACGCCAAGCTGGCTGGATACCGCTGTTCGTTGAGCGCGATCTTCTCATCGAGGGCCGACAAGACATCGATGTCCAGAACGTCGGCGAGTCGTAACAGATATGCCAGCACGTCGGCGATCTCGTGACGCACGTTCGCCGCCTGCCGGGAATCCTGCATCACAGCTGCCGCCTGCTCAAAGGTCAGCCACTGAAAGATCTCCAACAGCTCGCCCGCCTCGCCGGCAACGGCCATGGCGAGGTTCTTCGGGTTGTGGAACTGCCGCCAATCGCGCTCATCGACGAACGTGGCCAACCGCTGTTGAAGCGAGTGAAGGTCCATCCTGGCTGCCTACCACAACACAGCGAAGTCGTCGGCCTGGGACAGGGCAGTGCCCGCTACGCCGCGCGTACGCGCCTGAGGAGCGGCCATTCCGTAGGACTGCCGATGCCGTACGCCATGCCATCGAGGGGCAGGCCCTTGCCGCCAGCCCGCCAAGCGCTCCGAGGTGTCGATAGGCCGCTCTATGCTTCCCGGTATGGCGCTGACCGACATCACCCGACAAGCCGTTCTGGACGCAATGGAAGAGTTCGACCGGCTGGGCCGCGATGCGTTCCTCGAACGCTACAAGTTCGGTCGCGCTTTAACCTACTTCGTCGAGCACGACGGTAAGCTCTACGACTCCAAGGCCCTCGCTGGATACGCCCACGGTCAGATCCCCGGCCAACGCCGGTGGACCACCGACGACTTCACCGGCGGAGAAAACTCCGTCGCCCGGCATCTTCGCGACCGACTCGGCTTCTCCATGCACGTCCGAAACAACCCCGACTGGAACCACGACGAGCTGATTCTCGCCTGCGACTTGGTCTACGCCAACAACTGGCACGAACTCCGAGCCGAATATCCCGAAGTCATCGAGTTGTCAGCCCTCCTCCAACGATACTGGGCACACCCGGTCGACCAGCGAACAGAGACGTTCCGCAACCCCAACAGCGTCGGTCGAAAGACCACCGACATCGCCACCCACCATCCCGATTACGGTGGTGCCCCTACCCGCGGCGGCAAACTAGATCGCGAAGTCCTGGCCGAGTTTCTCGCCGACCCCGACGAGATGCATCGCCAAGCCTTGGCGCTCAGGGCCGCCATCCTTGCCGGCCCCACCGACGAAACGGGGGCCACAGACCCTGCGGACCTCGATCTAGATGACGCCAGCGCACAGGAAGGCGGCCTACTGGAACGGCTGCACCTGCGCCGCGAACGGGACCGCGGGATCCGCAACAAAGCCGTCAAGGCGTATAAACGCAAACATGGCCACGTCGCCTGTGAAGCCTGCGGCTTCGACTTCGCCGCCACATACGGTCCTCACGGCGAAGATTACATCGAATGCCATCACAAGGTACCGCTCTCAGAGTCCGGCGCCACCACCACAAAGGTCGCCGACTTCGCGCTGCTCTGCTCGAACTGCCATCGCATGATCCACCGGGTACGACCATGGCTCACCATGGACCAGTTGATTCAGATCATTACCACCAGGCGGCGGTCGCAAACACCGACCCCTTGACCGCTAGAAACCGACACGTCCCTTGCGGCTTCAAGGCCGAGAGCCCCGCGCCGACTCCGAACTGCTGAACGGTCAAGCCTGGATTCCCACCGACGGCATCGACCCGAGGATGACGGGCCAAGCCCTGCATGACGCGCCGCATCCCGCCTGTGTAGGGCGCTGTTCAGCCCCGGCGCACGCGATTGTGGATCTCCCTCGCCGCATCGGCGGCTGAGACCTCGGCGGTGTTAAGTGTCAGATCAGCCGCGCCTAGGGGCCTCGTCTCATCCCATACCGCCAGCCGCGCGTCTAGGTCGCCTGTCCCGCGCGCACGGATTCGCTCTGCCGCAACGTCGCGTGGGCACCACAGATAGGCGACAAGCCACCGCGTCCCTGGAACGGCGGATGCTACAGCAGAAACGCCTTCCTCTTGGCCAAGATGAACTACTGGAACGCAGTCGGTAAGCTGCTCTATGAGCGCAGGTCGGTCGATCACGTAAGTGGACCCATAGCGGCTGTTTTCCCAGACAACTTGGTGTTGCTCACGAAGTGAGGCAATATCAGAGTCTCTCGCAATCCGGTAGCCGGCCGTTCTTCCTGCCCCCGCTTTCAACCGGTGGAATAGGGCGTAGCGAGGGTCAATCCTCGTTAGCTCGTGCGTGACGGTATCCTTCCCGCTACCTGGCGGGCCGTACAGGATAATGCCGTGTGTCATGCCGCCTCGCCTAGAATCCTCTTGAGTAATTCCTGTGCTTGATCCTGCAACGGCGCGCTGGACGCTGAGTTGTCGACAACCACATGTTCGCCACTCGGCCGGAAATCGGTATTGATCCGGGCTAACCATACGGACCAGTCGGAGAGCTTTGCCGCATCGCGCGCTGCGCCCCGGCGCCGAATGTATGTGTGCATCGTATCGGCGTCGCAGTACACCCATACAAGCGTCGTCACGGCGTTCATGCCACCGAACAGCGCCTGCGTCCGGCCGATCCAGGAGGGATCGCTAAACTCCTGAACGAACGGCGCGGTCACGATGGCGCTGTTGCCACACTCGACGTTCTCCGTGGTCGCCGCAACGAGTGCCTCATATTCTCGCGGACGAATCGTGCTGAGATATGGGTCAGAATCGCGGTCGTGTGGTGACTGGCCGAGGATCTCTAGGGCGATTTCGACAACGGGCCGCGTAAGCGTGTCCTTGTCGAGCATCGGCCAGCCTGTTTCCCGTGCGATGATCCGGCCTAGTTCCGTCTTCCCACTTCCGGCGTATCCGCCGATCAACAGCACGTGCGGCTTTCGGAGGCGCACTTCGCCTCGACGTGCCTGATCGGGAGCGCGAACAACCCGCTTAGAGCGCGACTTGCTCTCCACTAGGCCATCGGCAATCAGAATCTTCATTGCTTCATTAATCGTGAAGACGCTGACGCCCCATGTCTGAGCCAGTTCACGCGTGGAGGGCAGCACGTCTCCGTTCCTCAGCACCCCTGCGTCGATCTCGTTTCGGATGTTTCGCGCAACCTGCTGGTGTAGCGACTCTGCCCGCGTGAGTCGTGGCCGGGGTGAAGACATGCGCGCTCCCTCGGAGCTAGTGGTGTCTCGATCAGCAAGAGCCTATCAGACGCCTAACAGTGAGCTAACAGTCGCGGGCTGCACATATGCGCTGCTAGCGGCCTATCTGTGCCACTCCCCGTCTGGCCAGTTGACCAGGGGTCCTAACAACTGTTAGGTTGCACGTATCACACCAGCCGGTTGGTAACCGGAACGGCGGAGCGGCTTCGGCGGCGACGTGCGATCCCCGGGACGCCAGCCGCGCACTTGATGTTTGAGAACTCCACAGTGGACCGGGATGCCAGGGAGATCCGTCTCTCCGATTGGTCCCGATGCGTGCGATCTAGGGGTGGCGCGCGGGTGTCGGCTGTTGACCTTGTCCGGCCGCAAGACCTGTCCGCCCGCTCCGCCCAACCGAGGGTCGCGAAATCCAGATCTGCGTATTCCGCCCCTGGTCAGGGGCTGTTTCTGCTGCTTTGCGGGACACGGCGCTACACGCGTCGTGTCCCGCGCTCCCTTCGACGTTTAGGCGGTGCATTGCCATGGCTGCTTTCGCTGAGCTGCTTCGAGTTTCGGCACGTCAGGGCGCCTGCTGGCGCGAGTGCACCGGTTGTACCGGCCTCGCTGCGCTGGCGCCGGACGAGACCCATTGCCCGGCCTGCCGACCCGGAACGCAGCGCGTCACGCGCCGCCGGTCGGCTCGGGCCGCCTGATCCGGAAGGACTTCCCCGACCCATGTGGATCAACTTCGACGACGCCGAGCCCTCGCCCGGCGACCTGGCCGCGATCGAGGCCGAGTGGCCGCAGATCGAGGCGGACCTGGCCGAGCTGGACGCAGAGATCCGTGCCATCTATGCCGCGGACCGCGGCGGCCCGACCGAGCTGGATTGGCGCCGCACGCGCCGCAGCGCCGCCCGGGTGACCCGGACCGCGACCCGCGCGGCCCGACCGACCGCCGACCTGCGGCCTGCCGCCTGAGGTGCCGATGAGCCTCTACGCGGACAACGATGGCCTGTTCCCCGACGACGCCGCGGTCCTAGTCCGCTTCCCGCTGCCGACCACGCCGACCGACGCCGACCGCGCTGACTGGCCCTGGGTGGCCGGCCACGTGTTGGGGCAGTGCGGCCCGGATGAGTGGCACATCGTCGTGGACGGCTCGCCTGAACTGGCCGAGCCGGACCCGGACGACCCGGACGGCGAACCGCTGTTCCCGGCCTGTTTCCGGGACGCCAGTGAGCTGCGGCTGGCATGACCGCCGACGTGTACGCGGCGGTGCACGCCGCGGCGAACTGGCTGGACGAACACAACGGCGCCGGCCACACCGAGCTCATGGCCCGCATCCTCAAGGTCACCGAGGAGGCGGGCGAGGTCGCCGCGGCGTGGATCGGCGCGACCGGTCAGAACCCGCGCAAGGGCGTCACGCACACCTATGGCGACGTGGCCGCCGAGTTGGCCGACGTCGCGTTCACCGCCCTCGTGGCGATCGATTCCCTCGGCTTCGACCCGGCCGATGTCGTCGCCGCCTGTGCGGCGAAGGTGACCGGCCGCCTCGACGTCCCGGCAATGTCCGGAGGTACCCACTCATGATCACCTTTCGAAATCCGCATGTGGCCGACCCGGACGCGGACCTGACCCGGTCGGTCCGGCACACGTCCGTGATCCGGCAGGTCTTCTACGTCGTCGTGCTGCTGGTGGCGCTGGCCGGTCAGGTGCTCGGCGCGCACGAGGCCCTCGGGATCCCGATCGGGTTCGCGGTCCCGGCGGTGGTGGCGTTGGAGTTGGGCGGCATCGTGGTGCTGTCCAACGCCGACGTGCGGCGCCGGCTCGGTGAGCGGGCCGTCGCATCCCGGATCCTGTCGGCTGGGATCGCGGCCGGTGCGGTCGCGTTCAACCTGGCCACCCACTCCGATCGGCTGTTGGGGGCGTTCTTCGGCGGCATGTCCGCGTTGGGCTATCTGGTGTGGCTGATGCACACCGAGAACCAGCGCCGCGACCGGCTCCGCGCCACGGGCGCCCTGCCGCCGACCACACCGGCGTACGAGCTGGTTGGGCACTGGCTGCGCCACCCCGTGCTTACCCTGAAGGCCAGGAGCCTGGCCAAGGCCAACCCCGCCCTCGGCCTGTACGGGTCGCTGGATGCGGCCCGGACGCAGGCCCGCAGCGAGCGGCGGCAGGCCGCGATCGCGAAGGTGCTGCACCGCAAGATCCGCACCGCGGTCGATCCGGTCACCGCGGACATCGCCACCGCCAGCTACAACCTCGATGAGGTCGCCGCCCGCCTAGCCGCCAGCGCCGACTACGACGCGCTGACCTCGCTGATCAGCACCGACCTGCACCCGACCCGGCTGGTCAACTCCGACGCCGATCTCGTCACGCAGCTCGAACGAGCACGCGAGGCAGAAGCCACCGCGCTGGCATCCGCACGAGACGCCAAGGCGGAGGCGGAGCGGCTGGGCACCGAGGTGACCACTCTGGCAGCCGAGGCCGCCACCACAACGCAGGCATTGGATGGCGAGCGGGCGCGGCACGCCGAGACGGCGGCCGAGCTGACCGCGGCGCTGGCGCGGGCCGAGGCCGAAGCGCAGCACCGCGACGCCGCCGACGCCCGCCTCGACACCCTCGTCGCCCAAATGGCCGGACTGGAGCAGGCCCGGCACGCGGCCGAGACCGAGACCGCGCAGGCCCTCGACACGGCCGCTGGGCTGGCCCGTGAAAACGAGGCCCTGAGCGCCCGCCTCGCCGAGGCCGAGGCACACGTCGCCCGGCTCACCGCCCAGGCCGTCGAGCAGGCCAAGCCCACTGTCCGGGCAACGGCGAAGCGGCAGCCCAGCGCTGCTGAGCGGGTCGCGAAAGCGATCGCGCGTAGCCCTCGGGCAAGTGACGCCACCATCGCCGCCCGGCTCGACCTTTCCGAGGCCACCGTGCGGCGGCACCGTCGACAGGCTGTCGACAGCGTGTCGACAGCCAGCGAGACGCCAGAGACCAAAACGGGTCGCGTGGTGGAGCTGCCCGAGCGACGTAACGCGGCGGTGGCGTGATGGCCCGCCGCAGACCACGGACCCGCCGCGCCCGCCGTAACCGCGGCGGTCGCCTCGTCTGGCGCTTCCTGCTCGGCCAGCCGCTGGACGGGCGCCGCTACTCGGACGCCACGTTCTGGCGCCGCGGCGGCAGGATCCGCCGACACCCATGGGTGTTCACCTGGACCTGGTGGACCCTCGCCGCGGGCTGGCAACGCGCCGGCATCCGCCTGGCCGCCGTGGTCGTGCTGCTCACAGCCACACTCGCGGCCTTGGCGCTGGCCGCCTGACCTCGATCGCAGGGCTAGCAGCACCCATAGCCCTGTCCGGGAGCGCGGCCCATGGCCTAGGAAACCGTGCCGCGCTCCCGGTCACCGTCACGAACCCGAAAGGGGGTTCGATCCGATGGCCAACGCTACCCCGCCACCCGGTTGTACCTGCGGCTACACCGGCCGCTGCCGCGGCTGCGGCCGGCTCATCGCCGCGACCGCGACCCGCGAGGGTCGCTCGCCGGCCCAACGCACCGGCATCGCCGCACTCACCCGCCTGTCCACTAAGGACGCCGCGTAGCCGAGTCCGGCTCTACGCCTTCGCTCCCTTTGTTTCATCCCGCTGCGGGGTGTGGCGACCGTCCACGCCCCGCGGCCCGTTCAAGCCCCGGGAAGGGGATGTCCACAGTGGCCAACGAACCCGTCATCACGGTCATCGGGAACCTGACCGACGACCCCGAGCTGCGTTACACCCCGTCCGGCGCCGCGGTCGCCAAGTTCCGTATCGCGTCGACCCCGCGCACCTTCGACAAGCAGACCAGCGAGTGGCGCGACGGCGAACCGCTCTTCCTGACCTGCAACATCTGGCGCGACTCGGCCGAGCACGTGGCCGAGTCGCTCAAGCGCGGCACCCGCGTCATCGTGCACGGCCGGCTGCGGCAGCGCTCCTACGAGACCCGCGAGGGCGAGAAGCGCACCGTGTACGAGCTGGAAGTCGACGAGATCGGCCCGTCGCTGCGCTACGCCACCGCCGCCGTGCAGCGGATGACCCGCACCAACGGCAGCACCACGGCGGCGCCGGCCGCGCAGGGCGACGACCCGTGGTCGGTGCCCGCCTCCACCGCCGCACCCGCCAGCGGTGGTTCGTTCGACGACGAGCCGCCGTTCTAGCCCCCGCTGGCCGGTCGCCGCGGCGGCGCTGCGGCCGGCCTCGCCTCAGGGCACCCCTGTCCGAGACACGGATCGGAGAGCACAGCCTGATGAAGACGTTGGAGCCCGAGCAGTGGCGCGTTCTGGGCCGCATGGTCTCCCTGTGCGGCGCCCGGGCGCGGCTGGGCGAGATGTTGAAGTCGCAGGACGCCAGCCCGGAAGCGGTCAGCGACATGGCCGAGCGTGGCCTGATCCTGGCCACGCTGGACGGTGAGCAGATCGACCTCACGCCGGGGCTGATCAAGACGCACCGCCGCAGCATGTTCCTGCACCTGGCCCCGGCGGGCGAGAGCTACTACTGGAACGACCCGCACCGGGTGCTGCGTTCGCTCGGCCGGACCACCCACGGCCTGACCCTGACCTACCTGCTCGGCATGATCCTGTTCGAGGACATCGCCGAGCTGCACCGCGAGGGCATGCTCTACGCCCTGACCGAGGACGACACAATCGACCTCAGCGAGGCGCGCCAACCGTTTGCTGGTAGTTCCAAGCTCATCCTGCCCGGTGGCGCAGAGGTGTGGATCGACGTCGTGATCGTCCGGACCACCAACAAGGGTCAGCTCTACTGCGAACGCTGACCGCTGCTGCTCAACCTGCTGCGGGCCGGGTGTGTTCTTCCACCCCCGGTCCGCAGCGTGGATCTGTCGCTTCCGCCGGCAGGTGCAACGCCTGCCGGCTTTGTTTGTCTCGCCGGTCCGGTGACGCGCCGCGTCCCGCTGGCAAGTCGACGCGTCGGGTCCGCGGTGGATCCGACGCTTGGGACTTGGAAAGGATATTGATGGCTCGCCGTCTGATCCCCGACGCCGATATCCGCAACGACGAAGACCTGCTCAACATGCTGGAAGGCATCCGCGCTGTTGGCCTGGCCGGGCACGACGAGATCGACGAGTTGGCCGGGCTGATCCGGGTGAAGATCGAACGGTATGGCCGCCGCAACGGCCTGTCCCGGATGCGGGCGAAGTTCTGGGGCCGCCAGGTCGCCCGCCCCCTCGTGCGCGCGGCCGACGAGATGCTCGCGGTCGCCGCCTACGCGCGGGTGTGCCGCAACCGGTTCGAGGCGTTCCTGATCGCCTTGGACGACGAGAAGCCCGGCGCCGGTGACTTCACCGTCCGCGCCCGCGACAACGGCAGCAGGGCTGCCTGATGGCCCGGCAGAGCCGCGGTATCCGTGGCACCGACGTGGCGCGGGGCGCCTACCGCGAAGTGAAGCAAAGCCCGTGGCCGTACGTGATCCCACCGATCGCGGCGGTGGGCAACCTGATCCTGTCCGGGATCCTGTCGCTGATCTGGGGCGCCTACGCCCAGCCCACCGTGTGGGAAGTGGCATGGCGGGCCGCGCTCGTGCTCGGCTGCTCCGCGGCGATCGTGTGGACCACTTGGGGTGTCGGTCGGGCTCGGAAGATGGAGCTGCGGGCCGCGTCGCTGCTGATGGCCACCGGCTCGTGTGTGGGCCTGTTCGTGCTCACCTTCCGCGGCTGGTCCCGCGATTCGGTGCTGGTCTACCTGCTGGTGATGGTCACCGCCTCGATCCTGCTGGCCACAACCAAGCTGCTGCGCGGCGACGGCACCGACGCCCGCGCGAACCTGTTCGGCGAACTGGGCGAGCGGGTCAAGGAGTTGCAGGACGTCGGTCAGACCGGCAGGCCGAAGGTGGTCGACGGCCGGATCGTGACGCACACCGAGATGGTGCCCGGCGCCGACTTCAACAGCCTGGCCAAGCCGGATGTCCGCACCGCGATCGCCTCGGCGCTCGATGTGCCGCCGGGCGGGGTGCGGATGGTGAGGAATCGGAACACGCCCCGGGTGGGGCGGATGGAGGTGTCCCCTGTGGACATGCTCGAACACCCGCCGGCCTGGCCCGGCCTGTCCGCCCCCGGCGGCACCATCGGAGCGCCGATCCGGCTGGCGGTTTACCAGACCGGTGCGCCGATCCCGCTGCTGCTGCCCGGTAACCCGGCCGCCGGGCAGAACCCGATCGGGGTTCTGCTGCTGCTCGGGCAGTCCGGATCCGGCAAGACCGAGCTGCAGCTCATGCTGGCTGCCGAAGCGCGTTCCCGCGCGGACAGCGAGGTCGTCTACATCGACGGCCGCAAGGGACTCCAGTTGCCGCGGGCGTTCCGGGACGCGATGCACGTGTTCATCCACCGCGCCGACGAGGGCGAGCGCTATCTCGACGGGCTGATCCCGGATGTCGCCAAGCGGGCCGGGCAGATCGGCGGACACGGGCACGAGCAGTGGACGGCCGGGTGCCGTCGGTGCCCGCCGTTCCGGGTGGTGATCGTGGATGAGGCGAGCAAGTTCGTCGAGTCCGAGGACACCCTGGTCGAGCTGGCCGAGTCGGTCCGCTCGGTCGGCGTGTTCGTCCTGCTGGGCATCCAGCGGGCGACCGGCGACCGGATGCCTACTAGCGTCCGGACCACGGTCGGCGGCGTGATCTGCATGGGCGTGCGGGACGTGGGCGAGGGCGCCCGGGTGCTGTCCGAGGAGACCATCGAGGCCGGTGCGGACCCGGGGTGGAAGAACCGCAAGCCCGGCGCCCTGTACGCCGAGCTGCCGGGCACTGACCCGGACGACTGGTCCCTGCCCGGCCGCACCTTCAAGCCGGACCGGGATGCGGTCATCGCCGAACTCGTCGCCCACCTGGCCGGCACCGGTCAGAGCACGACCACGCCGGCCGCGGCACCGGCACCGGCGCCGGCCGTCCCGCTGCCGCGGGCAGCCGCAGCCATGCCGGAGCGGGAGCGGGCAGGCGAGGACGACGCGGACGACCCGGACGCCGACAACGATCCCGAGTTGGCGCCGCCTCCGGTCGATCCGGAGTGCCCGCCGGACGCCGACCCGTACGATCCGATCACCGTCCCGGTACGGGAGCGGATCCCGCTCGACCTCGACCCGGAGGACGGCCGACAGTACACCCCGACTGAGATCCGGCTGATGGTCCGCACCACGATCCTGGCCGCCTACGAGCGAGGCACGCGGCAGGTACGGCCGTCCAACTTCGCCCCGCTCGTCGACAAGGTCGGCGACGAAGGACTCAAGCCACCGACCCTGAGCAAGATCCTCGGCGAGTTCTGCCAAGGACCGGCGCCGCTGCTGCGCCGGTCCGAGGACCGCGGCGTGTACGAAATCCTTCCGCCGCAGGGCAGCCCGAGCCCGGCGCTCGCCGAGGCCGCCTGAACCCGGGCGCCCGCTGTCCACCCTTTTCCGAAGTCCTGTGGCCCGAAAGGGGGCTGTCGCATGCGCACGCCCACCATCGCCAACCGGATCCGCCGGGTCGCCGCGTGGCGGCCCGGCGCCCGGCCCGGCGCCCGCGTCATCAAGATGCTCTGCCCGCACTGCCACCGCTGGCGCTCGCCGCGGTACTTCCGCCGCTACGGCGGCGGCTGCCGCAAATGCATCGGCACCGGCTGACCACGCCCGCACAACCACCCGCGCCCGTCACGCACAGTCACGCGGACGGACGCGTATTTCACGCGCTTCACGCACTTCACGGACTTCACGCGAGCACCCGGAAACCCCGCCTACGCGTGCGCGTGCGCGCGCGCGAGCCTCCGTGAAGTCCGTGAAGTGAAGTCCGTGAAGTCAAAGGATCATCTACAGAAAGTGATAGTCAATCATGGCTTCCTGGTTCCGCCTCGCCCGGCGCGGCGCCGCCAACGAGTTCGGCCGCCGGCTGTGGCGCTGGTTCGCCGCCTTCGAACTCATCCGCTGGCTGGCCCGCCGGGTCCTGCCGACCCTGCTGATCCTCGTCGCCCTCGCGGTCGCCGTCTGGCTGGCCGTCCGCGCCGCGGGATGGTGGCTGCCCCGGCTGACCGCCCTGGCGGCCATCGCCGGCACCCTGGCCGCCGCCGTGTGGCTGGCCCGCCGCTACCGCTGGGAACTACGCGCCGGCCTGCCCCGCACCGCCGTCGCCGCTCTCGCCCTCGTCGTGGCCGGCGTGCTCGGCACCGCCGTCTATCACCTGCGCTGAGGGGAGGTGACCGTCGTTGAACGGCTTCGAGACGCTGCCGCTGTTCGGTGAGCCCGACCGGCCCACCGTCCCGCCGCCACCGGTGGTCAAGGTGCAGTGGTCCAACTACCGCACCGTGGGGCGTGTGCAGTGCATGCACTGTCTCGCCGTGGCCCACGCCCGACGCGGCACCGGCCCGGTCGACATCCGCGGCGCTCGGCGCCGCCGCACCGGACCCGACGGCGAACTACTGCTGTGCACCGCACACGCCGAGGCCAAACACGCCGCCGATGTCGTCGCCGGGCTCGTACCGCCGCCCAAGGGCCGAGCACTAGCGGTACGCCGGGCTGCCTAGCGGCTCACCTGAGCGCAGCTGACCTGGATTCCCTGCTTCGCACTGCCCATCCGGAAGGGAGGACCCTGCATGCCCGAACACGCGTACCGGGTGCTGGTTACCGGCTCTCGTACGTGGCCACGACCTGGCGACATCACCACTGCTTTGGACGAGCTGCACGAGCAGCACGGCGGTCGGCTGATCATTGTGCACGGCGCGTGCCCGCGCGGCGCCGACGCGATCGCGGACGCCTGGTGCCGCCGACGTCGGGTGAACGTCGAGCGGTGGCCGGCGGACTGGTCGATCGGCAACCATGCCGGTCACGTCCGTAACGCCGCGATGGTGGCCACCGCACCGGCGCTGTGCCTAGCGTTCATCCACGACCGGTCGCCCGGCGCCACCGGCTGCGCCATGCTCGCCAAGGAAGCCAAGATCCCGACGATTCGGCACCGGCGCGACCAACGGCCCACCGAGATCGCCGCCGCGGTCCGGGCACTGCGGCCGGGCTGGCGGATGTGTACCGGCGGCTGCGGCTGGCCCGTCGATCCCGCCATCGGCTGCGGCAACCACCCGACCTGCCCGGCACCGGACAACGGCCGCGGCTGGCACGGCGCCGGAGCGGACCTGCTGCCGGCTGCGTTCGCGCTAGCCCGCGATGGCCTGCCGGTGTTCTGGCTCGGCCGCACCAAACGCCCGGTCGCCAACTGTCCCGCCTGCCCGAAGGTCGAAGACGACCCCGACCACGACCCCGAGGCGTGCACCTGTCTGACCTGTCACGGGTTCTACGCCGCCAGCATCGACCCGGACCGGATCGCGGCGATGCACGCCGCCGTCCCGGGCGGCATGCTCGCCATCCGCACTGGCACCGCATCTGGCCGGGTGGTGATCGACATCGACCCGCGCAACGGCGGCACGGTGCTGCCCGAGCTGATGCCGCCCACCCGGTGCGCCCGTACCGGCTCCGGCGGCTGGCACCTGCACTACCGCCACCCCGGCGGCAAGCTCGCCGGCAAGCTGCACGGGCATCCGGGGATCGACATCAAGGCCGACGGTGGGTACGTCGTCGCCCCACCCTCGATCCACCCGGCCACCCGACAGCCGTACCGGTGGGTGGGGGACCGGCCAGTGATTGAGATGCCCCCGCCGCTGATCGTCGCCTGCCGACCCGCCGAGCCGCCGCCAGGCGTCGGCCCGCCCGCCGCGCCGACCCCGACGACGAGGGGACGGGGCATCTCATCTGCTGACGCCCTGCTGGCCGCACACCTCGACGCGCTCGCCCGAGCACCCGAAGGCCGACGCCGCACCACGCTCTACGGCGTGGCCCGCGGGGTCGCCCGGATGGTCGCCGCGGACGCGATCACGTCCGGCGACGCGTACGCCGTGCTCTACCGAGCCGGCCGAGCGGCCGGGCAGAGCGACCGGGACACCCGCGCCGCGATCGCGGACGGTTTCCGGCACGAATCCGTTGCCACCGAAGGGATCCCCGCGTGACCGGCCGCCATCTTGTCGTGACCTGTGGTCAGTCGAACAGCGATTGCTGCCCGTCCACTTCGGTGACGCTCTCCTGCGGCTCGTCGTCCACCATCGGGTCGTCGTCATCCGATGATGGTCCCCACCGTAGCGGCGGGGGCGGATCCTGTTCGGCCTTGGCGAGGATCGCCGCGGCCAAGTCCATCATCTCGGTGATCGACCGGGCGTGGATGACCAGGAACTCCGGTCGCTCGTCATCAATGCCGAAGCCGCAGGAACTGCGCTGGACCAGCGGCTGTAGCCACTGCGCGTGTTCACGGTCGATGGCCGCCAGGACGACCGGTCGGTCGGACCACGACCGCTCGGCATGGCTGCGGCAACTGGCGGCCGGTACGCACCCGGTCGCCGCCAGCGCGTACGTGAGCCCGGCAACCCCGAGGTCGAGGCCGCACAGGCTGACGGAGTCGACGTCGCCGTGCTCGGCAAGCGTCGCCATGTCGGCCTCGTCCTCGGGTTCCTCGGACGGGAAGTCCGGGTTGTGGCCCTCGATCACGCGGGCGAAGTCCTCAAACGATTCGGCATCGGTCGCCACGGCATCAACGGCCGCCGCCGCGGCCCGCTCGTCGGCCACCACCACGGCCGCCTCGGACAGCGGCACGTCGAAGATCGCCCACACGCCGCGGAAGAACCCGATCCCTTCGTCGTGGATCTCATCCCGGGCCGGCATCCAGAACGTGGCAGCCCCCGGAAGAGCCGAATCAAGATCGATGTCCGTGCGAGGGATCAACCGTGTCTCCTCCCGGGCGACGGCGTCCACATCAGTCAATCAGCAACCAGAACCCCGCTCAACCCAGACCACGGGCACGCGGCGGACGGCGGTGGCAGCGTGAACGTGCTCGAACTGTTCGCCGGCATCGGCGGCCTGTCGTTGGGGTTGCAGCGGGCCGGGATGACCATTGTCGGCCACGTCGAACTCGATCCGTTCTGCCGCGCTGTTCTTTCCAAGCACTGGCCGGAGGTGCCCTGCCATGACGATGTCCGCACCGCCGTCGCCTGGTGGCGTAGCCAGCCGCGTCCCCGGGTCGATGTCGTCGCCGGCGGCTACCCCTGCCCGGGAGAAAGCAACGCCGGCAAACGACGCGGACACGAGGACGAACGGTGGCTGTGGCCGGAGATGGCCCGCGTCATCCACGCCATCCGACCCCGATACGTCATCGCCGAAAACGTCCTGGGCCACCGCACCCGAGGGCTTCGTTTCGTCCTCCGAGACCTCGACCGGCTCGGATACACCGCCCGTGCCGGCATTGTCCGAGCTTGCCAGATGGGGGCACCACACCCACGGTCCCGCCTGTTCATCCTGGCCCACACCAGCGGCCAGGGACGCGGACCGGGGAGCGGGCTGGAACCGCCCCGGACGGCCCCTGTCCGAACGGGTTGGTGGGCCAGTGAACCCCAGGTGGCTCGAATGGCTCATGGGGTTCCCGCCGGGGTGGACCGACGTCGAGCCCTCGGAAACGCTGTCGTCCCCCACGTCGGCGAGCACATCGGCCGCATCATCCTCGACCACCACGCGAGCGGGTGACCACATGACCGAACCGACCGACACCGAGACAGCCGTGGGCGGCGCGATCCTCGACCGCCTCCACCAGATCATCACCCGCTATGTGATCCTGCCCAGCCCGGAAGCCCTCGACGCGGTCGTGCTGTGGACCGCGGCCACCCACGGGCAGCCGGCATGGGCGCACGCCCCGCGGCTGGTCATCCGGGCGCCGGAGAAGCGGTGCGGCAAGTCCCGACTGCTCGACGTCGTGGAGGGCACCTGCTACAGCCCGCTGATCACCGTCAACGCCTCCACCCCGGCCGTGTACCGGTCGATCGGCGGAGACGACCCGCCGACCATCCTGCTGGATGAGGCCGACACGATCTTCGGCGGCAAGCAGGCCGAGGCCAACGAGGACCTGCGCGGCCTGCTGAATGCCGGCCACCAGCGCAACCGGCCGACCATCCGCTGGAACCAGCAGCAACAGCAGGTCGAGCGGATCGCCACCTTCGCCATGGCCGCCCTCGCCGGCATCGGCCAGATGCCCGACACCATCGAGGACCGGGCGATCGTGGTCAAGATGCGCCGCCGCACCCCGGCCGAAAAGGTCGCCCCGTTCCGGCAGCGCCGCGACGGCCCCGCGCTACGGCAGATCGGCTCCGACCTGACCACCTGGATCCGCGGCAACATCGTCGAACTGGAACAGGCCGAACCAGTAATGCCCCTGGAGGACCGGGCCGCCGACACCTGGGAACCGCTGATCGCGGTCGCCGACCTCGCTGGCGGGAACTGGCCGGAACGAGCTCGACGCGCGGCCCAGGCGCTGAACGCGGCCCGCGAGGGGGACACCGAATTCTCCGACCGGCTCCGGCTGCTGATCGACTGCCGCACCGTCTTCGGCAGCTTCGACGCCATGCCGTCCACCGTTCTGCTCGACCGGCTCAAGGCACTGCCCGAGTCGCCGTGGGCCGACTACAACAGCGGCGCCGGCCTGACCGCGATGAAACTCGGCGTGCTGCTGCGCGAGTACGAGATCACCTCGGACAACATCACCTTCCCGCACCCCACCGGCCGCGTGAAGGGCTTCCCCCGCACCGCGTTCACCGACGCCTGGCAGCGCTACTGCCCACCCGAAGACGACCCCGCACCAGAGCCGTACAAGCCGTACAAGCCGTACGCCGACCCCGACATCCCCAGCTCAGACCGCGTACGGCTTCTACACCCCCGTACGGCTTAAGCCGTACACCCCGCCACCAGCACCAACGCCGGCCGCGCCAGGTCGCGTACGGCTTAGCCGTACGCACGCCGAAAAGCCGTACGTGCCCTGAGCAGCCAAAACATAGATCGCGTACGGCTTGTACGGCTTGACCCCAAACCAGCACCCCCACAAGCCGTACGCGAGCACCACACAGCGGCTACCAGAACGGCCCGCTGAGAGCCTCACAGACGCTTTGGTGCATGTAATGACATCAGGACAAGACAGATCTTGGCTCAACGGCCCTCTCAGCGGGCCGTTCTGCGTGGCTCTCCCGGCGAACGTGGCCCACCCTCACCGGACGACCTCCGACCCGCGAACGGGTCGCCACGCACGCGCACAGCAGGCCAGAACGGCCCCAGGGCACACCGCGAAGCACGCGCCGAGGCCGTCCTCCCCTCGTCGAGAGGAGCAACACCAGCATGGCCGCCCAAAAGGCATCCACACAGCGTCCCGAAAGCCTGACCGGTGCCGCCGAGAGCGGAATCGTGCTCACGATCGAGCAGGCTGCACGGAAACTCGGGATCGGGCGAACCACGATGTACGCGCTCGTCATGAGCGGCGAAGTCCGCTCGGTCACCATCGGTCGACTTCGCCGCGTACCCACCCGGTGCCTTGACGAGTACGTATCTGGACTGCTCGAAAACGCACAGACCGTAATACCTGCCGCCTAAGGAGAACACATTATATGGGACGCCGGCCCAATGGTGCATCAAGTATCTATAAGGGCAAAGACGGTTACTGGCACGGTCGGGTCACCGTGGGCACCAAGGACGACGGTAAGCCGGACCGGCGGCACGTCCGCGGTAGGACCGAGGCCATCGTTACGAAGAAGGTTCGCGAGTTGGAAAGGGAGCGGGATAGCGGACGTGTCCGCACCGCTGGCCAGCGATGGACCGTCGCGGCCTGGCTCACGCACTGGGTCGAGACGATTGCCGCGCCGTCGGTGCGAGAGAACACGATCGCGGGCTATCGCGTGGCCGTCAACCGACACCTCATCCCCGGTCTCGGCGCGCACCGCTTGGAGAAGCTCTCGCCCGAGCACCTCGAACGTTTCTACACGAAAATGCAGGAGAACGGGAGTTCGGCCGGTACTGCCCACCAGGCACATCGAACTATTCGCACAGCGCTGAATGAGGCCGTGCGCCGTGGCTACCTCGGCAGGAATCCCGCCACGCTGGCCAAGGCGCCGCGACTCACGGAACAGGAGATCGAGCCATATTCCGTCGAAGAGGTTCAGCGAATTCTGAGCGCCGCGGACAGCCGGCGCAACAGCGCCCGATGGGCCATCGCGCTTGCGCTGGGGCTCCGACAGGGTGAGGCCCTGGGACTCCGATGGTCTGACGTAGATCTCAGCAGGGGAACTTTGCGCGTGCGCCGCGGGCGGCTCCGGCCGAAATACACGCACGGGTGCGATGGGAAATGCGGACGCAAGCCCGGCTATTGTCCGCAGCGCCAGCAGGCGCGGCCCGACACGAACGACACGAAATCACGGGCCGGCCGCCGAACGGTTGGCGTACCGGGGGAGTTGGTCGCTCTCCTTAGGCGCCACCGCGAGGAACAGGAAACGGAGCGCAAGACGGCTGCCCAGTTGTGGCATGACGAGGGATGGGTATTCGCCACGCCCACCGGCCGCCCCGTCAACCCAAACACCGATTATCACGAGTGGAAGCAGCTCCTCCGTGACGCCGGGCTACGGGACGGCCGGTTGCACGACGCCCGGCACACGGCCGCCACGGTGCTCCTGATCCTCGGCGTCCCTGAGCGGGCAGTGATGGGGATCATGGGATGGGCAACTACCGGGATGGCTGCCCGCTACCAGCACCTCACGGACCCGATCTGGGCGGACGTGGCTAAGCGGGTGGATGGCCTCATCTGGAAGCCGGCTGATGACGCGGACGGCTCGACAGAGGAACCGACCGACCTTGATGATGGGGCCGCCGGAGTGCACGTAGCGGCCTAACTGAGACCGAAACTGAGACCGCAAGATTAACGCCCGGTGGGTCTATGAAGATCCACCGGGCGTTTGCGCTGCTCAGGATGGCGGAGGATACGAGATTCGAACTCGTGAGGGGTTGCCCCCAACACGCTTTCCAAGCGTGCGCCCTAGGCCTCTAGGCGAATCCTCCGCCGGACAGAGTACAGGCTGGCCGGTCCCCGGGACGAAGCGGGCAGACGCGTGCCCCGGTGCCTCGGCGCGGTCGGCGGGCCCGGTAGACTGGGCGGCGCCCCTCGTGCGGCGTACACCTCGTGAACCTCCCCAGGGCCGGAAGGCAGCAAGGATAAGCGGGCTCTGACGGGTGCACGGGGGGCCTCTTCATGGGCGGGAGATCAACCGGAGTGCCCGCCATAAGCACCCGACCGAGTGTCGTACCCCGCTGGCAAGCTACCCAGCGGGCGGGGACAATGGCGCGGTCGAGAGGAGGCGGCGAGAGTGGCACTGGCGCTCTACCGCAAGTACCGGCCCCGTACGTTCGCAGAGGTCATCGGGCAGGAGCACGTTACCGAGCCGCTGTCGCAGGCCCTGCGGAGCGGGCGCCTCCACCACGCCTACCTCTTCTCCGGGCCGCGCGGCTGTGGCAAGACCTCCAGCGCCCGCATCCTCGCCCGCTCGCTCAACTGCGCCCAGGGTCCGACGCCGGAGCCGTGCGGTCAGTGTGACTCGTGCAAGTCGCTGGCCAACGACGGTGCCGGATCGATCGACGTCATCGAGATCGACGCGGCCAGCCACGGTGGTGTCGACGACGCGCGTGAGCTGCGGGAGCGGGCGTTCTTCGCGCCGGCGACCAGCCGATACAAGATCTACGTGATCGACGAGGCGCACATGGTCTCGTCGGCGGGGTTCAACGCGCTGCTCAAGCTGGTCGAGGAGCCGCCGGAGTACGTCAAGTTCATCTTCGCGACCACCGAGCCGGAAAAGGTGCTCGGGACGATCAAGTCGCGTACGCATCACTACCCGTTCCGGCTGATCCCGCCGGGTGTCCTGCGTCCCTACCTCGAGCAGCTGTGCGCGACCGAGGGCGTCAAGGTCGAGTCGGCGGTGTTTCCGCTGGTGGTGCGGGCTGGTGGGGGCAGTGCCCGTGACACGCTCTCGGTGCTCGACCAGCTGATCGCCGGCGCCGGGCCGGAGGGCGTTACCTACGCGCGCGCGGTCGCGCTGCTCGGCGTGACCGACGTGGCCCTGATCGACGAGATGTGCGACGCGCTGGCCGCCGGGGACGGTGCCGCGGCTTACGGGACGATCGACCGGGTGGCGGATGCGGGGCACGACCCGCGGCGGTTCGCGTCCGATCTGCTGGAGCGGCTGCGTGACCTGATCGTCCTGCAGCAGGTGCCCGACGCCGCGACCAAGGGGCTTATCGACGGGCCCAGCGACCAGATCGAGCGGATGGTGGCGCAGTCGGCACGCCTCGGGCCGGCGACGCTTTCGCGCTGCGCCGACATCGTCCACAACGGACTGGTGGAGATGCGCGGCACCACGGCGCCGCGGCTGCTGCTGGAGTTGATCACGGCGCGCATGCTGCTGCCGGGTTCGGACCAGACCGAAGACCTGCTGCAGCGGCTGGAGCGGATGGAGCGCCAGATCGCGACAGGCGCCACCCAGGGAGCGAGCAGCGCCAGGCACGCGACGGGCGCCGGGCACGCGGCAGGCGTCACCCAGGGAGCGAGCAGCGCAGGGCACGCGACGGGCGCCGCCCCGGGAACGACCAGCGCAGGGCACGCGACGGCCAGCGGCCACGCGGCAGGCGCCGCCCAGGGAACGAGCGGCGGCCAAGAACCAAGCGGCGGGAACGCGACGAGCAGCGGCCACGCGGCGAGCGGCGGCGGCGCCCAAGGGGCGAGCGGCGCCCACACCACCAACGGCCAGGCGACAGGCGCGACCAGCGGCCAGGCGACAAGCGCGACCAGCGACGACGAGCCGCACCGAGCGGTGCAGCCGCAAGCCGACGCGAGGCTGCGGGCGGCGGTCATGGATGATCCGGCCACGCCGGAGCCGGAGCGGCCGGGGACCAGCCTGCCACCGCAGCTTGACGTGGCTGGTGTCCGGCGGTCGTGGGACGAGATCCTCCGGATGGTCAACGATCGCAACAAGCGGATCGCCGCCCTGGCCCGTAACGCGACCGTCCGCGACCTCGATGGTGACGCGCTGGTGTTGACGTTCCAGTCGTCGGTGCTCGCGTCGATGATGGCCAAGGAAGCCGGCGTGCTGAGCGACGCCGTCTACGACGTGCTCGGTGCTCGCTGGGAGGTGCGCTGCGAGGTCTCCGGCGACCAGCGGCCAGCAGCGGCCGCGGCGGCCCGGGCCACCCGGGCCCCGGAAGGACGGGCTACCCCGGCTCCGGAAGGGCGGGCCGCCCAAGCCGCGGACCGAGGGGCCACCCGGGGTCCGGATGGACCGGCAGCCGCCGAAAGACGGCCTGGCCAAGCCACGGAAAGGCAGGCCGCGCCGGGGAGAGCGGGACCGGAGCGAGGGGCGCCGGAGCAGAAGGCGCCGGTCACCACCGACTGGCCGGAGCCGGCCCGCCCGGGTGGCGGGACCGCCAGCGCGGACCCGAAGAGCGGCAACGCGGACGCCAAGAGCGGCAACGCGCCGGAGGCGCCGCCACCCGTGGCGCGTGTGGAGTCCAACGGACTGGCGGCGGCGAGGGCCGCGGCGGCGGGACGTGGTGCGCGTACCCCTGCGTCTTCTCCTACGGCCGACAGCACCTGGGCGGGTGAGCCGCCCTACGACCCGGACTACGACGGCCCGCGGTCGAATGGCGCGGTCGCGAGCCCGGCCACGACGGCGGTCGCGTACGAGGGTTTCGACCCGGGCGACGAGCCGACCGACGAGGTGGTCGACGAGCGGACCGCGCGGCAGAGCAGCGAGCAGCAGGCCATGCAGTTGTTGCAGCAGACCTTCGGCGCCGAAAAGATCGGCGAGGTCTAGGGCGGCGCCGACCAAGGTTCGCGGCCGCCGCATTAGGCTGACACGGAATCGACACACGAGGAGACGGCGATGCGTCCCGGTGGACAGCCCAACCTGCAGCAGCTGATGAAGCAGGCGCAGAAGATGCAGCAGCAGCTCGCCGAGGCACAGGCCGAGCTGGCCGAGGCCGAGGTGACCGGCACGGCCGGCGGTGGCCTGGTGACGGTCACGATCGCCGGCTCCGGTGAGGTCAAGTCGGTGAAGATCGATCCCAAGGCGGTCGATCCCGACGACGTGGAGACGCTCGAGGATCTCGTGCTCGCCGCGCTGCACAGCGCCAACGAGGCGGTGCGCAAGCTGACCGAGCAGAAGATGGGCCCGGTCGCGGGTGGGATGGGCGGCCTCGGCCTGCCCGGCTTCTAAGCACAGACAGCACAGACGAGCATGTACGAAGGCGCCATCCAGGACCTGATCGACGAGTTGGGTCGGCTCCCCGGCGTGGGTCCGAAGAGTGCCCAGCGGATCGCGTTCCACGTCCTTTCCGCCGACCCGGCGGATGTCACCCGGCTGGCCACCGCGCTGCGCAAGGTCAAGGAGCTCGTGCGCTTCTGCACGACCTGCTACAACGTTGCCGAGTCCGAGCAGTGCCGGATCTGCCGCGACCCGCGCCGCACCGACGAGGTGCTGTGCGTGGTCGAGGAGCCCAAGGACGTGGTGGCGATCGAGCGGACCGGGGAGTTTCGCGGGCGATACCACGTGCTCGGCGGGGCGATCAATCCGCTGGAGGGTATCGGCCCGGACAACCTGCGCATCCGCGAGCTGATGGCGCGGCTGAGCGGGGGCGAGGTCAAGGAGCTGATCCTGGCCACCGATCCCAATACCGAGGGCGAGGCGACCGCCACCTATCTGGCCTTGCTGGTCAAGCCGATGGGCATCGCGGTCACCCGCCTCGCGAGTGGCCTTCCGGTCGGTGGTGATCTTGAATACGCCGATGAGATCACGCTCGGTAGAGCATTCGAGGGTCGCCGGGCCATCTGAGCGGGACGCCGCGCCATCTGACAGCGTGCCCGGGAAACATCGTCGTGATGTAACAACTTCGCATCGACAAACTTAGGACAAAGGGGCCGTTTGCCCACAGCCTGTCGATCTTCTATGCGTTGACCGTGGCGGCAAGGACACGATCCGGTACCAACCCTTATTCGGCTGGTTTTCGGCGGGTAAGAGCGCCCGCTAGTGTCGCGCCATCGGTGACCCCCGTCACCGCGTATGTCCGTACCCCAAGGACGAGGTGAAGCACCATGCGTGCAGCAAGGCCCAAGGCCGCTATCGCGGTCGTTGCGGTCGCGGCCCTCGCGGTAGCCGGCTGTGCCGAGAGCGATCGCGACAACGAGGGCTCAGGCCAGAGCACCAAAGACACCCTGGTCTTCGGCACAGCCGGAGATCCCAAGGTGCTCGACCCGAGCCTCGCCAGCGACGGTGAGTCGCTGCGTGTCGCCCGCCAGATCTTCGAGACCCTGGTCCGGCCCGAAGAGGGCGGCACAAAGGTCACCCCGGGTCTGGCCGAGAGTTGGACGCCGGACGCCACCGGCACGGTGTGGACGTTCAAGCTGCGGTCGGGCGTGAAGTTCCACGACGGTACGGACTTCAACGCCGAAGCGGTCTGCGTCAACTTCAACCGGTGGTACAACGCGACCGGCCTGATGCAGAGCGCCGACGTCACGGCGTACTGGCAGGACGTCATGGGTGGCTTCGCCAAGAACGAGGACCCCGAGCTCCCGCCGAGCCTCTTCAAGTCCTGCACGGTCAAGGACACGACGACGGTCGACCTCGCCTTCACGGCGGTCTCCAGCAAGATCCCGGCCGCCCTGATGCTGCCCTCGTTCTCCATCCACAGCCCGAAGGCGCTGCAGGAGTTCGACGCGAGCAACGTCAGCGGCACCGCCGACGACATCAAGTACCCGTCGTACGCGATGGAGCACCCGACCGGCACCGGCCCGTTCAAGTTCAAGTCGTGGAACGTGGCGGACAAGACGCTCACCATCGAGCGCAACGAGGACTACTGGGGCGACAAGGCAAAGCTCAAGACCCTCGTCTTCCGCACGATCTCCGACGAAAACGCGCGCAAGCAGGCCCTGCGCTCCGGTGACATCCAGGGGTACGACCTGGTGGGTCCCGCCGACGTCGAGCCGCTCAAGGGTGAGGGCTTCAACGTGCTGACCCGGCCCGCGTTCAACGTGCTTTACCTGGCCATCAACCAGAAGGGCAACCCGAAGCTCGCGGACGTCCGGGTGCGCCAGGCGATCGCGTACGCGCTGAACCGCCAGGCCCTGGTCGACTCGAAGCTGCCCCCGGGTGCCGAGGTGGCGACGCAGTTCCTGCCGTCCACGGTGGACGGTTGGAACGACCAGGTCACCAAGTACGACTACAACGTGCAGAAGGCCAAGGACCTGCTGGCCCAGGCGGGCGCGTCCAACCTGACGCTGCGCTTCCACTACCCGACCGAGGTCACCCGGCCGTACATGCCGAGCCCGAAGGACATCGCCGAGCTGCTCGCGGCCGACCTCAAGGCCGCCGGCATCAACGTGCAGACGATCCCGCTCAAGTGGACGCCGGACTACCTCAACGCCACCACCTCGGGCAACAAGCACGACCTGCACCTGCTCGGCTGGACCGGTGACTACGGCGACGGCTACAACTTCATCGGCACGTTCTTCGCCCGGCAGAAGGACGAGTGGGGCTTCAACAACCCCGCCCTGTTCGAGAAGTTCGCCAAGGCCGACGGCACCGCCGACGCGGCCGCCCGCTACGCGCTCTACAAGGAGCTCAACGCCGACATCATGAACTTCCTGCCCGGCGTGCCGATCTCCCACTCGCCTCCGGCCCTTGTCCTCGGTAAGGACGTGACCGGCGTCAAGGCAAGCCCGCTCACGGATGAGCGGTACGCCACCGCCGAGTTCAAGTCCTGAAATATATATAGATAGGAACGCGTGGGCGGGCACTCACCAGGTGCCCGCCCGCGCGGCCCTCTTCAACCGCCGAGGCGCCCGTGTTCCGATTCATCGTCAGACGGCTGCTCCAGCTGATACCAACGCTGTTCGGCCTGTCGATCCTGCTCTTCATCTGGTTGCACCGCCTCCCCGGCGGTCCGGAGACCGCACTGCTCGGTGAGCGCGGCACACCCGAGTCGCGCGCTCAGATCCGGGAAAGCCTGGGCCTGAACGAGCCGCTCCCGATCCAGTACGGCCGCTTCGTCAAGCGGCTCGTCCGGCTCGACCTGGGTACGTCGATCTCCACCAAGCGCGACGTGACCACCGAGTTCCTGCAGCGCTTCCCCGGTACGGTCGAGCTGACCATCACGGCCATGCTGATCGCGATCGGCGTGGGCATCCCGCTCGGCTACCTCGCCGCACGGCGCCGTGGCTCGTTTCTCGACCAGGCCTCGGTGGGCGGCTCACTGCTCGGCACCTGCGTACCGATCTTCTTCCTGGCGTACGTGCTGAAGGCGATCTTCGCGGAAAACCTCGGCTGGTTTCCGAGCATCGGGCGGCAGGACCCCTCGATCGACGCCACCCACGTCACAAACTTCTTCGTGCTCGACGGCCTCATGACCCGGGAGTGGGACGCGGCCGCCGACGCGATCTGGCACCTGATCCTGCCGGGCGTCGCGCTGGCCAGCATCCCGCTCGCGATCATCGTGCGGATCACCCGGGCGAGCGTGCTCGAGGTGCTCGGCGAAGACTTCGTGCGTACGGCCGAGGCCAAGGGCCTGACCGAGCGCACCGTTCGCCGCCGGCACGTGCTGCGCAACGCGATGCTGCCGGTGGCCACCTCGATCGGCCTGCTGACCGGCCTGCTCCTCTCCGGCGCGGTGCTGACCGAGACGGTCTTCGCGTTCAGCGGCATCGGCGCGTTCATCTACGACGCGATCAGCAACCTGGACTACCCGGTGCTGATGGGCTTCATCATGATCATCGCGGTCATCTTCGCGCTGGTGAACCTGCTGGTCGACGTCTCATACAGCCTGATCGACCCGAGGGTGAGGGTGCGATGACGCTCGCTCCCGGCAAGAAGAAGGAAAAGCTGGACCGGCTCGCCGAACTCTCCGCCGTCCACGACGACGAGCGGGGCGTCAGCCTGTGGCGGGAGGCGATGCGGCGGCTGCGGCGTAATCCGGCCGCCATCGTCGGCGCGGTCATCCTCGCCGCTTTCGTGCTGGTCGCAGTCATCGGCCCGTTCCTCGTGCCGTACGAGCCGACCGACACCATCGGCGTCCGGGAAAAGGTGGTCAGCTCGGGCCACGGGATCATCCCCGGCCCCTCCGCCGACCACTGGCTCGGATACGACCACCAGGGGCGTGACGAGTTCAGCCGGATGGTCGTGGGTGCCCGCCAGACCCTGATCGTGGGCATCGTCTCGACGCTCATCGGCCTGACGATCGGCGTCCTGATCGGCGGCGTCGCCGGTGCGGCGGCGGGGCTGGGCGGCCGGTGGGGGCGGCTCGTCGACAACGTCCTGATGCGGATCGTCGACATGATGCTCTCGCTGCCGAGCCTGCTGCTCGCGGTCAGCGTCGCGGCGCTCCTCGGGCCGAGCCTCGTCACCGTCATGATCGCGGTCGGCATGGTGTCGGTGCCCGTCTTCGCCCGGCTGCTGCGCGGTGCGATGATCGCGCAGGCCAACCGCGACTACGTGCTGGCGGCGAGCTCGCTCGGCGTCCGCAAGTCGAAGATCGCGATCAGCCACATCGTGCCCAACTCGCTCGCCCCGGTCATCGTGCAGGCCACGCTGACCCTCGCCACGGCCATCATCGAGGTCGCCGCGCTCTCCTTCCTCGGCCTCGGCAACCCCGACTCCGCCGTACCCGAGTGGGGACTCATGCTGGCCGACGCGCAGAAGTACCTCGACGTGCGTCCCGGCCTGGCGATCTACCCAGCGGTGGGCATCATCATCACCGCGCTGGGCTTCACGCTGCTCGGCGAGGCGATGCGCGAGGCCCTCGACCCGAAGCTGCGGAGGTGAGGCGACCAGTGAGCGGGAGCCGGGAGGCTACGGGCCTCCACCAAGGCGGCGGACGAGCGCCGAGCGGCGGAGCGGGGTAGGCGTGAGCGGGAGCCGGGAGGCTACGGGCCTTGACCACGATGGCGGACGAGCGCCGAGCGGCGGAGCGGGGTAGGCGTGAGCGGGAGCCGGGAGGCTACGGGCCTTGACCACGATGGCGGACGAGCGCCGAGCGGCGGAGCGGGGTAGGCAATGGCACTTCTCGACGTACAGGATCTGTCGGTCACGTTCTCCCGGCGCGGGCAGCGTACGGTGCACGCAGTCGACGGCGTCTCGTTCACCGTGGACGCCGGCGAGGTCGTCGGGCTGGTCGGCGAGTCGGGCTGCGGCAAGAGCGTGACCTCGCTCGCCCTGATGGGACTGCTGCCCCGCCAGCGAGGTGTCCACGTAGGAGGGTCGGCCAGCTTCGACGGCACCGACCTGCTCAAGCTGGACCCGCGGTCGATGCGCGACGTACGTGGCCGCGACGTCGCGATGATCTTCCAGGACCCGCTCTCCTCGCTCAACCCGGTGGTGCCGATCGGCATCCAGGTGACCGAGGTGTTGGTCCGCCACCGCGACATGAGCCGCGACGCCGCCCGCAAGGAAGCCGCCGAGCTGCTCGACCGGGTCGGCATCCCGGACCCGAGGCGGCGGCTCAAGGAGTACCCGCACCAGCTCTCCGGCGGCATGCGGCAGCGCGCGCTGATCGCGATGGCCGTGGCCTGCCGGCCCCGGCTGCTCATCGCGGACGAGCCCACCACGGCGCTCGACGTGACCATCCAGGCGCAGATCCTGGAGCTGCTCAAAGAGTTGGTACGCGACTCCGGCACCGCGCTCATCATGATCACGCACGATCTCGGCGTGGTGGCCGGCATGTGCGACACGATCAACGTGCTGTACGCCGGCCGGGTGGTTGAGACCGCCCGCCGCAAGGAGCTGTTCGCCGGCCGCCGCCACCCGTACACGGTGGGTCTGTTGAGGTCCATCCCGCGTCTCGACGCGGGTCGCGGTGAAAAGCTCACGCCGATCCGCGGCTCGGTGCGCGACGTGCTGCCGTGGACCGAGGGCTGCGCCTTCGCCCCGCGCTGCGACCGGCGGGTCGACGCCTGCGTGGGCGAGCCGCCGGCGATGACGCCGACCCACACCGGGCACGAGTTCCGGTGCGTCAACCCGTTCCCTCTCGTCCAGCCAGAGGAGGCGCGGGCATGACTCTTCCAGCCACGGATGTGGGTACCACTCGCGCGGGCGCCACCGATGCGCTCGTGGAGGTGCGCGACCTCAAGGTGCACTTCCCGATCACGACGGGCGTCCTCTTCGACCGGGTGGTCGGCCACGTGAAGGCCGTCGACGGGGTCGACCTGACCGTGCCGCGCGGCCAGACGTACGGCCTGGTGGGCGAGTCGGGCTGCGGCAAGTCGACGCTCGGCCGGGCGATCCTCCAGCTCACCCCGCCGACCGCGGGCGAGGTGCGGTTTGACGGCATGGAGCTGACCCGGCTCTCTGCGGGCAAGATGCGCGGCCTGCGGCGGCGCATGCAGATGATCTTCCAGGACCCGATGTCCAGCCTGGACCCCCGGCAAAACGTCGAGTCCATCCTCACCGAGGGCCTGGCCGCACACGGGATCGGCGCCGGCCGGTCCGAGCGCCGCGACATCATCAACCGGACGCTCGACGCGGTCGGCCTGCCGCACTGGGCGCTCTCCCGCTACCCGCACGAGTTCTCCGGCGGCCAGCGGCAGCGGATCGGCATCGCCCGGGCGCTGGTGCTCGGGCCCGAGCTGATCGTCGCCGACGAGCCGGTCTCCGCGCTCGACGTCTCGATCCAGGCCCAGGTCATCAACCTCCTGGACGAACTGCAGGAGGAGCTCGGCCTCACCTACCTGGTGATCGCGCACGACCTCGCGGTGGTGCGCCACATCTCCGACGTGGTCGGCGTGATGTACCTGGGCGCGCTGGTCGAGGAGGCGCCGAGCGACCGGCTGTACCGCGAGCCGCTGCACCCGTACACCCGGGCGCTGATGTCGGCCGTGCCGGTGCCCGACCCCGACCTCGAAGACCGGCGCGAGCGCATCCTGCTCGCCGGCGACCTGCCCTCACCGGCCAACCCGCCCTCCGGCTGCCGCTTTCACACCCGTTGCCCGTGGGCGCAGCCGACCCGCTGCGCCGACGAGCGACCGGTGCTGCGCGACGTGGGCGGCACCAAGGTGGCCTGTCACTGGGCGGAGCAGATCGCCTCGGGTGAGCTGCGGCCACACGAGGTGCGGGTCGAGCTGGTCCGCCCCGGCGACGAGGGCGAGGCGCCGTCCATCGTCTCCGCGCCCAGCGAGCCGGGAACCTACGTATAGAGACATTTATGCCCCGGTCCGCGCCAGCGGCGGACCGTTTGCGCGGGGTCCCCGGGGAAACGTGGAGCGCAGCGGAGCGTTTTCTTGGGGTGCTTTCCCGCGGGCACCGCTGCGGCCGGCGGCGAGCTGGCGCTCGCCGAGATCCCCGGCCTCCGCTGCCGGGTCCGCGAGACAAGGCCAGCCGGGATTAGCCCTCGGGGCGGTTGAGCAGGGCGACCGCGATCGTGTGCACCGCGGCGAGGTCGGCCGGGTCGGTCAGGGTGGCCCGCCCGCCGGTCACGGTGTACCACTCGTCGGCGTCCTTGTACTGGACGCGCAGGGTGACGTCGCTGCCGGAGAGCTCGCTGCGCAGCGTCAGGTCGCCGGTGACGACGCCGACCTCGTCGGTCATGACGCCGCCGGGACCTGCGGTGATGTCGGTTGTCTGCTCAGCCATCACCGCAGTGTAGGGACGTCACTCCGGCGCGGCCGAGCAGGTGTCCAGCATGTCCGACAAGGCCGCTTTCTCCGTCGTGGTGATCCTGAGCTGCCAGAAGTGCTTCACCGCGATCCAGTCCACCGCGTAGTCGCACCAGAACTCGCGGTTGGCCGGCTTCCACTGTGACGGGTCCTGGTCGCCCTTGGCCCGGTTGGACGAGGCCGACACCGCGATCAGCTGCGGCCGGGTCAGGTCGTTGGCGAAGTCGCCGCGCCGCTCGTCGTCCCACTTGTCGGCGCCGGACCGCCAGGCGTTCGCCAGCGGCACCATGTGGTCGATGTCCACGCCGGACGGCTCGGTGACGGTGCGCTCGTCGTACACGCTGACCCACCGCCCGCCGACCACGTTGCAGCCGCTGAGCTTGACGTCTTTGCCATCCCGCTCGAGCACCGTGTCGCGTACGTCGCAGTTGCGGCCGGCGTCGCGCCAGTGCGGAAAGCGCTCGCGGCTGTACCCGCGCATCGAACCCGCCTTGGCGACGGTGAGCTGGCCGAGCAGGCGGGCCGAGTCGCCGGCGTCCGGTCCGGTACTGGTGGTGCCGGTGGCGTCCTCGACCGGCACGCAGCCGGCGAGGACCAGGACGGCGGCGCAGAGGGTGGGGATGAGGCGCACCCCTTCAGCTTGCGGGTCCTGCGGCGATCCGCACGGTAACCCGGCGCGGTTTCGGCGTTTCGCGGCTTAGGCCGCATCTCGCTGGGCAAAGCTGTAGTCGTGAGTGGCAGCCTCCGGCTCGGCACAGGTTCCGGACGGGGCGCGCTGCTGGCGGCGACGCTCGCCTCCGGCATGGCGTTCCTGGACGGCACGATCGTCAACGTCGCCCTGCCCCACCTGGGCGCCGACCTCGGCGCGTCGCTGGCCGGTCTCCAGTGGACGGTCAACGGGTACATGTTGACGCTCGCCGCGTTCGTGCTGCTCGGCGGCTCGCTCGGGGACCGGTACGGGCGGCGCCGGGTCTTCGTGATCGGCGTCCTGTGGTTTACCGCCGCCTCCGTCCTGTGCGGCCTCGCCGCCAACGTGGAGTGGCTGATCGCGGCCCGCGCCCTGCAGGGTCTCGGCGCCGCGCTGCTCGTACCCGGTTCGCTCGCCCTGCTCCAGGCGAGCTTCCACCCCGACGAGCGGGGCAAGGCGATCGGCGCGTGGACCGGGCTCTCCGGCGTCGCCACGGCGGCCGGACCGTTCGTCGGCGGGTGGCTCATCGACGCGCTCACCTGGCGCGCGATCTTCTTCCTCAACGTGCCGCTGGCGCTGATCGCCGTCTTCGCGGCCGTCCGGTGGGTGCCGGAGAGCCGCGCGCCGCGCGCCGAGCGGTTCGACGTGGCCGGCGCGCTGCTGGCCGCGGCCGGGCTCGCCGGGATCACGTACGCCCTGATCGAGAGCGCCGACCGTGGCTTCAGCTCGTGGTCCGTGCTGCTCTCGGTCGCCGTCGGCGTCGTGGCGTCGGTCGCGTTCGTACTGGTGGAGCGGCACCGCGGTCCGGCGGCCATGCTGCCGCTGTCACTGTTCGCGTCGCGGCTGTTCAGCGCCTTGAACGTATACACGGTCGCGGTCTACGCCGCCCTCGGTGGCCTGTCCTTCTTCCTCGTCGTGTACCTGCAGAACGTCGCCGGCTTCTCCGCGGTCGGCGCTGGTGCGTCGATCCTGCCGGCCACGGTGCTGATGCTCGCCGGCTCGTCGTGGTCGGGCGCGCTCGCGACCCGGCTGGGCCCGCGCCCGCAGCTGACGGCCGGTCCGCTGGTCGCCGCCGCCGGGCTCCTGCTGCTGCGCCGGGTCGGGTCGGACGCCAACTTCTGGACGGATGTGCTGCCCGGAACCGTGGTCTTCGGCGCCGGGCTGACGCTGCTGGTGGCGCCGCTGACCGCCGCGGTGCTGGGCGCCGTCGACGACGAGCAGGCCGGCGTCGCGAGCGGGGTCAACAACGCCGCCGCGCGCGCTGGCGGGTTGCTCGCCGTCGCGGCCCTTCCGCTCCTCGTGGGACTTTCGGGCACGGCGTACGAGCAACCCGACGAACTGGCCGCCGGCTTCCGGGGCGCGATGTTGTGGTGCGCCGGGCTGTTGGCGGCCGGGGCGGTGCTCGGTCTTGTGTTGGTGCACCGCCCTGGTGTTCAGCGCGCCGCCGCTAGCGAGCGCGGTTGACGGCGCTGGTCACGGCCTTCATGGAGGCGGTGACGATGTTGGCGTCGAGGCCGACCCCCCAGACCGTGCGACCGTCCACCTCGCACTCCACGTACGCGGCGGCCTGCGCGTCGCCACCCGCGGACATCGCGTGCTCGGCGTAGTCGAGCACCCGTACCTGGATATCGACGGTCTGCAGCGCGTTGACGTACGCGTTGATCGGGCCGTTGCCGACCGCGACCAGCGGCCGCCGCTCGCCGCGGAACGTGACGTCCGCCTCGATCTCGACCTTGCCCTCCACAGTGGACGTCGCGTACGTGTGCAGGCCGAGCGCGGGCTCCTCCTGGTGGTCGACCAGGTACTCCGTGGCGAAGATGTCCCACATGCGGCCGGGCTCGACCTCGCCCCCCTCGGCGTCGGTGAACTGCTGCACCACGCCGGAGAACTCGATCTGCAGCCGGCGCGGCAGGTCGAGGTGGTGCTCCTCCTTCATGATGTACGCCACGCCGCCCTTGCCGGACTGCGAGTTGACCCGGATCACCGCCTCGTAGCTGCGGCCCAGGTCCTTGGGGTCGATCGGCAGGTAGGGCACCGCCCACTCCTGCTTGTCGACCGTCACGCCGGCGGCCGCCGCGTCGAGGGCCAGCGCGTCGAAGCCCTTCTTGATCGCGTCCTGGTGGGAGCCGGAGAACGCGGTGTAGACCAGGTCGCCGGCGTACGGGTGGCGCTCGTGCACGGGCAGCTGGTTGCAGTACTCGACGGTCCGCTTGATCTCGTCGATCTCGGTGAAGTCGATCTGCGGGTCGATGCCCTGCGAGAAGAGGTTGAGGCCCAGCGTCACCAGGTCGACGTTGCCGGTCCGCTCGCCGTTGCCGAACAGGCAGCCCTCGATCCGGTCGGCGCCGGCCAGCAGGCCCAGCTCGGCGGCGGCGACGCCGGTGCCGCGGTCGTTGTGCGGGTGCAGGCTCAGCACGACACTGCTGCGCCGGGGCAGGTGGCGGTGCATCCACTCGATCGAGTCGGCGTACACGTTGGGGGTGGCCATCTCGACGGTTGCCGGCAGGTTGACGATCAGCGGGCGGTCCGGCGTCGGGTCGACGACGTCGATGACCGCGCTACAGATCTCCAGCGCGTAGTCGAGCTCCGTGCCGGTGTACGACTCCGGCGAGTACTCGTAGAAGATCTCGGTGTCCGGGGTGTGGATCTCCGCGTACTTCTGGCACATCCGCGCCCCGTCGACGGCGATCGCGGTGATGCCCGGGCGGTCCAGGCCGAAGACCACGCGGCGCTGGAGCGTGGAGGTCGAGTTGTAGAAGTGCACGATCGCCCGCTTCGCCCCGCGCAGCGACTCGAACGTGCGGTCGATCAGGTGCTCGCGGCACTGGGTCAGCACCTGGATCGTGACGTCGTCCGGGATCAGCTCCTGCTCGATGAGCTGGCGTACGAACTCGAAGTCGGTCTGGCTGGCCGACGGAAACCCGACTTCGATCTCCTTGTACCCCATCTGCACCAGCAGCTGGAACATCCGCCGCTTGCGCTCGGGGGACATCGGGTCGATCAGGGCCTGGTTGCCGTCGCGGAGGTCGACCGCGCACCAGCGGGGCGCGACCTCGACGCGGCGGGTGGGCCACTGGCGGTCCGGCAGCTCCACGGAGAACTGCTGGTGGTAGGGGAGATAGCGCTGGAAGGGCATGCGGCTGGGCCGCTGCCGCGCGATGGGATTTTGATCTTGCGTGCCGGCAGACATCGAAAACGCTCCTGGAAAGTCATGGGCTGGTGGGTAACCGGACAAGAAAGCCGGCGCACACGCCAGACTCCGCGACGAGGTGCCGGCCTAGAGGGCCTCGTCGCGGCGGCGAAGAAGGAGCGCCTGCCACATGACAATCGACACTTTAGGTGATCGACCCCTGGTTTACCAAGAGCTGGGCGATGGAAGCGCGGGTGCGCAGCGCCGTCTCCCAGGTCCGGAGGTCGGGCGGGAGGATCGCCGGGTCACCCAGCCGCCCGATCGCCACCACGACGGATGGGCGCAGGTCGTCGGCCATTTCGAGGTCGGAACGAAGGCCGTCCCCATCGAAGTCGGCGATCTGGTGGACGTGCAGCCGGAGCGCGGTGGCCTGCACCGTGAGATGCGCCACGGCCTGGCCCAGGTCGTACGGCGCGTGGGGCAGGGCCGCATCGTCGAGGTGGGCGGCGACGATCAGCGCCGAGGCGTTGCCGGCCCAGCGCTGGCACTCGGTGGAGAGGTTTTCCAGGATCCGCTTGTACGTCTCTTCGTCCCGCCGGCCGACGGCGAACCGCCACGGCTGGCTGTTGGCGAACGACGGCGCCCAGCGGGCCGCCTCGAGCAGGGAGCCGACATCCTCGTCGGACAGGACGGCGACCGGGTCGAAGGCAAGCGGGCTCCACCGGGTCGCGAGCAAGGGGTGTAGCTCGGACATGGCGCCGAGTGTGCCGTATCGGACGCTCTGTCACCACTCGGGGGTCACCCGGCGTGTCTACTGATCAACTAAGGGTTTATGCGGAGGGGGTCGGTGACGGGGTGGGCGTGGGCGACGGCGGGGCGGCCATACCCAGCGGCTCCTGTGCCACGACCGGACCGGGGAGCGTGATCGCGGCTGGCGCGGCGGAGGGCTGGCCGGCGAGCAGGAGCGTGCCGAAGCTCACCTTCGCCCCGGTGAACGTGCCATCCGGCGCATAGCAGTAGATACCGGCATCGAGCGGGGCGTTGACCGACGCGGTGGTCGTCTCCACGGAGAAGCAGGCTCCGCTCGCGCCGGGCAGCGGCTGCGCGGTCGAGACGGAGAGCGGCGCGGTGCGGTCGGTGAGGACCTCGCGCCAGTCGGTGAAGGGATGCTGCACCCGCGGATCGATGCCGCGGTCGAGCGCGCCGTCCGGCTCGGCGACCCGTACGCAGGTGGGCTGCACCGGCCGCTCGGCCGAGGGGAGCGCGCATTGGAAGAGTCCGGCGGCATTTTGCGCAATCGAGACGTCGGCGGTGCCGCCGAGCGCGCCGAGCGGTACGTCGACCCGCCAGCTGCCGTCGGCCGCGCTGGTCAGCACCACCGTACGGTCCGAGCGACCCGGTGCCGACCAGGTGTACAGCGCGGTGATCTTGCGGTCCTGTGCGGCCGCCGCGAGCCCCGCGAGCTGTACGCGGGCGTCGGGCGCACCGGTCGGCGCGGCGGTCGTCGGCGCCCCCGCCTCGGGCGCCGGCTCGTCGGAGCCACAGGCGGTCAGTGCGACGAGCCCGAGGAGTGCCGCGGTGCCGGCGATTCCGCGCGTATACACGTTCACATTCTCTTGTCCCGGCCCGAGCGGAGCGGATGACACGCCGGGCGGCGGCGTGCCTCCCACACCGGGCGCCGGCCGGATGCTGGGATCGCGTGTTCGGGTCGTCACAGGGCGCCGGTAACCTGGTGTCGTCTTACGTGGCGCCGCCGGCCTCGGACCGGCGGCGTCGGCACGTGAGGCGCTGTGGCCGGCATGCGGCCGGCTGTGACGGGCGATGTGGGAAGGAGCGAGACTGCCGTGGCACTCGTCGTGCAGAAGTACGGCGGTTCGTCGGTCTCGGACGCGGAGCGGATCAAGCGAGTCGCGGAGCGGATCGTGGCCAGCCGCAAGGCGGGTGACGATGTCGTCGTGGTCGTCTCGGCGATGGGTGACACGACCGACGAGCTGCTCGACCTGGCCCACCAGGTGAGCCCCGTGCCGGCCGGGCGCGAGCTCGACATGCTGCTGACCTCCGGTGAGCGCATCTCGATGGCGCTGCTCGCGATGGCGATCCACAACCTCGGCTTCGAGGCCCGGTCCTACACCGGCTCGCAGGCTGGCGTGATCACCACATCGGTGCACGGCAAGGCGCGGATCATCGACGTCACGCCCGGCCGCCTGCGCGGCGCGCTCGACGAGGGCGCGATCGCGATCGTCGCCGGCTTCCAGGGCGTCTCGCAGGACACCAAAGACATCACCACGCTCGGCCGGGGCGGCTCCGACACCACCGCGGTCGCGCTCGCCGCGGCGCTGCGGGCGGATGTCTGTGAGATCTACACAGACGTCGACGGCGTGTTTTCCGCAGACCCGCGAATCGTTGCCAACGCTCGTCACATCAAGCAGATCACGTACGAAGAGATGCTGGAACTGGCCGCGTGCGGTGCGAAGGTGTTGCACTTGCGCAGCGTGGAGTACGCGCGGCGGGCCGGGCTCCCGATCCACGTCCGCTCGTCGTACTCCCAGAACACCGGCACCATGGTCACCGGATCGATGGAGGACCTTCCCGTGGAGCAAGCACTGATCACCGGGGTCGCCCACGACCGGAGCGAGGCGAAGATCACTATCGTCGCCGTTCCGGACGAGCCGGGCGCGGCCGCCCACATCTTCCAGACGGTGGCCGACGCCGAGACCAATATCGACATGATCGTGCAAAACGTCTCCACGGAGGGCACGGGCCGCACGGACATCTCGTTCACCCTGCCCAAGGCGGACGGGCCGACGGCGATGGCCGCGCTGAGCAAGGTGCAGGAGACGGTCAAGTTCAAGGGCCTGCTGTACGACGACCACGTCGGCAAGGTCTCCCTGATCGGCGCCGGCATGCGCTCGCATCCGGGGGTGGCCGCCAAGTTCTTCGCGTCGCTCGGCGAGGCCGGCGTCAACATCGAAATGATCTCCACATCGGAGATCCGGGTTTCCGTCGTCTGTCGCGACACCGACCTGGACGCCGCCGTGCGCGCTGTGCACGCCGCGTTCGACCTGGGTGGTGCTGAAGAGGCGGTCGTGTACGCCGGGACGGGGAGGTAGGCATGCCGATGCCCACACTCGCCGTCGTCGGCGCCACCGGTGCGGTCGGCACCGTCATGTGCGACCTGCTCTCCTCCCGCCGCAACGTGTGGGGCGAGATCCGCGCCGTCGCCTCGGCCCGTTCGACCGGCCGCAAGGTGCAGTGCCGCGGCGAGGAGCTGACCGTCCAGGCCCTCACGCCGGAGGTGTTCGACGGCGTCGACGTGGCGATGTTCGACGTGCCCGACGAGGTTTCCGCCGAGTGGGCGCCGATCGCGGTGTCGCGGGGGGCGGTCGTCGTCGACAATTCCGGCGCCTACCGCATGGACAAGGACGTGCCGCTGGTCGTCCCGGAGATCAACCCGGAGCAGCTGCGCAACCGGCCCAAGGGCATCATCGCCAACGCCAACTGCACGACGCTCGCCATGATCGTGGCCGTCGCGCCGCTCCACCGGGAGTACGGCCTGCGCGAGCTCGTCCTCGCCTCGTACCAGGCCGTCTCGGGTGCTGGCCAGGCCGGCGTCGACACGCTGCACGACCAGCTCGCCAAGGTCGCGGGCGATCGCCTGCTCGGCGGGCGCCCGGGCAACGTGCGGCAGGCGGTCGGCGACGACCTCGGGCCGTTCCCGGCGCCGCTCGCGCTCAACGTGGTGCCATGGGCCGGCTCGCTCAAGGAGGCCGGCTGGTCCTCCGAGGAGCTGAAGATCCGCAACGAGTCCCGCAAGATCCTCGGCCTGCCCGACCTCAAGGTCTCCGCCACCTGCGTCCGGGTGCCGGTCGTGACCGGGCACTCGGTGGCCGTCCACGCGGTCTTCGGCACCGAGGTCGACGCCGAGGGCGCCCGCGAGGCGCTGCGCAACGCGCCCGGCGTGATCCTGGTCGACGATCCGGCGGCGGGCGAGTTTCCGATGCCGATCGACGCCGTGGGCACCGACCCGTCGTGGGTGGGACGGCTGCGCCGCTCGATGGACGACCCCCGCTCGCTCGACCTCTTCGTCACCGGCGACAACCTGCGCAAGGGCGCCGCGCTCAACACCGCCCAGATCGCCGAGCTGCTCGCCGCCGAGATGGCCACCCGCTGACCACGCGTCCTTGGCCCCGTGGCGTCGCCCTCGACGTGTGCCAGGACGAGCGGCTCTCAAAATCGGCCTTGACCAGCGTCAATAGCGATTTTCGCGGCGGACCGGTCGGTTGCGATATTGGGCTATCCTTTGCGGCGATGTTTCCGCTGTTGCCGGGCGGTGACATCGGTCGATCATGATCGCGGCCTCGCGGAGAGGAGCAGTGGTTGCCCGCCGACCCGCCTCCTCCGCTCAAGCGGGCCCTCTATTTGTTCGCCGGGGTCCTGGCGACGGTCGCGGTCACGATTTCGACCGGCACTCCGTCCAACCCGTTCCGGTGGGTCGCTCTGATCATCGGCGCGGTGATCCTGGTCTTTTCCACGACCGGGTTCGTCAGCGCCGGCAAGCCGCGCCCCAAAGACCCGGCGCGACCACGGTTTCGGATCCGGCGCACCGTCGTGCTGGGCGGGCTGGCCGTGCTGATCACCGGAACCCTGGTCTGGGCCGTGGGCCCGCGCGCGGGCGGCTGGGCCGAGGCGACCGACGTGTGGTGGTCCGGCTGCGACCACCCCACGATGCTGCGCGTGCTCGCCACTCCGGAGGGCGTCGAGCCGATCAGATACCTCGCGGACGAGTACCAGCGGCACACCGCGCGCGACCACCACGGCTGCCCCGCGGTACGGATGCACGTCTACGCCGAGCCGCCCGACGAGGCCCGCGAGCGGCTGCTCAACGGCTGGCCCAATGTGGACGGCGGCGCCTATCCCCGGCCCGACCTGTGGCTGCCAGACTCCACTTTGTACGCGAGCGAGGCTCTCGCCGGTTCCACGGACCGTCTCGTCGGGGTGACCACGACGGTGGTGGCCTCGTCGGCGATCGTCCTGGCCGTGCCCGCCGGCGCCGCGGCGCGCGAGGTCGACGGCGCGCGCCACGGCCGGACCTGGTCCGAGCTGATCGCGATGGCGGACGAGCGGGGCTGGGGCCTCGCCCGCCCTGACCCGGTCGCCTCCACGGTGGGGCGGCTCGCCACCGTCGCGCTGTACACGGACGAGGGCCACCCCGACCGGATCGCGCCTATCGCGCGGACCCGGGCCGTCGAGCAGCAGCTCGCGCGCGGCCTCGACGCGGGGCACTACCCGCCGGGCACCGAGTCGAGCCTGCTCTGCCAGCACCGCCGCGAGGGCACGTCGCCGACTGCGGTGATCGTCACCGAGCAGGCGATGGTGCGGTTCAACCAGGGCGCCGGGCTCGGCGGGCGGTGCGCATCGGCCGGGACGCCGCTGCCGGAGGAGCAGATCCTGACCGCGTTCTACCCGTCCGACACGTTCACGCTGGACCATCCGGTGGTGGCGATCCGGTGGGCCGACACCTCGCCGGCCCAGCGGGCGGCGGCGGACGGGTTCACCGCCTGGCTGAAGTCGTCCGGCGGCCGGTCCGTCCTGCTGAGCCTGGGCCTCCGTCCACAGCGGACGACCATCAGCGAGCCGGTCAGCCAGCGCTTCGGCGCGGTGCCGGGGCTGGGTGCCACGCCAAAGGCCCGGGCCCTGCCGGCCGAGCCGGCCGTCGAGGCCGTGCTGGCCGCCCAGCGGCGCGCGGTCCGGCACAGTCGGGTGCTGCTGATGCTCGACGCCTCCGGCTCGATGGGGCTCGCTGTTCCCGGTGCCAGCACGACGCGCTTCGGGGTGGCGGCCGCCGGTGTCCAGAGCGCACTGTCCTATCTGGGGGAACGCGACGAGTTCGGCCTGTGGGTCTACCCGGGCGCGCCCGGTGCCGTACGCTCGCTCGTGCCCATCGGCCCGGCCAGCCCGCCAGCCCGCCGTGACGCCGCTGCCCACGCGCTGGCCACCGTGCGACCCGGCGGTCCCACCCCGCTTCGCCCGGCGGTCCAGCAGGCCGTCCGGGCGGTGGGCGCGAGCGACGACACCCGTTCGGCCGCGGTGGTCATCCTCACCGACGGCCAGGACCAGGACGCGGCCCTCACCGAGGGCCCGCTCCGGGAGGAGGCCCGCGACCGGCGGGTACGTGTCTTCGTCCTCGCCGTCGGCGCGGCGAGCTGCGCCCGCCAAGGGCTGGCCGACCTGGCCGACGGCACGGGCGGGGCCTGCTTCGACGCGGAGGTCAGGGGGACGGACAAGGTGCTGGAAGACCTCTTCAGGTCGCTGTGGGGAGGGCCCTGACATGTCGCGCATCGGCTGGGCGTGGGGCGGTGTACGCCGTGCCTGGGGTTGGTCCGGCTTCGCCGCCGGTCTGGCCGCGGGCACCGTCTTCGCGGTGGTCGGCGCCAACTACCTGATCGACCGCCCTGGCCGCGAGGCGCTGGAGGAGGGGACGATCGTCATCCTCAGCAGCTTCGACGAGAGCATCGGCGAGCAGCAGCTCGCACTCGTGCGGCAGTGGAATGCCACGCACCCCGAGCACAAGGCGGAGTTTCGGGCGCTCCAGGGCGTCGCCGACGACCACTACAGCGAGATCGTCGGGCAGGCCGAGGCGAGCAGCAGCGACGTCGACATATTCAGCCTCGACGTACCGTGGGTCGCCGAATTCGCCGACCGCGGTTTCATCCGCGAGATGCCGGTGTCCGGCGAGGAGCTGGAGGGCTTTCTCGCGCAGCCGCTGGAGACCTGCCGCTGGGGCGGAAAACTGTGGGCGCTGCCTTTCTACACGAATGCGGGCCTGCTCTATTACCGTTCCGACCTGGTCGGAGACTTCCAGCCGCCCACGGGTTGGCCGCAGCTGACGAGCGACATCACCAAGGCGTTCGACGCGATCCCCGACGACAGGCAGCCCGCCGCCGGATACGCGGGCCAGCTCGCCGACTACGAGGGCCTCACGGTCAACGCGCTGGAAGCGATCTGGGCCGAGGGCGGCGACGTCGTCGACCACGGCGGAAACGTGGTCATCGACTCACCCGAGGCCCGCGCGGGCCTGCGCCGCCTCGCCACCGGGCTGGCGCAGACAAACCCGCAGGTCATCGACCGCGACGCCCGCACATACCACGAGGCCGAGACGACCCAGACCTTCCGCGAGGGGCGCCTGCTCTTCATGCGCAACTGGCCGCTCGCCCTCCGCGACCTCGACACCACCACCGAAAACAAGACCATCGAGTACGACGTGGTGCCGCTCCCGGGCCCGAGCGTGCTCGGCGGGCAAAACCTCGCGATTGCCAGCAGCACTGACCAGCCGGCGGCCGCCAAGGCCCTGATCCAGTTTCTGACCAGCCCGCGCAGCCAGCAGATCCTCTTCGAACGCGGCGGCTTCGCCGCGACCCGCGAGCTGGTCTATCACGACGACAGCGTCAACCAGCGGTACCCGTACGCCAAGACCCTGCTGTCCGCGCTGAGGGTGGCCCGCCCGCGCCCGGTGACGCCGCACTACGCCCAGTTCAGCCGGACCTTCCGGCAGGGCGTCAACGAGGCATTGGACAACGACGGCGAACTCCCCGACGACTTCACGTCGCGCCTGGAAGCCGCCCTGGACGGCCGAGTCCCCTAACCCACTGATGCAGAAGGGCCACCTTCACCAATGAAGATGGCCCTACTCTGGCTTGCTCTGTCGGGGTGGCCGGATTTGAACCGACGACCTCTTCGTCCCGAACAAGGTCAACTTCTAGGAGGTGCCGGCGGACATGGGCGTTGAGCTGGCTACATAGCTGGTCTTCATCGGTCCGCTTGCACCCTGAGTGGGGTTGTGCTGCAAGATCGTCTCCCAATTCTCTCCCAACTCGCGGCCTGGCGTGGCTGGCACTTCTTGATCTCAGGTGTGAGCCTTACCAGGGCATCCGGTTTAGGAACGATGTAGCCGGGTCTGCCCTGTGGCAGCGACGCATGGCGCGCGCCACCCATGATGTGGTGTTCAATGGAAATCCTCGTTGTCATGCTGGCAGCCTCGGCATCCCCACGGACGTATCAACACCTCGGGTATGGCCGTCGGCCCACGCTGTGGCCCGCGACGACCTGCGGACCAAGAGGCGTACGACGAGTCAGATCCTCGCAGCCGGTGCCCAGGAACACGAGCAGGCACAGTCTCCGCAGTCCCGGCAGACTGTCAGATCTTGGTCAAAACGGGACAATCGTTCGAGGTGTCGCAACCAAACGCACTGTACCACGGTTACAGTTCGGGTTACACTTCTGGTTAGAGGCCAGGCTCGTCCCCGGGAGTATATATGACAGAATGGGAAAACTTCCCAAACCCACCAGTGCGCTTAGTTTCCTTCGAACTACGGTTCCCTGTCCGTCGGAGAATCGCAACACGTCCAGTGTGGGACGCCTTCGAGGAGGGGTTGACGTCCGACCTGCCGAACGTGGAGTCGTTCGTAAGGGAAGGCGATGACGCGCAGCTGCCCGTACACGAGAACGACTTGGTGCTACGTAGGTCCAACGTGGATCGCGATTGGGCAGTTACCCTACGCTATAACGGCGTAACGGTCGAAACTACAGCGTACGTATCGTATGGCGGCTTGAGGAAGTGCATCGATTCGGTGCTGTTGGCCTTGGAGTCCGTGCCTTGGGCATCCCCGACACGACTTGGCCTTCGGTACATCAATGAGATCAGGGTACCCGGCGCTAGTCGGATCTTGGACTGGAGACCATATGTCAATCCATGCCTTCTTTCCCCTTTGAATGATCATCCGGTAGGCTACTCTGCGTCGTACCTGCAAGCTGGCCTCGGGTTCCACTCACTGTCTGGGCCCGAACACACGTACGCACACTACGGACCTCTGCCTGACTCACCCCTAGAGCCCGATGACGTGCTTCAACTGAAGGAAATCGATGGCCCTTGTTTCATACTGGACATCGACAGCTTTGTTAGTGGTACAGCGAAGTCTCCCGTAGCGGCCACGCGGAAGGAGGTATTAGATGTGGTCGATCGCCTACACGACGCCGTTGAGGCGGTTTTCAACTGGAGCATCACTGAAAGACTTCGCGAAGAAGTACTTAGGGTTCCTCCTTCCGAGACGGAAGAAGGCGCGGAGAGGGCAGGGGATAGAGGTGCCTGACATCTCGCATTTCGAGGACTCCATGACGCGAACCAACGTCAGCAACGTACTTCGCAGCAATGAACCGGCTGACCACCCGACCGCCATTAGCCAGGCCACGAAGCGTGCTGCCGCCGATCGCGATGAGGCAGGCATGGTAACGCTCGACGCCGCTCAAAAGCATGAAGCCTTGCTGCGACAGTTGTGGGACGTGGAAACCGACAAGAGGCTTAAGGGCGGCCTTCAGGCTCTCTTGGTGGAGCTCACAGAAGGATACGGCCTAGGCTGGAGTGACATCGCCAGGCTGATTAAGGTCAGCGTGCCAGCGATTCGGAAATGGCGCAACGGGGGTGACATCTCAACACAGCGCCTCTACGCACTCGGCCAGCTCGCAGCCTACATGAAGCTCCTTGAGGATCAGGGTGGAGTGACTGATCCAGCTGCTTGGCTCGCGACGCCGATCGAATCTGGGATCGATCGATCGATAACAAAGGCGTCGATCTACACGGCAGGACTTGCAGTACCGTTGCTATCCTACGCAGATAACCACATCGGGCTGGATGATCTGTTGCATAAGATCGGTACATCGGCGACGCAATCTGCTAGCAATACGACGCTTGTCCGCGGTGAGGATGGCTCCATTTCCATCGTGCCAGTGGGGAGTTAGTGTGACTGATCCGTTGGAGACGCCTAGAGCGATCAGCGAGCTATATATCGCGCGGAGCTCAGACGTCACTCTTCTGCGACCCATCATGACTGGCGATGTCTTCGAGGACGTGGACATTCCGGGCGTAGAAGCAACGGACGGCGACGAGGCACGGCTGGCAATGGTTGTATCGCATCCATGCAGTATGAGGGACGGTTATAAGCTCCGAGAAGCACTGCAAGCACTTCGAGTCATCAAGTACGCAGCTATCGAACTCTCTGGGTGGAAGGGCCATTACGACGTAATGCCACTTCCAAACCTCTACGAGAGAGGTTCCGATGACGAGATGGTAAACCCGGAGGATTCGTACGCTGCGGTATTTGAGCTGCGTGGGCGCGTGGAGACATCGGCCATGCATCTCGACAAACGAATCGCCTGCCTATCGGAGGAAGGAGTCGCATATCTACACCAACGTATGAACTTCTCAGATACGCGGTTTCCGCCACGTACGGGCGATCTGGTCGCCGCTTGCGCAGGACCTTTCTCGGAAGCTGAGCTTGCCGAGCAATGGAACCAAACCTACGACCTGTCCGACTTAGATGAGCCTAAGCGAGACGAGGTGCTCGCAACGGCCGCCAAAGAATTCGATGAACTATTGAGTCAACAAAGAGAAGGTCAGGCGGAGGGTAGAAAGAAGAATATGTATCGCCTTCGCGATGACCTTTCGAGCCAGAGGAAAGCACCAGGTGCTCGCAGGGAGATCCTGCGGATAATCAAACAGAGAATTCGAGGATCCTGACGCGCGTCTAACGCCCAGTCGCCTGGCTTCATTGGTTATGGCAAATCGGCATCCGGGAGTTTTCACGCCAAGTGGACATTGACAACCCGGAGGCCGACGGCTGGCGGGGCCTGGCCAGTTTGTCACGAAGGTCGTGGTGGGGCCGGCGGCGCGAGCAACCTCGGGCAGGCCCCTGGCCTGCCGGCGATAGCCGGCCCAGGGGTCGCAGAGGCTCCAAGGTCAAGGGCGGCCGCTTGCGGCCGTCGCTTGCGACGCGCAGCGCCCTTGGCCTTGGAGGGGCGGCCCCGCACACTTCGCGCTGCCGGCCCCGCCACGACCGGCAGCGAGTCGCGCCACGGCCGCAACCACGCGGCTTCGCCGCGTCCAGCTCGGCGCGGCGCCCGGCCGGCTGCCGGCCCATCAACATCAACACCCGGGAACCGTCGAAGTCTTGGCGGCCCGGGGTTTCGCATCTTCGCGCCAGCCGACGGGCGTTAGGCGTGTCCCGCCGCGTGCGACAGCTAAGCGGCGGGCGCGCGCCCAGGCGGCGGCGCGAGCGGCCCGTTTCGGGCCGCCTTGAAGATCGTCTCCCAGATTTCGCCCCGATCACCTGGGAGAGTGACGTCAGGACCGATCTCCCGTATGGCAGATCGGTCCTGACCTGGCGTTTCTCTGTCGGGGTGGCCGGATTTGAACCGACGACCTCTTCGTCCCGAACGAAGCGCGCTACCAAACTGCGCCACACCCCGAGGCAGTGCCCGCGTAATAGTAGCCCACGGCCTCAGCCGGACAAACTCGGTATCCGGTCAGCGCGGGATGAGTGTCAGCAGCGATGCCTCGGGTGGGCAGGCGAAGCGGACCGGGGCCGTCGGGTGGGTGCCCAGCCCCGCCGAGACGTGGAGCCAGGCGTCCGAGCCGGGCCAGCGGAAGAGGCCGCGCGCCATCGAGCGGGGGAGGTCGCAGTTGGTGACCAGCGCGCCCACGAACGGGACGCGGACCTGGCCGCCGTGGGTGTGGCCGGCCAGCAGGAGGTCGAAGCCGTCGGCGGCCATGGCGTCCAGGATGAACGGCTCGGGCGAGTGGGTCAGGCCCAGCCGTACGCCGGCGTCGGCCGAGGCGGCGCCGGCGACCGAGGGGTAGTCGTCGCGTTCGATGTGGGGGTCGTCGACGCCAACCAGCTCGATGAGGCGGCCGCCGGCCTTGAGCGTGGTACGGGCGTTGTTGAGGTCGGCCCAGCCGTGGCCCACGAGCAGGTCGCGCAGGTCGTCAGCGGGGAGCTCGGCGCCGTGGCGGCGGCGGGAGGTGCGCTCGTGCCGGTTGAAGTAGCTGAACGGGTTTTTCATGACGGGGCCGGTGTAGTCGTTCGAGCCGAAGACGAAGGCGCCCGGGTAGTCGAACAGCGGCTGTAGCGCGTGGAGCACGCCCGGTACGGCATCGGGGTGGGCCATGTTGTCGCCGGTCACCACGACCAGGTCGGGGTCGGTGCCGGCGAGGGCGGCCACCCACTCCTGCTTGCGCCGCTGGCCGGGCATCATGTGCAGGTCGGACAGGTGGAGGACGCGCAGCGGCTCGGCGTCCAGCGCGAGCACCGGCACGTCGTACCGCCGCAGGGTGAAGATGTTGCGCTCGACGAGCGAGGCGTAGGCCAGCGTGGCGGCGCCGGCGGCGGCCGTGCCCGCGGCGAGTCCGAGCAGTGTGCGCTTCCGCATGCCGACCAGGGTAGTTTGACCCACCATGGGCTCGCTCAAGGACACCCTCACGACCGACATGCGCGCCGCGCTGAAGGCGCGTGACGAGGTCACCACATCCACCCTGCGGATGGCGCTGGCCGCCGTCGGCAACGCCGAGGTCGCGGGCGACACCAAGCGCGAGCTGTCCGACGAGGAGGTGCTCGCGGTGCTCACCAAGGAGGCGAAGAAGCGCCGCGAGGCCGCCGTCGCGTTCGCTGGCGCCGGCCGCGCCGAGCAGGCCGCGAAAGAGACGGCCGAGGGTGACGTGCTGGCCCGCTACCTGCCCAAGCAGCTCGCCGACGAGGAGCTGGCCGAGCTGGTCGCCGGGGCGCTCGCCGCCGGCGGGTTCAGCGGGATGGCGCAGATGGGCCCGGCCATGAAGGCGGCACAGGCCGCGGTGGCGGGCCGGGCCGAGGGCGGTCGGGTGGCCGCCGAGGTACGCCGCCAGCTGGCCGGCTGACGGCACGACCGGGCGATATGGCGGACGGGCGCCGGGAGGCCTGAGCCCCACGACGCCCGCTCCGGCACCACCGGACCGCCGCCTCGGCCTCGCCTCGCACCCACAAGACCCACCAGATAGGCCCTAGTCTCTCGGTGGCGGGAAGATCGGCCGTCCGCCCGGACCTCGGGTCGGCGGACTGCCCGGGGTGCCGGGCTGCGCGCCCTTGCCGTTGCTCACCTGGACGCTCACGATGCCCCCCTTGATCGTGCGACCGTCGGGGCTGGTGCCGGCGGCGGTGCCCGCGGGGCAGGGCGAGTCGATCGGCGTGGGGTCGACGAAGACCTCGAAGCCGGCCGACTTGAGCCGGCTGCGGGCCTCGTCGATCGTCTTGCACTTGACGTCCGGGATCGACCGCTGGTCACCCTCCACGATCTTGCCGTTGGGGGGTGTGAACTGCTGCGACGGCTTGCCCTTCATCGCGTCGCGGACGGTGCTCCACACGGCGTCGTTGACCTCGTCGTGCGTGAAGTGCGTGCTGGTCTGAGCCCAGTCGGGGTCGGCGATGATGCCGGCCACCATGAGCTGCTTGGTGCCGACGATCAGCGACGCGGTCTTGGCGCTGTCGGTGGTGCCGCTCTTACCCATGATCGGCTTGCCGACGATGTCGCGCGCCCGCCCAGCCGTCGCACCCTTGCACTTCGACGTCGCAGACCGGTCACCCACCGGGCAGCGGGCCGCGTCGACCGCGGCGCGCGCCGCGTCGGCCTTGATCCGCTGCTCGCAGCGCGGGTTGGCGATGTCGAGCTTGTTGCCGTCCTGGTCGACGATCTCCTGCACCGGGATCGGCTCGCAGTACTTGCCGTCGGCCGCCAGCGTGGCGTACGCGTTGGCCATCTCCAGCGGGGTGGCCGAGGAGACGCCGAGGGTGAACGCGCCCCACTGGTCGGCGGCCGCCCGGTTGTTGGCGAGCGCGGCGTCGCTGCTGGCCCGGAACTGGATGCCCATCTTCTTGGCGGTGTCGACCACGTTGGCCGCGCCGGCGCGCTCCTCCAGCGGCACGAAGTACGTGTTGATCGACTGGCCGAACGCGGACCACATGTTCATCGGGCCGTAGCCCTTGCGACCGGCGTTCTCCGGGCAGTATTTGTTGGTGCCCTTGCAGGCCGCGGGCGAACTCGAGTCGATGATGTACTTCGACGGGTATGGCGAGACCGTGTTGATCGTGGTCTCGAGCGGGTAGCCCCGCTCCAGCGCGGCCACCATCGTAAACATCTTGAAGGTCGACCCGAACTGGTAGCCGTGGATGTCACCACCGCCGGTGAGCAGCGGGTTGGTGGTGTTGGGGTACGTGCCGCGGATGCCCTTTCGGGCCTTTGCCGGGTTGGACGAGATCTTGTTTTGCGGCTTGGCGGGGTCGTCGAGCTTGAATACCCGGTTGACCGCGAGCGCGCGCACCCGCCCGCTGCCCGGCTCGACGGCGGCGAGCATCAACGCGTTCTTGTTGGTGGGTTTTAGGTGCTTGTCGATGTTGGCCTTGGCCACCGCCTGGGCCTTGACGTCCAGCGTGGTGACGATGCGGTAGCCGCCGCTCTTGAGCCGCCGTTCCCGGTCGTACGACGTCGCGCCGAACGTCTCCTGCTCCATCCACCAGCGGTAGAAGAAGTCGCAGAAGAAGCCCCAGTGGTTTTTGCTGGTGGCGACGCACCCGTTCGGCGTGCGCTTGTCCTTGACGGCGAGCGGCTCGGCCTTGGCGGCGGCGGCCTGCTCGGGTGTGATCGCCTTGATCTCGACCATGTTGTCGATCACGTAGTTGCGCCGGTCGAGGGCCTGCGGCTTGCCCGCCGGGGTCGTGGGGTCGAACGCTGACGGGGCCTTCACCATGCCGGCGAGCAGCGCGGCCTCTTCGATCTTGAGGTCACGGGGGTGCTTGCTGAAGTAGACCTGGCTGGCGGCGAAGATCCCGTACGCCCCGCGGCCGAAGGGAGCGATGTTGAGGTAGCGCTCCAGGATCTCGTCCTTGGTCATTTCCTTGTCGAGCTGGAGCGCGTACTTCATCTCGCGGAACTTGCGGGCGTTGGTGTCTTCGGTGGCGGCGACGACGTCCTGCGGGTGGGTCGCCGAGTACGCGATCAGCATGCGGACGAGCTGCATGGTCAGCGTGGATGCGCCCTGGGTGGTGCTGCCGGCCTGGTTATTGGCGACGAACGCGCGGGCGATGCCCTTGGCGTCGACGCCGTTGTGGGTACGGAAGGTGTGGTCCTCGGCCGCGATGATCGCTTCCTGCATGATCGGCGAGACGTCCTTGAGCGGGACGTCACGCCGGTTTTCGTCGTACATCGTGGCGATCAGCGTCTTGCCGTCGGAGGCGTAGACGTATGTCATCTGCGGCGACCGCTTGACGGTCAGCTCGCTGGGCAGCCGGTCGAAGGTCTCCGCCCCAGCCTTGGCCGCCAGGCCCGACATCGCAACCGCGGGGAAGGCCGCGGCGGCCACAACCACACCCGCCAGGAGCCCGCAGATCAGCAGCGATGCGGCGTTCGCAAAAATGTTGTGATCACGCTTCCGCATCCAGGTCACCTCGTCAGGGTACGGGACCTCGCAACGATGGGCCGTCCCGCGTCGTATCACCCACCCGACGCTGAAACTTGTCGGACTTTCGGGCATGTCCTGCGGGCACCGGCCTCGTTGTGCTAGACGCATGACCCCCTGCGTGCGGATGCGTTCTGCCGATGTTGAGCCTGACCCACGTGCGGGACACTTGGCTCGCGTTTTCGCAGATCGCCGCCGGGTAAGCCTAATCTCGGCCGCCTGGAAACGGGTGGACCGTCTGGGTTTTGATGGATTTGCCAGACAACGTTGCGTAATCGGACGACTACAGAGCATGATGGTCCGGCGAGTACTGCACGTCACTCGCTGGGGCTCGGGGGGAGTGCCAGCGGGTGGCCGGGGGGAATCCGGCCGGGCACGGGTCGGGGAAGCGGACTGCAAGGGGGGACGTGGACTGATGGGGATGATCACAGACTGGCCGAGCATGGCTGCATGCCAGAGCGGCGACCCTGACGCGCTGTTCGTACAGGGCGCCGAACAGAACGTAGCTAAGCGGATCTGCCGCAGCTGCCCGGTGCGTTACGAGTGCCTCGCCGACGCGCTCGACAACCGGATCGAGTTCGGTGTGTGGGGTGGCATGACCGAGCGCGAGCGGCGGGCGCTGCTGCGCCGGCACCCGCAGGTGGACAGCTGGCGGAAGATGTTCGAGGCGGCACTGCGCGACAAGGAAAAGGTGCTGGTCACGGCTGGCTGAGAGCGTCACCTACCGTACGCAGCCCGTCGACGTCGTGGACGTCGGCGGGCTGCGCCGCGACTTCGACCGTCGGCACGGCGGGGTAAGCGTCGGTGAAGACGGCCGCCACCCGCCGTTCCCGGGTCGCCTGCTCGGCCAGCGCGGCGTGCACCCGCAGCGCGTCCGCGGCGGCGCCGAAGCCGCCGCTCCGTTCCAGCTCCTCCGCGGCGGCCCGGCTGCGCTCCGCGGACAGCCCCTCGGCGGTCGTACGGTGCACCCGGTTGAGCACCAGCCCCGCGAGCGGCATGCGCTCCTCGCCGAGCCGCCCGGCGAAGTAGGCGGCCTCCCGGACCGCGTCCGGCTCCGGCGCCGCGACCAGCAGAAACGCCGTCTCGCGGGCCTGGAGGATGCGGTACGTCTGCTCGGCGCGCTGGCGGAAGCCGCCGAACATCGAGTCGAGCGCCGCCACGAAGCCGGACAGGTCGGTCAGCAGTTGGGCGCCGAGCACCTTCTGCACGACCCGGGAAAACATCCCGAAAGAGGCCGTGACCAGGCTGAACATGCTGCGTCCGCCGGCTCGGGCGGGCGCCAGCAGCAGGCGCAGCATGCGGCCGTCGAGAAAGCGGGACAGGCGCGCGGGCGCGTCGAGGAAGTCGAGGGCCGAGCGGGACGGCGGGGTATCCACCACGATCAGGTCCCACTCGCCGCGGGCGTGCAGCTGGCCCAGCTTTTCCATCGCCATGTACTCCTGGGTCCCGGAGAACGTCGAGCTCATGGCCTGGTAGAAGGGGTTGGCGAAGATCTCGGCGGCCCGGGTCGGGTCGGTGTGCGCGAGCACGACCTCGTCGAACGTCCGCTTCATGTCGAGCATCATGGCGTGCAGCTCGCCGCCGCTCTCGTCCGCTTCGATGCCCTTGACCTGCCGCGGCGTGTTGTCGAGCTCGGTCAGCCCGAGCGACTGGGCGAGCCGGCGGGCCGGGTCGATCGTGAGTACGACGGTGCGCCGCCCGTGGCGCTCGGCGGCCCGGAGCGCGAGCGCGGCCGCCGTGGTGGTCTTACCGACCCCGCCCGAGCCACAGCAGACGACGATCCGCACGCCGGGGTCGGCAAGGATGCGGTCCACGTCCAGCCGCCGGCCCGCGTGATCGGAAGACACCGACCGAGCGTATCCGGGCCGGCTCACTGCGTGCCGAGTAACTCAGCCGCCAGGGTGTCCAACGCGGCGCGGTCGACCCCGCCAGGCAGGAGGGGCAGCTCCACCATCGGCTCGCCCAGCTCGGCGAGCTCCACCCGGAGCGACTCCTCCAGCTCGTGGCGGGTGAGGTATGCCTTCGCCTCGGCGTACAGGCCGGAGACCGTGGCCCGGTCGGTGGCGAGCCCGGCCGCGGCCAGCCCTCGGCGCAGCTCCGCCTGGTTGACCTTGGTGCCGGTGAGCAGGGGCGGGCGGGTCGCGTTGACGATGACCTTGCCGATCGGGATGCCGAGGGCGTCGAGGTCGGCGATCGCGTCGACCGTCTCCTGTACCGGCATCTCCTCCAGCAGCGTGACCACGTGCACGGCGGTCATCGGCGAGCGGAGGAGGGTGGCCACGTTTTCGCTCTGGGTCTTGATCGGGCCGACCTTGGCCAGCCGGGCGGTCTCGGCGGTCACGTTGAGAAAGCGGCCGATCCGGCCGGTGGGCGGGGCGTCGAGCACGACCGCGTGGTACACCCGGCGGCGGTCGACGGTGCGGGTCGTGGCCTCCTTGACCTTGCCGGTGAGCAGCACGTCACGTAGGCCGGGGGCGATCGTGGTGGCGAAGTCGATCGCGCCGAACTTGCGCAGCGCCCGCCCGGCCGCGCCGAGCTTGTAGAACATGTCCAGGTATTCGAGCAGGGCCAGCTCGGCGTCGACCGCGAGCGCCCGCACCTCGCCGCCGTCCGGGGTGCCGGCGACCCGGCGCTCCTCGTACGGCAGCGGGCCGAGCCCGAACAGCTCGGCGATGCCCTGCCGCCCCTCGACCTCGACCAGGAGCGTGCGGCGCCCGCCGGCTGCCAGCCCGAGCGCCAGGGCGGCGGCGACCGTGGTCTTGCCGGTGCCGCCCTTGCCCGTCACGACATGGAGACGCGCCGGCCAGGCCGGATTGACCTGGCCGGGGATCTGCTCACTCGCCCGCACGCTCCGAGCGTAGTCCGCGGTGCGGCCGGCGGGGTCAGCCGCCGATCTCGCAGACGAACCAGCCGGTCTTTTGCACGACGGTGAACTGGAACTGCTGCTCGGCGACCTTTTCGTCCTGGGTGGTCATGGTGACCTTGACCGAGACGGTCGCGCTCTCCGCCTCCTGGCTGTCCACCTTCGGCTCGTCCCACTTGTACCGCGGGTTCTTGTACTTCGTGGCGTTCGCCTTGACCTCGTCGACCTTCGTGGTCAGCGCCTCCTCGTCGCGGGCCTCGGCGCAGACCAGGTCGTTGGCCTTGGTGGCGTCCTGGTCGTTGTAGACCGCCTTGAGGAAGTCCTGCACGGCGGCCACCGGCTCGGCGGCCCCGTCGTTGGGCTCGGTGTTGCGCATGAGCAGGAAACCCGCTGTCACGCCGCCGCCGCAGAGCAGCACGACGACCACCGCCACGACCGCGAGGATCAGGGGCGTCCGCGACTTCTTGCGCTCCGGGGCCGGCGCGCCGGGGTATCCCGGGTAGCCGGGCTGCGCGTACGCCGGGTCGGTCGGGAAGCCCGGCTGGCCGGACGTGGGCTGCCCCGGGAAGGGCTGGGCCGAGATCGGCGGCGCGTACGGCCCGCCGGAGACCGGCGCCGGGTAGGGCTGGCCGGGCACCTGCGGGGGATAGCCGGGCTGCTCGGGCGGGGGCGGCGCGTACGCCGGCTGGCCAGGCGGCGGCGGGTAGGCGGGCTGCCCGGAGATCGGCTGCCCGGACACGGGCTGACCCGGCACGGGCTGGCCGGGCATCGGCGGCGCGTAGCCGGGCTGCTGCGCGGGCAGGCCGGGCTGGGGCGGGGCGTAGCCGGGCGGGGGCGGCGGATAACCGGCCTGGGTGGGTGGGTAGCCCGGCTGGGCCGGCGGCGGGTAACCGGGCGCCGGCGGGTAACCGGGCGCGGCGCCGGGCGTCGTGTACGCCGGTGGCGGGTAGCCCGGCTGCTGCGGCGGCACCGGCTGGGCGGGCGGCGGCGGAACGATCGGGTGCGCCGGCGGCGGTGGCACGGCCGGCTGCTCCGCCGGTGGTGGCGGGTCGGTGGGCGCGGCGGCGAACGGGTCGACGGGCGCCGGATAACCGGGCGCCGAACCCTCCTGCTGCTCGCCGGCACCACCGTTAGGCGGTTGCGTCATTGGTATCCCCCAGGCCCACGGTCGCAGTGTGCCCGTCAGGGTAGCGCCCGGTGGCGAACGATCGAAGACCCGCTTGCCGCGTACCGGCCCAACGGCGAGCGCCACGAGCGTGCCGGTTAGGGTGCCGGCATGCAGAAGTGGGAGTACGCCACCGTGCCGCTGCTGGTCCACGCCACCAAGCAGATCCTCGACAACTGGGGTGAGGACGGCTGGGAGTTGGTGGCCGTCGTTCCGGGTCCCAACCCGGAGCAGCTCGTCGCGTACCTCAAGCGGCCGAAGGCGGCCTGACGTGAACGACCCGTACGCGAAGCTGGCCGAGCTCGGCCTGACGCTGCCGGAGGTCGTCCCGCCGGTGGCCGCATACGTGCCCGCGGTGCAGTCGGGCAAGCACGTGTACGTCTCCGGCCAGGTGCCGATCGCCGAGGGCAAGCTGCTGGCCACCGGCAAGGTGGGCGGGGGCGTCTCCCCGGAGCAGGGCAAGGACCTGGCCGAGCGGTGCGCACTCAACGCGCTCGCGGCGATCGACTCCCTCGTCGGCCTGGAAAACGTGGTCAAGGTGGTCAAGCTGACCGGCTTCGTCGCCTCGGCCGAGGGGTTCACCGGCCAGCCCGGCGTGATCAACGGCGCCTCCGAGCTCTTCGGCGCGGTCTTCGGCGAGGCGGGCCAGCACGCGCGCAGCGCGGTGGGCGTGGCGGAGCTTCCGCTGGGCGCTCCGGTCGAGGTCGAGGTCATCGTCGAGGTTGCCTGAGCACCACCCGGTGGCGCCTGGGCACCACCCGTGGCGGCTGAGCGGTGACACGCGCGGCACGGATGTAAGTAGTCGAGGCTGAGTGCTACCTGAGTGAAAAGCCCGCGGTGTCACCCCTGAGTCGTACGATCGCTGGCATGGTGGGGCATGTCACCGCGCCCGCGGCGGCGCTGGCCGACCGGTTGCCGGAGTGGGTCACGCTGGTGCGCGCCCCCAACCCGGGGCCGATGACGCTCGACGGCACCAACACCTGGGTGCTGCGCGCGTCCGGCGCCGAGCGCTCGGTCGTGATCGACCCGGGCCCGCTCGACGAGGGGCACCTGCGCGCGGTCGCGGCGACGGGGCCGGTCGGCGCCGTGCTCGGCACCCACGGCCACCCCGACCACGTCGAGGGGCTCCCCCGGTTCGTGGAGATCACGGGGGCCGGCGACGACGCCCGGGGCCTCGACATCACGCACGTCCCCACGCCCGGGCACACGGCCGACTCGGTCTGCTTCCTGGTCGAGGTGGGCGGCGAGCGGGTGATCTTCACCGGCGACACGATCCTGGGCCGCGGCACGACGGTCGTGGCCTGGCCCAACGGCGACCTCGGGGCCTACCTGGCGAGTCTCGAGCTGCTCTCCACGTACGAGGGAGTGCCGGCCCTGCCCGGTCACGGCCCGGCGCTGGCCGACTGCGGTGCGGCCGCCCGGTTCTACCTGGCCCACCGCCGTGCCCGCCTTGACCAGGTCAGACAGGCGATATCAGAGGGCGCCGGGAGCGCGCAAGAGGTCGTGGCGAAGGTCTACGCGGATGTGGACCCGTCGCTGTGGCCCGCCGCCGAATGGTCCGTACGCGCCCAACTGGCGTACCTCGGACACGACGGTGGGGAATCGACTTCCGGGTCGGTGTGGTTGGACTCACCGTGACCTGCCCGGTGTGCGGCACCGTTGCGGTGCCTGGCGCGCGTTTCTGCCACAACTGTGGCGCCGCGCTGCCGGCCGCCGCCTCCCTTCCGGCCGCCGAGCGGCGGGTGGTCACTGTCCTTTTTGGCGACTTGTCCGACTTCACCTCTTGGTCGGAAGACCTCGATCCGGAACGTGTCGGTGCCGTCACCGACCGCGTGCTGGCCGCGCTGGCCGGCGCGGTGAAGACGTTCGGCGGGCACGTCGACAAGCTCACCGGCGACGGGATCATGGCGGTCTTCGGCGCGCCGGTGGCCCACGAAGACGACGCCGAACGGGCGGTCCGGGCCGCGCTGAGCATGCAGCGGGCGGTCCGCCGGGTGCTCGACGACGAGCGGGGCGGCGGCGCGCCCCTCGGCCTGCGGGTCGGGCTCAACACCGGCGAGGTGGTCGCCGGCATCCAGGCCGCGATCGAGTACACGGTCATCGGCGACACGGTCAACACCGCCGCGCGTCTCGCCGACGCCGCCGCGGTGGGCGCGGTCTACGCCGGCGCCCGCACCGCGTCGGCCACCCGGCACGTGGCGTCGTGGCGGGAGCTGCGGCCGTTGCGGCTCAAGGGCAAGCGCGAGCCGGTCGAGGCGTACGAGCTGCTGGGCCTCCACGACGCCCCGGGCACCCGCTCGGGCGTCGGCGACGAGGCGCCGTTCGTGGGGCGCGAGGCGGAGCTGGGCCGGGTGGCCGGCCGCCTCGCCGAGGTGATCGAGAGCGCCGAGCCGCGCGTGCTCGTGCTGACCGCCGAGGCCGGCATCGGCAAGAGCCGGTTCGCCTCCGAAGTGGAGCGGTTCGCCTCCGGATACGACGTGAGCGCCGGGCGGTACACGGCCACGACCGGCGCGCGGGTGCTCTCCGTCCGCTGCGCCGCCTTCGGCGAGCGCCGCCGGCTGGCTCCGCTCGCCGACATGGTGCGCACCGCGATCGGCCTGCCGCGCGATGCGGCCACCGCGGTCACCCGCGCGGTCGTCGAGGAGAGGCTCAAGAGGCTCGGCCAGCGCCTCGGCCGGTTCCGGTCCGACCCGCCGCCGGTCGCCGTCGAGCTCCTGCTCGCCTTGATGGGGTACGGCGAGACGCCGACCGCCCACGGGGTGCCGGCCGGGGTGGCGGAGTGGACGCCGGACACCGCCGCGCCAGACGTTGAGGCCACGCCGATCGCGGTCGCCCAGCTGCTCACCGGCCTGGCCGGCGAGGTGCCGCTGGTGGTGATCGTCGACGACCTGCACGACGCGACGCCGGAGACGATCGAGGCGCTGGGCGTCACGCTGTCGCACCTCACCGGCCCGGTGCTGGTGCTGCTGCTGGGCCGCCCCGAGCTGGTCCGTACCGCCGGGGCGCTGACCCGGGTCGCCGACGCCGAGGTGCACCCGCTGCCCCCGCTGCGCGGCGCCGACGCGGCCCGGCTGCTCACCTCGTACCTGCGCGGCGGGCGGCTGCCACAGGCCGACACCGATCGGCTGCTCTCCACCGCGCAAGGCAACCCGTTCTACCTGGCCGAGCTGGTCACGCTGCTCATGGAGCGGGGCGCGCTCACCCCGGTCGCCGGGGCCAGCGGCACCTGGCGGCTGGCACCCGGCTCGCTCGGCAGCCGGCTGCTCTCCCGCGACCTCGCCGCGGTGCTCGCCGCCCGGATCGACGCGCTCCCCGCCGACGCCCGGGCCGTGCTCCGCGACGCGGCCGTGATCGGCGACAACGTGCCCGAGGGGACGCTGGAGGCGCTGCGCGAGCGGCGGGCCGGCCATGACGGGCGCCCGACCGCGGTCGCCGCCGTCGAGCTGGAACGGGCCGTCGACGAGCTGCTGCAGCGGCGCATGCTGCGGCGCACCCGGGACGGGTTCGCCTTCCCCACCCCGCTGATGCGCGAGGCGGCCTACGCGGGCATCGGCAAGGCCGACCTCGCCGACCGGCACGCCACGCTGGCGCAGTGGGCCGCACCGGCACCCTCCGCGCTCCCGGCCGGCCGGGTCGCCCGGGTCGGGGGCTTCGGCGGGATGACACCGGCCGACCGTGACGCCTTCATCGCCGACCACGTCGAGCGGGCCGCCGCGCTCGCCGACGCGATCAGCCTCCGGCCGGACGCGGTGGCCCGCACGGTCCTACCGCTGGGCGTCGCCGCGCTGGGCCGGGCCGCGCGCCGGTCACTCGCGATGGGCGAGCCGACGCTGGCCGCCGAGTACGCCGAGCGCTCCGTCCGGCTCGCCGGCGACGGGCTGCCCAGCGCCGACCGGCTCGTGCTGGCCCGGGCGCTGCTTCAGACCGGCCGGTCCGGCGACGCGCTGGCGTACGCGGAGAAGCTCTCCGCCAACGCGGGCGACGACGCGGCCGTACGGGCCGGCGCACTCCTGGTCATGGGCCGGGCCTACCGCGTGCTCGGCGAGCCCGACCGCGCGCTGCAGGCCTGGCAGGAGGCGATGCAGGTGGCCACCGAGGCGGGGCTGCCCGGGCCGCGCGCCGAGGCGATGCGGCGGCTGGGCATGGCCGACTACCTGCGCGGCCGGCTGGGGCAGGCGAGCAGCCGCTTCGCCGGGGCGTACCAGGTGGATCTCGCCTCGGGTGACCGCCTCGGGCAGGCCTGGTCGCTGCAAGATCTTGCCTGGGTGACCACGACGCGGGGTGACTTCGCCGGCACGGACGCGGTGCTCGGGCGGGCGGCGCGGCTCTTCGCGGAGCTGGGCGACCCGACCGGGCGGGCGTGGCTGCGCGGCACGACGGCCTTTGCCCGGCTGCTGGCCGGGCGGCTGGCCGAGGCCCGGCGGCTGGCCCGGGTCTTCCTGCCCTTCGGCGAGCGGGTCGGCGAGGCGTGGGCGGTGGGCACGCTGCGCGCCGTCGAGGCGTTCGCGGCGGCCGAGCTCGGCGACCTGGCCGAAGCGGACCGCGGGGCGCGCCGGGCGTACCGCGACTTCGACGCGGTCGCCGACGACTGGGGGCGCGGCTTCGCGCTCGTGGTGCGCGGGGCGATCGCGCGCGGGCTGGGGGAGTTCGAGCACGCCACCGACCTGCTGACCGACGCCCTGGCGTACGCGGAGCGCACCGGGCACCCGCTGCTGACCGGGATGGCCGGCACCGCACGTGGCTTCGTGGCGCTCGACAGCGGCGACATCGAGGGCGCCGCCCGCGACGCCCAGTCCGTGATGACGAAGGTCGAGCCCAACAACCCGCTCGCGCCCGCGCAGATCGGCCCGCGGGTGCTGCTGGCCCGGGCCCGGCTGGCGGAGGGTGACGCGGCCACCGCGATCGGGCTGCTGGCGCCGATCGCCACCGCGGCCAAGGGGCCGGGACTGCTCTTCTCGCGGCGGCAGGCCCTCGCGGCGTACGCGGCGGCGCTGCTCGCCGAGGGGCAGCGGATCCAGGCGCTCGACTGGGCCCGCCGGGCGGTCGCCGTGCCCGCCGAAGACGTGCGCAGCTGCGTGGTCGCCGCCGAGGTGCTCGCAGAGTCGCTCGCCGCCGCTGGCCAGCGGGAAGAGGCACTCGTGGCGGCCGATGACGCCGTGCGGTACGCGTACGGGACGCAACGGGTGGCCGAACGGGCGGGCGCGGACGCGGTGCGGGAGCGGCTCGGCCGAGTGTCTTCGGTACCTTCTAACCCGTGACCGATGGCCCCCCGAGCGCGCTGCCGTTGCCGGTGGTGCCGGGGCTGTCCGGATTGTCGGTGCTTGCCCGTGGTGGGTACGCCACCGTCTACCGCGCGATCCAGGAGTCGGTCGCCCGCGAGGTCGCCGTCAAGGTGGAAAACCGCACCCTTGACAACGAGCGTGACCAGCGCCGCTTCCTGCGCGAGGCGCGGGCGGCGGGGCGCATGTCGTCGCACCCGCACGTGGTCGACCTCTTCGACGCCGGCGTGACCGCCGACCAGCACCCGTACCTGATCATGGAGCTGTGCGAGGGCTCGTACGCCGATCGCATGCGCGACGCCCCGCTCGTGCCCGCCGAGGCCCGCGAGGTCGGCATGAAGATCGCCGACGCGCTCTCCGACGCCCACCATCTCGGCGTACTGCACCGTGACGTCAAGCCGGCCAACATCCTCCGCTCTCGCTTCGGCGAGCCCGCACTCGCCGACTTCGGCCTGGCGGTCCTGGCCGAGGCGCGCGACTCCTCGGTCACGCTCGAGGTGCTCACCCCGGCGTACGCGCCACCGGAGATGTTTCGCCACAGCGCGCCCTCGCCCGCCGTCGACGTGTACGCGCTCTGCGCCACCCTCTACGCGGTGATGCGCGGCAAGCCACCCCGCTGGCGCGAAGACCGCAACCCGAGCCTGATCACGCTGATGGAGCTGTTCAGCCAGCCCATCCCCGATCTGCCCGGCGTGCCGGCGGCCATGATGGAGGTGCTGCGGCACGGCATGGCCAACGAGCCGGAGTCCCGCCCCTCGGCCGAGCAGTTGCGCGACATGCTGGCCGGGGTGTCGCTGACCGAGCCGCCGCCCTCCTCGGCACCGCGCGGCGTCTACGTCTCCCGCTCGTACGCCCCGCCGACCCCGACCCCGTCCCACCCGGTCTCGCCCGGTGTCAGCCCTTCCGGCCCGAGTGCCGGCCCGCCGCCCCCGCCACCCACCTACCCGCGGGCGCCCGGGTTCGTACCGGCCCACGACAGCACGCCGACCGTCGGTGGCCGCCGGCGGCGGAGCCTGCACTGGATCCTCGGCGGCGTCGCCGCGCTCGCCCTGCTCGCGGTGGTGAGCGCGAGCGCCTGGTACGTCAGCGGCCGCCCCGATCCCAGGCCCAGCCCCACCGCACTCCCGACCACCGGCTCCCCGCTCCCGTCGCTCGCCGGCGGCGCGCTGCCCGGCTGCCTGCTGCCCATCGCCGGCGGCCGCTGCCCCGACGAGCTGGAGTGCTACGGCGCGGCCGACGCCAGCGGTCCGGGGATCCGGGCGCAGCGGGTCGACTGCGCCGGCCGGCACACCTGGGAGGCGTACGCGGTCGGCGACCTGCCCGCCGGCGCCGACCCGGACGGCGTCGCCGGCGACCCGGCGGTCAAGTCGCTCTGCACCGACAGCACGTTCATGCGGACGACGCTGCTCCTGTCCACCCAGGGCTGGCAGTTCGAGGTGCTGCGCCCGGACGGCGAAGGCGACCGCACGTTCCGCTGCCTGGCCGGCAAGGGCCGGGACGCCCTGCAAGGTCCGACGTTGGCCCGGTGACCGCTTCCAGTTCGACCGCCGGAAGGCCGTGAGGTCAGTACGACTTGGGCTGGTCGAGGACGTGTTGGGCGACGAAGTTGAGGATCATCTCGCGGCTGACCGGGGCTATCCGGCCCGCCCGCACCGCGCCCAGTAGCGTCGCCACGCCGTACTCGGTGGTCATGCCGTTGCCGCCGTGCACCTGGATGGCCGTGTCCACGGCGAGCGCGGCGGCGTCGGCGGCGGCGTACTTGGCCATGTTGGCGGCCACCCCGGCCTCCACGTCGCGGCCGGCGTCGTAGAGCGCGGCGGCCTTGGCGATCATCAGGCGGGCGAGCTCCACCTGTACGGCCGCGTGCGCCAGCGGGTGGGCCACGCCCTGGTGCGCGCCGATCGGGCGGCCCCACACCTGGCGGGTGGCGGTGTAGGTGGAGGCGCGGGACAGGGCGTACCGGGCGGTGCCGGCGGCCATCGCGGCCACCGTGATCCGCTCCGGGTTGAGCCCGGAGAAGAGGGCGGGCAGGCCGGCCTCGACGCCGCCGATCAGGGCGTCCGCCGGGACGCGTACGTCGTCCAGGTACAGCAGGAACTGGTTCTCCGGCGACACGATCTCCATGTCGAGCTTGGTGGCCAGCAGGCCAGGGGTGGAGATCGGCACCAGGAAGAGGGCCGGCTGGAGGCGGTCGCCGGCCGAGACGCGGGCCACGACGAGCACGTGTTCGGCCTCGTCGACTCCGGAGATGAAGCACTTGCGGCCGGAGATCAGCCAGTCGTCACCGTCGCGGCGGGCGGTCGTGGCCAGCCGGTGCGCGTTGGAACCGGCCTCCGGCTCGGTGATCGCGAAGGCCACCTTGAGCGTGCCGTCCGCGAAGCCGGGCAGGTATGCCGACCGCTGGGCGGGAGTGCCGTGCTTGGCGATCACCGTGGCGGCGATGGCCGGTGACACCACGAGCAGCAGCAGCGGGCAGCCCGCCGCGGCCAGCTCCTCGCAGACGATGGCCAGTTCGGTGATGCCGCCGCCCCCGCCGCCGTACTCCTCGGGGACGTTGACGCCCAGGTAGCCGAGCTTGCCGGCCTCCGACCAGAGTTCCGTGGTGTGCTCGCCGGTTTTCGCCTTTGCCACGAAGTATTCGTGGCCGTAGCGGCGGCCGAGGGCCGCGACCGCGTCGCGGAGGTCGGCCTGTTGGGGGGTGAGTTCGAACATCGCCTACTCCGGGGTGAGGACCGCCAATACCGCACCTGTGTCGACCTGCGCGCCCGCGGTCACCGGCACCGAGGTGACGACACCGGCGGCCGGGGCGTGTACCGGGTGTTCCAGCTTCATCGCCTCGAGCGTCATCAGCAGCTCGCCGGCCTTGACCCGCTGGCCGGGCGTGACGAGCACCCGGCTGACCGCACCGGGCAGCGGGGCGAGCAGCGAGCCCTCGGTCAGCTCGGGCTCCGGCTCGGGAAAGCGGGGCAGCTCGGTGAGGGCGACCGAACCCTCCGCACTGTCTACATAGGAGACGTTGGCGACCCGGTCGACGTCGAGCGCGAGACGGATGCCGTTGACGTCGAGGATCACCCGGTCCGGCGCGGCGGAGACCAGCGCGACCGGCGGGTGGTCGTCGGTGACCGAGGGCTGGCCGAGGCCGGCGAGGTCGAGGTCTTCCGGGTCGACCGCCCGCACCCACCAGTTGGCGAGTTCGCCGGCGCGGTCCAGGCGGTAGCCGACCTCGACCGGGCCGGCCGGGCCGTCGTACACGGTGGTCTGCGAGCCGGACGGCACGTTGCGCCACCCGGACGGCAGCGAGCGCAGCACCGCGGCGGACTCGCGGCGGGCGGCCGCCTCGGCGAGCGCGGCGGCCAGGCAGGAGACCCGCACAGCGTCCACAGAGGACAGCAGCGGGGCGAAGACCTCCTGGTGCCGGTCGAGGAAGCCGGTGTCGATGTCGCCGGAGTGGAAGGCCGGGTGGCGCAGCACGCGGACCAGCAGGTCGCGGTTGGTCACCACGCCGTGGATGCGGGAGCGGGTGAGCGACGACGCGAGCAGCCGGGCCGCCTCGTGGCGGGTGGGCGCCCAGGCGATGAGCTTGGCCAGCATCGAGTCGTAGTGGACGCCGATGACCGAGCCGTCCCGTACCCCGGAGTCGAGCCGCAGCCCCGGCTGTGCCAGCGGGCGGAACTGCGCCGCCACCTCGGGCACCCGCAGCCGGTGCAGGGTGCCGGTGGAGGGGAGCCAGGCGTAGGCGGGGTCCTCGGCGCAGAGCCGTACCTCGATCGAGTGGCCGCGGATCGGTGCGGCGCCGGCGATCGGCAGCGGCAGGCCCTCCGCGACCAGCAACTGGAGCTGCACCAGGTCGAAGCCGGAGACGCACTCGGTGATCGCGTGCTCGACCTGGAGGCGGGTGTTCATCTCCAGGAAGTAGAACTCGCCGCTCGGCGCGAGCAGGAACTCGACGGTCCCGGCCCCCACGTAGCCGACCGCGCGGGCGGCGGCCACCGCTGCCGAGCATAGCTCCTCGCGCATCGCGGGCGTGACGGCTGGCGACGGGGTCTCCTCGATGATCTTCTGGTGCCGCCGCTGGATCGAGCACTCGCGCTCGCCGAACGGGACCACACTGCCGTGCGTGTCGGCGAAGATCTGCACCTCGACGTGGCGCGAGCGCTCCACGTACCGCTCCAGGAAGACCGTCCCGTCGCCGAACGCGCCGGCCGCCTCCCGCCGCGCCGAGGCGACCGCCTCGCCCAGCGACTCGGCGTCGCGCACGATGCGCATGCCCCGCCCGCCACCGCCCGCGGACGCCTTGACCAGCACCGGAAACTCGGTGACCGCGTCGGGGTCGAGGTAGGTGGGGAGCATCGGCACGCCGGCGTCGGCCAGCAGCGTCTTGGCCTCGATCTTCGAGCCCATCATCTTGATGACCTTGGCGGGCGGCCCGACCCAGGTCAGGCCCGCGTCGACCACGGCCGCCGCGAAATCCGCGTTCTCCGCGAGAAACCCATAACCCGGGTGTACGGCGTCCGCGCCGGTCTTGCGCGCCGCCGCCACCAGCAGATCCCCGCGCAGGTACGTGGCCGTGGGCGCGTTGCCCGGCAGGTGCACCGCGTAGTCCGCCTCGGCGACGTGGGGGGAGTTGGCGTCGCCGTCGCTGTAGACCGCTACCGTCTCGATCCCGATCAGCCGGCAGGTGGCGAAGACGCGCCGCGCGATCTCGCCGCGGTTGGCGACCAGCAGTCGTCGAATCATCGCCACCTCACATCCGGAAGACGCCGAAGCCCTCGGCGCCCTTGATCGGTCCACTGTGGATCGCAGAAAGGCAGAGGCCCAGCACGGTACGGGTGTCGCGCGGGTCGATCACGCCGTCGTCGTACAGCCGGCCGGAGAGGAAGAGCGCAGCCGACTCCGCCTCGATCTGCCGCTCCGCCATCATGCGCATGGCCTTGTCGGAGTCCTCGTCGTACGCCTGTCCCTTGGCCTCGGCGGCCTGCCGCGCGACGATCGACAGCACGCCGGCGAGCTGGGCCGGCCCCATCACGGCGGACTTCGCGTTCGGCCAGCTGAAGAGGAAGCGCGGGTCGTACGCCCGGCCGCACATGCCGTAGTTGCCGGCACCGTACGAGGCGCCGAGGTTGACGGTCACGTGCGGGACGGTCGAGTTGGCCACCGCGTTGATCATCAGGGCGCCGTGCTTGATGATGCCGCGCTGCTCGTACTCGGTGCCGACCATGTACCCGGTCGTGTTCTGCAGGAAGAGCAGCGGCGTGTCGGAGGCGTTGGCGAGCTGGATGAACTGGGTCGCCTTCTGCGCCTCGTCGGAGAAGAGCACGCCGCGCGCGTTGGCCAGTACGCCGACCGGATGGCCGTGCAGGTCGCCCCAGCCGGTGACGAGCGCCGTGCCGTACGCCGGCTTGAACTCGTCGAACTCGCTGCCGTCGAGCACCCGGGCCAGCACCTCGCGCGGGTCGAACGGCACCTTGAGGTCGGCGCTCGCCACCGCGAGGAGGTCTTCGGCGTCGTGCTTCGGCGGTGCCGCCAGCCGTGCGGGAGGTCCGGCCTTGCGCCAGTTCAGGCGCCGTACGCACTGGCGGGCCAGCCGGATGCCGTCGCGCTCGTCTTCGGCCACGTAGTCGGCCAGACCCGAGCGGGCCGCGTGCATCGCCGCGCCGCCGAGCGACTCGTCGTCGGTCATCTCGCCGGTGGCCATGCGTACCAGCGGCGGGCCGGCCAGGAAGACCTTGGCCTGGTTGCGCACCATGATCGTGTAGTCGGACATGCCCGGCACGTACGCGCCGCCGGCCGTCGCGTTGCCGAACACCACGCTCAGCGTCGGGATGCGCGCGGCGGAGAGCCGGGTCAGGTCGCGAAACACCTGCCCGCCCGGGATGAAGATGTCTGCCTGGCTGGGCAGGTCGGCGCCGCCCGACTCGACCAGGTTGATCATCGGGAGGCGGTTGGCCAGCGCGATCTCGCCGGCCCGGCGGGTCTTCCTCAGCGTGTACGGGTTGACCGCGCCGCCGCGCACCGTCGGGTCGTTCGCGATGATCACGCACTCGACGCCCTCGACGACGCCGATGCCGGTCACCACGCTCGCGCCGACCGGGAAGTCCGTGCCCCACGCGGCCACCGGCGACAGTTCGAGGAACGGCGCGTCCTGGTCGAGGAGCAGCTCGATCCGCTCGCGGGGGAGCAGCTTGCCGCGCGCGTGGTGGCGGGTCACGTACTTTTCGCCACCGCCGTTGCGGGCCGCGTCGAGCGCCGTATCCAGCTCCGCCAGCCGCTCCAGCATCGCGCCGCGGTTTTCCAGGTACGACGGGTTGCGCGGGTCGATGGCGGTGTCCAGGACGGCCATGGCTCAGACCCCCATCTGTTTCGCGATCCCATTGGTGATCACGGTCGTGCCTCCCGGCCGCACGCCGCGACGGCGATGGTCTTCGCCATCGCCACCTCCGTAACGAACGGCTGACCCACCGCGACACGGATGCTGCTCACCGTGACTCCCGAAGACGCGCGCGCAACCGCTCTCCCAGCGCTTTCCCTTGTGGATCAAGCCAATCCCGCCGCGCGAGCACGCCCCGGACCACGAAATTTATGGCGAAAAGATTAGACATTTCGTACCGCTCGATCGGGTACTCGGCGAGTTCTGGCAACAACTCGACAAACCGCTCCCGGCTGAGCCACCCGCGTAGTACGGCAAAGTCCTGGGCCGACCGCACCCAAACCCCCACGTTCGCATCGCTCCCCTTGTCCCCCGACCGTGCCCCCACCCGCCAACGCAGTTGATCAGGGAGTTCGTCGGCGTGTCGTGCGGCGTGTCGGTCCACGTACTCCCTGATCAACGGGGCGGTTTGCGTGGGTGGGGGGATCTCCACGCGCGGTCCGTCGTGGGGGATGGACCAGTGGGGGAGCTGGGGGATCTCGGCGGTTTTGAAGGTTGTGTTTGGGGTCGGGTCGGTGGGTGGGGTGGTGAGCGTGCAGCCGGGGTAGCTGGCCAGCGCGAGCTCGACGGCGGCGCTGGAGAAGGCGCGGCCGGCCCGCTTCGGGTCCGGGTCGTGGATCGCCGCGTGCAGGAGGGCGCCGTCCGCCGTCTTCGTCAGCGTGAACGCCAGACCTTCCTTGCCGACCGCGTCCTCCATCTGGGCGCGGACCAGGGCAGCCTTGGCGTCGAGGTCCAGGCCGGTGAGCACGAACGTCATGGCGTTGCGGTAGCCGTCGAGCCCGGCGACACCGACCTTGAGCGTCGGCGGCGGGGGCGTGCCCCGGGTCCCGGTGATCCGCACGCGGTCCGCCCCCTCCTGGGCCAGCCGGACGGTGTCGAGGTGCGTCACCACGTCCGGGCCGGGGTAGGCGGGCCCGGCTATCTCGTACACGAGCTGGGCGGTCACCGTCTCCACGGTCACCGCACCGCCGGTGCCGGGGTGCTTGGTGATCACTGCGGAACCGTCGGCGTGCACCTCGGCGATCGGAAAGCCGGGCCGCCGCCCGCCGTCCGGCAGCTCGGTGAAGAAGCTGAAATTGCCGCCGGTCGCCTGCGCGCCACACTCCAGTACGTGACCGGCGACCGTCGCACCGGCGAGCGCGTCGAGGTCGTCGCGGGTCCAGCCGAAGTGGGCGATCGCCGGCCCCACCACCAGCGACGCGTCGGTGACCCGGCCGGTGACCACGACGTCGGCACCCGCGTCGAGGCAGGAAGCGATGCCGAACGCCCCGAGGTACGCGTTCGCGGCGAGCGCGTCCGGCTGGTCGAGCGCGTCGCCTTCGACGTACCCGATGGTGGTGGAAAGGCCGAGCCGGGCGGCGAGGGAGCGGAGGGCGGCGGCCAGGCCGGCGGGGTTGAGGCCACCGGCGTTGGTCACGATGCGGACCCCGCGATCGGCGGCCAGGCCGAGGCACTGCTCCATCTGCCGCAGGAACGTGCGGGCGTAGCCAAGCGACGGGTCCTTGAGGCGGTCGCGGGCGAGGATCAGCATGGTCAGCTCGGCCAGGTAGTCGCCGGTGAGCACGTCGAGCGGGCCGCCCTCGAGCATCTCCCGCCACGCGGACGCCCGGTCGCCGTAGAAGCCGGAGGCGTTGCCGATGCGGATCATGACCGGGCGCCGGAGGGCTCGCGGCCGGCGCCGGGCGGCCCGGCGAAGGCCTGCGCGATGTCGAGCCACTCGTCGGCCACCGGCCCGGTCGCGACCAGCGCCAGGTCGGCCCGGTGCCGCCGCTGCGTGACCAGCAGGCAGAAGTCGAGCGCCGGGCCGACGACCCGATCCGTGGCGTCGCTCGGCCCGAACTCCCAGATGCTTTGCCGGCTGGTGCCCGGCTCGCCGCCGCGCTCCTCGCTCCGGACCGCGCCGGCCCCGGGGCCGGACGGGCCGATCAGTTCGACCCGGACCGGCGCCGCCGGGATGTCGCGGCCGTGGGTCATGAAGCTGTGGCCGAGGGTACGGACGCCGAGGTAGGCGATGTGCCGCAGCCGATCGGTCGGTGTACGGCGGTGGCCGAGCGTGTCCGCGATGTCCTGTCCGTGCGCCCAGGTCTCCATGATCCGCGCGGTCGCCATCGAGGCGGGTGACATCGCCGTGCCGTACCAGGGCAGCTTGACCCCGGGCGGCGTGGCGGCCAGCGCCTCGGCGAGGGCCGCACGCCCGGCCCGCCACCGCTGGAGCAGCTCGGCCGGCGGGCAGAGGAAGCTCTCCGTGCCCCGGTCGACGAAGCGGAACGGATCGCCGGCCGCGCTGGCCACCGAGGCGTGGAAGGCCGCCGGGTCGGTGGCGGCCAGCAGCGCCACGTGGTCGGTCCAGGCCAGGTGGGCGACCTGGTGGGCGATCGTCCAGCCGTCCGCCGGGGTCAGCCGGGTCCAGTGCGCGTCCGGCAGCGGCCCGACCCGGGCGTCCAGGTCGCCCGACTCGGCGTCCAGGTCGGCGAGGAGTGCGGCGAGGTCGGGCATGAGTGCCTCCGCGTCACAGAAGGGTGGCCAGCTGCCGCTTCCACGCGGCGAGCAGTGCCGTGCGCCGCGTGGTGTCGTCGGAGAGCAGGTTGGCCACGCCGAGGCCGCGGAGCAGGTCGAGCGTGGCCTGCACCGCCTCGCGCACGCCCGGGGTGCGCTCGTCGGCGCCGAGCAGCTCGACGGTCAGCCGGTGCATCTCCCGGCCGACCCGCGCCTCCAGCGGGACCAGCGCCGCGCGCAGCTCGGCGTCGGTGCGGGCGGCGACCCACACCTCCAGCGCGGCCACGTAGAGCGGCCCGGTGAACGCCGACGCCAGCATGTCGACCACCCCGTCGAGCCGCCGCGGCCCCGGCGGGAGGGCGGCCGCCTCCTTGCGGATCTCCTCGGCACGGCGCTCGGCCAGGTGCTCGACGGCGGCCATGACCAGCGACGCCTTGGTCGGGTAGTGATGCAGCTGTGCGCCCCGCGAGACACCCGCCATCGAGGCGACGACCGTGGTGGTCGTGCCGGACCAGCCCCGCTCGACGAGACACTCCACAGTGGCTTCGAGAAGGCGGGCCTGGGTGGCGCGACTGCGCTCCTGCTGCGGCATGCGTACCGGCACACCCCCAGCCTGCCCGCTCCCAAACAAACAGTCAAGACTGCTTGTTTTGCAACCCGAGGTTCGTCATGAGAGCGCGCTCGGCCTGTCGAGCATTCAGCCGGTGAGGCTTACGGCGCCAATAAGCCTCTTTGGGGCCCTCGCGTGTGGGTAATTTCAGACGCGGGCGCGGCGGGCCAGGCGCTCCGGGTCGAGGATGATCACGCTCTTGCCGTCGAGGCGCAGCCAGCCGCGGGAGGCGAAGTCGGCGAGGGCCTTGTTGACCGTCTCGCGGGAGGCGCCGACGAGCTGGGCCAGCTCCTCCTGGGTCAGGTCGTGCGTCACCCGCAGCACGCCGCCGTCGCGGGTGCCGAAGCGGCCGGCCATCTGGAGCAGGTTTTTGGCCACGCGGCCCGGGACGTCGGTGAAGATCAGGTCGGCCAGCGCGTCGTTGGTCCGGCGCAGCCTCCGGGCCAGCACCCGCAGCAGCTGCTCGGCGATCTCGGGCCGGTTGTTGAGCCAGGGGCGCAGGGCCTGCTTGCGCAGCCGGGCCAGGCGGGTGTCGGTGACCGCGGTCGCGGTGGCGGTGCGCGGGCCGGGGTCGAAGAGGGAGAGCTCGCCGAGCATGTCGGAGGGGCCCATCACCGAGATGAGGTTTTGCCGGCCGTCGGCGGCGCGGCGACCCAGCTTGATCTTGCCGGACAGCACGATGTAGAGACTGTCGCCGGGCTCGCCCTCGTTGAACACGACCTCGCCCTTGCGGGTCTCGATCGTCTCCATCTCCTTGGCGAGCGCCTCCGCCGCCTCGGGGTCGACACCCTGGAAGATCCCGCTACGGGCCAACACCTCATCCATCGCCGCACCTCCACCTGCGCATATCCCCACTGCGACGCACTCGCCCGCGTGTCGACGCGCGCAGTAAGTCTAGGCCCACCTGGGCGGCGACCGGGCGTCCACCCCCGGAAACTTGATCGGCGAGCCGTAGAGTGCGATGGATGTCCGCAGAGCCTGTGCTGACCGCCCGCCACGAGGACGGGCTGGACGTTCCCCTGCTTGTGTGGCGGCTCGCGGAGCCGCTGCTCGCGATCTCATCCGCTCCGCTGGGCGGCGGGATCGGCCTGCGTCACTGGGTGGTCAACGCGACGGTGCCGATGTCGTACCGCCGGGACGACCCGGACGCCCACCTCGCCGAGATGGCCGCGCGGGCCGGGCTCACCGGCCCCGGCGTCGGGCTGCTCACCGGCGTAGACGTCGCCGAGGTCGTCACCGCGGAGGACGGCGGCGTACAGGCGTGGGCCACCGTCGGGCTCGGCGAACCGATCTGGGCGGCCGCCCCGCCCGCCGCGGCCGTGTCCGGCCCGGGCACGGTCAACATCGTCGTGCGCCTGCCGGTCCGCCTCTCGCCTGCGGCACTGGTCAACGCCGTCGCCACGGCCACCGAGGCGAAGGCGCAGGCGCTGTGGGAGCTCGGCCTCCCGGCCACCGGTACCTCCACCGATGCGGTCTCGGTCCTCTGCCCGGCGGGCGGGCCCGAGGCGTCGTACGGCGGCCCGCGCTCGGCCTGGGGCGCACCGCTCGCCCGAGCGGTCCACGCGGCCGTCCGAACGGGTGGCGGCACCGGCCAAGGGTCCGGAATGCCCTGGTCAGAACGGCCTCGGTAGCTCGTTCCGGCTGGCCCGGGGAAGGTATGGTCCGGGGCGATGCCCCCACGACAGCAGTCCTCCGGTGCCCGCCAGCGGCGGCGAAGCGGCCTCGCGCGGCCGGCCGCCGTCGTGCTCGCGGTCGGGGCCATGCTGCTCGGCGGCGGCGTGGTCGTCCTCGCGGTCACCGACGATCCGCCGGTACTGGCGCGGTGGCGCGACAGCGCGCTCTCCGAGCCCTCCGGCCGGGCGGCCGCACCCCCCACCGGCGTGCCCGGCCGCACCATCTCGCTCTCCGCGACCGGCGACATCATCATGGGCAACGCGCCCGGCAAGCTCCCGCCCGACGGGGGCGATGGCTTCTTCGCCGCGGTGCGCGAGGCGCTCAGGGCCGACCTCGTGATGGGCAACCTCGAAGAGCCGATCACCGACGACACCGGTACCGGCAAGTGCGGCCCCACGTCCAAGAACTGCTTCCAGTACCGGGTGCCGCCGTCGTACGCGGGGCACCTGCGGGACGCCGGGTTCGAGCTGCTCAACCAGGCCAACAACCACGGGCACGACTACGGGCCGGCCGGCTTCCGCAACACCCAGCAGGCGCTGGAGGAGTACGGGCTGAAGCACACCGGCGCGCCCGACGAGATCACCGTGATCGACGTCGAGGGCGTACGGGTGGCGGTCGCCGGCTTCTCCTCGTACCCGTGGTCCAACCCGCTTGTGGACGTGGATGCCGCGGCCGCGGTGGTGGAGGAGGCGGCCGGCCTGGCCGACATCGTGGTCGTCCAAGTGCACATGGGCGCCGAGGGCGCGGCCATGACCCACGTGAAGCCCGGGACCGAGATGTACCTCGGGGAGAACCGGGGCGACCCGATCAAGTTCAGCCACGCCATGGTCGACGCGGGCGCCGACCTGATCGTGGGGCACGGACCGCACGTGCTGCGGGCGATGGAGTTCTACAAGGGGCGGCTGGTGGCGTACAGCCTCGGCAACTTCGCCGGCGGCGCCGGGACGCTCAACAAGGCCGGCGTGCTGGGGCTGGGCGGGGTCCTCAAGGTCTCGCTCGCGGCCGACGGCAGCTGGGGCGGCGGGCAGCTCGTCTCGACGTACCTGGACGCTGGTGGCAAACCCGCCATCGACGGCGACCACCGGGGCGCGGCGGCCGTGCGGCGGCTCAGCAGATCCGACTTCCCGTCGTCCGGGGCGGTCCTCGACGTCACCGGTAAGATCACCGCGCCGGCGACGGCCTGAGCTGTCGGTGGTCCGGCGTAGGCTTCGCGCGTGGCCCGTGTAGAGAGTGACCTTTCGCGCAAGCGTCGTGCGCGCAAGATGGGACGGATCCTGGAGGAGACCCACCCCGACGCGCACTGCGAGCTCGACCACGAGACCCCGCTCCAGCTGGCCGTGGCGACGATCCTCTCCGCCCAGACCACCGACGTCCGGGTCAACGAGGTCACGCCCAAGCTCTTCGCTCGATACAAGACCGCCGCCGACTACGCTGCGGCCGACCGGGCGGAGCTGGAGGATCTGCTCAAGCCGACCGGCTTCTTCCGCAACAAGACCGACTCGGTGATGAAGCTGGGGCAGGCGCTGGTCGAGCGGCACGGCGGCGAGGTGCCCGGCACCCTCGACGAGCTGGTCAAGCTCCCCGGCATCGGGCGCAAGACGGCCAACGTCATCCTTGGCAACGCGTTCGACGTGCCGGGCATCACGGTCGACACGCATTTCCAGCGGCTCGTGCGGCGTTGGGAGTGGACCGCGGAGAGCGACCCGGTCAAGATCGAGCACGCGATCGGCGCGCTCTTCGACAAGCGCGACTGGACGATGCTCTCCCACCGCGTGATCTTTCACGGCCGGCGGGTCTGCCACGCGCGCAAGCCGGCCTGTGGCGCCTGCACGCTGGCCAAGCTCTGCCCGTCGTATGGGACCGGCCCCACCGAGACGGCCGCCGCGGCCAAGCTGCTCAAGGGCCCCCGCGCCCGCGAGCTGGCCGTCGCCGCGGGCGTCGACCCGGATCTCGTGCCGGCCAAGGCGATGGTGGCTCCGGACGCACCGTGATTCGTTCTCTGCGGGCGGTGGCCGTGGTGCTCGTGCTGGCCGCCGCCGGATGTGGTGGGTCGGACGGCGGGCCGTCGCCGAGTCCTGAGCCGCCCGCGCCCTTCACCGACTGCGCCGCGCTCACCGCACCCCCGCCCGCCGCCGAGCCGGTCGCGCTGAGCGGCGAGGGCAAGCCGCTGCCCGAGGTGGCGCTCCCCTGCTTCACCGGCGACCAGGAGGTGACCGTGAGCGCGATCCGCGGCCCGGCGGTCGTCAACCTCTGGGGCTCCTGGTGCCCGCCCTGCCGGGAGGAGCTGCCGGCGTTCCAGCGCTTCGCCGACCGGGCCGCCGGCAAGGTCACGGTCATCGGCGTGGACACCCGCGACAGCCGCTCGGCGGCGGGCAGCCTCGCCGCGGATCTCGGGCTGACGTACCCCAACCTCTTCGACCCCGACGAGCGGCTCCGGGTCAAGGTCGGGGTGAGCGCCCTGCCGGCCACCCTCTTCGTCGACCGCGACGGGCGGGTCCGCCACCTCTACAACTCGACCGCGCTCGACGACGCCACCCTCGCGACGCTGGTCGCCCGCCACCTCGGGGTGACGCTGCCGTGAGTGCGCCTTCCTGGCTGAGACAGCTGCTCGACCGGCTCGGCACCGCCCGGGCCGAAGACTTCACCCGGGTGCCGACGCCGGAGGAGGGGGGCCGGGCCAGCGCGGTGCTCGTGCTCCTCGGCGAGCAGGACGGCGAGCCCGACGTGCTCATGCTGCAGCGCGCCGAGACCCTGCGTAACCACGCCGGCCAGCCGGCGTTCCCGGGCGGGGCGAGCGACCCCGAAGACGTCGACGCCGCCGCGACCGCGCTGCGCGAGGCGGACGAGGAGGTGGGGCTCCAGCCGGAGAGCGTCACGGTGCTCGCCCAGCTTCCGCCGCTGTGGATCCCGGTCAGCGACTTCGTGGTGACGCCGGTGCTCGCCTGGTGGCACGAGCCGCACGAGGTGCACCCCCGCGAGCCGGCCGAGGTGGCCCGGGTGGCCCGCCTGCCGGTGGCCGAGCTTGTCGACCCGGACAACCGGCTCATGGTCCGGCACCCGAGCGGCTGGGTCGGGCCGGCGTTCGAGGTGCGGGGGATGTTCGTCTGGGGCTTCACGGCGGGTGTGCTCTCGGCGTTGCTGGAGATGGGTGGCTGGTCCCGGCCCTGGCCGCGCGATCGGATCGCCGAGCTGCCCAGGCCCGCGCCGCAGCCCACGCCATCGGCGGGTGACGACGTCGGCTGAGCCCCGAGCCGCGAGTCGCACTCGGCGGTGGCCGGGTCCCCGTACCCTTGACGGGTGTCCGCCATCGATGTCGCTCTTGTCCTACTTATGGTGTTGTTCGCGATCAGCGGATACCGACAGGGATTCGTGATTGGCGCACTCTCCTTCGCCGGCTTCTTTGGCGGCGCACTGGTCGGTCTGCAGCTTGGTCCACTGGTGGCCCGGCAGTTCGCCGACGACGCCGTGCGCGTCGTCGTGTCCCTGATCGCCATCTTCGGGCTCGCGGTGCTGGGGCAGGCGCTGGCCGGCTGGCTGGGCACGCACCTGCGGCACGCCATCACCAGCCCGACCGGCCGCAAGCTCGACGACGCGGGCGGTGCCCTCGTCTCGGTGTTCGCGGTGCTGGTCGTCGCCTGGCTCGTGGCGGTGCCGCTCGGTTCGTCGTCGCTGCCGTGGCTGGCCAGCTCGGTGCGTAACAGCGCACTCCTCGACGGCGTCAACCGGGTCATGCCCCAGCAGGCCCAGGCCCTCTCCGACGCGCTGCGTAACACGGTGGACACCCGTGGCTTCCCCGAGGTCTTCGGCAACCTGGCGCCCACCCGCGCCCGCGAGGTCGCCGCGCCCGACCCCCGCCTCGCCAACTCACGCGTCGTGGTCAACTCGCGCCAGTCGGTGGTCAAGGTGCTCGGCTCCGCGCCGAGCTGCTCGCGGCGCATCGAGGGCTCCGGTTTCGTGTACTCACCCGAGCGCGTCATGACCAACGCCCACGTGGTCGCCGGCACCAGGTCGGTGACGGTGGAGCTCGGCGACGAGCGGCTGGACGGCCGGGTCACCGTCTACGACCCGGACCGCGACCTCGCCGTCATCTACGTGCCCGGCCTGGAGGCGCCGGTCATGCCGTTCGCGCCGCGCAAGGCACCGACCAACGCGGACGCCATCGTGCTGGGCTTCCCGCTCGACGGCCCGTACAACGCCCAGTCCGCCCGGGTGCGCGACGTCGGCGACATCACCGGCCCGGACATCTACAACGCCGGCGACGTGACCCGCGAGATCTACACGATCCGGGCACTGGTGCGCAGCGGCAACTCCGGCGGGCCGCTGGTCTCGACCAACGGCCAGGTGCTCGGCGTCATCTTCGCGGCGGCGGCCGACGACCGAAACACCGGCTTCGCGGTGACGGCCCAGGAAGCGGCCCCGGTCGCCACCGCCGGCCAGAGCCGCACCCGCGCCACCACGACCGGCGACTGCACCTGACAGTTCCTTTCTTGAGCTACCGCGACGTCCGCGGTGGTCCGGACCGTTGCGGCAGCCCAAATCTCATTCCGGGGTTGGAACCCCTCCCGGTTTGCGGCCTGGCTCGAGTGGCGGCGGGCGGGGTCAGGCGCGGGAGCGGGTGCGGCGGCGGACCAGGACGGCCGCGGCGGCCGCTACCAGTGTCACCAGCGCGCCGAAGCCGACCGCCCAGCCGCGCTTGGAGTGCTCGGGCTCGCCGGCCGGCTGCGCGGTCCAGTCGGTGTGGATGCCCTGCGCCCGCCCGCCGACCGGCTCGTGGCCGCTCGTCGCCCCCGAGCTTGCGACCGCCACGCCGGGGGCCGCGCCGAAGCCGGCCACGCCGTGCGGGGCGTTCGTGTCGAGGGGGTTGTGCGTCACTGTGGACACGCCGACGGTCAGCGCGGCGACCGGGTCGACCAGCCCGTAGCCGTAGCGGTCGTCGCGGCCCACCGCGCCCAGGTCGGTGGCCGTGGTGATCAGCCGGTTGACGACGGTGGCCGCGGACATCTCGGGCCACTTCGCCCGTACCAGCGCCGCCGTCGCGGTGACCAGCGGGGCGGCGAAGCTGGTGCCCTGCACCTTCCACGTGCCGCCCGGCCGGGCGCCGACCAGGCCGGTCGCCGGGGCGGAGAGCACGGTGGCGGAGCCGGTGATCGAGCCGGACCAGAGGCTCTCGGTCTCGCGGTCGAGGCCGGTGACCGCGAGGACGCCGGGCTCGCGGGCCGGGTACCACACCTCGGTGGCCGGGCTGGGCTGGCCGGCCGCGGGCGCCGGGTCGGAGGAGTGGTTGCCGGTGCAGGCGACCACCACGACGTCGCGGGCGAACGCGTAGTCGAGCGCGGCCGCCAGCGCCGGGCTGGTGCCGCTGCCGCCGAGTGACAGGTTGATCACCCGGGCGCCGTTGTCGACCGCCCAGCGCACGCCCTTGGCCACGATGAGCGCGTCGTCGTACCGGTTTTCCGCGTCCAGCACCCGTACCGGCAGGATCTTGGCGCGCGGGGCGAGCCCCATCACGCCGCTGTCGTCGTCGCTCCGCCCGGCGATCAGGCCGGCCACGGTGGTGCCGTGCCCGACCGGGTCGGTGCGGCCGTCGCCGCCGTCGGAGACCAGGTCGATGCCGGGCAGTACCTGGCCGGCGAGGTCGGGATGGCCGGCGTCCACACCGGAGTCGACCACCGCGACGGTCACGCCGTCGCCGGTTGAGTGCCGCCACGCGTGGGTGGCCCGCAGCTCGTCGAGCTGCCACTGCTCCTCGCGCACCTGGTCGCGGCGGGCCAGGGCGGCGGGGAGACCCCCGCCCGATCCGGCGGGCCGGGCCGGGGAACCGGCCTCGGGCGTCGCGGCCGAGGGACGCTCCACGCTGTCGGGGCTGTCGCCGGGCACGGCCGGGGCCGGGGCCACCAGCGCCGCGACAGTCACCAGCGCCGCCCCGGCCAACCTCGGAGCGGCGCCTCGCTGATGACGCGACAACCTCACAGCCGTCCTCGCTCCGCTGCGGGCGACCGCGAGGCTCCACGCGCACTGAGCCTGTCGATTCGCTCGCTACGCTCGCTCATGGCAGTGTGGCCTCCAGTTGTGGACAACGAGCCAGTCGCCGCTGGGTCGCTGTCCCTCTTCCGGGCGCGTTCGTACGACGCAGGTTACCGCGTCGATGTGTCCACTGGGTCCACCCCGAAAAGTTCGGGCGACTCCTTTGGGGGTTTCACCGAATCCCCGGTAGGTAGGCGAGTTGCACCAGCCGTACTCCCTCCTTGCGGGTCACCAGTCGGCCCCGGCCGGGCGGCAGCGGGCCCGGCCGCACGCTGCCGACCAGGGCACCCTCGTCCTGGTCACCGGACATCACCAGCCCGGGGGAGGCCAGCTCGCGCAGCCGCTGGATCACCGGCTCGTACAGGGCGCGGGAGGCTCCACCTGACCGTCGGGTCAGGACGAGGTGCAGGCCGACGTCGCGCGCCTGAGCCAGGTGCTCGACGAGCGGGAGCAGCGGGTTGACCGGTGCGGCGGCGACCAGGTCGTAGTCGTCGACCAGCACGAAGAGCTCCGGCCCACGCCACCACGACCGGTCGCGGAGCTGCTGCGGCGTGACGTCGGGGCCGGGCAGGCGCCGCCGCATGTACCCGTCGACCGACTCGACCAGCTGCCCGGCGGTGGCGGCGGTCGTGCCGTACCCGATCAGGTGTTCCGAGTCGATCGCGCCGAGCAGGCTGCGCCGGTAGTCGACGAGGATGAGCCGGGCCTGCTCCGGCGTGAAACGACGGGTGACCGACGTCGCGAGCGCCCGCAGAAACGACGACTTGCCGCACTCCGCGTCACCGAAGAGCAGCAGGTGCGGGTCGCTGGCGAAATCGACGTCGACCGGCCGCAGGTCGGCCTCGGCGATCCCGATCGGCAGCCCGAGCCCGCCCTCGCTCCCGACGGCGAGGTCGGCGTAGGGGAGCACCGGCGGCAGCAGCCGTACCCGCTGGGCGGGTGGCCCGGTCCAGCCCGCCGCGACGGCCCGGACCAGCTCGGCCGGGTCGCCGCCGAGCGCGGAAAGCACCGGCAGCGCGGCGAGCAGGTGGCGTCCCTCGGCGGTGATGCCGCGCCCGGGCACCTTCTCCGGGACGGTCAGCGCGGCCCGGCGGGACACGAGCGAGTCGGTCGGGTCGCCGAGCCGCAGCTCGACCCGGGAGCCGAAGAGGTCGCGGATCGCCGGCCGGAAGTCGAGCCAGCGCGAGGCGGCGGCCACCACGTGTACCCCGTAGGAGAGGCCGCGGGTGGCGATGTCGGTGACCATCGGTTCGAGGTCGTCGTAGTCGCCGCGGAGCGTGGCCCACCCGTCCACGACCAGGAAGACGTGCCCGTCGAGCGGCGCGCCCGCCTCCCGCTCGGCGAGGAGGGCGGCGACGTCGCCGACCGTGCGGCGTACCGCCTCGGCGTCCAGCCGCCCGGCCACCCCGCCGACGTGCGGCAGGTCGCGGAGGGTGGCGAGCGTGCCGCCGCCGAAGTCGAGGCAGTAGACCCGTACCTCGGTGGGGGAGTGGGTGAGGGCGAGGCCGCAGATCGCCGTGCGGAGGACCGTCGACTTGCCGCTCTGCGGCCCACCGGCGACCGCGACGTGGCCGGCGGCGCCGTCGAGGGCCAGCCACAGCACGTCGCGGCGCTGCTCGAACGGGTTGTCGATCACCGCTACCGGCACCTGGAGCGCGCCCCGCAGATCGGGGTTGGCGACCGTGAGGCCGCGCTCCGGGAGTGCGGCGACGGGGCCGAGCAGCTCGTCCAGCGCGGGCGGGCGGGACAGCGGTGGCAGCCACACCTGGTGGGCCGGCGGACCCTGGCCGGCGAGCCGCTCGACGAGCAGCTCCAGCAGGCTCGGTCCGTCTGCCGCGGGCGGAGCGGCCGGGCTGGGCGCCGGCACGTAGTGGGTGCCGTACGGCAGCACCCGGGGCCGACCCGCCCGCGCCGCCGGGAGCCGGTCGCCGGGGCGGCGGAACGGGCCGGATACGTACGCCGCCTTGAACCGCACCAGTGGCTCGGTGCCCGCCTTGAGGAAGCCGTGCCCGGGTGAGCGGGGCAGCTCGTACGCGTCGGGCACGCCCAGCACCGCGCGCGACTCCAGCGCCGAGAACGTGCGCAGCCCGATCCGGTACGACAGGTGGGTGTCCAGCCCGCGCAGCCGCCCCTCCTCCAGCCGCTGCGAGGCGAGCAGCAGGTGCACGCCGAGCGAACGCCCCAACCGTCCGATCTGGAGGAACAGCTCGATGAAGTCGGGCTTGGCGGCGAGCAGCTCGGCGAACTCGTCGCACACGATCAGCAGGTACGGCAGCGGGGCCCGCGCCTTGTCGTACTCGCGGATGCTGGAGCAGCCCGCGCGGCGCAGCAGCTCCTGGCGGCGGACGATCTCGCCGTTGAGCGCGTCGGTCATCCGGTCGACGAGCGGCAGCTCGTCGGCGAGGTTGGTGATGACGGCGGCGGTGTGCGGCAGCCGGTCGAGCGCCGCGAACGTGGCGCCGCCCTTGTAGTCGACCAGCACGAAGTTGAGCTCTTCGGAGGAGTGGGTGGCGGCCAGCCCGAGCACGAGCGTGCGCAACAGCTCGGACTTGCCCGATCCGGTGGCGCCGACGAGCAGTCCGTGCGGACCCATGCCGTCCTGCGCCGACTCCTTCAGGTCGAGCTCGACCGGGCGGCCGGCGGGAGTCGACCCGATCGGCACCCGCAGGCGGTCGCGGGCGGCCCTGGGCGGCGGTGCCGTTTCGAGGTCGCCGAGGCCCAGCAGCTCGGCCAGCGCCGGCTCGGCCGCGGCTGCCGGCTCGTCGGTGTCGGCTTGCGCCGCGAGGCGGTACGGCGCGAGCCGCCGGGCCACCGCCTCCGCCTCGACCGGGTCGACCCCGTCGGCACGCCCCACCTCGGCCGGCCCGTCGCCCGAGTCGACCAGCAGGCGTCCCCGCTCGCCGACCGTGAGCACGAGCGTGGACGGGTCGAGCAGGCGCGGCGGCGGGCCGCAGAGGTCCAGGATGGACACTCCGTCGATGCCGCCCTCCTGGCTCCAGGTGGCGGCGTCGAGCACGACCACCACGTGCGGCCCGTCCCGCGCCGGGCCGCCGCCGAAGCGCGGCCGGCTGCCCACCAGGTCACCGAGCAGCCGGTCCAGCTCGGCGCCGGAGCCGGCCACCAGCCGAACCGGGCCGAGCGCGTCGGTGCGCACCGGGTGCTGGGCGTGCGGCAGCCACTTGACCCACTCCCACGCCGCCCGCCGCTCCGGCCCGGCACAGACCGCGATCCGCAGGTCGTCGGGGGCGTGGAAGACCGACAGCTGGGTCAGCATCGCGCGGGCCAGGGCGGGCGCGCCGCCGGGCCCCGGCGGAAATGTGGAGCGAAGCGGAGCATTTTCGTTGGGTGGTTCACCGCGCAGGTGGATACGGGCGAAGCCGCGCAGCGACAGGGCGACCGGCAGGTCGGGCACCACCGAGTACGTGTCGAGGAAGCGCCGCAGCGCGCCGGCCGTCATCGGCTCCAGGTCGCCGGGCGTACCGGTCACCGGCGGCACGAGGGGAGTCGCCAGCGCCTGCGGGCCGGCGCCGACGCGGACCACCCCGAAGTCCGGATCGGTGGCCCGCCGCTCCCAGAGCCGGTGACTGGCCACTGTGGACCAGAGCTGCCCCGGCTCGGGATGGCGGTAGGCGAGCCCGGCCCGCTGGCGGGCGATCGTCTCGCGGGCCCGGCGGCGCAGGCCGGCCAGGTGGCGCAGGTAGTCACGGCGGGCGGCCAGCATCTCCGCCTTCTTCGGCGCGCCCGCGCCGCCCCAGGAGGCCAGCATCGCGAGGGAGGAGACGCCGAAGAGGGCGCCCACCACGTACGAGTACGCCCCGCCGCCGCGGCCCATCAGCATCGCCATCGCGACACCGCCGCCGAGCATCGGCAGCACCACCATGAGCTGCTGCCAGCGGGCGCCGGCGACCTGCGGGATCTCCGGAGGCGGCGCCGGGTGCAGCTCGCCGGAGGGGATCGGGGGCGCCGGCCGCCGGGACGACCGTCGCAAGAGGACCGTGGCCACGATGGGTCACCTCCCAGGCGCACATCGTAGGTAGAGTGCGGCAATCCGCGCTGCCCCGTGGAGGACGACGATGACCACAGGACTCGCCCGGGTCACGATCAGCACGCCGCGCCGGCGGCTCGACGTCGCGCTGCCCGAGCAGGTGCCGGTGGCCGAGCTGCTGCCGGAGGTGTTGCGGCACGCCGGCGACGGGCTCGCCGACGACGGCGAGCGGCACGGCGGGTGGGTGCTGCGCCGCGCGGACGGCGCGGCGTTGTCGGCTGGTCAGGCCCTTTCACCGCAAGGGGTACGCGATGGCGAGCTCCTGTTCCTGCTGCCGGCCCGGATCCGGTGGGCCGAGCCGGAGTACGACGATGTCGTGGAGGCGATCGCCGACGGTGCTCGGCGCCGGGGCGCGTCCTGGTCGCCGGCGGCCACCCGGATCGCCGGCCTGGCGGCGGCCGCCGTGCCGCTCGCCGCGGGGCTCGCCGCCGCGGTCCGCGCCGCTCCACAGTGGAAAGCCGTGCCACCGGTCGCCGCCGCGCTGCTCCTGGCCGCCGGTGTGGTGGCGGCGCGCTCGCGGCGGGACGGCCTGGCCGGTGCGACCCTCGCCGGATACGCCCTGCCGTACGCCTTCGTGGCCGCCGTGCTCCCCGTCACCGCCGGGCGGCCGGCACAGGTCGCGGCCGGCTCGGCGGCGCTGCTCGTCGCGTCCCTCCTCGGCGCGGTCGGTGTCGGCGCCTACCCGCGCGTCTTCGTCGCCGGCGGCGCGGTCGGGCTGCTCGGCGGGCTGGCGGCGCTGGCCGCGCTCGGTGGCCTGACGCCGCACGGCGCCGCCGCCGTCCTGCTGGCGCTGCTCGCCTGCGGCGTCGGGGTCCTCCCGCTGCTCGCGATCCGCCTCGGCCGCCTGCCGCTGCCCCCGGTCGCCCCGCCCTCCGGCGACAGCGGTCCGGTGCCCCGCCCGGAGCCGGCCCGCGTCGACGCCGCCGTCGGCCGCACCGAGGAGGCGCTCACCGGCCTGCTGCTCGGCCACGCCGCGCTCGCCGTCGCGGCGTCCGGGGTGCTGGTCGCCAGCGGCGGCCCGGCCGGGCGGCTGCTGGTCGGTGTGGTGGCGGCCGGCCTGCTGCTGCGCGCCCGGCTCTTCGCCGCGACGCACCACCGGGTGCCCCTGCTCGCCGCCGGGCTGGGCGGCACGGCCGTGCTCGGCGGCGCGCTGCTGGTGACCACCGGCCCGCCGGTGCTCCTCGCCCTCGCCGCCGGCGGCACGCTCGCCGCTCTCGCCGTCGCCGCCGCCGGCGTGGCGTACGCGCATCGGCCGCCCTCGCCCTACCTGGGCCGGGCGGCCGACGTGCTGGATACGGCGCTGGTGGTCTGCGTGGTACCGGTCGCCTGCGCGGTGCTCGACGTGTACGCCGCCGTGCGCGACCTGTGAGGCCGGCGCAGTCGGGTATCCGTCAGTGGGCCGCGTCACCCTCGGCCGCGGCCTCTTCCGCCCGCCGGTACGACGCACGGATCTCCGCCTCCGCCTCGGTGCGCCCCACCCATGTGGCGCCCTCGACCGACTTGCCCGGTTCGAGGTCCTTGTAGACCTCGAAGAAATGCTGGATCTCCAGCCGGTCGAACTCACCCAGGTGGTGGATGTCCCGCAGGTGCTCCTGCCGCGGGTCCTCGAACGGGACGCACAGCACCTTGTCGTCGCCGCCCTTTTCGTCCTTCATCCGAAACATGCCGATGGTGCGGCACCGGATGAGGCATCCTGGGAACGTCGGTTCCTGCACCAGGACCAGGGCGTCCAGCGGGTCACCGTCGGCGCCGAGCGTGCCCTCGATGAAGCCGTAGTCGGCTGGGTACTGCGTCGCGGTGAAGAGCGTCCTGTCCAGCCTGATGCGGCCCGTGGCGTGGTCCACCTCGTACTTGTTTCGGTGACCTTTGGGGATCTCAACCGTTACGTCGAAATCCATCTCGCGCTCCCCAATCTCGCCGCCCAAGTGTCGTGATGTTGCCCCATCAGATTGGGCTGGCGATCGCCGCATAGTGTTCGGACGCAAGTATCGTCGCCTAGACCGGATGACACGAAGAAGGAGGGGCCGGTGGCGAGGCAAGATTCACATCACGGCCCCGGAGACGAGACCATCCGGCTGCCGGTGACGCCGCCCGAGCAGACCCAGACCATCCGGCTGCCCTCCTTCTTCCCGCCGCCGGCCGCGCCGCACAAGCCGCAGCCGGCGCCGCCCGCCCCGCCGCTGGCACCGCCCCCGCCCGCACAGCAGCCACCGGAGCGCAAGCGCCGGCGCGGGCTGGCCGCGGTCATCGTGGTCGTGCTGCTGCTCGCCGGGCTCGTGGCCGGCGCGGCGATCGTCCGTCCCGGACCGGTCGACGACTGGCTGGGTGGCGACGCCAGCGATCCGACACCGACCCAGGCGGCCGTGGAGACGCCCGAGCCGCCGCCCGCGCCGGTGCTGGTCGCCTCGACCGACGACGCGCCCGAGCCGACCGCCGCAGGGGTGAAGGCGGCGCTCGACCCGGTCGTGGCCGCCGCCGGGCTGGGCGGCAGCCTCAACATCTCGGTGGTCGACGTGGCGACCGGCGACCAGCTCTACGCGCGCGGCCCCGAGGTCCCCACCGTGCCCGCCTCGACCACCAAGCTGGTCACCGCGGCCGCCGTGCTCGCCGCGCGCGGCCCGGCGTACCGGATCCCGACCCGGGTCGTCGCCGGCGCCAATCCGGGCGAAGTGGTCATCATCGGTGGCGGCGACGCCACGCTGTCGGCCGGCGCCACCGGCACCTACCCCGGCGCCGCCCGGCTCGACCTGCTCGCCAAGCAGGTCAAGGCCGCGCTCGGCGGCACCGCGCCGACCCGGGTGATCGTGGACTCGACGCTCTTCCCCGGCCCGGCGTTGGAGCCGAGCTGGGACGCGGACGTGCCGACCGGCGGCTTTGGCGCGGCGACGACCGCGCTGATGACCAACGGGGCGCGGGTCAACCCCAAGATCACCCACGGGTACGCCGAGCGCTACCCGCAGCCCGACCTCGCCGCCGGCCAGGCGTTCGCCCGCGCGCTCGGGCTGAAGGCGTCGGCGGTCACCCGCGGCACCGCCCCGGCCGACGTGCCGGTAGCCGCCGGGACGCCCAGCGCCGAAGCCACCCAGCCCGCGGCCGGCGCCGCCCCGGAGCCCGGCACCGAGCTGGGCAAGGTCGAGTCGCCGCCGATCCTCCGCCTCGTCGAGATCATGCTGGTCGACAGCGACAACGTGGTGGCCGAGTCGCTGGCCCGCCAGGTCGCGCTCGCCAAGGACCAGCCCGCGTCGTACGCGGGTGGGGCCGCCGCCACGAAGGCGGTGCTCGCCGATCTCGGCCTGCCGGCCGCGGAGATCACGCTCGCCGACGGCAGCGGCCTGTCCCGAAAGAACCACCTCACCCCGACGATCCTCACCGACGTGCTACGGCTCGCGGCCGGCGGCGAGCACCCGGAGCTCGCCGGGCTGATGGCCGGCCTGCCGGTCGCCGCCTGGTCGGGCACGCTGCGCGAGCGCTACCGCAGCCCCGCCGCCGACAACCGGGTCGGCGCGGGCGTGGTCCGGGCCAAGACCGGCACCCTCGGCGGGGTGAACGCCATCTCCGGCGTGGTGACCACCGCCGACGGCCGCCTGCTGGCGTTCGCCGTGCTGGCCGACAAGGTGCCGGTCGGCAAGGACCGCGCCGAATCCGGCCTCGACAAGATCGCTACGACGCTAGCCGGGTGCGGTTGCAGTACATAACCGGAATGCGGGTCGAGCGCCGTCGTGGTCGCCCGCGGCTCCCAGTCCGATTGGAAGGCGGCTCGGGACGAGTACCTTGGGGTGATGGCGCAGTTCGTGGACTGGGACCTGGCCGCCGCCACCGCGGGCGCGCTGGGCAAGGCGGGCCCGAGAGTCTCGTACGACGAGGCCACCGACGTTGTCGCCGATCTGCGGCGGCTCACTGACGAAGCGGCGGAGATCGTCTCGTCGTACACCGGGCTGCGGTCGCAGGTCGCCCACCCGCCCGTGCAGGTGGTCGACCGCAAGGACTGGGCGGCCATCAACATCGCCGGCCTCCGCGAGGTGGTCACCCCGCTGGTGAGCCGGCTCGCCGGCGACAAGCAGCCGGGCGCGTTGACCGACGCGATCGGCTCGCGCCTCACCGGTGTGCAGGCCGGCACCGTGCTGGCGTACCTGTCCGGTCGGGTCCTCGGGCAGTACGAGGTCTTCTCCGCCGACCCCGGCCAGCTGCTCCTCGTCGCGCCCAACATCGTCGAGGTGGAGCGCAAGCTCCAGGCCGACTCCCGCGACTTCCGGCTCTGGGTCTGCCTGCACGAGGTCACCCACCGCACCCAGTTCACGGCGGTGCCGTGGATGCGCGGCCACTTCTTCGGCGAGGTGCAGGCGTTCGTCGACGCCTCCCAGGCCGGCAGCGAGCACTTCCTGGAGCGGATCCGGCGCAGCGTGGCCACCCTCTCCGACGCCGTGCGCAACCCGGACAGCCGGGTCAGCGTCCTCGACCTGGTGCAGACACCCGGCCAGCGGGCCGTGCTCGACCGGCTGACCGCGCTGATGACGCTGCTGGAGGGGCACGCCGAGTTCGTGATGGACGGAGTGGGCCCCGAGGTGATCCCGAGCGTCGACCAGATCCGGGCCAGGTTCAACCGGCGCCGTGAGGCCGGCACGCCCCTGGAGAAGGCGATCCGCAAGCTCCTCGGCGTCGACGTCAAGATGCGGCAGTACGCGGAGGGGCGCAAGTTCGTCCACGGCGTGGTCGAGCGGGTCGGCATGGCCGGCTTCAACAAGATCTTCAGCTCACCGCTCACCCTGCCCCGGGTCGAGGAGCTCGGCGACCCGGACGCCTGGGTGGCGCGGGTCCACCCGCAGGCCGGCTGAGGCGTGGCCGCGCTCGCGCCGCCGGTCGCCGCCGTGCGTACGGCGGTCCGGCAGGCGTTGCGCGGGCTCGACGGCACCGTACTGGTCGCCTGCTCCGGGGGAGCCGACTCGCTCGCCCTCGCCGCGGCGGTCGCGTTCGTCGCCCCCCGCGCGGGACTCTCCGCCGGGCTGGTGACCGTCGACCACGGGCTGCAGGCGGGTTCGGGCGAGCGGGCCGTGGCCGTGGCGTCCTGGGCGGCCTCGGCCGGGCTGGCGCCGGTGGAGGTCGCGACCGTCGTCGTGTCGCGCGAGGGGAGCCCCGAGGCGGCCGCCCGGGAGGCGCGCTACGCGGCACTCGTCGCCGCGGCCACCCGGCTGGGCGCGAGCGCGGTCCTGCTCGGGCACACCCGCGACGACCAGGCCGAGACCGTGCTGCTCGCGCTGGCGCGCGGGTCCGGTCCGCGCGGGATGGCCGGCATGCCGCCGCGCCGCGTGGTCGAGGGGGTGGCGCTGCTCCGGCCGCTGCTCGACGTCTCCCGCGACGAGACCCGCAAGGCCTGCGCCGCGCTCGGCCTCAGCCCGTGGGACGACCCGCACAACGCCGATCCCGTGTACGCCCGGGCCCGGGTCCGGTCCACCGCACTCCCCGCCCTGGTCGATGCGCTCGGCGCGGGCGTGGTCGACAACCTGGCTCGTACCGCCCGCCTGCTCGCCGCCGACGCCGCCGCGCTGGACGGGATCGCCGCCGCCGCGCTCGATCGGGCCCGGCGCTCGGCGGGCGCGCTCGACGTCACCGAGCTGGAAGGGCTGCCCGACGCCGTGCGTACCCGGGTGCTGCACGCCTGGGCCCGCGAGCGCGGCGCCCCGCCCGCGGCGCTCTCCCACCGCCACGTCGCGGCGCTCGACGCGCTCGTCACCGCCTGGCGCGGCCAGGGTCCGGTGCACCTGCCCGGTGGCCTCCCGGTGGCCCGCCGGGGCAGGCTGATCATGTGACCCTCCACCGCCACAAGCCGCTGTACGCCCCGCGCGGCGCCGTCACCACCAGCCAGCCGCTCGCCGCCTCCGCCGGCCTCGACGTGCTCCGCCGCGGCGGCAACGCCGTCGACGCCGCGATCGCCACCGCCATCGCGCTGACTGTCGTCCAGCCCGGTTCCAACGACATCGGTGGCGACCTCTTCGCGATCGTGTGGGACGGCACCCGCCTGCACGGCCTCAACGCCTCCGGCCGCTCGCCCGCCGCCCTCACGCCCGACCGGGTGCCGGGCGGCATGCCGGAGCGCGGGTGGCTGCCGGTCACCGTCCCCGGCGCCCCGGCCGGCTGGCGTGACCTGCACGTCCGCTTCGGCGCGCTGCCCTTCGCCGACCTCTTCACCGATGCCATCGCGTACGCCGAGCACGGCTACCCGGTCTCCTCCGAGATCGCCCGTGCCTGGGCCGGCTCGGTCACCCAGTACACGCGGCTGACCGGCGAGGAGTACGCCGAGTGGGGCCGGATCTTCACCGTCGACGGTGGGCGGGCGCCGCGGCCGGGCGAGCGCTGGGCCAACCCCGGCGCGGCGCGGACGCTGCGGCTGATCGCCGAGACCGGGGCCGAGGCGTTCTACACCGGCGAGGTCGCTTCCGCGCTGGCCGCGCACGCCGCCCGTACCGGTGGGTTGATCACCGCGGCGGACCTGGCTGGGCACACCTCCAGCTGGGTCGATCCGATCTCGGTCAGCTACCGGGGGCACGAGGTCTGGGAGCTACCGCCCAACGGGCAGGGCGTGGCCGCGCTCGTCGCGCTCGGCATCCTGGACGGCGTCGACCTGTCCGCGATGCCGCCCGCCGAGCGGCTGCACTGGCAGATCGAGGCGATGAAGCTCGGCTTCGCCGACGCCTTCGAGTACGTGGCCGACCCCGACCGGGTCGTCGTGCCGCCGGCCGCGCTGCTCGCCCCGGAGTACCTGGCCGCCCGCCGTGGCGAGATCGGCGAGCGGGCCGCGGCGCCGGCGCCCGGTGACCCGGCCCGGGGCGGCACCGTCTACCTCTGCGCGGCCGACCCGGACGGGCTGATGGTGAGCCTCATCCAATCCAACTACCTGGGCTTCGGGTCCTTCGTCGCGCTGCCCGGCTACGGCTTCGGCCTGCAAAACCGGGGCCTCGGCTTCCGCCCCGAGCCGGAGCACCCGAACGGGATCGGGCCGGGCAGGCGCCCGTTCCACACGATCATCCCGGGCTTCCTGACCCGGGGCGGGGCGCCGGTCGGGCCGTTCGGGGTGATGGGTGGGCATATGCAGCCGCAGGGCCACCTCCAGGTGATCACGTCCACGGTGGACGGGCTGGACCCGCAGGCGGCACTCGGCGCACCCCGCTGGTACTGGCGGTCGGGGCGGGCGGTGCTCGTAGAGGAAGGGCTGGCCGGCGCCGCCACCCTCGCCGACCTGGAGCGCCGCGGCCACGAGCTCACCGTCGGGCGCGAGCCCACCGCCTTCGGGTACGGCCAGGCGATCTGGCGCCTCCCCGGCGGCGGTTATGTGGCCGGCTCGGAGCCGCGGGCCGACGGCTCCGCTGTCGGTTACTGACCACCGCGGACGGTTCCTCAGCCGGCGGGCTCGCGCTCGCGGAACGTCGTCCGGTATGCCTGTGGGGTCGCTCCCACCCGGCGGGTGAAGTGGTGGCGCATGGTGGCCGTGTCGCCGAAGCCGGCCCGGGCGGCGATCGCCTCGACGCCCAGGTCGGTGTCTTCCAGCAGCCGGCGGGCCAGCAGCACCCGCTGGTTGGTCAGCCAGTCGTGTGGCGTCGTGCCGGTCTCGGCCCGGAAGCGGCGGGCGAACGTGCGCGGCGCCATGTGCGCCCGCGCGGCCAGCTCGTCGACCGTGACCGCCTGGTCGAGGTGGGTCATCAGCCAGCTCAGCACCGGCTCCAGCGTGGGCACCTCGGGCGTCTTGGGGATCGGGGCCTCGACGTACTGCCGCTGGCCGCCGTCGCGGTGTGGCGGCACCACCATGCGGCGGGCCAGCTTGGTGGCGAGCGCCGAACCGTGCTCCTGGCGCACCAGGTGCAGGGCGGCGTCGATGCCCGCAGCGGTGCCGGCGCTGGTGAGCAGGTTTCCGTCCTGCACGTACAGCGAGTCGCAGTGCACCTTCGCCTTCGGAAAGCGCTCCTGCAGCTGGTCGACGTAGCGCCAGTGGGTGGTGCAGTCGCGCCCGTCGAGCAGCCCCGCCTCGCCGAGCACGAAGGAGCCGGAGCAGACGCTCATCACGTGCGCCCCGCGTGCGTCGGCCCGGCGCAGCGCGTCGAGCACGTCCGGCGGGATGAGGAACCCCTCCCGGTGCGCCGGGATCGCGACCAGGTCGGCGGTCTCGACCGGGGTCAGGTCGGCGGCGGGCGTGATCTGGAAGCCGGACCTGGTGGCCACCGGCTTGCCGTCCGAACTGCACACGTCGAAGCGGTAGCCGGGGAAACCGTCGTCGGTCCGGTCGGTGCCGAAGACCTCACAGAGCACGCCGAGCTCGAAGGCGGCGACCCCGTCGGACACGATCACAGCGACGTTGCGGAGCATGCCGCCAGCCTACTCCGGGGTTGGCAGGATTTTAAGGGTCAATGGCATTGCTGCCACTGGGCTGGGCGGGATGCCCGGCGGAAACTATCTACAGACGTCCGGTGCGCACCGGCGGCAGACCTCAAAGAGAGCCTCACATCCTTCGGGAAAGGTTGAGCCGCCATGGAAATCTTCGTACTCCTGTTGTTCTTCGTCCTCCTCGCGATCGCCTCGATCTTCGGGTGGACCGCCGACAGCCGCGACTCCGCGGACTGGAAGCCCTCCGAAAGCGGGCGCCGCCGCAGCCGGCCCCGGCTGCTCTGATGGTCATAGACCCCGGCGGCGGGCTGGTCGTCGCGTAGGGCAGTCTTAGGCCATGACCGACGGCTCCTGGTACGACGCCGACATCGATCGAGTGATCATCACCGAGGCACAGATCCGAGAAAAGACCGCAGAGCTGGCCAAGCAGGTGTCCGCCGACCACGCATCGGTCGAAGACGGACTCCTGCTTGTCTGCGTTCTCAAGGGCGCCGTGATGTTCATGGCCGACTTCGCCCGCGCGCTGGGCCGGCACGGTCCCGCCGCCGAGCTCGAGTTCATGGCTGTCTCCTCGTACGGCCAGGGCACCACGTCGTCGGGCGTCGTGCGGATCCTGAAGGATCTCGACCGCGACATCGCCGGGCGGCACGTGATCGTCGTGGAGGACATCGTCGACTCCGGGCTCACCCTCTCCTGGCTGCTCCGCTACCTGGCCTCGCGCAAGGCGGCGAGCGTCGAGGTCGTGACGCTGCTGCGCAAGCCGGAGGCGGTGAAGGTGCCGATCCCGGTCAAGTACGTCGGCTTCGACATCCCGAACGAGTTCGTGGTCGGCTACGGCCTCGACTTCGCCGAGCGCTACCGCGAGCTGCCGTACGTGGGCGTCCTCAAGCCCGAGGTGTACGCGCGCGCATAGCTGGACCGGCCAGATGTCCACCCGGACATGAACGCACAGCCTACTCTCAGGAAACACTTCTACCTGCGAAAATGTCTGCGGGAGCGGCGACGTTGCGCCTTGTTTGCGCAGTTTGCTAGGGCGGCGTCTGATCCGGGAGCCGCAGCGTGCCCTGCGGGGTGTACCTTCGAATGACCGATGGCGTGGCTCGTCGGCGCTGAGGCGAACACCACGAGGTGAGTGTCGCGATCGCCGAGGAGGCGGTCGCGGCGGCCGTGATCTCGCGGCACACGTAATCAGACGGTCAGGACGTCGATCAGGAGGGTCCGGGCGCCGCGGCGCTCGACAACAGTATGGAACGTACGCGTTTCTTCCGCCGCCCGGTGGTCTGGATCATCCTGGTGATCATCGGTGCGATTGCGCTTAGCTCGTTCTTCACCAGCGGCCCGAGCTACCACAAGGTCGACACCTCGGTGGCGCTCCAGCAGCTCAACCAGACGGGCGGCATAAAGAAGGCGGTCTTCAAGGACAAGGAGCAGACGCTCCAGCTCGACCTGCAGAGCCGGGCGAAGTTCGGCGACACCGAGACCGACAAGATCCAGGCGCAGTTCCCGTACGAGGTCGGCGACGACATCTGGAACGACGTCGTCGAGGCGCAGAACGCCGGCCGGATCCAGGGCCCGATCAACACCGAGGTCTCCGAAGACAGCGTCTTCCTCACACTGCTGGTCAACCTGCTGCCGATCGCCGTGCTGGTGATCCTGCTCCTGCTCTTCATGTCGCAGATGCAGGGTGGCGGCTCCCGGGTGCTCAACTTCGGCAAGTCCAAGGCGAAGATGATCACCAAGGACACGCCGAAGACGACGTTCGCGGACGTGGCCGGCGCCGAGGAGGCCGTCGAGGAGCTGCACGAGATCAAGGACTTCCTGCAAAACCCGGCCAAGTACCAGGCGCTCGGCGCCAAGATCCCGAAGGGCGTGCTGCTCTTCGGCCCGCCCGGCACCGGCAAGACGCTGCTGGCCCGCGCGGTGGCCGGTGAGGCGGGCGTGCCGTTCTACTCGATCTCCGGCTCCGACTTCGTCGAGATGTTCGTCGGTGTCGGTGCCTCCCGGGTCCGCGACCTGTTCGAGCAGGCCAAGTCGAACGCGCCGGCGATCGTCTTCGTCGACGAGATCGACGCCGTCGGCCGCCACCGCGGCGCCGGCATGGGCGGCGGTCACGACGAGCGCGAGCAGACGCTCAACCAGCTTCTGGTCGAGATGGACGGCTTCGACACCAAGGGCGGCGTCATCCTGATCGCGGCCACCAACCGGCCGGACATCCTCGACCCGGCCCTGCTGCGCCCCGGCCGCTTCGACCGCCAGATCGCCGTCGACACCCCCGACATGGAGGGCCGCAAGGCGATCCTGCGGGTGCACGCCAAGGGCAAGCCGTTCACGCCCGACGTCGACCTCGACGCGGTGGCCCGCCGCACCCCCGGCTTCACCGGCGCCGACCTGGCCAACGTGATCAACGAGGCCGCCCTGCTGACCGCCCGCCACGACAAGCGCGCGATCACCAACGACAACCTCGAAGAGTCGATCGACCGCGTGGTGGCCGGCCCGCAGCGCCGCACCCGGGTCATGAGCGACCACGAAAAGAAGATCACCGCGTACCACGAGGGTGGCCACGCGCTGGTCGCCTGGGCGCTGCCGCACTCGGCGCCGGTGCACAAGGTGACGATCCTGTCCCGCGGCCGCTCGCTGGGTCACACGCTGGTCCTCCCGACCGAAGACAAGTACACCCAGACCCGCGCCGAGATGATCGACACGCTGGCGTACGCGCTGGGTGGCCGGGCCGCCGAGGAGCTGGTGTTCCACGAGCCGACCACCGGCGCCGGCAACGACATCGAAAAGGCGACCGCTCTCGCCCGCGCCATGATCACGCAGTACGGCATGAGCTCCAAGCTCGGCGCCGTCAAGTACGGCACGAGCGGCGACGAGCCGTTCCTCGGCCGCACGATGGGGCACGAGCGGGACTACTCCGACTCGGTGGCCGCCGAGATCGACGCCGAGGTGCGGGCGCTGATCGAGCTGGCGCACGACGAGGCGTGGGAGATCCTGGTCGAGTACCGCGACGTGCTCGACAGCATCGTCCTGGAGCTGATGGAAAAGGAGACCATCTCCCAGAACGACATGGCCCGCATCTGCGCCCGCGTGGTCAAGCGCCCGCCGATGGCCCCGTACAACGGCTTCGGCAAGCGCCAGCCCTCCAACGAGCCGCCGGTCCTCACGCCGGGCGAAAAGGAGGCGCTGAAGGCGCAGGCCCAGGCCGACGGCGCGCAGGCGACCGTCGGGGGCGGGGCGTCGCCCAACTCCTCGGACGGCACCCACTGAGCAGCGAGCTCCGCACCGGGGCGTCGTCGACCGAGCCAGATGGCGACGGCGACGACGCCCTGGACTATCTTGCGGCCCGGCTGATCGACGGCAAGCTGAGCGGCGGTCCCGTCGAAGAAGCGGTCGACCTCGCCCGGATCGAAAAGGCCGTACGCGAGATCCTGATCGCCGTCGGCGAAGACCCCGACCGCGACGGCCTGCAGCGCACACCCGCCCGGGTCGCGCGGGCGTACGCCGAGCTTTTCGCCGGCCTCCGGGTCGACCCGGCCAAGGTGCTCACCACCGCGTTCGAGGCGAACCACGAGGAGCTTGTGCTGGTGCGCGACATCGAGGTGATGTCGCTCTGCGAGCACCACCTGCTGCCGTTCCGGGGGGTCGCGCACATCGGCTACATCCCCGGCGAAGACGGCCGGATCACCGGCCTGTCCAAGCTCGCCCGGATCGTCGAGGTGTACGCCCGGCGCCCCCAGGTGCAGGAGCGGCTGACCTCGCAGATCGCCGACCTGCTGATGGAAAGACTCCAGCCCCGCGGCGTGATCGCGGTGCTGGAGTGCGAGCACATGTGCATGGCCATGCGCGGCATCCAGAAGGCCGGCGCCAAGACCATCACCTCGGCCGTGCGCGGCCTCTTCCAGTGCGACGCCAAGTCCCGCTCCGAGGCGATGAGCCTCATCATCGCCGGCTGAGCCCCGGCCCGGCCCCTCCCGAATCCGGCGCCGGCCGCAACCTCCGGGGCCGCCAGGTCCGCGCGGCTTCCCGGGCCGGGCGTGTACGCGCGAAGCTCGCGACCTGCACGCACAAACGGGGCACCGAAGGCGAGAGACCAGGCGTGGAGGGTGAGGCCGCAGGAGCCAGCCGACTCCGGACGCCGATCAAGGGGGCGCACGGACCGCCCGTGGTGATCGCGGCCCGGCCAGCCCGGGCCGGTCGACGGCCTGACGCTCCTGAGTGTGCCCAGCCCAACCGCATTGATCGAACTGTGTCTTATTCTGGCGTGCTTTCCTGCGGGCACCGCTACGGCCGTCGGCGATCTGGCGCTCGCCGAGTTCCCCGACCTCCGCTGCCGGCGCCGCGGGACAAGCCCATCCCGGCGCGCCGGCTGGCTGCCGGCGCACGCACAGACGGGGCAGCTCGAGAGCTTCCCGCACGCACACATCCGTCCGGCGGCGGCGCGGTGGTGAGGTGCCGTGGACGCACAGACCGCCAGATGGCCACCGGGCTCCCCGCAGGGGCCGGGGTGACCGCGACCAATCGCGGAGGGTGAGGCTGCGGGAGCGACGGTCTGGACCACGGCGGACGTCGCGGTAGCCCAAATTCTCTTTCGGGGTTGGATCCGCTCGGGACCGCCACCTCTCTAGATGATCGCGCGGAAGCGGTCCGCGGCGTCCATCGCGCCGCGGGCGAGGGTCTGCGCCTCGTCCAGCCGCTGCTTCGCCTGCTCCAGCCGGGAGATCGCGTCGAGCACCGTCGGGTGCACCGCGCCCACCGCGGTCAGCCGCAGCCGTGCGAGCGCCTCGTCGAGCTGGTCGGTCACGCCGCGCAGGCTGGCCATCGCCCGGCTGGTCTGGTCGACCGACGCCGCCACCTGCGACTTGACCTCTTCGACACTCGGCATGGTGCCTATCTCACCAGGTTGAGCAGGCCGACGCCCATGCAGGTGGCGACGACCGGCGCGAAGCACACCGCGATGCCGAAGAGCGGCGTGCGGTCGATCTTTTCGCCCGGCGGGGGCACGAAGGCGAGCCCGATCGTGAGCCAGCCCAGCCCGAACGCGGCCGCCGGCATCGTCAGTCCACAGAGGACGGCGTAGAGCACGAGGTCGTTGTCGGCGGCCAAGTAGAGCGCAACCTGCACGATCAACACCACGACCGCGAACGGCCCGTACACGATCATGTTGCGCAGCCAGGCCGGCGTCTCCCCGCGCGGACCGACCGGCCGCCGGCCGAGCTCGGTCTCATCCGCGGCGTCCGCGGTGGCGCGGGCATGGCGGAGCGCCGCCAGCACCGCCGGCGGTCCACCAGCCATGGCCGCCGCGGCACCGGCCACCTCCGCGGGCGATGGCGTGAGAGCGGCATCTGGTACGCCTTGGGCGAGTAACTTGGCCCGCTGCGGCGCGAGCCGAGCGCGCACGCCGGCCAGTTCCTCGTGCGCGGAGCGCGCCGCCTGTGCCTGCTCACCGGCGGCGGCCGCCACCCCCCGGCGGACCGCGTCGAGCCGCTGCGCGGCGGTCACATACTCGTTCCAGGCTTCGTCGTAGGTCCTCATTCGTCGCGCTCCGGCCGGACGAAGGGGACGATCACCGTGGTGCGGTCGGCGTGGCGGTCGTGCAGCAGCGCGCGGTTGGGGCGCGGCTGCCAGTCGACCTGCTGCCCGAGCAGCAGCGACACCTCGGAACCGGGCACGTTGAGGAAGACCATCCCGGCCACCTCTTCGCGCGCCGCGCTGCCGCCCACCTCCTCGCTGAACCGGCGTAGCCCGCGCCACCAGGAAAGCAGGTGCACGCCCCGCCCCGGCCCCTCGCGCAGGAGGTCTCTCGGCAGCCCGCCGCGGCCGATCGCGTCCATGCCGAAGACGACCAGGTAGGCCGGCTCGTCCCCGGCGAAGGCCTGGGCCAGCCGGCTCGCGGGCACGTGCTCGGCGACCTGGGTCGCGGCCAGGTGGTCGACGAGCGCGCGGGCGGTCGCGTCGCCGTCGGCCACCAGCGACGACACCACGAACCGCGCCGCGCCGGCCGGATGGTGCGCGGCCAGGCTGCGCGCGGCGGCGTCGAGCACGTCCGCGCCATAGGTGCTCGGGCCGAGGATGGCCAGGTGCCGCCCGGGCGAGGCGTCCAGCGGGAAGGCGGCGGTGGAGAGCGGTACGTCGATCACCCGCCCGACCAGCGCGGCCGGCCGGGGCGGGGTGGTGGCGAGCGCGGCCCGGTAGGTGGGGTCCTCTTCGAGGTACTGGTGGGCGTAGCCCTCGAACACCGACGGCGCCTTCGAAGCCTCCGGGCGGGCCTCCCAGAGCCGCCTCCGCACCGAGTCGAGGGTCGCCCGGTCGGCGTGCGGGTCGGGGAAGCGGATGGTCCGCTCGTGCCCCCGCGTCGCGCCGCGCGGGCCGCCCAGGCCGCCGGCGGTGTTGACGACCGCAGTGCCGAGGGGCAGGCCGGCGGCCGCGTCGTTGGTCGGTTCGAGCACGTCACCGCCGCCGGGCAGGGCCACCCGCACCGGAAACTGGCCGAAGATCGAGTCGCGCTTGTCGTACAGCGCCTCGACGCCCAGCGCGGTCTGGCTGGCGAGCACGAGATGGATGCCGTACGACCGGCCCTTGCGGGCCAGCGACTCCAGCAGGCTCACCGCCTCGGTGGTCAGCGGGCCGCTGCCGGTGAGCAGCACCTGAAACTCGTCGATCACGCAGATGATCCGCGGCATGGCCCGCTGCTGGCGGAGGTCGCTGAAGCGGGTGACGCCGGCCCGCTTGTACGCCACTGAGCGGCGGGTCATCTCGGCGTCGAGCTCGCGCAGCACGGCCACGCCGTACTCCCGGTCGGACTCGACGCCGACCGCCCGCGCGTGCGGCAGCCAGGTCTTGTCCCGCGCGCTCGGCACGAACTCGGCGAACGACACGCCTTCCTTGAAGTCGAGCAGGTAGAGGGTCAGCTCGCCGGGCGCGTAGCGGCAGCCCAGGCCGTAGAGCACGTTGATCAGGAACGCGGTCTTGCCGGCGCCGGACCGCCCACCGATCATCCAGTGTGGAGTGAGGTCGTTGAACTGCAACGTGACGGCGGTGTCCCCGTCCTGCCCCACGGTGGTCGCGACCCCCTCGGCCGAGTCTTCGGTCCACAGGTCGCCGTCGGGCAGTACGTCGCCGAGCGTGAGCCGTGAACGCGTCGCCGACATCTCGGCAAGCTCGTGGCAGACCCGCTCGAAGAGGTGCGCCGGCGGGTCCTCGTCCAGGAAGACCGGCGCGTTGAGGCCCTTGTTTTCGACGCTGCTCCCGTATCGGGCGGCCGGTGGATCGCCGATGATCGCGTACGGGTTGCGCAGCGTGATCATCGTGGTCCGCGGCAACGGGGGTTGCGTGGTGTCCTCGGTCAGCGGTGGCGGCGGCCAGCCCGCCACGATCAGGTGCAGGCCCGCCTCCGGCCCGTGCTGCGCCAGCGCGGCGATCCGCGCCAGGTCGGCACCCTCGGTGAGCTCCGGCAGGGAGGCGATGGCGAGCAGCAGGGTACGTTCCCGGCGGGAGTGTCGCGCGGTGGCCGGCCGCGCTGGGCGTACCCACTGCTCTGCTTCGGCCAGGACGGCCCGGAGCCCGCCGCGGTCGGTGACCGGCGGCGGCATCAGGCCGGCGTCCGCGAGCGCCGCGAACGGACCGAAGACCAGCCCCGCGCCCGCCGCGTCCACGGCACGAACCAGCAACGAGCCGGCCGGCGACGCCGCCAGCAACCGGAGCAGGAGCGCCCGCAGCAGCCCGGCCACCCGCGGATCTCGGGCGTCCGCGTCGACGGTCAGGTGGCCGGTGCCCAGCAGCGGAACGACCGCCGGAAAGCGCGCGTCGTCGAGCGGCTGCGCCATCCCGACCCGCACGAACCGCGGCAGGCGCGGCCCGCCGAGCGGGGTGTCCTCAAACTGCGCGTCGAGCGGTGCCCCCAACCACCCCGGCACCAGTGCGGCGGCCGTGGCACGCAGGCGCTCGGCCAACTCGTGCTGCTCGCGCAGGTCCGGCGGCGCCGGCTGAAACCGCTCCAGGGCCCCGGCCGCGGCCGCCACGGTGGCAGCGGCCTGCCGATGCAAGGCGGCGGCGTGGCTCATCCGCGCTTTAGCGTTCGGCACAGCCGCTCACCTCCCTCGGACAGAGACGGTATCCCAGCCACCCCCCTTCCCAACGGACGCGGTTGGGCCTGTTGCCGGGCACGCTCTGGTCGGACAGGTTTCAATGCCCGAATGGTCCGCTCTTGCCGTTTCATGTACTCCCACACCACGCCTTAGGTTCGGCCTCGTCCCGGGGGTCACTGGAGGTCCGGGCCCGCATGTGGTGAGGCCAGCAGTGTGGCGTATCGGTCTCGCGGTCAAGCACCACTGTGGGCGGCCAGCTAACCTCGGTGCGTGGACGCTTCTCGCCCTTCCCCGCCAACAACCCCCTTGGCCGGAAGCACCACCCACATCCACGTCGGCCGGCTGGTGTTGATGTTGGTCGCTGGAGCGCTGGCTCTCTTCTGCACCGGCGGCGCCGGCATAGCCTTCGTCTCCTACCGCGACGCCACCGAACCAGACCGCAGCTCCCCCGACGTCGCCGTCTCAAACTACCTAAGAGCCCTCCTCGTGGAACGCAACGACGTCCGAGTTGACCTCTACGCATGTAGCAGTGACGAAGGATTGGGTGCGATTCGTGCCTTCAAGGAAGAGATAGTGGAGCGCGAGAGGCAGCACGCGATAAGGATCGTTGTCTCGTGGGGTGCTATGACAACTCAAGAATTGTCGGGGCGTGCCATCGTCACCACCGAGATAAGCCGGACCATTTCGGACGGTAGCGAGAAGGACCTTCAGAATTGGCGCTTCGACGTAGTCGACGAGAACGGATGGCGCGTGTGTGGCGCCATGCTCGTTTAATGACGTCACTCCAGCCATAGCAGGCGGGAGGGCACCTCAAGCGTCTTGGCGTGCTGTCCACTCCAGACCCAGCGGTACCATTCGAGCTCTGTGGCGATCCTGATGCAGACCTCACCGTCGCTGCTGGTGTAGGTCTCCGTGACCGCTCGAAGATCGCGACGTTCGACACCATCAATGACCTGAACCAGCCGGCGACCAACGATCCGTTGCACGTGCGTAGCCAGGACCGGGCGTTGCTTAGGCGGAGCATCGAGCGAGACGAGATGGGATCCGCTATCACTAGCTTCGTCGCCCTGGGCAGCGATGGCCAATCTCTCGATCCAAACGCGTTCAACGGGGACGAGCGGAGCGAAGACCTCGACCTGTTCCAGTTCGGCCCGGTACCAATCCTGTTCCGGTATCACGGGAACGTAGGTGCGGCTGCCCTGCACCACCTTCTCGTCGGCCCGAAGATCGTATCGCCAGCCAAGGCCCGGTGCGCCGACGATGACCCGCCGCCCGCGTAGATCGTCTTGGGCCAGTGCCGGTGTCGGTTCGATCGACTTGGGTGGACGCACCGTCCGATCGGGCCTTTCTGCGAACGGGTCGGGCCGGCGCTCACGGCTCATGGATTGCCGCCGAGGGGGGCGCCGACATTTCGCATGAAGATGACCGGATCGATCTTGTCGCCCTTGCTGGAGTCGTAGACCTCGAAGTGTAGGTGCGGGCCGGACGAATGGCCGCTGGTCCCGACGAAGCCGAGTTCCTGGCCGGCCGCGACCATCTGTCCGACCGTCACCTTTGGACGCCTGATCATGTGGCAGTACATGGTCACGAAGTTGCCCGCATGCCGAATCTTGACGTACCAGCCACATCCTGGCGTGGAGGGCGAGCCGTCGTGGTCGCAGAGGCGGCCGGAGCGGTCGACGTCGCAGCGGGACGTGATCACCTGGCCAGCCGCGGCGGCGCGGATCGGTGTGTGCCGGCTGGCGCCCAGGTCGACGCCGTCGTGGTCCGGGCGTTCGGCCGTGCGAAAGCCGGACACGATCAGGGCCCGCACCGGCACGGTCCAGCCGGAGGCGGCTATCTCGGCGCCGGTGGCACAGCGCGCCTTGGTGCTGTTGCCCGCCGCGCGTGCGGCACCGCCGGTCAGTAGGTTGACGATCTGGGTGGCGATCGGCTCGTGCTTCGCGTATGCGTCCGGGTAGGCGCTGACCTGCACCCGCTGTGCGGCGTCCGTCAGCGCCATCTGCTGCCAGCCCTCGATGGTGACCAGCTTCTCGTAGAACTTCCGGGAGGCGTACTTGGGATCCTGCAACTGCTTCGCGGAGCCCCAGCCCTGGCTGGGACGCTGCTGAAACAGGCCGACCGAGTCGTGGTCGTTCCTGGCGCCGAGGTGGGGCAGGTTTGACAGGGCCGACTCCTGCATGGCCGTCGCCACCGCGATGACCCAGCCACGGAACGGCACCTTCATGTCGGAGCCGACGTTTACGACGACCGCCGCGTTGCGGATCTGGGTCTCGCCGTAGGCGCCGACGCTCGGCAGCCGCTTGGAGGCATCGACGATCCCGCCCTCGCCACACCCGAAGGCGCTGTTGAAGAGGCTGTCGTCCGATTCGCCGTCGCCGGTGAGCAGGTAGGACCCCACGCCACCGCCGCAACAGAGCAGCGCGAGCGCGGCCAGGATGGCGACGGCGAGACCGACCCGGCGCGCGGGTCGGCGGCCACCTCCCAGCAACGGATCTGTCATGCGCGTTCCCAGTCGATGCCGTCGACCAACCAGCGACCGTCGACCGCGGTGAGGCGCAGGCGCAGTAGGCCGGAGTCGACCCGGATCGTCGCATCCACGATCTGGTCGGCGTAGGGGATCAGAACCGGCTCGCCGGTGAGGCGGTCAGCCGGTACGCCTGCCGGGTCGACGCCGGCCAGTTTCTCGGCCAGTGTCTCGGTGCAATGCGGGAGGAGACCGGCGTACCACTCCTCTGCTGTCACATCCCGGTGGTTCACCCAGGCACGCCCGAACGCCTTGGCGACGCTGGCCGGGACGGCGGTACCCGGACTGGTTTTCGGCGAAGGCGTCGGCTCCGGCGACGCCAAGCCGTCGTCGGCGATCGTCGCGGAGACGCTCACGATCGGCTGCTCCGGCGCGCCGGTCAGCCCGGGCTCGGCCCCGGCCGAATCCGAGAAGACCTTCGCGACACCCACGATGCCGAGTACGACGACCGCCAGCACCAGCGCCACCCCGACCCGGGAGCGCAGGAGCCCGCGTGCGACAAGCTGGGCGACCCGGCGCACTCCCCGTCACCTCGCCTCGGCGCGTACCCGAGGTGCCGGCGCGGGCGCCGGCTCGGTGCTGGGCTCCCCGCCTGGCCGGTAGATCGTGTAGGACGGCGGCCGCTCGGGCAGGTCCGGTTCGACCCATTCGGTCGTGCGGCGGGGCCGAGACGGTGCCGGCTGCGGCTTGGACGTCTGGGTCGACTCGTCCGCACGCTCCCGGCCATCCGGGCGCGTGGCGCTGGAGTGCGAAGAATCCTCGTCGCGCGCCTCCGGCCGCAGCGTGGTTTGTTCGACCACGACCTGCTTCCGCCTGCCGGCCTGGGGCTCGGCGGTGCCGCCAGGCTCAGACACGTTGAGCTTGGCCGCCTCCCGGACGTCCCGGAAGAACCGGCGGTGCCACGAGCCGGCCGACGTGATCGCCGCGGTGCTGTCCTTGCCGCCGAGCTGGGTGATCCGCCGGTACGGCCGGAGCAGGAGCCAGCCCACCACGCCGCACAGCCAGACCAGCACCACCTGGAGCCAGCCGGGCAGGGTCGGGGTACTCATGATCAGGTCAACGGCGAAGAGGTAGATCGCCGCGCCCGTACCGAAGATCGCGATGTTGAAGACGGCGGCCACGACGGCGTTCGCGAGGCGACGCAGGCCAGCACTCGCCGGACGCATAAGGCCCACCGTGCCCAGGATCGGCGCGGCGATGACCGCCCACCTGAAGATCAGGAATCCGAGGAGGACCAGCAGCGAAGCGGTCAGGTCGAACATCGCGAACAGGAGGGCGGCGAGCACCGCGATGAACCCCGCGCCGATCCGCTCCATGTCTTTGGTGCCCTGAAGGTACTCGTACGCCTCCGGGTCTTCGTTCTTGATCTGTTCAGCGACCCTCATCCACTGGTCGTTCTTCGCGGCAAAGGTGGCGTCCCGATCCTTGGGGTTCGCCCGTAGACGTTCGGCCTCTCGCCAGCTGAGCGACTTTGCGTCGTAGAGGGCCGCGCCGTACTTCTTGGCCGTCTCGCTGTCGGCCGACCCGAGCACCCCGCGCAGCCAGTTTCGGTACAGCATCGTCTCGGTCGCCGTGTCGCTGGCCCGTACCGCCGGCGGACGATGGTCAGTGCACGCCTCCGGGTTGCCCAGCCGGCACCGGCCCGGCGGCCGGTCCTTCGCGCGCGGCCCCACCGCGTCGTGGACCACGCCCAAGGTACCCACGAGGGTCGCGTCCGCGACGTTCGCCGACTTCACCGGCCATGCCGCCAGCGCGGTCACGGCGACCATGACGAGCACCGCCCACCCGGCGGTTGTCATGGCGTTGCTCATGTCCGCTTGGCGGGAACGCCACAGCAGGTAGAGCCCCACCACGCCGAGCGTCACGATGCCGAAGACGCTGAACACCTTCTCGTAGACGGCCTTGGTGGCCTGCTCGACAAGCGGGTCGGCCCAGCCCCACATCGACTCCGGATCCCAGGCCCGCTCACGCAGAGCGTTCGAGGCACCGATGATCGCCGTCGCGATCATGAACTCGCCGTTCGCGATGGTGGTCGTGACCTTGTACTCGGGATGCGTCAGTGTGGCGAGGCAGCCGCTGTCGACGTCGTACGTCGTGTAGCTGTAACCGGCGTAGCCGTAGTCGGTGTAGAGGCCGGTTGGACCGTTCATCTTGGACGCCTCGGGGCGGCTGGCGAACCAGCCCGCGAGCCCGGAGTCCGGTGTGCCCGGGGTCGGCGCCTTCAGGCACTGCTTGCGCTCCGCTGCGACATCGCCGAGCTTGGCCACGCAGGCGCGGAAGTCGGCCTGCCACTCCTGGGTGGTGCAGAGGTCGCCGGGGGCTTGGGCTACCGGGCTAGGTGCTGCCGGCGCCGGCGTCGGCCAGACCAGAGACGTCGCCGCCGCGAGCAGCAGGGTGAGAAGTAGCGCGGTTGCCCGCCGTACCACTTCACACCTCCGTGTCGGGTGCGCCGGTGGGCAGGTTGGACTGGGGCGCCGCGGCGCCTGTCGGTGTGGTGTCCAAGTGGTCGAGCAGCCCCTCCACGTACGACACGTCGACCCGTACCTTCTGCACGCGCCCATCCACGTCTCGCATGACGAACTCCCGGAAGCCCAGCCGGGACGCCGACGATGTGTCCACGTTGGACAGCGATGCCAGCGTCGCCTCGTACCCGTCGTTGACCGGCACCCGCAGCAGCCGCAGGGCCTCGGAGGCGATCTCCACGTCTTCGGCGATCCGGCCGACGAAGACGGTGGAGACGAGGTTTTGCACGTCGAGCCCGAGGATGTCGCGAGGGTTCTGCGAGGCCACGAGCGCCGCCAGGTTCCACTTTCGGGAGTCGCGGGCGAGGCGGACCAGGAACGACCGGCCCGACCGCCAGCCCTCCATGAAGTGCGCCTCGTCCAGGCCGACCATCTTCCGGGACGACATCGAGCCGCCGTAGCAGCGGCGTACCGCCAGCCGGTGCGCGGTGTGCAGCATGGGCAGGGCGAGCGCCTCCTCGGCCGACCAGTACTCGCGCTCGATCTTCAGGTCGGGCAGGCGGAGCCCGGCCATCGTGATCACGGTGAGCGCGGCGTCGGCGCCGAGCAGGCCCTCTGGCGGGCGGCCGAAGAAGAGCAGCGCGAGCGGCATCTCGGCGGTGTCGAGCAGGAGGTTGGCCAGCTCCTTGCCGTTGTCGTCGTCGAGGCTGGCGAGGCAGGCCACGACGTCGTCCAGTGTGGACGTCTCCTCGGCCGGCACCTGCCGCACCGCGTGGCGCAGCAGCGTCGCCGTGGATGCCTCGCGGGCGACCTGCGGCGGCACGAGCATCGAGCAGATGTCCTGTACGAGCATCCGCCGCTCGGCCCGGGAGTTGGACACCGCGATCTCGAACTCGCGGTCGCCGGTCGGCCCGCTCGGAAACTCGGACCGCAGCGGTGTCGGGATCAGCGAGTACGGCGCCAGTGTGCCGTGCTCGGAGCCGGTCAGGTTGAGCACCCGGGAGTACGGCCGCAGCTCCGGCATCGACGCCAGCCGGGCGAGCGGTCCGGACGGGTCGAGGAGCGTGACCTGCACGCCGCGGCGGGCGGCCAGATAGCCGAGGGCACCGAGCAACGTGGACTTGCCACCGCCCGGCTCGGCGACGAAGACGCTGAGGCCGGAGCGCTCGCGTACCTCCATCGGGAAGTGGAGGTCGAGGAAGACCGGGCGGCGGCAGGTGCCGGCGGTACGCCCGATGAGGTCGCCGCGCCGGTCGCCCACTGTGGACGCCGCCTGGGGCAGCGCGGCGGCGAGCAGCTTGACCGGCATGCGGCGGATGTACCCGGTGTTGGCGACCGGCTCGCCGGGGATGAACTCGCGGGCCAGCCAGTCCTGGTTTTTCGGGTGCTGCAGCGAGATGCGCAGCTCGCGGGAGTAGAGCTGGATGAGCCGGCGGGCCCGCTCCAGGCACTCCTCGCGGGTGCGGCCGCCGACGGCGATGCGGTGCCAGCCGTGCGCGCGGGCCGACTCGACGGGCAGCCCGGTGGTCATCTCGTCGCCGATGACCAGGGCGCGCTTGGCCAGCCGCTCCAGCTCCGGCGGGGCGTCGATGCCGTGCTCGGCGTAGTCGAGCTGCTGCGAGCGGATCATCCGCAGCCGGTGCTCGAGGTTTTTGAACGAGTCGCCCGAGCCGAGCACGTCCACTCTGGACGACAGCTCCATCGGCCACGGCAGGCGCTCGTGGAAGTGCAGCCACGGCTCGTGCCGCTCGGGGATCTCCAGCGGCTCCATCCGGCCGACCGCGAGGACGGCGACGTGCCGCTCCTCGCCGGTCATCCGGTTGACCAGCTTTACCGTCGACCCGTACGGCGTGCGGTAGCGCTCGATCTGCTCGGTCAGCGCGAGCAGGTCACCCCGCTCCCACTCGCCGTCGGTGACCGGGGAAAGCGCGGTCGGCGGCGCCATGCAGAGCGCGACCGAGCGGTACAGCAGCCACTCCAGCTCGTGCGGCGTGACCTGCCGCCCCCGCATGCCGAACGCGCCGAGCACCTCGTCGAACTGCTCCACCGTGCGTCCCAGCTTGCGCCGCTCGCCCTCGGCGACACCCCGGCCGAAGGCGCGCAGCAGCCGCTCCACCAGCGAGTCGCCGAGCGAGCGGCGGGCGAACGTCACGCCCAGGTACGTCTGCCCCTCCGCGTGGTTGACCGAGAGGAGGTGGCGCTGGGCGTTGACCAGGTGGTCGCCCCAGGAACTCGCGCCGGGCACGCCGCCGAGCGGGTGCGGGGTGTTCGTGTCGAGCGTGCGGGCCCACTCGTCGGCCGGGAACGGGCGGGTGGTGCGGCGCAGGTGGAGACGGAAACCGGCGAGCCCCGCGTACTGCTCGGAGATCGCGGAGAGCAGCGCCTCGCGCTCGGCGTCCGGCCGGAACGCCCACCGCACCTCGGGCAGCCAGTACCAGGCGGTGACCGTGTTGGGGGTAAAGGTGAGGTGTCCGGCGATCTCGGTGATCGCGAGGTTGACGGCGGGGTCGCGGTCGGCGAACTTGATCTTCGGCGGCCGGACCGGCTTGCTCCGCGGCGCGATCTCCTGCCGCTTCCGGAGCTCCTTGCGCGGGCGCGGCGGCGGCTCCTCGCGCGTCCGCCGCTCCTCCGGCCGGCGTCGCGGCGCCGGCTCGGCCATCGGCCGCCGCGCCGGGGGCTCCGCGGCGGGCTCGCGCACCGCCGGCAGGTTGACCGGCTCGAGCTCCGGATCGAGAGCCGCATGGCGCGGGGGGCGCTCGGCGCGCGCGGGCGACCTCGGCGCGATCGGTGGTCCAGCTTTCTCATCTGGTACGGGCGGGGAGTCACCGCCACGCGAAGGTGGGGCGATCGGCTCGGCCCCGATGCCGTGCCCGCCCATGCCGTTGGCGAACCCCTCGGCGGGCGGGGGCTCGACCGGTCGCCGGGGCGGCTCGGCGGCGGGCGGCTCGACCGGCCGGCGTACGGGCTCGGCGTGCGGCGGCGGCTCCACCGGCCGGCGTACCGGCGGCTCGGCCAGGCGGGCGGTGGGCGGGCGGGTGGCCGAACGGGGCGGCGCGGGGCGCCCGGCGGAGCCGGAGAAGAGGTCGAGGAAGGGCGAGTCGATGTCGGCGTGTTCGCCCTCGGCGCGGCCGGGTGTGCCACCGTGCCGCCGCGGGGTCTGGGGGGCCTGGAACACGGCGACCGCACCGTGGTCGGGGCGGGTGATCAGGTCGTCGGCGTCCTCGTCTGGCTCCGACACTGGGTAGTCAGATGGTCGCGCACCGTTACTACGAGTGTCGGCCGGCATGCCGACCGGACGAGGGGGGCCCGGTGTGGAGGGTGGGGTCATGCCATCGCTCCGCACATGAGGCCGTGGGCGCCGCCGATACCACCGCTCATACCAGCTCCTCCCGGACCCGGATCCGGGTCGCGACCAGGCGCGGGTCGCGCTGCTCGATGGCGGGCTCGCGGGTGCGCCGCCAGTCGGTGAGGGCGGTGCGGACCACCATGCGCGCGGGGCGGTCGGGATCGACGTACCTGAAGATGAAGGACGTCGTCACGACGGCGAGCGCGATCTCCCATGCCGGGAACAGTTCCACGTCGAACGTGAACAGGTAATGAATGAACATGAAGAGCGGGACGAGCAGCATGAACACGCCGTACTGGGCGTACGGAAGGTGGACGGGCAACGTGTATCCGGGCGGGCCCAGGTAGACCAGGCGAGCCCGGTAGATGTCGTCGTCGGTACGCAGCCGCATAAGTGAACCCGCGAACCTACTCGAAGATCAGGTTGATGATGTAGTCACCGACGAAGAACAGCGTTGCCGCACCGGCGATGAACGCGAGACCGACGATCGCGATCGCCGAACTCGTCAACACCTTCGATATTTCGCCCTTGCTCGCTCGGCCGATAAAGATCACGCCGAGCACGGCGAGCAGGATCGGTGCGATGTTGCTGGCGAAGAAGGTGACGACACCCTCGGTGTCGATACCCTTCGGCTCCGGCTCGGCCGCGGGTATGAGAGCGAGCGCGTCGACGGCGTGCGTGACGGTGCTCCACGCCGCTGTGACGAGCTCTGTGGTGTTCATTGGAAGAGACCTCCCCGGTGCGCGTCCGTCGACGGTGGGAGTAGGCGGATCGCCCCATCACTCTGTGTCTGCGTGTCACCACGAACGGGTGAACTTTCCTGGGCGTTTTGTCCTGGTTTAGCCCATCTCCTCAAGCTATGACGTCTGAATGATGCGCAATTGCAAAGCGTACGGGGCACCCCCCTTTCTGCCAAGCTACGAAGGTCGTGGCCCGTGGTGCCGGCGTGGCTGATGCTAACTGCTTTCGAACGCATGTGCTAATCCAGGGCGCCGAGCAGGCGTTCCGTCGCCGGTCGGTACCGTCTATTCGTGACAGAATCACGCCCAGCCGCAGGAGCAGTTGATCTCCTGCGCTCGGCGCGTCCCGTCGTGATCGGGGTTTTGAACGTAACGCCCGACTCTTTCTCCGATGGCGGACGCTATGTGCGCCGTTCCGACGCTGTCCGGCACGGAATCGAGATGCGCGACCAAGGCGCCGATCTGATCGACATCGGCGGCGAGTCGACCCGTCCCGGAGCCGAGCGGGTCGACGCGGATACCGAGGTCAGCCGGGTTGTACCGGTCATTCGGGAGCTGGCCGCGGCGGGCGTGCTGCTGAGTATCGACACGACCCGGGCGAGCGTCGCCGCGGCGGCTCTGGAGGCCGGCGCCGTAGTTGTCAACGACGTGTCGGGGGGACTCGCCGATCCCGCTATGGCGAAAGTGGTCGCCGAGGCCGGCTGCCCCTGGATCCTCATGCACTGGCGGGGGCATTCACGCCGGATGCAGGATCTGGCCGTGTACGACGATGTGGTGGCAGAGGTCCGCGCCGAGCTTGCCCAGCGGGTCGACCAGGCCCTCGCCGCCGGCGTCCGCCCCGACCGCCTGGTGGTCGACCCTGGGCTGGGCTTCGCCAAGCGGCCGGAGCACAACTGGCAGCTGACCCGGCGCCTCGGCGAGCTGCTCACGCTCGCCTACCCGCTGCTGTTCGGGGCCAGCCGCAAGTCGTACCTGGGCGCCCTGCTGGCCGACCCGGACGGCACGCCGCGCCCGCCCGGCGAGCGGGAGGCCGCCACGATCGCCACCAGCGTGCTGGCCGTGGCGGCCGGCGCCTGGGGCGTACGGGTGCACGACGTCCGCGGCACCGTCGACGCGCTCAAGGTCTGGACGGCCTCCGGCGCACCCCGGCTGGCGCCGCCGTGAGCGACCGCATCACCCTCTCCGGCCTGCGGGCGAGGGGACACCACGGGGTGTACGACTTCGAGCGCGAGCGCGGCCAGGACTTCGTGGTCGACGCGGTGCTGGAGGTCGACCTCGCCCCCGCCGCCCGTTCGGACGACGTGGCCGACACCGTCCACTATGGCGAGCTCGCCGAGCGCCTGGTCACGGCCGTGGCTGGCGAGCCGGTCAACCTGATCGAGACGCTCGCCGAGCGGCTGGCCGGGATCTGCCTGGCCGACTCCCGGGTGCGGGCGGTCACCGTCACCGTGCACAAGCCGCAGGCACCGATCCCGCACCAGTTCGCCGACGTGGCGGTCACGATCACCCGGCGGCGGCCATGACCCGGGCGGTGCTCTCGCTCGGCAGCAACCTCGGCGACCGCCTCGGCCACCTGCGGGCGGCGGTCCGCGACCTCGGCGACGTGCTGCTGGTCGCCTCCGGGGTGTACGAGACACCGCCGTGGGGCGACGACGACCAGCCGCCGTACCTGAATGCCGCCCTGCTGGTGCACGACGCGGCCGCGACCCCGCGCGACTGGCTGGACCGGGCGCGGGCCCTGGAGGAGAAGGCCGGCCGGGTCCGCGACCCGGACCGGCGGTTCGGCCCCCGCACGCTGGACGTCGACGTGATCGCGGTCTGGTCCGAAGAGGGTGAGCCGGTGGTCAGCGACGATCCGGAGCTGACCCTGCCGCATCCCCGGGCCCACATGCGGGCGTTCGTCCTGCGGCCGTGGATCGACGTCGAGCCGTACGCCCGGCTGCCCGGCCACGGCTGGCTCACCGACCTGCTCAACGCCGAGCCGCTCGCCTCGGACGCCCTCGCCATCAGCCCTCGCCCCGACCTCCGGTTAGAGTCGAACTGATGGAACCGGAGTCTCCACCGCGCGGCTCCACGCCGCAGGGTCCGCGTATGGGCATGACCCGGCCCGCCACGCTCGTGGTGGCCGGCCTGGCCGCGGCGGCCGTGGCGTGGTGGATGATCAGCAGCTTCTACGGCGACATCCCCAGCCTGCCGTGGCTGCCGACGGTGACGCTGGCGGCGCTCGCCGTGCTGGAGGCGTACGTCGCGATCAACACCCGGCAGCGGATCGAGCGGCGCCCCGGCCGGGAGCCGGTCGACCCGCTCGCGGTGGCCCGATATGTCGTACTCGCCAAGGCCTCCTCGCTCGCCGGCGCGATCTTCGCCGGGTTCTACGCGGGGCTGGTGGGCTGGCTGTTTCTGGAGCGCACCCGCGCGGCCGGCAACGACATACCGGCCGCGTCCGCCGGCCTGGTGGCATCGCTGGCGCTGGTCGGCGCCGCGCTCTGGCTGGAGCGTTCCTGCCGGGTGCCGAAGCGCCCGGATGATGACAACGAATCCGATACGTCAGACCACTAGCGCCACCCTGCCCGGACACGGGGGGTGACTTGCCCCGGTCGACACGAGTACGGTGCGGCTGACTGGCTTCAATCCGCCGTGCGTCCCGATCCGTACAGCTTGGCGGCGCGGAGCCAGGCTGAACGACCACAGGAGGCGCGCGAGATGGCGTACGACGACCCGGCCTACCGTCGGCGTGACACCGGCGGTACGGGCAGCGGCGGCCTGCGGGAGGACGCGCGCTTCGGCTCCGACAACGGCTTCGGCACCACCCCGGCGTACCAGACCGGCAGCTTCCCCGTGGCCGGCGAGTTCCGTGAGCCCGACGCGATGGAGCTGACCCAGCGCCGCGCCGTCTCCCAGGCCGAGCTCGACGACGTCTTCGACGACCCGTCGCACGGCGATCCCGGCCGCGACCGGATGGCCGTTCACGTGGTCTGGGAGGTCCTTCTCCTCCTGGGCGCCGGCGCGATCGGCTTCCTGCTCTACCGGGAGGACTCGGACGCCGTCCGTGGCGCCGCCCTCGACCAGCTCCTCGTGCTCGCCGCCGGCCTCGGCCTGCTCGCCATCGGGGCCAGCCTCACCCTCCGGGCCGGCGCGCCCAACCTCGCCATCGGCCCGATCGCGGTCGGTGCCGCACTGCACTTCGCCGAGCAGGGCGACCGCGGCGTGCTCGTCGCCGCGGCCGAGGCCGTGGTCGCCGCCGGCCTCCTCGGCCTGCTCATGGCGATCGTCGTCGGCGCCTTCCACGTGCCCGGCTGGGCGGTCACGCTCGCCGGCGCGCTGGCCGCGATGGTCTTCATCCAGCAGCGCGGCGGACCGGTCGACCTCCAGGGCGACTACGACCCGACGCGGCAGGCGCTGTACCTCTTCGGCGGGGTCGCGGCGGTCTCCGTGCTCGGGGGGCTCGTCGGCATGATCAAGCCGGTGCGGCGGTCGGTCGGCCGCTTCCGGCCGGTCGGCGACCCCGCCCAGCGCCGGGGTGGGCTGGCCGCGGTGCTCACCGGCGGGGCGCTGGTGGCCTCCAGTTCGCTCGCCGCGGTCGGCGGGATCCTCCTCGTGGCCGGCCAGGACGCGCCGGTGGTGCCGTCGCCCGGCCTGGACTGGACCGCGTTCGCGATCGGCGCCGCGATGCTCGGCGGTGCCAGCGCCTTCGGCCGCCGCGGTGGGATCTTCGGCACGATCCTCGCCGCCGTGCTGGTCACCCTCTTCCTCCGGTACGAGGACGCGATGGGCTGGGACATCTCCCGCCTCGCGATCGCCGGTGGGGTGGTGCTCGCCGGCGTGATCGTGACCCGGATCGTGGAGACCTACGGCCGGCCCCGCTCGCGCGACGACGCCCTGGACGACGACGAGTGGACCGAGCCGGACCCTTCCTCCACGGGCTGGAGCGGCAGCCGCCGCACCGACTCCTGGGCCACGCCCCTCCCGACCCAGTCGACCGCCGCGCGCACGGACCCCTGGGACAGCGACAGGTGGGGTACCGGCGGCCGTTAAGCTCGCGGTATGCCCGAGGCCACGTTCGACGATCTGGATGCCCTGTCCACTGAGGAGCTGCGGGAGCGGGCTTTCGCCCTGGCCCGCCACCGGGTGGACGTGGGCTTCTTCTGGTCCGTGCTGAAGCACCTGCCGGACGCCGACGAGGCCAGCTCCCTGGACGGCGCGCCCAACACCGTCGGCCCGACGATCGACGAGGCCGTGGCCCTGTGGCGGGAGTTCACCGGGCACGGGTACGACCCGGAGTCCGAGCCGCTGCTCCGCGCCGCCTTCATCGACTATTTGCTGAAGCATCCGGACGAAGCAGCGAAATAACGACAGGTTTGAGTGTCCTGGCGCGCAGGGAATTCATGGCGCCATGGCTCTTACCACCACCCGTAACAAGACCGCTACGGGCGCGGGTACTCTCGCGGCGCTCGTACTGGTCCTGGTCTTCGGCAGCCCCTGGTACGGGGACTGGGCCGAGGACAACACCAACGCGAACACGGCGGGCGGCTGGTTCCTGCGACTGCTCGCCTGGCCGGCGTGGCGGTTCGACTCCGACGAGCCGGTGCAGGACCTCCTCTCCGTCAACCTGCGGGCGATCCTGGTGGTCGTCCTGACCGCCCTGTTCCTCTACGCACTGCCCGGCTCGCAGCTGTCCCGGGCTCGCGGCACACTCAGCCAGTTCTTCGCCGGGTGGTCCGCATACATCTTCGCCGGCGCCTTCGCCTCGCTCGTGGCCGCGCTGGTCCACTCCAACCCCACGCTGCTCGGCGCCTTCCAGTCCGCCGGCTCCGGCGCGACGTACGGCCTGTTCGTCGGCTGGATCGTCGGCATCGCCTGCCTCGGCGGCTGGCGCGGTCGAGCGACCTGACCGGTCACGCACCCTGGGCGCCCCACCAGGGGCGCCCCTCGGGCGTCAGAGCTCGGCCGGGTAGTCGATGCTCAGCAGGCGGTGCCGGGTCAGCAGCCCGACCGGCTCGGTGCCGTCGGTGATCCGCAGGTAGTCCGAATTGGTCACCAGCATCGTGGCGAGCGCGTCGTAGAGCGAGGTGCCCAGCTCGGCGGGAGGGTGGGCGGCGTCGTCGCCGGTGAGCGGTTCGAGCATGTCGCGGGTGACCGGTGTGACCGCGAGCCGCCGGATGCCCCGGTCGGCGCCGACGAACTCCCGCACGAACGGGGACGTCGGCCGGCCCAGCAGGTCGGCGGGGGAGTCGTACTGCTCCAGCTTGCCGCCCTGCGACAGCACCGCGATCCGGTCGCCGAGCCGTACCGCCTCGTCGAGGTCGTGCGTGACCAGCACGATCGTCTTGCGCACATCGGCCTGCAGCCGCAGGAACTCCTCTTGCAGCCGGCCGCGCACGATCGGGTCGACGGCCGAGAACGGCTCGTCCATCAGCAGCACGACCGGGTCGGCGGCGAGCGCGCGAGCCACCCCGACCCGCTGCCGCTGGCCGCCGGAGAGCTCCTGCGGGTATCGCCGGCCGAACTTCGCCGGATCGAGCCCGACCAGGTCGAGCAGCTCGTCCGACCGCTGGCGGACCCGCGCCCGCGGCCAGCCGAGCAGCCGCGGCACGGTGCCGACGTTGGCCCGGATCGTCTGGTGGGGAAAGAGCCCGACGTTCTGGATCACGTACCCGATGCGGCGGCGCAACTGGACCGGATCGGCCTTGGTGACGTCTTCGCCGTCGAGCAGGATCGTGCCGGCCGTGGGCTCGATCAGCCGGTTGACCATGCGGAGCACCGTGGACTTGCCGCAGCCCGACGGTCCGATGAGGACGACCAGTTCGCCGGCGGGGACCCGCAGGCTGAGGTCACCCACAGCGACGGTACCGTCGGGGAACTGCTTGCGAATCCCGACAAGCTCTATCGGTGCTGCCTTCTTATCGGCCGAGTCGTCGGCACTCGCGGTAACGTCCACGTATGTCCTTCCGGCTCGCTCTTCAGGAGAGCCCGGGAAACCCCTGGTTTTCCTGGCAGTACGTGCGGGACAACTCCGACACCATCCTCGCCGCGCTGCGCGAGCACGCCACGCTGACGGCCGAGGCGGTGCTGCTCGCGACGGCGGTGGCGGTGCCACTCGCCGTGATCGCGTACTGGTACCGCCCCCTCACCGGGCCGATTCTCGCACTCTCCGGCATCCTCTACACCATCCCCTCGCTGGCCCTGCTCGCCTTCGTCGCGCCGTACGTGGGCACGACCAACCCGGCGTCCGTGCTGATCGCGCTCGTTCTCTACGCGCTGTTGCTGATCGTGCGCAACTCGCTGGCCGGGCTCAACCAGGTGCCGCCGGAGGCGCGCGACGCCGCGCAGGGGATGGGGTACGGCCGGTGGGGCCTGCTGCTCCGGATCGACCTGCCGCTGGCGCTCCCCGGCATCGTCACCGGACTGCGCCTGGCGACGGTGTCGACCGTCGCGCTGGTGACGGTGGGTTCGCTGATCGGGCAGGGCGGCCTGGGCAACCTGATCCTCGGCGGCTTCAACAGCAACTTCTACCGGGCTCAGATCCTCACCGGCACCGTGCTCTGCGTCGGGCTCGCGCTCCTGCTCGACCTGCTGCTGGCCACCGCCGGCCGGTTGCTCACGCCGTGGAGCCGGAGGGCGGCGCGGTGAAGGCGGACAATCCCGTCCAGCAGGCGGTGACCTGGATCAACGACCCGCTCAACTGGACAAACCCGGGCGGCATCGTGGACCGGCTCGGCGAGCACCTGTGGATCTCGGCGGCCGCCGTGGCGCTGGGCTGCCTGGTCGCCTGGCCGATCGGCATGTGGCTGGGGCACGCCGGCCGGGGCGGCAGCGTGGTCGTGATGATCTCGAACCTGACGCTCGCCATCCCCACGATCGCGCTGCTGACGATCCTGCCGCTCACGTTCCTCGGCTTCGGTAAGCCGCCGGTGATCGTGGCGCTGGCCGTCTTCGCGGTGCCGCCGCTGCTGGCCAATGCGTACACGGGTGTCCGCTCCATCGACCCCGAGGCGCGCGACGCGGCACGGGGCATGGGCCTGTCCGGCTGGCAGGTGCTGGCCCGGGTCGAGTTGCCGCTCGCCGTGCCGTACCTGGCGGCCGGTTTCCGTACCGCGTCGGTGCAGGTCGTGGCGACCGCCGCGCTGGCGTCCTTCGTCAACGGCGGCGGGTTGGGCCAGATCATCAGCGCCGGCTTCGGTCTGGGCATATCGGTCGGCGGCGGACAGATCCTCGCCGGTGGCGTCCTCGTCGCGCTGCTCGCGATCCTGGTCGAGGCGATCCTCGCGGTCGTCGAGCGGGCGGTCACGCCCAGGCCGCTGCGCCGCGCCCGGGGCCGGGCCGCCCGCCGCGCGGCGGCTGCCACGGGAAATGCCTGAAGCTTTCAACTCGGTGACAACAGCCGCGGTTTGTTGTCGGTCCCGCCTGTCAGCATGTTGGCTGAATTCGCGGGCGGCACCAGACCGTCGTCCGCCAGACACGCGGCCGGCCCGCAGAGGGTCGCGCCGGGACACGGAAGGCGGGCAGAATCTTGCGCGCACGTTCACGTCTGGTGTTGGGCGCGGTGAGCGCCCTCGCCGGAGGCATGATCCTCGCCGGATGCGGGGATGAAGGATCATCGGGCACCCAGGCGCCGGCCACCGGCGGCGCTGGCGCGGGTGCCGGTTGCGCGCCGGCGGCGGGCAGCCAGCTCGTGGTCCTCGAAGACGACAAGAAGCTGCAAAATACTGACAACGTCGTGCCGGCCATCAATGCCAAGGCATCCAAGCCGGAGCTGGTGGCCGCGCTCGACAAGGTGTCGGCGGCCCTCGACACCACCAAGCTGATCGCGCTCAACAAGGCCGTCGACGTCGACCGCAAGACCTCCAAGGTGGCGGCCGAGGAGTTCGCCGCGGCCAATTCGCTCACCACCGGGATCACCAAGGGCCAGGGCGGGCCGATCACCATCGGCGCGGCCAACTTCCCGGAGAACCAGACGCTTGCCGAGCTCTACAGCATCGCGCTGACGGCGGCGGGCTACCAGCCCAAGGTGCAGCAGATCGGCAACCGCGAGCTCTACGAGCCGGCCCTGGAAAAGGGTGAGATCCAGGTCGTTCCGGAGTACGCGGCGACGCTCGCCGACTTCCTGAACGGCAAGGTCAACGGCGCGAACGCGGCGCCGATCTCCTCGCCCGACCTGGACAAGACGATGGCGGGCCTCAAGGCGGCCGGCGACAAGGTCGGCCTCACCTTCGGCACCCCGTCGGCGGCCCAGGACCAAAACGCGTTCGCGGTCACCAAGGAGTTCGCCGACAAGAATGGTCTGACGACGCTCTCCGACCTCGCCACGAAGTGCTCCGGTACGGCGACGGTGCTGGGCGGGCCGCCGGAGTGCCCGCAGCGGCCGAAGTGCCAGAAGGGCCTGGAGGAGGTCTACAGCTTCAAGGCCGGTTCGTTCAGCTCGCTCGACGCGGGTGGACCGCAGACCAAGACGGCGCTCACCACCGGCACGATCAGCGTCGGCCTGGTGTTCTCGTCGGACGGCGCGCTGGCCGCGGGCTGATCCAGAGGCGTTTACCGGAACGGCGCGGGAACTTGATCCCGCGCCGTTCCGCCGTCTGGACCCTCGATAGTGGTACGAATCGTGGAGTTTCAGACTGACTCGGGGTGATTAGCCCCAGTTCCTCGTTGTGCTCATGTGACCGTTCCGTCCGTGGAGAGCCCGGCCCCGGATTCCGACTCTGGCCGTTCCGATTACCCGGAAGTATCGGTAGGCTCCACAGCCATGCCGGCCTCCGCACCGCCATCCGAGCGGCCGGGGCGGCAGCTGCTCACGGTGGTGTTCTGGGTCGGGGTGGGGCTGGCACCGCTGGCGGCGTTGTTGCTGCTGGTGGGCCAGAGTTCCGGAGTGCTCCGGGTGGCCGCCGTCCTCGCCGTGTTCGCCATCGTGCTCATCGGGGTGTCGATAACCCTGCGGCGCGATACCGAGAGCATGCGCTACGACCTGGAGGAAACGCTCCTCGAAGAGATCGACACGCTGCGCGGCGACGTCCGCAACGACATCGCTACCGCCGCGCGGGCGACCCACCGCGCTTTCGGGGAAAAGCTCCAGGCGCTCCACGAGACCGTGCAGGCGCTCCGCGTCCAGATGCAGCTGGACGCCGCTCGGGGACAGGCAGCGCCGCCACCGCCGCCCGCGCGGGGCGCCGCCGAGCCACCGCCGCAGGTGGGGTTCGCCCGGGTGGGGTACCCGCAGCAGGAGGCGCCGGCCGCCGCCGGGCACGCCTCGATCCCGATGCCGCCGCAGCCGCCCGCGTCGGGTCACGCCGGTGGCCGGGCCCGGGTGCCCGGTGTCGTACGGCACACCGAGACCGTGCAGGTCACGACCCGGCAGACGATCGTCGACCAGGGCGACGACTCGGACGCGGGTGGAAAGGGCTACGGCGGCGGCTCGTACGGCGCGAACGGCTACGGCTCCTCGGCGTCGTACGGCGACTGGCCCGCCTCCGCACCCCCGTCGCCACCCCGGGGCCGGCGCGCCGCCGAGCCGGAGGAGGAGTCCTGGACCGACCAGCGGCTGCGCGGTGGCGGTGACGCTCGCCGCCCCCGGCCGTACGAGCGGGGTGACACCGGCGACGGCGACGACGGCCGCTGGACGGGCGTGCGCGCCGGCGACCGGTGGGCCGCGATGCGCAGCGACGACCGCGGCCGCGAGGTGCACATGGGCGAGCGGCGGGCCGCGATGCACCAGGACGACATGGGCAGCGAGATGCGGATCGAGGACCGCTGGGCCTCGGTGCGCCGCGAGGAGCCCCGCCGCGACGACCACCGCGCCGAGCCCGCGTGGGGTGGTGGCTACCAGGACACCGGCGGGCAGGAGAGCTCGTGGTCGCAGGACCGCTGGGAGCGGCGCGGCTCGGCCGGCGCGCTGCCGGCCGGCGGGATCGAGCCGACCACCTCGTGGGGCCAGCAGTGGAGCACGCCGGAGCGCGAGCCCGCTGGCCGCCGCCGGCGGTACCGCGACGAGGACGACTCGTACCGCTGACCCGGCCCCGGGCTACTTGTCGATGTCGCCGACCACGAAGAACATCGAGCCCAGGATCGCGATCAGATCAGGCACCAGGCACCCCGGGATGAGCGTGCTGAGCGCCTGCACGTTCGCGTACGAGGCGGTGCGCAGCTTCATCCGCCACGGCGTCTTCTCCCCGCGCGACACCAGGTAGTACCCGTTGACGCCGAGCGGGTTTTCGGTCCACGCGTACGTGTGCCCCTCCGGCGCCTTGACCACCTTGGGCAGCCGCACGTTGACCGGACCGGTGACCGTGTCGACCCGTTCCAGGCAGCGCTCGGCGAGGTCCAGCGAGACGTAGACCTGGTCGAGCAGCACCTCGAACCGCGCGTGGCAGTCGCCCGTCGTACGGGTCACCACCGGTACGTCCAGCTCGCCGTAGGCCAGGTAGGGCTCGTCCCGCCGCAGGTCGAAGTCGAGCCCGGACGCCCGCGCCACCGGGCCGGACGCCCCGTAGGCGGCGGCGTCGGCGGCCGGCAGCACGCCCACCCCCACCGTGCGGGCCAGGAAGATCTCGTTGCGGCGGATCAGGTTGTCGAGGTCCGGCAGCCGCCGCCGCACCTGCCCGATCGCCTCCCGGGCCCGGCGCGTCCAGCCGGCCGGCACCTCTTCCTTCAGGCCGCCGACCCGGTTGAACATGTAGTGCATCCGGCCGCCGGAGACCTCCTCCATGACCGCCTGCAGCGTCTCCCGCTCGCGGAACGAGTAGAAGACCGGCGTGATCGCGCCGATCTCCAGCGGGTAGGAGCCGAGGAACATGAGGTGGTTGAGCACCCGGTTGAGCTCGGCCAGCGCGGTGCGCAGCCAGACCGCCCGCTCCGGCACCTCGAGCCCCATCAGCCGCTCGACGGCCAGCACCACTCCGAGTTCGTTGGCGAACGCGGAGAGCCAGTCGTGCCGGTTGGCCAGCACGATGATCTGGCGGTAGTCGCGCACCTCGAAGAGCTTTTCCGCGCCCCGGTGCATGTAGCCGACGATCGGCTCGCAGGAGACCACCCGCTCGCCGTCGAGCACGAGCCTCAACCGCAATACGCCGTGGGTCGACGGATGCTGCGGCCCGATGTTGAGCACCATGTCGGCGGTGTCCAGCCCGCTCCCGGTGCCAACGGTGACCTCGCGCAAGTCGGTCATGCGGGTCATCGTCCCACGTTCCCGAGCGGTGGCGGGTCGACGCCGATCGGGTGGATCAGCCACCAGTGGCCGCCGAGCCCGGCGCGGTCGGTCAGCTCGGCCGCCGCCGACGCCGCGGCCAGCGCCCGCACGTAGCCCGCCGGGTCCGTCGAAGCCCGGGCCAGGGGTGGCCGGGCGCCGTCGACACCGAGCGCATGCAGGGCCTCCCGCTGGGAGACGAGGGTGTACGGCTTGCCGGCCGCCTCGGCCACCGAATCCATCGCCACGTGCGCGGTGATGTCACAGGTCCCGTCCGGCACGGGTGGCACCTGCCGTCCGGCCCGGTACCCGGTCAGCGTCCCGCCCAGCGGCCGCTCCCCGCGCAGGTGGCCGTAGTCGACCGCCAGCGCCAGCCCGCGCTCGACCGTCGCCACCGCCCCGGCCCACGCCCGGTCCCGCGCCGCACCCACCTCGGCGCGCGGCGCCCCCGGCCACCAGCGGGTGAGCCATTCGAGGTCGGCCGCGCAGGCGGGTGCGCCGGGAGACTCCGCGCCGGACCGGTCGACCGCTACGTACCGGCCGCCCTCCACCACGTCCAGCGGCACGTTGTCGAGCCACTCGGTGGCCAGCAGCAGGCCGGTGACCCCCGTGGGCGGCGTGGATGCCCAGGTCACGGGCGTGGGGAGCGAGGGGGGCCGGGGTGCCCGCTCGACGCCGGTCAGCGCGAGCCGCCCGGCCAGCTCCGGTGGCGCGGCGTGCAGCAGCGTGGCCAGCAGCTCGCCCCGGCCCGCGCCCACGTCGACCACGTCCAGCCGCTCCGGGCGGCCCAGCGCGTCGTCCACGTGGCACAGCAGGCGGAGGATCGCCGAGGCGAAGAGCGGCGAGGCGTGCACGCTGGTACGGAAGTGTGCGGCCGGTGCGCCGGTGACGAAGAAGCCGCCCTGGCCGTAGAGGGCGTCCTCCATCGCCTCCCGCCAATTCACGTGCGGTTCAGCCGCCGGCACGATCCACCACCCTACGGTCCCGCGCCCAGTCCGAGGCGCTCGTGAAAACCTTCACACACGCTGTGAGCAGCAGTTAACGCGGACGCATACTGACGTTGACCGGTACCTAACCTCACGAGGACTGGATCAACGCCATGATCGTCGGTGTCATCGGGGCCGGGCGCGTCGGCGCGGTGCTGGGCGCGGCCCTGTCCCGCGCGGGTCACACGGTGGTCGCCGCCTCGGGCTCGTCGCCGGCGTCGGCCGCGCGGATCGCCCGCCTCCTCCCGGAAGCCGCCCGGTTGGCACCTGACGAGGTCGCCCGCGCGGCCACGGACCTGCTGCTCATCGCGGTACCGGACGACGCGATCGGCCCGCTGGTGGCCCGCCTGAGGTTTCACCCCGGGCAGGTGGTGGCGCACACCTCGGGCGCGCGCGGGCTCGCCGTGCTGGAGCCGGCCGCCGCGCAGGGCGCCCGGCCGCTCGCACTGCACCCCGCGATGACGTTCGCCGGCACCGGTGACGACCTGTCCCGGCTGCCCGGGACCGCGTTCGGGGTGACCGCGCCGCCCGATCTCCGCCCGTTCGCCACCCGCCTGGTCGCCGACCTGGGCGGTACCCCGGAGTGGGTCGCCGAGGCCGACCGGCCGCTCTACCACGCGGCCCTCGCGCAGGGGGCGAACCACCTCGTCACGCTCGTCAACGAGGCGGCCGACCGGCTGCGCGACGCCGGTGTCGTACACCCGGAGAGCCTCCTCGGACCGCTGCTGCGAGCCGCCCTCGACAACGCCCTGCGGTACGGCGACGCCGCGCTCACCGGCCCGGTCTCCCGGGGCGACGCCGGTACGGTCGCGCGGCACCTTGAGCGGCTCACGGCGGTCGCACCCGACTCCGTGCCGGCGTACGTCGCGATGGCCCGCCGCACCGCCGACCGGGCGATCGCCGCCGGCCGCCTGCGCCCAGCCGACGCCGAGCGCCTCCTCGACGTGCTCGCCACTCCGCGCCAGGAGGTACAAGCTTGATGCACCTCGAAACAGCGCTCGTGCACACTCGGGACGAGCTGGGCGCGGCCCGGGGTGCGATGGGCGGCTCGGTGGCGGCCGTGATGACCATGGGGGCGCTCCACGACGGGCACCGGGCGCTCCTGCGGGCCGCCCGCGAGCGGGCCGACCACGTGATCACCACCGTCTTCGTCAACCCGCTCCAGTTCGGGCCGAACGAGGACTTCGACCGGTACCCCCGGACCCTCGACGCGGACCTCGCCATCTGCGCGGAGGCCGGCGTCGACCTGGTCTTCGCCCCTGACCGCGCCGAGATGTACCCCTCCGGCGAGCCGATGGTCCGGGTCAACCCGGGCCCGCTGGGCGAGCGGCTGGAGGGGGCGAGCCGGCCTGGGTTCTTCCACGGGGTGCTGACCGTGGTGCTCAAGCTCCTCCAGGTCACCCGCCCTGACCTGGCGTTCTTCGGCGAAAAGGACTACCAGCAGCTCACGCTCGTCCGGCGGATGGTGCGCGACCTCGACGTGCCGGTAGAGATCGTCGGCGTACCGACCGTGCGCGAGCCGGACGGCCTCGCCCTGTCCAGCCGCAACCGGTACCTGGCGCCCGCCGAGCGCCAGGCCGCGCTGACCCTCTCGGCCGCGCTCCGGGCCGGTGTCGAGGCCGCCGCCCAGGGACGCGATGCCGAGGCCGCCGCCCGCGCCAGCTTCGACTCGGGTACCGCCGGCGGCGCGGGCCTGGCCAAGCTCGACTACCTGGTGCTCACCGATCCCGATCTCGGACCGGCCCCGGCGCGGGGCCCCGGCCGGCTCCTGGTCGCCGCCTGGGTGGGCAGCACCCGGCTCATCGACAACGCCGCTGTCGAGGTCGCGCCGGCGACGTAACGTTGAGGAACGTCACTCGCTGGTCGTATCGGGGGAAGTCGGCGGTGGCCGGGGGTGACGTATGCTCGGCCGTCCGGACAGCTGTGCCCTTGGGGAGGACGCACGATGCGCCGCTGGATCGCCGCGATCGCGTTGGGCGGCGCGACCGCTCTCCTGCTCTCCGCGTGCAGCAATCCCGCGGGTGTCGACGGCGACCTGACCGACGACTGGGCGGCGGTGCCCGAGCCCAAGCCGTTCGTGCCGCCGGCCGAGGTCTGCCACAGCGGTGACTTCGCCGAGGTGGCGTACCTCTCCTCATTCAACCCGGTCGACTGCGCGAGCCCGCACCGGCTGGAGACGGTCTACGTCGGCCAGTTCACCGGGGCCGCCGCCAGCGCCTCCGCGCCGCCGGCCAAGGGTTCACCGGAGATCCGCACCGCCTTCGCCGAGTGCGACGCCAAGACGAAGGAGTACCTGGGCGCAGACTGGCGTACCGCCCGGCTGTGGATGGGTGTGGTGTTGCCGTCGCCGCAGGCGTGGGCCGGCGGCTCGCGGTGGTTTCGGTGCGACGTCACCGAGGTGACCAACGCCGAGGACAGCGGCTACACCACCAGCCGCAGCGGCAGCGTCAAGGGCGCGCTCAAGTCGGCTTCACCCCTGTCGCTCGGCTGCTTCCAGGTCACGCTGGCCCGCGACAGCAGCATCGACACGATGCCGGCGACCGCGTGCACCAAGGACCACAACAGCGAGTTCGCCGGCGTCTACAGCGCGCCCGACGGGAGCTACCCGAGCAAGAGCGCCGACTGGGACAAGATGCACAACGAGTGCCGGAAGGTCATCGCGAAGTTCGCGGGCGTGCCCAACGACGGCAACCTCAAGTACCGCACCGGCGTCGTCTCGCTGCCGGCCAACGACGATGACTGGACGAACGGCAACCGCGGCGTCCGCTGCTACCTCTGGCTGAGCGAGCGCAAGGTCAACCGCTCGCTGAAGGGCGCCGGCCCCAACGGCCTCCCCATCCAGTACGCGAGGTAGAGCCGGTACGCGAGGTAGAGCCACCCTGGTCACACTCCGAGCCGCGTTCGGGTATGCGGTGGTTGACTGTTCGGATGGATGTCGCACTGCCTGTGCTGCCGCGGCGGCTCGGTGCGCCGGAGCCGGGCTGGTACGAGACGACCGACGTCGTGGTGGTCGGCTCGGGGATCGCGGGGTTGACCGCGGCCCTGCACCTGCGCGAGGCCGGGCTCCACGTCACCGTCGTCACCAAGGTCAACATCGATGACGGCTCCACCCGCTGGGCCCAGGGCGGTATCGCCGCCGTGCTCGACCCGCTGGACACCCCCGCCGCGCACGCCGCCGACACGCTCGTCGCTGGCGTCGGCCTCTGCGACCCGGCCGCGGTCGGCGTACTCGTCGAAGAGGGGCCGCTGCGGGTCCGCGAGCTGATCCGCCTCGGCGCGGAGTTCGACCGCAACCCGGACGGCTCGCTGATGCTCACCCGCGAGGGCGGCCACCGGGCCAACCGCATCGTGCACGCGGGCGGCGACGCGACCGGCGCCGAGGTGCAGCGGGCCCTGCACGCCGCGGTCGGCCGCGACCCCTGGATCCGCCTGGTCGAGCACGCGCTGGTGCTCGACCTGCTCCGCGCGGCGGACGGCCGGGCCTGCGGCATCACGCTGCACGTGCTCGGCGAGGGGAGCGAAGACGGGGTCGGCGCGATCCTGAGCCGGGCCGTCGTGCTCGCCACCGGCGGGATGGGGCAGATCTACTCGGCCACCACCAACCCCTCGGTCTCCACCGGCGACGGCGTGGCGCTCGCGCTGCGGGCCGGCGCGGTGGTCACCGACGTCGAGTTCGTACAGTTCCACCCGACCTCGTTCGTGGGTGGTGACGTACACGAGACCCAGCGCCCGCTGATCTCCGAGGCGCTGCGCGGTGAGGGGGCGTACCTCGTCGACGGCGACGGCCGGCGTTTCATGGCCGGGCAGCACGAACTGGCCGAGCTCGCCCCGCGCGACGTGGTCGCCAAGGCCATCCACCGGGTGATGCTCGCCACCGGCGCCGACCACGTGTACCTCGACGCCCGCCACCTGCCCGACGTGCCGCACCGCTTCCCGACGATCACCGCCGCCTGCCTGGCCGCCGGCATCGACCCGACCACCGACCTCATCCCGGTCGCGCCGGCCGCGCACTACGCCTCCGGCGGTGTCCGCACCGACCTGCGCGGCCGCAGCTCGATCCCCGGCCTGTACGCGTGCGGCGAGGTGGCCTGCACCGGTGTGCACGGCGCCAACCGGCTGGCCAGCAACTCGCTGCTGGAGGGGCTGGTGTTCGCCCGCCGGATCGCCGAGGACGTGGCCCACGACCTGCCGCCCCAGGCCGAGCCGGCGCCGGTGGAGAGCGCGCCCGGCTGGGTGGTCGGCGAGGAGGCCCGGGCCGCGCTGCAGGAGGCGATGACCCGCGGCGCCGGCGTGCTGCGCTCGGCCGACTCGCTCGCCACGGCCGCGAAGGAGCTGACCCGGCTCGGCGGCACCCGGGGCGCCCCGCGTACCGCCTCGTGGGAGGCGACCAACCTGCTCACGGTGGCGTCCGCGCTGGTGGCGGCCGCCTACGACCGGCAGGAGACGCGCGGCTGCCACTGGCGCGAGGACTTCCCGGCGGCCAGCGACGAGTGGCTGGGCCACCTGCTCGGGGCGATCGGCCCGGACGGCGACGTGGTGGAGAGCTGGGAGAAGCTGTGAACGGACCCACCGTGGCGGCCCTGCGGGTGGCCGGGCTGGACCCCGCCGAGGTGGCGCGCGTCGTACGCACCGCGCTCGACGAGGACCTCGGCCCCGCCCGCCTCGACGTGACGAGTGCCGCCACCATCCCCGAGGACCAGGTGGACACGGCCGACGTGGTGGCCCGCGCGGACGGCGTGGTCGCCGGCTTGGCGGTCGCCGCCGCGGTGTTCGAGGAGACGGACGCCCGTACCCGATGGGAAAGCAAGACCCTCGACGGAGAGCGGGTGGCGCGCGGCGCGGTGCTCGCCACGGTCACCGGCCCGTCCCGGTCTCTGCTCACCGCCGAGCGCACCGCGCTCAACCTGCTCTGCCGCATGTCCGGGGTGGCGACACACACCCGGGCCTGGGCCGACGAGCTGGCCGGCAGCAAGGCGACCGTGCTCGACACCCGCAAGACCACGCCCGGGCTGCGGGCGCTGGAGAAGTACGCGGTGCGGGCCGGCGGCGGCACGAACAAGCGGATGGGCCTCTACGACGTCGCCATGATCAAAGACAACCACAAGCTGGCCGCGGGCGGGCTGACCGCCGCGTACCGGCGGGTGCGCGAGCGCTTCCCCGAGGTGCCGGTGCAGGTCGAGGTGACCACCGTCGCGGAGGCGGTGGAGTCGGTCGAGGCGGGCGCCACCTTCCTGCTCTGCGACAACATGACCCCCGACCTGCTGCGCGAGGTGGTCCTGGCGGTCGGCGACCGGGCCGAGCTGGAGGCCACCGGCGGGCTCACCCTGGAGGTCGCGGCGGAGTACGCGGCGACCGGCGTCGACTACCTCTCGGTGGGGGCACTCACCCATTCCTCGCCTATCTTGGATATCGCCCTGGACCTGCGCCGGTAAGAGGTAGCGCGTGCTGCTCTGCATAGACATCGGTAACACCAACACGGTGCTCGCCACCTTCGACGGAGACAAGCTGGTCCACTCCTGGCGGATCAAGACCGATGCCCGCTCCACCGCCGACGAGCTGGGCCTCAAGCTGCGCGGCCTGCTCGCCGGCGACGCCGTGGAGATCACCGGTGTCGCGGCCTGCTCGACCGTGCCGGCGGCGCTCCGCTCACTCCGTACGATGCTGAGCCGCTACTACGGCGACACGCCGAGCGTGATCGTCGAGCCGGGCGTCAAGACCGGCGTGCAGCTCGCGATCGACAACCCCAAGGAGGTCGGCTCCGACCGGGTGGTCAACACCCTCGCGGCGTACACGATCTACGGCGGGCCATCGATCGTGGTCGACTTCGGCACGACCACCAACTTCGACGTGATCAGCGCGCGGGGCGAGTTTCTCGGCGGGGCCTTCGCGCCCGGCATCGAGATCTCCTTCGACGCGCTCGCCGCCCGTGCCGCCCAGCTCCGCAAGGTCGAGCCGACCAGGCCCCGCTCGGTGATCGGTAAGAACACGGTCGAGTGCCTCCAGTCCGGCATGTACTTCGGCTTCGCCGGGCAGGTGGACCGGATCGTGGAGCGGATGTCGGAGGAGCTGGGGCCGCTGCGGGCGGTGATCGCCACCGGTGGACTGGCGCCGGTCGTGATCGAGGAGTGCCGCACGATCACCCACCACGAGCCGATGATCACCCTCATCGGCCTGCGGATGGTCTACGAGCGCAACACCTGAGACCTAAAGACGATCACGCGGTACGGCACGTCGAAGCTCTCCCGCCCGGCCAGGTCGGGGTGGGTGGCGGTGAGCTCGCGCACCCCCGCCACGATCTCCGCCCGCTTCTCCGCGCTGGCGGTGAGGAAGTACGACCGGGTCGAGATCATCGCCACGAGGCTCTCCGGCGTCCGCGGCTCGCGATGGGTGAACTCCTTGCGCTCGACCGGCCCGAACGAGTCGCCCAGCTCCAGCGACACGGTCGGCTCGGGGTCGAAGTGCCCCCGGTTTTCCGCGACGTCGTGCGTGATGCGGGAAAGCTCGGCGACCCACGGCTCGCGGTCGTCGCGATGGTTCCAGATCGCGCCGAAGTGGCCGCCGTCACGCAGCAGCCGGGCGATCTCCGGGTGGGCGCGCTCCCGGTCGAACCAGTGGTACGCCTGCCCGGCGACGACCGCCTCGGCGGCCCCGTCCGGCAGCGGTACGGCCTCGGCGAAGCCCGCCAGCGCGGTCACGCCCCCGGTCGAGGCCGCGAGCTGGTCGCGCATGCCCGCATCCGGCTCGACCGGCGTGACCTGGTAACCGGCCGAAAGGAGCACCCGGGTCAGCTTGCCCGTGCCGGCGCCCAGGTCGACGACCTCGGCCGGCGGCGGTGTGCCGACCGCCCACCGCACCGCCTCGACGGGATAGCTGGGCCGAAACCGGTCGTACTCCGCGGCGGCGGCCCCGAAGGAGAGGGCCTGGGTCTGATCAGCCATCGGTTATCGACGGTACTCGCAGGCAGGTTACGAGTACCCTCGTGGCGAATCCGTCTTCTTAATTGAGAAAGCTGTGCCGTGACTGAGTCGACTCCTGCCGCCGCTGACCCCGCTGAGGACCTTCCCGAGCAGATGCGGGTGCGCCGGTCGAAGCGGGACCGCATGCTCGCCGACGGCGTGGAGCCGTACCCGTTGAGCTACCCGCGCACCGCCACCCTCGCCGAGATCCGCGAGCGGTACGCCGAGCTGGCCACCGACACCGCCACCGGCGACATCGTCTCCGTGACCGGCCGGGTCATCTTCATCCGCAACAGCGGCAAGCTCTGCTTCGCCACCCTTCGGGACGGCGACGGCACCGAGCTTCAGGCGATGCTCTCGCTCGACCGGATCGGCGCCGAGCGGCTCGAGGATTGGAAGCGCCTTGTCGATCTCGGTGATCACGTGGGCGTCACGGGAGAGGTGATCACGAGCCGCCGGGGGGAACTCTCCGTGCTCGCCGACTCGTGGTCGATGACCGCCAAGGCCCTCCGCCCGCTCCCGGTGGCACACCGGCCGCTGAGTGAGGAAGCGCGCGTACGGCAGCGGTACGTCGATTTGATCGTGCGGCCGCAGGCGCGCGAGACGGTCCGCACCCGGGCCGGAGTGGTCCGCAGCCTGCGCGACTCCCTTCACTCGCGTGACTTCCTCGAGGTCGAGACGCCGATGCTGCAGTTGCTCCACGGCGGCGCGGCGGCCCGGCCATTCGTGACTCACAGCAATGCGTTGGATACCGATCTGTATCTGCGAATCGCACCAGAGCTATTCCTGAAGCGCTGTGTGGTTGGTGGGATCGAACGAGTCTTCGAGATCAACCGCAACTTCCGGAATGAGGGAGTTGACTCATCCCACTCTCCCGAGTTCGCGATGCTGGAGGTGTACCAGGCGTACGCCGACTACAACACGATGGCCACGCTGACCCGCGAGTTGGTACAGGAAGCCGCGCGTGCGACCTTTGGGTCCCATGTTGTTAGGCATGCCGACGGCGAGGAGTACGACCTCGGTGGTCAGTGGCGCTCCGTGACCCTCTACGGGAGCCTTTCCGAGGCGCTTGGCGAGGAGGTAACGGTCAGTACGGACATGGCGCGGCTCGTTCAGTACGCAGAGAAGCACAATCTGCCCGTGTCGCCCAAGTGGGGACCGGGCAAACTCGCCGAGGAACTCTTCGAGGAGCTCGTCGTACCAAACCTCGTGCTCCCGACGTTCGTGCGGGACTACCCGGAGGAGACGTCGCCGCTGACCCGCGCCCACCGTGACCAGCCCGGTCTCGCCGAGAAGTGGGACCTGTACGCCTTCGGCGTCGAGCTGGCCACCGCCTACTCGGAGCTGGTCGATCCCGTTGAGCAGCGGGAACGGTTGATCCGCCAGGCGCAGTTGGCGGCGAAGGGTGACGACGAGGCGATGCGCTTGGACGAAGACTTCCTCCGCGCCATGGAATACGGCATGCCTCCCTCCGGCGGGATGGGAATGGGAATCGACAGGCTGCTGATGGCGCTCACCGGCCTCGGTATTCGGGAAACCATCCTGTACCCGCTGGTCCGGCCCGAGTAGTTTTCTTCGATCCTATTGACGGGTGGAGCATCTCCCAAGCTATTGTTCTCTTGTTTGCGGGAGGAACCCTGCTCGGAAGGATAGCGGCCCGTGGCCAAGCAGATCATTCACAAGTTGGTCGACGACCTCGACGGCGGCGACGCGGACGAGACCGTCAAGTTCTCGCTCGACGGCGTTCAGTACGAGATCGACCTGTCCAAGAAGAACGCTGACAAATTGCGGGAGGCTATCGCCCCATACGCGGCGGCCGGTTCAAAGATCGGGCGCGGCGGTGTGGTGGTCGGTGGCCGCGCCGCTCGTGGACGTGGTGGAGCGGCGGCGGACCGCGAGCAAAACAAGGCGATCCGCGCCTGGGCGAAGAAGGAAGGCAAGGAGATCTCCGACCGAGGCCGGATCCCCCAGGAGATCGTCGACGAGTACCACGCGAAGGCGGGCCGCTGAGCCCTCGCCGTCGTGACCGGACCCGGCAACGGGCCCGCGGCGCAGTGCGCGCTGCGGGCCCGCCCGCGCATTTTGGGGTCTCCTCGCCGAGGAGGCTGGGCGGAATGCGCTGGAGGCGGCCGGCGTTGCCACACCGGTGTGGGTCGAGGGGGCCAAGTGCCCGTGACCCGCAAACCCCCGCCGCGTTGTCCAGAGCGACAGCCGACCGGTGGTGTGGGGCGAGCGCCGGGTGTCATCGCTGAGCTTGATGGTTCGCCGGCGGGCTCGCTCAGGTGGACGACGTTGTCCACAGGCTGTGGATGGCCGCGCGGCGACCTGTGGATTTCGCTCTCCGCGTAGCGCTCAGGGGCGGGGGAACAGCGCTCCAGCGCGCACAGTTGGGGAAAAGGTCGCGGACGTAGGTCAGTCCGGCACGCAGGGCACAAGCACAGTCGGTCCGCGGCGATAGAGTATTGACACGGACGCCCCGACGGGGTGTCCCCGGCGCTGGCCCCGCCAAGATCATGGCGCACGGCACGTGAGGAGCACGAGGGCATGTTCGAGCGGTTCACCGACCGAGCGCGACGGGTTGTCGTCCTGGCTCAGGAAGAAGCCCGGATGCTCAACCACAACTACATCGGCACGGAGCACATCCTGCTCGGTCTCATTCATGAGGGCGAGGGCGTCGCCGCCAAGGCTTTGGAGAGCCTGGGTATCTCCTTGGAGGGCGTGCGCCAGCAGGTGGAGGAGATCATCGGCCAAGGGCAGCAGGCGCCGAGCGGGCACATCCCGTTCACGCCGCGGGCTAAGAAGGTCTTGGAGCTCTCGCTGCGTGAGGCGTTGCAGCTTGGTCACAACTACATCGGCACGGAGCACATCCTGCTCGGCCTGATCCGTGAGGGTGAGGGCGTGGCCGCGCAGGTGCTTGTCAAGCTCGGTGCCGACCTCAACCGGGTGCGGCAGCAGGTGATCCAGCTGCTCTCCGGCTACCAGGGCAAGGAGCCGGCCGCGGCCGGCGCCGCCGCCGGCGAAGCAGCGCCGTCGACGTCGCTGGTGTTGGACCAGTTCGGCCGTAACCTGACCCAGGCCGCCCGCGAGGGCAAGCTCGACCCGGTCATCGGGCGGGAGAAGGAAATCGAGCGGGTGATGCAGGTGCTGTCCCGCCGCACCAAGAACAACCCGGTCCTGATCGGCGAGCCCGGCGTGGGCAAGACCGCCGTGGTGGAAGGGCTGTCCCAGCGGATCGTCAAGGGCGAGGTCCCGGAGACGCTGAAGGACAAGCAGCTCTACACCCTCGACCTGGGTGCGCTGGTCGCGGGCTCCCGCTACCGGGGTGACTTCGAAGAGCGGCTGAAGAAGGTGCTCAAGGAGATCCGCACCCGCGGCGACATCATCCTCTTCATCGACGAGATCCACACCCTGGTCGGCGCCGGCGCCGCCGAAGGCGCGATCGACGCCGCGAGCATCCTCAAGCCGATGCTGGCCCGCGGTGAGCTGCAGACCATCGGCGCGACCACGCTGGATGAGTACCGCAAGCACCTGGAAAAGGACGCCGCGCTCGAGCGGCGGTTCCAGCCGATCCAGGTGGGTGAGCCCTCGCTGGCCCACACCATCGAGATCCTCAAGGGGTTGCGTGATCGCTACGAGGCCCACCACCGGGTCTCGATCACCGATGCCGCGCTCGTGGCCGCCGCTACCCTGGCCGACCGGTACATCTCCGACCGGTACCTGCCGGACAAGGCGATCGACCTGATCGACGAGGCCGGTGCGCGGATGCGGATCCGGCGGATGACCGCACCACCAGACCTGCGCGACTTCGACGAGCGGATCGCCCAGGTGCGCCGCGACAAGGAGTCCGCGATCGACGCGCAGGACTTCGAACGCGCCGCCCAGCTGCGCGACAAGGAAAAGCAGCTGCTGGGCCAGAAAGCGCAGCGGGAAAAGGAGTGGAAGGCCGGCGACCTCGACGTCGTCAGCGAGGTCGACGACGAGCAGATCGCCGAGGTGCTGGCGAACTGGACGGGTATCCCGGTGTACAAGTTGACCGAGGAGGAGACGTCCCGGCTGTTGCGGATGGAGGACGAGCTGCACAAGCGGGTCGTCGGCCAGGAGGATGCGGTCAAGGCGGTGTCGAAGGCGATCCGGCGTACACGGGCTGGGTTGAAGGATCCGAAGCGGCCGTCGGGTTCGTTCATCTTCGCTGGTCCGTCGGGGGTGGGTAAGACCGAGTTGTCCAAGGCTCTGGCGGAGTTCTTGTTCGGCAGCGAGGATGCGTTGATCCAGTTGGACATGTCGGAGTTCCACGATCGGTACACGGTGTCGCGTCTGGTTGGTGCCCCGCCCGGGTATGTCGGCTATGACGAGGGTGGTCAGTTGACCGAGAAGGTGCGGCGGCGGCCGTTCTCGGTGGTGTTGTTCGACGAGATCGAGAAGGCGCACCCGGATGTGTTCAACACCCTGCTTCAGATCTTGGAGGATGGGCGGTTGACGGATGGTCAGGGGCGGATCGTCGACTTCAAGAACACGGTGATCATCTTGACGACGAACTTGGGTACTCGGGATGTAGCCAAGGCGGTCAGTTTGGGGTTCCAGGCGTCGGAGGACTCGGAGTCGAACTACGAGCGGATGAAGCAGAAGGTCAACGATGAGTTGAAGCAGCATTTCCGGCCGGAGTTCTTGAACCGGATCGATGACACGATCGTGTTCCATCAGTTGCAGCAGGCGGAGATCTTGGAGATCGTGGATATCATGATCGCTCGGATCGAGACGCAGTTGCGGAACAAGGACATGTCGATGGAGTTGACCGACAGTGCCAAGCGGTATCTGGCGGTGAAGGGGTTCGATCCGGTGTTGGGTGCGCGGCCGTTGCGTCGTACGATCCAGCGGGATATCGAGGACAACCTGTCCGAGCGGATCCTGTTCAACGAGCTCAAGCCGGGTCAGATCGTCGTGGTCGACTGCGAAGGCGACCCCGCCGAC
>NZ_JAVHUY010000019.1 GCF_031085175.1 Phytohabitans maris
GGCGCCTTTGCCGGTGACGCCGTCGTTGATCATGGTGTGGCAGAAGGGGCAGCTGACGGCGATGGTGGTGGCGCCGGTGTGGAGGGCTTCGTCGACGCGTTCGGTGTTGATGCGTTTGCCGATGCGTTCTTCCATCCACATGCGGGCGCCGCCGGCGCCGCAGCAGAAGGAGCGTTCTTGGTTGCGGGGCATTTCGGTGATGCCGGTGGCGGTGGTGGTGGTGAGGAGTTGGCGGGGTGGGGTGAAGACGCGGTTGTGGCGGCCGAGGTAGCAGGGGTCGTGGTAGGTGATGGTGCCGGGTAGGGGTTGGACGGGGGTGAGTTTGCCGGTGGTGACCAGGTCGGCCAGGAGTTGGGTGTGGTGGACGACGTGGACGTTGGTGAGGCCGAGTTGGGGGTATTCGTTGGCGAGGGTGTTGAAGCAGTGTGGGCAGGAGGCGACGATCTTGGTGACGTTGGCTTCGGTGAGGGTTTCGACGTTTTGGGCGGCGAGCATTTGGAAGACGAACTCGTTGCCGAGGCGGCGGGCGGGGTCGCCGGTGCAGGTTTCGCCTTCGCCGAGGATGGCGAAGTCGACGCCGGCTTGGTGGAGCAGGGTGGCCACCGCGCGGGCGGTTTTCTTGGCTCGGTCTTCGAACGCGGCGGCGCAGCCGACCCAGTACAGGTATTCGAACTTCGTCTCCGCGTCGGCGCGTTTGATGTCGAAGTCGAGGGTTTTGGTCCAGTCTTCGCGGGTGTTGGGTGGGGCGCCCCAGGGGTTGCCTTTGTTTTCCAGGTTGCGGAGCATGACGCCGGCTTCGGACGGGAACGCGGATTCGATCAGGACCTGGTAGCGGCGCATGTCCACGATGTGGTCGACGTGTTCGATGTCGACCGGGCATTGTTCGACGCAGGCGCCGCAGGTGGTGCAGGACCACAACACGTCCGGGTCGATCACCCCTTGTTCGTCGGCGCCGCCGATCAGCGGCCGCTGCGCCTCGGCCAACGCCAGGGCGTCCACCGTCGAGTGGTCGCTGTTGGTGTCGGCGAGCAGGTAGGGGGCTTTGGCGTAGGCGTGGTCGCGTAGCGACAGGATCAACAGTTTCGGGGATAGCGGCTTGCCGGTGTTCCAGGCCGGGCATTGGGACTGGCAGCGGCCGCACTCGGTGCAGGTGGTGAAGTCCAGCAGCCCTTTCCAGCTGAACTGCTCGACGGCGGCGACCCCGAACTGGTCCTTGTCCGGGTCGGCTTCCTCGAAGTCCAGGAGTTTGCCGCCCGAGGTCATCGGTTTGACAGCGCCCAGCCCGGAGCCGGCCGGGCGGGCCGGGTCCCGTTTGAAGAAGATGTTGACGAACGCGGCGAACCGGTGCCACGCCACCCCCATGGTCAGGTTCGTGGCGATCGTGATCAGCCAGGTCATCGACACCACGATCTTCACCGCCGCCACGATCGACAGCCCAGCCTCGGAGGCGGGCAGCAGATCGCCGAGGGCGTGTGAGACCGGGGCGGCCCAGGCCGGCCAGGGCATGTGCCCGGTCGCGGTCTTGAACCCGCGGATCACGAACCCGCAGACCAGAACAGCGACGATCACCCACTCCACGAAGTAGCCCTGCCACATCGTCGACCCGGTAAACCGCGACCGCCCAGCCGGCCGGGTCGGCCGGTTCACCAACCGGATCGTGATCAACACCGCGATACCGGCCAGGCCGAACACCCCGATCACCTCGGTCGCCAGCCCGTAAACCGCCCACCCACCCACGATCGGCAGACCCGCGTGCGGGTCGACCACCTCGAAATACGCCTCGAGCACCAGCAGCGACAACACGATGAACGCGACCATCACAAACCAGTGCGCCGCCCCCACCACCGACCACTTCAACATCCGGGTATGCCCGAACGTCTCCGCCAACATCCGCCTCAACCGCACCGACTTACCAACAAACCGGGACGGATCAGGCTGACCCAACCGGATCACCGCCACCATCCGCCACACCGCACGCACAGCCAACACCACCGCAACCACGGTGATCACAGCCGCGACGGCAGAGGTCACGATCTGGACGGTGCCCATGTACGTCGCCCTCCCTGTGGAGCAGTTGTGGCATCATCGCCACGAGAGCAGCGTACTGTCATGGTTACCGGTCGGTAACGTGAATAAAGTCGCAGCCCAGGGCCCAACCTTAAAGGTTTAGCCGGGGCTGCGGATCACCGCCAGCGTGACAGCAGGATCAGCGAGGCGACCATCGAGCCGAAACCGACCGCGAGATTCCAGTAGCCCCAAGACTCGACGGGGTAGGCGGTCTCGGACAAGTAGTAGACGACGAGCCACGCGATGCCGGCGAAGATGAGCCCCACCGCGGTGATCGGCAGCCAGATGGGGCTCGGCTTCTTGGCTGCCTGCGCCGCCGTCGGACGGACGTCGGTGGGCGGGGTGTAGACCTTCTTCTTCCGGACCTGAGACTTGGGCACGACGCTTACTCCTGTCAGCACTTTGGTACATAGATTAGCGCCGCTGCACCCGGCCGTCAGCCGGGCGAGGCTCGCACCTACCGCTAGAGTAGTCAAGCCGGCGCGCGGAAGCACGAGGGGGCTGAGACGGGTGGAGTACACCTCCGGCGGCGCCTCATGGCGCGAGGCGCTTCGCACGGCCGCCTCGGGGCTGTTCTCCCGGCCCAGCGGGCGGCGGCGTTCCCCCTGGTCAATCGGCGTCCCACTGATCGCGGTCGCGGCCGGCCTGCTCTTCACCACCAGCGCCACCACCGCCAACGGCACCTCGCTGCGCGAAGACCGCCGTCCCCAGCTCGCCCAGCTCATCGAGGATCGGCGGGAGCGGGTCGAGGAGAGCGACCAGCGGCGGGCCGCGCTGCTGACCGAGGTCGAGGCGGAGACGGAGGCGCTCGCCGGGACGGACGCGCCGATCGCCGACCAGCGGCGCCGGGGTGAGGGGAGCCGGCAGGCCGCGGGGTTCACCGCGCTGCGCGGGCCGGGCCTGACCGTCGAGCTCGACGACGCGCCGCGGCTGGGCGAGACCCGGCCGGGCAACCCGAGCAACGACGACCTCGTTGTGCACCAGAGCGACGTGCAGGCCGTGGTCAACGCGCTGTGGGCCGGCGGCGCCGAGGCGATGTCAATCATGGATGTACGGGTGATCTCGACCAGCGCGGTACGCTGCGTGGGCAACACCCTGCTGCTGCACGGGCAGGTGTATTCCCCACCCTTCAAGATCACCGCGATCGGTGATCCGGCAGAGCTGCGCCACGCCCTGGAGGTCTCCAACGGCGTGCGCCTGTTCCGCGACGCCGTGGACCATTTCGGCCTCGGTTACCGCGAGACCGTGGAAGGGAGCGTGACCGTGCCGGCATACGACGGTTCCAGCGCCCTCAGCGAGGTCGAGGTGCCGAAGTGAGCACCCGGTGAGCCGGCACCGCGCGCCGGAGGGTGAAGACCAGACAAGCGTCATCCCCCGCGTCACCGATGACGGCCTGCCCCCGGCACCGCGTCCCAGCCCCCGGCCGCCCGCCCCCGCCGGCCCGCCGGTCGTGCCCGGCCCGCCCGCGGGTCCCGTGGCCGGGCGCCCGCCAGCAGACCTGCCGGGGCCACCACCCCGTGTGCCGCTCGACCGGGTGGACACGCCCACCGCGATCATCCCGGCCATCCCGGCGGACGCGACCGGGCTGCTCGGCGCCGTGCCACCGGCGCCGCCCAAGCCCGACCCGCCCGCCGGCGGTGCCGTGCCGCCCGTGCCCCCGCCGCGCCGCGGTGAGCGAGTGGTCAAGTTGCGGCCGGAGCAGACCGACGAGGGCTACAAGAGCGTCTACTCCGAGCTCACCCGCCCGACGGTCGGCTCGCGGATCCGCGCCGGCGTACGTGGCCTGGGCGAGCTCATGATCACGCTCGGCGTGGTCGTGCTGCTCTTCGCCGCGTACGAGGTGTGGGGCACCACGGCCATCATCGGCTCCCACCAAGACACCCTCGGTCAGCAGCTCGACCAGCAGTGGGACCAGCCGGATCCGGTCGTCGGGCCGACGCCGAGCGCCTCCTCCAACCCACTGCCCGGCAAGGCGATCGCCCGCCTGTACATCCCCAAGCTCGAAAAGCAGTGGGTCGTGGTCGAGGGCGTCACACAAAAGGACATCCGGTACGCGCCGGGGCATTACCCCAGCAGCGCCGATCCCGGCAAGATCGGTAACTTCGCCGTCGCCGGGCACCGCAACCGGGCCACGTTCTGGCGGCTGGACGAGCTCGACAACGGCGACGCGATCGTGGTGGAGACCAAGACCGAGTGGTTCGTCTACAAGGTGGTCCGCACCCGCATCGTCAAGCCCACGCAGGTCGAGGTCGTGGCTCCGGTGCCCGGCGAGCCGGGGGTCAAGCCGACCCAGGCCATGGTCACGCTCACCACGTGCAACCCTAAGTTGGACAACTACCAGCGCCTGATCATCCATGGTGAGCTGGCCCGCAAGCAGGCCCGATCCGCCGGTCAGCCCGCGGAGCTGGGTTAAGGGGGCACACCGTGTACGCGTGGATCTGGCGGCACCTGCCGTTTCGCCAGTGGCCGCTCAAGCTGGCCACCTCGGTGGTGGCCATCGCGGCCATCGGGGCACTGCTCTGGTACGTGGTCTTTCCCTGGGCCGAACCGCTGCTCCCCTTCGACGACGTGCAGGTGACCGACGACTCCGGGGTGCCGGGCGCGCCGGTCGAGTCGGGTGCACCGGGGGTCGGGGACGAGCCCACGACCGGAGACGAGCACGATATCCCCTACGACACCGAAGAGCCGGCTACCCCAAGGTGATGGCATGCGCGTCCTTGTGATCGACAACTACGACTCGTTCGTCTTCAACCTGGTCCAGTACCTGGGCCAGCTCGGCGCCGAGTGCGAAGTGCGGCGCAACGACGAGATCGACCTGGCCGCCGTCGGCCGCTCCGGCGCCGCCGGGGTCCTGCTCTCCCCCGGTCCGGGTACGCCCGAGCGCGCCGGCATCTGCATGGACGTCATTCGGGAGTACGGCGGCAAGCTGCCCATCTTCGGCGTCTGCCTCGGTCACCAGGCGTTCGGCGCGGCGTACGGCGCGACCGTCAACCGCGCTCCCGAGCTCCTGCACGGCAAGACCTCGGACGTGCACCACAAGGGCGTGGGCGTACTGGCCGGGCTGCCCGACCCGTTCACGGCGACGCGCTACCACTCCCTGGCCGTGGTCGAGTCGACCCTGCCGGACGAGATCGAGGTGACCGGCCGCACCGACTCCGGCGTCGTCATGGCGATGCGCCACCGTGACCTGCCGATCGAGGGCGTGCAGTTTCACCCCGAGTCGGTACTCACCGAGGGCGGGCACATCATGCTGGCGAACTGGCTGGCCACCTGCGGCCTGTCCAGCGCCGCCGACCGGGCCCCCGCCCTGGCCGCGGAGGTCGAGGAACGCCGCCGCGCCGCGTTCGCCTCGTAGGTAGTTATCCACAGGCGGCCAAGTTATCCACAGGTCAATCCACCTGCCTTTACTTGATCTGTCCAGCCGTGTAGACGTACCCTCTATGAAACGGACAGACCTGATCAGGAAGATCCAGCATGCCGCCGTCGTCGCGGGCACGACATTCATGCTCGTGCGTGAGGGCGGCCGGCACTCGGTCTACCGATGTGGCTGGCAGTGCCTCGTGGTCCCGCGCCATCGAGAGATCAGCGAGATGACCGCTCGCGGCATCATGCGCGACCTGGACAGCGTCCTCGGAAAGGACTGGTGGAAGTGAAGACCTACACCGCCGTGTGCCGCCGGTCGGGCGGCTGGTGGGCGATCAGCGTTCCGGAGCTCAAGGGCGTGCACACCCAGGCCCGCCGCCTCGACCAGGCCGAGGGCATGGCGCGCGACGCGATCGCGCTGATGCTCGACGTCGATCCGGCGACGATCGCGGTCGAGGTGCGGCCAGAGCTTCCGGATGTCGTGTCCCACGCGCTGGAGGCGCGGCGGGCGGCCCGGCAGGCGGAAGAGGCCGCCGAGCGTGCCACCGCGGCGGCTGTCCACTCACTGCTCGACGGTGGTTACACCGTTCGCGACGCGGGCGCGCTGCTCCAGCTCTCGCCGCAGCGTATCTCGCAGATCGCGCCCGGCGTGCGGGCATCGGCGAAGGCGGTCGCCGCAGCGCGGGTGGAGCGGCCGGCGGTGCGCGAGCGGGTGGACTGAGCGACGGCTCAGCCCTCGGTCCCGCCACCTCCGCCTGGCGTCGGCGAGATGCTCGGCGTCGGGCTGGTCGGAGGCTCCGTGGTGGGCTCCTGCTGCGGCTCCGTGAAGACGGTCAGCACGACCGTCGAGCCCTTCTTCGCCTTGCCGGTGACGTTTTGCCGTTGCACCGTGCCGATCTTGTCGTCCGACGGCGCCGGCGAGCCCTCGCGCAGTTCCACGTCGAAGCCGGCCTCTCTCAGCTCGTCCTGGGCACTGCTGGCCTCGTCGCCGACCACATTCGGGACCGGCACGATGTTGCCGCGGGAGACCCTGACTTCCACGATCGCCTCCTTGGCGACCTTCTTGCCCGCGTCCGGCACCTCGACGACCTGCTCTTCCGGCGCCTCGTTGTCGACCTCCACAAACCTCGGCGTCAGACCGGCGTTCTTCAGCGCCGACTCGGCCGCGGCCCTGGTGCTGCCGACCAGGTCCGTCGGCACCAGGATCTCCTGCGGGCCCTGGCAGACGTTGATGACGACCTCGGTGTTGCGGTCGACCCGCTCGCCCTCCGGCTTGCTCTGCTTCGCGACCGTGCCCTTTTCGCAGTCGTCGCCGTAGTAGGGCTCCCCGTCGGTCGCGACGAGGCCGGCATTTCGCAGGTCGGCCTGGGCGGTCGCCGGCGCCAGGCCGAGCACGTTGGGCACCGTGGTCTGCGGCGTCCCCTTGTCTTGGTTGGAGAGGATCAGGCCGGCGATCAGGGCGATCACCGCCAGTACGCCGAGCGTGCTGAGCGCGGCCAGCACCCAGGCGGACGCCTTGCGCCGGCGCGGGTCGCCCACGCGCGCGGTCGGCCGGGTCATGGTGGCGTTGATCGGCCGGGTGACCGCGGTCTGGCCCATCATCGCGACCGTCTCCGCGTCGCGCAGCACCGGCGTGGCCATGACCGGGCGCCCGGCGGCGGCCCGGAGCAGGTCGGCCCGCATCTCCTGGGCGCTCTGGTAGCGGTTGAGCGGGTTTTTCGCGAGCGCCTTGAGGTCGATCGCGTCGATGTCCGGGTTGACCTCGGGGTTGATCTCGCTCGGTGCCCGCGGGTCCTCCCGCACGTGCTGGTACGCCACGCTCACCGGGCTGTCGCCGACGAACGGCGGGTGGCCGCAGAGCAGCTCGAAGAGCACGCAACCCGCCGCGTACACGTCTGAGCGGGCGTCGACCGCCTCACCCCGGGCCTGCTCGGGTGAGAGGTACTGCGCGGTGCCGATCACGGCGCTGGTCTGCGTCATCGTGGTGGCGCCGCTGGCCAGGGCCCGGGCGATGCCGAAGTCCATGACCTTGACCTGACCGTTTTGGGTCAGCATGACGTTTCCGGGCTTGATGTCCCGGTGGATGATGCCGTGCCGGTGGCTGAACTCCAGCGCGGCGCAGATGTCGGCGGTGATCTCCAGGGCGCGCCGGGGCATCAGCCGCCCTTCGGCGGCGAGCACCTCCTTGAGCGTGCGCCCGTTGACGAACTCCATGACGATGAACGGCAGCGTCTCACCGGTCGGCGCGATCTCCTCGCCGGTGTCGTAGACCGCGACGATGGCCGGGTGGTTGAGGGACGCGGCGTTTTGCGCCTCGCGGCGGAAGCGCATCTGGAAGGTCTGGTCACGAGCGAGGTCCGTGCGCAGCATCTTGATCGCCACGTCGCGGCCGAGCCTCAGGTCGCGGCCGCGGTGGACCTCAGCCATGCCGCCATAGCCGAGTAGCTCGCCGACCTGGTACCTGCCACCGAGCAGGCGGGCCTGCGCAGTCATCTCGTCTGTCGTCCTTCGCTCGTCTGTGCGTCACCCGGGCGGGTCATGGAGCCTGCCCCACCCGACGGTACGGGGCGCTTCAACGGAGCGTCTTGGCGCACCCACATCTGCAACCCGGTTGGAACCGAGCTTGAGTTGCTCTGGTTACCCTGCTGTCCCAGCAGGTAGGAAATCAGCCCGGCGCAGAGGAGTACCAGGACGCCCAGCACCACCGCCAGCACGATGAGAATCTGCCGGTTGGTCGAGCTGTCCTCGGGCTGGGCCGGCGGATAGCCGTACGGCTGCCCGGGCCGGGTCGGCGGTCCGTTGGTCGGGACGACCGGCCGGCCTGGTGGCACCGACGCCGCGCCGGGCCGGTAGCCGCTCGGTGCCGGCGGGGGTCCCGGGCGGTACGGCTGCTGGGACACCGGCGCGGGCGGAGCGGCGACCGGGCTGGCCGGCGCCGGCGGATACGAGGGGTTGGTGCGCGGAGGGACGGGAGTGGTGCCGGGCCCCGGAGACGAGGTGGACGCCGGCGAGGCAGGTCGGGACGGTGGGGACGCGGGGCGGCTCGCCGGCGGAGCGCCGAGCGTGGCCGCGGCCTGCCGGGCGACCGCGCCGAGCATCGCGGCGGTCTGGAAGCGGGCGCCCGGGTCCTTGGCCATCGACTGGTCGACGATGCGGCGGATCGCGGGTGGGATGTCGCCGGGCAGCGGGCGGGCCTGCTCCCGCACGTGCTTCATGGCGATCTCGAGCGGATTGTCGCCTTCGAACGGGCGGTGGCCGGAGAGGCACTGGTATGCCACCACACCGAGCGCGTAGATGTCGGAGGCCGCGGTGGCCGTGCCACCAGCCGCCTGCTCAGGCGAGATGTACGACGCGGTGCCCAGCACCGAACCGGCGGCGGTGAGCTGCCCCACCATCGCGGAGCGGGCGATGCCGAAGTCGGTGAGGACCAGCGTGCCGTTGGGGCGTACCAGCAGGTTGCCCGGCTTGACGTCGCGGTGGACGATGCCCTTCTCGTGGGCGGCCTGCAGCGCGTCGGCCGCTTGGGCGACCAACGCCATCGTGCGGGCCGGCGTGAGCCGGCCCACCCGGCTCAGCGTGCGCGACAGGGCATCTCCCTCGACGTACTCCATGACCAGGAAAGCGATCTGCTGGTCGCTGCCGTAGTCATACACGTCCACGACGCCCGGATGGTTGATGGTCGCCATCGTGCGCGCCTCGCCGCGGAAGCGCTCGGCGAAGCCGGGCTCCTCCAGCAGGGCCGGGAGCAGGATCTTCACCGCGACGGTGCGGCCGAGCACCTCGTCGGTGCCGCGCCACACGTCACCCATGCCACCGCTGGCGATGCGCTCGTCAAGGCGGTACCGACCGCCCAGCAGGACGCCGGGGCTGAGCATCAGTCGGCCCCCCGGTCGCGGAGCACGGCCTGCATGATCTGGCCACCGATCTCCGCCGCGGCGGAGCTGCCGCCGGACACGCCCGCCCGCTCCAGCAGCACGCAGACCGCCGAGATCGGCTCGCCATCCTTCAACACGAAGCCAATGAACCAGCCGTGGTCGCGCTCGTCATCCCCATCCTGTGCCGTTCCGGTCTTGCCGCCCACGGTGAAGCCGTCGATCTGGGCCCGGCGCCCGGTGCCCCGCTCGACCACGCTGACCATCATGTCCTGCAGGTCACCGGCGACCTGGCCACTGATCGGGTTGTTGATCTTCTTCGGGGACGCCGTGCCGATCGTTCGCCGATCCGGGCCGAGGAGCTGCTGCACCAGGTACGGCCGCATCCGCTCGCCGCCGTTCGCGACGGTCGCCGCGATCATGGCGCCCTGGAGCGGGGTCATCCGCACGTTGTTTTGCCCGATGCCGGACTGCGCGAGGGCGGCCTTGTCCTCGCTGCCGTCCGGGTTTTGGATGTCGCCGGTGCGGCTGGCCGCGACCGGGATCCCGCCGCCGTCGAGGTTGCCCACCTTGAGATCGGTGTCTTCAAAGCCGAACGCCTTCGCCTTTTCCTTCAGCTTGTCGGCGCCGATCTGCTCGACGGCCAGGCGGGCGAAGCCGGTGTTGCACGACTCGGTGAGTGCCTCGTTGAGCGTCACCTGCGCCTCGGGGCACGTGCCGGCGGAGGAGTTGCGGATCGGGGCGCCCGACGTCGGCGCCGTGTAGGTCGGACCCGCTTTGATCGAGGTCTGCGGGGTCAGGCCGGCCTCCAGGGCCGCGGCGGTGTCGATCACCTTGAACGTCGAGCCGGGCGGCAGCACCTCGCCGAGTGCCCGGTTTTTGAGCGGACCCTCCTTGTCGGCGAGCAGCTTGTCGTATGCCGCCTGCGCCGCCGGCGTGTCATGGCTGGCCAGCGGGTTGGGGTCGAAGCTCGGCATCGAGACGAGCGCCTGTATCGCGCCGGTCTTGGGGTCGATCGCGACCGCGGCGCCGCGGGTCGAGCCCACGTCGTTGTTGGCCAAGCCCTTGATCGCCGCGTCCTGGGCGCGCAGCGAGAGGGTCAGCACGACGTTGCCACCGGCCGTGTCCTCCCCGGTGAACATGTCGCGGAACCGGTCGGCGAAGAGCCGGTCACTGGTACCGGAGAGGAAGTCGTCCTCGGCCTGCTCGATGCCGGTGGCGCCGAGGTTGACCGGCTTGTACCCGATCACGTGCGCGAACTGGCTCTTGAACGGGTAGGTGCGCAGGTACCTGAGCTCGCCGTCCGTGACCTTGTTTTCGGCGAGCGCCTTGCCGGCCACCTCGATCACGCCGCGCGGCCGGTTGTACTCGTCGACCTGGACACGCGCGTTGTACTGGCTCGTGCGGTAGTCGTCGGCCTTGTACGCCTGTACCCAGTTGAGGTTGGCGAAGAGCAGGCCGAAGAGGACCATCACGACCACGCCGGCGCGGCGCAGCGGGGCATTCACGACCTGATCACCTCCGTCGGGGCACCGTGCAGCTGGGCGGGAGGACCGCCGCCACCGGGGCCACCCACGCGCCCGCCCGCGGCGCCGGTGACCGGGCGCCCGGCGGCGTCCGAGATCCGCAACAGCATCGCGATGATCAACCAGTTGGCCATCAGCGAGGAGCCGCCGGCGGAGAGGAACGGCGTGGTCTGGCCGGTGAGGGGGATCAGGCCGGTGACGCCACCGACGATCACGAAGACCTGCAAGCCGAGCGTGAACGCGAGGCCGCCGGCCACCAGCTTGCCGAACGAGTCGCGCACCGCCAGGCCGGCGCGGAGGCCGCGCTCGACGATCAGGAGGTAGACCACCAGCAGGGCGGAGAGGCCGAAGAGGCCGATCTCCTCGCCCAGGCCGGCGAAGACGAAGTCGCTCACCACGAGCGGGATCTTGTTGGGCTGGCCACCGCCGGGGCCGGCGCCGAAGAGTCCGCCGGTGCCGAGGCCGAGCAGCGACTGGACCATCTGGAAGCCGTCGTCGTACGGCTTGGCGAACGGGTCCAGCCAGATCTCGGCCCGCTGGTAGAAGTTGGCGAACGGGCCGCCGACGCTCGCGCCCAGCGTGTACGCCAGGAAGGCGCCGCCGAAGAAGAGCAGCAGACCGATGATCAGCCAGCTGACCCGCTCGGTCGCCACGTACAGGATCACGACGAACATGCCGAAGTAGAGCAGCGCGGTGCCGAGGTCCTTTTCGAAGACGAGGACCAGAAGGCTGAGCAGCCAGACCGCGACGACCGGGCCGAGGTCGCGGCCGCGCGGAAAGTCGATGCCGAGGAAGCGCCGGCTGGCCAGCGAGAGCACCTCGCGCTTGCGGACCAGGTAGTAGGCGAAGAAGGAGACCAAGGCGAGCTTGGCGAACTCACCGGGCTGGATCTGGAAGCCGCCGATCCTGATCCACAGCTTGGCGCCGTTGATCTCGGAGAACTGCGAAGGCAGCACCGCCGGGATCATCACCAGCACGATGCCGACCAGGCCCAGCGTGTACGCGTACCGGGAGACCGCCCGGTGGTCGCGCACGATGATCAGCAGCCCGGCGGCGAGCACGACCGCGATCAGCGTCCAGGCCAGCTGCCGCCCGCCGACACCCGAGAAGATCGGCAGGTCGGCGCGCTCCTCCGCATCGGCGGAGGCGAGGTCGATGCGGCGCAGGAACGCCACGCCCAACCCGTTGAGCAGTGCGACGGCCGGCACGATCGCCGGATCCGCGTACGGCGCGAGGAAGCGGATCACCACGTGCAGGGCGAGGAACACCCCGGCCACCAGCGCGACCGGTATCCAGAAATCGGGTGTAATCGTGTCGAGCGCGGTCGCCTCGACCGTCGCCGCGTACGCCAGGACGAGCAGCATGACGAAGACCAGCAGCGCCAGCTCCGCGTTACGCCGACCGCTCGACTCGCGGACACGCGGCATCTCACCCGTGGTAGCGGGCGTGGGTGCCGGCACGGCTGGGGCGGTCACGACTCAATCCCTGCTGTTCCTGTATCGAGCGACGGTCAGTCCGCCGAACGGCACCCGGTCGGGTCGACCGGCGGATCCGTGTCGGCGGGCGGGGCGTCCGGCGTGGTGGCCGGTCCCGAGCCGGCGGGCGAAGCGGTGGTGGGTGACGGAGTGCCCGGGGCGTCGGTGGGGGCAGCAGTGGCTGTGGCGGTAGGCGCCGCCGGCGCGCCGGTCGCCGCCGGGCTCGCGTTGGCCGACGGTGTCGGGGTCGGTGGGCAGGTCGGCTTGAGGTTGGGGTTGGTCGGGCTGTCCGAGGTCAGCTCGGCGAGCCGGCGCTGCGCGTCGGGCTCGTCGTCGGCCTGGATCCCCTGCTTGACCCGATCTTGGGCGACCGTGGTGAGGTCGTCCAGCCGCATGCCGCTGGTCTCGTGGACGCTGGACAGGTTGAGCCCGGCGATCTGGCCCGGCACGCCGCGGAAGACGGCGAGCTGGCCCTCGTCGGTCGCGCCCACGTAGTACTGCCGCTGGGTGTAGCTCCAGCCCACCCAGAGGCCGCCGCCCAGGATGACGAGCAGGCCGGCGAGGAGCAGCGCGGTGCGGGCCGGGTGCCGGCGCGGGCGGTCAGGCTCCTCGTGGTGGCCACCGCCGGCGCCGTTGCCCGGCTCGGGCGCGGCCGCGCGGGGCGCCGCCGCCTGGAGGGCCGAGGCACGGGCGGCGGGCGTCGAGTCGTCGGCCGACGTGGCCATGCCCCGGTCGCGGGCGGCGGCACCGCCGACGATCGGGGCGGCCTCGAGGATGTCCTGGTCGGTGGCGTCGGCGACGACCACGGTGATGTTGTCCGGGCCGCCGCCGCGCAGCGCGAGCTGGATGAGCCGCTCGACGCACTGCTGCGGGTCGGAGAACTCGGCCATCGTCTCCGCGATGGTCTCCGCGCTCACCACCCCGGAGAGGCCGTCGCTGCAGATCAGGTAGCGGTCGCCGGGCAGCACCTGGCGGACCGAGTACTCCGGGTCGATGTCGCGGCCGTCGAGCGCCCGGGTGAGCAGCGAGCGCTGTGGATGGCTGCTCGCCTCCTCGGCGCTGATCCGCCCCTCGTCCACCAGCATCTGGACGTACGTGTCGTCCTTGGTGATCTGGTTGAACTCGCCGTCGCGGAGCAGGTAGGCCCGCGAGTCACCGATGTGGACCATCCCGATCTTGCTACCGGAGAAGAGCACCGCGGTGAGCGTGGTGCCCATGCCCTCCAGATGGGGATTGGCGTCGACGGTGTCGCGAAGCTGCTGGTTGGCCGTGTCGACCGCGCCGCGGAGGGCATCGACCAGGGCATCGCCCGGGACGTCCTCGTCGAGGGGAGCCATCGCGGCGATGACGATGTTGCTGGCGACGTCACCGGCGGCCATGCCGCCCATGCCATCGGCGACGGCGAGCAGGCGCGGACCAGCGTAGACGGAGTCTTGGTTTCCGTCCCGGATCAGGCCGCGGTCACTGTGTGCCGCATAACGCAAGGTGAGAGTCATGGCCGTAACTCGAGAGAAGTGCGGCCGATGCGGATCGGCACGCCGAGGGGTACGGGGGTTGGTCCAGTGACCTTAGCGCGATCCAGATAGGTGCCGTTGGTCGAGCCGAGATCTTCTATGAACCACTGGCCGGCACGGGGGACGAGCCGGGCGTGTCGTGCGGACGCGTAGTCATCAGTGATCACCAGTGTGGAGTCTTCCGCCCGACCGATGGTGATCTGAGCCTCACCGAGGGTGATCCGGGTGCCGGCCAACTGGCCGGCGGTGACCACCAGCTGGTGTGCCGCGCGGCCCCGTTTCACCTTTGCCGGACGGGAGGGCCCCGCCGACGCGCCAACCCCCCGCGGCGCGGCGACGAGGCGACTGCTCCTGGCCCCGGCGAACAGGTCCCGGCGGATCACACCGACAACCGTGAACACGAAGATCCACAGCAGGATGAGGAAGCCGAACCGGGCAACGGTGAGGACGAACTCAGGCAACGTCCTTAGCCATCCACTCGGAACGTGAGGGTGGTCGTTCCGAGCTGGATCATGTCGCCGGGGTTGAGGGCCACGGCGGAGACGCGCTGGCCGTTGACCATGGTCCCGTTTGTCGATCCCAGATCGGTGAGCACCACCTGGGCACCGTCGAAGTCGAGCCGGGCGTGGCGGCGGGAGATGCCGACGTCGGGCAGGCGCAGGTTGGCCTGGTCACCCCGGCCGATGACGGTCGAACCCATCTGGAGTGGATAGGTGCGCCCGTCGCCGGAGACCAGCCGGACGTTGCGCCCGCCACCGCCGTGCTGCGGCGGAGGACCGTAGCCACCCGGGGCCTGCTCGTACGGGGGGTAGGCGGGGGGTGCCGGCGCGTCGTACGCCGGCTGCTGGACAGGGGCCACCTCGCCGCCGGTGTAGACCTCGGCCGTGACCCGGAACATGCCCGTGTCCAGCCCGTCACCGCGCTCGATCTCGACGATCACGTCGCCGTAGACGGTCCACGCCTGCTCGCCGATGAACTCCGCCTGCGACTGGGCGAGCTCCTGGGCGAGCGCGGCCGCATACGGCGCGAGCCGACTGTGGTCGTACGGCGAAAGATCGATCACGTAGCGGTTGGGCACGAGGGTGCGCCCACCGGCCAGGATCGCTTTGTGCGCCTCGGCCTCCCGCTGCATGGCGTTGAGGATCTCCACCGGGTGGACTACCCCTTTGAACACCTTCGCGAAGGCCCCCTCGACCAGGCCTTCCAACCGCTTCTCGAAGCGTTGCAGCACGCTCACCGGCTCCTCCTCGGGTTCCGAGGACATGATGGTATCCGGCCGCCGCACGCGCAGGTTGCGCACCGACGTACCGCCCTGCTGCCGGCCTGTCTCGGGTGGCCGGTGTTGCCGTGCTACTCTTCCCACGCGCCACGGGCAGTAACCTGCTCGCGCGGTGGCAAACCTGCTTGTTGGGGACAGCCACGCACAGCGTAATATGTGGCCGCATCGTGTCCAGGGGCTACCCCTGGTCCGGGGAAGTGGCGGAATGGCAGACGCGCACGGTTCAGGTCCGTGTGCCCGAAAGGGCGTGGGGGTTCAACTCCCCCCTTCCCCACCACAGGCGTGAGAGCCCGTCCAGCAGGGCGGGCTCTTTCCGTTTCCAAGCTCGCATCACCATCAGGTCACAATCCAGGGACGCGCCGTCTTCCCGGCAGGAATGCGCTTTCCTATGCTGGGCACATGATGAGGATCGACGACGGGCTCCAGCCCGACGGCCTGCTGCCCAAGATCGAGCGCCTCTGGGACGCCTCGGCGGAAAAGCTCGACTCGATCGAAAAGACCTGCCCGCCCGGCTCCCCCTCACCGGTGTTCACCGTGGACGGTCGCTACACGGCGCGCGGTTGGACGGAGTGGACCCAGGGCTTCCAGTACGGCTCGGCGCTGCTCCAGTTCGACGCGACCGGCGACCGGCGGTTCCTGGAGCTCGGGCGGGAGCTCACCGTCCAGGTGATGGCGAGCCACCTCAGCCACATCGGCGTGCACGACCACGGGTTCAACAACGTCAGCACGTACGGCAACCTGTGGCGGCTCACCCGGGAGGGCCGGGTCGACGACGGCGACGTCAACTTCTACGAGCTGGCCCTGAAGATCACGGGGGCGGTGCAGGCGGCCCGGTGGCGGGAGACCGCCGACGGCACCGGCTACATCTACTCGTTCAACGGGCCGCAGTCGCTCTTCGTCGACACGATCCGCTCCTGCCGCGCGCTCGCCGTCTCGCATCAGCTGGGCCACGTGCTGATGGGCGAGCGGGACGAACAGATCTCGCTGCTCGACCGGCTGGCCCAGCACGCCACCAACACCGCCCGGTGGAACGTCTTCTACGGCGAGGGCCGGGACACGTACGACGTCCGCGGCCGCACCGCCCACGAGTCGATCTTCAACGTCAACGACGGCAGCTACCGGTGCCCGAGCACCCAGCAGGGGTACTCCCCGTTCAGCACCTGGACCCGCGGGCTGGCCTGGGCGATGCTCGGCTTCCCGGAGCAGCTGGAGTGGCTCGACACGGTCGAGGACGCGCCGGAGGGCCTCGCCGGCACCATGCTCGAGGCGGCGATGGCCACCTGTGACTTCTACCTCGCGCACACGCCGGCGGACGGCATCCCGTACTGGGACACCGGTGCGCCCGGGCTCGTGCACCTCGGCGACTACCTCGACCGGCCCGCCGACCCGTACAACGCGCACGAGCCGGTGGACTCCTCCGCCGCCGCGATCGGCGCGCAGGGGCTGCTGCGGCTCGGCCGCTACCTGGCCGGGCGCGGGCGGGCCGAGGAGGGGCGGCGCTACTGGCAGGCCGGCCTCACCGTCTGCGACACGCTCTTCGGCGAGCCCTACCTCAGCACGGACGGGCGCCACCAGGGCCTGATCCTCCACTCCGTCTACCACCGCCCGAACGGGTGGGACCACGTACCCGCCGGCCAGCGGGTGCCCAACGGCGAGTCGAGCATGTGGGGCGACTACCACGCCCGCGAGCTGGCGCTCTACGTGCAGCGGGTGGCGCGCGACGAGCCCTACTACACCTTCTTCGGCGGCGCGGCCCCCGGCGGTGCGGCATGAGCCCGGCCGCCGTCGTGACCGGCGGCTCGCGGGGCATCGGGCGCGGCGTCGTGCTCGCTCTCGCATCATCCGGGTACGACGTGGTCGTCAACTACGCGCGCAACGCCGCCGCCGCCAAGGAGGTGGCCGAGCGGGTCGAGGAGGCGGGCCACCGGGCCCACCTGGTGCAGGCCGACATCGGGCTGGCCGCCGACCGGCAGCGGCTGGTCGAGGAGGCAGTCGGCGCGTTCGGCCGGATCGACCTGCTGGTCAACAACGCCGGCGTGGCACCGGACGTGCGCGCCGACATCCTGGAGGCGACCGAGGAGTCGTTCGACCGGCTGGTCGCGATCAACCTCAAGGGGCCGTACTTCCTGACCCAGCTCGTGGCCCGCCACATGGTCGAGCAGATCGAGGCCGGCACGCTCACCCACCCCAAGATCGTCATCATCTCGTCGGTCAGCGCGTACGCGGCGAGCGTCAACCGGGGCGACTACTGCGTCACCAAGGCCGGCCTCGCGATGACTGCCCGGCTGTACGCGGCACGGCTGGCCCCGCACGGCATCAACGTGTACGAGATCCGGCCGGGTGTGATCGAGACGGACATGACCGGGGTCGTCCGGGAGAGGTACGACGACCTGATCTTCAACCAGGGGCTCACGCCGATCCGGCGCTGGGGCCGCCCGGAGGACGTCGGCAAGGCGGTGGTGGCGGTGGCGACCGACCTGCTGCCGTTCAGCACCGGACAGGTCATCGACGTGGACGGCGGCTTCCACCTCCGTACCCTCTGACCCGACAGGGCTCCCGCGCCCGTGGGTGCGGGAGCCCCGCCGACCTCCCCAGGTCGGGTCCGGGAGCCGACTAGACGGTCAGCGTCCAGGTGTTGATGTAGCCGGTGTCGAGGCGTGCCACATCCTGTACGCGCAGCGTCCAGGTTCCGTTCGCCGCCTCGGTCGAGAGGTTGACGGTGTAGGTCGCGTTGACGTTGTCGGCGCTGTCGGTGCCGGAGCTGTTCTTCAGCCGGTACGCGGTGCCGTCCGGCGCCAGCAGGTCGACGACCAGGTCACCGCGGTAGGTGTGGACGATGTTGACGGCCACCGTCGAGCTGGCCGAGCCGTTGCGGCCGCAGGCGATGGTGATCGTGCTGGACGCGGTGCCCAGGTCGGGGATGTTCACGTCCGTGCCGTTGGTGCCGGTGCAGCTGCCGCTGCTGCCGCCGGTCACGGTCAGCGTGTACGTCGCGGTCCGGGTGCCGGCCGCGCCGGTACCGGTGACCGTGATCGGGTACGTGCCGTTGGTGACCGAGGCCGTGGTGGAGATCGTCAAGCTCGACGAGCTACCCGAGCTGACCGACACGGGGCTGAAGCTCGCCGTCGCACCGGTGGGCAGGCCGGTCGCCGACAGGCTCACCGACTGCGGCGACCCGGCCGTGGTGGCCGTGTTGACCGTCGTGCTGGCCGAGCTGCCGGCCGTGACCGAACCGGAGGTCGGCGACACCGACACGGAGAAGTCGTTGGCTGGCGGGGTGCCGTTCTGCACCACGAAGAGCAGCCGGTTCGGGGTACCGGTGCCCACGTTGGTGATGACGTTGGGGGTGGCGTTGTTGACCAGGTAGTCGCGTACCTGGGTGGGGGTCCACGTCGGGTTGGCCGCGAGGACCAGCGCCGACGCGCCCGCGACGTGCGGGGTGGCCATCGAGGTACCGCTGATCGTGTTCGTGGCGGTGTCGCTGGTGTACCACGAGGACGTGATGTTGACGCCGGGCGCGAGGATGTCGACGCAGGTGCCGAAGTTGGAGAAGCTCGCGGCGGCGTCGTTGTTCTGGGTGGCGCCGACCGTGATCGCCTCGGCGACCCGGGCCGGGGAGTAGTTGCAGGCGTCCTGCCGCACGCCGAGCGCGTTGCCGTTGCCCGCCGCGACGGCGTACGTGACACCCGAGTTGATCGAGTTGCGGACCGCGGTGTCGATCGAGGTGTTGGCGCCGCCACCGAGGCTCATGTTCGCCACGGCCGGCTTGATCGCGTTGGCCGTGACCCAGTCGACGCCGCCGACGACGCCGGCGAGCGTGCCGCTGCCCGAGCAGTTGAGCACCCGGACGCCGACGAGCTGCACTGCCTTGGCCACGCCGTACGCCGAGCCGCCGACCGTGCCCGCCACGTGCGTGCCGTGGCCGTTGCAGTCGTCCGCCGCCCCGCCGTCAACCGCGTCGAAGCCGCTGGTCGCGCGCCCGCCGAGGTCGCTGTGGCTAAACCGGATGCCGGTGTCGATGATGTACGCGTGCACCGTCGGCGCGGTCGTCGGGTACGTGTACGAGCTGCTCAGCGGCAGGTTGCGCTGGTCGATGCGGTCCAGGCCCCAGCTCGGGGGGTTGTTCTGGGTGTCCTGGATGCGGACCGTGTGGTTCTGCTCCACATAGGCCACGGCCGGGTCCGCCGCGATCCGTGCCGCACGTGCCGCGGTGGCCTTCACCTCGAAGCCCCGCAGCGCGGCGCGGTACGTACGCGCGACCGCCCCGTCGTGCTTGCTGGCCAGGTCGCGGGCCGCCTTGTCGACGCCCGCCCGGGTGACCGAACTGTCCTTGAACACAACGATGTAGCTGTCGGCGACGGCGGTGTCGCCTCCGGCGTTGCGGATCGCACCTGTCGGCTCCTGCGCGAGCGCGGGCGGTGCCGCCATTGCGACGGCCACCGTCACAGCGACGGTGGCCATGCCGAGCGTCGCCAGGCGGCGACGCGAACGCGGGAGTGTCATCTCCCGTCCTCCCCTCTGACCGGCCGCACAGCCGTCCAGACGCTTGTGGCGCCGGATCGGGCAAAGATGTTTGCCGATCGGAGGAGAGATTATGTGGTTATGTCAGCCAGCGACAGATGTTGAACTTTCTATATCACTGGCGATAGGTAACGGGCGTGGTCCTTCCGCTCGAAGCCGGCCGCCTACCGGGACCGGTTGCCCTGCTGTAGGTAGAGGAGCTCCAGGATGGAGCGGGCCGCCTCGAACCAGCGGTCCAGCCACCCGGGCGGCGGCACGGTGCCCTTCGGCGGTAGCTCCAGGAGCAGGCCGCGCAGCAGCGGGTGGTCGGCGAGTGCGCCGGCCGGGCCGTCCAGCCAGGTGGCCGGCGGGAAGACGGGCTCGGTGAGTCCGGACAGGTCCAGCCCGCCGTTGCCGTTGCGGCTGTGCGGCGACAGGTCCGGGTCGGGCTCGAGCTCGCCGGGGTGGCCCAGCTCGCCCGGGTGCATGAGGCGGTCGCCGGGGTGGGGCTCCCGCCCGCCCAGGGCGTCCCGCCCGTCCGTGCGGTACCCCACCCCTGGCGTCGGGTACCGGTCCGAGGGCTCCGGGGGAAACCGCTCCTGGGTGCTCACCGGGCCGTTCGCTCGCTCGTCAGGTCCAATCGTCATGACCGGTACAACGAGTTTTATTGGCTCGCGACTCTGGCTACTGCGCGCGAGCTACCGTATACTCACTCCCTGTACGGATAACGTCATACTATTAAGACGCGCGCTAATGGCGCGCGTGCGCACAGCCGCGCCGCCACTACGCATGGCGACACGGCTGCGCATCAGACTGCGTCATCCGTTCCGATCGTGGGCTAGAGGGCCACGCCTTCCCGCCAGACCACAAGTGCGAAACGAAATGCCGTCAGTCGAGGTCGAACTCGCCGTCCTTGGCACCCCCGACGAATGCGTCCCACTCGTCGGCCGTGAAGATCAGCACCGGACCGGTCGGGTTCTTCGAGTCCCGCACGGCGATCGCCTGGTCGACGAAAGCCACTTCGACGCAGTTGTCGCAGCTGGGACCGCTCCGCGAGCTCTTCTGCCAGACAGCGCGGCTCAGGTCCAGCCGGAACCCCTTTGTCTCGACTTCCACAACGGCTCCTTAGTCAACTTTCGGATGAGTGCCACGGACTCCTCCGGACGGAGGGCCGCGGCGCGGATGTGATCAAAGATGAACATGTACTTCCGCAGCTCCTCACTCTTCTCCAAGAACAGGCCGCCGGTGGCGTTTTCGGCGAAAACCACCCCCGGGTCGCTGGGCTCCGAGAAGTTGAGGATCGTGAACGTACCGTCCATGCCGGCATGAGCGCCGACCTCGAAGGGCAAAACCTGCAATGTCACATTGGGTAACTCCGCGGCCTCCACGAGTCGCTCCAGCTGAGCACACATGACGGCATCGCCGCCGATGGGGCGGCTGAGGACGGCTTCGTCGAGAACCACCCACAGGTCGATCGCATCGTCCTGTGTCAGTAACGACTGACGGTTCAGCCGGACACGTACCCGGCGGTCGACCTCTTCAGTCGTGATATCCGGCCGCGCGGCACGGATCATTGCCTTGGCGTATTCCTCGGTCTGCAGTAGCCCGGGCATCACCTGCTGTTCGTAGGCTCGAACCGATTCCGCTGCCTGCTCGAGACCGACGTAAGCGCCGGTGAGCACGGTGCTGTACGCATGCCACCAGCCCTTCTGCCGGGCCTCGCGAGCGATCTGCACGAGTTCCTCGCACTCGTCGCCGCGGACCCCATAGATCTCGAGCATGTCGCGGACATCACGGGGAGTGGCCGTGGTGTGGCCGGTTTCGATTCTCGACACCTTGGAGGCCGAGCATTCCAAACGCTCGGCGACTCCTTCGATCGTCACTCCCGCGGCTTCGCGCCGGCGCCGCAGCTCGGCTCCGAGCCGGCGGCGGCGAATAGTCGGACTCCGACGCTCCGTCACGGGTCACCTCCGAAGTCGCGTCCCCAAGGGCTTGCGAGTCTGTCGCGAATCGGCGTCACGGGTACCCGTCACGGCGGACGCATGCTATGACGGAGCTGCGACATCACGGCGAACCGGTCCGCGGTTACGCGGGGTGTATCCGTTCACTCGCGCTGACACGCAAAGGCACCGGCTCGTCGGCCGGTCACCGCGTTCAGTTTGCGCGTTTCCGAGCGGGACATCAAGCCACGGTCATGCTCCCGCGACCCGACCGGATCGACCCGAAGTTGCAACTTGCATTGATCATGTTCATGGTGCACCCTGTCCGTATGGCTCGGGTCACTTACCGTCCCCGACCAGTCGGGCAGGTTGCGGCATCGCCGCAGCTGGAGGCGTAGTCCGGCGCGGCGGAGGCATCACCCAGCGGTGACCCCCGAGGTGAGCCGTGAAGCACACGGTCCGGCAAACTTTGGCTGAAATCGGCAGTTTTGGGACAGGAGTCGATGTGTTACCCCGGTCAGGTGACGTGCTCCACGTAAGCCGCGAGGCGAGCGTCCAGTTCGCCGACCCGATGCTCTTTCGGGTGATCCGGGTCCACGACTGGCCGACCTACGACGGTTGGGTCTGGCTCGACGGCTACGAGCTCAACGGCAGTGGTGAGGCGGTCGAGCGCAGGTCGATCTTCGTAAAGATCAGCGGCCTCCGCACGGTCGGGTCCGCACCTGACATCCGCCAGCGCAACGCGCGCCACCCGGCCGCCCGGCCCAACGGGGTCCGCGCCCGCACGCGCTAGTGCGCTGGCCACTAACCTTTGCCGGCTTCCCTTTGCCGGCTTCGCCGGCCCGGGTGACCAGCGGCCGAAGGCCGCCGGTCACCCGGTGAACGTTAGTGGCCACCGCACTAGGGGCTGTTGGCCGTTCCCCGTCCGGTGGTCCGCGGGCTCGCCTAGACTCAAAGGCACCCGCCGACCCCACTCGCGACCGGACCCCGAGCCTGGGGGACGGCATGATCACAGCGCCCACACGCGTATTTCGGCATCCCTGCTCCGCTCGTGGGCTGAGCCTGCGCGCACTGCTCTTCGGTGTGCTGCTGACGACCGTCGCCCTGACCGGTGGCCAGCCGGTCGCTGCCTCGCCGGTGCACGAGTTCTCCGGCGCCCCGACGCACATAGCCGCGGCCGGTGGCGGGTTCGTCGTCGTAGCGAGCACGCCGAAACCCTCCCCCAGCGGTCCGCCGGACGACTGGTACCGCTACCACCACTGGACCGACCCCTCGTGGCCCGATCCGTCGCGGATGACCGGAGAACCGTCCCGCCCGGCCGGCGGCCACGACTGGGTCCCGCCGACGACGCCGGCGTACGAGCCGCCACCATCGACCGGCTGGACAGCAACTCCTGGCGACCCGACCGACCCGGCGCCGGGTACCCCGACCGGCTCCGCCACGGTGACCGGGCCGCCATATCCGACCGGGTCCGCCGGCGAGACGGACACTCCGAGCCCGCCGCGTACGGCCGGCGCCGCGCCGAAGACCAGTAGCCCGCCATCGGGACAGCACTCCCAGGGCGGCGCGCTGCCCGAACCGTCCACAGAGGATCCGCTGCCCCGCGACCCGGTGGTCGCCGGTCCGGACGACGACCTGGGGCTCGGCGACACGGTCGACGAGCCGACGCCGGAGCCGAGCGCGACCGGGCGGGCGACCGCACCGCCGCGGGCCGAGCCGGTGGAGACCACACCGGCCAGCGAGTACCAGCACACGCTGGTCTACTCCGGCGCGATCGGTCTCACGCTGGCCGCCGTCGGCCTCATGATGGTGGGCCTGCGCCGCCGCCGCTGGTGAGGTGGTGCGTCAGGAGGTCGGCGTCGGCGACACGGTCGGGGCGAACGTGGGCTGCTCGGTCGGCGTCAGCGGGCTGGCGATCACCAGCGTGATCTCGGTGCCCTCGGGTACGACCTCCCCTTCCGCCGGATCCGTTTCGATCACGGTGTTCGGGGGTTCCTCCGCCGGCCGGTACACGAGGCGGTAGCTCAGGCCCAGCCGGTCGAGCTCGTCCCGCGCCTCCTCGTCGGTCAGCCCCACGAGCGGCGGCACCGGTACGCCGGCCGGCGCGGTCGTGGGTGGCGGCGCCGAGCTCGTGGTCGGCGCGGCGGAGGTGGCCGGGGCGGAGGTCGGCGCGAGGGTCGGCGAGGGCGTCGGGGTGGGCTCCACCTTGTTTGCCTCGTAGATCAGCCAGATGCCCGTGATCAGGCCGGCGACCAGCAGCAGCGCCACGATGCCGAGCACGATCGGCATCCACCACCTACCACCGCCGTCCTCGGGCGGTGGTGCCCATTCGGTGGGCGCCGGCCCGCGTACGGAGTCCGGTGGGGGCACGCCGGCCCGGCCGGACCAGGCGGCGGGCTCGGGCGGCACCTGCGCGGTCTCGGCCGGCATCCGCCGGGTCTCGTCGCCGGCCGCGGGCATCTGCCGGGTTTCGCCGCCCGTGGGCGGCATCTGCCGGGTCTCGCCGCCGGTTGGCGGGAGCTGGGCGGTCCGGTCGGGATCGGTGCGGGCTTCGTCGGGCTTTCCAGCCGCGGGGGCGCCGTCCGCCTCGTCCTCGTCCGCGAACGGATCGAACTCCCGGGTCTGATCCGGCTCGTCCCGCGGGTCGCCGGAGCCGGGAGCGGGGTCGGAGCCGGGAGCGGGGTCGGAGCCGGCACCGGGAGCGGGACCGTCCGGATCGCGGTCGTCGGCCATGGCGTCGTCCTCTCCGGCGCGGATCTTCCGGGCTCTGCTGGCTGCGCTCGCCGTCGCCCCAGGTCGCTGGAGCGATCCGCCCTCGTCGTGTGCGGACCCCACCAGCCCTGGGGCCCAACCTATCGGGCGATCCGCCCGGAAGCGTGTTGCCCCGCACGGGGGCGATAGCGCAAGGAAGCTACGCTGCCCCGCATGGCCGTTCGAGGCTGGGGAGGATCGGTCGCGACCGCGATCGGGATAGCTGCCGGCGCAAGCGCCGCGCAGCTCGGGCTGGGCTATGGGCTCGGCATCATCGCGTGGCTGCCGTCGCCGAATGGCGCCAACGAAGCCACCTGGGTGGCCAGCCTCGCGTGGGCGACCTGGATCGCGGCCACGTCCACGATCATCGGGGCGATCTGCGCCGACCGGATGAGCGCCTCCATAGTGGACAGCAGAGACACGCTCACCGGCGTGCTCTCCAGGGGCGCGCTCACGGTGGCCGCCGCGGTCGGCGCCCTGGCGACGGTGGCCCTGGTGGCGATACCGGCCCGCGAGGCGGCCCGGGCCGACACGTTCACGCCGCAGACCATAGCGGCGGGATACGCGGCGATCGGCGTGATCGTCGGCCTGCTCGTGGCCCTGTGGGCGGTCGCCTCCCGGGCCGTCGCGGCCAACGTGATCGCCACCGCGAGCTGGCTGTGGCTGCTCGCCGTGATCGCCGTGATCGACGGGGTCGCCACCGGACGCGGCCTCGCCTCCGCCCAGCTCGGGGTCTGGCAGATCACCTCGGACGCCGACCGCTACTGGTTCCGCAACATCTACCTGCCCGGCGCCGCCCTCACGCTCGGCTCGGCGCTGGTGATCGGCGCGCTCGCCGCGTGGCCGGCGGCCAAGCGCCTGGACGGCCGGGTGGGCACCGCGGTCTCCGGCGGTGTCGGACCGCTGCTCGTCGCGGCGGCGTACTTCCTGGCCGCCCCCACACTCGTCGGCATCCGAGCCGAGCAGCTCTCCGCACACCTGCTCGCGCCGTACGCGGTGATCGCCGGCCTGGCCGGATCGGTGCTGGTGACCGCGATCAGCCAGCGCCGGGACGCGCGCCGAAAAGACGACATGGCGCTGCTGCGGTGGCCCGACGAGCCGGCGCCGGAGCCGGAGACCGAGCCGGAGACCGATCTCGAACGGGTGCCGGTGCCGGCCCAGCCCGCCGGTGCCGACCTGGAGGACGACGCGTACGCCCCGGCCCGCGCCTACGTCTCCGACTCCGCACCGGCCAGCGAGCCAGCGGCCGCGTCGACCGAGCCGGCCCGCGGACAGGCGTCGGTCGCCACCCCGCTCTGGCCGGAGCAGGAAAAGAAGAAGCCGAAGCGCCGCTAGGCCGGCGGCGGGTAGTTGATCCCGGCCTCCAGCAGCGCGAACGCGCGGTCGGCCAGGTCGGAGACCTTTTCGTCGGGCTCGGTCTCCCGCCAGGCCCGCACCGCCACCTGCAGCGCCGCGCTGGCCACCGCGGCCACCAGCTTGGGGCGCGGGTCGGCGATCGGGTCGACACCCATCCGGCCCGCCACCCGCAGGGCCATCTCGTCGAGCTGCTCGGTGCACATCTCCAGGCTCCGGGCCATCACGGCCGGGCTGTCCTGCACGAGCCGCATCACACACGCGAACTGGAACGCATCGTCGCCACCCTCCTCGTACGCCCGGAGGACCTGGCCGACCGCGTGGCGCAGGGCGGTGACCACGGGCTCGCCGGCGGGGCGGGCATCGAGCGCCGAGTAGACGTCGAGGAACTGCTGGAGCTGCACCGAAGTGGCAACGTCCTCTTTGGAGCCGAAGTAGCGGAAGAACGTCCGGGACGACACCTCGACCGCCTCGGCGATCTCGTCGACGGTCGTCGCCTCGAAGCCCTTGGTCGTGAAGAGCTCGAAGGCCGCGTCGATGAGAGCCTCCCGGGTGCGCTGCTTCTTGCGCTCCCGCAGGCTCGTGCCATCCACGGTGGTACTCGGCGACATGCGGAAAGTATACGGGTGGTGTCCAGCTCCGACTTTATTCCCGGCATGACAGTCGTCACTATCAGACGTAAGTCGGTTGACGACATCTGTCAGGCACTGACAGATTCGCTCTCATGTCACAGGCAACCCTGACCCGGCCCGGTGGGCCGAACACCGACCTACGGCGGCCCAGCCGTCGCGGCCACGGTCATCCCTGGCTGACCCTCCTGGCCGTAGCCCTCGGCGTGATGGTCGTGGGCCTCGACGCGACGGTCGTGGCCATCGCCAACCCGGCGATCGCCCGCGATCTCGGCGCCGACTTCGCCCAGCTCCAGTGGGTTACCAACGGCTACCTGCTCGCGCTCGCGGTGTCCCTGATCGTCGCCGGGCGCCTCGCCGACCGGTTCGGCCGCAAGACCGTCTTCCTCGTCGGCGTCGCGGGCTTCGCGATCGCCTCGGTGGCGGTGGGGCTCTCCGGTTCGATCGAGATGGTGATCTTCTGGCGGGTGATGCAGGGCTTCGCCGGCGCGCTGCTCCAGCCGGCCAGCCTCGCGATCCTTCGCAACACGTTCCCGGCCGAAAAACTCAACATGGCCATCGGCATCTGGGCCGGCACCTCCGGCCTGGCCATCGCCAGCGGCCCCATTGTGGCCGGCCTGCTCGTGGAGAACGCGAGCTGGGAGTGGGTCTTCTTCCTCAACGGCCCGGTCGCCGCCGTGGCGATCCTGCTGGGCCTGTGGGTGGTGCGGCAGTCGCGCGACCCCGAGGCCGCCGGCTCGTTCGACCTGCCCGGCGTCGGGCTGCTCTCCGCGGCCCTGTTCAGCCTCGTCTGGGGCCTGATCAAGGCGCAGGAGTACGGCTTTGGCGACATCGTCCCGCTCGGTTTCTTCGCCGGGGCGGCGGTGCTGGGCACGGCGTTCATCCTCCGCGAACGCTGGGCCGCGCACCCGCTGATGCCGCTCGGGCTCTTCCGCGACCGATCGTTCTCGGCCGGCACCGGGCTGGCGATGCTGGGCTTCTTCGCCCTCTTCGGCTCGTTCTTCTTCCTGACCCTGTATCTGCAGCAGGTGCACGGCATGAGCCCGGTCGACGCGGGCGTACGCCTGCTGCCGATGACCGCGACGTTCATCGTGGCCTCGCCGGTGGCCGGTGCGCTCACCGCCCGGTTCGGCCCGCGCCCGCCGCTCGTGATCGGCATGTTGCTGACCTCGGTCGCGCTCTTCGCGCTCTCCCGGATCGGTGTGCAGGCCGACTACCTGTCGCTCTGGCCGTGGTTCATCGTGATCGGCATGGGCTTCGGCATGGTGCTGGTGGGCAGCACCGAGGCCATCGTCGGCAACGCGCCGGTACACCTGGCCGGGCTCGCCGGCGGCATCCAGCAGACCGCGGCCCAGCTCGGGGGCGTGCTCGGCACCACGGTGTTCGGCACGATCCTGGCCACCCGGGTCGGCGACGTACTGGTCGAGAAGCTGACCGGTGCCGGGGTGCCGGCAGAGATGGCACCGGGCTTCACGGCCGCCGAGGACTACGTGGCACAGGGGGTCGCACCGGTACCGCCGGGCGCGCCGCAGCCGCTCGCCGACGCGATCACGACCGGCAGCCACCTGGCGTTCATGACGGGCTTTCAGGGCGCGCTGACGGTGGGTGCGGCGATCGCGCTGCTGGCGGCGGTCGCGGCGCTGCTCGTCCGGCGCGGGGAGAACACCACGGCGGGAGCCCACGCGGGGGTCTGATCAACACTCCATGTCGAGGGCGCTCCGCGGGCGGCGGGGCGCCCTCGATCATTCGACCGGCCAGGTGTGTACCGGCTCGTTGGTGCGCTGGAAACGGCCGTACCGCTGGAGCATGTCATGCAGTGCCTCGCCGCGGTCGAGGTCGCGGCGGCGCTCGGCGGCGGTCACCGCCTCGGTCTGCCACACCGCGCCGTTACGTTGCAGCAGGCAGCGCTGCTCGATGATGCCGAGCAGCCGGTCGCGCAGCGCCGGGTCGACGCCGAAGCGGTCGAGCCCCGCGTACGCCTTGGGCAGCAAGGACTCCAGCACCAGGTCGGTGACCCGGATCTCGCCCACGCGGGGCCAGTGGACCGTCGCCTCGATGCCCCGTCGGGCGGCGGTGTGGAAGTTCTCCTCGGCCGCGCTGAACGTCAGCTGCGACCAGATCGGCCGGTCCGCCTCGGCCAGCTCCCGGGTCAGTCCAAAGTAGAACGCCGCGTTGGCGAGCATGTCGACGACCGTGGGACCGGCCGGCAGTACCCGGTTTTCCACGCGCAGGTGGGGGCGGCCGTTCATCACGTCGTACACCGGACGGTTCCACCGGTAGACCGTGCCGTTGTGCAGCCGCAGCTCACCCAGGTGCGGTACGCCGCCGGCGTGCAGCACCTCGACCGGGTCCTCGTCGTCGCAGATCGGCAGCAGCGGCGAGAAGTAGCGCACGTTCTCCTCGAACAGGTCGAAGATCGACGTGATCCACCGCTCGCCGAACCACACCCGCGGGCGTACCCCCTGGGCCTTGAGCTCGTCCGGCCGGGTGTCGGTGGCCTGCTCGAACAGGGCGATGCGGGTCTCCGCCCAGAGCCGCCTCCCGTACAGGAAAGGGGAATTCGCCCCGATGGCCACCTGGATGGCGGAGATCGCCTGCGACGCGTTCCAGTAGTCGGCGAAGCTCTCCGGCGAGACCTGGAGGTGAAACTGGACGCTCGTGCAGGCCGCCTCCGGCGCGATCGAGTCGGTGTAGGTCTGCAGCCGCTCGACGCCCCGGATGTCCAGCTCGATGTCTTCGCCCCGGGCCGCCACGATCTGCTCGTTGAGCACCCGGTACCGCTCGTTGGCCGAGATGTTGTCGAGCACCAGGTGGTGCGACGTCAACGTGGGCAGGATCCCGATCAGGATGATCGTGGAGTCGGCCTTGACCGCCCGGTGCTCGGCCCGGCCCAGGCTCGCCTGCAGGTCTTCCTCGTAGTCGGCGAAGCCCTCGCCCTCGATGAGGCGGGGTCGCGCGTTCAGCTCCAGGTTGAACTGCCCGAGCTCGGTCTGGAACGTCGGGTCGGCCAGGTTGGCCAGGATCTCCGCGTTGCGCATCGCCGGCTCGGCCTCGCTGTCGACCAGGTTGAGCTCGATCTCCAGGCCCGTCGTGGGACGCTCGGCGTCGAAGCCGAAATCGTCGAGCATCAGCGCGAAGACGTCCAGGCACCGGCGCACCTTCTGCCGGTACCGGGTGCGGTCCTCCCGGGAGAACGCACCCTGCGAGACGTCCTTCCCCATACAGCCCCTCCCGGCGCGCGCACGGCGATACGGGCGCCGTCGCAGAGACACCATTCGTGGCGCTTGGTGCTGAATCGTCATGCCGCGGGCACGCGACACCACGAGAGCACCCGGAATGGCATCCCCCCACTCGGCGCGGTGACCTTCACGTTAGGAGCGTGGTCGCCGCTTGGGCTAGGGACAAAACAGGCACATATCACCGGTCGTGAGCAGGGGAGCGCGCTTAGTCCACCTAAGCAATATGCCCCGGTAACCGCGAAACTGGTCACCGGGGCACATTGTGGACAGACATGAGGAGCGTGGTGCGGCGCCTTACTGGCGGATGGCTTCGCCCTCGATCTCGATCTTGACCTTCTTGCCCACCATCACGCCGCCGGTCTCCAGTGCGACGTTCCAGGTCAGGCCGAAGTCCTCGCGGTCGATCTCGGTGCTGGCGCTGAACCCGAAGATGTCCTTGCCGTACGGGCTACGGCCGACACCCTCGAACTCGACCTTGAGCTCGACCGGGCGGGTGACGTCCTTGATGGTGAGGTCGCCGGCGAGCACGAACTCGTTGCCGCGGTGCGACTTCACACCCGTGCTGGTGAACTGCAGCGTCGGGTACTTCTCGGCCTCGAGGAAGTCGCCGCTGCGCAGGTGGTTGTCCCGGTCGGCCTGGCCGGTGGTGATGCTTGCCGCCTGGATGGTCGCCACGACGGACGACTGCAGCGGGTCCTCGGCAATGGTGATCGTGGCGGTCGCCTCGTCGAACCCACCGCGCACCTTGCTCACCATCATGTGGCGAACGGTGAAGCCCACCACCTTGTGCGCGGCGTCGAGATCGTACGTCCCCGCCGTCGGGATGGTCAGGCCCTCGAACTGCCGGGTGACTGCCGACGTGTCGGTCATGGGATACTCCTCCAGGGAAAGTTCTTGATAGTTCTACCTTTGCCCAAGCAACTATACGCACGGCAATATTCCGCGTGTCAAGGGGTGCTACGCTGTACAGGTGTCCGATGACCTCTTCGACGACCCGCGGCTGACCGCCGCCGGGCTGTTCTTCGAGGTGCACACGGGGCTCAACGCCCGGTTCGCCGCGCAGCTATGTGGGCACGGCCTCTCACCGGTCGAGTTCGAGGTCCTCATGCGCCTCGCCCGCTCTCCGGGCCACCAGCTCCGGATGACCGACCTGGCGTCCCAGACGTCGCTCTCGACCAGTGGCGTCACCCGCGTCGTCGATCGCATGGAGCGCGATCGCTACATCATGCGCCGTGCCTGCCCGTCCGACCGCCGTAGTTCGTACGCGGTGATCACGCAGAGCGGCCTCACCAAGCTGGAGCAGCTCCTCCCCGAGCACCTCGCGCTGATCGAGCAGTGGTTTACCGGCCAGCTGCCGGCCGACCAGCTCGACACCGTTCTCGACGCGCTGCGCACGATCCGCGACGCGGTCCACCCCGGCGCCACCGCCGGCTCTTCGGCCGGTGACGGCGAGCGAGCCGCGCAGGGCCGGTCCCGCCCAGAGGAGCGGGGCGAGCCGTCGAGCGACGCGTCCGAGCGCGTCGTGGTCGAGGTGTGACACAGAGAGATACCAATCAGGCCTGACCGGCAGAAAGACCGGCAGAAGTGATTTGACGACTCCTGCAACTAGGTCTTAAGCGGACAAACATCCTCGTAGACGTGGCTAGCGTGCAGCGCACGGGAGGGGCACCACGGGGGTGCGGCGCGGGCGGGTCGAGGGGGACCCGAGTCGGGGGGCGTCTCCGTTCGCGCCGCCTACGAGGTGATCAGGGCGCGGGGCCCCCCCGGCGGGCGGGGGCGGTGGGGGGGGCCGGGGGGGCGCCCCGCCTCCCGGGCCCCCCGCCCCCCCCCACCGCGGTACTCGCGTCGGCTTGGCGGGCGCCCTGATCACGCGGTCTTCCGGGCCCCGACGGAAACGTGGAGCGAAGCGGAGCGTTTTCGTCGGGTGGTTCATCCGCCGATGAGTGCCCGCTCCCGGGGCAGCAGCGTGATGCCGCCCTCCTTGCAGACCGAGGTCAGCCAGTCGACGACCGAGCGCCGGGCCTCCGGCTCCTCGGTACTGGCCACGAGCCAGACCAGCGCCTCGGCCACGTCACGCAGGTCGTGCCCGCCGGCGTACGCCTGGGCCGCCGCGTTGAACCACTCCGCCGCCGACTCCTTGTCGCCGCGCTGGAACGCCAGGATCGCCTCGATCGAGGCCGCCTCACCGGACTCCACCCGACCCAGCGCCAGCCGTTCCGGCGTCGCCGGCTCGGACGCGGCCATCAGCTGCCTGATCTCCGCAAGCACCACGCGCGCCTCGTCGACCTGGCCGGCCTGGGCGTGGGCCCGCCCGATCGTGCCGAGCACCCGCCGCCGGTGGCCCGGATCGCCGAGCTCGGCCAGCGCGGCGATGGCCCGCCGCCCCACCGCCTCAGCCTCCGCGTACCGGCCGTCGAGGCGGGCCACCTCCGCGAGGTTGGCCCGGGCCAGCGCGCGCAGCCGGTGCTCGCCGCACTCCGCCGCGAGCCGGTCGACCTGGGCCAGGCGGCGGCGGGCGGCCCGCAGGTCACCGGCCCGGATCTCGTGCCAGGTGAGGTTGTTCTGGGCCACCGCCATGTCCCGGATCCGCCCGGCCCGGCTCGCCAGTGCCAGCACCGCCTCGCCGTGGCGGCGTGCCTCGTCGTACCCGCCGGTGGTCATCCACAGCGCGCAGAGCAGGCTGCGCGCGGCGAGCTCGCCGGTCAGGTCGCCGGCACGCTGGAACTCGGTCAGCGCGGCCTCGGCCGCCGGCAACTCCTCGGCGCCACCGCCGTGCTCGGCCGCGAGCTGCCCCACGCCGACGCCGGCCCAGGCGCGGACGATCGGGTCGGCGTCGGCGGTACGCGGGTCGTCGAGCAGCCGCCGCAGCCACTGCCGGCCGGGCACGTCCCGCCCGCGGAAGCGCCACCACCGGGGCAGCCCGGCCGCGAGCCGGATCGCGGTGTGCGGGTCGTCGTTGGCCGAGTACGCCAGCGCGGCCCACAGGTCACTGGCGACGTCGTCGAGGCGGCCGACCGCGGCGGAGAAGTTGCCGCCGGCCAGCTCGGGAGCCGTACGGGCGGCCAGGGCGGCGAAGACGACCGCGTGCCGGCGGCGGATCCGGCCCAGCTCGCCGTTGGCCGCGGCCCGCTCGGTGGCGAAGTCGCGTACGACGTCGAGGAGGCGAAAGCGGAAGGGGCCCGAGCCGCGTACGCTCAGCAGCCCGAGCGCGATCAGGCGGTCCAGCAGCTCGACCGGATCACCGCCGGCGGCCTGCCCGGTCTCGTCGGCGAGCATCGACTCCGCGAGGTCGACCGACCAGCGGTTGCGAAACGCGGAGAGCCGGCGCAGCGCCCGCCGCTCGTCCGCCTCCAGCAGCCGGTAGCTGGCGGCGACCGCGTCCCGGAGCGTGACGGTCACCGCCTCGCGGGTGGCCGGTGCCGTCCGGGCGGCGTCCCCGCGCGGTTCGGCGGGGGCCGGGCCGGCCAGGTCGAGCACGCGGTCGCCGTACCGGTTGAGGATCTCGTTGAGGTCGAGCACCCGGCCGCGGGCGGCCGCCAGCTCCAGGGCGAGCGGTAGCCCACCGAGCCGCCGTACCAGGCCGATCAGCGCCCCGACCTCGTCCGGCTCCAGCGGCTCGCGGCGCACCTGCCGGAGCCGGGCCAGAAACAACGCCGCCGCCGGGTAGCCGGCGGCGGCATCGAGATCCGCCTGGACGTCGGCCGGCGGCACCTCCAACGGTGTCACCGGCCACACCCGCTCGCCGGGGAGGCCGATCGGGTGCCGCCCCGTGGCCAGCACCCGAAGGGTCGGCGCGGCCCCGGCGAGCCACGTCAGCGCCACCGCGACCGCGTCCGGTGCCCGCTCGACCGCGTCGACCATGAGCAGCGCGGGCGCGCCGGAGAGCCGCCCGGCCAGGTCGGCTGCGCGGCCGACGCCGAAGACCGAGGCGATCGCGGCGAGCACGTCGTCCGGCGTCGACACGTCCGACACCACGATCCCGGCGACCCCGGCCGGATGCGCGGCGGCGGCGCGGTGGGCCACGGCGAGCGCCAGGCCGGTCTTGCCGACCCCGGCCAGGCCGACGAGGCTCACCGTACGGCTGTCCAGCCCGTCGAGCAGGGCGGCCAGCTCCGCGATGTCGTGGTCGCGCCCGATCAGGTCACCGGCGGGCGGCAGCTCCACTCCGGCCGGCCCACCCGCCGGGGCGGCCCCGGGCTCCACGCTCGTCCCCCGGGCGGCGTCCAGGAAGTCCGCCCGTTCCCGCCCGGTCAAGCCGAGCGCCTTGGCGAGCAGCTCCATGGTCGTGCGCTGCGGCCGTGATCGACCGCGCTCGAGGTCACGCACCGTACGAATGCCGACGCCGGCCCGCCCGGCGAGCTCGGCCTGGGTGAGGCCGGCCGCCAGCCGTTTGGCGCGCAGCAGCGCGTCAAACGCGGTGGTGCCCTGGTCAGGGCCATGATCCGGGGTCATGGCCAGGAAGAGTACGCATCAGTAGCGACCTTGGGGAGCGATGCGTCGCCTCGCCGACCGGCGGAGCTTCGGATACCCGACAGAACAGGCCTCGACGACCCGAACGTCCCACTCGGTAGTGATCGTGCCCCTACAGGCCGAGATCACGCGCGATGATCATCCGCTGCACCTCGGAGGTGCCTTCCCCGATCTCCAGGATCTTCGAGTCCCGCCAGAAGCGGGCGACCGGGAACTCGTTCATGAAGCCGTACCCGCCGTGGATCTGGGTCGCCTCGCGGGCGTTGGTCACCGCGGTCTCGCTGGCGTGCAGCTTGGCGATCGCGGCCTGGCGCTTGAAGTCTTCGCCGGCGAGCATGCGGGCGGCCGCGTCGTAGTACGCCAGGCGGGCGGTGTGCGCGCGCATCTCCATGTCAGCGATCTTGAACTGGATCGCCTGGAACGCCCCGATCGGCTGCCCGAACGCGTGCCGCTCCTTGGCGTACTTGACCGACTCGTCGACGCAGCCCTGGGCCAGCCCCACGGCGAGCGCCGCGATCGCGATCCGCCCCTCGTCGAGGATCCGCAGGAACTGGGCGAATCCCCGCCCGCGCTGGCCGAGCAGGTTGGCCGCCGGCACCCGGCAGTCGCTGAACGTCAGCTCGTGCGTGTCGGAGGCGCACCACCCCACCTTCGAGTACCCGGGCTGCACAGTGAAGCCGGGCGTACCGGAGGGCACGATGATCGCCGACAGCTCCTTCGAGCCGTCCGGGTTGGTGCCGGTGACCGCGGTCACGGTGACCAGGGCGGTGATGTCGGTGCCCGAGTTCGTGATGAACGCCTTGGAGCCGTTGATCACCCACTCGTCGCCGTCGAGCACCGCGCGGGTCTGCGTGCCGCCGGCGTCCGAGCCGAAGCCCGGCTCGGTGAGGCCGAACGCGGCCAGTGCCTCGCCACTGATCAGCCCGGGCAGCCACCGCGCCTTCTGCTCCTCGGTGCCGAAGCGGTAGATCGGCATCGCGCCGAGCGAGATCGCCGCCTCCAGCGTGATGGCGACCGACGAGTCGATCCGGGCCAGCTCCTCCAGCGCCAGGCAGAGCGCGAAGTAGTCGCCGCCCATGCCGCCGTGCTCCTCGGGAAAGGGCAGGCCGAAGAGCCCCATCCGGCCCATCTGCCGCACGATGTCGTACGGGAAGGCGTGCTGCTCGTAGAACTTGCCGATCACCGGCGCGACCACCTCGCGCGCGAACTCGCGCACGCTCTCCCTCAGCGCCTCGTGCTCCTGCGTGAGCATGGTCGACTCCTTTTGTTAGACGGGCGTCCTTTGTCAGACGGGCGTCACGCCGTGGCGGCGCTTGGAGAAGTGCCGCTCCTTGCCCCGCGCGGCCGCGAACCGGCGAACCAGCTCGCCGCGCAGCTCGTGCGGCTCGACCACCGCGTCGACCACGAGCTCGCTGGCCAGGCGGGCGACATCGATGTCGCGCTCGTACTCGGTGCGCTTTCCGGCCACGAACGCGGCCCGCTCCTCGGGGTCGGCGATGGCCGCGATCCGGTTGGCGTAGACGGCGTTGACCGCAGCCTCCGCGCCCATGACCGCGATCTTCGCGGTGGGCAGCGCGATCGTCGCGTCCGGCTCGAAGCCCGGGCCGGCCATCGCGTACAGCCCGGCGCCGTACGCCTTGCGCACCACCACGCAGATCTTGGGTACGGTCGCCTCGGCCACCGCCGTGATCATCTTCGCGCCGTGGCGGATGATGCCCTCCTTCTCCACGGCCGTGCCGACCATGAAGCCGGGCACGTCGGAGAGGAAGAGCAACGGCACGTTGAACGCGTCGCAGAGCTGGATGAACCGGGTCGCCTTGTCGGCCGAGTCGACGAAGAGCACCCCGCCCTTGAACATCGAGTTGTTGGCCACGACGCCGACCACCTCGCCGGCCAGCCGGCCGAACCCGACCGTCACCTCGCGCGCCCACAGCGCCTGGATCTCGAAGAAGCTGCCCTCGTCGAGCAGGCCACGCACGTACCGGCGCATGTCGAAGGCCTGCCGCTCGCTCTCCGGTACCAGCCCGGCGAGGTCTACATTGGACGGCGCGGCGGTCGCCGGGGCGGCGGGCGGCGGCTGGGTCCAGTTGTCCGGCAGGTACGACAGGTAACGCTTGACGGTGTCGAGCGCCTCGACCTCGGTCTTGCACAGGAAGTGGCCGACGCCGGACTCCCGGGTGTGCACGGCCGCGCCGCCCATCTCCTCCAGCGTGGTCTTTTCCCCGGTGACCATCTCGACCATGCGGTCGGAGCCCAGGTACATGCTGGCGTTGCCCTCGACCATCGCGACGACGTCGCAGAACGCCGGGATGTACGCACCGCCGGCGGCGGACGGGCCAAAAAGGGCGCAGGCCTGCGGGATCGAGCCGGAGGCGCGCACCTGGTTCCAGAAGATCTTGCCGGCGCCGCGCCGCCCAGGGAAGAGGTCGACCTGGTCGGTGATCCGGGCGCCGGCCGAGTCGACCAGGTAGATCATCGGTACGCCGGTCGTGTATGCCCGCTCGATGATCCGGATGATCTTTTCGACCGTACGCGCGCCCCAGGAACCGGCCTTGACCGTGGAGTCGTTGGCCATCAGGCAGACCGGTCGTCCGTCCACAGTGGCCTGTCCGGTGACGACTCCGTCGGCGGGGAGGCCGTCGGCGAGCGCGTTCGCGTACAGCCCGTCCTCGACGAACGAGCCCTCGTCGACCAGCAACGCGACCCGTTCGCGGGCGAAAAGCTTGCCCTTCGCCGCATTGGCCGCGTGGTACTTTTCGGCACCGCCCGCGAGGGCCCGCTTGCGCAGCCGTTCGAGCGCCTCATCGTCGAGCGTCACACCAAGCCCCTTCCCTGAACGATCGTTAGGGTACCATCTCGCGTTTGCGGGGAAGGTCAGCGTACGCACGAAGGCAGGGCCCCCGCTGGTTGCGGAGGCCCTGCCTTTTCGATGGTTCAGTGGATCAGGCGATCTCTGCTCAGGCCGGGACCTGGCTCAGCAGCCCCATCGGGTCCACGCCCGCGACGTTGACCTTGCTGGTCTTGACGCCGCTGCCGAGGTCACCCGCGACCGGCAGGGAGGAGGCGCCACCGGCGGTGGGCAGGCCGCTGGTCAGCGTCCCGGTCAGGCCACCGACCAGAGGCAGGGCCTCCTTCTTGACCGACTTCGACTTGGCCGACTTCTTGTAGTAGCCGTCGTCCCCGCCGTCGCCGGGCTTGCCGTCGACGTCCTGGGCGGCGCCGTTGACGCAGGCACCGCTGACGCCCACACCGACGCCGAGCACGCCCACGCCGTTGCCGCAGGCGTTGATCGGCACCTGCACCGGCACGTAGACCTGGTTGCCGTTCAGGATCCCGTCGTTGTCACCCGACACCTGCGCGGTGTCCTCGGTACGCTTCGACTCCTTGTCGACGTCCTGCGCCGCACCGTTGAAGCAGGCACCGCTCAGGCCCGCGCCGACGCCGAGCACGCCCACGCCGTTGCCGCAGATGTTGATCGGCACCTGCACCGGCACGTAGATCTGGTTGCCGTTGAGGATGCCGTCGTTGTCGCTCGAGACCTGGGCAGTGTCCTCGGTGCGCTTCGACTCCTTGTCGACGTCGTGCGCCGCACCGTTGACGCAGGCGCCGCTGACGCCGACGCCGAGGCCCAGGACACCCACGCCGTTGCCGCAGATGTTGATCGGCACCTGCACCGGCACGTAGACCTGGTTGCCGTTCAGGATCCCGTCGTTGTCACCCGACACCTGCGCGGTGTCCTCGGTACGCTTCGACTCCTTGTCGACGTCCTGCGCCGCACCGTTGGCGGCGATGCCGCTGATGCCGGCCCCGACACCGAGCACGCCCACGCCGTTACCGGCCACGTTCACCGGGATCTGGATCGGGACGTAGGCCTGGTTGCCGTTCGCGATGCCGTCGTTGCCCCAGCTGAACTGGGTGGTGTCCTCGGTGCGCGAGGCCTCCTTGTGCTTGCGGGAGGACTTGCTCCAGTGGTCCACGTCCTGGGCGGCGCCGTTGGAAGCGAGGCCGCTGATGCCGGCCCCGACACCGAGCACGCCCACGCCGTTACCGGCCACGTTCACCGGGATCTGGATCGGCGCGTAGGCCTGGTTGCCGTTGAGGATGCCGTCGTTGTCGAGCGACACCTGCGCGGTGTCGGCGTGGACGGCGGACGGCGCGAAGAGGAGCGCACCCGCGGCCAGCACACCAACGCTGAGCGTCTTACGAACCCAAGTCTTCATGATGAAGAATTGCCCTTCGATAATTGTCAGAAAATAGCGCTGCTATTCGGTTGTGATTTGTTTCGCTGCTTGTTGCGAGCGACCGTACGAACACGCTCGCTTTCCGAATTCGGGCGCGATGGAGCCACGGCTGTTCGGACCTTGATCCCACCTGTCGACTTGCGCCCAATTTCGGTGATCCGTCTACGGGAGATCCGCCGCCAGTCAGAGCGGTTCTGGGATTCTTCCCGTGCGTCGCCGCCTATCCGCGCCGCCGGTGAAGATGTACCGGTGGGCCGGATGGGGCTGGGTGTGCTTCCTTGCCCGGTCGTGGACGACCGGCGCGGGCACTCAGTCAGGTGAGACGGTCGGGGTCTCGGCCTCAAGCCGCAGGACCGCGACGTCGGTCGTGACCGGCAGTCGGTGGAACGCCACCGTGCTCTCCACGACCGAGGAGGTAACGACGGCGAACCCGCCACCCTCCAGGTGGGAGCCCGGCCCTCCGGCCGGGATCCCGGCACCCGCCCCGAGGAACGCCCGAAGGGGCGCGGGGTAGTGCCGGTCGGGCAGGTTTCCGGTGCCCGACCGCTCGTCCGGTGATCCGGCCGAGCGCAGCTCCGTGCCGGCATAGCGCCGGTCGCCGGAGAGGGAAACGGTGCTGACCCCGGTGAGGCCCACCGTCCGTGCGCCGAGCGCGGCAGCCGTGCCGGACCGGACCGGCTTCGCCTCGGCTCCGGAGGCCGGTGTGGTCCCCGGGATCAGGTCATGACCCCGCTGCCCCGCCAGGTCGCCACCGAGGGCCGCGCGCGTGACCGAGCCCAGCGCCGTGGTGACCGGCTGCGCCGCGGTGAGCAGCACGCCGGTGACCGGACGCAGGACCCCGTCCAGCGGGGCGACCACCGGGTCGACCGCTCGGGTCAGCGGAGTGAGCAGGCCCGTCGGCCCAGCCAGCACACCGGAAAGGCCCAGTGGCGTGGTCAGGCCGCGGACGGTACCGAGGAGGACTCCATCGCTGGAACCCGCTCGGTCCCGCACGGCGCGCGACTGCGCGGCGGGCGCCTGGGCACCCACCGGCTCGTCAGCCGCCACGCGGGTGGCGCCGACCCGGTCACCGACCGGCCGGGCGGCCGGCTGCGAGGTAACCGGGATCGAGGACGCGGCCGTGGCGCTGGGCAGCACGACCGTGCTCGCCCGCCCCACGGATAGGAGGTCGGTCGCGGCAAGCGTGGCATCCAGCGTGTCCGCCAGCGGCGAAAGCACTGTGGACTCACCGGAGCCGTCGACCAGCGAAACCACCGACAGGTCGGTGGGCGCGTCCTCGGTGGGCAGGGCGGCCTCCGCGGCGTGTGCCGAGGCGGCGGACAGGAGCCAGGCCGCTCCCGCCAGACCACCGACGGCCAGCACCCGCAGGCCGATGCGGACATGCGCCGGTCGCGTCGCCGCGCGCGGTGAGCGCTCGACTCCCGACCCGGTCATGTCCCGCCTTTCCCCTGCGTTACTCGTTCGTGGCGGCGATCCGATCTATTCGGACCGGTTTGACCACCGCTCGTATTTGGTAACGATACGGCCGCGTCTGGGTCACGCGACGCATTTGGGCAAATCCGTCCAAGATTCGGTCGACCCAACCGATCTCTCCGGCGCGGCGACCGCACGTTTCCGGGCCCCGGGACGCCCGAACAGACCCGGCGGGTCCTAGCGCATGCGGGCGACGATACCGGTGTCGTAGTCGCCGGAAACGAACTCGTCGTTGCCCAGGATCTCGGCGAAGAACGGCAGGTTGCACTTCGGGCCGGTGATCTCGAACCCGGCGACCGCCGCGCGGGCCCGCTCGATGGCGGTCGCCCGGTCGCCGGCGTACACGATCAGCTTTGCCATCAGGGAGTCGTAGAACGGCGTGACCGTGGTGCCCACCGCGTATCCGGCGTCGACCCGCACGCCATCGCCGCTCGGCTCGCTCCACGCGGTGATCGCGCCGGGGCCGGGCAGGAAGCGCTTGGGATCTTCGGCGTTGATCCGGAGCTCGATCGCGTGCCCGCGCGGCGCCAGCGCGTCCGGGTCGAACGTCGGCGGCAGCCCGGCCGCCACCCGCAGCTGCTCCTCGACCAGGTCGAGCCCGTAGACGAGCTCGGTGACCGGGTGCTCGACCTGGAGCCGGGTATTCATCTCCAGGAAGAAGAAGTCGCCGCTGCCCGGGTCGAAGAGGCACTCGACCGTGCCCGCGTTGCGGTAGCCGACCGCCTCGCCGGCGCGCACGGCCGCGGCGAGCAACCGCTCGCGCAGCTCGGGCGAGACCGCCGGGGAGGGCGACTCCTCGAGGAGCTTTTGGTTGCGGCGCTGCACCGAGCACTCCCGCTCGCCGAGCGCCACCACGCGGCCGTCGGCCAGCCCGAGGATCTGCACCTCGATGTGGCGCACGCGGGGGAAATACCGCTCGATCAGCACCGAGCCGTCGCCGAACATCCGCTCGGCGAAGCCGCGCACCTTGTCGTACTCGCCGCGCAGCGCCGCCTCGTCGGCCGCGACGCCCATGCCCATGCCGCCGCCACCCGCGGCGGCCTTGACCATCACCGGGTATCCGATCCCGGTGGCCGCCTCGACGGCGGCCTCCACCGTGGCGGCCGGGTCGGTGGTGCCGGGCGCGACCGGCACGCCGGCGGCGGACATCAGGTTGCGGGCATTTATCTTGTCGCCCATCGCGGTGATCGCGCCGGCGCCGGGCCCGACCCAGATCAGGCCGTTGTCCTCGACGGTACGGGCGAAGTCCGCGTTTTCCGCCAGGAAGCCGTAGCCGGGATGCACCGCCTGGGCACCGGTCGCCTTGGCGGCGGCCAGGATGGCCTCGGTGTTGCGGTAGCTGAGCGCGGGGTTGGCCGGGCCGATCGCGACCGCCTCGTCGGCCTCGGCCGCGAACGGCAGGCCGGCGTCGGCCTCGGAGTGCACCGCGATCGCGCGCACGCCGAGCCGCCGCGCGGTGCGGATGACCCGGCGGGCGATCTCGCCCCGGTTGGCGACGAGCAGCGACTCGATCATCAGGGGCCGACCAGCGCCGCCAAGGTGGCCTGGCGCAGCAGCGCGGCACGGCGGTCACGCTCGACCTCGCCGCCGAGGAAGGGCGTGGAGTTCATCAGGCCGAAGGCGGCGTGCGCGAGCACGCGGGCCTCGCCGGCGGCGAGCTCGGGGCGGAGGTTGGTGAGGACGTTGACCCACTCCTCGACGTACAGCCGCTGGAGCCGGCGGATCTGCCGCCGCGGCTCCTCGGGCAGCCGGTCGAGCTCGTGCAGGTGCAGGGCGATCACGGCCGGGTTGGCGAGCGCGAACTCGACGTGGAAGTCGATCAGCGACCCCAGCGCGGTGCGGGCGTCGTCGGGGTGCTCGGCCACGCGGGCCCGGCCACCCTCCAGGAGGCCCTCGCTGACCGGGATCAAGGCCGCGACGAGCATCGCTTCCTTACCGGCGAAGTGATGGTAGAGCGCGGGCCCGGTCACCCCGGCCGCGGAACCGATGTCGTCCATCGACACGCCGTGGTAACCGCGGGCCGCGAAAAGGCCCACAGCGATCTCGATTATCTCGTCGCGCCGGGTGCGCCTGCGGGCCGGCGCCGACGACGTCTGCTGCTCCACCGTCACTGGGCCAGCGTAACCAACTGTCAACACACGCATATCATGCGATCGGCGCCCTCTCTCCGCCAGCGACGGGACAGCAGACCCGCCCGCACGGCACCGATCGCGTTCACCAGCACGTCGTCCACAGAGGACACCCGGTCGGGGCTGGAACCGCCGGATCCCGCCACGCCTCTTCCCGGCATGACGAACAGGCGCACACTCCTCCAGCTCGCCGGGCTCACCGGCGCCGGCGCGGTCCTCGGCGCCTGCGACTCCGGTACCGCCGCCAAGCCCGAACCGCCCCGCGGTGACCTGCTCATCGTGGAGACGGAGGCCGGGCTCTCGGTCGTGGACTCCGGTACCGGCAGGGCCACCCTCCCCGCGGCTCCGTCGATCGTCACCGGTGACAGCGGCCGGCTGGTCCGTACCGAGTGGACCGGCAAGGGCACCAAGCTCGCCACGTACCGGCTGCCCGGCGGTGAGGTGGTCGCGGGCGGCCTGGTCCGCGACAAGCTGGAGGCGCGCGTGGTCTCCGCCGACGGGCGCCTGGTCGCGCTCGCCTCGCCGGCCGGCCCGCGCAGCCGTACCACCATCGCGGTCGCCGACGGCAGCGGCGAGCGGACCCGCGTCGACCTGCCCGGCAACCTCGACCCGGAGGCGTTCGACGTCACCGGGCAGTACCTCTTCGTCCTCGACTACCTGCCGCCCACCGCGCCGGACCGGTATCGCGTGCGCGCCCTCAACCTGCGCTCCGGTGCGCTGGAGCCGCTGCACACCCGGGCCAAGGCGGTGCTGCCGCCGGGCGCCGAGGAGGAGATGCGCGGCCAGGGGCGGCAGGCGGTGTACGACCCGGGGCGGCAGCAGCTCTTCACCCTGTACACCCACCAGCCCGACCACCTGCACAGCCGCGACCTGCTGGCCGGTGCCCGCGACGGCGCCCCGCACGTGCACGCCTTCGTCCACACGCTCCACCTCGGCCAGCGGTGGGCGTACTGCATCGACCTGCCCGAGCCGTTCGGCATGCGGGCCGCCGAGCGGCACGCGATCGCGCTGAGCGGCGACGGCCGGCGGCTCTGCGTGGTGGACGCGGTCACCGGCACGGTCGCGGTGATCGACCCGGACGCCCTGAACGTGCTGAGCACGATGCCGCTGGCCGCCCCGACCGGCGAGGGCCCGGCGACCGCCGCGTTCACCGCCGACGGCCGGCGCCTCGTCGTGGGCGGCGGCGACAAGGTGGTGGTGATGCCGATGGGCACCTCGGACCAGCCCACCCGGTGGTCGACCGGCTCGCGGGTGCGCGGGCTGGCGCTGCTGAACGGCACCGAGAAGGTGTACGTCGGCCAGGACGGCGCGGTCACCGCCCACGACCTGACCACCGGGCGGCAACTCGCCCGCACCGGCGTGCCCGGCCTGGTCTCGGTGCGCCAGGTCGTCGCCCGCTGACCGCCGGCGACCTAGGCCGGCTCGATCGGCGCCAGCGTCGGGCGTTTGGCACTGACGAGGTCGCCCGAGGAGCGGCCGGTGAGGCGGCGTTTGACCCAGGGCGCCAGGTAGCGGCCGGCCCAGCGCAGGTCCGCGGCGCGGGCGGCCAGCCACGGGCTCGGCTCCGGGCGCGGCGGCACCAGCATCCACTCCTCGTCGCAGCCCACGCCGAGCGCGGTCAGCACGTGCGCGGCGACCCGCCGGTGCCCGAGGGCGGACAGGTGCAGGCGGTCGACGCTCCACAAGAGAGGGTTGCGAAACTCCTCGTCGGCGTTGAGGTCGATCAGCGTGGCACCGCGGCGCTCGGCGGTGTCGGCCACCGCCTGGTTGAGCATCGCCACGCGCGGCGCGACGATCCGCTGCCCGGGGAGCTTGGCCAGCCCCGAGCCGGCGAACCGGAAGAGGATCACGTCCGCGCCGCTCTCCCGCAGGTCGGCGACCACCTGGTCGAAGCGCTCGATCAGCGCCACCGGGTCGAAGTTGCGGCGCAGCACGTCGTTGCCGCCCGCCGCGAAGCTGATCAGCTCGGGGCGCATCGCCAGCGCCTCCGGCACCTGCTCGGCCACCACGCCGGGGAAGAGCCGCCCCCGGATCGCCAGGTTCGCGTACCGGAAGTCCGGCCCGACCTCGGCCGCCAACCGGGTCGCCACGAGATCCGCCCACCCGCGGTAGACACCACCCTGGGGGTACGGATCGTCCATTCCCTCGGTGAAGCTGTCCCCGACCGCCACGAAGCTGCGCCAACTCACGATCGCAAGTCTCGCACCACACCGCGCCGGCGTATTCCGCGTGCCTCGGCACAGTGATCGCGCCTACGCTGCGCACATGTTGTTGCGGATGTCCACGCTCTTTCTTCGTACGCTGCGCGAGGACCCCGCCGACGCCGAGGTGCCGAGCCACCGGCTGCTGCTGCGGGCTGGCATGATCCGGCGGGCCGCCCCGGGCGGGTTCACCTGGCTGCCGCTGGGCAAGCTGGTGCTCGACCGGGTCACGCAGGTGGTTCGCGAGGAGATGGCGGCGATCGGCGGCCAGGAGGTGTCGTTTCCGGCCCTCCTGCCGCGCGAGCCGTACGAGACGAGCGGCCGCTGGACCGAGTACGGCGCGGACATCTTCACGCTCAAGGACCGCCGCGGCGCCGACTACCTGCTCGCGCCCACGCACGAGGAGATCGTCACGCTGCTCGTCGGCGACACGCTCAGCTCCTACAAGGACTACCCGGTGATCCTCTACCAGGTGCAGAGCAAGTTCCGGGACGAGGCGCGGCCCCGGGGCGGGCTGCTGCGCGGGCGCGAGTTCCTGATGAAGGACGCGTACTCCTTCGACCTGGACGACGCCGGCCTGGACGCCGCGTACGACAAGCACCGCGGCGCGTACCAGCGGATCTTCGACCGGCTCGGGCTCGACTACACGATCGTCTCCGCGGTGTCCGGCGCGATGGGTGGGTCGGCGTCCGAGGAGTTCCTGGCCGCCTCGCCGGTGGGCGAGGACACGTTCGTGGGGTGCACGCACTGCGACTACGCCGCGAACACCGAGGCGGTGACCACACCCGCCCCGGCCCCGAGCGACCCCGCCGCCGCTCCCGCCCTGGAGGTGCACGACACCCCGGACACGCCGACGATCGACACGCTCGTCGCGCTCGCCAACACCCGCCGGCTGGGCGGTCGCGCCGACTGGACCGCCGCCGACACGCTCAAGAACGTCGTGCTCACCGTCTCGCCGCCCGGCGCCGACCCGTACCTGCTGGCCATCGGCGTGCCCGGCGACCGCGAGGTGGACCTCAAGCGGGTGGCGGCCGCGCTACACCCGGCGGTCGTGGCGATGTTCGACGGCTGGGCGGGGCGGCCGGACCTGGTCCGCGGCTACATCGGACCGCAGAAGCTCGACCTGCGCTACCTGGTCGACCCGCGGGTGGTCCCCGGCACCGCGTGGCTGACCGGTGCGAACGAGCCCGGCCGGCACGCCGTCAACGTGGTGTGCGGCCGCGACTTCACACCCGACGGCACGATCGAGGCCGCCGAGGTACGCCCCGGCGACCCCTGCCCCGCCTGCGGCACCGGCACGCTGACCATGCGCCGGGGCATCGAGATCGGGCACATCTTCCAGCTCGGCCGCCGCTTCACGGACGCGTTCGGCGTCGACGCGCTCGGGCCGGACGGCAAGCCGGTGCGGCCGACGATGGGCTGCTACGGCATCGGCCTCTCCCGCGCGGTGGCGGCCATCGCCGAGCAGCACCACGACGAGCGCGGGCTCATGTGGCCGCGCGACGTGGCGCCGTTCGACATCCACGTGATCGCCGCCGGAAAGGACCTCGGGCCCGCGGCGGTCGAGCTCGGCGGTCGCCTCGCTGCCCGCGGGCGGCGGGTGCTGGTCGACGACCGGACGCAGGTGTCCGCGGGGGTGAAATTCACCGACGCCGAGCTGATCGGCATCCCCGAGGCCGTCGTGGTCGGCCGCCGCTTCAGCGACGGGTACGTGGAGTGGCGTGACCGCGTCACGGGCGAGCGCTCCGAGGTGCCGCTCGACCGGGTGTAGCGCGCTCCCATCCGGGTACCGAGCTCTCATGGCTACCCGGACTGTGCGCGACGTGATGACCAGGCGGGTCGTCTACCTACCCGCTGAGACCCCGGTGGACGAGGCGGCGCAGGCCATGCGCGCGGCCGACATCGGCGATGTCGTGATCACCGACGGCCCGGTGCTGGCCGGCATCCTCACCGACCGCGACATCGTGGTGCGAGCGGTCGCGGAGCGTCTGGACCCCGGCCGGACAACCGTCGGCGCGATCGCCAGCTCCGAGCTGATCATGATCCAGCAGGACGCCACCCCTCAGGAGGCGGTACGGCTGATGCGCCAGCGGGCCGTGCGCCGGCTGCTCGTGTGCGACGCCGACCGCCAGCTCGTCGGCGTCATCTCGCTCGGCGACCTCGCGATGCACCTGGACCTGTCGTCTGTGCTCAGCGACATCAGCGAGGCCACGCCCAGTAGTAGTTGATCTTCAGGTTTCACGTGCAACGGTATCGACGGTCTTGGCTAGACCCTCGACCACCTGCGCGTTCGGCAGCGCACCGAGCGCCGGGCCGGGCAGCGCGATCTTGCTGTGCCGCACGCCCGAGCCGATGATCACGTGGCCGGCGGCGATCACCCGGGAGTCGACCAGGATCGGCCAGCTCTCGGGGAGGCCGATCGGCGTGATCCCGCCGTACTCCATCCCGGTCAGCTCCACCGCCTCGGCCATCGGCGCGAAGCTCGCCTTACGCACGTCGAGCATCTTGCGCACCACGCCGTTGACGTCGGCCCGGGTGGTGGCCAGGATGACGCAGGCCGCGTACCGGGTCACGCCCTCGCGCTTGCCGGCGACCACCACGCAGTTGGCCGAGATGTCGAGCCCCACCTCGTACGCCTCGCAGAACGCGGCGGTGTCCGCCAGCGTGGGGTCGATCGGCGCCACCAGCACCTCGTCCACGTCGACCGGTGCCTCGGCCGGCCAGGCGTCCAGCGCGGCGGCGGTGGGCGCGGCGAGCAGGTCCGGCCGGGTGCGGGCCGGCTCGGTCTTCAAGGTCCCTATCACGCCTGCGAGTCTCGCACCGGCCCGTACCGCTCGGCGAGGTAGCCCTGCCACGTCCGCGTTCCGGTGGGCTGGTCGGGGGTGGTGAGCAGCCCACCGCGCATCGCCCGCGCGGTCTTGCCGGGCAGGCGGAGCGAGAGCACCGGACGGCGCTTGCCGGTCGCCCGCAGCCAGGAGCGCACGATCTCCTCCGAGGTCTGCACCGCCGGCCCGCCGAGGTTCTCCACCCGGCGGCTCGGCCCGGCCGCCAGCAGCGCGGCGATCCGGTCGGCGACGTCGCGCGGGTCCACCAGCTGCACGGCGATCCCGGGGTCGGCGACCAGCACGCCCAGCCGGCTCGCGAGCGGCAGGAAGCGTTCGTCCACAAGCTGTGGAAACTGGGTGGCACGCAGGATCGACCACGGCACCGGGCCGGCTTGCAGCACCTTCTCGGCGGCGAGCTTGGCTCGGTAGTACGAGATCGGGATCCGGTCGATGCCGACGATCGAGATGTAGACGAAGTGCCCCACCCCGGCCCGCTCGGCGGCGGCCGCGAGGCGGCGGGTGCCGGCGACGTCCACCTCGCCGGCCTTGTTGTATCGCGTCGTGGCGGAGGCCAGGTGGACCACCGCGTCCATACCGGTGACCGCTTCGGCCAGCCCTTCTCCGGTCGCGAGGTCGGCCTTGACCCAGCCCGGCCTGGGGCGGCGGCTGGTGCCGCGCACCTCGTGGCCAGCCTGTTCGAGGCGGGGAACCACGGCCTGGCCGAGCACACCGCTCGCGCCTGTCACGAGAACCTTCATGGTGGATGGACGAGGTACCCCGGTGAAACGTGACGGCTTGACGCCACTGGCTAATGATGTTAGCTTTTTGGCTATGACGACTAGTTACCTTGATCGTGGCGAGGGCCGGATCGCGTACGAGGTGGCGGGCGAAGGGCCGCTCGTCGTCTGCGTGCCCGGCATGGGCGACCTGCGCTCCGCGTTCCGCTTCACCGTCCCCGCGCTGCTCGGGGCGGGCTACCGGGTGGCGGCGATGGACCTGCGCGGGCATGGGGAGAGCGACGACGGCTTCACCGCGTACGACGATCCCGCCCTCGCCTCCGACATCCGCGCGCTCGTCGCCCACCTGGGCGGGCCGGCGCTGCTGATCGGCAACTCGATGGGTGCCGCCAGCTCGATCATCGCGGCGGCCGAGCAGCCGGAGCTCGTGGCCGGCCTGGCGCTGATGGGGCCCTGGGTGCGCGACCCCAAGCCCAACCCGGTGATGCGCCTGGTGCAGCGCGTCATGCTGGTCAAGCCGTGGGGCCCGGCCGCCTGGCGGGCGTTCTACAAGACGCTCTACCCCGGCCGCCGCCCCGACGACCTGGCCAGCCACGTCGACCGCATCGGCGCCGCCATGCGCCGGGGCGACCACTGGCGCTCCTTCGCGCGGACCACGACCACCAGCCACGCGCCGGTCGAGGCCCGCCTCGACGACGTGCGGGCACCGGCGCTGGTGGTGATGGGCGAAAAGGACCCCGACTTCCCGGACCCGGCGGCCGAGGCCCGGTTCGCGGCCGAGCGGCTCCACGGCGAGCTGCTGATGGTGCCCGACTCCGGCCACTATCCACAGGCCGACTCCCCCGACGTGGTCAACCCGGCGGTGCTCACCTTCGCGGCGAAGGTCTTCGGCTGAGCCGTCGCGGCGCTCAGTCCTTGCGGAAGGTCAGGCAGTAGTCCGCGCTGAGGCCGGGCAGCAGCTCGTCCCAGCACAGAAACGTCTCATGCCGCAACGACAGATGGCGGCAGAGCACCCGGCCCATGTCCCAGGCGAGCGGCGTGATGAAGCCGTCGTCTTCGAGGTTGGCCACGTTGACGACCGCGTGCCCGCTGGGCCGGAGCAGCCCCGCCACCTGCCGGAAGACGTCGCCAATCTCGGCCAGGTAGGTCACGTAGTCGCCGTCCAGCGTCTCGTACGCTGTCAGCGGGTTTTCCGGGTGGTCGGTCGCGCTCATGTACGGCGGCGAAGTCATGCACAGGTCGACCGGCCCGTCCACCAGCGCCGAGAGGTTGCGCGCGTCGCCCTGCACGACCCGCACATCGCCGCCGCCGCTCAGCCGCCCCCGGATCAGATCGACGCGCTCGTCGAGCAACTCGACGCCGACCGCCCGCCGCCCCATCCGCTCGGCCACCACGAGCGTGGTGCCAAAGCCGGCGAACGGGTCGAGCACCAGATCCCCCGGCGACGTGTACTCCTCCAGGGCCGCCTCGACCAGCGCCTCCGGGTAGTGCACGTCTTCGTCGGCACCCTCCGGGCGCTCCGCGATCAGGTCAGCCGACTTCAGGTACAGCCACGGTCTCACTGCGCCAGTATCCGGCCGCGGGGTTTCCGGCAGTCACCCCCGGTGCCGCACCAGCGCCGGCCATCACACCCGGGCGTCCACTCCACGGTGGGTCAGCCGACGCGGAATCGGTCGGCGCTCCGGCGGATGGAGATGTGTCGATACGCTGAATAGCCTGACCGCATGACGGCGACCGGACCGTCGACGGGCCTCGTCGTCGGCACGTTGTTTATGGGGTTGGTGGCCTCGCTCTTCTGGCCCGTGACCCGCTACCTCATCACGATCGCCCACGAGGGCACGCACGCCATGACTGGCTCGATGACCGGCGGCAAGGTCCTGTACGTCCAGGTAAATGCCGACGCCACCGGCGAGACGAAGGCCAGCGGCAACCTGTTCCTCTACTGGATCGCCGGGTATGTCGGCCCGTCCCTGTTCGGCATCGCCGGAGCGATCCTGCTCGACAACGGCGCACACCCGGACGCCATCCTCTGGACGACCATCGTCCTGCTCGGCGCGGTCGTCCTGCAGATGCGCAAGTTCTTCGGCATCGCCGCCGTGGCTGTCGCCGGCTTCTTCCTCATCATGATCGTCCGCAACGCCACACCGACCGCGCGCGAGGTCTGCGCGTACACGCTGATCTGGTTTCTGCTCTTCGGCGGCGTCATCCAAAACATGGAGGACAACCGGAAAAGCGTCGGCTGGTCGGGAGACGGCGCCTCTCTCCGCGACTACACCAAGATCCCAAAGGGCTTCTGGGGGATGCTCTGGTGGCTGGCGACGCTGGCGGCGCTCGGCTACGGCGGTGGCATCCTCGTCGGGGCGATCGACGCACCCGGCACCTGAGACGGCCCCGACGAGCAGCGGCGACGCCATCGTGGGCCGGAGGCATCACCATGCGAACCAGACCGCGACCATCGCCGGTGACCCACTGCCGCTACGTTTGACCAGGTCACGGAGCCGAGGCGGTGTCCGGTGAGCCGTCGGTCCAGTCGTCCCCTAGGTTCGGTATACGTCGCGGCGATGGTCGACGTCGACCACGGTGACGGTGCGGGTGGCGTCGTCGATTCGGTAGATGATCCGGTAGGTGCCGCGGCGGGCGCTGAATCGGTCCGCCAGCGGTGGAAGCAGTCGTTTGCCGACACGGTATGGCTGGCGGACCAAGGGCCCGACCATGAGCTCATAGGCCGCCACCGCGACCGCCTCGGGCAGTCGTTCGGCCAACGCACGGCGGACGGTCGGGGTGGTACGCAGTTCGTAAGGCTCGGCCGGATCTACCTCGCTCACGCCGCCGGGGAACGGCGACGGCGTATGGCGTCGGCGAGTTCGCCAGCGGACACCTGTTCGCCTCTGGCCAGCTCGGCGTCTGATTCGGCCAGCCGTCGCAGCGTCGCTGGATCGCCGAGTACCGCGAGTGTCTCCTCCAACTGCTCCAGGTCCTCGACCGACAGCAGCACGGCCGAGGGACGGCCGTGCACCGTTACGGTTACCCGCTCATGGTGGTCGTGGACCCGGCCGACCAGCTCGGACAGGTGTGTCTTTACCTCGCCCAGCGGCAACGTCGTCATAGTCAAAAGTATGACCAAAATACGGCGAGCTGTCGACCGGTCACCGGATCTGGCCGCAACATTTCTTGTACTTGGCGCCCGATGCGCACCAGCACGGCGAATTACGCGGCGGCGGCCAGGCGATGGTGGCCTCTTCGGCGACAGTCTCGCCGAAGGCTGCCTTGGTTTCAGGGTCGGTCGGCGATCCGCCCACCCGATCGGCGAACTCACACAGCTGCGAGACCGTCGCCGGGACAACTCGAATGGCCGGCACACCGCTTTCGGCGAGATCGCGCCATCGACGCTCCGCTGCCGGGTAGTACTCCTCGTCGCTGTCCTGGTACTCCTGCGGCCAACGTCGCCGAGCCTCGGCCCGCTCGCCGCGCTGGAACACCAGCATCCGCACCTGTCGCGGCATCCGGCCAGCCTCGATGTATTCCCGGACGCCGTGGACATCGACCGGCCGGCGCGCGGACGGTGGCTCCGGCGTGATCTCGTCCGTCGAGTCGGCCGGCAACCCCAGCTGGCTGCGGACCTCCCGCCGGCCGCACAGCATCACCGAGGACATCTGCATCCAACCTGTGGGCCCACGCAGCGTCTCGATCTCGTCCGGGCTGAGTCGGGCAACAGCACGGTCGTACCAGGTCAGGGCGCCATCGAGATCACCGCGCTCGGCCAGCAGCTCAGCCACCATCGTGCAATGCCCGCCGTGCAACGCCGAATCGCGGGCAAGGCGAGCCAGTTCGGCATACGCATCCTCAGCCGCGCCCTGCTCAAAGAGCGTCTCGGCCAACTCGAAGCGGGCATAGCAAGCATCCTCGCCGCCGGCACCGACGAGCTCGGTCAACAACTCCCGGGCACGGTCCGTGCGACCTGCCCGTCGCCAGGCAGCGGCGGCTTCCAGCAGGATCTCGCCACGCTCGTCGGGAAACTCCTCGGCCTGAACCTCAAGAGCGGCTGCCTCGTCAAGAGCAGTCATAGCCACGGCCAGGACCGTACTCTCCGCGCATGCGACGGCAAGCCTGACACGGCGTATCAGCCAAGTGGTTCGCACAATGGTCGAACACCATTGACGAAGCCGCTGCTCAGAGGCGAGGTGGAGCCGAGGGGACTCGAACCCCTAACCCCTGCCTTGCAAAGGCAGTGCTCTGCCAGTTGAGCTACGGCCCCGCTGGCGGCGCGGCCGCCGGCGAGTGGACTAGCGGAGGTCGGGCGCGGTGGTGGCCTCGTGCCACAGGGCGCGCTCGTCGTTGGACTCCTTGACCTTCTTCGCGATCAGGGCCGCCGCACCGATCACACCGGCGATGATAATGATCTTCTTCCACATTGGGGTGATCCCCTTCAGGTTGAGTTATCTCGGCCGGATGACTACATGGTGGGGCTAGATGGAATCGAACCATCGACCTCAGAGTTATCAGCTCTGCGCTCTAACCGACTGAGCTATAGCCCCGCGCGTGCGACGACGAGGTTACCGTACCCGGGAAGCTTCTCCCAAGTTGGGGCGCCCGCCACGCCGAGCGCCCCAGGTGTGTCCTCTCGTGCCTGTCAGTCCCGTTCGGCCAGGGTCAGCTCGATGCCGCCGACCAGGTCGGCGCAGACGTTGTAGATGAACGCACCGAGCGTGGCCAGCGCCGTGAAGAGCACCACGTTGACCGCTCCGATCAGCGCGGACGTGCCGATGACGCCCTTGGCGGTGATCCGGAACGTGCTGGCGTTTTCCCCACCGCCGGCGCTCACCAGGTCGGTCAGGCTGCTGTTGACGCTCTCGAAGACGCCCATGGCGTCGAGTGCGAGGTACAGCACAGAGGTGGCGACGATCACCACGATGAACAGCACCAGCGACACCGCGAACGAGAACTTCATCACCGACCACGGGTCGATGCGCTTTACGTTGAGCTTGGCCCGCCGGGGACCGCGCGAGGCCGCGGACGCCACCGTGCTGCGGGCAGCACGCACCGCCTCGCCGACCCGAGCCGCACCCACCGCTGCCGCGCCGGTCGCACCCGCGGCGCCCACCGTGCGCACCGAGGCTCCACCCGCGGCCGCCCGTCCGGTGCCCGGGCGCGCTCCCACGCCCGGCGGCATGGCGGGCCCACCCGGCGCGGCGCCGGGTGTCACCTGGGTCGCGCCCGCCGGGGGCGAACTCACGGGCGCCTTGCCGGCGGCCACCGGCGGGGCGGCGCCGGGAGCACCCGGAGGCTGCTTCGACCCGTCTGCGGGCGGCTGGTCCGGTGGGGGCGGCATGCCAGGAGCCCGGGTGAACTTCGGGGACGGTGCCTCAGCGGGGACTGCCGCCCGGCCCACGACCGCGCGGCCGGTCGCCGGTGTGCCGCTCGGGGCGGCCTCCCCCTCGACCGGGTTGGTCGAGGTCCCCGCAGCCCCCGACTTCGCCTGTGTCTCCGTCATCAACTAGTCCTGTTCGTCAGGCTCGTCGGCATTGCGAGCAATGGCCACGATGGTTACACCGTCTGGCAGGTCCATCAACTTGACCCCCATTGTGTTCCGATCGCGAGTGCGGCGTACAGGCTTCACCGGAGTCCGGATAACTCCACCGTTACTTGTGATAGCGAAGAGTTCGTCGTCCGGGTTGATGACGACCGCACCGACAAGTGCACCACGACGCTCCGTGATCTTGGCGGTCAACACGCCCTTACCACCACGACCCTGCACCGGGTACTCCTCGATCGGTGTTCGCTTGGCATACCCGCCGTTGGTCGCAACCAAAACATCCATGCCCTCGCGTACGACCTCCATCGCGAGAAGCACGTCGTCCTCGCTGAACCGCATGCCTATCACACCCGAGGTAGCCCGCCCCATCGGACGCAGCGCCTCGTCGGTCGCGTTGAAGCGGATCGCCTGTGCGTTCTTGGAGACCAGCAGGAGGTCGTCCTGCGGGCCGGCGAGCGCGGCGCCGACCAGTTCGTCCTCGTCCCGCAGGTTGATCCCGATGATCCCGCCGCTGCGGTTGGAGTCGAACTCCTCCAGCCTTGTCTTCTTCACGAGCCCATTCTTGGTGGCGAGCACAAGGTATGGCGCCACCTGGTAGTTCGGGATCACGATGACCTGCGCGATGTGCTCCTCCGGCTGGAAGGCGAGCAGGTTGGCCACGTGCTGCCCCTTGGCCACCCGGTTCGCCTCGGGCAGCTCGTACGCCTTGGCCCGGTAGACCCGCCCCTTGTTCGTGAAGAACAGCATCCAGGAGTGCGTCGACGTGACGAAGAAGTGGCTGACGATGTCGTCCTGGCGAAGTGAGGCCCCGCTCACGCCCTTGCCGCCCCGGCGCTGCGAGCGGTAGAGGTCGACCTTGGTGCGCTTGGCGTACCCGGTGCGGGTGATCGTGACCACCACGTCCTCGCGCGCGATGAGGTCTTCCATCGAGACCTCGCCGTCGAACGGGACGATCTTGGTCCGCCGGTCGTCGCCCCACTTCGCGACGATCTCGGCCAGCTCCTCCGAGATGATCCTCCGCTGCCGCTCGGGCTTCGCCAGGATGTCCTTGAGATCCGCGATCTCCAGCTCGATCTTCGCCAGCTCGTCGATGATCTTCTGGCGCTCCAGGGCGGCCAGGCGGCGCAGCTGCATGTCGAGGATGGCCGTGGCCTGAACCTCGTCGATGTCGAGCAGCTGGATCAGGCCGGTCCGGGCCTCCTCCACCGTGGGCGAACGCCGGATGAGCGCGATCACCTCGTCGAGCGCGTCGAGCGCCTTGACCAGACCGCGGAGGATGTGCGCCCGCTCCTCCGCCTTACGCAGCCGGAAAGCGGTGCGCCGGCGGATCACGTCGATCTGGTGCTCGACGTAGTAACGGATGAACTGGGCCAGGTTGAGCGTGCGCGGCACGCCGTCGACCAGCGCCAGCATGTTGGCGCCGAACGTCTCCTGTAGCTGGGTGTGCTTGTACAGGTTGTTGAGCACGACCTTGGCGACCGCGTCGCGCTTGAGCACGATCACGATCCGCATACCCGTACGGCCGGAGGACTCGTCGCGGATGTCCGCGATGCCGGCGAGCTTGCCCTCCTTGACCAGCTCGGCGATCCGCTCGGCGAGGTTGTCCGGGTTGACCTGGTACGGCAGCTCGGTGACGACGAGGCAGGCGCGCCCCTTCTTGTCCTCCTCGACCTCGACCACCGCGCGCATCCGGATCGAGCCACGGCCGGTCCGGTACGCGTCCTGGATGCCGGCCATGCCGACGATCAGGCCGTACGTCGGGAAGTCGGGACCCTTGACGATCTGGATCAGCTCGTCGAGCGTGGTGGCCTCGTCGGCGTCCGGATGCTCCAGGCACCACTGCACGGCCGCGGCGATCTCCCGCAGGTTGTGCGGCGGGATCTTGGTGGCCATGCCGACCGCGATGCCCTCGGAGCCGTTGATCAGCAGGTTGGGAATCCGCGACGGCAGGATGGTGGGCTCCTTGGCCCGGCCGTCGTAGTTGTCCTGCATGTCGACGGTGTCTTCGTCGATGTCCCGCAGCATCTCCATCGCCAGCGGGTCGAGCTTGCACTCCGTGTTGTGGCTGACGAAGCCGTTGGAGATGAACGCGTGGTCGTCGGTGTCGACCCGGATGCTGTAGACGGGCTGGACCCCGGCGTCGGTGACGCTCGCCACCTCGGCGTAGTAGAACCGGCCGTCGACGAGCGGCTCGACGACATCCAGTACGTCCGCGTCCAGGTGTGCCGCGATCTCCGCCCGGTCACGCTCCCAGCGCTCGATCCGGTCGACGTTGTGCCGGCGCAGCCAGTCGCGCTCGGTCCAGCGCTGCGCGCCGTGCTCCCGGATGAAGTCGCCGACGTACGGCACGCGGTCGCTGGAGAGCGCCGAGCCCCGCGCCGGGATCAGGGCGAGGTCGGCCGCGAGCTTGACCTGCTTGCGACCCAGGAAGCCGACCCGCTCCGCGAAGATGCGCGCGTCGCGGAGGTTGGTGATGACGACCTTGATCTCGCCGCTCTCGTCGCGGACCTGCCCCGCCACGACGCCGAACTCCAAGAGGAGCTGCTGCACCTGCTGGGCCAGCTGGGCGCTGCGGGTGGGGTACGAGATCTGGATGGTGTTGCGCGGCAGCGGGGACGACGAGCCGTCGCCCTCGAAGAGCGCCTGCAGGAACGCCCGCTTCACCGCCGCCGGCCCGCGCCACACGAACGCGGGGACGGCCTTCTGAGCGCTCCGCCCGCCCACCATCTCGCCGAGCGGGCTGCGCCGGAGCGCGGTGAGGTCCTGGACGTCGATCTCGTAGAGGGTGCTGCCCGAGGCGATGACCCGCTCCGAGACGTCCCGCGGGCCGCCAACCGCCACGTCGTAGGCGGCGAGCACGCGGTCGAAGAACTTCCGGTCGGTGTTGTTGAAGCCGGCGCGGCCGCTGGACACCCACCCCTCGCCGACGAGGGCGCCGGCGAGGAGGGCGGCCTCGACGTGCTCCAGCATCGGGTAGCCGATCTCGTCCGGGACCACCCGCTGCAGCACGACGCGGTCGCCGGGACGGATCTCCTCCAGGAGCTTCCACAGCAGGGTGGGCACGCCGGCCACGTCGACCAGGCAGAGCACCGGATGGTTGCGGGTGCCGGTCAGCGCGTACCCCTCGCGGGTGCGCAGGCTCAGCGTCGGGTGCTCGCCGGAGTGGAAGAACTTCGACGCCCGCACCAGGTCGCCGTTTCGGTCGACGACCTTGAGGTCGATGTCGTGCTCGGAGCCGGACGCCGCACCGGGGACGATCTCGTCGATCCGGACCGTGCCTTCGGCGGTGCGAATTCGGGCATCTCCCGACAGGCAATACCTCATCGCCGCGGCCGGGTCGTTTCCGGGGGAACCGAAGTTGCCGTTGCCGTCGACCAGGGGGTAGCGCAGCGACCACGGCTGGGCCATGCGCACGAGCGCGTCGTAGATGGCCGAGTCGCCGTGGGGGTGGAACTGGCCCATGACGTCGCCGACGACGCGGGAGCACTTCACGTAGCCGCGGTCCGGCCGGTAGCCGGAGTCGTACATGGCGTAGAGGATCTTGCGGTGGACGGGCTTGAGGCCGTCGCGCACGTCGGGCAGCGCCCTACCGACGATCACGCTCATCGCGTAGTCGAGGTAGGAGCGCTGCATCTCCACCTCGAGCCCGACCGGTTCGACCCGGAGGCGCTGGCCGCCCTCGCCGGTTTCGCCGGCGTCGTTCGAGTCTTCCGGTTCGCTATCGAATGGAGTGTCCGTCACAATCAAACCCTTATCAGACTAAAAGCCGCATAAAGCCTGTGGACAACGGCTGTGGAAACTGCAAAAGCTGTGGATAACGTTGTGGGCCGCGCTAGATGTCCAGGAAGCGCACGTCCTTCGCGTTGCGCTGGATGAACGAGCGGCGCGCCTCGACGTCTTCCCCCATCAGGACGCTGAACAGTTCGTCAGCGGTTGCGGCGTCGTCCAGGGTCACCTGACGCAGCGTACGGGTGGCCGGGTTCATCGTGGTGTCCCACAGCTCCGGGTAGTTCATCTCGCCGAGACCCTTGAACCGCTGGATGTCGTCGGGCTTGGCGTTCGGCTTCTTCTCCTGGCGGAGCCGGATCAGCCCGTCCCGCTCGCGGTCCGAGTACGCGTACTGCGCGTCATCGCCCTTTTTGTTCCACTTGATCTTGTAGAGCGGCGGAGCGGCGAGGTACACGTGGCCCAGCTCGACCAGCGGCCGCATGAAGCGGAAGAGCAGCGTCAGCAGCAGCGTCTGGATGTGCTGGCCGTCGACGTCGGCGTCCGCCATCAGGATGATCTTGTGGTACCGCAGCTTTTCGATGTCGAAGTCCTCGTGCACGCCGGTGCCGAGCGCGGTGATCAGCGACTGGACCTCGTTGTTCTTCAGCACCCGGTCGATCCGCGCCTTCTCGACGTTGAGGATCTTGCCGCGGATCGGCAGGATCGCCTGCGTACGCGGGTCGCGCCCCTGCTTGGCCGAGCCGCCGGCGGAGTCACCCTCGACGATGAACATCTCCGACTCGCGCGGGTCGGTCGACTGGCAGTCGGCCAGCTTGCCCGGCATCGAGCCCGACTCCAGCAGCGACTTGCGGCGGGCCAGCTTGCGGGCCTGCGCGGCGGCGATGCGCGCGCGGGCCGCGGCCGACGCCTTCTGGATGATCATCTTGGCCTCGGCCGGGTTGCGCTCGAACCAGTCGGCCAGCCACTCGTTGCAGACCTTCTGCACGAAGCTCTTCACCGGGGTGTTGCCGAGCTTGGTCTTGGTCTGCCCCTCGAACTGGGGGTTGGCCAGCTTGACCGAGATGATCGCGGCGAGCCCCTCGCGGATGTCCTCGCCGGAGAGCTTCTCGTCGCCCTTGAGCAGCTTCTTGTCCGCGCCGTACTTGTTGACCACGCTCGTCAGCGCCGCCCGGAAGCCTTCCTCGTGGGTGCCGCCCTCGTGGGTGTTGATCGTGTTGGCGAAGGTGTAGACCGACTCGCCGTACGACTCGTTCCACTGCATGGCGATCTCCGCCGCCATGCCCTCCTCCTCGGCGCCGAACTCGATCACGGTCTTGTGGATCGCGTTCTTGGTCTGGTTGAGGTGGCGGACGAAGTCGGCGATGCCGCCCTTGTAGAGGAAGGTCACCTCGCGCGGCTTGCCGTCCTCCTCGACCGTGCGCTCGTCGCGGAGGTGGATGGTGAGCCCGCGGTTGAGGAACGCCATCTCCTGGATGCGGCGGTAGATCGTCTCGAAGGAGAACTCGGTGGTCTCGAAGACCTGCGGGTCCGGCCAGAACGCGACCGAGGAGCCGGTGCGGGTGGTCGGCTCGCCCTTCTCCAGCGGGGTGGGCTTGGAGTTGCTGTACTGCTGGCGGTAGGTGAAGCCGTCCTTCCAGATCTCCAGGTCCATCCGGACCGAGAGCGCGTTGACGACCGACACGCCGACGCCGTGCAGGCCGCCGGAGACCGCGTACGCCTTGCCGTCGAACTTGCCGCCGGCGTGCAGCACGGTCAGGGCCACCTCGACGCCGGGCTTCTTCAGCTTCGGGTGCAGGTCGACCGGAAAGCCACGGCCGTTGTCGATCACCCGCACTCCGCCGTCGCCGAGGAGGATCACGTCGATGGTGTCGCAGTAGCCGGCCAGCGCCTCGTCGACCGCGTTGTCGACGACCTCCCAGACCAGGTGGTGCAGACCCCGTTCACCGGTGGAACCGATGTACATACCGGGGCGCTTGCGGACCGCCTCCAGGCCCTCAAGGACGGTGATCGACTCGGCGCCGTATTCCTGCTTCTTCTGCGCTGCCACCCTCGGCCACTTTCTCGCGCCCGCCCAGCGCTGGTCAGCGCGGGGGGCGCGGGGTATGGCGGGCAGTCACGATGGCAGGGGCGCACGCCACCGCGACGTATGCTGAGGCGGGCGCTCCCGTCACCGCGGTCGCCCGCGGATCACGTTCACTCCGAGCGCCGGGTGATCCGGCGTCTTCGTCGCCTCCAATCTTACTGTGCGGAGGCCGGAAACCGGGTACACGGCACCCCATGCGGGCACCTGAGACCTTCATAGCCGGCCGAATGGCGCCGGGCGCGACTCCCCCCACACACCGGGCACCCCGACGCGGAAGACCGCCAAGCGGGACCGAAACTGCGGGAGTGCCCGCTCGGGGGTCGCGCAAAGGGCACAACGTGTCGTAATTTTGCCCGGCGCCGTTTGAACGACCAGGCGCCTTTCACACTTGGCAGGCGCGCGGTCACGCTGCGCTACAGAGAGGGTGACCCCACGATGGGGCTGGACAACGTTGCCGTGAAATGGCCGCGTACCGGCCGCTTTTACGACCCGGTGGCACCGGCCGAGTTCGTCGACTTCGCCGAGCTCGCGGACGATCCGCGGGTCTCGGCGCCGACCGCCGCGCTGGCCGGCCACATCGCCAAGACGGGTACGGTGCGCGCCACCGCCTACACGGAGCTGGTCGATCTGCTGCTCGGCCTCGACGGTGTGCTGTACGCCACAGAGGCCGCGGCCGAAGACGAAGACCCGGTGATCGACCCCGACGGGTGCGCGTGGATCGCCGGTGGCCTGGAGCGTTTCGTGGAGAGCCACCGGGAGCACGGCGAGGCGGTCACGTTCGACACGGTGGGCGCGGTGCTGCGCGCCGCCCTCGCCGGCGGGCGCCTGGCCGACCAGCAGCTGCGCTGGCTCGACAACCGCCTCGACGGGCTCCGTGACGAGTCGGGCGGCGCGCCGCAGTGGAGCTTCTCCCGCTCGGAGCTCGGCGTGCTCTCCCGCTTCTACCGGCGCTGCGCCGACCACGGCTTCGCCGTCTACGCCGACTTCTGACCAGTTCGTCCGGTCAGCCGTAGGTGTCGCGCGGGCCGCGCCCGGGGACCCGCCGGCCGCCGCGCGACCAGGACGGCGCGGCCGGGCCGTGGATGTGGAGCTTTACCACCACATTGTGGCCCACCTCGGCGGCGATCCGCTGCAGCAGCGACGCGGCCAGCAGGCGCAGCTGGGTGGCCCACGCCGTCGACTCGGCCTCCACGGTCAGCTCGCCGCCGTCCAGCTTGATCGGCCGGCTGTGCTTGGCGATGTCGGGACCGACCACCCGCTCCCACGCCCCGAAGACGGTGGCCTCCGCGGCGGGACGCTGCCACCCCCGGGCCTTGACCAGCTTGGCGAGCACGTCGCCGAACGCCTGCGGATCGCGGGGGTCGGGCCCGGGCCCGGAGTAGCCCCGGGCCCGCCGGACGCTGGACCGCTCTTCCGCTCCCGGGGAGGTCCGCTTGCGCGGTGCGGCCTGCCGGCGTGCCTTTGCCGCATCGAGGACGGCTCGGGCCAGCTCAGGTCCGGTCTTCTCGCTTTCCGGCTCACTCGACACGGCGCACCCGTCCTTCCGCCACCTCGTATCGCGCCCCGCGGAGAACCGCCGGCACGTCCTCGGCGACCGCGCACGTTACCAGCAGTTGGCTCGCGCCACCGACCAGTTCGGCGAGGCGGGCGCGGCGGCCGGCGTCGAGCTCGGCGAAGACGTCGTCGAGGATCAGCACGGGCTCGATGCCCTCGGTGCGCAGCAGGTCGTACGCGGCGAGCCGGAGCGCCAGCGCGTACGACCAGGACTCGCCGTGGCTGGCGTACCCCTTTGCGGGCAGGTCACCGAGCATCAGCGTGAGGTCGTCGCGGTGCGGGCCGACCAGCGTCACGCCCCGCTCCACTTCGGACGGCCGGGACTCGGTGAGCGCGGTGGCGAGGGCGGCCTGCAGCGCCTCCCGGTCCGGCGGGTCGACCGGCACCGTGGCCTTGTAGGCGATCGACGCACCGCCCTTTCCGGCCGCCACCGCGTCGTACGCCTTGGTCACGTGCGGGGACAGCGCCGCCACCAGCTCCAGCCGGCCGGCCAGCAGCTCGGCGCCGTGGCGGGCCAGGTGCGCGTCCCACACGTCCAGTGTGGACAGGTCACCACCCCGGCTGCCGCCGGTCTTCCGGGCCAGGTACGCCGTGCGCAGCAACGCGTTGCGCTGCTTGATCACCCGGTCGTAGTCGGAGCGCACGCCCGCGTACCGCGGCTGCCGGGCGACCAGCAGGTCGTCGAGGTAGCGGCGGCGCTCGGCCGGATCGCCGCGGACCAGCTCCAGGTCTTCCGGCGCGAAGAGCACCAGCCGCAGGGCGCCGAGCACGTCCCGGGCCCGGCGCACCGGCGAACGGCCGAGGCGGGCCCGGTTGGCCTTGCCGGGCACGAGCTCCAGCTCGACGAGGAGCTCCCGTCCATCGTGGACGATCATGCATCGGATCACCGCGGCCGCCGCGCCGGCGCGGACCAGTGGCGCGTCGGTGGCGACCCGGTGGCTGCCCAGCGTGGCGATGTACCCCAAGGCCTCGACCAGGTTGGTCTTGCCGACGCCGTTCTGCCCGACGAGGATCGACCCGCCCGGCTCGAGGTCGACCTCCACCCGCTCGTACGAGCGGAAGTCGACCAGTTCGAGCCGTTGGACGTACATGGGTCGGCTACGGCCGCTTGCGGACCGCGTGCCCGCCGAACTGCTGGCGCAGCGCGGCGACCGCCTTCATGGCCGGCGAGTCGTCCTGCCGGGACACGAAGCGGGCGAAGAGCGAAGCGGCGATCACGTTCATCGGGACGGCCAGCCGGATGGCCTCCTCCACGGTCCACCGACCCTCGCCGGTGTCTTCCGTGTAGCCGCTCAGGTTGGCCAGGTCGGGGTCCTCGTCGAGCGCCCGGTCGAGCAGATCGAGCAGCCACGACTCGACGACCGACCCGTCGCGCCAGGACTTGATCACCCCGGGCACGTTGGTGATGATCTCCGACTTGGTGAGCAGCTCGTAGCCCTCCGCGTACGCGTGCATCAGGCCGTACTCGATGCCGTTGTGCACCATCTTGGCGTAGTGACCGGCGCCGACCGGGCCGGCGTGCACGAAGCCGAACTGGCCCTGTGGCTTGAGCGCCTCGAAGACCGGCTCGAGCCGGGCCACGTGCTCCGGGTCGCCGCCGACCATCAACGCGTACCCGTTTTCCAGGCCCCAGACGCCACCGGAGACGCCGACGTCCATGTAGCCGATGCCCTGGTGGCTCAAGCGCTCCGCGCGGGGCGGGTCGTCGCTGAAGCGGGAGTTACCTCCGTCGATGATGAGGTCGCCCTCGCTGAGATACCCCGCCAGCTCCTCGATCGCCGCGTCGGTCACCGCGGACGGCACCATCACCCACACCGCGCGCGGCGGCGTCAAGCGCTCGACCAGCTCGGTCAGGCTGGCGACGTCGCTCACCTCCGGGTTGCGGTCGTATCCGACGACCTCGTGCCCGGCCGTGCGCAACCGGCCGCGCATGTTGCCACCCATCCGGCCAAGGCCAACAAGCCCTAGCTGCATGACTTCGTCCCCCTTGTTGTCCCTGCTCTAACCGCCGGCCAACCTGCTAGCGGGTTACCCGGATCGGCATGATCAGATAGCGGTAGCCGGGGACAATCTCACCATCCTCGCCGGCCGGAGAGATCACCGCCGGCTTGAAGGCGTCGACGAACGACAGCATCGCCGTGGGGGAACCGAGCGCGGCGAGGCCGTCCAGCAGGTACTGCGGGTTGAAGCCAATGGTCAGCGACTCACCGGTGAAGGCGGCCTCCATCGCCTCGCTGGCCCGGGCCTCCTCGGTGCCACCGGCCTCGACCACGAGACCCTCGTCGCTGAAGCTCAGCAGGACCGGGGTCGTGCGGTCGGCGACCAGGGCGACGCGGCGGACGACCTCGTTGAGGGCGGCGACGGACACCCTGGCCTCGGAATTGTGCGAGGCCGGGAAGAGCGAGCGCACCGGCGGGTAGTTGGCGCCGTCGAGCAGGCGGCTGGTGGTGCGCCGGGCACCGCCGACGAAACCGATCATGCCCTCGCCGGCGCCGCCGTGGGCCAGCGCCATCGTCACGTCGCCACCGAGGGGGCCGAGCGTCTTGGCGGTATCGGCGAGCGTGCGGGCCGGCACCAGCGCGTTCATGCTCACGTCCGGGTTTTCCGGCCGCCACTGCATCTCGCGCATGGCCAGCCGGTAGCGGTCGGTGGCGAGCATGGCCAGCGAGCTGCCGTTGAGCTCGAGGCGCACGCCGGTCATCATCGGCAGCGTCTCGTCGCGGCCGGCGGCGATCGCGACCTGTGCCACCGCGGAGGCGAACTCGGCCGCGTCGATCGTGCCCGCGCTGTCGGGCATCTCCGGCAGGGTCGGGTAGTCCTCGACCGGCATGGTGGGGAGCGTGAACCGGGCGCTGCCGCAGACCAGCTCCAGGTGCGCACCGACGGCGGCGATGTCGACCGGCTTGGCGGGCAGCGCCTTGGTGATCTCGGCGAGCAGGCGGCCGGAGACGAGCGCCGCGCCGTCAGCGTCGCCCTGCACGTCGACGCTCACCTGGCTGGAGACCTCGTAGTCGAAGCCGGACACGTTGAGCTGTCCCTCTGTCACCCGCATCATCACGCCGGCGAGCACCGGCACCGAAGGCCGATTGGGCAGGCTCTTCGCCGTCCACGCCACGGCGTCGGCGAGCGCGTCGCGCTCGACTCGGAACTTCATGCCTGTGCCTCCGCGTCGACTCGGTGGTGTGGCGGGCCTGCACCGTGAGCCAGGCACAGAACCGCCCTACCGACCATAGGGCTCCCCGGCCGGCGGCGTACGCCCGCCCCCGGTGGTTTGCCCGATCAGATACCAAGGTTGGCCCGGCGGGAGCCGGTCCACAGAACGCACAACGCTGGTGATTGGTTTTTGTTGTCTTAGAAGGATCAAGTTCATCGTCTTCATAGGGCCTGTGTGAACTGTGGAAGAGTGCCGTCTTCCCTGGCCAGGCGGTTATCCACCGGTGGTTTGACTGTGGAGAAGCGGGGTATGAAGCGGGCCTTCCGTCCACAGCTTCGCGATCGAGCAACAGTTGTCCACGTCTGTCCACCGGTCATCCACCGGCTATCCCCCGGGTTTCTCCCCAGTGTGTGGAGAGCGTGGTGGGGCTCCACCACGACTTTTCCCCAGAACCTTCAACACCTCGTACACACCCGGTCCATCGGTCGTGGACGAGGTTGTTACCCGCCGTACACGTCCACAGCGATTTCCCCAGGAGTTGTCCACAGGTTGTGGGTAACCCTTCGCAAGAACACAAGGGGTTGTCCACCGACAGTGGACACAGCGTGTGGACGCATGTGGATGGGTGTGGAAAGCCGACGTTCGGCCAGGACTTGCGGGCACGGCTGTGCGTCCCCCGCCCTGAGGACGGTGGCTCGGTCGCCCGTGGCGGGGCGTCAGGAGTTCTGCTTGATCCGGTTTGTCAGCTCGGCGATCTGGTTGTACAGCGAGCGGCGCTCGGCCATCTGCTGACGGATCTTCCGGTCGGCGTGCATCACCGTGGTGTGGTCGCGGCCGCCGAAGGCCTGCCCGATGCGGGGCAGCGACAGGTCGGTGAGCTCGCGGCACAGGTACATGGCGACCTGGCGGGCGTTGACGAGCACCCGCGAGCGCGAGTGGCCGCGCAGGTCCTCCAGGCTCACGCCGAAGTAGTCGGCCGTCGACACCATGATCTGGTCGGCTGTGATCTCGGGGCCCGAGCCGTCCGGGATGAAGTCGCGCAGCACCTCTTCGGCCAGCGACAGCTCGACCGCGGAGCGGGTCAGCGAGGCGAACGCGGTCACCCGGATGAGCGCGCCCTCAAGCTCGCGGATCGAGTTGGCGATCCGCGACGCGATGAACTCCAGCACATCCGGCGGCGCGAACAGCCGCTCCTGCGCCGCCTTCTTCTGGAGGATCGCGATGCGGGTCTCCAGGTCCGGCGGCTGGATGTCGGCGAGCAGCCCCCACTCGAAGCGCGTGCGCAGCCGGTCTTCCAGCGTCGCGAGCTGCTTGGGCGAGCGGTCGGACGTGATGACGATCTGCTTGTTGGCGTTGTGGAGCGTGTTGAACGTATGGAAGAACTCCTCCTGCGTCCGCTCCCGGTTTTCCAGGAACTGGATGTCGTCGATCAGGAGGATGTCGACGTCCCGGTAGCGGCGCTGGAAGGCGCTGGTCTTGTCATCGCGCAGCGAGTTGATGAAGTCGTTGGTGAACTCTTCGGTCGAGACGTACCGCACCGAGCGGGCGTTGCCGAGCGTGGTGGCGTAGTGGCCGATCGCGTGCAGCAGGTGCGTCTTGCCCAGCCCCGAGCTGCCGTAGATGAACAGCGGGTTGTACGCCTTCGCCGGCGACTCGGCGACCGCGACCGCCGCGGCGTGGGCGAAGCGGTTGGACGAGCCGATGACGAACGTCTCGAACATGTACTTCGGGTTGAGCCGGTTGCCGCCGGACTCGGTACCCCCGCCGGGCCGGCGGTCGTCGCGGGCCGGACCGCCCGGGCGGTGGTCGAGCCCCGCGGCGCCCCGGTCGGGCATCGTGGCGGCGCGGCCGGGGCCGCTGTCCGGGCCGGTGTCGTGGCGCAGGTCACGGGTGGTCGGCTCGTCGCGGCGGGTGAGGTCGGGATGGTGCATGTCGTCCCGGTAGTCGGGAACGACCTCCGCGTGCACCGAAAGCCGGTCGGTCTCGCCGTGCGGGTCGGTCGCCTGCCGTGGCGCGCTGAAGAGCGCGGTCGGCTCGTCTTCCGGATCGCGCGCCATGGGCACCGAGGCGGAACCGGTCGCCGTCGCGGCGGCCGGTGAGATCGGATGCTGCGCCGAGCCGGTGGGCTCCTCCTCCACGAAGTCGCCGTCGAACCCGTCGGCGGTCGCGTCGAGGTCGGCCGGGCTGCCGTAGATCGTGCCGGACGGTCGGCCCTGTCCGTCTTCCGACGGGCGGATCGTCACGGCCACCTGGATCGGCCGGCCCAGCCGGCGGGAGAGCGCGTCGGTGATCGCCGGGCGCAGGCGGGACTCGATGACGTCACGGGTGAAGGCGTCCGGTACGGAGAGCAGCGCGATGTCCTCGACGATGGCGCCCAGCCGGGTCAGCCGGAGGTACGCGCGCTGCTGTGCCGAGACGATCTCGTCCGCCAGCTCCTCGGTCGCCGCCATCCAGACGACGGCCAGATCGTTCTCGGCCACCCCTCGCGCCACCCCCTTCGCCGTCCGCGCCCCGGGCTACCCCGCTGCCCGCCGGTCGTTGTCCACAAGTTATCCACAGCCTGTGTACCGACTGCCCGTGTCCTGACCGATTGTGGCTCCCCGCTCGACACCCCAGCGGAACTCGCTCGGCCTGCGACGACGCTGGAGCGGGTACACCGTGCCGAACGACTGACTGCCTCGTCCGGTTTTGCACCGATATGTAGCGACAGTGACCCTCTGACGCGGACCGGCAATCGGGCACGCTAACAGCGTTGTCCACAACCCTTCAACCGCTGTCCACACCGGTTCGTTCTCGGTGGCCGCGAAACCGCGCATTGAGGCCACTGCCGACCGTGATGCCGGGAGCACACCGTGTTTCGGAAACCGTTTTCGATGCGCTGGCCGCCCGCCCGTTTGACGCTCATTGCCGGCCTGCGTAAGCTTGAGCGGCTGCTCCGTGGCCTGACGGAGTGCCCTCTGCTGAGCAAAAGCACCCGGTAGTGAAGACGGAGATTAGACGTGAGCAAGCGCACCTATCAGCCGAACAACCGCCGGCGTGCCAAGACCCACGGTTTCCGGCTGCGCATGCGCACCCGTGCCGGCCGTGCCATCATCTCCTCCCGCCGTTCAAAGGGCCGCACCCGCCTGTCGGCCTGAGCCTGGCGGGCAGGTCGAAGGTGAGGCAGTCGTGCTGGCCGCGGCGCAGCGACTGCGGCGCAGCAGCGACTTCGCCGCAGCGGTCCGGGGTGGCCGCCGCGCCGGCCGCGGATCCGTGGTCGTCCACCTGACCGTCCCACCGCAGCCCGAGCTTTCCGAGCCGGCGCGTTCCGAGGAGTCCTCGGTGCGCGCCGGCTTCGTCGTCTCCAAGGCCGTCGGCGGCGCAGTGACGCGCAACACGGTTCGCCGCCGGCTGCGCCACCTCGTCCGCGACCGCCTCGCCGGATTGCCGGCGGGGAGCGTCCTCGTCGTGCGGGCCCAGCCCGGTGCCGCCACCGCGCCGTACGAGCGGCTCGGCGCCGACCTGGACGCCGCGCTCGCCGCCGCCCGATCACCCTTCCGCGGCCGCGGTGGTGGTAACGGGCAGAAAGGGCGCGCCCGTGGGTGACGAGCAGCACGGCCACCAGACTGCCGGTGCACGGCCCGGGATCGCGGCCCGGGTGCTGACGGCGCTGGTCATCGCGTACCGTCGTTGGATAAGCGCGGCATTGCCGGCGCGCTGCCGGTTCTATCCGTCATGTAGTGCGTACGCCTTGGAGGCCATCGCCACACACGGCGCCCTACGGGGGACCGGCCTCGCGACCTGGCGGTTGCTGCGCTGCCACCCGTTCCACCCCGGCGGGTACGATCCCGTGCCCCCACCCAAGAGCCACCGTCGTGCCGATGTGACTGGAGCCCCGAATTGAGTCTCGACTGGATCTACTGGGCGATCTCGTGGATCCTGCTGCGCTGGCATTCGCTGTGGGAAACGATCGGCGTCCCGGATGGCACCTTCCTGGGCACCAACTGGGCGTGGATTCTCTCGATCATCTTCCTCGTGGTCACCGTCCGGGTGATCCTCTTCCCGATCTTCGTCCGGCAGATCAAGTCGCAGCGTGCCATGCAGGCGCTGCAGCCCCAGGTCAAGGCCCTCCAGGAAAAGCACAAGGGTGACCGGGAGACGCTCCAGAAAGAGATGATGGAGCTCTACCGGAAGGAGAAGGCCAATCCGCTCATGGGCTGCCTGCCCATGTTCCTGCAGATCCCGGTCTTCCTCGGCCTCTTCCATGTGCTCCGCCGGCTCGATCCGGTGCAGTCGCTCAACACCACCCTCTACGGCTGGAAGCACGAGCAGTGGCAGAGCGCGGTGCACGCGAAGCTCTTCACCGCGCCGATCGCCGCGCAGTTCGGCTCGTCGACCGCCGAGCTCGAGGGCATGGGTGCCAACGGCACCACCGTAAAGATCATCGCGGCCATCCTGGTCGCCATCATGATCACGACGACCTACCTCACCAGCCGCCAGATGATCCTCAAGACCGGCTGGGCCGAAGACCCGCAGCAGCGCATGATCCAGCGGCTGATGCTCTACGGCATCCCGGCCTCGCTGCTCGTTTCCGGCGCCATCTTCCCGATCGGCGTGATCATCTACTGGGTGACCAACAACCTCTTCACCCTCGGCCAGCAGCAGTGGGTGCTCCGCAAGTACCCGCCGCCGGTGATCAACAACAAGAGCGGCAAGGCGGTCCCCGGACCGTCCGCGCGCAAGGCGACCGCGCCCAAGGCGCAGGAGAAGCCGAGCCGGCTCAGCCGTTCCAAGGCGAACGGTGCGGTCCAGGACACCAAGCCGGCGGTCGACGGCCGGGCCCTCGCGCCCAAGCCCGGCGCCAAGCCGGTCAATCCCAAGAAGCGCAAGCCCGCCAAGCGCCAGGGTTGACGCGACCGGTGCCCGCCGGCTTGGCCGGCGGGCACCGTGGCGCTCCCCCGGCGGCCGCGAACGCGGCCCCCCACAACAGACGTGCCCGTGGACGCAGGCAACCTTTCGCCCGCCGCGGGAAACCAGCGGACCGGAGACGGTCCAGCCGAACGAGTACGGAGATGAGACCGGTGACCGACACCAGCGTTCCCCAGACCGACCAGTCCCTCGACGACGAGCTGGACGCCAAGACGGAAGCGGTCGAGGACGAGGAGGACGACGAGAAGGAGGCGGAAGCCGCCCCCAGCGACACGGATCTCTTCCGGCAGAGCGAGATCGCCGCGGACTACGTGGAAGGCCTCCTGGACATCCTCGACTACGACGGCGACATCGATGAGCTGGTCTCCGCCGGCCGGCCGGTGGTCGAGGTGGTCGGCGGCCGGCTGCAGCCGCTGGTCGGCCAGCGCGGCGCCACGCTCGAAGCGCTCCAGGAGCTGACCCGGCTGGCCGTGTTCCGGCAGACCGGTACCCCCAGCCGCCTGCTGCTCGACGTCGGCGGCTACCGGGCCAACCGGCGCAAGGAGCTCGCCGCCGTCGCGAAGAACGCGGTGGAGAAGGTGAAGGAGTACGGCGAGCCCGTGCGCCTGGAGGCGATGTCCGCGTTCGAGCGCAAGTGCGTGCACGACGTGGTCAACGCGCTCGCCGGCGTCGAGAGCGAGTCGGAGGGCGTGGAGCCCAACCGGCGGATCGTCGTGCGACCGGTCGCCGACTAGCCGCGTGTCCAGCGATACCCCTTCCGGCCCGGGTGGTTTCCCACCCGGGCCGTTGCCTGTGGCCGCTCGCGCCGTCTTCGGCGATCGGCTCGACCTCGCCGTCGCCTACGGCGAGCTGCTCGCGACCGAAGGCGTGGTCCGTGGACTCATCGGCCCGCGGGAGGCGCCGCGGATCTGGGACCGCCATCTGCTCAACTGTGCGGTGGTGGCGGAGTTGATCCCGCCGGGCGCTTCTGTCGTAGACGTGGGGTCTGGTGCCGGTTTGCCCGGTATCGTGCTTGCTGTGGCCCGGCCCGACCTCACGGTTACCCTGGTCGAGCCACTGGCACGACGGACCGCCTTCCTGGCGGAGGTGGTGACGGAGCTCGACCTCGACCGGACCGTGGAGGTGGTCCGGGCGCGGGCCGAGGAGGTCGCCGGGAGGAGTCCCGCCGACATCGTCACCGCTCGGGCGGTTGCGCCACTCGACCGGCTCGCTGGCTGGTGTCTACCCCTCGCCGCCATCGGTGGGCGGCTGCTCGCGCTCAAGGGCGCGTCAGCCGCCGACGAGGTGACGGCACACCGCGACGCGATCGGTCGACTGGGCGGTGCCACGCCGGTCGTACGGCGATGCGGGGTCGGTCTCGTCGACCCGCCGACGACCGTCGTGGAGATCGTCCGGGAGCGGGTGGTCGGGCCGGCACGGATGAAGGCATCGCGGGGGGCGAGCCGCCGGTCTACATCGGACGGTGGCACCGCGCGCGGGGGTAGAGCGCGGAGGGGTTAGATGGTCGGGCGGCCACGGACTGTCGGTGTCGGATGGCCGCCGGACGCGGTGCCAATCTTTGGCGGCGTGCTGAGGCGTGTATGCGGCTTTCTCCTGTATGTCGTACCGCCGCGGGGTGCAAGACGGGCTCACGTGTCGGACACCAATGGCCTCTCGCGCCCATCGGCCGTAGGCTGGCCGCGCGTCGATAGTGTGGAACCGGCGGCGGCTCCTGTGTGGCAGCATCCCCCGCTGCCCGTCGGGCCGCACACATCGCCGGGGCATCTGGGCGCGAGTGCTGTTATGGCCGACCCATCCGAAGTGGACAGGGATGACACGGTGCAGGACAACGGTAGGTACGACGATTCGGGGTTGAGCCACCCCGGTGGCTACCGCGCGGGCGGTGCCGCTGTTTCACGTGGAACCGACTACGAGGGCTGGTCCGTCGGCCGGGGCGTTTCCGGGTATGGAAATACGCCGATGGTGGGACAGGACGAGGCCGATCCGCACGCCGTGCCGCAGCCGCGGGCCGGTAGCGGGTACGACCGCTCTGCCCGCCACGACGGCGAGCCGGGTCCGGCCACCGGGAGGTCAGCAGTGCCAGAGCGTTCGCCCCAGCCACCGACGGGCTACCCGACCGGCGCGCCCGAGGATCCGCATCGCCGCCCGGCACCGTCGCCGCGTCCACAGCCGTCGCCGGCCCCCTCCCCCTCCCCCTCGGGTGCCCCCGCTCGCGCTACGGCGTCGGTCAAGCCCGTCTCCGGCGCCGCGCCGTCGCCCACTTCGGCGCCACCTGCCGACACGCCCGCGCCGGCGACCAGTACTTATGGTGAGGAAGGTGGGGTTGACGCGTACGTTTCACGTGAAACCCCGTCGCGTGAAGAGGATGATCCACCGTTGGCTATGGAGGCAATGCGCGCAGTCCAGATCCTGAACCCGAGCGGCGAGGTCACCATGCCCCGCCCGGCCCGGCCGAGGATCATGTGCGTGGCAAACCAGAAGGGCGGCGTCGGTAAGACCACGACCACCGTAAACCTGGCCGTGGCGCTCGCCCTCCACGGCAACCGGGTGCTGGTGGTCGACCTCGACCCGCAGGGCAACGCCTCCACCGGGCTCAACGTGCCGCACCACGCCGGCATCCCGGACGTGTACGACTGCCTGATCGACAACGTGCCGCTGTCGGACGTCGCCCAAGCGGTCGAGGGCATCCCGAACCTCTGGTGCGTACCCGCGACGATCGACCTCGCCGGCGCCGAGATCGAGCTCGTCTCGGTCGTGGCCCGCGAGTCGCGGCTGGCCCGCGCGATCGCCGCTCACCCGGAGACGTTCGACTACGTCTTCATCGACTGCCCGCCCTCACTAGGTCTGCTGACGGTCAATGCCTTGGTCGCAGCCCAGGAGGTGCTGATCCCGATCCAGTGCGAGTACTACGCGCTGGAGGGCCTCAACCAGCTGATCAACAACATCAACCTCGTCAAGCAGCACCTGAACCCGACGCTCGACGTCTCCACCATCCTGTTGACCATGTACGACCGCCGCACCCGCCTGGCCGACGCCGTCGAGCAGGACGTGCGCAACCACTTCGGCGACAAGGTGCTGCAGGCGGTCATCCCGCGAAACGTCCGCGTCTCCGAGGCGCCCAGCTACGGCCAGTCGGTCATGACCTACGATCCCGGTTCGCGAGGTGCCACGAGCTACTTCGAGGCGGCTCAGGAGATCGCGGAGCGTGGGGTCAAACTGGGAGGAGCGGCGTGAGGCAGCCGTTCGTCGATGATCGGGAGAGTGCGGCATGAAGAACCGTCCGCGCGGCGGGCTCGGACGCGGGCTGGGGGCCCTGATCCCCACCGCGCCTCCGCAGCCGTCGGGTGGCGCTCCGGCGGCAGACACGGCTGCGTCGCCGCCTGACACCGCTGAGGCGGCTGCCGGTGGCGCTCCGGCCCACGTTCCCCCCGCCGAGCTCGCCTTCACCCCCGGCGCGACAACGAGCCACCTCGCCCCCGTGCCCGGCGCCCGCTTCGCCGAGATCCCGGTCGGGTCGATCGTGCCCAACCCGAAGCAGCCGCGGCAGGTCTTCGACGAAGAGGCGATGGAGGAGCTCAAGACCTCCATCCAGGAGGTGGGCCTCCTCCAGCCGATCGTGGTGCGGGAGCTCGACGGCGAGAAGTACGAACTCGTCATGGGCGAGCGCCGCTGGCGCGCCGCCCAGGCCACCGGCCGCGACACAATCCCGGCCATCGTCCGCGACACCCGCGACGACGCGATGCTCCGCGACGCGCTCCTGGAAAACATCCACCGCGCCAACCTGAACCCGCTCGAAGAGGCGGCCGCGTACCAGCAGCTGCTTGAGGAGTTCGGGGCGACGCACGAGGAGCTGGCGAAGCGCATCGGCCGGAGCCGCCCGCAGATCTCCAACACGATCCGGCTCCTGAACCTCCCGGCACAGGTACAGCGCCGGGTCGCCGCCGGCGTGCTCTCGGCGGGTCACGCCCGGGCCATCCTCGGCCTGGAAGACACGGAGGCCCAGGAGGAGCTGGCGCTGCGGATCGTGGCCGAGGGCCTGTCGGTACGCGCGACCGAGGAGCTCGTCGCCCTGGCGGTCGCCGAAGGCCCGGCCCCCGCGGCCAAGCCGGCCAAGCGCCGCGTGAAGGCGCACGCGCCCGCTCTGAGCGATCTGGCCGAACGCCTCTCCGACCGCTTCGACACCCGCGTCAAGGTCGACATCGGTCGCAGCAAGGGAAAGATCACGATCGAGTTCGCGACCGTGGACGACCTTGAGCGCATCGTGGGAATCATCGGCGTCGAGCGCACGGAGCAGCCGCCGGAGTAGCGCTCCCCCGTCGCGTCTCTGTTGGTGGCCGCGAACCCCGGGTGGGTTCGCGGCCAGCGTCGTTTCACGTGAAACGACGGGCCTCGGCGCGAGCGAGCCTGCGGACTCCTGGCCGACCCCCCGCAGTTGCAGCCGGATGCTCGGTGATCCCTTCGAGTCGGGTGGTAGGGGTCGGTACCCTGCGCACGGTGCACGCTGCCGGGAGGGCTTGGTCGCGGCGTGGCTCCAGGGCGCTGCTCGACTTCGGCTTCCGGGCTAGTGCCGGGCTCTGGGGTCAGCGCCGAGTGCGGGTCGCGGCGGTTGCGAGTACCGGCCGGGATTCTTCGGTCCGCTCGGTCGGCTCCGGCCCAGGCGGGTGTCTCGCATCGGGCGGGCGTCTTTGCTCGGCGCCGTGGCCACTGACCGCTCAGCGGCCGACTGGTGGGCCTCCGGCCGCGGTCTCAGCGCCCCCGCCGGCGAAGCGGGCCTCGACCGGGTGGTGGCCCTTGGTCGAGCGTCATCAGGCTCCCGGGGCAATGTCTCGGGGCCTGGTGTGAGGTCTGCCGGCCCACCATATGGGGTGTCGTCAGGCTCGCCGATGGGCGGGAGCTCTCGCCGATGGGCGGGCCGGGAGCTTGAGCCCGAGGTGTAGGGCCGGCGGGGCGTGGGCCTTTCGGTGCTGGGCGCCGACTGGTGCTTGATCTGGATCGCCGACGACGAGGCGAGTAGCTCTGCCGCGACGTCGCCTCCGTACGGGCGGGACGGCACGGCTTGCTGCTTCGCGGCCATCCTGTTTGCCCGCCGTGCGGTTTCGCTCGGGGCGGCTGTGCCCGGGAAAGGAGCGACCCGCTCACGGAGTCGGGTGCGGTTGGATCCTGTGGGTGGCAGCGTTCAGTCCTCCAGCGCACCAGAGCCGGCCGTGGGTCGGAGGAGCGAAGGCGGTGTTGGCGCGTCTCGTAGTCCACTGGGTCCCTCAGCACGAAGGCCGTTCGTCTGCGGCCGCTCCGGCGGGTCGACCGTCTACGTTCATGGGCGGCGGATGGCCGCGATGCTGGTCCCCTGGTGCGGTGGCCCCGCCAACGTTCACCGGCCTTCGGCCGCTGGTCACCCGGCGCTGGCGAAGCCGGCAAAGGTTAGTGGCCGCCGCACTAGCTTGGGGTCGCCGGGCCCTGCCTGAGGTGTGCCGTCACGGCTCCCGTCATCGAAGTCCTCGACGTCGCGGTGTTCATGCGCTCGGGTCGGGCCTGCGCTGGCTGACGCGGCCATCCGTTCGTGCCTGGCTCCGATCTCGGCTCCTGTAGCCCGTCCCTCTCGGTCGTGTGGGTCTCGCCTCCCGCGATTGGCGATGATCCGAGCGGTGGCACTCCCCCGGCGTTCGGAGGTCGCCGCCGGCTCATGCGCCGAACTCGGCGAGCCCGCCCTGGGTCGCTTAGCCCACGGCCATCCATTGGCGCCGCCGCTGTTGGGCGTGCGACGGCCAGGTCGCGCGGTCCTCGTCGCAGGATCGCCGCCTTACCCCCAGAGCGTGCCCCTCAGAGTCGAAAGGAGGCTCGACTGGCTCGGCGTCCGCGATGCTCCGTCAGGGAGGCCCCATCGATTGCGGCTGGCCGCCCGCTTCTCCCGGCCGAATGTCACCTCTCCGGGAAAGCCGAGCCACGGCACCACGAGCCGGAGCATCACCGCGAAGGCTGCCACCGCCGGGCTCCATCTCCGCGCCATCTCTGGTACGCGCGCCGGCTGCGGCCGCAGCTGCCTTATCGCTAGCGCTGGCATCGCCTTTGAGGGATCCGTGGTCGGCCTATCGGATCTCTCAGCCGCGAGCTGGTGCCTGGCCGGAGAGGGCCTGCTTCCGGTCGTCGATGATCGGAGACTCCACGCGAGGGGTCTTCACCAGCCTGGTCGCCGACACCATCGCGGTGTGTCCAAGTGCCTCGCCCGGAGCGAGACGGAGACGGCGATGCTTCCACGCGACGAGCCTGTCCGCAGGAGGCGCGTTGCGTCGGCGAGGGAGCTCCCCCGCCGCAGCCGTAGCGCGTCGACCCGGATGCAAAGGAGAGTTCCGGCGCATGCTCCCGACCCAGCCCGTGGATGTGCCGTCGAGAGCCCACGAGACTCAGCGGGTAGCACTCGACCTGACCGACTCGCGACAGCGAGCTTCGGTTAAAGGACGGACAACGCAGGTTGCGGTCGACGGCGAACAGCGAGCCGTGAGACCGACGCCGGCGCGGGTCCAACTCGGACCGGACCGTTCTGTGCGGCGATGGCGCCGCGAGGCTCCTGGTTGTCGGAGCCAGCTGTTGATCTCCGATGTTTCCCGTGAAACATCGCGCAGTGAGCCCGCGTCGTCGCCGGGCTTCCCCTGCCGCCTCGTTCCACGGGCGAGTCTCGGTCGTCTTCGCGACGGTGACGCGCCGACGATTGGCCGAGTGGCTCGCCGCGCGGGCGGGCTGGGGCCCCTGCCGCTCCGGACGCGCGTGACCACCGTCGCGTTGGCCACAGCACGATGACCACCGACCTCCGCCCGCCTCGCCGGGCCTAGCCGACCAAGCGGCCGAAGGACTCCAGTCGTCGGTAACGTACTAGGCCCTGTTTCAAAGGGATTGTTGAGGCGAGCCGAGGTCCAGGGAGGCTACGAGCCAGCCGACTCGCCGGCACGTCCGTATGGGCCTGATGCTCGCGCCGCCGGTCGTCGTCTGGGCTCGGCGCAGCCTGGCAAGGATTGTCGAAACAGGGCCTAGCGACTGGAGCGGGCTTGGTCGCGACTCCGGGGTGAGCGCGACCCGCTCGGACCCGACGTGGATCGAGGTAGCGGCCTCGCCTCCGATTCATTCGTGCGATCTTGGCCCGTGCGGCTCAGCAATGGAGCGTCGTCACAGCAGCGGGGCGTGTCGGCGGTCCCTGGCCCCAGAACTCAGTCCGCGCATCTTTGGAAGGAGGGCCGTTTGTCCGGCCACGTGCGACATCAGCAAGAGCATGCGCCTGCACCCGGATCTCGCCGCCGCGCGAGGTTCAAGGAGGAGACACCAATGGCCCGAGCCGAGCCAGCGTGACCCCGCGGCGTCAGCGCCCGAAGCAGTGGGGATCGCCGGGCTCGGAAGGGCCGCGAAGACCTCTGGCGCGCGGCCGGAAGCGCGGATGGCGTCGGGGCCTCGGCGAGAGCGAAATTGAGGCCAGACACCGACCGCTGCCGGACCAGAGACCCCGAGCGAGGCTCCTAGCCCAATCTCTCGCTGACTTCCCAGAGCGCAGACAAGCGCCGAGCCATCCGGCGCGCACCCCCTATCGCGAGTCCGCTGCTTCCAGGTATGCCGGGCAACCACAGACCACCAACTGGATCGCCGCCGTGGTACGCCGCGCCGGGATGTGGAGCGGCCCAACCCGGAGGAGCGCCGTCGAGGTGACCGGCGGCATAGGTGACGCGGTCTTCACCGATCCGCAGCCGCGACACCGAGAGTCCGTGAGGGTGGACGACCACGAACGAACGCCAAACGCCGAAGCAGTTCAAGACCCTCGCGGCGCCAACAGGGCCGGCGGACAGTTCCGGCTTCCGCCGTCGAAGTCGATGCGTCGCAAGGACTCCCCTAACGGATGGCTACCGCCGGGAGCTGTGGACCGGCGCCAGCCCGCGTGGCGTTGCGAGCCAAAGACAGCGTGCGCGAGCGCCTCGCCTCCGCTCCGACGAGGAGCGAGTGCGACCAACGTCGACAGACGGAGCCGGCCCAGGTACTGGCGGTCAGCCACCAAACCTGCGAGCGAGCCCACCAACGAGCGGGCACAAGCCGGGCGTCGACGCCCACACGGCCGCGATGTTTCACGGGAAACATTCGGCGAGAGGGCGAGAGGACGGGCCGCAGCCGGAGGTGCGACGCGCCCGTCGTTTCACGTGAAACGACGGGCGCGCACAATCCACAGAGGTTATCCACAGATGCAGCGGATTCGAGAGAAAGTGCCGGTCGGGGGCGGTGGTTGCCTGTGGACAGAGAAGGTGGCGTCCGCCCGAAACGGGGAAGGACAGCGGTCCTCAACTCCGTTAGGGTCAGCCTCGTGCCCGACACAGCATCCCCCGTTCCTGACTTCACGAAGTGGCCCTCCTTCCCGTTCGAGGGCGACCTGCGGGTCAAGCAGCTCGACGCCCCGGTGGAGAACGAGCCCGCGCGCAAGGGCGAGGACGCCGCCGACTGCAGCGCGTGCAACGCGCCCGATGAGGCGTACATCTGGGTCAGCGAGCGATGGCGCGTCCGTGCCATGGATCGACCCACCGGATTGCCGATGGTGCTCATCCTGGAGTCCCGCTCGCATCTCGACCTGGGCGACCTGCCCAACCTGTTGGCGGCCGAGCTCGGCGTGATGACCGTACGGCTGGAGCGGGCCGTGCGCTCGCTCGATGGAGTCGCACGGGTTCACGTGAACCGGTGGGGAGACGGGTCGGCACACCTGCACATGTGGTTCCTGGCCCGGCCGTACGGTCGGCTGCAGCTGCGCGGCACCTTCCTGTCGCTGTGGGACGACATCCTCCCGCCGATCCCGGAGTCGACGTGGCGGGAAAACCTGGCGCTCGTGGCGGCGTGGCTGGCTGAGTTCGGCGGAAAGCCGCTCGCCGAGCCACCGCGGATCGAGTGGCAGGCGCCGTCGAGTCTGGTTCAGCAGGCGGAGGCGGAAGCGGCCAGCCTCGCGCTGCAAGCCGACACCGACGACACCTCCGTCGCGCTCCTCGAAGCTCCCGAAGACGCGAAAGCTCCCGAAGACGCGGATGCTCCCGAAGACGCGCAAACAACGAACGCAGCGGCACCCCACACAGCAGCGTCGAAACCAGCGACGCCCAACGCGGCGACACCAACCACGGCGATGTCCGAGACGACGGCACCAGGCACGGAGACATCCAACGCAGCGGCACAGACGGCGGCGGCGCCGAGCACGGCCATCCCCAACGGCACGACACCCAACGCGGCAACGCCCGGCGAGACGACACGCGATCCGGTCACAGGTGAAGAGACGGCCGCGACGGGAGACCGGGCGACGGCAGACGGACCGACCATCCAAAGCCCAGCCGCAGGCGTGAAGCCGGCGTCCACACCGGTCGGCGCCAAGCTCGATACCAAGAGCGACAGCAAAGACGCGGCGCCGGGAGGCCAACCGCCGCGCACCGTGCCGGCCGCTCGGGCGGCCGGGCAGCCCGAGGCTCCAGGGAGCAAGCCCGAGCACCAGAGCGCCACGACCTGACCCATGCCGCTGGCGGCGCACCAGCCGCCGCGGCACGACGTGGGCAAGCAGCGGGCAAACGGAACGCCACGAGGTCGGCGAGCTGCCGAAGCGAGAGAGAGGTCGGGCCAGCCAAGACAACCGACAACCGCAGGCCAGGCCGGCCGAGCAGGGCCAAAGGCCCACGCCAGCAGGACAGAGGAAAGAGAAGCGAAGCAAAAGCGCCCCCGGCAACCGGAAGACCGGTACGGGGGCGCTTCCCGTCTCAGGAGCCGGGCCTCAACCCGTACGCCGAGCGGCCCGCCCCACGAGCGCCGCCAGCAGCTTGCCGAAGTCGAGGCCGGCGGCCTGTACCGCGAGCGGCAGCAGCGACGTCTCCGTCATGCCGGGCGACACGTTCACCTCGAGCACGTGTGGCTGCCCGTCGGGGTCGACGATCAGGTCGACCCGGGAGAGATCACGCAGTCCCAGCGCCGTGTGCGCAGCGATCGCGGTCTCCGCCACCACCGCCGCCACCGCGGGGTCCAGGCGGGCGGGCGCGTGCCAGGTGGTGAGGCCGGCCGTGTACCGGGCGGCGTAGTCGTACACGCCGTTGCGCGGCACGATCTCGACGGCCGGCAGCGCCTGCGGGCCCTCCCCCTGGTCGATCACCGACACGGCCACGTCCATGCCCGCCACGTACCGCTCGACCAGCGCCGTGGAGTCGTACGCGAAACAACCCACCATCGCGGCCGGCAGTGCCGTCGCGTCCCGGACCACGGCGGCGCCCAGGCCGGAGCCGCCCTGCGCGGGCTTGACCATCAGCGGCAGACCGAGCCGGTCGGCGATGCGGTCGAGCACCGCCACCGCGCCCAGCTCCGAGAACCGGTCATGGGGCAACGCCACCCAGTCGGGCGTGGGGATGCCGGCCTCGCGCAGCACCGCCTTCGCCGAGGGCTTGTCCCATGCGAGGCGGGCGGAGCGGGCGTCGCAGCCCACATACGGCACGTCGCAGAGGTCGAGCACCCCGCGCAGCGAGCCGTCCTCACCGGTGGCACCGTGCAGCGCGATCACGACGGCGTCCGGTGGGTCGGCCCGCAGCGCCGGCAGCAGCGAGACGTCCGCGTCGCGCAGCTCTGCTTCGATGCTGGCGCCGCGCAGCGCGTCGAGCACCCGGCGCCCCGACTTCAGGGAGACGTCCCGCTCGTACGAGAGTCCGCCGGCGAGGACGAGGACACGAAGGTCCGTATGCATGCCTCAGATCATGCCAAGCCGGGGTCAGGGGCGTCGGCCGCGGCCTGCCCCCGCCGGCGCGCGGCGAGTCCGCCCACCGCGCCGAAGACCTGCCGCATCGCCAGCTCCTGCTCCATCACACCGGCGAGCCGGCGCACGCCCTCGCGGATCCGCTCCGGCGACGGGAACGAGAAGTTGAGCCGCATGTGCCCCGCGCCCGTGCCGTCGGCGTAAAAGCCCGTACCCGGCACGTACGCCACGCGGGCGGCGATCGCCCGGGGCATCATCGCCTTGGCGTCGAGGCCCTGGGGGAGGGTGGCCCACACGAAGAGGCCGCCCTTGGGCTCGGTCCAGGTGGTGCCGGCCGGCATCAGGTCGGCGAGGGCGTCCAGCAGCGCGTCGCGGCGCTCGCGGTAGATCTCCCGGTACGCCTTCAGCTGCTCGCGCCACGGCATGGTGGCCAGGTAGGTGGTGATGGCCGCCTGCGCGTACGCGCTCGGGCAGAGGATCTGCGCCTCGCTGGCGATCACGAGCTTTTCCCGCACCGCGTGGGGCGCGAGGATCCAGCCCACCCGCATGCCCGGCGCGAAGGTCTTGGAGAACGTGCTCAGGTAGAAGACCCCGTCGCGGCGGCGGGCGCGCAGCGGCGCGGGTGCGTCGCCGTCGAAGCTCAGCTGGCCGTACGGGTCGTCTTCGACCACCAGCAGCCCGGCGCGCTCGCAGATGTCGAGCACCCGCTCGCGCCGCTCCTCGGTCAGCGTCACGCCGGCCGGGTTTTGGAACGTGGGGATCGTGTACAGGAACTTGGCCCGCCGGCCCGACCGCGCGACCTCCGCGATCGCCTGCTCCAGCGCCTCGGGCACGATGCCGTCGCCGTCCATCGGCACGTGCACCACCTGCGCCTGCGCGGCCTGGAAGACGCCGAGCGCCCCGACGTAGGTGGGTCCCTCGGCGAGCACCACGTCGCCGGGGTCGAGGAAGATCCGGGCCACCAGGTCGAGCGCCTGCTGCCCGCCGACCGTCACCACCACGTCTTCGGGGGAGGCGCCGCAGCCGACGTCGATGCCGGAGAGCGCCATCACCTCGCAGATCCGCTCGCGCAGCTCTAGCGTGCCCTGGCCGATCCCGTACTGCAGGGTGGTGGGGCCGTGGTCGGTGGCGAGGCGGCTGAGCATCTCCCCTACCGCGTCGAGCGGGAGGGCGGCGACGTAGGGGGCACCACCGGCGAGCGAGACGACCTCGGGCCGGCTGGCCACGGCGAAGAGGGCACGGATCTCCGATGCCGTCATGCCGCGCACCCGCCGGGCGTAGCGATCGGTATAGTCGTCAAGCGTCGTGCCGGTCATGACTCACCTGCCTCGTCGGAGCAAGCACCAAGGTTGAGCCCAGCCACACTGCTGGCCGATCGATCGTAGTCCCGAGGCGCCACACACGCCTCCGGTTACCCCGCTCGGGTTCCACATACCGGGCCCGGGGGTGACCAGTTGCCCGACCTCTCCCCTGACGCGAAGTTCCGGCGTACGATCTCCTGTCGGGGGCAAGGAGGCGGCGCGTGGCTGCAATCGATGCTATGAGGATTGGGCAATGTCGCGACGCTTGGTCAGTCTGACGCTCGACACTCTCGAGGATCTCCCCCGCCCCTGCCGAGCCTGCGTGTTCTGGGAGCTGGATCCCGTCGCCGCCGAGCGCGCGTGCGCCGCCGGCGACCCGGGGCTCGAAAAGGAAGCGTGGGTGTCCCAGACGCTGCTGGAGTGGGGCTCCTGCGGCAAGCTGGCGTACGTCGACGGCATGCCCGCCGGCTTCGTCATGTATGCGCCACCCGCTTACGTGCCACGCTCGATGGCGTTTCCCACCTCGCCGGTCTCGGCCGACGCAGCGCTGTTGATGACCGCGCACATCGTCACCGCGTTCGCCGGTGGCGGGCTGGGGCGGATGCTCGTGCAGGGCGTGGCCCGCGATCTCACCAAGCGCGGCATCAAGGCGATCGAGGCGTTCGGCGACGCCAAGTACGGCGAGTCCGGCGACGGCGAAGAGGGCTGCCTGGCGCCGGCCGACTTCTTCCTCTCGGTGGGCTTCAAGACGGTGCGGCCGCACCCGCGCTTCCCGCGACTGCGGCTGGAGCTGCGCACGGCGCTGTCGTGGAAGTCCGATGTGGAGTACGCGCTGGAGAAGCTCCTCGGCTCGATGAGCCCGGAAAGCCTCCTACGCCCGGTTCGTCCAGCTACGCGATCAACGTCCAGCTAAGTCACAAAACGGCTGCGCGATCAACACCAAGCGCGAAGCGCCCACGAACGCGAAGCACTCAGGAAACGGCCGCGGCCCGCAGGCTCCGTACGTCGATCGAGCCCGTCGGCACGTCGGCCTCCACCGGGTAGTACATCCGCTGCACCGCCGCCACGATGGCCTCGACCACCCGGTCACGGAAAGCCGGGTCGATCAGCCGCTCCCGGTCGGCGGGGGACGTCAGGTAGCCGACGTCGACCCGCACCGCCGGCATCCGGGTCAGCCGCAGCAGCTCCCACGTCTTCGCGTGGGTCTGGCAGTTGCGCAGGCCGGTGCGCTTGACGATCTCGCGCAGCGCCATCCCGGCCAGCCGCTCCCCTACCGTCGAGGTCACGCCGTTGCCCGTGCCGTAGTGGAACGCCGCCACCCCCTCGGCATCCGGGTTGGCGTGCCCGTCGATGTGCAGCGAGATGAAGAGGTCACCGCCGAGCTCGTTGGCCAGATCGGCCCGGGCGATGTCGGTCAGCGCCGGCCCACCGCCCGGTCCCCGGGTCAGGTGCACCCGCATCCCGGCCGCCGCGAGGCGCCCCTCCAGCCGCGCCGCCATGTCGAACGCGAGGTCGGCCTCGGTCCAGCGCAGCGGCCCGTCCGGCACGACGATGCCCGGGTCGGAGCCGCCGTGGCCGGGGTCGATGACGATGACCTTGCCGATCAGGTTGGGCCCGGAGCGGCGAAACGCCTCGGCCTCACGCAGCCACTGCGGCCGCCCGCCGACCACCTTGCGACCCAGCCGCTTGAGCGCGTGCATGGTCTGCGGCCCGCAGGCCCCGTCCGGCTGGAGGCCCACCTCACGCTGGAACTGCGCCACCGACCGGGCCGTGTTGGGACCGAAGATGCCGTCGGCACGACCCACGTCGTACCCCATCTCCAGCAACCGCTCCTGGAGGGTGCGGACGTCCTCGCCGACGAGCGGCTCGGGGATCGCGTGGTAAAGCGCCCGCGCGCCCAGCCGCCAGCGGGCGGCGTCCAGCGCGCGCCACGTCTCGTCGCCGACCAGGCCGTCCACCGACAGCCCGCGGGTCTGCTGGAAGCCGCGGACGGCGCGCTCGGTGGTCTCGTCGTACTCGTCGCCGCTACCGGCCAGGAGGTCGAGCTCGGCGAGGATCTGGTTGATCTCGATGACCGCGGGGCCGCGGTCGCCACGCCGGATCGGACGCACGGAGGACCTCCTCAGTGAGAACGCTTCAGGAGCCTATCCCGCCCGGCGACACGCCGCCGCCGGGACCGCCGGAACACCGGCTGCGTACCGCCAGCCGGGCACTCGCAAACACGCCCTTTGGCCGGGCGCCGGCCACCGACTGCACCGGCTGGCCGCCCTTGAAGACGGTCAGCGTGGGCACCGACATGATCACTAGCACACACGTCCAAACGAAAAGGGCGCCCCCCTAATGGGAGCGCCCCGACGCAAGTGCCTGTTACAGCGCACCCTCGATCAGCTTGACCAGGTCACCCTTTGGCCGGGCGCCGGCCACCGACTGCACCGGCTGGCCGCCCTTGAAGACGGTCAGCGTGGGCACCGACATGATCCGGTACGCGCGGGCGGTCTCGGGATTTTCGTCGATGTTCACCTTGACGATCCGCACCCGGTCGCCCATCTCGTTGGCGATCTCCTCGAGCAGCGGCGAGACCTTCTTGCACGGCGCGCACCACTCGGCCCAGAAGTCCACCAGGACGGGCGTCTCGGACTGCAGCACGTCACTGGTGAAACTGGCGTCGGTGACCGCCTTGGTTGTTCCCACGAAGACCCTCCTGAAACGAAACTCAGACTTCCAGTGATGCGATGAACCGCTCGGCGTCGAGCGCGGCGGCACAGCCCGTGCCGGCGGCGGTGATGGCCTGGCGGTAGGTGTGGTCGACCAGGTCGCCGGCGGCGAAGACGCCGGGCACGCTGGTGTGCGTGGTGGGGGCGTCCACCACGACGTATCCGTTTTCGTCGAGCTCCACCTGGCCGCGGAAGAGCTCGCTGCGGGGCTCGTGGCCGATCGCGACGAACACGCCGGTCACGTCGAGCACCTTGCCCTCGCCCGAGTGCACGTTACGCAGCTGCACGCCGGCGACCTTGCCGTCGTCTCCGAGAACCTCTTCGACGACAGAGTTCCACTCGACGGCGATCTTCGGGTTGGCGAGCGCCCGGTCGGCCATGATCTTGCTGGCTCGGAACTCGTCGCGGCGGTGGACGATCGTCACCGTGTCCGCGAACTTGGTCAAGAACGTGGCCTCCTCCATCGCGGAGTCGCCACCGCCCACGACCGCGATCGGCTGGCCGCGGAAGAAGAAGCCGTCACAGGTGGCACAGGAGGAGACGCCGTGGCCGAGCAGCTCCTGCTCGCCCGGGACGCCCAGCGGCCGCCAGGCCGAACCGGTGGCGAGGATGACCGCCTTGGCCTGGTACTCCGTCTCGCCGACGTACACCTTCTGGGTGGCGCCGGAGCCGACCACGCCGGTGTCGGTGAGCTGCACCCGGGTCACGTCGTCGGTGAGGAACTCGGCGCCGAACCGCTCGGCCTGCTTGCGCATCGAGTCCATCAGCTCGGGACCCATGATGCCGTCGGGGAAGCCGGGGAAGTTTTCGACGTCTGTGGTCGTCATCAGCGCGCCACCGGACTGCGCACCTTCGATGACGAGTGGCTTGAGGTTGGCGCGGGCGGCGTAGACCGCAGCGGTGTAACCGGCCGGGCCTGAGCCGATGATGATCAGATTACGGACCTCGTCCACTGCCGACTCCCGTAGTGTTTTGTATGCGCAGAGGAGAACCCATCGCGAGCCGCGATGATTCCCCACCCCTCGTCCGGGTGGGTCAGCTCACCCTATCTTTGCGCTGTCGCGGGTGTCCGCGCCCCGCTGGGCCAGGCCACAATCCGGTCCGGCCGCCCATACCCACCGTGCCCCGGTGCCGTCCGTGAAAAACACGATCGCGGCCGGTGACCCCTCGTAGGACGCGAGATCGACCACCTCGACCTCGGTGACGCCCGGCTGGTGCTCCCGCCCGATCGCCTCGACGCACATGGCCAGCGCGGCCGGGTCGCGCAGCCGGGCAAGCACCGGTGCCGGGGCGGCGGCCGCTCCCGCCCGGTCCCCCTCCTGCTCGGCCATGGCCGTGGCGCTGCTCATCGCGGCCTTCGGCGGGCTGCCCCCGGTCCCGAACGTGCCGGCCCGGTAGTCCTGCCCGCTCGACGTCAGCGGAATCTCGCGCCCCGCGAAGGGAGCCACGCCCGCGTCGTCGGCGTTCTGCCGGGCGACCGCGGGGGCCTCCTCAGCGCTGCCGGCCGAGCTGTCGTCGCCGCCACCGCCGATGTTGCCCGCCTGGCTCCAGCCGAGGCCGGCCAGTGCCGCGACACCGGCGGCGATCGCCGCCGGGGCGGCCCACGCGGGCATCCGGCGCCGCGGCCGAGGCGCGGTGCGTCGAGGTCCAGCTTGCTCATCTGGTACGGCGGTGAGGTCTGGACGCCGCGGCTCCTGCTCCAGGGCCGTGGCGATCCGGTCGGCGACCTCGACCGGCATCGGCTCCGCCGAGTCACCCCAGGACGCGAGGCTGGCGCGGACGCTCCCGGTCGCCTCGACCAGCGCGGCGTGCGCCTCGGCCCAGGCCGGCTCCTCGGCGACGCGCCGGGCCACGACCGCCTCCTCGGGCGTACCGTCCAGCGCACCGCCGACGTAGTCGGCGAGCAGGTCGAAATCGACCTCGCTGAACTCCTGCCCGGTCACTTCTCTTCCTCCACCTTCGCCGTACGCGCCTGCGCCGTACTGGTTCCGACGCGATCGCCGGACCGCGGGTTCCCACCGCCGGCCCGAAGGTGGCCCAGCACCACCGCCAGCTTGGCCCGGCCCCGCGCGCACCGGCTCTTTACCGTGCCCTCGGCCACACCGAGGATCACCGCCACCTCGGCGACCGGGTAGCCCTGCACGTCGACCAGGATCAGCGCGGCCCGCTGCTCCTCCGGCAGCTGGCTGAGCGCCTGCCGTACGTCGAGGGCGGTGTCGTGGTCGACCGCGGGGGCGGCCGGCTCGGCGGCGATCGGCCGGTCGGACTCGGCTCGGCTGCCGTCGGGGAGCGGGACCGTCGGGTGGGCCTGCCGCCGGCGGGCCCGGTCGAGGCAGGCGTTTACCACGATGCGGTGCAGCCAGGTCGTGACCGCCGAGTCGCCCCGGAAGCGGGCCGCCGCGCGGTGCGCGGACAGCAGCGCGTCCTGGAGGGCGTCGGCCGCCTCCTCCCGGTCGGCGAGCGTACGCAGCGCCACGGCCCACAGCCGGTCGCGGTGCCGGTGAAACAGCTCGGCGAACGCGTACTGATCGCCGTCGACGTGGGCGCGCAGCAGCTCGGCGTCGCTACGCGAGCTGTCGGTCACGGCTGCACACTAGCTCAGCCCGGCGACCACGATCTCCTGCACGCCGACCTTGAACGGCCACTGGCTGTCGCCGGTGCGCGGCATCTCGGTGATGAAGAAGAGCAGGTACTGGTACTTCTGGTCGGGGTCGAACGCGGTGAAGCTCATCTTCGTCGCGTCGAACGCCTCCAGCGGCTCTCCCACCCGCTTGAACGACTGGGCCACCTGCTTGTCACCGGCCGCGCTGCTGCCCGGGTCGCTGTCGCCGGCGCGCAGCTCGGCCGAGGCGCCGCCGTCGGAGAGCGTCACCTGCACGGAGCTGACCGTGCGCGGCTGGCCCAGGTCGATCAGGATGCCCATGCCCGTCTTGAGGTTGCCGAACTTGGAGCTCTTGTAGCCGTTGGGCTCCCAGCCGGTGTTTTCGTTTCCGTCGACGACCGCGTCGGCGCCCTCCAACTCGTTGCGCTGGCCGTCGGACGGGTCGACGATGCGCACCTGGTTGGCGCTGATCGTGAAGTTTTGCGGCTGGCCGTTGGCGGACCCGGTGGCCGGGTCGCTGCCGGCGGTGGCCGGCGCGTTGGACGGCGGGGCGGCGGTGTCGTCGGTGTCGCCGCCGTTGCCCAGCGCGCTGATGCCGAAGAGCAGGCCCGCGACGGCGATGGCGAGGAGTCCGGCGACGCCTGCGGCGATCTTGCGGACCGTCGCCCGCTGGGGCTCGGTGCGCACGCCGCCCGGGTCGACCGCCGCGCCCACGTCGCGAGGGCCGGACAGGAACCGAAGCGGTCCGGTCTCCTCGTAGTAGGGCTCGTCGGTGGCGCTGTCGAGCCGGCCCAGCTCGGCCGCGAGCACGTCGGCGGCGGGCAGCGCGAGGCGGCTGTCGAGCAGGTCCATGGTGAGGTCGTCGAGGTATGCCGGGACGCCCGCGCGGATCTGGCGCGGGGCGGCCACGGTGCCGCTCGCGTCGCGCACGGCGTCGGGCAGCGCGGACCGGCCGGCCTCGGTGTGCGGCCAGTGGCCGGTGAGCGCGAAGTAGAGGACGCCGCCGATCGCCCGCACGTCGGTCTCTTGCGTGTCGGCGCTGTCGGCCCGCGCGTCGGCGAGCACCACGCGGCCGTCGTCGCCGATCAGGACCGTGCCGGGGTGGATATTGCCGTGGACCATGCCGGTCGCGTGCATCGCGGTGACCGCCTCGGCCACCGCGTGCGCGACCGTCGTGGTGCGGGTCGGGTCGAGGGGCTCCTCGGCCACGATCTCGCGGAGCGACTCACCGTCGACCCACTCGCGCACCACGTAGGCCCGCTCACCCTCGTCGATCGCGTCGTAGACGCCGACCAGGCTGGGGTGGATCACGCGGCTCGCGGCGACGGCGGCCTGCAGCATCTCCATCGCGGAGTCGCCACCGGGATAGCGCAGCACCACCGCGACCGGCCGCCGGAGCACCACGTCGACACCGCGCCAGACCTGCCGGCCGGCACTGTCGTTGTTGATGTGCTCCGCGAGCTCGTACCTCTCGGCCAGGATCTCACCGACGGTGGGCGCACCGAAGGTCATGACCTGAGGCGCGCTCTCGCTCGCCTCCTGACCTTCGCCGACCTGGGTCACCCCGTCCTCCCTCGGTGATCGTCTCGATCAGTGGACCCGTATGTGCTGCCCGTGATGTGACCGCTGGCCGCAGCCGGCAAACCGGCGGCGGGCACAACTCATAGCGTAGGCGCTACCCGCACCCGACGGGTGCGACCTTACCTGGGTCGTGCGACCTCTCGACACGTCATCTTGGCGTGGCAGCCGGCCGGACGCGAGTCGTGGGGCGAGGCTTGACCGCTAAGTAGCAATCGTCCTGCTTTGAAGCGTCATGCAAATAGTGCCTTATAGGTACGCTTTTTCCATGTCTGATCTTGCCGGGCAGGTCCGTGACGGGTATGCGTTCGACGGGCCGGCACTGGAACTCGGCGCCTTGGTGGTCGACGGCCGCGGCGACCCCGGCGCGCAGGTGCGCATCCCGCTCGGCATGCTCAACCGGCACGGCCTGGTCGCGGGCGCCACGGGCACCGGCAAGACCAAGACGCTCCAGGTGCTTGCCGAGCAGCTCAGCGCGGCCGGCGTGCCGGTCTTCCTCGCCGACGTCAAGGGCGACGTCTCGGGCATGTCCGCGCCCGGTACCGCCAACGAGAAGATCACCGCACGCGCCGCCGAGATCGGTCAGGACTGGCAGCCGGCCGCCTGCCCGGTCGAGTTCTACGCGCTCGGCGGGCACGGCACCGGCATCCCGGTCCGGGCGACGATCACCTCGTTCGGCCCGGTACTGCTGTCCAAGGTGCTCGGGCTCTCCGACGTACAGGCGTCGTCCTTGAACCTGATCTTCCACTTCGCGGACGCGAACGGGCTGCCTCTGCTGGACGTCAAGGACCTGCGGTCGGTCATCCAGTACCTGGTCTCCGACGAGGGAGCCGAACAACTGCGTTCGCTCGGCGGGCTCTCCAAGCAGACGGCGGGTGTGCTGCTCCGGGAGCTGGTGGCGTTTTCCGACGCGGGCGCGGACGATTTCTTCGGCGAGCCGGAGCTCGACACGGCCGACCTGATGCGTACCGCGCCGGACGGCCGGGGCATCGCCTCGATCCTGGAGCTGCCCGGTGTCCTCGGGCGGCTGGGGGCTGGGGGCGGCACAGCGCGGCCGGACCTCTTTCCTTGTTTTCTTATGTGGCTGCTGGCCGACCTCTTCCAGGATCTGCCCGAGGTCGGCGACCTCGACAAGCCGAAGCTGGTCTTCTTCTTCGACGAGGCGCACCTGCTCTTCAAGGACGCGTCGAAGGACTTCCTGGAGTCGATCACGCAGACCGTGCGGCTGATCCGCTCCAAGGGCGTGGGCGTCTTCTTCGTGACCCAGACGCCCAAGGACGTGCACCCCGACGTGCTCGCGCAGCTCGGCAACCGGATCCAGCACGCGCTGCGGGCGTACACACCGGACGACGCGAAGGCGCTCAAGGCGACCGCGTCGACGTTCCCGCACTCGGCGTACGACCTGGAGGAGGTGCTCACCCAGCTCGGCACCGGCGAGGCGATCGTGACCGTACTGTCCGAGAACGGCGCGCCGACCCCGGTCGCCTGGACCCGGCTGCGCGCTCCCCGGTCGCTGATGGGCGCCGCCGACCCCGCGGCGATGACGGCGGCGGTGCGGGCCTCGCCGCTGTACCCGAAGTACGCCGAGCCGGTTGACCGCGAGTCCGCGTACGAGAAGCTGGCCGCCCGTATGGCGCCGCCGTCCACAGGTGGTTATCCACAGGCATCTCCAGCGCCGGACGCTCCTCCCGCACAGAGTTATCCACAGGAGGGCCGGCCACCGCGGTCGGAGCCGAACATGGTGGAGAAGGTGCTCGGCTCCAACGCGACGAAGTCGTTCGTCCGGGCCGCCGCCACGGCCGCCGGCGCCGCGTTCGCCCGCCAGATCTTCGGCACGGCCAAGCGCCGGAGGCGCTGACGCCCCGCGGCTAGCGGCGGATCTTGCGGCGCACCAGCGCGAAGACGCTGCTGATCTCGGAGACCTTGAGTCCGAGCGCGATCGCCACGTACGTGCCGCCGATCGCCAGGCCGCCGACCGCGAGCTGGAGCAGCGACTCGGGCTTGCTCGGCGTCCAGCCGCCGGGCAGCACGTACATCACGGCGAGGCCGACCACCGTCGCGCCGACCGCGGCCACGCCCACCTTGACGAACGTGACCAGGATGCCGCCGAGCCCGATCGCCCCGATCCGCCGGTGCATGAGCACGGCGGTGATCAGGCCGGAGACGGCGAACGACAGCGCGTTGGCGAACATCAGCCCGGGCGCCGCGAACGCCGCCGAGAAGAGCGCGAACACGATCACCTGCACGAGGACGCGCAGCCCGACGACGGGGACGTTGACCAGTGCGGCGGCCTTGGTCTCCTGCCGCGCGTAGAGCCCGACCGTAAACAGCTGGCTGATCGAGAAGGGCACGAGCGCCACCGCCGTCGCGACCAGCACGACCGCCGTCTCGGCCGCATCGTCCTGGGTGAATGCACCGCTGCGAAACAGCGCCACGGAGATCGGGGCGGCCAGCACCGCGTAGCAGATCGCCACCGGGGTCAGGACGGCCGTGATCATGCGGGTGCCGCGGGCGAGGTCGGCGGCCATGTCGGCGTGCCGGTTGTCGGCCGCCGCCGCGCTCATCCGCGGGGTGAGCGCGGTGATGATCGAGACGCTGATGATGCCGTGCGCCATATACATCAGCAGGAAGACGTTGTTGTAGATCGCCGGTCCGGCCGCGTCCTCCTCGCCGGCCCGGTTGAGGAGGTTGAACGCGACCGCCTGGCCGATCTGCGTGACCACCACGTAGCAGAGCGCCCAGCCGCCGATCCGGCCCAGCTCGCGCAGGCCGAGCGCGCGGAAGTCGAACCGCCACCGCCACCGGAAGCCCACCTTGCGCAGCGCCGGCAGCAGGCCCACGCTCTGGATCACCACGCCGAGGAGCGTGCCGCCGCCGAGAAGGACGATCTGCCCGGCGGACATCTGCTGCGGCTGGAGAGCCTTGGCACCGTAGATGATCATGTAGATCACGCCGGTCGCGATCACGACGAGGTTGTTGAGGATCGGCGTAAACATCGGCGTCGCGAAGTGGCCGCGCGTGTTGAGCACCGCGGTGAGGATGCCGGAGACCCCGATGAAGAAGATCATCGGAAGCATCAGGTAGGAGAGCTTGGTGACCAGGCTCTGGAATGCCTCGCTGGACTTGTCGCTCGTGTAGAGGACGGTCAGCACCGAGGCGGTCGCCGTGACGAGCACCGCGGCCGCGCCGAGCACCAGCACGGTCAGCGTCACGAGCCGCTGCGTGTACGCCTCGCCACGATCCGCGTCGGCCTTACGCCGGCGTACCAGCACCGGGATGATCGTGCTGCTCAGCAGCGCGCCGAGCAGGAGCTCGTAGACGATGCCGGGCAGGATCTGAGCGGTCGTGTACGCGTTGTTGATCGCGCCGCCGCCGAGCGCGGCGGCCAGGATGACCGTGCGCAGGAAGCCGGTGCCGCGGCTGACCAGGCTGCCGATCGCCATGATCGCGCTGTTGCTGGCCGCGCTCCCCTGCTCGACGTCGACGGCCGGCTCGAGGTCGGGCGCCGACTCCGCGCCCGGAGCCGGATGCAGCCCGGGTGGCATCGCCTGGGTCGAGATCAGCACGGCACCATCCGGGTACTGCTGGTGTGCGCTGTGCCCCGCGTTGGCGCTCTTGTAGAGGCCGCCGCTCATCTCAACCCCGCTTCTGGTCGATTCCGTCCGAACGCAAGGGTACGGGGATATCGCCCCCCAGCATGTCCAGGACCCAGCCGGCTTCGGCGGGGGTGACGGGGTCGGAGAGCGCGTCGAGGAGCGTCGGGTGGTCACAGCCGCCAGCCTCCAGCGCGGCCAGGAGCCCGGCGATGTCACGCTGACGGGCGAGGGCGCGGACCCGCTCGGTGCGCCACGGCTCGGCGGCCACGCGCCCCACCCGCCGCTGGGCCAGCCGCACCAGCTCGGCGAGATCGTCGAAGGGGAAGACGTCGCTGCCGGCGTACCGCAGCGTGCCGGCCACCCCCTCGCCCGGCACCTCCAGGTAGTCGGCCACCTGCTCCTCGCTGAGCACCCGCGGCGTGTACCGGAACAGCGGCTCCTGCTCGGCCGGTGGCACCGGCACCCGCAGCGACCGTAGCGCCGCGCCGAGCAGGGCCTGGACGGCCGCCGCGTCGTCCTCGGGCGTGATCGGTGTGAACCGGCACAGCAGCGCGACCGGCAGCCCGGGGTGCGGCAGCGACGGGTCGTCGAGCGCCACCACCCGCCCGATCAGGTCCAGCTCCGGCCAGAGCAGACCGTGCGGGTGCCACCGGGACCGGTCGTCCCAGGCCATCGGGATCGGCTCCGAGCTGCCGGGCGTGCGCAGGCCGAGCGCGTAGGTTCCGTACTCGCGGTCCAGGTCGAGCACCAGCGCGTAGCCTCCGGCGACCGGGAAGGTGGCGCGCAGCTCGGCCGGGTCGGGATCGGCGTCCGGAGTGGAACGGTGGGTACGGAAGAAGTAGTCGGCCCAGAACGCCGGGTCGTGGCTGAGCGTCCGCAGGGCGTCGGGTACCGGCACGAGCCGCATTTTGCCCCAGCCGCCGCCGGCCGCCGGTACCGGCACGACGTGACACCCCGCCCCACCGATAGGCTGGCTCTCCCATGTCCAAGACTTCGAACGCCACGGGGCTGACCGATGCGCAGCGCAATGCCGTGGCCGAGCTGATGCGGGTCTCGCCGATCGCCGACGAGCTCGGCAGCCGGTTCACGACGGCCGGGTACGAGCTGCACCTGGTCGGCGGTTCCGTCCGCGATGCGCTGCTCGGTCGCCTCGGCGACGACCTGGACTTCACCACCGACGCCCGGCCGGACGACATCCTGCGCGTGCTCAAGGGCTGGGCCGAGACGACCTGGGAGACCGGCCGCGAGTTCGGCACGATCGGTGCCCAGCGGCACGGCATGCGGCTGGAGATCACCACGTTCCGCTCCGAGGCGTACGACGGGGTGACCCGCAACCCGGTGGTCCAGTACGGCGACAGCCTCCTGGACGACCTGCGCCGCCGCGACTTCACGGTGAACGCGATGGCGGTGAGCCTGCCCGAGCACCGGTTCACCGACCCGTACGGCGGCCTGGAGGACCTCGCCGCCCGGCGCCTGCGCACGCCCGGTACGCCGCAGGAGTCGTTCGGCGACGATCCGCTGCGGATGTTGCGGGCCGCCCGCTTCGCCGCACAGCTGCGCTTCGCCGTCGACCCGGACATCGTCGCCGCGATGACCTCGATGGCCGCCGACCTCGACCGGATCACGGTCGAGCGGATCCGCGACGAGTTCACCAAGCTGCTCAGCGGCGCCGACCCGGTCACCGGACTGCGGCTGCTGGTCGACACCGGCCTGGCCGCCCGCTTCCTGCCCGAGCTGCCCGGGCTCAAGCTCGCGATCGACGAGCACGCCCAGCACAAGGACGTGTACGAGCACACGCTCACCGTGGTCAGCAACGCCGTGCGGCTGGAGGCTGGCGAGGGCCCCGACTTCATCTTGCGGATGGCCGCGCTGATGCACGACGTCGGCAAGCCGGCCACCAAGGCGGTCGGCCCGGACAACCGGGTCAGCTTCCACCACCACGAGGTGGTCGGCGCGCGGATGACCAAGCAGCGCATGAAGGAGCTGCGCTACCCCAAGGACGTGACGTCCGACGTGGTCAAGCTGGTCGCGCTGCACCTGCGCTTCTACGGGTACGGGCGGGGCGAGTGGACCGACTCGGCGGTGCGGCGGTACGTGACCGACGCCGGTGACCTGCTCCCCCGGCTGCACAAGCTCACCCGCTCCGACTGCACCACGCGCAACCGGCGCAAGGCGGCCCAGCTCTCCGCCGACTACGACGCGCTGGAGGCCCGGATCGTCCAGATCCAGGAGGCCGAGGATCTGGCCCGGGTCCGCCCCGACCTCGACGGTAATGCGATCATGGAGCTGCTCGGCGTGCCGCCCGGCCCGATCGTCGGCCGCGCCTGGCGCCACCTGAAGGACGTCCGGCTGGAACGCGGCCCGCTCGACCGGGACGAGGCCGAGGCCGAGCTCCTGCGGTGGGCCCGCGACGAGGGTGTGATCTAGCCAGTCCGGCCCGCATCGGCAGCCGGTTCGTTGGTTACCGGGCGTGGCGCGCCTCGGCTACCGTCGCTCGCGAAGTGAGCCGCCGCTGGGGCGGACCCGTTAGAGGTGTTGTGGGGGAGGCAGCTGATGCAGCCGTGTGCGGTCTGCGGGGGCGTACAGGTGGACGCCGCCGGCTACTGCACGCGGTGCGGCACCTTCCGGGGCGTACCGCACCAGCCGCCACCGCCGAGTTATCCGCAGGCACCCCCGCCCGCGTACCCCGGTTATCCACAGCCCGGCAGCCCGCCGGCCTACCCGACCAGCGTGCCCCCCGCGGGGTATCCGACCAGCGTGCCCCCGGCGTTCGCGCAGCAGACCAGCGGCGGTGGCTACCCCGGCTACCCGCCGCAGCAGCAGCCGCAGCGCGGCCGGTCCTACCTGGTCCCGCTCGTCGCGCTCGGCTGCACGCTCCTGGTCCTGGTCGTGGCGATCGTGATCGTGGTGGCGGCCCGCGGCGGCGGTGAGGACCCGATCGCCGGACCGACCTCCGGCGCCCCGACGAGCGCCGGCCCGCAGGAGAGTTCGAGCGCCACCCCGGCCAGCGACATCGACCAGTGCGTGATCGGCACCTGGCGGGTCACGTCCCACCGGGAGACGGTCTCGGTCCAGGGCCAGGGCAGCATCACCTTCACCGGCGGCGAGGGCGCCACGCTCCGGCTCAGGCAGGACGGCACCGGCGAGACCGACTACGGCAGCGGCACCGAGTACCGCGGCGACTTCAACGGCGAGACGGCGGTGCTCGAGATCTCCGGCCGGCTCACCTTCGACTACAAGACCGGCAACGGCCGGGTGAGCGTCAGCGAGGTGGAGTCGACCGCCAAGGCGAAGTTCCGGCTGGGCAGCGAGGAGTACGACATCCCCCAGCCGCTCGACACCAACGACAACTCGGCCAGCTACACCTGCTCGACCGGCGCGCTGACGCAGAACACGGCGCTGCTCACCACCGAGTACGAGCGGATCAGCTGAGCGGGGCTGTCACACCCGGCGGCGACAATGGGCGCATGCGCTGGGTGGTGATCGACTCGCCGATCGACGAGCTTTCCGTGGCCGTCGACGGCACCGGCGTCTGCGGCGTGCACTTCGGGGCCGTCGAAGATGCGGGCGAGGCGAGCGACTCCCGCCTCGACACGGCGGTCGACGAGCTCCGGGCGTACTTCGCGGGCGAGCTCACCGATTTCACCGTGCCGCTGTCGGTGCGCCGGGGCAGCGAGTTCGAGCGCGCGGTGTGGCACCAGATGACCCTGATTCCGTACGGCGAGATGCGCACCTACGGTGAGATCGCGGCTGCCGTGGGCGATCCCGGGGGCGCCCGCGCGGTCGGCGTCGCCTGCAATCGCAACCCGATCCCGATCATCGTGCCCTGCCACCGCATCGTGGGCGCCGGCGGCAAGCTGGTCGGCTTCGGCGGCGGCCTCCCCCGCAAGCGCTTCCTGCTGGAGCTGGAGGCCCGCGTCGCCCTCCAGCGCAGTTGGGGTTCTTGAGCCAGTCGACGCCGAAGACCTGTACCTGCGGGTCGTCGAATGAACGAGGGCCGGGACCCACGGTCCCGGCCCTCGTCGCGCGGTGGTCAGCGGTCGATGTCGCCCTTGATGAAGGCCTCGACCGCGGCGTGCGCCTCGTGGTCCGCGTACTGGACCGGCGGCGACTTCATGAAGTACGACGACGCCGACAGGATCGGGCCGCCGATGCCGCGGTCCTTGGCGATCTTCGCGGCGCGGAGCGCGTCGATGATGACGCCGGCCGAGTTGGGCGAGTCCCAGACCTCGAGCTTGAGTTCGGCGTTGAGTGGGGTGTCGCCGAACGACTTGCCCTCCAGCCGGATGTACGCCCACTTGCGGTCGTCGAGCCACGGCACGTGGTCGGACGGTCCGATGTGGACGTCGGACTTGGCCATCTCGTGCGGCACCTGGGAGGTCACCGACTGCGTCTTGGAGATCTTCTTCGACACGAGCCGGCTGCGCTCCAGCATGTTCATGAAGTCCATGTTGCCGCCGAAGTTCAGCTGGTACGTGCGGAGCAGCTCGACGCCCCGGTCCTCGAAGAGCTTGGCCAGCGCCCGGTGCACGATCGTGGCGCCCACCTGGCTCTTGATGTCGTCGCCGACGATCGGCAGGCCGGCGTCCTCGAACTTCTTGGCCCACACCGGGTCGGAGGCGATGAAGACCGGGAGCGCGTTGACGAAGGCGCAGCCGGCGTCGATGGCGGCCTGGGCGTAGAACTTGTCGGCCTGCTCGGAGCCGACCGGCAGGTACGCCACGACGACGTCGACCCGCGCGTCCCGCAGCGCCTTGACGACGTCGACCGGCGACTCGTCGGACTCTTCGATGATCTCGCGGTAGTACTGGCCCAGGCCGTCGAAGGTCGGGCCGCGCTGCACCTGCACGCCGGTGGGCGGCACGTCGCAGAGCTTGATGGTGTTGTTTTCGCTGGCGACGATCGCCTCAGCGAGGTCTCGACCCACCTTCTTGGCGTCCACGTCGAACGCCGCGACGAACTCCACGTCGGAGACGTGGTAGTCGCCGAAGGTGACGTGCATGAGACCCGGGACGCGGTCGGTGGGGTTTGCGTCGCGGTAGAACTCGACGCCCTGCACCAGAGACGAGGCGCAGTTTCCGACACCGACGATGGCCACGCGTACGGAGCCCATCGCGTTTGCCTCCTTCTTGTTCATCACGGCCGCTCCGGCAGGTTGGTGGTGGACCCAGTGGTGGATCCAGGCGGAGGCGGGCTGTCTTCTACGGGTGGGCTGGCCGAGGGGCCAGCCTCGGGTGCCCGGCCGGAGCGCTCGTTGGCGATGAGCTCCTCCAGCCAGCGGACCTCGCGCTCGCAGGCGTCGAGTCCGTGACGCTGCAACTCGAGCGTGTAGGCGTCGAGCCGCTCGGTGGCGCGGGCCAGCACGTCGCGCAGGCCCTCCCGGCGCTCCTCCACCTTGCGGCGGCGGCCCTCCAGGATGCGCAGGCGGGTGGCGCGGTCGGTGCGGGCGAAGAAGGCGAAGTGGACGCCGAAGCCGGCATCGTCATACGTCTCCGGGCCGGCCTGCGCAAGCAGTTCGGCGAAGCGCTCTTTGCCTTCTGCTGTGATCTTGTAAACAACGCGACCGCGGCGGGTGGTCAGCGGCGGGACCTCTTCGGCGCCGGCGGCCGCCTCACCCGCCTCGGTGATCCAGCCGGCCGCCTGCAGCCGCCGCAGGGTCGGGTACAGCGTGCCGTAGCTGATCGCCGCGCGGATCGCACCGAGCTTTGTGGCCAGCTCTTTGCGCAGCTCATAGCCGTGCATCGGAGACTCCTGCAGCAGGCCGAGGATGGCGAGGTCGAGCACGTCGCATCCTCCTTACCCGCTGGTGGGCTTCCGTTAACCGGTGCGATGTATCGCCCCGATACATCGCACGGTAGCTCGGAGGTGGCCGGACGGCAAACATCAGAATCGAGTCGTGTGGTAGCGGAAAGTGACGGTTGTCGCCTCCTCGGCCGGAACCGCGTACCCTCGTGCGCATGCGCACGCAGCGGCAGGTTGTCGACTACTCGCTACAGAAGCGAGCGCTGCTGCGTGAGGTCTTTTCCGGCCGCCTCGGGACGTACGAAGTCTGCGATGCGTCTCCGTACTTGAAGAACGCCGCCCGCTTCCACGGCGAGCCCACCGACCGGCGCTGCCCGATCTGCCGCCGGGAAAACCTGACGCTCGTCCACTACATTTACGGCGATGAGCTGAAGCAGTCGGCCGGACAGGCCCGCACCCGCACTGAGTTGCCGGTGCTGGCGATGACGTTCCGTGAGTTCCAGGTGTACGTGGTGGAGGTGTGCCGCGCCTGCGACTGGAACCATCTCGTCGAGCAGTTCCTGCTCGGCCGCGACGGGCTGACCGATGAGCCCGGCGCTGAGACGGCGGCTGCCGTTGGCTCATCCACTTCCGGTTCATCCGCTACCGGCGTTGGGGCGCCGGCGACCAAACGAAGGCGAGAGGCCCGACGGTGACCGACGCTTGCCCGGACATCGGGGTGGAGGACCCGAGGTGGCGGGGCAGGCAATCACTCGTTAATCGGATAAGTCCGAATTTGTCGGGCGAAGCCTTGCCTGGCCGTGTGGCTGGGCTGGCGTCAGAAGGTGTCCTAACTCACCGCAACACGATGGCGTCGCGAGAGCGCGTCATCGCGACCGGCAGGGTGTGACGAATGAACTCGTACGACGACCCTAGTTCCGCGCGCGGTCGGGCCGGTATCCCGGGCCCGTCCGACGACTACGGGGCCCCCAGCGCCCGTGGGTCGGCACGCGGCGGCTCCGAGGGTGGCTGGTCCCGCAACGGCGACGGGTACGGCTCCGGTCCGGCTCCCCGCGCCTCGTCCGGGCGTGCCCCCGCGGGTTCCTCGGGACGGGCCTCGGTCGGCTCCTCGCCCGGCCGAGCCTCCGTCGGTTCCTCCGGGCGGGCCTCGGTCGGTTCGGCTTCTGTCGGCTCGGCCTCCCCCGCCTCCCCCGGGCGGGCCTCGGTCGCCGGCTCCGCGGGCCGGGCGACCGTCGGCCGCGCCGTGGTCCGTCCGGTCTCGCCGGCCGGGCCGGGCCTCGGCCGACCCGACGTGCTGGAAGGCCCCGGCGGGCCGAGCGGGCCGACCGGCCCCGGACGCCGCGCGGCCAAGGCCGGCAAGGGCGATCCGGCCGCGATCAAGCGAGCCAAGCGGCGCAAGCGGATCAACTGGATCGTCGCCGCGTTCGCGGTCGTGGTCATGATGGCCGGTGCCGGCGTGGTAGGCCTGACCTGGTTCTACGACGACGTGCCGACCTACGACACGAGCGAGCTGCAGGCGACCTCGATCGTCTACTCGGACGGCAAGACCGAGCTGGCCAAGCTGGGCGAGGTCAACCGCACGCTCGTGCCGGCCGAAAAGATCTCCCCGGTGGTCAAGCAGGCCGTGATGGCCGCGGAGGACAAGAACTTCCTCGACCACGAGGGCATCGACCTCAAGGGCATCGCCCGCGCCGCGTGGAACAACTTCACCGGCGGCGACACCCAGGGCGCCTCGACGATCACCCAGCAGTACGCGCGGCACGCCGCCGACCTCAGCGGCATCAACTACAACCGCAAGATCCGCGAAGCGGTCCTGGCGCGCAAGCTGGAGCAGGACTTCTCCAAGGACGAGATCCTCGGCTACTACCTCAACGCGATCTACTTCGGCCGGGGCGCGCACGGCGTCGAGGCCGCCGCCCAGATGTACTTCCGCAAGTCGGTGCTGACGCAGCCCGGCCAGAAGAACGCGCTCACCAAGGAAGAGGCCGCCGTCCTCGCCGCGGTGATCAAGCAGCCGGAGCCGGACACCGCGACCGGCCACAAGGGCTACGACCCGCAGACCAACATCGAAGCGGCGAAGGAGCGGTGGAACTACACCCTCGGCAACATGGTGGAAAAGGGGTGGATGACCCCGGAGGAGCGGGCCAAGTCCGTCTACCCGGAGAAGACGCTGCAGAAGTACGACCCGAAGAAGTGCAACATCGGGTGCGGTATCGACAAGCCGACCGGCAACGTCGTGAACTACGTCCGCGACGAGCTTGAGGCGATGGGTATCCCGGCCGCCGAGTGGAAGAAGGGCGGCTACCGGATCACCACCACCATCGACTCGCGTGCGCAGAAGGCGGCGGAGGAAGCGGCCCGCTGGGCGTCCACCTCCTCGCCGATGCACAAGCTGCCGAAGTACTACAAGGCGGCGTTGGTGGCGATCAACCCGAGCAACGGCCAGGTGATGGCCTACTACGGTGGTGAAAACGGCACCGGGTACGACTACGCCGGCCTCAACGACGGCGGCAACTCGGGCGGCCACGCCGCAGGCTCGACATTCAAGATCTACACTCTCGCCGCGGCGCTGCGGGAGGAGATCCCGATGGACTCGCGCTGGGACGCCCTCAAGGACGACGACAACGGGCGAAAGATCTCGAACGCGGGCCGCGACGCCGGCGACATCAAGTGCGGCCACTCCTGCACGCTGGAGCAGTCGACGATCTCCTCGTACAACGTCCCGTTCTACTGGATCGCCGACGGGATCGGGCCGGACAAGGTGGTCGCCGCGGCCCGCGACGCGGGCATCCGCACGATGTTCGACACCAGCAAGGGCAAGCCGCACGACCTCACCAAGACCGACCCGAAGAAGCTGGCGCCGGCCGAGTTCGACAACGAGGTGGCGTTCGGCCAGTACCCGATCACCGTGCTCGACCACGCCAACGGTGTAGCCACCCTGGCCAACCGCGGGGTCTACAACAAGGCCCACTTCATCCGGTCGGTGGAAAAGCGCGACGCGAACGGCAAGTTCGTCAAGCTGGCCGGCAAGGGCGAAAAGCTCGACCCGCAGACGCGGTTCGTGGCCAACCAGATCGACGACATCAACGCCGTACTCCAGAAGATCCCGGACAACATCGGCAAGGATCTGAAGGAGGGCCGCCCGGCCACCGGTAAGACCGGCACCTGGGAACTCAACCAGGAGCGCAGCGACAACGGTGACGCCTGGATGGTCGGCGCGACGCCGCAGGTGGCGGCCGCGGTCTGGGTGGGCACCGAGGGCAAACGCCGGGCGATCGAGGAGGCCGGCGGCAAGAAGATGTCGGGCTCCGGTACGCCGGCGTCGATCTGGGAAATGTTCATGGACCTCGTGCACTCCCGCCTCGGGCTGCCGGTCGAGCGGTTCGAGGAGCGGAAGAACACCGGCAACCCGGACAGCACGTACCCGAACGGCCAGTCACCACCGCCCCCGACCCAGGGGCCCAACAACGGCAACCCCTGTGGCAACCTGCCCGATTTCCTCTGCCCCGACCGCGACAACGGTGGCGACAACAACAACAACGACGGCAACGGCAACGGCAACAACAACCAGGGGCCGAACGCGGGTACCCCGACCACGGCTCCACCGCCGGAAAACCCGTTCCCGAACGGGGGCGGAGGCGGCTAGCCGCGACCGGTGCCTACTCGACGATTGCTGGGATCCGCGCGGGCAGACCGCGCGGATCCCGCCGTTGATAGGGCATGATGCCTCTTTATGAGCGTGCGTACGACTGACATCGATGGATCTGAACGTGTGGATCATCCGGCCCAGTCGGACGGCTTCGTGCGCGGGCTCTCCGAGGTGATCGGCGGGCCGATCGGCGAGCATGCCGCCGGCCACGACAAGCCGCAGGCGCAGTGGAGCGGGCGCTTCTGGACCGCCACCCGCATCGTCATCGCGCTGACCTGCCTCACGCTCGCCCTGCACTGGGTGCAAAAGTCCCCGTGCCGCGACGGCGCCTGGGCCGACCACATCCAGTACACGCGGTTCTGCTACACCGACGTGCTCGCGCTCTACTACGCCGAAGGGCTCAACGAGGGCAAGGTCCCGTACCGCGACCACCCGGTCGAGTACCCGGTGCTCACCGGCTACTTCATGGGCGTGCTCGGGCTGCCGGTGCACGCGCTCGGCGAGAGCCGGCCCGAGCTCAACCAGGCGCTGTGGTTTTACGATGCCAACGCCCTGGTGCTCGGGGCGCTCGCGGTCGCGACGGTCGGCGCGATCCTGGCCGTACGGCGACGACGACCTTGGGACGCGGCGATGTTCGCGCTCTCCCCCGCGCTCTTCGTCACCGCGACGGTCAACTGGGACTTCCTCGCCATCGGGCTGGCCGCCTTCGGCATGTACGCCTGGGCGAGACGACATCCCGCCGTCGCCGGCATCCTCCTGGGGCTCGCCGGCGCGGCGAAGATGTGGCCACTGTTCATCCTCGGGCCGCTCCTGGTCCTCGGGCTCCGCACCGAGCGGCTCCGGCAGGCGTTGCTGGCCACCGGCACCGCGCTCGTCACGCTGGTCGCGGTCAACCTGCCGGTCGCCATCCCGTACCGGGAGAGCTGGGACAGGTTCTTCGAGCTCAACACCGAGCGCCCGATCGACTGGGGCACGTTGTGGTACATCGGCCGGTATCTCGACGGCAAGTGGAACCCGGCCGACGGGCCGTTCCAGTGGTTGAGCAACCACGTCGACCCGCAGCTCAACTACCTGACGTACGGGCTGTTCGGCCTCAGCTGCCTGGCCATCGCCGCGCTGGCCCTCTTCGCGCCCCGCAAGCCCCGCCTCGCCGCCCTGGCGTTCCTGGTGGTCGCCTCGTTCCTGATCTTCAGCAAGGTCTGGTCCCAGCAGTACGTGCTCTGGCTGCTCCCGCTCGCCGTGCTGGCCCGGCCGCGGTGGGGCGCGTTCCTTGCCTGGCAGATCGCCGAGGTCCTGTACTTCGTCTCGTTCTACGGCGAGCTGCTCGGCGCCTCCGGCAAGCAGGTCTTCCCGGAGGGCGTCTTCGTGCTCGCCGCCACGCTGCGCCTCGTCACCGTCGCCGTCCTATGTGGACTGATCGTGCGCGACATCCTGCGGCCGGAGCGCGACCCGGTGCGGCAGACCTACGAGGACGACCCGGACGGCGGCGTCTTCGACGGTGCCGAGGACGCGCCGTGGCTGGCCCGCTGGCGCGCGCGCCGGGCGCTTGCCGACAACCCGCCGGACAACCCGCCGCCGGACCGCGAGCCGGTGACCGCCTGAGGGCCTGGCGCCGAGGGAACTCCGGGCGGCCGGCTCAGAGGTGGTACACGATCGTGTTGCCGATCTCCTCGCGCCGGATGCCCAGCGTGTCGACCGGCATGTCCACCGCGGCCTGCCACGGCGTGCCGTCGAGCGAGTCGCGCAGCAGCACGACCGTCTTGACGCCCAGCTCGCGCAGGTAGTCGACGCTGGCCTGGTCGGGGAAGGTGCGCGCGGCCTCCCGGGTGCGCTCCTGCCGCACCGGCGTAAACCCGCTACCGCCGTTGACCACCGGCTGGAAGCGCGTGGTCGACCAGAGCATCACAGGCTGCTCGTACGTCCGGTTGAAGGGCAGCACGACGATCGGTCCGGGGTCGGTGCGCATCACCTCCGGCTGCTGGGGCACGACCGGGTGCGGCGTGGTGTTGAGGCCCTCGACCAGCACCAGCAGCAGCGGCACGAGCGTGACGAGGCGGAGCAGGACGCCGGGCCGCCCGGTGACCCGGATCGCGGCGATGTCGTTGACCCGGCGGACGAGCGCGCTCACCGTTCCGGCCGCGAGGATGCCCAGCAGCAGCGTGGTCCAGAGCATGAGCCGGCCCGGCGTACGCAGGCCGTCCCAGCCCGGCAGGTGGTTGAAGAGCGGCAGGTAGGTGTATGTGCCGCCGAAGAAGTTGGGGCCCATCGCGAGGATCGCGGTGACCAGGACGCCGGCGAGCAGCAGGAGCCGGTGGCGCAGCTTCCAGACCGAGAAGAAGATGCCGGCGAGGGCGAGCGCGTACAGTACGTATCCCGGCAGCACGGTCATCTCGGCCGGCCAGCGCATGCCGTTACGCACACTCTCGTGCAGGTCACCCCAGATCAGTGACTCGGGCGGCGCGGTGAAGAAACCGCTCGGCGGCGGCGAGTACGCCTCCAGGTCCTGGACCCGGCGGGTCGCCTCGGGGTGCTGGTAGGCCACCTCGAAGTACACCAGGGAGAGCAGCGCGCCGGTCGCGGCGAAGACCAGGCCGCCGATGAGGTCGGCGATGACGAGGCGGGTGCCCCACGGCCGCCGGACCCGCCAGTGCCGCACCCGGCGCCCCAACCGGATCGCGACGGTGACGAGCGTGACGAGCCCGAGCACGTACGCGAAGACGAGGCCGATGCCGAAGCCCAGCGTGATCTGCCACGCCGCCACGAGCCAGCCGGCGAACGCCCAGCCCGCGTGGCGCCGCTCCGGGCGGAACCCGTGCGTCAACGACCAGCCGTGCCCGCGGGCCAGCATCGCCAGCGCCAGCGGGATCCCGCCGTTGGAGACGATGTGCAGGTGGCCGGCCTGGGCGAGCATCCAGGGGGCGTAGGTGTAGGCGGCGCCGGCCACGATCGCGCCGGTGCGGCCCGCGCCGAGCTGGCGGACCAGCGCGTACGCCCCGAAGGTCGCCAGTGCGTGGGCCAGCACAAAAATGATGTTGTATCGGAGGATCGCGGCCGCCGGGCCCTCGCCGATCATCCCGGCCGGCGCGTATCCGAGCAGCGTGTCGGAGAACGCGAAGCTGAGCCGCTCCGGGAAGAACGTGTTGGAGTCCCACAGCTGGCTCGGGTCGCTGAGCAGGATGTGCCCGGACCAGGCCATCTGCCAGGCCTGCAGCGCCGGGTCCTGGAAGTCTTGCGGCAGGGTGTGCAGCGGGTAGCGCAGGGTGGGCCAGGTCATCAGCACCGCGAGCGCGAGCGAGCCGAGGCTGGCGAGCGTCCACTCGTGGATCAGGAAGCGGCCGATCGCCCGCCCGACCCGTTGGCGCCGGGTGGGTGGCCGCTCCGGCTCGGGCGCGAACGACGCGAACGGGTCGCGGGGCGGCTCCTCCTTGACCTTGATCTCCTCGACCTTGGTGTCGCCATCTCTGGGCGCCGCCTGCGCCTCCTTGACCTGGGCCGTCTCGCCCGCGCCGCCCTCCCCGGCCTTGTCGCCGGCGGTCTTGTCCCCGGCCGCCCCGGCCCTGTCGGGCTCAGACTTGGCGGGCTCAGGCTTAGGGGACTCAGCCTCGGCGGCTCCGGCCTCGGTGGGCTCGGCTTTGGCAGGCTCAGTCTCAGCCGCTCCGGCCTTGGCGGCCGCTCCGGCCTCAGCGGGCTCGGCTTTGGAGGGCTCGGCCGCGGTGGGCTCGGCCGTCGTGGGCTTGGCTTCAGTGGGCTCGGCTTTGGAGGGTGCGGCCTTCGTGGGCTGAGCTTTGGGGGGCTCGGCCCTGCTGGTTTCAGCGGCGGTCGCGCCGTCCGTGGGGGGTGCGCCCTGCTCCGGAACCGTCGGGTCGCCGTCGACGACCTGCGGCTGCTCCGTACTCATCGAATGGGTCCTTATCGGCCGACGCGGTCACGCAGGAAGGTGATGTCGGCGGCCTGCCCCTCCACGCCGCCCGGCGTCTCGACCACGACCGGCGCGCCCGCCGCCCGCACGACGGCCACCACCAGCTCGGGGTCGATCTTGCCGCTCTCCAGGTTGTCGTGGCGATCCCGCCCGGAGTCGAAGTCGTCCCTCGAGCCGTTCGCGTGGATCAGGTCGATGCGGCCGGTGATCGCCTTGATCCGATCGACCGCGGTGAGCAGGTCTTCGCCGCCGGCGTGGGCGTGGCAGGTGTCGAGGCAGAAGCCGGGCTCGAACTCGCCGATCGCGTCCCACAGCCGGGCCAGCGCGTCGAAGCGGCGGGCGCAGGCGTTGTCACCACCGGCCGTGTTTTCGATCAGGACCGGGGTGGCGAAACCGCCCGCCTTCGCCGCGTACTCGAAGGCTTTGCGCCAGTTGTCGAAGCCGGTGGCGATGTCTTCGCCCTTCTCGACGTGTCCACCGTGGACGATGATCCCCCTGGCCCCGACGTCGGCCGCGCCCGCGGCGTGGCTCATCAGCAGCTTGCGGCTGGGGATGCGGATGCGGTTGTTGAGCGTCGCCACGTTGATCCGGTACGGCGCGTGGATGTAGACGTCGACGCCGGAGGCGCGCAGTGCCTCGGCGTCGTCGCGTGGCGCCGGATCCTTCCACGCCTGTGGATCAGTGAGGAAGAACTGCACCGTCTCGGCGTCGCGGGCGGTCGCGGCGCCCAGCGGGTCGGTCGAGTCGACGTGGGCTCCGATACGCATGGGCCCGAGCCTACTGAAGGGGACTGACGGTCCGTCATCGAGCGGCTGTTCCTGACAAATCACCCGTCACCGGCGACTCGCCCAATTCGTTGCTCGGTGTAGATACCAGCCCGGGATGTCCTTTCAGCAGTTCCCGGGCGGGCCGCCGACCTGGGGAGATGGTGAATGCCGCCGCTGGTCCGAAACCGCGCCGCCGCCACCGCGGTCGCCGCGCTCTTCGCTGCCATGCCGCTGCTGGTCACTTCCGCCGCGCAGGCCGCACCGGCGCGGGAGCCGCTGCCGGCCGAGAGTGGCGAGGAGGTCGTGTTCAACGGCGACCGGGGGCTCCTCGGCGTCTCCTGCACGGCCAACCCCAGCACCAACTCCGTCACGGTGCCGGCGGAGACCACGCTCCGGGTGGTCAACAACACCGGGTACCGGGCGAAGCTGTTGCTGGATGGCGCCTCGCAGGGTGAGATCGCGGATGGCGGGGCAGCCCCGGTGATCTTCTACCGTGGTCCGGTCCAGCTCGGGCTCAAGCCGAGCTGCATGATCTCCGACGAGTCCGCCGTGCGGGTGGAGGTCGTCCCGGCCCCGGACCCCACCACGCCCTCCGCCAAGCCCCGGACCTCGTCGCCCCGCCCATCGGCCGGCGGCAGCAGCCGCGAGCCGCGGCAAGAGGAGCCGGACGCGGTGCCTTCGACCGCGCCCGCGCCGTCCCTCGACGAGACGGAGACACCCGAACCGGCGACTGCCGGCGAAGACGGTGGCAACCTGGGCGACGCCCTGGCTACCGTTGACGAGACATCGGGTACCGCTGACGAGGGCGTGGCCGCCGAGGCACTCTCCTCGGTCCAGCCGGTGCGCAAGAGCGGACCAATTGGCCTTTTGGCACTCATTGCCACGGTTTGCGTGGTGGGCGTCACGGCAGGTGCAATTCGGGCAATTATCGCCCAACGTGCAACCCGGACGGGCGTGGCGTAATATACAAATCAACACAGGCTCCGCGGGGCGCCTTCTATCCAACCTCGTCGGTGTGGTCGTTCCTCCCCAGGTCCCACCCAAAGAAGCGGATAGGGCGCCCCGCGGCTCTTCATGCCGGGACAGCCCGGTATCCTGGTTCGGTTCGTCTTGTCGCCGTGGGCCTATCCCACGGCGTCACTTGTGCGAACAGACGCACGACCTCCTGCCGCGGATGGACCGCGGCCGCTAGCCCAGAGGAGGTGAGCACGTCTTGCGTCATTACGAGATCATGGTGATCCTCGATCCAAGCCTCGAGGAGCGCACCGTCGCCCCGTCGTTGGACACGTACCTCAACGTGATCCGCACCGCGGGTGGCTCGGTGGAGAAGCTCGACGTCTGGGGTCGCCGGCGTCTGCAGTTCGAGATCAAGAAGAAGGCCGAAGGCATCTACGCGGTCATCGATCTGCAGGCATCCCCTGAGGCGGTCGCGGAGTTGGATCGTCAGCTGCGGCTGAACGAGTCCATTCTGCGTACCAAGGTCATCCGGCCGGACGTCCGCTGACGCGGCGCCGGCTCGCCCGGATCAGCCTCGTCGTGTTGTCGTACGGCTCTGGGAGCCTTTCGACAAACGATGAGTGCGCGAGGAGTTGGTCATGGCAGGAGACACCACCATCACGGTCATCGGCAATCTGACCGATGACCCCGAGTTGCGCTTCACCCCGTCGGGTGCGGCGGTCGCCAAGTTCCGGGTCGCTTCGACGCCCCGGATCATGGACCGCCAGTCCGGCGAGTGGAAGGACGGCGAGCCGCTCTTCCTGTCGTGCACGGTGTGGCGGCAGGCGGCGGAAAACGTCGCGGAGTCGCTCCAGCGCGGCGCCCGCGTGATCGTCTCGGGCCGGCTCAAGCAGCGGTCGTACGAGACCCGCGAGGGTGAAAAGCGCACCGTCATCGAGCTGGAGGTCGACGAGATCGGCCCCTCGCTGCGGTACGCCACGGCGAAGGTGCAGAAGATGTCGCGCTCCGGTGGTGGCGGTGGTGGCTTCGGTTCCGGCGGTGGCGGTGGCCAGGGCGGCGGCGGAGGCAACTTCGACGACCCGTGGGCCACGGCGGCGCCGGCCTCTTCCTCCGGCTCCGGTTCGGGCGGCGGCAGCAACTTCGACGACGAGCCCCCGTTCTAAGGCGGCAGCCCCGGCGCGGGCTGCGCAGGATCATCAGGAGCACGAGCAATGGCTAAGGCTGCGGCACTTCGCAAGCCGAAGAAGAAGGTGAACCCTCTCGACAAGGAGGGCATCACCTACATCGACTACAAGGACACCGCGCTGCTGCGCAAGTTCATCTCCGACCGCGGCAAGATCCGTGCTCGGCGGGTGACCGGGGTGACGTCCCAGCAGCAGCGGCAGATCGCCCGTGCGGTCAAGAACGCCCGCGAGATGGCGCTCCTGCCGTACACGACGACGGCGCGCTGAGGGGAGGCACCACCATGAAGATCATTCTGACTCAGGAGGTGTCCGGCCTCGGCGCTCCCGGCGAGGTGGTGGAGGTCAAGGACGGCTACGGCCGTAACTACCTGCTCCCTCAGGGCTTCGCCATCCGTTGGTCGAAGGGCGCGGAAAAGCAGGTCAGCGTGATCCGTCGGGCCCGCGAGGCCCGGGAGATCCGCGACCTCGGCCACGCCAACGAGATCAAGGCCCAGATCGAAGGGCTCTCCAAGGTCACCCTGTCGGCTCGCGCCGGCGACGGTGGCCGCCTCTTCGGGTCGGTCACCCCGGCCGAGGTCGTCGAGGCCGTCCGCGCCGCGGGTGGCCCGGCCCTCGACCGGCGCCGGCTGGAGCTCCCCGGGCACATCAAGTCGCTCGGCGCCCACGCGGTCCGGGTCAAGCTGCACCCGGAGGTCACGGCCCGCTTCGACCTGACGGTGGTCAAGGCCAAGTAAGAGCACATAGAAACGGGGGCGCTTCGGCGCCCCCGTTTCTGCGTCTGCGGTGAGCTTGGGGTCGAGGTCGGTGCGTCCCTTGATCGGTGTCGGGCGGGGCGGCTCGTGCGGATCGTGGTACTTCGCTGTAGCTGGAGGTACATCCAGGTACCACGACCTGCGGCTTGTGCTGATCTCGATGTGCCGATCATGGGACCGGTCGTCCGCTTCTGCGGCCTCATCCTCCGCGTCTGGTCGCGGTCGCCGCTCCGTTGCCTCGGGCAGGAGCAGGTCCGAAGCCGATCTAGAACGTTTAGGGCTCTATATCCGCCCTAAACGTTCTAGATTCACAACCACCGAGAGCAGGCGCCGCCTGCGGTGCGGATATGCCAACTACGGAGGGGGAGGCCGCGGGAGCGGGTGGGCTGGGGCTCTCTACCGTCCGCGCAGGCCGGTGACCGGAGCTGCCCGGACTCAGGGGTGAGCACCCCTGGCGGGGCGGTTTCGCCACGGACGCACCGCAATCCCCGCCTTCCCGCGTCGATCAAGGAAAGGGCGAACGGCCCGACAGCGAAAGACACCGTCACCGGCGGGGCGACCCACCACCGTGACCAAGATCGGACCGCGCACCCCACCGCCGGAGCCACGGGCGCGGGACCACGAACGTGAGTTTTCGCGAGCGCGGTCTGGCCCCAACGCCATCCACCACTTACTTGGTCAAGGCTGCGACGTACGCGTTCGCCGAGACGGAGCCGGCCGCGTCCTCAGGCAGGCGGATTTCCTTGCTCGCATGGGTAGCCCAGGGCCGCCTTGCCTTCGTGATCAAATTACGGTGAGTGGCACTGGGTCTGGACCACGACGGACAGAGATCGCGGCAGCTCGGATCTGTCCTGCCTGTTTAGGACCCTAGCCGCCCAGCGGCTGGCCGCTGATCGCGGAGAGCAGCACAGTGGAGAGTCCGCCGCCCACGACGGCGGCGGCGAGGCCCACGCTGATCGCGCGCCATGTGTTGCTGACCCAGCGCAGCAGAACCGCCACGACGAGGCTGACCGCGAGCGCCGCGCCGAAGCGGGTCACGCCGCCGGAGAGCGAGCCCAGCACCTGGCTCTCTTCCCCCTGGAAGAGCGTGTAGACGGCGAAGAGGAGCAGCGGCACCGCGTACCACGCGAGGGTCGCGACCACCGCCGCGAAGACGCCGCCGCGGGTGCGGCCGTACTCGTCTTCCAGCTCGTCTGGCGTCGTCACCCGCCGGACGGCGGCACCGAGGCCACGCGCACGGCCGTTGTCGGCTGCCGAGGAGCGCCAGTCGCGAGCGGGGCTGGGCGCCTGCGCCACCGCGCGTTCGCTGCCGGTCATCGCCGTCGGGGCCCGCCAGCCGGCTCCGGCTGCCCTGGCCGTGCGGTCGGGCGCCTCGGCCCGGCCGCGCTCGCTGCCGGGCGCCGCGGTCGGCGCACGCCAGCCGGCCGCCGGCGCCTCGGTGCGGGCGCGCTCGGTGGCGGGTGGTGCGGTGGGCGTGCGCCAGTCGCTCGCGGGTGCTTCGGCGCGGCCGCGCTCGCTGACCGGCGCTGCCGTGGGGGCGCGCCAGTCGGTCGGGGCTGCTGCTGCCTCGGCCCGGCCCCGCTCGCTGTCGGGTGCTGCCGTCGGGGCGCGCCAGTCGGTCGCGGGTGCGTCGGTGCGGGCGCGCTCGGTGGTGGGGGCCGCTGTGGGTGTGCGCCAGTCGGCCGCGGGTGCTTCGGTGCGCCCCCGCTCGCTGTCGGGTGCTTCGGTGGGTGCGCGCCAGTCGCTCGGGGGTGCCTCGGCCCGAGCGCGCGGCGCGGCCGTGGCCCGGTAGGTGGTGGGCGTGTCGTCGCGGCGGGTCGCTGGTGCTCGCAGGTCGCCGTCGCGGTAGGTCGCGGGGGCGCCGCGGGCGCCAGGGCGGTCGTCGTAGTCGAAGTCGCCCTCGTCCGGGAAAGCGACCGCCGGCGAACGCGGCGCCGACGACGGGACACCCACCCAGCGCGGATCGTCGTCGGACAGGCGCGGGTCGGGCCGCTGGCCGCCGGCGCTCGAACGGCGTGACACCGGCTCGTCGCCCCGACCGGACCAGCCGGCCGCGCCGGCGACTCCAGACACCGGTGCGCTGGTCGACCAGCTGCCGGACGGCTCCTCGACGCGGTCACTGTCGGACCGGGTGCTCGGCCAGCGTGCCTCGGCCTGGTCTTGCCAGGAACGGCGCCTGCGGCCGCCACCCGACGACGGGTCGAGCCCGACCGCCCAGTCGGGCCGCCGGGGGCGGGACGCCGTCTCCTCGCCGACGGGCGGGACCCACTCGCTCGTGTCGGTGAAGCTGTCGCGCTGCGGCGGGACGGCGGGAGTGCGGTCGTAGCCGGCGGGCTCCTCGGGCAGCTCGCGCCAGTCCGGTGCGGCCCGCCGGCGGCCACCCGGCTCGCCGCGGCCGGCACTCTCGGAACGGGGCGGCATGATCGGCTCGCCCGTGTCGCGGTGCCACTCGCCGGTGAAGTCGCCGCGGGTCCACTCGCCCGTGTAAGCCTCGCGGGTCCACTCGCTCGTGCTCGCCGCACCGACCCACCCGCTCGTCGGGGCCGCCGACGGGGTCCAGCCGCTCGTCGGCGCGACCTCGGACGCCCAACCGCTCGACTGGCGGCCGCCCCGGTCGTCGGGCTCCTCGTATCGGCTGAAGGTGCCGGTGCTGTCCTCTTCGCCCTGCTGCCAGCGGGTGCGGGCACTGCGCCGACCATACGGCCGGTCTTCGGCCACCGCGTCGTCCTGCTGGCGGCGACGGCCACGGTAGATGCTGCCCGAGGAGTAGGAGGAGGAGCCGCGCGACGGGTAGCCACCAGTGCCGTCGAGATCGGACCGGCGCGCGCCATCCCGGCGCTCCAGGCCGGAGATCTCGCCGGTGTAGTCCCAGCTCTGAGGGCGCACGTCATCAGCGGACCGGCGCTCGCGCGGGCCGCGAGAGTCGTACCCCCAGTCCCGGTAGTCCACGTGACCTTTCCCGCTGTCTTCAGACCGCAACTGATCCCTGAGGCACATCCGTCGATGGTCATGATATGCCGTGAGTAGGGTCCCGGCAGACCCGGAATTCTTCCTCCACACCTTGGGGACCGAGTCCGCCCACGTCACACCCTACCCGGCGGGTAATCCCCAGTGGTTATACACAGCCTGTGCACAGGCTGCACACACCCCCTCGGGTGACTGTCCACAGGTTGTCCCAAGGCTCGTCCACCGGCTCATTTGAGGTCGTGACCAGCGTTTTCGTATGGTGTGCGCTCGGCCTCCGCGCGGTCTTGTCGTACCCCTGCGGTTTGCTTGTGCGGAGTCGATCACGTGGGGGAGGGGGACGGGTGTCGGTCACCGACGACGTGCGGCCGGCTGGCCGCCCACCCACCGATCCCCCGCCGCCCGGCGGGCCTGGCGGTTTCAACGGGCAGTTCGACAAGACGCCGCCGCAGGATGTGGCGGCGGAGCAGTGCGTGCTCGGCGGCATGCTGCTGTCCAAGGACGCGATCGCCGACGTGGTCGAGATCCTCAAGCCCGGCGACTTCTACCGCCCGGTGCACGCGACCATCTTCGACGCGATCCTCGACCTGTACGGGCGGGGCGAGCCGGCCGACCCCATCACGGTCGCCGCCACGCTCGCCGACACCGGCGACCTCGGTCGGGTCGGCGGCGCGCCCTACCTGCACACCTTGATCGCGAGCGTGCCGACCGCCGCCAACGCGTCGTACTACGCGCGCATCGTGGGCGAGCGGGCCGTGCTGCGCCGCCTGGTCGAGGCCGGCACCCGCATCGTGCAGCTCGGCTACGGCGCCGCCTCCGGTGCCGGTCGCGACGTGGACGACGTGGTCGACCTGGCCCAGCAGGCCGTGTACGACGTGACCGAGCGCCGGGTCAGCGAAGACTTCGCGATCCTCGCCGACATGCTCCAGCCCACGCTCGACGAGATCGAGGCGGTGGGCGCCCAGGGCGGCGTGATGACCGGTGTGCCCACCGGCTTCACCGACCTCGACCGCCTGCTCAACGGCTTGCACGCCGGTCAGCTCGTGATCGTCGCCGGCCGCCCCGGTCTGGGCAAATCAACGGTATCTATGGATTTCGCCCGAAATGCTGCCATCCGTCACAACTGCGCGAGTGCGATCTTCTCGCTGGAAATGAGCAAGGTCGAGATCGTCATGCGCCTGCTCTCGGCCGAAGCGCGGGTGCCGCTGCACGTGCTGCGCTCCGGCCAACTCTCCGATGACGACTGGACCAAGCTGGCCCGCCGGATGGGCGAGATCAGCGAGGCTCCACTGTTCGTAGACGACACGCCGAGCATGAACCTCATGGAGATCCGGGCCAAGGCGCGCCGCCTCAAGCAGCGCCACGACCTCAAGCTGATCGTCGTCGACTACCTGCAGCTGATGACCTCGCCCAAGCGCACCGAGAGCCGCCAGCAGGAGGTCGCCGAGCTGTCGCGTGGCCTGAAGCTGCTGGCCAAGGAGGTCGAGTGCCCGGTGATCGCGGTGAGCCAGCTCAACCGCGGTCCCGAGCAGCGCACCGACAAGCGCCCCCAGCTCTCCGACCTGCGCGAGTCTGGATGCCTGACCGCCGGCACCAGGGTCGTACGCGCGGACACCAACGCGGAGGTGACCCTCGGTGAGCTGCTCTCCTCCGGAGCTAGAGATGTCCCGGTCTGGGCCTTGGACGAGAGCCTGAAATACACACCCCGAACGATGACCCACGCCTTCACGAGCGGGCGTAAGGAGGTCTTCCGGCTCCGTCTGTCGTCCGGCAAGGAGATCGAGGCGACGGCCAACCATCCGTTCCTGACGTTCGACGGGTGGCGGCCGCTCGGCGACATCACCATTGGTGCACGCCTCGCGACGCCACGCCACATCCCGCCGCCGCTGGCGATCAGTCCCTGGGCGGCCGACGAGGTGGTGCTCCTCGCTCATCTCCTTGGCGACGGTTCGTTCGTCCGCCGGCAGCCAATCCGGTACGCGAGTGTGGACGAGCGCAACCTCGAAGCGGTCACATCGGCAGCCGAGCACTTCGGCGTTACCGCGATACGCGACGAATACCCGGCGGCGAGGGTGACCACGCTTCGGCTGCCCGCGCCGTACCGGCTGGCCCGGGGGGGCCGAAACCCGATCGCGGAGTGGCTGGACGGGCTTGGCCTCTTTGGACTCAGGTCGCATGAGAAGTTCATCCCGGCCGGGGTGTTTTCGCTGCCGAAGGAGCAGGTGTCGATGTTTCTCCGGCACCTGTGGGCGACGGACGGATCCGTCACGACCGCCGGTCGTGGTGGGCGGATCTACTTCGGCTCGACCAGCCGCCGGATGGTTGAGGACGTTACGAGGCTGCTGCTGAGGTTTGGCATCACCGCCCGACTCAGGGAGATCGAGCCGGCGGCCCATCGATCGCAGTACACATTGGACATCTCCGGGCGCGACGACCAGCTGCGATTCTTGCGGGAGATTGGTGTCCACGGTGGTCGGTCCGTCGCCTGCGAGAGGCTGTTGTCCGCGCTCGAAGCGGTTGCCGGCAATACGAACGTGGATACCGTGCCCAAAGAGGTCTGGCATCGAGTTCGGGAGATTCTCGGCGAGCAGGGTATGACGCATCGGCAGTTCGCGGCCGCGATCGGCACCCAGTTCTCCGGCAGCGCGCTGTGGAAACACTCACCCAGCCGGCAGCGGTTGGCACGCATCGCGGCGGTGCTGGATTCGGCCGACCTGGAGCTGCACGCCACAAACGACATCTTCTGGGACGAGGTCGTCTCCATCGAGCCGCTCGGCGAGCGAGACGTCTACGACGCGACGGTGATGGGCACCCACAACTTCATCGCCAACGGGATCGCCACGCACAACAGCATCGAGCAGGATGCCGACGTTGTCCTCCTGCTTCACCGCGACGACTACTACGACAAGGAGTCGCCGCGGGCCGGAGAGGCGGACTTCATCGTCGCGAAGCATCGAAATGGGCCGACCGACACCGTCACGGTGGCGGCACAGTTGCACCTGTCCCGTTTCGTCGACATGGCGATCGTCTGAGGAGACGACGAGGCGATCGCGTCTGGGGAGACCTGGCGCGCGGCCCCGGGCGACCGAGCACAGCGACCAGCGGGCGGTGCAGCCGCCTAGGCAAATTCCTTGCCGGGCTGCGCCGGGCCCGGACGACGACCGGCAAGTCGGGCGCAAGGTCGCATACCGGTGTTGTATGCGGCCTTACGCCCGACTTGCCGGATCGCCGTCTGGACTCCGGCTCGCCTCGACAATCCTTCTGAAACAGGCCCTAGGTCGGTCCGGCGACGAAGAGAACGACGCCCGCCGGACCGGACTGCGGTCGTAGCTCAGTCGAAGAGCTCGCCGAGGAAGCCCTTACGGCGCTTGTGGTGGTAGTGCCCGTGGTAGCCGTAGTGGTGGCCACCGCCGTACGCCGGGGCCGGCGCGGGGTAGCCGTGGGCCGGCGGTGGGGGCGGCGGCGGAGCATACCCACCGGGCGGCGGCGGGGGCGGCGGCGCGTAGCCACCGGGCGCCGGAGCCGGCGGGCGCTGGGCGGCCGCGGGGGCGCTGTGCTGCTGGTTCCAGTTGGCCTCGGCCTCGAAGAGCTTCTCCAGCTCACCCCGGTCGAGGAAGATCCCGCGGCACTCGGTGCACTGGTCAACGGTGACGCCGCTGCGCTCGTACGTGCGCATCTCGCCACGGCATTTCGGACAGGTCATCTGCATCCTTCGACGGTACCGGGTGTCGTCACTGAGAGCCCCGAGGCGCGATCCCGGGAGGCATCCGCGAGGCGCGATCCGCCCAGCCGGCGGCGGCGAGCACCGCGCCCACCTCGCCGTCGGTCACCTGGTGGAAGTCGTGGTAGTAGCGGCTGACCGAGCCGAAGTCGGCCAGGCAGAGCGGGCACACGAGGTCGTCGACCACGGCGGCGATTTCCTCGCAGGCTTGCGTGGAGCCGACCGGAACGGCGAGCACGACGCGTTCGGCGCCCAGCCGGCGTGCCACCACCACGGCCGCTCGCGCGGTGGCGCCGGTCGCTAGGCCGTCATCGACGATGATCACGGTGTGGCCGGCGAGGTCGAGGGGTGGGCGGTCGCGGCGAAAGCGGGCTTCGCGCCGGGCCCGCTCGGCTTCCTCCGCGCGGGTGACCTCGGCGATCTGCCCGGGCTCCAGGCGGCTGGCGATGTCGTCGTTGAGCACGCGGACGCCGTGCGGGCCGAGTGCGCCGAACGCCACCTCGGGCGCCCACGGCACTCCCAGCTTGCGGACCACCAGCACGTCGAGTGGGGCGCCGAGCCGCGCCGCGACCTCGGCGGCCACCGGCACGCCGCCGCGGGCCAGGCCGAGGACGACCGTCCCGGACCGGCCGGCGTAGAGCCGCAGCCGGTCGGCGAGCACCGCACCGGCCGCCTGCCGGTCGCGGAAGGCGGCTCCCACACCTCCAAGGTGTACGCCGGTCCCGGCCGCCGCGCCAGGAAAGACCCCGGGCGCGGTGCGGGCGCCGGACGCGAGGAAGGCGCCAGGACCTGGGGGCGGGCGCGCCCGGCGCCAGGGAAGTGGGCCGCCGCGTCAGGTAAAGAGCCCAAAGTCGCGCAAGCGCCCGGCGCCGGGAAGGACCCCAGGCCGTGGAGGCGAGCGCCCGGGAAAGTGAGCCGCCGCGCCCAGAAAGGGCTGGGGTGCGAGGGAAGCGGGCGGCCCGCGCTAGGAAGGGGCCGGGCGGCGGAACGCGGGCGCCCATGCCAGAAAGGCGACCGGATAGAGCAGGTAGCCGAACCGGGTCGAGGGCATGAGCAGGATCGCGGCCAGTAGGCCGTACCCGCAGATGATGGCGGCCGCGGCGGCCGTGCGGGGTGGGCGGCGGGCGAGCCAGACGGCGATCGCGATCGCGGCGGCGGCGAGCAGCGCGCCCGCGATGGCGCGGCCGGCGGGGAGGTTGTCGGCGATCAGGTGGCCGGGAAACGGGGATTGCGCCGGGCTCGTCACCACGCCCTCCCCCAGCGGGAAGCGGATCACGTTGTCGACGAACGCGGTCGCGTCCACCAGGATCGCGGGCAGCAGCGCCGCCGTGGGCAGCCCGATCGCGCCGGCGGCCAGGCGCGCGGCCGGTCGCCGCCCGGCGGTGAGGCCGTGGACCAGCAGCACGGCCGCGACCGGCCAGGCGAAGAGCTTGAGGGCGGCGGCCAGCCCGACCGCGATGCCCGCCGCGCCGTGCCGCCGCGCGGCGCAAAAAGCCAGAGCCAGAAGACAAAGCGCGAGTACGGGTACGTCGTCGCCACCCGTCGCCAGCGTGAGCGGTACGAGCGGGATCACGGTGCTGAGCTGGAGTGCGCGCAGCAGCGCGGGTCCCCGCTCCAGCAGCCGGATCGCGAGTCCCAGCCCGGCGATCGTGGCCAGCGCGAACCAGATCCGCGCGTCCGTCCACCAGGCGTCGCCGGCGATCGCGCGAGGCAGGCCGAAGAGGGCCATCCCCGGCTGGTACGGCAGGTAGCCGAGCAGCTGCTCCCCCGGCGGCAGGGTGGCGATGGTGTCGCTGGAGAGGTAGGGCGTGCCGTGGTCGAGCAGGCGCTGGCCGCCCTGCTCGATGACGATCACTTCCTCCTGTGCCCGGTCGGTGCGCCCATCCGCCCGCTGCACGGCCTGGATCACCATCGGCAGGAGCGCGGTAGTGGCGAAGGCGAAGGCGGCGACGAGCGCGCGTTCCCGGGTACCCGGCCGGTGTGCGACAAGCTGGACCACGACGGCGATGGCCGCGACCGCGTAGCCGGCGGTGGCGACCGCGCCCCAGGCCCGGTGTGGCAGCAGCGTCGAGGTGGCGGCGGTGATCGCGGCGAAGGCCGCGGAGAGGGTGTAGAGGGCGAGGTCGGCGGTGAGCGTTCGGGTTTGGGTGCCTTCCGCGACGCTCACGCGGGCAAGTGTGGCAGGCGATCACCCCGCCCGCGGCTGCCGGGGCGGCGGTTGGGCGAGAGGCGGATGACCGATCCCTCGTCGTGCAGGGCCGGGGCGAGCGTGCCGGGGCGGCCGCCGGAGCCGCGGTGCAGCGCGGCGAGCAGGCGGGCGGAGGGCATCGGGCGGGCGAAGAGGTGGCCCTGGCCGGCGGTGCAGCCCATCTCCCACAGCGCCCGGCGCTGCGGCTCGCTCTCCACGCCCTCGGCGACGACCACGAGGTCGAGGCTGCGCCCGAGGTCTAATGTGGAGCGAATCACGGCGGTGGCCTCGGGCGAGGTCTCCATCTCGTGGACGAAGCCGCGGTCGATCTTCAGCTCGTGTACCGGGATGCGGGAGAGCACCGACAGCGACGAGTAGCCGGTGCCGAAGTCGTCGAGCGCGAGCCGCACACCCGCGTCGCGCAGCTGGCCCAGTACCTGGTCGACGACCTCGAGCTGGCTGATCGTGAGCGTCTCGGTCAGCTCCAGGAAGAGGCGGTCGGGTGGCAGGTCGTGGGCGCGCAGCCGGGCCACGACCGAGCTGGGAAAGCGCGGGTCGAGCAGGCTGCGCGGCGAGACGTTGACGGCGACCGGCAGGTCGAACCCGGCGTCGCGCCAGGCGCCCGCCGCGATCAGCGACTGGTCGAGCACCGCGTCGGCGAACGCCGGGAGCAGGCCGGAGCGCTCGACCGTCTCCAGGAAGCGGCGCGGGTCGAGGCTGCCCCGGTCGGGGTGGTGCCAGCGGGCCAGCGCCTCCGCGCCCACCACCTCGCCGCTGCCCAGGTCGACGATCGGCTGGAAGGTCACGCTGAACTCGTGCTGGGTCAGCGCCCGCGGCAGGTCGCCGCCGAGCGCGAGGCGGCCGACGTCGGCGGTGTCGCGGGCCCGCACGTACGTGGCGGTGCGCTGGCCGGAGCGCTTGGCCTGGTACATGGCGACGTCGGCGCGGCGCAGCAGCTCGGACATCCCGCCGCTGCCCGGCGCGACCGCGATGCCGCCGCTGGCCTCGACGCTGATCCGCATGCCGTCGAGCGACATCGGCTCGTGCAGCGCGGCGAGCAGCCCTTCGGCCCGGTGGGCCGCGATCGCGGGCGCGGGCAGCCCGGTGATCAGCACCGCGAACTCGTCGCCGCCCAGCCGTGCGACCAGGTCGTCGGTGCGGGCCTCCCGGCGCAGGCGGGACGCCACCTCGACCAGTACGCGGTCGCCGGCGGCGTGGCCGAGCGTGTCGTTGATCTCCTTGAAGTGGTTGAGGTCGATCAGTACCAGCGCGGTGACCCCGTCGACGTGGCGGTTGGCGAACAGCTCGGTGCCGTGCTCCAGCAGCTGCCGCCGGTTGGCCAGCCCGGTGAGCGCGTCGTGTGCCGCGGCCCGGGCGTGCTCGGCGGCGACCCGGGTCAGCTCCTCGTATGCCGAGGCGTTGCGGACGGCGGTGCAGAGGGCGGAGGCGAAGGTGCGCAGCGTGTAGCTCTCGCGCTCGGAGAGCTTTACGGCGCCGTGGACGCGCAGCCGCAGCTCGCCGACGTCGGCGCTGCCCTCGTGCCCTTCCAGCGCGCGCGGGATGACCGTGCCGCTGGTGGCCGGCGCGTCCGGCGCGGGTCCGTCGTACGTGATGCCGCCGGCGTTGCCCCGCACCAGCCGCGGCCGGTCGTGCAGCTCCACCTCGACCTCGTCGACCGAGAAGAGCTCGGCGGCACGGATGACCGCGCTGCTCAGTACGGCGTCGAGGTCGACGTCGTTGAGCGCGTCGGTGGCCTGGGCGAGCCGCTGCCACGCATGCCGCTCCTCCCGGCTGCGCACCCGGGCGGAGTAGGCGAGGTGGAGGCTGAGCACCACCGGCGGGATGACGATGAGCAGGCGGCTGTTGACCTGAAGCAGCGCCAGTGTCGCCACGGCGACGACGAAACGGGCGAGGCTGCCGCCGAGGCGAAGGTCCCAGTTTGTGCGGAATCGCTGCTTGACCGAGGTGCGTGAGGCGAGCGCGAGGATCGGGATCGTGAGCAGCTCGTCGAGGATGATCGCCGCGACGTAGCCGACCGCCAAGGCTCCGATCATCTCGGTGGGGCGCTCGGCGGGCTCGTGCCAGTTGAAAGCCAGCACGGAGAGTCCGATGGTGCCGGCGACCAGCGTCTCCTTGCCGACGCCGAACGCCACGCGCAGCGGCGGCACCTTCGTGATGATCCGGATTACCGCTACACCCAGCGCGGTCGCCAGGATCACCCACGGCACCGGCACTACGGCGAAACCGACGATCATGGCGGTCTCGGTCCAGGACACGCCGTGGTTGTTTGCCCGGACCCGGATTCGGACCATCGCGGTGCACGCCAACACCACGAGCAGCAGCACGGCGGCGAGCGTGGTCGGGGAGGCGGTGATGTCGTTGGTGACGATCGCGAACACCGAGATCGATCCGACGGCTCCCGCGACCAGCGCGACGAGACCGACAAGCAGCAACAGCCGCCGATCGGTCTCATTGTCGCGTTGCTCTGTGCGGGTCACGCTCGGTCCCTCGATAAGCCCGCTCATCGTCACCGATGCTCGCCCGCTAGCCTACGGTTGGTCGCCCTATAGCGACAGTGATTCACACCCAGTCGTTGCCGCGCATGACGTCTCCTTCGGCATACACGCACAAGTAGCGAAACTGTTTTAGCCGCTATGTGCCGGTCCAGCCCTCGTCTTACCGAGAAGGAGCCTAAGGGAAGCGTCGCGCAGTTAGCACTAATAAGTGCCTTAATGCGCAGTATCAGCAAGTATGGCCCGGATTGTCACGCCCTGTCCTTAAGCGTGAACGGAGTGCAATCGTCGTCCTATCAGAAGCGTTTCCGCTCCATCTACAGTTACTCGTTTTGTAGTCTTACGGAAGAGTCGATCTTGTAGATCGCCTGATCACGTGCTGTGGTGCAAAGCGCCATAACCTTAGCGGCTCGTCCGATACGTACGTTGTGGCCAGGGTCTCATATGCGGATGCAAGGTCGCTTCGCCCGCCTATTTGATCAGATCGATTAGCCCTTCATCCGCTATATGGCAAGAGCCTGTCAAAGGCCCGACTGCAACCGGACGGAAACGCAACCCGCCGCTTCGGGACCGTTCCTGAGGCCGGTTACCCTGCATGGTCGGTGGTCCGACACTATATCGATCCTTCTCTCTGGGAGACAAACGGTGTTGGAGGTGCGGGTCCTAGGGCCGTTGGAGGTCCGAGTCAACGGTGTGGCATTGCCGTTGGGCACGCGGAAGCAGCAGACGGTTCTGGCGATGTTGGCGGTCCAATCCGGGCGGGTGGTGGGTCTCGATGAGCTGATCGACGAGCTGTGGCCGGCCGATCCGCCAGCGTCCGCCGTACCCAACGCGCGCACGTACGCGGCCAACCTCCGCCGCCTCTTCGACGCCGCCGAGCCGACCCGCGGCCTGATCAGCCGGCAGGGCGACGGCTACCTGTTGCAGGCGGATCGGTCCGACATCGACCTGCCCGCCTTCCTCGACGACTGCCAGGGCGCCCGCGAGCTGCGCGCCAGCGGCGAACCGGCCAAGGCGGCCACCCTGCTCGCCGGCGCGCTCGCCCGGTGGCGCGGTCCGATGCTCGCCGGAGTGACGCAGGGCCCGGTGCTCGCCGGCCGCGCGGCGGCGCTGGAGGAGGAGCGGCTGGTCGCCACCGAGGACCTCGCCGAGCTCTACCTGGAGCTGGGCCAGCCGGCCGAAGCGGCCCGGCTCATGCGCGACCACACCCACGCGCACCCGCTGCGCGAGCGGGCGTACGGGCTGCTCATGCGCGCCCGGGTGGCGATGGACGACGTTGCCGGCGCGCTGAGCGCCTACGCCGCGGCCCGCCGGACGCTCGGCGAGGAACTCGGCATCGAGCCCGGCCCGGAGCTGCGCCGGCTGCACCGGGCCGCGCTGAAGCCCGCCGCCGAGCCGGCCCCGGCCGTCCCCGCCGAGGCACCGCCGCCGGTGCCGCGCTGGTTGCCCCGCCGGGTCGCCGACTTCACCGGCCGGGCGGACCTGGTGGCCCGCCTGCTGCGCGCCGGGCGGGAGGCGGGTGCCGACCCGGTCATCAAAGTGATCGACGGGATGGCCGGCAGCGGAAAGACGACGCTGGCCGTACACGTCGCGCACCAGCTCGCCGAGCACTACCCGGACGCGCAGCTCTTCATCGACCTGCAGGGCCACGGCGAGAGCAGCCCGGTCGAGCCCGCCGCGGCGCTGGGCACCCTGCTCCGGCAGCTCGGCGTGCCGGCCGAGCGGATTCCGGCCGACGTCTACGACCGGGTCGCGCTCTGGCGCAACGAGCTGGCCCGGCGCCGCGCGGTCGTCGTACTCGACAACGCGGCCAGCACCGACCAGGTCACCCCGCTGCTGCCCACGGCGCCGGCGGCGGTGGTCCTGGTGACCAGCCGGCGACGCCTCGCCGCGATGGAGGGCGGGCATCCGGAGTCGCTTCCGGTGCTCTCGCCGGACGAGGCCATCGACCTGCTGGCCAACGTGGTGGGGCCGGAGCGGGTCCGGGCCGAGCCCGAGGCGGCCGGCCGGGTGGCGGCGCGCTGCGGCTACCTGCCGCTCGCGATCCGGCTGGCCGGCGCGCGGCTCGCCCACCGGACCGGCTGGCGCCTGGCCGACCTCGCCGAGCGGCTCGGGCACCAGGCGTCCGTGCTCGACGAGCTGACCGCGGAGAACCGCTCGATCGCCAGCGCGTTCGGCCTCTCCTACACTCCCCTGCGCGAGCCGACAAAGCGGATGTTTCGGCTCCTCGGCCTCTGGCCGGGCGAGCACTTTCCGGTCGAAGCGGCGGCGGCGCTGAGCGGGCTCCCCCTCCCGGAGGCCGTGCTGGCGATCGACGAGCTGGTCGACCGCCACCTCGTGGAGGAGCCGGACGCGGGCCGCTTTCGCCTGCACGACCTGATGGCCGAGTACGCACACGCGCTGGCGGTGGCCGTCGACCCTCCTGCCGAGCGCGAAGCCGCCATCCGTGGCCTGCTCGACCACTACCTGTACTCCGTCGCGGCGGTGACGGAGCCGATGGAGCCGGCCGCGCTCCGCCGCCACCTCGCGCTGGGCCGGCCCGCGCGCCCGGACCTCATCGAGGGGCAGGGACCGGTGGACAGCGACTGGCTGGAGCGTGAGAACGCTAACGTCCGGGCCCTGGTGCGCCACGCCGCGCAAGCCGGGCACGACGGGTACGCCTGGCGGCTGGCCCGCGCGCCCTGGCGCTTCCACTACCTGCGGGGCTACCTGGACGACATCGTCGAGCTGCACGAGTGCGGTCTGCGCGCTGCCGAGCGGCTCGAAGACGACACCGCCATCGCCTCGATGCACAACTACCTCGCCTCCGGCTACCAGCGGGTCGGCCGTTCCCAGGAGGCGGTGCACCACCTCGAGATCGCCATCAGGCTCCGCGAGCAGGCCGGCGACCTGGGCGGTGCCGGCCAGAGCCGGGTGAACGCGGCGAGCGTCTACTGGCTGCTCGGGCGGTTCGAGGAGGCCGCCTCGATCAACCTCAAGGCGCTGGCCGAGAGCCGGCGGTCCGGCGGGCTCTCCGTCCTGCTCCTCCTGCCCAACCTCGGCATACCGCTGATGTACCTCGGGCGGCTGGACGAGGCGCTCCGGGCGCACCGCTGGCACCTGTTCATGGCCCGGCAGAGCGGCGACTACTACCACCTGGCGCAGGCGCTCGGCCACATCGGCGCGGTACGCGTGCGCATGGGCGAGCCGCGCGCCGCAATCCGGGTCGTCAACGCGTCGGTCGCACTCAAGAAGCGGATCGGCATCCGGCTAGGGGTCGCCGAGTCCCTCAACGACCTGGGCTGCGCGTACCGGCATCTCGGGCACCTGGCCGAGGCGGAGCGGCTGCACCGGCTGGCGCTGGCCGAGTCGGCGGCGGTGGGACACCGGAGCATCGACGTCGTCGCCCTGAACGACCTTGGCGCGACGCTCGCGCTCGCCGGCCGGCCCGACGCGGCGATCCAGACGCACGAGCAGGCGCTGGCGCTGGCCACCCGGATCGCCAACCCGTACGAGCAGGCGCGGGCGCTCGCCGGTATCGCCGCCCAGCGGGTGGAGGACGACCCGGCCGAGGCGCGGCGGCTGTGGGAGCGGGCGCTGGTCCTGTTTCGCCAGATGAACGTGCCGGAGCGGTACGAGGTGGCGGAGCGCCTCGTCGAGCTGCTGCCCTGACCGGCAAGCACGTATCGCCGTTTTATCGATTCCTTGTCGATCTCCTGCGCGCCGCCCCCGTACGGTCCGCTGGTGCCCGTGGCAAAGGCGCACAGCTCGTGCCCGTTTTGGGCACACAGGGAGGCGTAAGAGATGGGGCGGCCAGAGCGCGGGCTCGACACTGTCGACGGGCCCGTGGAGCGTTTCGTCGCCGAGCTTCGTGACCTGCGCAGGAGCGCGGGCAACCCGAGCTACCGCGAGTTGGCCAAGCGGGCACACTACGCACCGACGACGTTCTCCTCGGCGGTGTCCGGCTACCGGCTGCCGACCCTTGAGGTGACGCTCGCGTTCGTCACCGCGTGCGAGGGCGACGTGGGCCGGTGGGAGGAGCGCTGGCGGCAGGCGGACAGCCAGGCGCGGGCCACGTCCACCCGCTCCACCGAGGGGGTGGGCCGCGCGCCGTACCGCGGGCTCGGCCCCTACCAGCCGCACCACGCGGAGTGGTTCTTCGGCCGCGACCGCCTGGTCAACCGCCTGACCGCGATGCTGGCCGTGCGCCGGGTGGTGGTCGTCTCCGGCCCCAGCGGCACCGGCAAGTCGTCGCTGCTGCGGGCGGGTCTGATCCCGCGCCTGGCCGCCGGGCCGGCGCGACCGGCGTGGCTGCCGATCCTCATGACCCCGGGCCGCCGCCCGGCCGCCGAGCTGGCGCGCCGCCTGGCTGAGGTCGCCGCCCGTACCCCGCACGAGGTGGCCCTGGCGGTCGTCGTCGACCAGTTCGACGAGCTCTTCACCCGCGGGGTCGGCGAGGCGGAGCAGGCGGAGTTCCTCGCCAGGCTGCGGGCGCTCGTCCGGGCGCCGGACAGCCGGCACCGGGCGGTCGTGGGGGTGCGCGCCGAGTACAGCGCGCGCACCGCCGACCTGCTCTGCGGCGTGGCGAACGGGGTGGGCCGGCTCGGCGTCGAGGAGATGACCGGGCCGGAGCTGCGGGAGTCCATCGTCCGGGCGGCGCGGCAGGCCGGGCTCGCCGTCGAGCGTTCGCTGGTCGCCCGCATCGCGGCCGGCGCGCCGGGTACCCCACACGCGCTTCCGCGCATCTCGCACGCGCTCCTGGAGGCCTGGCGCCGCCGCCGCGGCGTGATCGTCACGCTCGCCGGGTACGAGGCCGCCGGCGGGATCTCCGGCGCGGTCGAGCAGACGGCCGAGAGCGTGCACGCCGCCCTCAGCGCGTCCGAGCGGCAGGCCCTGCGCTCGACGCTGCAACGGCTGGCGCGGCTGGACAGCGCGGGCAACGTGTCGCTGCTGGAGCGCGTACCGATCGGCGGTCACGCCGCCGCGGTCGGTCGCATGGCCGCCGCCGGCCTGCTCGCGACCACATCGGACACCGTGGAGATCCCGCACGCGGCGCTGGTGACGGCCTGGCCCCGGCTGCGGGCGTGGCTCCGCGACGACCCGTCCAAGCCGCGTATCGCGGACTTGTCGAGTTCGTATCGACCAGCCTCCTAACATCGGCCGCCGCGAGGAGCCGGCCACCGGCGGCCCCCGCCTGAGAAAGGAGCGCCACGGGGGCGCTCCCTTCTCCAGGCCCTGCTTCGAGAGGGCCTGTTTGGAAGCAGGGCCCGGGCCGGCGCATAAGCTCGCCTGGTGACGGACTCCACCCATCTCACCCACGTCGACGCCGCCGGCGCGGCCCGCATGGTGGACGTGTCGGCCAAGACGGTCTCCGTGCGCCGCGCTGTCGCCGCCGGCCGCCTGCACACCACCGCCGAGGTCGTCGACCTGCTCCGCCGCGACGGCCTGCCGAAGGGCGACGCGCTCGCCGTGGCCCGGGTCGCCGGGATCATGGGCGCCAAGCGCACGCCCGACATCGTCCCGCTCTGCCACCCGATCGCGCTGCACGGCGTCACGGTCGACTTCGAGCTGACCGGCGAGACCGTGGAGATCACCGCGAGCGCCAAGACCGCCGACCGCACGGGCGTGGAGATGGAGGCGTTGACCGCCGTGGCCGCCGCCGGGCTCGCCCTGGTCGACATGGTCAAGGCCGTCGACCCGGCCGCCTCCATCGAGGGGGTACGGGTGCTGAGCAAGGAGGGCGGCAAGACCGGCGACTGGATCCGCCCCGGGGACCGGTCGTGATCAGGGCGCGCGTGGTGGTCGCCTCCAACCGGGCGGCCGCCGGCGTGTACGCGGACACGAGCGGCCCCCTGCTCGTCGAGGGCCTGCGCGGGCTCGGCTGCGAGGTGGATGGGCCGGTGGTCGTACCGGATGGCGAACCGGTCGCGGCGGAGCTGCGCCGCGCGGTGGCCGACGGGCTCGACGTCGTACTGACCAGTGGAGGCACCGGCATCACGCCGACCGACCGCACCCCCGACGTGACCCGTGAGCTGCTCGACTACGAGGTGCCGGGCATCGCCGAGGCGATCCGCGCGTACGGGCGGGACAAGGTGCCCACCGCGGCGCTCTCCCGCGGGCTGGCCGGCGTCGCCGGGCGTACCCTCGTGGTCAACCTGCCGGGCTCGAAGGGTGGGGCGCGCGACGGCCTGGCCGTGCTCGGGCCGTTGCTGGCGCACGCCGTCGATCAGCTGCGCGGTGGCGACCACGCCAGCCCGGCGCGGGGATAGGCTCGCCTGGTGAGCACTGAGACAGCGCCGGTCTCGTGGGCCCGGGCGCGGTCGCTGGTCTACTCGGCCGGCCTGGCCGCCGCCCATCCGGCGGAGCGCGTGCCGCTGGCCGAGGCCGACGGGCACACGCTCGCCGAGCCGCTGACCACGCTGACCGACCTGCCCGCGTTTCCGACCTCCAGTGTGGACGGCTGGGCCGTGCGCGGCGCCGGGCCGTGGCGGGTGGTCGGCCGGGTGCTCGCCGGCAGCAGCCCGGCGCCGCTCGACACCGACGGCACCACGGTCGAGATCGCCACCGGCGCGATGCTCCCGGAGGGCACCACGGCCGTGCTCCGCGTCGAAGACTCGACGCAGGCACCCGACGGCAAGGTGACCGGCACACCCCGGGCCCAGCCCGAGTGGCGGATGCCAGGCGACGAGGCGCACCGGGGCGAGGTGCTGCTCCCCGCCGGCGCCGCGGTCAACCCCGGTGTGATCGGCCTCGCCGCCTCCTGCGGATACGACACGCTTCCGGTGCGCCGGCCACCCCGCGCCGCCCTGCTGGTCTTCGGCGACGAGCTGCTCACCACCGGCCTGCCGGGCGCCGGCCGGGTGCGTGATGCGCTCGGCGCGCCGGTGCCGGCCTGGCTCCGGCGGTACGGTGCGGAGCCGGGCCTCTTCGTCGGTCCGGTCGAAGACACGCTCGCCGCCCACGTGGCCGCGATCCGCAAGGCGCTCGACGGCGCCGAGCTGGTCTGCACGACCGGCGGCACGATGCGCGGCCCGGTCGACCACCTCCACCCGGCCCTGCGCGAGCTCGGCGGGGAGTACGTGGTGAACACCGTGGCGGTGCGCCCGGGCTTCCCGATGCTGCTGGCCCGCGTCCCCGGGGCGGACGGGCGGTCACGCTTCCTCGCCGGCCTCCCCGGCAACCCCCAGTCCGCGATCGTCGCGCTGGTCTCGCTCGTCGCGCCGCTGATCGCCGGGCTGCAGGGGCGGCCCGAGCCGGCGCTGCCCACGATCACGCTGGCCGAGGCGGTGCCCGGCCGGGGCGACTACACCCACCTGGCGCTCGTCCGGGTCGACCCGGTCGACCACGTCGCGCACCCGGTCCGGCACGTCGGGTCGGCGATGCTGCGCGGCCTGGCGCAGGCCGACGGGTTCGCGGTGATCGAGCCGGGTACGACCGGCGAGCCCGGGGCGGTCGTCCCGTTTGCGCCACTCCCCCTCTTCCTGGGAGAGCGGCCGTGACCGAGCGCAGCGAGGAAACCATGAGCGGCGCGCTCGTCCTGCTCGCGGTCACCGACCAGCCGCTCGACCTGGCCGCGCACGAGGCCGCGGTCGCCGAGCGGCGGGCCGGCGCTGTGGTGTCGTTTCAGGGCGTGGTGCGCGACCACGACGGCGGCCGCGGCGTGACCAAGCTCGAGTACGAAGGGCACCCCACCGCCGAGGCCGTGCTGCGCGAGGTGGCCACCGAGATCGCCGGCGACCCCGAGGTGTACGCGGTGGCGGTCTCGCACCGCATCGGTCCCCTTGAGATCGGCGACGCCGCGCTGGTGGCCGCCGTGAGCACCGCGCACCGGGCCGCGGCGTTCGCCGCCTGCGCCCGCCTCGTCGACGAGGTAAAGGCGCGGCTGCCGATCTGGAAGCACCAGATCTTCACCGACGGCACCGACGAGTGGGTCAACTGCCCCTGAGCGCGTCGTCCGCCTGGCGCGGCTCCTCGGGCCCGCGGGCCGCGCGCCGGGGCGCCTCCTGCGGGCGGCGGGGGCGCAGCACCGTGTTACCCACCGCGTACGCCGGGCCGTAGAACACCGGCTCGGCACCGGGGCGCCAGGGCAGCGCCGCCACCAGCACGATGATCGCCAGCGCCAGGGAGTTTTCCATCAGCGCGCCCCACAGGCCGTCCGCGTAGTGCGAGACCTGGGGCAGGCGGTGCTCATACGGCCAGATGGGTGAGCGCACGAAGAGCAGGAAGAGCGCCACGGCCGCGAGCGCGTGCCGCATGCCGGTGAGCGCCGGGAACCAGACCGGCGTACGCAGTCCGGTGAGCGCGGCGAAGCTGGAAGTGACCGGCCCGGGGCGCCGGATCGGCCCCCGGCTGGCGTCGCGCCGGCGCAGCGTGGCGTCGAACAGGATGACCATCGCCGGGATCACGTAGAGCAGGTGGTGCGACCAGGAGATCGGGCTGATCACATTGGTCGTCAGGCCCACCAGCGTAAACGAGGTCAGCTCGTCACCGTCGGCGTGCGCGTGCGAGGCGCGGGAGAGCCCCACCGCGAGCAGCAGCAGCGAGAACGTGAGCCACAGCAGGGTGGGCGCGGTCACCGAGTCGTACATCCGGGCGAGGACGCCGGCGAGCGACTGGTTGGGCGTCATGTCGGCCTCGCCCACCCGCTCGGTCTGCCACAGCACGCTCGTCCAGTACGTCATCGACTCGCGCCCGGCCACCGCGAAGGTCGCCATCGTCACGCCGACCGCCGTGCCGATCGCGGTGAAGGCGACCCGCCACTGGCGCGTGATCATCAGGTAGACGATGAACAGCGCGGGCGTCAGCTTGATCGAGGTAGCCAGGCCGATGCCGGCACCGGCCCAGGCGCCGCTGGCGAAGAAGCGGGTGAGCTGGCCGCGTCCACTGAGGAGCGGGTTGCCCCGGCCTCGGGACCGCCAGCGCAACGCCACCAGGTCGGCGAAGATCAGCGCGAACAGCAGCAGGTTGACCTGGCCGTACCCGAGGGTTTCGCGGACCGGCTCGGTCGCGGTGAACAGCGCGGTCGCCACCCCCACCACGAACCACAGCGACCAGCCGTAGCGGCGGGTGATCGGTGCTAGCAGCGCGGCCAGCACCACGGCGAGCGCGGCGAGGCTGGCGACGATGTTGACGATGCCGGCCGCCTTGACCGAGAGGGGCGCCATCGGCAGCATCGCGATGCCGGCGAAAGGTGGGTAGGTGTAGCCGAGCGTCGTGTCTGGATGGATGTAGGCGTAGAGATCGTTACCGCCCGCCCACCAGACCACCGCGCCGTGGTAGATCTTCATGTCGAAGAAGTCGTACGGCCGCCCATACGCCTCGATGGCGCGCCACGCGGCGTAGAAGGCCCCGGCCACGATGCCGATCCGTACGACCGTCCACAGGTCGATACCACCAAGCACACGGCGGACTGGGGCGAGGCGGCCCATCCGTCTCCCGACGGTCGCCAGCATGGCGTGGCCACCCCCGTACCGATGTCGTACTTCCCACCCAGGTCCGTCTAGAAGCCTAGAACGGCCTGTCACTCCAGTACCTCCTGCGTTACCCGACCGTGTCCGATCCCACACTGGTTCGCGACATTTCCAACGGGTTAACGTACGGCGTGTAGTTCAGGTGATTCGGGTGAGTTATCCCGGCAGGTGCCGGGCCACCGCCGCCGACTTCACCGCGATCCGCGCGTCCCGCCGAGCGCTCCGGACACCACGCTGTATCAAACGTCGCCGATCCCCTACGAAGCGCCCCGTGCGGTACCGCAGGCTCGGCCGCCCCTCGGTGTCGGCCGCCGCCAGGAGCAGGCCGCCGAGCATACCGACGTTCTTCAGGAAATGGAGTCGCTGGGCCCGCCGCTCCGCCGGGTCATCGCGCTCCCAGAACGCGTGACCGGCCAGCGTCGTCGGCACGAGCGTGCCGGCCAGTACCGCCGCCGCGACGCGGCTGCCCCGCCCGCTGGCCAGCAGCAGCCCGGCCAGAACCTGTACGGCACCGTTGATCCGGACCAGCGTGGCGGCGTCGGACGGCAACTGCACCGGCGCCTTTTCCAGCAGCGGTGAAACCCGGTCCGTCATCCGCTTGGCCCTGGGCACGAGCGGGTCCGGGTTGACCACCGCCTGCGCGCCATTGGCTACGAAGACCGCGCTGAGCATGGCGCGAGCTGCGGTACGAACGGGTCTCATGCGCCCTTCATACCCGGTCGCGGTGCTGCTTATCCCACAGTTCGGAGGTATCGGCCGAAGTGCGGAACGGTGAACGCGACCGTCCCTCGCTCACCGGAGTAGATGAGCCCCTTCTTGATGAGCGCGTCGCGGGCCGGCGAGAGGCTGGCCGGCTTGCGCCCGAGCTGCTTGGCGATCTCGGCGGTCGGCACCGCCGCATCCACGTTTTCGATGGGCTCAGCGTCGCTTGGCTCGACCGCCGACAGCGCCGCCATCGCCCGCATGTACTCCCGCTCGGCCGGGGTGGCCCGCTCGTACCGCGACCCGAAGAAGCCCACGGCCAGCTCGGCCTCGGCCTCCGGTGCGGCCACCCGCACGTCCTCGGCCGTGATCGGCGACCGGGGCGCGTGGTCCCAGGTGGCCTTGCCGTACGCCTGCACGAAGTACGGGTAGCCGCCGGACTTCTCGTAGAGCAGGTCGAGCGCCTTCTGCTCGTACTCGACCTCTTCCCGGGACGCCGGCGCGCCGAGGGCCTGGTCGGCGGAGAGCCGGTCGAGCCGGTCGATCCGCTGGTAGCGGAACAGCCGCTCGGAGTACGACTTCGCGGCGGAGAGCACGGCCGGCAGGTGCGGCAGCCCGGCACCGACCACGATCAGCGGCGCGCCGAGCTGGGAGAGCTCGTGGCAGGCGGCGCAGAGTGCGGAGATGTCCTCCGGCCCGAGGTCCTGCATCTCGTCGATGAAGAGCGCGATGCCGGTGCCCACGTCGGTCGCCACGCTGGCCGCGTCGGTGAAGAGCTCGACCAGGTCGATCTCGATGTCGCCGGAGTCGGCCCGCCCGGCGCGGGCCGGGCCGTCGATCCCCGGCTGCCACCGGTCGCGGAGCTTGGCGTTGGCCGCGTTGGCACGCAGTGCGAACGCCTTGAGTACGCCGAGGAAGTCATCGATCCGGTCGGGCGCCCGGTGGTGCGGGGCCAGCTCGCGGACCGCCATGTGCAGGGCCGCGCTGACCGGCCGGCGCAGCGACTGGTCCGGCCGGGCCTCGATCTTGCCGGTGCCCCACAGCCGGCCGATGGCCTGCGAGCGGAGCGTGTTGAGCAGCACGGTCTTGCCGACGCCGCGCAGCCCGGTGAGCATCAGGCTGCGCTCGGGGCGGCCGCGGGCCACCCGCTCGAGCACGACGTCGAAGACCTCCAGCTCGCGATCGCGGCCGGCGAGCTCGGGCGGGCGCTGCCCGGCGCCCGGCGCGTAGGGGTTGCGGACCGGATCCACGTATCGCACCGTATCGGCCCGTCTATGGCAAAACCTAGAATGCCGTATAGGCGTGTCGAGGATTTGTCGATATGAAAATAGCGCCGTCTAGCGATCATGCTAGACGGCGCTACAGACGGCTAGAGTCCGATACAGGCCCTAGCGCTGCTTGAGGCAGAGCACGAAGTCGAGCGGGTTGAGCTCGCTGTCGAAGAAGTAGTGGAACTGGTAGCCCTGCACGTCCTTGCACTTCGTCTCGAAGTCGATCGTGCCGTCGAAGCGGGCCAGCACCTCGAACGTCTTCGCGCCGCACTCCACGATCTTGAGCTCGGGCTTGTCGTTGGAGCCCTCGTTCACCACGCACTGGCCGGCCTTGACAAAGCGGGCGTCGGTGGAGTTTTCCGGCGCGGTGCTCGCGTCCTGCGAGGGGTCCGCCCCGCCGCTCGGCTCGGTGGCCTCCTGGGAGGCGGTCGGCGGCGCGGTGACCGGGTCCTCGCCGGAGCCCCCCAGCTTGACCATGGCCGCCACACCCCCGGCGACCACGAGCAGTGCCAGCGCCACGATCACGACGATCAGCGTCCGGCTGCCACCCTTGCGCGGCGGCGGTGCCACGGGCTGGCCCCACACCGGCTCGGTCGACGGCATCGACGAGTAGCCGGGCTGCTCGTACTGGCGGGTGGCGCCGTAGCCCGGACCCTGCTCGTACCCCTGGTCGTAGCCACCGCCGCCCTGCTGGTAACCGCCCTGGTCATAGCCGCCCTGGTCGTAACCGGGGTAGCCGCCCGGGGACGTGGGACCGGCCGGTGGCGTCGATGCGGGCGTACCACCCCACGGGTCCGGCTGCCCACCCCACGGGTCGGACGGCTGCCCGTACGGCTCCTGCGGCTGCCTCCCCCAAGGCTCCTGCGGCGGGCCAGGATATGACCCGTAGTTAGACATGTGACAGCCCCTCCCGACACTGCGATGCTCCCGGTCACCGTAGCGTGGCGACCCCCTCGCCATACCTCCCGGAAGCGCGCCAATCTCCGCGGTCAGCCTCTCAGAGCAGGCGCAGCTGGCGGTCCTTGGGGCGGCGCGGGCCGGCGTCGCCGAGGCGCTCGAAAAGCCCGCCGTCGATGGCGGCCAGGAACGGCGTCGGCCGGGTCTCACGCTCGGTGCCGAAGCGGGTACGGCGGGCGGCGTGGCTGATGTACAGCCGGTCCTGCGCCCGGGTGACGCCGACGAAGAAGAGGCGCCGCTCCTCGGCCAGCTCCTCCTCGGCCGGTGGCCGGCCGGGCAGCCGCAGCGGCAGCAGCCCGTCTTCGCAGCCGACCAGGAAGACGACCGGAAACTCCAGGCCCTTCGCGGCGTGCAGGGTCAGCAGCGTGACCGCCTCCGCGCGCGGGTCGAGCGCGTCCACCTCCGCGCCGGTGGCCAGCTGCGACAGGAAGAGCTCCAGGTCGTCGCCGCACCGCTGGGCGAGCGGGGTGAGCACCTCGACCGCCGCCCAGATGTCCTCGGGACTGTGGCCGGCGGGCCCGTCCAGCGTCGGCGCGGTGAAGCGCTGGGCCAGCACCTGGCCGGCCAGCCGCACCCGGGCCGCGATCGAGCCGCCCAGCCCGCCGGCGTGGCGCAGCTCGCGGGCGATCGCGCCGACACCGGACCGGTCGCGCAGCCGGTTGTGCGAGCGCTTCTGCACCGGGATGCCGGCACGGGAGAGCGCCTCGATGATCGGGGCGGCCTGGGCGTCGGTGCGGTAGAGCACCGCGACGTCGGAGAAGCCGATCGTTGAGGCGCGCCCGTCGATCCGGCCGGAGTCGAGCGAGCGGTGCGAGACGCCGCCGACCAGCTCGTCGACCGTACGGCGGACGAAGTCGGCCTCGTCGGCGGCCGAGCCCGCGGGGTACAGGCCGACGAGCGGTGCCTCCGGGTCGAGCCGGGCCGGGTCGAGCCGCCTACCCCGGACCAGCGTGGACGGTGCGATCGCCTGTACCGCGGCCGCGACAATCGGCGCGGCCGAGCGGTAGTTGCGGGTCAGCCGTACCAGCCGGGCGTCGGTGAAGTCCTGGGAGAAGCGCAGGAAGTAGGTGACGTCGGCGCCGCGGAACGAGTAGATCGCCTGGTCCGGGTCGCCGATCGCGCACAGGTTGCCGTCGGCCGGGCTGAGCAGCCGGAGCAGCTCGTACTGGGTGGCGTCGACGTCCTGGTACTCGTCGACGAAGATCCACCGCCACCGCGCCCGGTAGCTCTCGACCAGCTCGGGATCCTCGCGCAGCAGCGCCACGGGCAGCTCGACCAGCTCGTCGAGGTCGACCAGGTTGTGCTGCCGGAGCACCTTGACGTACGCGTCCTGGTCGTCGCCCGCCTCGGCCCGCGCCTCCGCCCGCTGGGTGTCGTCGGCCACCCCGAAGCCGTCTGCGAGCCCGGCCGCCGCCGCGTGCTCGCGCAGGATCGCGAGGCCGAGCGAGTGGAAGGTGGCCACCGTGACGTCTTCGGCGACCGGGCCGAGCAGGCCGTCGAGCCGATCGCGCAGCTCCTCGGCCGCCCGCCGGGTGAATGTGATCGCCAGGCAGTGCTCGGGGTAGACGTTCAGCTCCGCGCAGAGGTACGCGATGCGGTGCGTGAGCGTACGGGTCTTGCCCGTACCCGGTCCGGCCACGATCAGCAGCGGCCCGCCCGGCGCGGACGCGGCCACCCGCTGCAGCGCGTCGAGCCGGTCGAGCAGCCCGGTGCCGACCTCCTCCATGCCGGAGAGCATCGGCTCGAACGGCTCGTGCGGCGAGGGCGGCGGCGGGATCGGCGGGGCGGCCTTCGGCGGGCGCGGGGCCTTCGCCGCCTCCACCTTGCGCCGGGGCGCGGGCTCGGCCGGGCGCCGCTGGGCCGGTACGGGCATGTCGAAGAGCGTGTCCGCCTGGTGGTGCCGGCCGGCCCTGGGCAGCTCGTCCGGCTGGAAGACGGTGATCACGCCGTACTCGCCGTCGTACCCGGGGATGCGCCGCACCTGCCCGCGGCGAAGGCGCCCGACGGCCTCGGCGAGCAGCTCGCCGCCGGCCTGGCCGATGTCGCCCAGCGGCGTCTGGGTGAGGATCCGCAGCTCCGGGCCGAGCGCCGCGACCAGCGTGTTGACCTGCCCGTCGACGGTCTTGGAGCGCGGGCCGACCCCGTGGATCTCGCCGACGATCTGCGGCAGCGAGAGCAGGTGGGTGACCTGTTTGGCGCCGGGGCGCGCCTCCGTGCGGTCGGCCAGGTCTTCGACTCGGCTCAGCACGCCCACGGTCAGCGGCTTGCCGCACTCGGGGCAGAGGCCGCCGGCCGCCCGGGTCTGGTCGGGCTGCCAGTTGACGCCGCAGGCGCGGTGGCCGTCGGCGTGGTACTTGCCCTCCTCCGGGAAGAACTCGATCGTGCCGTGCAGCCCGTCGCCGGTGCGCAGCGCCTCCCGGATCCCGAAGTAGTCGCGCCGCGCGGTCAACACCGTCGCCTCGCGGGCCAGCGCCGGCGGCGAGTGGGCGTCCGAGTTGGAGACCAGCTGGTAGCGGTCGAGGCTGGACACCCGCCAGTTCATCTCGGGGTCGGAGGAGAGCCCGGTCTCGACGGCGAAGATGTGGTCGGCCAGGTCGGCGTAGCAGTCGGCGATCGCGTCGAAGCCCGACTTCGAGCCGAGCGCGGAGAACCACGGCGTCCAGATGTGTGCCGGCACCAGGTACCCGTCTGGGCTCGCCTCCAGCGTGATCTCCAGCAGGTCACGCGAGTCGAGGCCGAGGATCGGCCGGCCGTCGGCGCCGAGGTTGCCGATCCGCCCGAGCGCGGTGTTGAAGCGCGTCACCGCGTCGAGGTCGGGCAGGTAGATCAGGTGGTGCACCTTGCGGGTACGGTCGTCGCGCTTGTAGATCGTGGAGATCTCCACGCTCAGCATGAACCGCACCGGGTCGGCCTCGGCCGCGCTGGCCAGCCGGGGCGGCAGCCGGCGGGCGATGTCACGCTCCGTCTCGGGGCTGAGCCGGTAGAGGCCCGGCTCGGCCGGGTGCAGCGTCTCGCGTAGGTGGTCGTGCCAGGCCGGGTGCGTGAAGTCGCCGGTGCCGAGCACGCTCACGCCCTTGCGCCGGGCCCACCAGGCGAGGTTGGGGAGGTTCAGGTCACGACTGCAGGCGCGGGAGTACTTGGAGTGGATGTGCAGGTCAACGACGTAAGGTTCGCTGCCGGTCGAGCTGTCCTGAGGTGCAACGCTGAACGGAGGCACGCCGCATAGTGCCATGCCCGCGTCGTCTGGCGCGCGTTGCCACGCGCGCGTGACGCCCACTACTGGCTGTTCAGCTCGACGAGGGTGACCTGTGGGGGTGCACCGACGCGTACGGGTGGACCCCAGAATCCGGCACCGTTCGTGACGTACACCTTGGTGCCGTCGACCGTGCCGAGGCCGGAGACGACCGGCTGCTCGAGGCGGACCATGAGGCTCCACGGCACCATCTGGCCGCCGTGGGTGTGGCCGGAGAGCTGGAGGTCCACGCCGTACTTCGCGGCCTCGCGCGCCTGCACGGGCTGGTGCGCCAGCAGCACGACCGGCCGGCTCGGGTCGCGCCCGTCGAACGTCTTCGCGAAGTCCGGACCATCCTGGTGCGCCTCTCCGGCCAAGTCGTTGACGCCGGCGAGGTCGAGCCCCTCGATCTCCAGCCGCTCGTTGCGCAGCGGGCGCAGGCCCAGGCGGGCCACCTCGTCCACCCACTGCTGGTACCCGGAGAAGTACTCGTGGTTACCGGTGACGAAGTACGCGCCGCGGCGCGAGCGGAGCCGCTCCAATGGTGCGGCGGCCACGCCGAGCTCCTCCACGCTGCCGTCGACCAGGTCGCCGACGACCGCCACGACGTCCGCGTCCATGTCGTTGATCATCTGGACGATCCGCTCGGTGTGGGCGCGGCCACGCAGCGGGCCGAGGTGAATGTCGGAGACCAGCGCGATGCGCAGGCCGTCCATCGTGCGCGGCAGCCGGGCGAGCGGGATCGTGACCCGGTCGAGCTGGGGCGGGCCGAGGGCGGTGCGGATGCCGTACCCGGAGATGCCCGCGGCGGTGAGCCCGGCGAAGATGGCCGCCCCGCGGGCGAGGAGCAACCGCCGATCGGGCTGGTGATCGAGTGTCGGCGGCTCGACCGGCGGACCGCCGGCGCCGACGAGGACCGGGACCGGCGCGGACGCCCGCTTGCGGCGGAGCGCCAGCTTGGCGACCAGCATCGGGACCTCAAGGACGACCAGCACGATGATCAGGTAGAACATGACGGCCAGCCAGAGGTAGCCGGGCCAGGCCAGCCACCACTGCCCCACGCGGGTGCCGATCAGGGTGGCCGGCACCAGCACGCCCAGTACGAGCGCGGCTATCGTGCCGGCCCGGCGCCAGGGGCCCGGTCGGGTGGTGTCGCGGACCAGCCGCTTCCACAGGTAGAGGTGGATCAGCCCGACCACGGCGAAGGCGAACACCACGAACACGATCACGCCCACGCTTGGCTCAACCTCCGGCGAACGGTGGAAGGACGTCGACGGTCACCCCGCCGGGCAGGGCCGCCCGGCGGTCGTGGCAGGCCACGCCGTCGACCAGGAAGCTGGCCGCCTTGAGCACCGCGCCGAGCCGCTCGCCGTGGCGGGTGGAGAGCTCGGCCGCCAGGTCGTCGAGGCAGAGGCCGGCCGGTGCCGGCTCCTCGTGCACCCCGGCGGCGGCCCGCGCGCCGGCGAAGTAGCGCACGGTGATCGAGTCCGAGGCCACCTCAGCCGCCGATCGCGGACATCGGCCGGGCCGGCTGGAGGAACTTCGGGTCGTCGATGCCGTGCCCGGCCCGCTTGGTCCACATCGCCGCGCGCCAGCGATCGGCGATCTCCTCGTCGGTGGCGCCGCCGCGCAGCGCGCCCCGCAGGTCGGACTCCTCCCTGGCGAACAGGCAGTTGCGCACCTGGCCGTCGGCGGTCAGCCGGGTGCGGTCGCAGTCGCCGCAGAACGGCCGGGTGACGCTGCCGATCACACCGACCTTGGCCGGTGAGCCGTCCGGCTCGGTAAACCCGTCGACCAGCCAGGTCTCGGCCGGCGCGCCGCCCCGCTCGGCCGGGTCGGGCAGCAGCTTGAACTCCGCCTCCAGGCCGGCCAGGATCTCCGCCGCCGTGATCATGCGGGTGCGGTCCCAGGCGTGCTGGGCGTCCAGCGGCATCTGCTCGATGAACCGCAGCTGGTACCCCTCCGCGAGGGCGAACCGCAGCAGCGCCGGCGCCTCGTCCGCGTTGATGTCGCGCATCAGCACCGAATTGATCTTGACGGGCGTGAGCCCGGCGGCCCGCGCGGCGGAGAGGCCGGCCAGCACGTCGGGCAGCCGGCGCCGGTGGGCCAGCCGCTCGAACCGCTCGCCGTCGAGCGTGTCCAGCGAGACGTTGACCCGGTCGAGGCCGGCCTCGCGCAAGGGGCGGGCCAGCCGGTCGAGGCCGATGCCGTTGGTGGTCAGCGAGAGGCGGGGGCGCGGGCTCAGCTCGGCGGCGGCCGCCACGATCTTGACGAGCCCGGGGCGGATCAGCGGCTCACCGCCGGTGAAGCGCACCTCGTCGACACCGAGCCGCTCGACCGCCACCCGGACCAGGCGGATCACCTCGTCGTCGGTGAGCACGACCGAGCTGGGCAGCCAGGGCAGCCCTTCGACCGGCATGCAGTAGTTGCACCGTAGGTTGCACCGGTCGGTGAGCGAGACCCGCAGGTCCGTCGCCACCCTTCCGTACCGGTCGGCGAGGCCCGCGGTGGTCATCTCTTGACGTTACCGCGTCAAGCGCGCAGTGCGGCCTCAGCCGCCGTCCGTACGGCCGATCGATACGCCCCGCCGAAGAGCGCGGTGTGCACGAGCATCAGGTGGAGCTGGTGCACCGGCACCCGGGCCGGCCAGCCCTCGGCGAGCGGCCACGCCTCCCGGTACGCGGCGAGCACCCGGTCCAGGTGCGGCACGCCGCCGAAGAGCGCGAGCTGGGCGAGGTCGGTCTCGCGGTGGCCGCCGTGCGCCGCGGGGTCGACGAGCCAGGCCCGCCCGTCGGCCGCCCACAGCACGTTGCCCGGCCACAGGTCACCGTGGATGCGGGCCGGCGGCTCGCTCCCGCCGTACCCGTCGATGCGGTTGACCACGTGCTCGACCAGGGCGACCTCGGGCGCGGAGAGCGCGCCGTTGTCGGCCGACATCCGCAGGTAGGGGACGAGCCGGTGCGCGGCGAACCAGCCCGGCCACGGGCCGGGCGAGGGGGTGTTGTCCGCGGGCAGCGCGCCGATGAAGCCCGGCCACTGCGCGCCGAAGGCCGCCGCACCGGCCCGGTGGGTGGTGGCCAGGTCGCGCCCGAGACGCTCCGCCGCCCGCGGCGTCGCCGCGCCGGGCTCCACCCACTCCAGCGCCAGCAGGTCGGGCAGCGCGACCACGACCTCCGGCACGGGCGCTCCGCTGGCGTCGCGCAGCCACCGCAGCCCCGCGGCCTCCGTTTCGAAAAACCCATCTGGTACGGGCTGTGTGGCCCCGCCCCACGACTTGGCGAACAGGGACGCGCCGTCGTCGAGCGTGAGCCGGGAGGCGGTGCAGATGCTCCCACCGGGCACCGGCGTCTCCCTGATCCGCTGGTGGGTCAGGAAGGCGGGGAGGTGCTCTGGATGCGCCCGGAGGTACGCGAGGTCCATGCCGACCACTCTTACCAAGTGGGTGTCGCCCACGCCGTAACCGGGGTAAGCATGACGTCATGGCGGTGACGATCCGGTCGTACCGGCCCGGCGACCACAGCGCCGGCCGGCGGTTGTGGGTCGAGTTGGCCGAGCGGCACCGGGCGCTCTACGACGACCCCGGCTTCGGCGGTGCCGATCCCGGCGCGGCGTTCGAGGACTACCTGACCCGGCTCGACCTTTCCGGCATGTGGGTGGCCGACCACGGCGAAGACGGCGTGGTGGGGCTGGTCGGCCTGATCATGAAGGGCCGGGCGGGCGAGGTGGAGCCGGTCGTGGTCACCGAGTCCCATCGTGGCCAGGGCATCGGCCGGGCGCTGCTGGGCCACGTCGCCGACGAGGCCCGCCGGCGCGGGCTCTCCTATCTGACGATCTCGCCCGAGTCGCGCAACGTGGACGCGATCCGGAGCCTGCACGCGGCCGGATACGACGTGCTCTCCGCGCTCCAGCTCACGCTCGATCTCGGCCGCCGGGAGCACGCCGGACACCAGGACATCGACATTCACGAGCTTCGGTTCAAGTCCTGAGCTGGTTCGCTACGGAGCGTGCCTGTGGATAACCCGAGTGTCGTCCACAGGGTCTTCTGATCTCACCCTGGTCACCGCCAGGCTCCCCGGCATGACTCCGCTCGCCCTCCGGACGCCGGCCGATCTGCTCGGCGCCATCCCGTTCCTGCTCGGCTTCCACCCGAGCGACAGCGTCGTGGTGGTGGGGCTCCGCGCCCGCCACGTGGTCTTCGCCGCCCGGGGCGACCTGGGCGAGCCGCCCGGCTTCGTGGAGTACGTGACGTCGGTCGTCATGCGGCAAGACGTCGACTGCGCCGCCGTGGTGGGCTACGGGTCGGACGAGCGGGCCCGCGAGCCGGTCACCGCCATCCGCGCGGCCCTGGAGCGGCACGGCGTGGGCGTGCTCGACACGCTGCGCGTGGCCGGCGGCCGCTACTGGTCCTACGCGTGTCCCGGCGACGGCTGCTGCCCGCCGGAGGGCACCGCGTTCGACCCGGTGGCCAGCCCGGTGGCGGCGGCCGCCACCCACGCCGGCCACGTGGCACTCCCCGACCGCGACGCGCTCGTGCGGCAGATCGAGCCGGTCGGCGGCCTCACCCGCGAGTCGATGCGCCAGGCGACCGAGCGCGCTGCCACGCGCCTCGCCCGCCACCTCGCCTCGTCGCGCCCCGGCGACCTGCTGGGCAGCCGGGCGGTGCGCCGGCTGGGCGTCGCCGCCGTGCGCGAGGCGATGCGCCGCCACCGCGAGGGCGGCCACCTCACCGACGACGAGGTGGCCTGGCTGACCGTGCTGCTGGTGCACCTGCCGATCCGCGACTACGCGTGGGAGCGCGTCGGCGCCGACGACTGGCACCTGGAGCTCTGGGCCGATGTGCTGCGCCGGGCCGAGCCCCACCTGGTGCCGGCACCGGCGAGCCTGCTCGCGTTCGCGGCCTGGCGCTGCGGGCAGGGCGCGCTCGCGCTGGCCGCGGTGGAGCGGGCCAAGCGCTCCGACCCGGCCTACTCGATGGCCCGCCTCCTCGACGACGTGCTGCACCGCGGCATCCCACCGTCCACCCTGGAGGCGTTCCCGATGCCGCCGCACGCCCGAGCCGGCGGCGGCCGCCCCCGCCGCCGCGCCAAAGCCTGACCGCCGCCGGGCCCGCGTTTTCGCGGGGCTCGGGGTTGTGTGACAGCGGAGGGTGACGCTGCGGGAACGCACCCCAAGAAAGCGCTCCGCTGCGCTCCACGTTTCCCCGGGGGCCCCGCGCAACGGTCCGGACCACCACGGACGTCGCGGTAGCTCGCCTCCGCCTCTCGAAACGGGGTCCGCTAGTGCCTGATCCGCTCGTGGCTGGTGTAGACGTTCATCGTGCCGCCGCGCAGAAAGCCGACCAGCGTGATGCCGGCCTCGGCGGCCAGGTCACCGGCGAGCGTGCTGGGCGCGGAGACGGCCGCGAGCATCGGCAGGCCGGCCATCCACGCCTTCTGGGTCAGCTCAAAGCTGGCCCGGCCGGAGACCAGCAGCACGTGGCCGCGGAGCGGCAGCCGGCCCTCCCGGGTGGCCCAGCCGATCAGCTTGTCGACCGCGTTGTGCCGGCCCACGTCTTCGCGGAGCACGACGAGATCGCCCGAGGGGGTGAAGAGGCCGGCAGCGTGCAGCCCGCCGGTGCGCTCGAAGACCCGCTGGGCCGCGCGCAGCCGGTCCGGCAGGGCGGCCAGCACCCGCGCCTCGACCTCGATCGGGTCGCCGGCCACGTCAAACCGCGACCGGGTGCGGATCGCGTCGATGCTGGCCTTGCCACACACGCCGCAGGAGCTGGTGGTGTAGAAGTTGCGGGCCGGGTCGGTCTCCGGCGGCGGGACGTGGTCGGCGAGCACCACGTCCACGACGTTGTACGTGTTGGGGGTGTCGGTGCCCGCGCAGAGCTGGGCGGTCACCACGTCGCCGGCTTCCCGGATCACGCCCTCGGTGAGCAGAAACCCGACTGCCAGGTCGATGTCGTCACCGGGCGTGCGCATCGTCACCGCGAGCGGGCGCCGCCGCGCCGGTCCGGCCGGCCCCACCCGGATCTCCAGCGGCTCCTCCGCGGCCAGCGTGTCCCGCCGCCGCACGGTGCCCCGCCCAGCCGTGTCGATCGTGAGGACCGCGCGCCGGTCTGTCGCCCTGCCCATCCACCCATCTTCCTAACACCGGTATGCGACCTTCCGCCCGGCGTCCCTGGACCGCCTCCTGGACCTCGCCTCGCACCCACAAGATCCACCAGATAGGCCCTAGGGTCTGCCCGGTGGGTCTCGCGGACGCGGGCGCCCAGTGCGGTCACCGCACCAGGCCGGCGGAGACCTGCCAGAAAGACGCTACTCCCCAATTCGTGCCACCCGTCCGTCGACGGCCCATCGGCGGGCCGGCGGCCTCCGAAGCCCTCTACAGAAGCCGGCCTTCAAGCCGGGTCACGAGGGAGGAAACCCGATGGGTTCGAGGAAAGGAACGGTGCGGCGGGTATCGGTCACCGCGACCGCGCTGACCGCTGGCCTCGCCGGGGCGGCGCTGGTGGCGGTGGCCACCGGCATGGTCTCGATCGGCACGTGGGTGCCGGGCAGCGGCGGTGACGACGCGCAGGCCGAGCTCGCCGGTTCGCGGAGCCGGGCCGGCGACGGGTACGGCGACCGGGGTGACCTCTTCGTCGTCACCCAGGACAACCGCCTGTACCGGTTCGACAACCTGGGCAGCGGCCGGCAGGAGCTGAGCGTGGCCGTCACCGGACTGGCCGCCGGCGAAAAGCTCGTGGGCATCGACACGCGCCCCGCCAACGGCCAGCTGTACGCGGTGGGCAGCACCGGCCGCCTGTACGTGGTCGACCCGGCCACCGGTGCCGCGGCGCCGGTCGGCACGGCGTTCGCGCTCTCCGGCAAGCGGTTCGGCGTCGACTTCAACCCGACCGTCGACCGGCTCCGCGTCATCAGCGACACCGGGCAAAACCTGCGGATCGACCCCACCACCGGGGCCGTGGCCGGCACCGACACGACGCTCAACCGCAAGGGCGTGACCGCGGCGGCGTACACGAACAGCGTGGCGGGCGCGACCTCCACCGCGCTGTACGACATCGACAGCAACAAGGACGTCCTGGTGCTCCAGGGCACCAAGCCCGGCGTGACGCCGCCGGTCTCCCCCAACACCGGCCAACTCTTCCCGGTCGGCCGCCTCGGCGTCGACGTGCTGGGGCTCGACGGCTTCGACATCGCGGGCGCGGTGAAGGGTGACAGGTTCGACGAGGGCGACTACACGGCGCTGGCCGCCGTGCGGGTCAAGGGCGACGGCGACACCGGCCGCCTGGTCCGCGTCGACCTGCGCACCGGCAAGGCGAGCGCCCGGGGCAAGCTGCCCAAGGGCGTCGTGGGCATCACCGTCTCGGCCGGTGGCCCGACCACCGTGTACGCCACGACGGCCCGCAACGACCTGGTCCGCTTCGACCGCGACTCGCTGCGGATCCGCTCGCAGCAGCCCATCACCGGCCTCGCTCCGGGCGAAAAGGTGCTCGGCATCGACGTGCGCCCGGCCAACGGCCAGCTCTACGCGCTCGGCAGCACCAACCAGATCTACACGGTCAACCCGCGTACGGCCGCCGCGACCGCGGTGGGCACGCCGTTCAGCCCGGCCGTCTACGGCAGCGCGGTCGGCTTCGACGTCAACCCGACCGTCGACCGGCTCCGCGTGGTCACCTCGTCCGGGCAAAACCTGCGCATCGTCCCCGACACCGGGGCGGTCGCGGGTGTGGACAAGCCGCTCGCGTACGCCGCCGACGACCGCAACGCCAAGGCGAAGGCCAAGGTGGCGCACGCCGGCTACACCAACAGCTTCGCTGGCGCGACGGCCACGACGCTGTACGACATCGACACCGGCATCGACGTGCTGGCCGTGCAGGCCCCGCCAAACGACGGCGTGCTGCGTACGACCGGCAAGCTCACGCTCAACGTCGACTCGGCCGGCGGCTTCGACATCGCCGCCGACGGTGAGGCGATCGCCGCGCTCTCCCGCTCCGGCGGCAGCCGCATCTACGCGATCGACCTGCGCTCCGGCAAGGCCCGACTGATCGGCAAGCTGGGTCGGGGCAGCATCCTGACCGGCCTCGCGGTCGCTCCGCGCGGCGTACTGGCATAACTCGCACAGACCGCCCCGGTCCTATCGTGGGAGGGCCGGGGCGGGTGCGTGTGTGGGGCTCAGTAGTCGGGCCAGAACTCGCCCCACACCTCGACCGCCGGGATCGGGTCCCAGGGGTACACGGTGGAGCGGCACTCGGCCGTAGACATGCGGAAGTAGTCCATCTCCTCAGCGAAGCCGCGGACGGTACTGCCGTCGGAGCAGCGCGCCACCGCCTGGTGCAGCCCGTGCATCCTGGTGCAGTAGGTCTGCGAGGCGTACGTGAAGCCCTGGTGCTCGTACGTGTAGAGGTAGCAGCCCTCGGGTGGGGTGGTCGTGAAGTAGGGGTCCGCCCGGGCGCGGTCAATGGTCGGGTTTCGCGCCGGGCGCTACATCAGGCGTGCCGCCGGCTACGGTCTGAGGTGTGTCGGGACTAGCGGCGATCGTGCTGGCCGGCGGTGCTGGGCGCCGCCTCGGCGGACCCAGCAAGCCCGCGCTGCCGGTCGCCGGCCACAGCATGCTCGACCGCGTGCTCGGTGCGGTGCGAGACGCGGCACCGGTCGTCGTGGTCGGGAGCCTGCCGGTGCCCGCGGGAGTCCTCAGCACGGTCGAAGACCCGCCCGGCTCCGGCCCGGTCGCCGCGACCGCCGCCGGGTTCGCCCTCCTCCCCCGCGACGTGACCGAGGTCGCCCTTCTCGCCGCCGACCTGCCCTTGCTGACGCCAGCCGCGATCACCCACCTCCGGCACCAACTGGAGGCGTCTACAGTGGACGGCGCGCTCTACGTCGACGTCGACGGCCGCCGCCAGTTCCTCTGCGGGGTCTGGCGCGCCGCTGCCCTGCGTTCGGCGCTGCACCGCCTCGCCGCCGGGCGCGGCTTGCCGGGTGCTTCGATGCGGGCGCTGCTGGCAGAGGTGGAGGTGCGCGAGGTCGCCTGGACGGAGCCCGGCCCGCCACCCTGGTTCGACTGCGACACCGACGACGACCTGCGGCAAGCGGAGGAGTGGGCCCGATGACCCTGGACGAGTGGACCGCGGCGGCCTGCGCCGAGCTTGGTCTGGATCCGGCCGACGCCAACACCAAGCTGGTGCTCGACCTCGCCCGCGACGTCGCGCACAACGTGGTGCGGCCGGCCGCGCCCGTCTCCGCGTACCTGCTGGGAGTGGCCGTGGGACGCGGCGCCGACCCGGCCGATGCCGCCGCGCGCCTGACCGCCCTGGCCGAGCGCGCCGGCGAGGGCCGGTGATCGAAGCTCCCCTCAAGTCGTTCTAGCGACGTGGCGGGAGCTTTGATCACAGAGCAGGTTCCAGGCGGATGACGATCTGCTTTGACGTCGGGGTGTTGGAGCCCTCGGCCGTGGAGTCGAGCGGGACCAGCACGTTCGCCTCGGGGAAGTACGCGGCGGCGCAGCCGCGGGCGGTGGGATAGGCGACCGCGCGGAAGGACTTCGCCCGGCGCTCCACGCCATCGGTCCACTCGGAGACCAGGTCGACCATGTCGCCGTCGGCCATGCCCAGCGCGGCCAGGTCATCCGGGTTGACGAAGACCACGCGCCGGCCCGCGTGCACGCCGCGGTAGCGGTCGTCCAGGCCGTAGATCGTGGTGTTGTACTGGTCGTGGCTGCGTACGGTCTGCAGCAGCAGCCGACCCTCCGGCACCCGGATCACCGAGAGCGGCCCGGCCGTGAAGTGTGCCTTGCCGCTCGGCGTCGGAAACTCCAGCCGGTCGCGGGGCGGGTGCGGCAGCGTGAAGCCGGCCGGATCGCCGACCTTCGCCTCGAAGTCGTCGAAGCCGGGCACCACCGCCGCGATCACCTCGCGGATCCTGCGGTAGTCGGCCTCGTACTCGCCCCACGGCACCGGCGATTCGGGCATCAGCGCGCGGGCCAGGCGGCTGACGATCGCGACCTCGGAGAGCAGGTCGGGCGAGGCGGGTGCCAGCCGGCCACGCGAGGCGTGCACCGACGACATCGAGTCTTCGACCGTCACGAACTGCTCGCCGGACTCCTGCCGATCGCGCTCGGTGCGGCCCAGGCAGGGCAGGATCAGGCTGGTCGTGCCGGGCACCACGTGTGAGCGGTTGAGCTTCGTCGACACGTGTACCGTCAGCGCGCACGAGCGCAGCGCCGCCTCGGTCACCGCCGTGTCGGGCGTGGCCGCCGCGAAGTTGCCGCCCAGCGCCATAAACACCCGCACCCGGCCGTCGCGCATCGCGCGGAGGGCATCCACCGTGTCGTACCCGCGGCGGGTCGGCATGGGCACGCCGAGCAGGTCGCCGGCGGCGGCCGACCACGGCGGCGGCTCGTGCCAGATGCCCATCGTGCGGTCACCCTGCACATTGGAGTGACCGCGCACCGGGCAGAGGCCGGCGCCCGGCTTGCCGAGCATGCCGCGCAGCAGTTGCACGTCGACGATCTCGCGGATGGTGGCGACCGACTCGCGCTGCTGGGTCAGCCCCATCGCCCAACAGACGATCGTCGCCTCCGACGACGCGAACATCCGGGCCGCCGCCCCGATCTCGTCGCGGGACAGGCCGGTCGCCGCCGCCACGTCGTCCCAGTCGAGGGTACGCAGAGCGGCGGTGTATGCGTCGAACCCGGTCGTGTACCGGTCTACAAAGGACTGATCCACCGCGGCCCACTCGACCAGCAGCGCGGCGATCGCGCGGAAGAGCGCCTGGTCGCCGCCGACCTTGATCTGCAGGAACCGGTCGGCCAGCGGCGTGCCCTTGCCCACGAGGCCGCGCGGCTTTTGCGGGTTGCGGAAGTTGATGAGTCCGGCCTCGGGCATCGGGTTGACGACCAGTATCTTTGCGCCCCGGCGCTTTGCCTCTTCGAGCGCGATGAGCATGCGCGGGTGGTTGGTGCCGGGGTTTTGCCCCACGACGACGATCAGCTCGGCACGGTGGATGTCGTCGAGCGTCACCGAGCCCTTGCCGATGCCGATCGTGCCGGCGAGGGCGACGCCGGACGACTCGTGGCACATGTTGGAGCAGTCGGGCATGTTGTTGGTGCCGTACGCCCGGGCGAGCAGCTGGTACAGGAACGCCGCCTCGTTGGAGGTGCGGCCGGAGGTGTAGAAGACCGCCTCGTCCGGCTCGGCCCCGCTCAGGTGGGTGGCGGTCAGCGCGAACGCCTCGTCCCACGAGATGGGCACGTAGTGGTCGGAGCCGGGGCGCCGCACCACCGGCGTGGTGAGCCGGCCCTGCTGTCCCAACCAGTGGTCGGACCGCTCGGCCAGCTCCGAGATCGGGTGCGCGGCGAAGAACTCGGGCGTGATCCGCCTCAGCGTGGCCTCTTCGGCGACCGCCTTGGCACCGTTTTCGCAGAACTCCGTGTGCGAGCGTGCACCCGGCCCCGGCTCGGGCCAGGCACAGCCCGGACAGTCGAAGCCGCCTGGCTGGTTGACGCGCAGCAGCGTGAGCGCGGTGCGCCGGACACCCATCTGGGCCAGCCCCGCGCCCAGCGCGTGCGTGACGCCCGGCAGCCCGGCCGCCGTACGTTTCGGCGTCTCGATCCGCAGGTCGCGGTCACCCGCATCGTCGTGCGGCGCCCCTTTCGCCATAGCTGCACAATAACTCCGTACCCGATGGATGACCGGTGGCGAGTTCGTGCCCCGACCGCTCGGTAGGGTGTGGCTGACGGACGGAGGCGATCATGACCGAGGACCAGGGCAGAGCCGGCGTAGGCGGCGAGCAGTCCCAGGAGACCATCCTGCTCGACGAGCCGACGACGGCCGACCTGCGCTCCAAGGTGACCGAGGCGTGGCGGGAGTTTGCCGCGGCGCTGGCGGCCATGCTCGCCAAGCTGCCCGCCGGTGCCAACGTGGAGCTGACCCTCGACCCGACCGCGTCCGGCACCGGCGACGCCGTGTACTCGGTAAACCTCTCCGTGGGCGACGAAGGCCAGATCAACGCGCTGGCGGTGGGCAACGCGAGCCTCCCGGCCGGATACCGGATGGACCGTGCGGCGGTCGCCGACCTCGTGGCGCTCGGGTGGTCGCCACCCGGCGTGGTCGAAGGCTCGGGCGAGCAGTTCGGCCTCCGGTCGAGCACCGCCGAGACCGGCCGCCTCGCCACCACGATCTCCCGGACCCTGCGCGACGTGTACGGCGCACCGCACCCCGCGTTCCTCGTCTACCTCGTGCACGACGCCGAGGACGAGCCGCTGCCGGTCGAACCGCTCGGCACCGCGCGCCCCGAGGCCCTGCTCGACGAAGACGAGGCCGAGCTTGCCGAGCGGGTGGTCCGCGGCGCCGAGTCCGAAGAGCTGATCGCGCTCGACGAGCAGGTACGCATGGTCGTGGCCGCGATGATGAAGAGCGCGCCCGACCAGCTCCAGGTCGACTCCGACGGCGACATCGGCATCCGCGCCGGCTCGGCGATGGTGTTCGTCCGGGTCCGCGACAATCCGCCGCTGGTCGACGTCTTCTCGCCGGTGCTCACCGAGGTGGAGCCGACCGAGCAGCTCTACGTCAAGCTCTCCGAGCTCACCAACCGCATGCCGATCGGCCGGCTCTACTGCACCAACGACACGGTGTGGGCGTCGATCCCGGTGTTCGGCCGCAACTTCCAGGCCACCCACCTGATGCTCGCCGTCCAGGTGATGACCGGCCTCGCCGACGAGCTGGACGACCGGCTGCACGGCGAGTTTGGCGGCAAGCGCTTCTTCGGCGAGGGCGACAAGCCCACCCACCGCGGCCCGGACGACGACCACCGCACCGGCATGTACCTCTAGAGCCCCCACGTCCGTGATCGAAGCTCCCGTCAAGTCGCTAGAGCGACTTCAAAGGAGCTTCGATCACAGCCCGTCTGCCCGAAAGCGCTTCTCCCGGCGGCAGCGGTCGTCGCCCTCGGGCTCGGGGGCGCGGTCGCGCGCCGAGCGGGCCGGAAGGTGCGTGACCGTCCATCCGAGACGGTGGTCGGTGGGGTCGATTCCCAGTGGTGCTGCCATCACTAACTCCAACTGAGCCAGGCTTGAGTGTCCAAGGTGGACATGTTGGTCGCCATGAGTCCGCTGTCCGAGACGGTCCAGAGGTCGTCGCCGATGACCAGGGAACGGCGGATCAGGCCGACGCCGGGCTGGCCGACCTTGGATTCGTGCGAGATCGTGCCGACCTCGGAGATCGCCGTATCACCGATGCGCAGCACCAGCGCGCCGTTGCCGCCCCGGTCCCGTTCCCACACCGACAGCGGCATCACCAGCAGCCGGTCTTCGGGCCAGTAGAGGAACGCGTGCGGGTCGTACTCGGCTTCCGAGTGGGCCGACTTGACGTGGTGCTGGGCGAGGCGGGCCGGACTGTCGAGATTGGACACGTCGAAGAGCGAGACCTGGGTGCCCTGTGTACGGCCCCGCTCCGAGGCCTCCTGGCCGACGCCGATCACGCGTCCCGGCTCGGCCGGATGCAGGTACGCGGAGTAGCCCGTGATCTTCAGCTCGCCCGCCACCCGTGGCTTGGCCGGGTTGGCGAGGTCCACTGTATACAGTGGGTCGGTCTGGCGGAACGTCACCACGTAACCGGTGGTGCCGGCGAAGCGTACGGCGTAGATGCGCTCGCCCTTGCCCAGCCCGGCAACCTTGCCGACCTCCGGCATCGAGTCGCCGGCCAGCCGCAGCACGTACACGGTGGAGCTGGACTTCGGCGCTTCGCCCCAGGTGCGGCCGCTGGTGGTGGCCACGCGCAGGTGACCGTCCCATTCGGACATCGCGTACTGGTTGATCAGCCAGCCGCGCACCGAGCCGGAGCCGACGTACGCCGGGCGGCCGGGCCGCGAGATGTCGAAGCGGTAGATCTCGGTGACCTCGTCCTCCGGCTTGGGCTCACCGTTGGTCCGCTCCAGCCAGCCCATGACGCGCCACCGCTGGTCGTTGGCGACGTAGAGGCTGGAGCCGTTGCTGTAGACGGTGTCGCCGTCGGCCACCACACCGACCGGGTCGCCGTCGCCGAGGCCGTCCGCGCCGAGTGTGAAGCTGAGCACCGTGACCATCGAAGTGCCCGAGTACGTGGCCGGGCGCGAGTAGCGCTCGCAGCCGAGCACCCCCTTGGCGGTGGTGCCGCCGGTGGTGACCGCGTAGCGCGGAAACCAGTCTTCGGCCGTCGCCTTGTCGATGACCCGCTTGTTGGCGGCCACCTGCTGCTTTTCGGTGCCGTGCTCGCGGTACGGGAAGTCGAGGCGCGGCGACGAGCGCACCACTACACGGGCGGTGTCGCCGACCTGCCGCGCGTCGACAAGCTCGCCGTCCACCTCGTACTCGCTGATCTTCTTCGGCGCCCCGGAGATGTCCAGGAGCATGAGCCGCGCGCTGGCCAAGCCGGCCGGGCGGGCGAAGTCTTTGGCGGTGTGCCAGCCGCCGCGGACCAGCACCAGTGCGCGGTCGCCGTGCAGCAGCAGGCTGCCCTCACCCCAGCGGACCGGATCGTCGCCGTCCGTGGCCAGGTCGAGCTCGCCGGTCAGCTTGCGGGAGGCGGCGTCGACCACGCGCACGGTGCCCTGCTGGACCGTCACGATCCGCCGGCCGTCGGTCTTGACCAGGTCCGGCTCGTCGACGCCGGCCTCATGCGTGTTGGTACCCGAGTAGCTGGGCGCCTTTTCCCGAGAGCTGGAGCCGGCGGCCGAGTCCTCCGCGGCACCCGCCGCTGCCCGCGCACCGCCGGCGAGGGGGATCGCGCCGCCGCCGAAGCCGTACGGCCCCACGTACTCCTTGGCGGCGTTCTTCATCAGCGCCAGCCCGTTGGCGCACGAGTCGAACGCGACGAGCCGGAACTGCCCGGCCGGCACGCCGGGGTCGTGCGGGGCGGGCGGGCTCGGCGGCTCCGGTGTGGAGGTACACCCGGCGAGAGCGACCAGCAGGGCGAGCGGCACGCCCGCGGCGACCGCGAGTCTCGGTGTCATGCCGGCTTTGACGCCGCGCCCCCGAAAGCCGTTCCCAGCGTCCCGGTGCCGATATCCGTCAGGTCGGCGCGGCCACCACCGTGGGGGAGTCGACCAGCCGGGAGAGCACGATCGTGCTGCGCGTCGAGGTCACGAAGGGTTGGGCGCGCAGCCGTTCGAGCGCGTCCTCCAGGTGGGCGATGTCCGCCGCGCGCAGGTGGACCAGCGCGTCCGCCTCGCCGGAGACCGTGTACGCCCCGACCACCTCGGGCAGGCGCCGCACCGCGACCGCGATCTGGGCCGGCGTGGTGCGGCCGGCGCAGAAGAGCTCCACGAACGCCTCGGTCGTCCAACCGACCGCGGCCGGGTCGATGACGGCCGTGAATCCCCGGATGACCCCGGCCGCGCGCAGCCGGTCGACCCGCCGCTTGACGGCCGGCGCGGAGAGGGAGACACGGGCGCCGATCTCCGCGTACGAAGCGCGGGCGTCGGCGACGAGCGACGCAATGATTCGCTGGTCTACGTCGTCGATCTGCAACGGTTCGCCCCTCTGACGCAAGATTTCCGGCTGTCACCGACCATGCAGCGTACCTACTCTTCTTGCGTGAGCCAGCAGCGCATGCCGCGAAACCGGACATATCTCATGTGCCCGCCCGAGCACTACGAGGTGGCGTACGCGATCAACCCGTGGATGGACACCAGCACCCCGGTCGACAGCGAGCTGGCGCTCAAGCAGTGGGAGCGGCTCCGGGAGACCCTGAGCGGCCTCGGGCACACGGTCCACGTGCTCGCGCCCGCGCCGTACCTGCCCGACATGGTGTATGCGGCCAACGGCGCTCTCACCGTCGACGGCGTCGCGTACGGGGCCCGCTTCAAGTACGCCCAGCGGACCGCCGAGGCCGCCGCGCACCGGGCGTTCTACGAGGCCGGCGGCTGGGAGTTCCGGGCGCCGGCGCAGACCAACGAGGGCGAAGGCGACTTCGCGTACCTGCCGGCGGCGTACGGCGGGCTGATCCTCGCCGGGTACGGCTTCCGCACCGAGCCGGCGGCGCACGCCGAGGCGCAGGACGTGCTCGGCCGCCCGGTGGTCTCACTGCGCCTCGTCGACCCGCGCTTCTACCACCTCGACACCGCGCTCGCCCCGCTCGACGACCGAGCCGTCGCGTACTACCCGGGCGCCTTCTCGGCGGCCTCCCAGCGGGTGCTGCGGCAGCTCTTCCCGGACGCGGTGCTGGCCGACGAGGCGGACGCGTACGCGTTCGGCCTCAACCTGGTCAGCGACGGCCGCAACGTCGTGCTCAACAGCGAGGCCACCGGGATGGCCCGCAAGGTCGAGGCGGCCGGATACGCCCCGGTGCTGGTCGAGCTCTCCGAGCTGAAGAAGGGCGGCGGCAGCGTCAAGTGCTGCGTGGCCGAGCTCCGCCCGCTCCGGCGCGGCTGAGCGGCCTCAGCCGAGCGTCGCCAGCTCGCTGAGCAGCACGTTCGACAGGACCTGGCCGTCCGGCCGCACCTGGCGCAGGTACCACTTCTGCTGCGGGGTGCGCGGCTGGTTGAACTGCCACGTGCCGCGCGGGCTGTCGATCTGGCCGACCCGGCCGAGCATCAGGTTGACCTGCTGGGCGGTCGGGCGCCCGCCGCACAGCCGGATCGCCCGGTCGAGCACCTGCGCCGCGTCGTACGACGCCATGGCGGACGCCGAAGGCAGCAGGTCGTGCTCGCGCTGGTACGCCGTCGCGAAGAGGCGGTTGGCCGCGTTGTTGAGGTCGGCCGAGTAGTTCATGGCGGTGAAGATGCCCGCGGCCTCCTCGCCCATGTCTTCCAGCGCGGTGCCTTCGGTGAAGCCGCCGGGAGCGTAGATGGTCGCCTTCAGCCCCTCGGACCGGTACTGCTTCACGAACTCGACCGCCGCCGGGCCGGTGTAGAACGCGTACACCACGTTGGCGCCGCTCGTCCGCAGCTGTCCCAGGGTCGGCCGGAAGAAGTCCTTGTCGGGCGCGACGGTCGCCTCGGTCCAGAACGTCTCGATCAGCCGCGCGTCGGTGGCGCCGAACGTCTGCCGGAACTTGTCCACCGCGTCCCGGCCGGTGTCGTCGGTGGGCGCGACCATGGCCACCCGCTGGCCACGGCCGACGACGCCGGTCAGGTAGCCACCCAGCGCCTGGCTGGGGTCGCTTTCGACGAACGAGGCGGACCAGATGTAGAGCACGCCCTGCAGGCTCCCAGGCACGCCGTTGGTGGCGATCAGCGGCACGGTGGCGCCCTCGATCGTGTCGCGCAGGCTGGCGAGCGCGGCCGAGTTTGCCACCCCCGTGAGCGCGAGCGCGCCCTGCTGGAGGAGCGAGTCGACGGCGGCTTTGGCGGACTTGGCGTCGGCGCCCTCGTCGGCGGTCACCAGCTGGACGGGGTGGCCGCCGAGCCGGTTCTGGTTGAGCTGGAGGTAGAGCTGGAAGCCGTTGACGAGGTCGTCGCCGATCACCTTCAGCGGGCCGGTCTGCGGCGCCACCAGCCCGATCCGGACCGGGTCGTCGCTGAGCTGCGGCTCGTTGTCGGCGCCGTCGTCCGAGGCGCACGCGGCGGCGAATCCAGTCGCGCCGAGCGCCGCGAAGAGTTTCAGCGCCTGACGGCGGTCTATCTGGGGCACGGTCACCCTTTCCCAAGGTCGGGGGCCGGATCGCGGCCCATCCGGCTGTCTACCCGGTTCGCGACGCTGCGTCAATGAACCTTTTTCAACCTGGGACCCAGGGTGTCTCAGCTAGAGATCAATACGGCCACGGTCTGGTTACGGGTGCATCGATTGCAGCGTGCTCTTCACGACCGGCCAGGCGCTCGACTGTGGGTCGATAAGGGCGAAATGCTCTGATTCGGGCAGTTCGATAAGTGAAACGTCTCCACCTTCGGCGCGGGCCGTCGCCGTGTACTTGCGACTGATCTCCACGGGAACGTGGCGGTCTCGGGCGCCGTGGATGATCACACTCCGTACACCCGGTGGTGTGCGAGCGGAGGGATCCGCCTCGGCGTACCGGTCGGGCACCTCGGTCGGTCCGCCGCCGAGCAGCGCGGCCACGGCGCCCTGGTCGAGGTCGAGCCGATGCGCCTCGGCCAGGTCGGCGACCGGCGCGAGCGCCACCACACCCAGCACCGGCGCGGGGCCGGCCAGCGCGTACCAGAGCGCGAGGTGGCCGCCCGCGGAGTGGCCGAGTAGCAGCGGCGGCGCCCACCCGAGCCCCATCAGTTGCGGGATCGCCGTCACGCCGGCCACGACGTCGGCGAACGTGCCGGGCCAGCCACCGCCCGGCTGCCCGGTCCGCCGGTACTCGAGCTGGGCCACGGGGTACCCGGCGGCGGCCAGGGCGGCGGCGAGCGGCGAGATGTGTGATCGATCCCACTCCGCCCGCCAGAAGCCACCGTGCACCACGATCACCAGTGGGCGGGCCTTGGCCCGCGGCGGAGGCATCCGCACGTCGGCGATCTGGTCAGGATGGTCGCCGTACCGCACTGTGGCGTCCGGCGGCGGGGTCGGGCGATGGAGGACGCCACGGGGGTCGCTGGACATGCCGGAGACGCTATCCCGCGGCGGTCTGGCGCTGTTGCCCCCACCGGTGGCCACCGGCCCGGACCCCTGAGCGAAGATGGACGGCATGACCGAAGCACCCCGCAAGCCGGAAGAGCCCGGCCCTGGTCCGGGCACCGTCGTGGTGGTCGGTCCGGACGGACGTCCGGTCGGCACCGTCGATACCGACGCGCAGGCCGAGGGCGAGGACCCGTCGCGTCTGATCGAGCAGCCGGCCAAGGTCATGCGCATCGGCAGCATGATCAAGCAGCTCCTCGAAGAGGTGAAGGCCGCGCCGCTCGACGAGGCCAGCCGCAGCCGCCTTCGCGAGATCCACAAGCGTTCGATCACGGAGCTCGAAGACGGCCTCGCGCCCGAGCTGCGCGAGGAGCTGGAGCGCCTGTCGCTCCCGTTCGAAGACGGCGCGACCCCGAGCGAGGGCGAGCTGCGGGTCGCCCAGGCGCAGCTGGTCGGCTGGCTGGAGGGCCTCTTCCACGGCATCCAGGCGGCGCTGGTGGCACAGCAGATGGCCGCCCGCCTCCAGCTCGAGCAGATGCGCGGCGGCGGTGGCCGACCCGCACTGCCCGCCGTGCCTGGCGGCCTGATGCCCGGCATGCCCGGCGGCGCCCAGCAGCCCCAGCCGGGCGAAGGCGGCCGCACCGGCCAGTACCTGTAGCGAGCCCGCAGGGATCCAATTTCAAGGGATGGGCTACCGCGATGTCCGTTGTGGTCCAGACCGTTGCTCCCGCGGCCTCACCCTCCGCGACCGCGTCCGGCATCGAGATCGTGGTACCTGGGTGCCCCCATCGGGGCACTGGAATACCACGATCACAATGCTAGCTATCCAGGTCGAAGAGCTTTTCGAGGTACGCGGCGACGCCGTCCTCGTCGTTCGAGAGCGTCACGTCATTGGCGATCTCGCGTACGGCGGGGTGGGCGTTCGCGACCGCGACGGCGTTGCCGGCCCAGGTCAGCATCGGTACGTCGTTGGGCATGTCGCCGAACGCCACCACCTCGGCCGGCGCGATGCCGCGCTGCTCGCAAAACCAGGCGAGGCCGGCCGCCTTGGTCACGCCGGCCGCGGAGATCTCGACGAGCCCCGAGTACGACGAGTGGGTCGCCTCGGCCAGCCCCTCGATCGCCGCGGCGACGATCCGGACGAACGTGTCCGGGTCGCGCTTACCGGCCCGGACCAGCAGCTTGACCGCCGGCACCGAGGCCACCTCCTCGGGCGTGGAGAGCACCCGGATCGTGGGGTCGCCGGCGTCCCAGAGCGTCGGCCACTCGGCGTCGTGGCGCAGCTCGCGCCCGTCCGCCACCTCGACGGCGAAGACCGCGCCGGGCACCTCCGCCCGCAGCCGCCGGGTCACCTCGGCGAGCAGTTCGGGGGCGAGCGGATCGGCGCGCAGGATGCGATCGGCGTCCGGGTCGTAGACGACCGCGCCGTTGGCACAGACCGCGGGGAGCGGCTCGTGCAGCTGGTCGTACACCTGGCTGAGCCACCGCACCGGACGGCCGGTGACCAGCACGACCACCGTGCCCCGCGCGGCGATCCGGGCCAGCACCCCGGCGGTGCGCGGGCTGAGCGAGCGGTCCTGCCGCACCAGCGTCCCGTCGAGATCCGTGGCGACCAGGCGCGGCGACTCTCCCATCAACGGGACAGTAGTCGATCGAGGTAGACCGCTACACCGTCGTCGTCGTTGCGCAAGGTCACCTCGTCGGCCAGCAGCCGGATGGTGGGGTGGGCGTTGGAGACCGCGACCCGGCCCCAGCCGGCCCACTCGAACATCGGGACGTCGTTGGGCATGTCGCCGAAGACCAGCACCTCGGCCGGGTCGACGCCGAGCAGGTCGGCCACGACGGTCAGGCCGGTGGCCTTGTCGACCCCGGGCGGGCAGATCTCCACGAAGCCGAGCCCGGCCTGGGTCACCGACGCCTGGTCCGGCCGTACGACCTCGCGGGCGGTGGCCAGCAGCGTGTCGACGTCGTGGTCGGCGGTACGCGCGAACGCCTTGATCACGTCACCGCTCAGGCACTCGGCCCGGGCCCGGCGCTCGAACCGGTCGGGGTAGCGCCAGGACGGGTCGAAGTCGCCCCACAGCGGTGCGCCCGGGCCGTCCAGCGCCTCCACCATCACCGTGAGCGGGCCGACCTTCGCCTCAAGATCGCTGATCAGCTGGGCCAGCACCACACCGGAGAGGCGCTCGTCCCGCAGCACGACCGGGCCGATCGGGTCGGTCTGGTCGATCACCCGGCCGCCACCGGCCATCACCAGGTAGTCGGCGGCCCGGATGTCGTTGCGGGTGAGCTCGGTCAGGCGCGGTCCACGCCCGGTCGCACCCACGATCGGGATGCCAGCCCCCCGGACCCGGTCGAGCACCTCATGGGTGAACTCGGACACGGTGTCGTCGCTGCGTACCAGCGTGCCGTCGAGGTCGGTGGCGATGAGTTTCGGCAGTCCCGGGCGGGGCATGGTTCCTCCTCACCCGGCCGGGACCGGGGCGGCGAATCCGCTTCCGGCACCGGCGGGGCAGCAACCGTACCTCACCGACCGCTACTCATCCATGACTTTCGTGCGACGTGAAGGTCACGCGGGCTCTAACACGTCTCGCCCGCCGAGGTACGGCTGGAGGGCCTTGGGCACGCGCACCGAGCCGTCCGGCTGCTGGTGGTTTTCCAGGATCGGGATGAGCCACCGGGTGGTGGCGAGCGTGCCGTTGAGCGTGGCGGCCATCTGGGTCTTGCCGTCCGCGTCGCGGTACCGGATGCCGAGGCGGCGAGCCTGGAACGTCGTGCAGTTGGAGGTCGAGGTGACCTCCCGGTAGCGGCCCTGTGACGGAACCCACGCCTCGCAGTCGTACTTGCGGGCCGCGCTCGACCCCAGGTCGCCGGCGGCCACGTCGATCACCCGGTACGGCACCTCGGCCTTGGCCAGCATCTCCTCCTGCCAGGCCAGCAGCCGCAGGTGCTCGTCGTGCGCCTCCTCCGGCCGGCAGTAGGAGAACATCTCCACCTTGTCGAACTGGTGCACCCGCAGGATCCCGCGTACGTCCTTGCCGTGCGAGCCGGCCTCGCGGCGGAAGCAGGTCGACCACCCCGCGTACCGGATGGGGCGCTCCAGGTCGAGGATCTCCCCCGAGTGGTACGCGGCCAGCGGCGCCTCGCTCGTGCCGACCAGGAAGAGGTCGTCTGCCTCCAGCCGGTAGACCTCGCTGGCGTGCGCGCCGAGAAAGCCGGTGCCCTCCATCGACTCCGGCTTGAGCAGCACCGGCGGGATGGCCGGCGTGAAGCCGTACTCGACCGCCTGGGCGATCGCGAGCTGGAGCAGGCCGAGCTCGAGCAGCGCGCCCACGCCGGTGAGGAAGTAGAAGCGGCTGCCGGAGACCTTCGCGCCGCGTTCCATGTCGATCGCGCGCAGCGCCTCACCCAGCTCCAGGTGGTCGCGCGGGCTGGCGAGGTCGGGCTTCTGGCCGACCTCGCGCAACACCACGAAGTCTTCCTCGCCGCCGGGCGGCGCGCCCTCCTCCACGACGTTGGAGACGGCCAGGTGCGCCTGGCGCAGTGCCGTCTCGGCCTGGGTGGCGGCCGTTTCGGCCGCCTTCACCTCGGCTGCCAGATCCTTGGTACGGGACAGCAGGGCGGCCTTTTCCTCACCCTTTGCCTGGGAGACCTGCTTGCCCAGCGCCTTTTGCTCGGCCCGCAGCACCTCGAAGGCCTGCACCGCCGCGCGGCGCTGCTCGTCGGCGCGGAGCAGCTCGTCGACCACGGACTCGGACTCGACCCGGGCTCGCTGGCTGGCACGCACGGTGTCGGGGTCGTCGCGAAGCAGGCGGAGGTCAATCACGACATAAAAGCCTACGTGCTTGGAGCATCCCGTTTTCCGTCGGGCGTGCCGGGTCTCGCATCCGGTGTGCCCGTCCTGCCGTCCGGTGCGCTGCCCCTCCGGTCTGCCGTGCTGGTCCTCCCGTCCTGCATCGGGACGAACGGCGCGGTGGGCGCGACCGTGAGGTCGGCCGGTGGCGGGAGGTCGCTGTCGAGGTCGTCTGCCGCCCGCGGCCGCCGCCACGGCCAGTCCAACTGCTCGGTCGCCTCGGGCGCGGGCCCCGCGCCGCCGTCCGCCCCGGGCACAGCCGGCTGGGCGGGTGGCGCCGGCATGAGGCGGCCGGCGAGGTACAGGGCGAGCGCGAACCCGGCGACCCCGAGGAAGGCCATGGTCACCCCGCGCCCGTACGCCAGCTCGTAGGACGGCCCCTGCGGTCCGACGAGGAAGTCGGCCGAGGCGAGCGCCGCGCTGTTGCCGTCGAGCCAGGCGGTGATGCCGACCAGGATCGCGGCGGACACGCCGGCGGCGGCCAGCCCGACGATCCGCACCTGGTCGCGGAGCGCGGGGCGGCCGAAGAGGACCAGGCTCAGGCACCCCACCATCACGAAGATCCCGATGAGGTATCCGGTGCCGAAGCCACCCAGGTCGACAAGGCCGGCGGTGACCGGCGGCGTCGGCCCGGGGCCGAACATGTCCTCCTGGGTGAACGTGATGGTCTGCCACTCCCCGACGATCGAGGCGAAGACGGCGACCGCGCTCAACCCGGCGATGACCGGCACCAGCCGCCAGTCGCGGCGCACGGCCTTGAATACCTGGGCGGCGCTCGGCCGCTTGCGGGCCGGCTCGTCGGCGCCGAACTCCACGACCGCCGGCTCGTCCAGCCGCGCGCCGATGTCCGCCTGTGGCTCCTGCGACACCGCTACAGGCTCTCTTTTTCCAATGTGCTCAGCAGCACGACGCGCGCCTCCGCATAGCGCGCGACCCCGGCCTCACGGACCAGCCGATGCTGGTAAACCACGGCCTCGCCGTCGTCGTCCTCCTCGACCCGCCAGTACTCCGGGATACCAGCGTCTGCATACTTCAGCGGCTTGGTGATGCGGTCGGCGGTCCGCGAGTCAGGCGAGACGATCTCTACGACAAGCTCGAACTCCCGCGCCGGGTGGTAGGCGATCTGCGGTGCGGATGGGTCGCGCAGCACCCCGACGTCGGGCGAATACACCTCGCCCGGCCCTACGACCAGTCCAGTTTCCGGATATGCCTCCAGGCCCTGGGCGGTGAGTAGGTGCAAGACGCGGTACAGCGTCCGCCCATGCCATGCACGCATCGCTGCTGCCGCCATGATCAGCCTTCCCTCAATCACTTCATATCGATACTCGCGAGGGAGGCTTTCCAGCATCTCCGGTGTCCACTCCATCGTCACCGGCAGCTCGATCGTCCGCATCGCGCACCTCCTGGCTAGCCCTCAACCAGGATAGGCATCAGTTTTGCTGGGTGCGGACTGACAACAGGGCGCCACCGAGCGCCAACACCAGGGGGGCCGCGATGCCGTACCCGACGCCGGGACCGCGCGCGGCGCGGACGTCGACCATCGCGAGCCCGCTCACGACGGTGTCCACCGAGGCGCCCGCCGCCCGCGCCCCGACCAGGCTGGCCAGCAGCATGCAGAGCACGCCCACCGCGAGCCCGGCCACCCCGGCCGCACGAGCCGAACCGCCGGTGGCCGCCGCCGCGCCGGCGACGAGGCCGAGCACCCCGAAGAGGGCGAGCACATACCACCAGCCGAGCTCCAGCTGAAACACGGCGATGCCACCAGAGTGCTGCAGATCCGAACCTTCGACGGGCACGTCCACCGCGAGCCGGTAGTGCGCCCAGGGGACCGCGAGCGCCAGCAGCGCGAGCACGAAACCGGCCGCCACGAGGGCGCCGCCACCCACCAACGCCACCCTCCGGGTCATAGCGGGATCGTCGCATCGCGGTGCCGATTGGGCTAGCGTCGGGTTCATGCCTATCCGCACCGCATCTGCCCGCTGGCAGGGCAATCTCACCGAGGGTTCCGGCCGTATCCGCACTGGTAAGGGCGGATACGAGGGGAACTATTCGTTCAAGTCCCGCTTCGAAGAGGGCGAGGGGACCAACCCCGAGGAGCTCATCGGCGCCGCCCACGCCGGCTGTTTCTCGATGGCCTTCTCCAAGGGTCTCGCCGACGCCGGCTTCACGCCCGACTCGGTCGAGACGACCGCCAAGGTGCACCTGGACAAGACCGACGCCGGCTTCACCATTACCCGCATCGACCTGGAGACGGTCGGCCAGGTGCCGGGCATCGACGAGGCCGAGTTCCTCAAGATTGCCGAGGGTGCCAAGGCAAACTGCCCGATCTCCCGGCTGCTCTCGCCCGGCGCCGAGATCACGCTCAACGCTCAGCTGGCCTGACCTCCCCGTCTTTCCCCGACGGCGCCGGGGTCTCCGGCGCCGTCGGTGAGCCCTGCGTTCGGGCACAATGACGGGTGTGCCCGTCGAGATGAGCCGGCAGCGCTTCGAAGAGCTGGTCAGCGAGGCCCTCGACGAGGTGCCCGAGGAGTTGCTCGGCCTGATGAGCAATGTGGTGATCCTGGTCGAAGACGACTCACCGCCCGGCGAGCCGGAGCTGCTCGGTGTGTACGAGGGGTACGCGCTCACCCAGCGCGGATGGGACTACGGCGGCGTGCTGCCCGACCGGATCACCATCTACCGCAACCCGACGCTGCGCATCTGCGACACCGAGGACGACGTGGTCGAAGAGGTGGCGATCACCGTGGTCCACGAGATCGCCCACCATTTCGGCATCGACGACGAACGTCTGCACGAGCTGGGCTGGGGTTAGGCCTGAACGGCCTAGGTCAACTCTTGCTGACGCCGCCTACTCTCCGAGGCATGCGTAGCGCGTTGTTCTCTGCGGAGAACCTCGAAAAGGAGTCGGCGCAGCCCGGCATGCGGCTGCAAAACTCCAAGATGTTGAAGATCGAGCTCAATGGCGAGTGCATGGCCCGCACCGGTGCCATGGTCGCCTACCAGGGCCAGGTCCAGTTTCAGGCGCTCGGCTCGGGCGGCATCGGCAAGTTTCTCAAGCAGAAGCTGACCGGTGAGGGCGTTCCGCTGATGAAGATGACCGGCCGCGGCGACGTCTTCCTCGCCGACCTCGCGTCGGACGTGCACCTCATCGACCTGGAGCCGGGCGACGCCCTGTCCATCAACGGCTCCAGCGTGCTGGCCTTCGACTCGACGCTCCAGTACGACATCAAGATGGTGCAGGGCATGGGCATGCTCTCCGCCGCCGGCCTGTTCAACTGCGTCTTCTCCGGGCAGGGCCGGATCGCGGTGACCACCAAGGGCACCCCGGTCGTGCTCAACGTCGACCAGCCCACGTTCGTCGACCCGCAGGCCGCGGTCTGCTGGTCGGCAAACCTGCAGACCGGCTACCACCGGGCCGAGCAGCTCGGCCTCGGCACGCTGATCGGGCGGCGCACGGGCGAGGCGTTCACCATGAGCTTCGCCGGCCAGGGCTTCGTCGTCGTGCAGCCCTCCGAGGAGCCTCCGGTGCAGGGGAGCGGCCAGCAGCAGAGCAGCGGCGGCCTGGGCGGCCTGCTCGGCGGCTAGCCCTTTCCAGACCGGAAATTCTGAGCTACCGCGACGTCCGTTGTGGCCCGGACCGTTGCGCGGGTGCGTTCCCGCGGCCTCACCGTTCGCGTGTTTAGCCTCCGGCGGGAGCGCTCCGGGCCATGACGACGGCGCTGGGCCTAGCTTGATCTTTAACCTTGACGGTCGGGTGTGGACCCCGGTCGATCATGTGGACAGCCCTTGGTTGATCATTCTTCTTGTCGAGGGAAGAACGTCAACATCCAAGGGCTGTCTGTGGTCAGTGTGCATGATCGACGTCCGGGTGACGCGGTCGGGGACCTGTCGTGGTTTCGGCAGGAGTTGCTGGGCTGTATGTCGCGGCGTGCGGATGCGTTGTTCGAGTTGTGTGACGCGGTGCTGTGCGCCGATGGGCCGGTCCGCTCGTTGGTGGGGTTGTCGTTGGTGGCC